>CAKUIF010000021.1 GCA_934660915.1 uncultured Olsenella sp. | reverse complement strand
ACGGTTGCTATCAAGCCATAGCAACCAAAACGGTTGCTATCAAGCCATAGCAACCAAAACGGTTGCTATCAAGCCATGGCAACCAAAACAGCTGCGTCTGAGGATGATCAATCCTCAACAGCCACGAACTCGGCTTTCATCAATTTCATGGCCTAGGGATTCTGCAGTTCGAGTTTGGAGTGACCAAACTGCTGTCTAGACCTGACACAATGACGAGCGTGTTGAAACAAGCGTTGCAAAAGAGGCCGCTGTGGCAGGAAATCCCTGCCACAGCGGCCTCAAACACAACATATTGCCGGCAAACCGTGCCACAGCGCCGATAATCGCAGCGCGCTCGCAGCGCCAGCACCGCCGGGCGGCACGCCCTTCTTACTTGGTGATCCAGAACTTGAGGAGCGGGAAGCTCACGATGACGGCGAGCAGGGTGTTGACCACAGAAGCGATGGTGCTCGCGAGCGCAGCGTCCATGCCGAAGGTGCCCTGGCAGAAGCTCGTCACGTAGCCGGGGAGCACGAGGTTGACGACCACGATGAGCACGGCGAGGATTGCGTACTTCCATGCGGCGTCGCCGTAGCCGCCCTCGGACTTGAAGACCCACTTCATCTGGACGAAGAAGTTGACGACCTGCGCCATGACCTCAGCCACGAGGAAGGTGAGGAAGCCGCCGAGGCCGTTGGAGCCCGGGTCGGTGTAGTTGAAGATGAGGAACTGGAACGGCTGCGTGAGCTGCATCGTGTTGACAAAGAGCGCCGCGCCGCCCGCTGCGCACACGAGGCGCGTGATAGTCGAGATGTTGGACAGCACGTTGAACTTGATGAACTCCCAGATCGCCTGGTGCTCCTCGGTCCATGTCTTAAAGCTCATGATCTGTTTCCTTTCTGGTGACTACTTGGACGTGGCGTTCTGGACAAGGTTGACGACGAACTCGACGAGGAAGCGGAGGATGCCGATGATCCAGAATCCACGGATCTCCATGACGAGGGCGTCGACCATGCGCATGTTGACCATGCCGTTGGTCATCTTCGCGAGGGCGCGCAGCGGCATGTTCCAGATAAAGAGGACGTTGAGGTTGGGCTGGCCGGACTTGTCGGCGCTCATTTTCATGGCCTTGAGGACGGCCCACACGAGCCAGAAGAGCGGGGAGCGGCCGTGGTTGAGGTCGCGGAAGCACATGTTGCGGCTGATGGCCGGGCCCTCGTCGGGGACGGCGTGGCCCAGGAGCGCCTCGAAGGAGGCGTCGCTCACGCACAGGACGTCGGCGGACTCGTAGACGGACACGTCGCGGCCCTCGTAGGGGTTGGGGGCGTCGGTGCCCTCGACCTCGACCGTGGCCGTAAGGCGGATGTCGCGGCTGCTCGCGCCGATGCGCAGCTCGTAGGCGCCGGGCTCGACCTCCCAGGCGTTGGAGCGGGTGTTGAAGTAGCGGAACGCCTTGTCGTCAAGCGCGATGGTCACGGTCTTGGACTCGCCGGGGGCGAGCTCGACGCGCGCGAAGCCCTTGAGCTCCTGCTCGGCGCGGAAGATCTGGCTGCCGGGCTTGGAGACGTAGAGCTGCGCGACCTCGGTGCCGGCGACGGAGCCGGTGTTGGTCACGGTGAACGTGGCGCCCTCGGCGGTCGCCTTCATGTCGGAGTAGGCGAAGGTGGTGTACGAGAGGCCGTAGCCGAACGGGAAGGCGACGGCCTTTCCGGCGGTGTCGAAGTAGCGGTAGCCGACGTAGATGCCCTCGCGGTACTGGGCCTGCTTCTCGTCGGAGGGATAGGCGGCAGAAGACGGGACGTCCTCCCACCTTACGGGCCAGGTCTCGGTGAGCTTGCCGGAGGGGCAGGCCTTGCCGGTGACCACGTCGAGCGCGGCGCCCGCGCCGGCCTGGCCGCCGAGCGCGCAGTAGAGGACGGCCGGGGCCTTCTCCATCCAGGCGGACTCGACGCAGGAGCCGGCGGAAAGAAGGACGACGACGTTGCGGTTCTTCTCCACGATGGCCTCGAGGAGCTCGACCTGGTTCTGGTTCATGCGCATGGTCGGGCGCTCGGCGCCCTCGGACTCCGCGATCTCGTCGAGCGCGAGGGCCAGGATGACGACGTCGGCCTTGCCGGCGAGGTCGAGGGCGGCGTCGCGCTTGGAGTCGTTGCTTCCGCCGTGGCGCTCGAAGCCGGGCTCGTAGCCCACGAGCGCAAGGCCGCTTCCGTCGATCGTGTCGAGCAGTGAGTCGACCTTCGTGGAGTTGACGGCGGAGCTGCCGGCGCCCTGGTAGCGCGGGGTCTTGGCGAAGTCGCCGATGAGGGCGACCTTGGTGGCGGCGGGAAGAGGAAGCAGGGGAGAGGCACCAGCGGCCGGCGCGTCGTTCTTCAGCAGGACGCAGCCCTCCGCCGCGGCCTGGCGCGCGAGGGCGTGGTGGGCGCCGACGTCGAAGGAAGAGGCGGCGTCCTCGACCGCCTTGCGCGTGGAGAGCACGAGCTCGATGGCCTCGTCGGCGCGCTCGTCGATGTCGGACTCGGAGATGCGGCCCTCGCGGACGGCGGCCACGAGCTCGCGGACTGACGCGAGGCCGGGGGCAGGCATCTCGAAGGTGGAGCCGGCGGCCACGCCCGCGGCGTGGTCGTTCGAGCCGCCCCAGTCGGTGACGACGGCGCCGTCGAAGCCCCACTCGTCGCGCAGGATCTCGCCGAGCAGGTGCTCGTTCTCGTTGGCGTAGACGCCGTTGACGAGGTTATAGGAGCTCATGATGCTCTTGGGCGCGGACTCGCGGGTCACGATCTCGAAGCCGGTGAGGTAGATCTCGCGCAGCGTGCGCTCGTCGACGACGGAGTCGGACGCCTGGCGACGGGTCTCCTGGGAGTTCACCGCGAAGTGCTTGGGGCAGGCGCCGACGCCCTCGGACTGGATGCCGCGCACGTAGGCGGCGGCCATCTTGCCCGCGAGGTAGGGGTCTTCGGAGAAGTACTCGAAGTTGCGGCCGCACAGCGGGTTGCGCTTGATGCACAGGCCGGGGCCAAGCAGCACGTGAACGCCCTGCGTGGCGGCCTCCTCGGCCATGGCGGCGCCGATGCGCTCGCCCAGCTCCTCGTCCCAGGTGTTGGCCACCGTGACGGCGGTGGGGAAGCAGGTTGCCGGCATGGAGCCGTTGAGGCCCAGGTGGTCGGCCTCGCCCGCCTGGTGGCGCACGCCGCTGGGGCCGTCGGAGAACTCGAGCGCGGGGATGCCCTTGTCGGGCAGCGGCCAGCTGCCGAAGGTCGTCTTGCCCTGGAGGAGCTTGCACTTCTCCTCAAGCGTGAGCTGAGCGATGATGTCTGCGTGTTTCATAGGTGTCCCTTCGCGCAATTATCCGTACGGTTTTGATGGTAGGGCGAAGGTTCGCCCGCCGCTTACGGCGCGACACGATTTGCGCAAAGAGGGACACGATTGGTCGGTTCGGGGGCCTGTCGGCTGCGCGCGCCGCCGGCCGCGTCAGGCTATGGCCTGCGCGATCGCCTGGCGCAGGAACTGGCTGCGGGTCTTTCCCTCCGCGCGGGCCTTCTGGTCCAACGCGTCGCGCATGGAGGCGGGGACGCGCAGCGTGACCGTGACAAGGTCCTCGGCAAACTGGACCGGCCGACCTTGGGGGCGGATCACCCATGCTCCGGGACTGCCGGGGTAATCGCCCTGCTCGGCTTTGAGCGCAAGCTCCTCAACTTGGGCGTCTGTGAGCGTTACGCCGCCTTTGAGTATGTATTCCGCCATGGAGTGACTCCTATCTTCTAGTTGTTGCATTTGGGAGCCGAATATCGAATGCTTTCAGGTGCAATGCAGATTCTGGCGGGCAGG
>CAKUIF010000020.1 GCA_934660915.1 uncultured Olsenella sp. | reverse complement strand
GTTCCGGCTCCGGTCCATGGCCGCCTAGGTCCTTATTTATCGAGTCCAAGTTTTGGGACGCAGTTCAGGCTGGAACCCGGGGTTTCTTAGCAAGAAGGGCACTCGCAGAGCTGGAACTGGCGATTCCTTCGCGGGCCGTACGCGGGCGGAGCTGGGACTTGCGGTTCCTGCGCGCGGCGGCTCCTTACCGAGGAGGCGAACCCGCTCGCAGATACGCAGGTCAAAGGCACGGCGGGCGCGCATATACTCTGCTCATCTCACGCGAAGCCAAGGAGCAGCCATGCCCGACGTCCCCGATTTCCCGCGCAACCCCAAAGGATCGCCGCGTCGCGGGACCCCTCGCGGCGGCACGCCGCGGACCGGCGCCGCCACACGCCCCGCGGCCAAACATCCCGGGCACGCCGCCCACCGGACCGCAGCCAAGCGCCCCAGCGCGCGGTCCCGCCACCGCGTCGGCAACGTTGAGCCCCGGCCCAGCCAGCGCCGCCCCGCGCCCGTGTTCCTGATCATGTGCGCGATCGCGATGTTTGCCCTCGTGGGCATCGTCGTTTCATGCATCCCCAAGACTGCGCCCAGCACCGCCGACGACGCCGGCGCGGCCGCCGAGCCCGCCTCCGGCCGCGTTCACTTCGTGGCCGTCGGCGACAACCTCCCCGAGGATCGCATCGGCGCCTGGGCCGACGCACAGGCCGGCACGACGGGCGACGGCATCTACGACTACACCGCCATCTACGAGCCGATCAAGGGCTACATCGAGTCCGCCGACCTCGCCTACGTCAAGGAGGAGACCCACTGCGGCGGGGACGATATCGGGCCTGCGGGCTACCCCTCCTTCAACACGACCGACGCCATGGCCGACGCCCTCGTTGCCACCGGCTTCGACCTCGTGGGCTCCGCCTCCAACCACAGCTACGACTGGGGCTACTTCGGCGCGAACGACCACTCCTGCGCCTTGTGGAAGAAAAAGAACGTCGTCTTCACCGGCACCGCCTCCTCCGAGGCAGACGCGAGCCGGATCGCCACAATCGAGCGAAACGGGATCACGTTCGCGCTTTTGGACTACACCTACGGCGTCAACGGCTACGAGGCCTCCGACCTGCCCAGCTACGCCGTCAACTTCATCGACAAGAATCGCATCGCGGCGGACGTCTCGCGAGCGCGCGAGCAGGCCGACGTCGTGCTCGTGGCCATGCACTGGGGCACCGAGAACCTCATGGAGGCAGACGACTACCAGACCGAGTACGCGCAGTACCTCGCCGACCTTGGCGTGGACGTCGTGCTCGGTTCCCACCCGCACGTCATCGGTCCCATGACCTGGCTCAACGGCAAGGACGGCCACCGCACACTCGTTGCGTACTCGCTCGGGAACTTCCTCAGCCGCCACGAGTCCCCGCAGCCCAAAAACGAGCTCGAGGGCATGCTGAGCTGCGACTTCGTCCGAGGCGAGAACGGCAGCGTGGACATCGAGAACGTGGTGTGGACGCCGCTCGTCAACTACACCGACGGGCAGACCTACGCCGTGTACGCCGTCAAGGACTTCACGAACGAGCTCGCCGCCAACGACACCGTGTTCAGCGGACTCGAGGACCCGGTGGCCTGGCTCAAGCAGACCTCCGCCGAGGTCGCGGGCGACGGCTTCCAGATCGACGCGTAGCGGCGCGCTATCCGCGTGCGGCTATACTGAGCCGTAAATAACGTCGGACGGGAGGCAGCCATGGCATCAGGTGGCAAGAAGATCAAGAACGTCGTGTTCGACATGGGCAATGTGCTCATGCTCTTTGACGGGCCGTACTTCTCGGCGCAGTTCACCGATAACGAGGCCGACGCCGCGGCGCTCCAGCGCGCGCTCTTTGGCAGCCCTGCCTGGAACCTGCTCGACTCCGGAACCATTTCCTACGACACGATGCTGCGCGTGGCACGCGCCCATCTGGACGAGCGCCTCTGGCCAAACCTCGACGCGTGCTTCGCCGGCTGGGCCGCCTACTCCACCCCCATCGAGGAGACGAACGCCCTTGCGGCCGAGCTCAAGCGCGAGGGTTACGGCATCTACCTGCTGTCCAACACCGGCACGCGCATCCACGACCAGCTTAACCACATGCCGGCCTGGGACCTCATGGACGGCGCCGTGGCCTCGGGAGAAGAGCGCCTGATGAAGCCCGACCCCGCCATCTACCGGCTGCTCTGCGAGCGCTACGGGCTTTTGGCCGAGGAATGCCTCTTTGTGGACGACAACGCCGACAACTGCGAGGGCGCCCGCGTGGCCGGGATGCGCGCCGTGCGCTACGCCGGCGACGTGGCGGCGATTCGCGAGGCGCTCGCGTAACCTGCCGGCAACCGTTTGTAACCAACATCTGTTGCGTGGCGCAAAGGCGCCGAAACACTGCGTCGGTACGATTTTCGCTGGATATCCGCGATTCGACCGATGCTGGGGGCCCATATGGAGACGACCAGGGCAAAGGCGCCGCTCGACCGGCGCGTGCGCAGAACCCGCGCCGCGATCAAAAGCAGCTACCTCACGCTGTGCAGGCAAAAACCTGCCGGCCAGATCACCGTCAAAGAGATTATGTCGCTCGCAAACGTGAACCGAGCGACGTTCTACGCGCACTTCGCGAACCTCGAGGAGCTCGGCGCAGCAATCGAGCTCGACGCCGCCGAGAGCATCGCCGCTCGCTGCGAGAAGGCCCTTCTTTGCTCGCCCGTCGAGTGCGCCGAGGATGCCGCGCGCGTTGTCTGCGACGTCGTCATGGAGGATACCGAGGAGCTCGCGCGGGTCGTCCTGCCCAGCGCGACCGGGAGCGGCAAGGCCCTTCTTCGCGACCGGGCATGGACGCGCTGGGGCGCCAACATCAGCGGTACGGCCGCACCCGGTGCATCCATCGCCGGCATCGGCTTCGGCGAAAGCACCGTCAACGCAGGCGACGAGCTTATGTTCGACCTTCTTTTTGAGGGCTGCGTCGGGGTGACAGCACAGTGGCTGGCAGAGCCTGAGAACATAAACCCCGACCAGGTCAAGGCCACAATCTGCACCGCGGTACAGAAGCTCGCGGAGTAACGGGCCGAGGACGGCGAATCGTCCCCGGCCCGCGCGCGATCGCGCTCTGCAGGTCGCGCGTTACAGGTCGCGCTTGGTCAGGATCTCCTGCGGGATGAGGCAGCAGTCATCGATGACGGCCTTCGCGTACGCGGCCGCCTCGGGCGTGAGCCCGTCGCAGATCACGGAGGTGTCCCCCACCTCGAGGTTGATTTGGCCGGTCTTCTCGTTGTCGCCGGGCTCGGGGAAGCGCGCCATCGCGCGGTCGCACATGAGCTGGTAGGCCGGCGTGAATGCCTTGACCTCGAACTTGCCGTCAAGAAGCGCCTGGAGCTTGAGCAGGATGTCGAGGCCCGCGCGGTCGATGTCGCCCCAGTACAGGACGTCGTAGCTGTCGGCGCCGAGGGTATCGAGCAAGAGGTGCAGGCGGTTCGGCTCGAGGACGGGCATGCCGCCGCCGAGCACGACGGCGTGGATGCGCTCGCCGAGAATCTGGCTGACGCCCTCCTCGTACATGAGGTCGCGCACGTCGAGCCAGGGGTCGAGGTTCTCGGTCACGAGCACGCGCATGTGCTTGCGGCGGCGCGGCGCGTGGTAAAGAAGGTCGGGCTTGGGCAGCGGACGGTGACGGATCAGGTCCTCGACACCCATGGAGCGCAGCAGCCTGAAGCCGTCAGAGCCGTACTCGAAGAACTTCTCGTCGCCACCCATCTGGTAGGCAAGCTGGCGACGCGTGATGTCGCCGATCACGGTGCCGCTGACCAGGAACTCGTTGAGGGCAAGTAGTTCCTTCTCGTAGAGCTCGAAGGCGCCGGGGTGCGAGAGGAGCCAGCCGTTCATCCAGAATCGCTGGTCAAGCTGAACGATGCAGGCACGCAGGTCGGCCTCGGTCTGTCCGCCGCGGCGGATGTAGGGAACCTGGTCGAGGTTCTTTCCCTGCAGCTTAGGGTTGCCGCCGTTGTTCTGGCCGCCGCGGCGGCCGCGGTAACGGCCGTTGCGGGCGGGGCGCTGAGCGGCGGGGTCGGCGAGGGCGGCGTCGGCAGAGTCGGCGGCAGATTCAGCAGCGGGCTGGGCATCGGCTGCGTCGAGCTGCGGGGCGGCGGCGAGCTCGGCCTCGGCGGCGAACTCGGCGGGAGCAGCGACCTCGTCGGGAGCGACGGCGTCGGCCTCGGTAGAGGCGGGGACGGCATCCGCGGTCTGCGCAGCCTCGGCGAGCGCCGCAGACTCCGACGGCGCGGCCTCAGGCGCAGACTCCGCGGCGGCGATAGGCTCGTCCGCGGTGTCTACCTGCTGTTCCTCGGCGGCGGGCTCGGCCTCGACCTGCGCGGGCTTCTTGCGGGAGCGGCGAGTGCGGCGGCGCTTCTTCTCGGGGGCCGGCGCGGCAGCGTCCTCGGCGGCGGGCTCGGCATCGGGCGCAGGCGCGGCGCAGGCGTCCGCTTCAGGCTCGGCGGCAGGAGCGGGCTCGACGGCGACATCCGCCGCAGGCTCGACCGCGGCCTCCTGCTCGGCCAGATGACCGCCGCGATCGCCCACACGGCGGCGACGGCGTCGCTTGGCCGGCTTAGGCTCCTCCGCAGGCTGGTCGTCCTTCTTTGCAGAGCCCTCGGCTTCCGCGGTGTCTACCGGCGCGGGCTCGGGATCGGCGGTCTCGGGCTCCGCCTCGGCCAGCACGTCCTCAGCTGCCGGCTCGTCCTCGGGCCCACGGAGCGTGAACGACTCCGGATCGCCCTCAGACGCGCCCGTGCTCACGAGCGCGACCTCGCGAATGGCGTCCCTGAGCTCCTCTTTCTGCCCGGCGTCCTCGCCGAGCCTGCCGACGATGCGGTTGATGTCACGCGCCGTGATGACCTCGCGCGGGATGCGCACGAGCGAGCTTGCGATGCTGCCCGCGTGGCTTCGCAGGTGCGCCGGCAGCGCGGCCACAAACGACGCGGTAAGAAAATTGATGGTATTGCGCTCCCCTTCGGTGAGCTTTCGGGCCATATAGAGGGTCCTTTCGATAAAAGTACAATCGTCTAATTCTATGCTAATGCGCAGGTCAGTCCCTATTTCCCACAAAAAAGCCCTCCGACATGGGCGACGGTAGTTAAACGTTTTAACTGCTTTGTGCGTTGATGCAGAAGTGTTTATCGGCTGTTCATGCCGTTAAACCGCCGTCTGCGACCGCCTACCGGCAGCGTCCGCCCTCAGCACGTAAGCAACTACCGACTGCCGACAAAATCACGTCGTACGCGTCTTTTTCGCCCCTGTGGACCTCGACGCCGCCCACAATCGTCGTGAGCTTGCCCGATCAACGAATGCGGCCTCGGCTGCGAACAAAGGGGGAATTGCTATGGGAAACCTGCAGGTAAAGAAGCTCGCTGACGCCTACAACGCCTTGGCTGACGCTCTGGACGGCTTTGACTGGGGCGAGCCGCAGCGCTGCGTGCTCGGGTCCTTTACCGTCAACGGGCGCCCGGGCGAGGACGTCCACTCCGAACTTGTCGGCAACGTTTGGATTGACCTTCCCAAGAAGACCCTCGGACGCAGCCCCGTCGAGGCCGAGGTTTGCCACATCGTCGTCCCCGAGACGCGCCAGGAAGGCTTCGTCGCGCTCGCGCCGATGGACATCGACGACGGCGATGGCACCTGGGCTTGGGTCGTCATGGAGTAGGCTGCGGCGACATCGCGCACGGACGGCTGCGGCCATCGATATCTTCAACCGGGGACACTCTGGGTACGCTTAGAGTGTCCCCGTTCTTTTTTGATGAGAGGATCACGCATGAACCTGACAAGGCGCACCTTCATTGCCAGCACAGTGGCCGTCGTTGCCGCAGGAGCCGGGCTGGGCCTTGCCGCTTGCCAGACCCCCTCTGCCGCCGAGGGCCCCGCGACCTGGACCGCCACGCCCGACGATACCCTCGAGTGCCTTACCGTGCAGGTTTCCGGCGGAAACGTCGTTGCCATGCCCGGCGACGGATGGGCGCCGCGCGACGGCTTTATCCAGCTGCAGCTCAGCGGCGGGTCCATCCCCGGGGAGGAGATCGAGTCCGCCGTGAGCGACGACGGCGTGCTTGCCGTCAAGCTCAAGTCCGGCGACGGGCCTTCCACGCTCGATCTGGTGCTCACCGAGTTCCGCCTCGTGCCGCCCGAGGGCACGTCCGTCGACGGAATCGATTCCGTGACCGTGGATTACGGCGACAGCAAGCCTCAGGAGCTCCAGAAGGCATACGAATAACGTCGCTTTTCGTGACGCCCGGAATGAATTCGAGGTTCGTGTATCAGTCATTCCGCCGAACGTCAAACGGGCAGGTCGTGAACGGTATTTAGTCCGCCGCTCGCGGGTGAGCAACGTGCAGCACCGATGCATCGGCTATGCTGCGACGTTGGAGGGCCGAACATGACTGGCAAGAAGAGCGACATGGCAACGAACGCATCTGGCGGGGCTGCCCCGGGGCGCTTCGATGACCTGAGCCTCGACGAGCTCGTGGCGCTCCTCGAGGAGCCGGGCGACCCGACCCCGCCCAAGCGACGCCAGTCCAGGGCAAAGGCTTCCGCCGACGAGTGGGAGCGCGCCTGCGCCGAATGGGGCTTGCGGCCCGACGACAACAGCTAGATACGGACCGGGGCACGGCTGGGCTGCGCCCCGGTTTTTGCGCGGACAGCGGATTCGCCGCGGCCCGCAGGTCGCGCCTAAATCCTCCGCTGGAAGTAGAGCAATTCTCCTCGCTTAGGGGCCTGGGAGTTGTTCTTCTTTTTGCCCATCTTCACGGGATCGGGCGCCCCGACCATGCCGCGGTGCCCGCAGCGCTCACACCTCTCGTAGACGTAATCCGGATTGAGCGATGGCTTGAGGGCGGTTTTGGCGCCACAGCACGGGCAGAGTCTCACCTCGTGGGACAGCCGCTCGAAATACGGGTTTTGGAACCCATCCGGCGTCAGATCGCACCCATCAAACATGATTAATCTCACGGCGCTGCTCTGGTGTAAAAATCATGGTTCTCCTCTCATCGATGTTGGCGTTACCACCGTGCCAATGCGGCCGGTTGGTGCCGGGATCTGCGAGCCAACTCTCTACCCCGACTCTGGATGTGTGGGCCCCTATTGAGGCGTTTCCTACTATACCCCAGTGCGCGTAAATCGGCAAAACGTCGGAAATCAGGTCTTCTACCTGCATTGTTAATTGTTGTCCCAACCGTTTTCTATACATGAGAAGTGGGCTATACAGGCCGACAGGCCTGCGCGGAAATTGGCGACCGTCGGTAAACGAGCCGTCGGGCCGCGCGGGAATCCGGGAGCGTCGGTACCGACGGTCGGGGAATCCGGCGCAGGGGCTACCGACGGTCCCGGATTCTGGTGAAAAGAAGCCCTTCTTGCAGCGTCCTGCGCGGGAATGGGCGAGCGTCGGTACCGACGGTCGGCGATTCTGGCGCAGAGCAGCGCCCGCTTTACCGACGGTCCCAGTTTTCCGCGCAGGGTCCCGCCTCCCCTATTCAAACATCTGGTCAACGCTTACCAGGTGCAGAGCGGAATCGGCCTGCGCCTTCTTTTGCGTGGCCTCGGAGCAGGGCGCCTTGGTAAACAGATAGCGCTCGTAAGCGTTGTAGCCGGGCAGCAGGCGGCAGCGATCCTGCAGAGTGGACAGGGTCTCCGTCTCGTTTAGGCTGTTTCGCCACTTGCACTCGCCCACGAGCAGATTCCCATCGATCTCGTCGGCCGCGACCACGTCTATATCGGTGGTTTGGCGCGCAACGGGATCGGCGCCCCACCACGATCCGATGGCCGTCATATCCAAGGGCAGCTTGCGATCCAGCGCCTGGCGAACCAGCCACTGCGCGCATACGCGCTCGAATGCGTGACCCTCGTACTCCGAGCGACGGTCGCCTGAGAGCAGACGCTCGGCCACGTCGGCGCCCAGGCCGCGCTCGATCACGCTCACGTAAGGAGCGACGAAGCGGAACCAGAACGCGAACGCCGGATCGCAAATGCGATAAATCCCGCGCTTGCTGCGCTCCGTCTCGCCAAAGGGAACGACACGCTCGATCAGCCCCAGTGAAACGAGCGCCTTCAGGTAAAACCCCAAGCTGCTCGATGGCATCCCGACGGCATCGGCGATTCTGCTCAGCTTGCTTGCCCCGTTGGCGATCGCGCGCATCACCGAGATGAACACCGCGGGCTCGCGCAGTTCCTGGCGCATCAGCATGGCGGGCTCGTCGAACATGCGCCCCATGGGCGAGAAGAACAGCGCCGCCATGTTTTCGATATAGCTTTTGCCGGGATCGACACCCTCCAGATAGTACGGTGTCCCGCCGAGGCTCGCGTAGTACGAGATCTTCTCGGCAGGCGAGCAATCCGGCAGCATGCGAGCGGCATCTAGGTAGTCAAACGGCTGAAGCTTGAGCTGCGCCGTGCGCCTGCCATACAGGGGGCTCTTTTCGCCCAGGACCTCGTCCTCCATAAAGCCTTGGTTGCTTCCGCACAGTACGAGCATGACGTTCGCTGATTTAAGGTGCTTGTCGATCGCCAGCTGGAAGGTCGAGGGGAGCGCGGCGTTGGAGCGACACGCATAGGGAAACTCGTCGAGCACGAGCACGGTACGCCCGACGCTCGCCCTCTGCGCGATGAAGGCGAGGGCGTCCAGCCACGAAGCGAAGGCGGGCATCGACTCAGGCAGCCCGTAAAACTCCGCGACCGCGCGCGAGAAATCGGCCAGATTGTCCTTGTCCGACTGAAGCTGAGCCGTAAAAGATAACGTTCGCTTGCCGCGCGAGAACTCCTCGATAAGCGCCGTCTTTCCAACGCGACGACGGCCGTAAATGACCAGCATCTCGAAAGAATTGCTGGTGTACAGCGCCTCCATAGTGGAAAGCTCGCGCTCTCGGCCGACAAACATGGACGCTCCTATCTTCTAGTTGTTGCATTTGGGAGCCGAATATCGAATGCTTTCAGGTGCAATGCAGATTCTGGCGGGCAGG
>CAKUIF010000019.1 GCA_934660915.1 uncultured Olsenella sp. | reverse complement strand
TCGCCGTTGGCCACGACGAGGATCATGCGGGCGTACATGATGGTCTGCGTGCCCATGGTGTAGGCCTGGCGCGGGACGTCCTCCTCCTTCTCGAAGAGGCGGCTGTTAGCCTGGATGGTGCTCTCGGTGAGGTCGACGCAGTGGGTGCCGGCGCTGAAGTGGTCGTCGGGCTCGTTGAAGCCGATGTGGCCGTTGTTGCCGATGCCGAGGAGCTGCAGGTCGGGATAGCCGGCAGCGGCGACGATGCGGTCGTACTCCGCACAGGCGGCCTCGGCGTCGAGGTTCGAGCCGTCGGGCACGTGAGTGTTTGCCTGGTCGATGTTGATGTGATCGAAGAGGTTGTCGCGCATGAAGTAGTGGTAGCTCTGCACGTCGTCGTGCGAGAGGCCGCGGTACTCGTCGAGGTTATAGGTGCGGACCTGCGAGAAGTCGATGTCGCCCTTCTCGTACCACTTGATGAGCTGGTGATAAGCGCCGATGGGCGTGCTGCCGGTGGCGAGGCCGAGGACGCAGTCGGGCTTGAGGATGACCTGGGCCGAGATGATGTTGGCGGCCTTGCGGCTCATGTCCTCGTAGTCCTTGGCGTGAATGATCTTCATGCTAGCTCCTTCTGCTGTGCGGCCACCAGGGCGAGGTCGCGAGAACGACAAGAGGAAGACCAACCGCGTCGAGGCCCCTGCCCGTCCACGGTTAAAACTATTATTGTCTTTATTCAGCCTGCCGACTGGCTCATTTTTAAACTACCAGCCGAGCGGCAGCACGCCTGGGCAGGCGGCTGCCAACACCCTATTGGAGCTTCGCCGCGAGGTCCGCGAGCGCGCGGGCACGGTGCGAGATGGCGTTCTTCTCGTCAAGCGAGAGCTCGGCCATAGTGCGGCCGGGAACATCGTCGGGCCAGAACAGGGGGTCGTAGCCGAAACCGTTGCTCCCCCGCAGCTCGTGGCCGATCACGCCGGGGCAGTCTCCGTCGCCGCGCAGGATCTCCTCGCCGCGCACGAGCACGACGGTGGAGTGGAAGCGCGCGCCGCGATCGGCGTCCGCCACGTCGGCGAGCTCCTCGAGGAGCTTCGCGTTGTTCGCGGCGTCGTTGCCGTGCTCGCCCGCCCAGCGCGCGGAGTAGATGCCGGGCGCGTCGTCGAGCGCGTCGACGCACAGCCCGGAGTCGTCGGCCACGGCCAGCTCAAGGCCCGTGGCCGCCTGGGCGGCGCGCGCCTTGATGAGCGCGTTCTCGTAGAAGTCGGCGCCGTTCTCCTCGGGGTCGGGGAAGTCGCCGAGCTCGCCGAGCGCCACGAAGCGCACGCCGGGCATCACGCGCGAGAGGATCGCCTCGATCTCGACGACCTTGTGCGCGTTTCCGGTGGCCACCACCACGGTCTTGCTGTCTGCCATGTTTTCCTCCTCACGCCGGCAGGGTCGTCCCTGCCCGCGACGCTAGTCCCTAAAGCCGGTTACTTCGTTCTGGATGGCGACCAGGCGCTCGATGCCCGCCTGCCCCATATCCAGAAGCTCGTCGAGCTGGGCGCGGCTGAGCGTCGAGTGCTCGCCTGTGCCCTGGATCTCGACGATGCCGCCCGCGTCGGTGCCCACGAGGTTCAGGTCCACGTCGGCGTGGCTGTCCTCGGGGTAGTCGAGGTCAAGAAGCGCCCTGCCGTCCACGATGCCGGCCGAGATCGCGGCGACCTGGCCGGTCAGCGGCAGGCGGTTGAGCTTGTTGTCGCGCACGAGACCCATGAGCGCGTCGTGCAGCGCGACCCACGCGCCCGTGATGGACGCCGTGCGCGTGCCTCCGTCGGCCTGGATCACGTCGCAGTCTATGGTGACGGTAATCTCGCCGAGCTTCTCCATGCGCACGACGCTGCGCAGGCTGCGGCCGATGAGGCGCTCGATCTCCATGCTGCGCCCCTTGCGCGCGCCGTACTCGCGCTTCGACCTGCGCGCCGTCGACGCGGGGAGCATGGCGTACTCGGCGGTGACCCAGCCGCAGCCGTGGCTCGCGCGACGCCACTTGGGCACGCCCTCCTCGATGGTCGCGCAGCACAGCACGCGCGTATCGCCGAACTCGGAGAGGCACGACCCGGCGGCGGTCTTGATCACGTTGTTGGTCAGCTTGATGGGCCGCATCTGGTCCACGGCGCGGCCGAAGCTGCGCTCGCGAGGCTCGTTAGGCGAGGTCATGGGCTTCTTGCCTCCTTACAAAGAAACCCCGGCACCGCGCATGCGGGCCGGGGCCGGCTGTTTATGGTGGGCGATGAGAGGTTCGAACTCCCGGCCTTGTGCGTGTAAAGCACCTGCGCTAGCCGCTGCGCCAATCGCCCAGACCGTATGAGTCTACCATACGCAGCACGAGTGACGAGCGCACCCACCTGCAATTCTTGGCAAGCTTTTGTCGCCGAGGGCGTAGGTCGGTTTTATACTGTGACCCATGAATACCTTGAATTTATCGCAGCTGGCAGGCGAGCTGCGCACGCACGACATCGCCTGCGAGGTCCACGGGAACGCAGACCCCACCGTCACGGGCACCGCATGCGACTCGCGCGCCGTCCGCGCGGGCGACCTCTTTGTGTGCAAGGGGACGGCGTTCCGCCCGGCGTTTCTGACCTCGGCCCGCGAGGCCGGCGCCGTCGCCTACCTGGCAGACGCGGACAAGCTCGGTGAGCTCGCCGCCGCCGAGCCGAGCCTCCCCGCGCTTTGCGTGTCAGCAGGCCAGCTGCGCCGCGCCATGGCCGTCGCCTCCGCCGTCGCCGCGGGGCGCCCCGACCGCGACCTGCCCATCGCCGGCATCACCGGCACCAAGGGCAAGACAACCTGCGCCTACATGCTCCGCTCGATCTTCGACCATGCGCGTGGGGCCGGCCGCTGCGGCATCATCGGCACCGTCGAGACCTACGACGGCGTCGAGGACGGCCCTTCTCGCAACACGACCCCCGAGAGCCCAGACCTGTGGCGTCACCTGTCCAACGCCCGCGACGCGCGCCTCGGTGGCCTTGTGATGGAGGTCTCCAGCCAAGCGCTCAAGTACGACCGGACCTACGGCGTCGGCCTCGCGGTCGGGTGCTTTTTGAACATCGGCCTCGACCACATCAGCCCCGTCGAGCACAAGGACTTCGAGGATTACTTCGCCTCCAAGCTGAAGATCTTCGAGCAGTGCCGCTGTGCCGTGGTCAACCTCGACTCCGACCACGCAGACCGCGTCCTGGCGGCGGCTCAGGCGGGCTGCGCCGAGCGCGTGCTCACCTTCGGCTTGGGGCGCGAGGACGCCTACGCCTGGGCCTCCGACCTGCATGCGACCGAGCTGGGCGTCTCGTTCACGCTGCACCTCGGCGACGAGGAGCGCGCGGCAGCGCTTCCCTTCCCCGGCGATTTCAGCGTGAGCAATGCCCTGTGCGCCGCAATCTGCGCCGAGGAGCTCGGACTTTCCATCGACGAGATCGTGGCCGGCCTCGCCGTCACGCACGTCCCTGGCCGCATGGAGTTCTACCGCAGCGCCGACGGGCGCGTGACCGCCGTGGTGGACTACGCGCACAACCGCCTCGCGTTCGAGTCGCTTCTTTCCGCCATCAAGGGGACGTTTGCCGACGTCGAGAAGATCGCGGTCTTCGGCGCCGTGGGAGGCAAAGCCATCGAGCGACGGCGCGACCTGCCCGAGGTCGCCGCCAAGTACGCCGACCGCATCATCCTCACCACCGACGACCCGTGGACCGAGGACCCCGCCGACATCTGCCGCCAGATGGAGGAGGCGCTCCCCGCCGGCTTCCCGCACGAGACCGTGCTCGACCGCGCGGCCGCCATCGACCGCGCCTTCGACCTTGCCGAGAAGTGCGGCCGCCGCGCCGTCGTCATGCTTCTGGGCAAGGGCTCCGACGCCACCCAGCACGTGACAAACGGCTACGAGGACGTCGAGACCGACTCCGTGCTCGCCGCCCGCTACATCGCCGCCCACGACGCCCGCTAGCCCTGGGACAAAATCCTCCGTCCCTTTTGTCCCAAAACGCCCCGCCCTCCGAGGAAGGAGAGCGGGGCGCACTTCTTTGCAAGCTATGCGCGACGGCGACTTAGAAGTCGATGTCGGTGTCGTAGTAGCAGGCCTTGAGGATCTTCTCGAAGTCGGCGGCCTTGGTCTCGCGCGGGTTCTCCGGCGTGCAGGCGTCCTGCTCGGCGTTCGCGGCGATCTCGGGCAGCTTGGCGAGGAACTCCTCCTCGGAAACCATCTGCGGGTTCTCGGCGTCGACCTTCACGCCACCGTTGGCGTAGTCCTTGATGGACTGCGGGATGTTGAGCTGGTCGTTGAGGTCGCGGATCTTCTGGACGAGCGCGGCGATGAGCTCCTCGTTGGTCTCGCCGGGAAGGTGCAGGACCTCCTTGGCGACGTAGGCGTAGCGCTCGGCGGCACGCGGGTCCTTGGAGTTCCACTGGATGACCTTGCCGAGGTACATGGCGTTGGCGGCACCGTGGATGATGTGGCCGTTCTCGAAAGCGGCGCCGGTCTTGTGCGCCATGGAGTGCACGATGCCGAGCAGGCCGGACGAGAAGGCGATGCCGGCGATGCACTGGGCCTCGTGCATGTGCTGACGGGCCTCATGATCGCCGGTGTAGGACTTGGGCAGCCACTCGACGATCTCACGGATGCCGTGCAGCGCGTTGGCGTCGGTGAACATGGAGGCGAAGGTCGAGACGTAAGCCTCCATGCAGTGGGTCAGCGCGTCCATGCCGGTGTGGGCGCAGAGCTTGGCGGGCATGGTGTAGGTGAGCTCGGGGTCGACGATAGCCACGTCAGGCGTGATGTTGAAGTCGGCCAGCGGGTACTTGATGCCCTTGGCGTAGTCGGTGATGACGGAGAACGCGGTGACCTCGGTCGCGGTGCCGGAGGTCGAGGAGATGGCGCAGAACTTGGCCTTCTGGCGCAGCTCCGGGAAGGAGAACGGCTGGATGATGTTCTCGAAGGACTCCTCGGGATACTCGTAGAAGACCCACATGGCCTTCGCGGCGTCGATCGGGGAGCCGCCGCCGATGGCGACGATCCAGTCGGGCTCGAAGTCGCGCATGGCGGCCGCGCCCTTCATGACGGTCTCGATGGAAGGATCGGACTCGACGCCCTCAAAGAGCTGGACCTCCATGCCGGCGGCCTTAAGGTCGGCCTCGACGTCCTGCAGGAAGCCACCGCGACGCATGGAGCTGCCGCCGGAGACGATGATGGCCTTCTTGCCCTTGAAGTTCTTGACCTCGTGGCGGGCACCCTCGCCAAAGTACAGGTCGCGCGGGTTAGTAAAACGTCCCATAACTCCTCCAATTCCGTGCCGGCACCCCCGTGCCGGATTTCCAGAGCCGCCGCGCGCACGCGGCGCTGCTCATCGGCTAGAAAAAGGAACCATGTCTAAGCGATGTTTGAACATCCCCTCTGCTCAGACGCGCTTAGCATATCACCGGTTTACCCCTTCGAAACTAACTACCGCTCACGAACTCGTAAACGGTTTTAGCCTGATTAGATGAGGGTATTTTTCTTTACCCTGCTAAAATTTAACGATTGTAGAATCGGTAAAACATCATTTGGCAAGAAGGGCGATCCATCAGGAGGCGAGCATGGCGCACGACGCACGCAAGGAAGATTACCAGCGCCTTGGCCTGCGCTTTATTCGCCAGCTCGACGGTGAGGACTCGGGCGTTGCCATGAAGGCGTTCGCCGGGTTCGGGCAACGCTTCTCGACCGATCGCGATTCTTTGCCCCAAACCGACGCCGACCGCGCGTTCCACCTCGTCTCGAGGGCCGCCGACCTGATCGACTACCAGTTGCCCTTCGCCGACGCGACGCATGCCGGCGAGCTCGTCGTGCAGGGCAAGCGCCTGCTGCTCGAGGCGACGGCGCTCGACCCGAACTGCTTCGACGCCCAGCGCATGCTCTCGTCCACCGATATCCCCAGCATCACGTCGCGCTACGAGTTCCTCTACGAAGAGGAGCCCGGCGTAAAGGAAGTGTGCGAGGCTGCCCGCGACGAGGCGTTGGCCAGCGACGACGAGCCCGAGCGCGCCGTCGCGGCGGGAGACCTCGCCATGCGCCCTTACCTGCGGTGGATTGCCTCCATGGCCGAGCTTGCCCTCATTTGCGGGCGCAACCGGCAAAGCGTCGAGCTCGCCCGGCAGCTCATCGCGCTCGACCCGACCGACATCTCCGACGCACGCTTCACGCTCGCGCTCGGCCTCGCCAAGCTCGAGGACGAGGCCGCGCTCGATGAGCTCGAGCGGGCCTATCCCTCCATCTACGCCGGCCGCGGCGCGAACGACGCGTGGATGCTGCTCGCCCGAATCGCCTTGGCCTTCAAGAAGCACAAGCACGTGGTCGCGCGCGAGGCGCTTGCCCGCCTGCTGCGCGCCTACCCCACCGGCGCGGTCGCGCTTATCCGCCAAAACGAGCTTCCCGACGGCGAGTTCGCGCGCCTGAGCGTACAGCCCTACAGCGAGGACGAACTCGTGGTCGCGCTCTCCGAGTCGGTCGTGCTGCTCCAGGAGGGCAACGACCCCACGGGCAGAGGCATCCTCGGCACTTGGATCGCCGAGAACACGGCGGTCCTTCGCCCGTCCGCCGTCGATGAGGCGCGCAGGCTCGAAGAGCAGATTCAGGCCCAGTTCGGCCAGCAGGGAGGCGAGCAGTTTTGAACTTCCGAGAGGAACTGATCCTTCGGTGCGCCTCTAGGCGCAGGCATAAGCTCGGTCAGATGTCGGACGCCGCATATGAGGAGCTGGTGCTCGCCGTCCGCCAGAACCCGGACGCCTATATCGACAGCGACGCCGAGCGGGCCTTCGCCCTTCTCGGCCAGGCCATGCGCAAGTTCAACGAGTCCGCCCGCGACGATGACCTTCTTGACGACGATCAGTACATGGCCGCGCGCAACAAGCGCTTCGAGGCGCTGCGAGGCGCATGCCAGGCCGCGCTTTCGGTGGACGCCGACTGCCTCGACGCCCAGCTGCTGCTCGCGCTCGCCACGGTCGGACGGCCAGACAAGCTGCTCGACGCGCTCTGCGAGCTTGAGGAGAAGTGCCCGGAGGAGCCCGCTTTTGCGCAGCTCGACTGGGGCAATCCTTGGAATCGCGCGCGCCTTCGCCTGCGCGCCGCCATCTCGCGGACCTGCGCCGACTGCGCCTGCTGGAAGATGGCGCTCGAAACCGCGAACTCCGTTCTCGAGGTTACGGAATCGGTCGGCGACCCGCTCGGCGCGCGCAACACCGCGGCGCTCGCGTACGCTCGGCTCGAGGACGAGGAGGGCTTGAACGCGCTCGAGGCGCGCTTTGCCCAGGGCAACGCCTGGACCAGCCTTGCGCGCTGCCTGCTGCTGTACAAGCTCGAGCGCACGCCCGCCGCGCGCAGGTCGCTTCGCGGGTTCGCCCAGCTCAACCAGGGCGCGGCGTACGCGATGATGCGGCCCGTCTTTGTCGAGGTCTACCTCCCCGACCGGCCCGACTACGCGCCCGGCTGCTTCGAGGAGGCCATGGCCGCGGTCCACGAGGCCGAGGTCATCATCGCCGACACGCCCGACTTCGTCTCCTGGTGCCAGACGCTCGACTGGTTCGAGGCCGATGCCCGCGCCTACGCCGAGAAGCACGACCTCGACTGGTAACCCTGGGACAAAAGGGACGGGGGATTCTGTCCCAAGTTGTGGAGACGCCTTAGCCCGCATCCACAATTTGGGACAGAATCCCCCGTCCCTTTTGTCCCAGGTAGCGCTTCTTGCCGGCAAGAAGCGCTACAACTTGGCAACCGCCGCGAACTCCGAAGGCGCCGGGAAGCAGTACATCCCCTCGACTCGCGCCCTGCACACGGCGTAGAGGCCGCCGACCTGTACGTCAATGAAACAACGCCGAGTGTAGTCGAGCTCCCTGGTCTCGATTCGCAAAGTCGCGGGCGAGGTCCATGCATATGATGCGAACAGCTCGCGGTTATCCCACGCCGGCGCATCGTCCTTCTCGGCATCATGGGTCACGAAGGGAAAGAGGCCCCCGATTCCGGCACCGTCGCCTGGTTGGCCAACCCAGGTCTTGTGGCCCGCTCTCACGCCGTAGCTACGACCGTCACGCAGCAAATGCAGACTGAGCTCGTTCCCATCAAACCTCACGTCAATGCCCTCAAAACCTCCGGCAACGCAGGGATGGAAGCCCGCAAGACGCTCCATGCTCAAGCTGCCACCGAAAGCCAGCCCTTCGGGCGTCGGAATTTGGTCGACGCCGAGCTTGTCAGCCATCGCATCCCGATCCTCAGCCTCTCCGAACAGCACGCCGTACAACGGGTCAAGCAGCGCCTTGCTTCCCGTCGTAGAGCTCGAGCAGGCGATGACGAGGTCATCATCGGGCCGCACGTAACACAGCTGGCCAAAGAGGCCTGAACATCTGAACCCGCCGCGTCGGCACATCCAGAACTGATACCCATAGCCATTGCTGTCCTCAGTCGCCTCGGGCGGATAGAAGGGTTTCGTCTCCACTTGAAGCTTCGTCGCCTCAGCGACCCATTCCATGGGGATAACCTGCTCGCCACGCCACTTGCCGCCGTCGACCAAGCATTGTCCGAACTTAGCCAAATCCGGCGTCGAAAGGTGAAGGCCGAAGCCCCCAGTCGTGTGGCCAGCCTGGTCTTCTTCCCACCACCAGCGTTTGATGCCCAACGGCGCAAACAGCCGCTCGGCCAGAAACTCGGACTCTTTTTGCCCGCTTATGCGCTGCACAAGCATGCTCAGCAAATGGGAGCAAAGCGAATCGTAGTGAAAAACCTCCCCCGGCACCCAGTCAAACTCGCGGTGAAGCACCTCGAGCGCCCAGTCGTCCTGCGTGCCGATGTACGAAAGGTCGCTCCCCTGCCCCATCGTCATGGTCAGTAAATTGCGGACCGTCACATCCCGAAAACGCCTGTCAGCAACCTCACCGTCGTATTCCGGGAAGTACGAGATCCAGCGATCGGCCAGCGCCAGCCGTCCCTCATCTACCAACATCCCGACGGCGACCGACGTAAAGGACTTGGTCACGGAGTAGAGCGGGTGGACGCGCTCGAGGGGAAACGGCGCAGCTGCGTGCTCGAACACGACCTCACCGCCCTGACGGACCACGACCGAGCGCACCTCAACGCCCGCGGACCTCCACGCCGCGAGGCACGCCGCGCCCATCTTGCTGTCAAAGCGAACGTCAGACACCCTCAACCACTACCTCTCGAACGAGACTCTCGCGCAAAACAAGGCCGCCCTCGGCGTTTATCCAAGGGCGGCCTCACCGGGTTACATGCGCGCGGGGACAACCCTTCCCCGCGGCTCCGCCGCTTTAGCTACTTCGCAGCTTCTACCGCCGGAGCGTCTTCCTTATACGTCGCGTACGTAAGCAGGAACGAAATCACGCTGGAAACCACGATAGCAATGATCACGTAAATCAGGCAGTTTGCGCCCATTGCGCCGGACGGATCGATAAAGCCTGGGAAGGCGCAGAAGCCGCCGCCGGTGAAGGCGAACATCTTGGTACCAAGGGCGCCGATGATCAGGCCGCCGGGCACAGAGGCGATGCAGCTCATAATGAACGGCTTCTTGCGCGGAAGGGTCACGCCGTAGATGCAAGGCTCGGTGATACCGAAGAAGAAGCCCGAGATGAACGCCGGCCAAGCAAGCTGCTTGAGCTTTTCGTCCTTAGTCTTCAGAAGAATGGCAAGGACGGCAAGGGACTGGGCGTACGAGCAAACCATGTACGGCGCCATGACGATATCCCAGCCCTGGGAGGCAATGTTCACCAGCATGAGGGCGATGACGCTCCAGTGGAAGCCGAAGATGACCATGGGCTGCCAAATGGCGGTAAGCACGATGCCGCCGAGCGCGCCGCCGATGACGGGCAGGCTGTAGAGCGAGTTGAACAGCAGGCTCATGAGGTTCGTGATCAGGGTGGCAATAGGACCGATGATCAGATAGGTAGCGGGAACCATCACCACGAGCACACACGTAGGCACAAAGAAGAACTTCACATACTCAGAGAAGTGCTTGCGGCACCACTTCTCCAGCTTCGCCGCAAACCAAACGGCAATGATGATCGGGATGACCGAGCTCGTGTAACCCGAGGACGGCATGATGACGGGTATGCCGAGGAAAGACGTGTAGTAGTTCATGGCAAAGGGAGTGCCGGCAAGCACCGTTCCCAGGACATCGCCTGAGGTGATGTTGACCATCGTCGGATACGTAAGGGCAATACCGAGCGTCATGCCGATGAACTCGCTGCAGCCGAACTTCTTTGCCGCGGTATAACCGAGGATGATCGGCAGGAAGTAGAAGAAGCCGTCGCCTGCCGCGTACAGAATCTGATACAGGCCGTCGGTCGCCGTGACCCATCCAAGAGCGACGAGGATGCTCAGGACGCCCTTGATCATGCCGGCGGCGCACAGCACCGCAAGAATCGGCTGGATGACGCCCGAGATGGTGTCGATAAGTGCGCTAACGGCACTGCCCTTCTTGACCGGCTCGCCGTCGAGGTCAACCTCGCCCAGACCCTCGACGCCAGAGGCGGCAACCGCGGCATCGTAAACATCCTCAATCACGGTGATGCCAACGACGACCTGATACTGGCCGTTCGCGTTGATAACCTGGATGACGCCCTCATGAGACTCGATCGCCTTGGTATCGGCTTTCGAGTCGTCGCGCAACTTGAAGCGCAGGCGCGTCATGCAGTGCGAGATGCTCAGGATGTTATCCTTGCCGCCGACGAGGCCGACTACGTCCTCGCCGAGCTTGCGATTAGCAAGCTCCTTGCTATCACTCATGGTCTTCCTCCCATGCGACCTGTCCGAGGTCGGTCGCCCGCCATCATATGTTTTTTGGCGTCCAGAGCTAATGAAGTTCAGGCCAGAACTCCTTGTTCGCCTCAATAAGGTCATCGAGGATCTTCTTTGCGACGGAAGCCGAGGGGACCGTCTTTGAAAGCGTCAGCGCCTGCCAAAGCTCCTGATAGGAGTGGTCGATCCATGCGGACACCGCGAGCTTCTCGACCGAGACCTGCTCCTCCATGAGCCCCTTCTGGAACTGCGGGATCTCGCCCTGGGAGATCTTCTCGTAGCCATCGCTTCCGACGATGCAGGGAATCTCGACCATTGCCGTCGGATCGAAATTGGACACGGCCCCGTCGTTGGGGACGATCAGCGAGAAGCGCTCGCGAGTGTTCTCGGCCAAAGCGCGGGCGAGGTCGACGATGTACTCGGCGTGGGTGTCCGGCTTGAGGCCGAAGCCCTCGGACGTGCCCTTCTCGATAATCTGGCGAGCGGTGCCGAAGACGCGCTTCTCGCGGCCCTCGCGGACCTCGTCGGTACGGGTGTGGTTGGGATCGGTGTGCTCGACCACGTAGTCCGGGAAGAGATAGTACTTGAGGTAGGTGTTCGGGATGGTATTCGGGTCGAGCGCGTAGACGTCCTTGGCCTTGCGGAACGTCTGGTCCCAGGACGCATCGACGAACTCGAGGCCGGAATCCTCGCCGGCATAGCCGTTCTTGGCCATCTCGGCCTTGATGGTGGGCATAAGGTCGTTGCCGGCGCGGTCGTGAATCTTTGTCCACCAGCCAAAGTGGTTGAGACCGTAGTAGCCGACGACGAGGTCGTTGTGGTCCTTCAGGCCGCACATCTGGGCCATGATGTCCATGAGGGCGATCGGCATGTCGCAGATGTTGATGATCTTTGAGTTCGGGCGCAGGCGGCGCGTTGCCTCGGCGACGATTGCCGCGGGGTTGGAGTAGTTGAGCATCCACGCGTCGGGGCTGTACTTCTCCATGTAGTCGAGAATCTCGAGCACGCCGCCGATGGAGCGCAGGCCATAGGCAATGCCGCCGGGGCCGCAGGTCTCCTGGCCAAGGACGCCGTAGCGCAGGGGGATCTTCTCGTCCTTATCGCGCATGGCGTACTTGCCGACGCGAATCTGGGCAAGCACGAAGTCGATGCCGGTGAACGCCTCCTCGGGATCGGTCGTGTAGTCGAAGGCGACCTCCGGAGCGTTTTCCCTAATGTAGATGGCGCACGCCTTGGCAATCGTCTCCTGGCGCTCGGCATCGTTGTCGTAAAGCGTGATCTTGTTGATGGGGAATACGTCGCGCTTCGCGAGAAGCGTCAGGACGACGCCCGGCGTGTACGTACTCCCTCCGCCCGCAACGGTGATTGCATAACTTTGCTTTGCCATTGTCTATCCTCCTGTCTAGACATGTACTTGCTGCACTGAATATAGTGCTGTTTGGCAGCTATCTGTCTAGACAAGTTGAAATTATGGGCGAGCGGTTGCTTTATGACGGCGAGCGTCAGTTCCGCCGCCTACGCTTCCTATAATTCAGAGCAAAGACACCGTCACGCCGGCTCGGCGCACCCCGCACTGCCCCAATAAGGAGATCGTCTTGGCAAGGGTCCTGTACAACGAGATTTATCGCAGCCTTCGTGAGCGAATCGCGGAAGGCAGGCATCCCGTAGGCTCATTCCTCCCCTCCGAGCAGAACCTTGTCAAAGAGTTTTCCTGCTCGCGAATGACCGTGCGCAAGGCAATCTCGCTTCTTGCAAACGAGGGGCTGGTTCAGTCGATTAAGGGTAGGGGCGTGCTCGTGTTGGAGTCGTCTGCGCCTGGCACAGGCAAGGAGGCCGCGTTCACCGTAAGCGGGCTGTCTTCGTTTAGCGAGTCTGCCCATGCAATCGACTCCGTTCCGTCGTCGAAAATCGTCTATCTCGAACATGTCAACGCCGACGAGCGCCTAGCCTTGCTGACGGGCTTCCCCGAGGGGGTAGACCTTACGCATTTGAAGCTTGTTCGAATGCTTGACGCTAAGCCGGTTGCCGTCGATCGCCACTATTTCCTAACCTCTTCCGTCCCCGGCTTAAACGAGAAGAACGCCACATCGTCGCTCTTCCATTACATCGAGGACGGTCTGGGTCTCACCATCGCCGTGAGCAAACGAACGGTGACGCTCGCGCAGCCTGATGTCGAGGACTGCCGACTGCTTGGCGTCGATTCCTCCTCGTATCTGGCCGTCTTGACCAGCCAGACATTCGACTCAACGGGAACTCAGTTCGAGTATGTTGAGGCGCGCTACATTCCGAGCATCTTCCACTTCCATGACACGGCGACACGCACGCCGCTTCCCTAGCCCTGGGACAAAAGGGACGGGGGATTCTGTCCCAAGTTGTGGAGACGCCTTAGCCCGCATCCACAATTTGGGACAGAAT
>CAKUIF010000018.1 GCA_934660915.1 uncultured Olsenella sp. | reverse complement strand
GCCGGAGGAGTTCCGGCTCCGGTCCATGGCCGCCTAGGTCCTTATTTATCGAGTCCAAGTTTTGGGACGCAGTTCACCGATGCCGTGCCCAGACGTCGGCTTTTCTTAACGCGATGATGCCCTCAATCCCCAGACGTCGGCGTTTCTTAGCAACGACTTTATGTTCGGAGGATGGTTGAATCCGCCGGGCGTGGCGACATTACGATCGACGTAGCTGCATATCAGGCTGTCAGTTCTTTTAAAACGGCGAACATTTTTTAGAATTATCGGAAAAATCGCAATGTATTTTATAGATATCGGTAAATACTATAAATTAGACAAGGCAACAGACTCTGATAATCGTTGATTTTGGGGATAGCATGACATATAGGGCCCTCAGCACGATCTTTCATATGGACAAGGCGACGACTGCGCTTGAAAGCAATCGCAGCCTCGCAAGAGAGCGCAGGCTTGCCGACTCCTCATTTCGGCTTGGAATGCAGGCAGACGGAGACGAGCTGTTTTTTGCCGTTCCGCGGGATCTTTCCGTGCTTAATGAAGAGGTTCTCCGAAAGGAAAGAAAAGTATCAGCTTTGTTTTCCTCGCTTCCGCCGGTGGCAAGGGGTGCCTTGATTCGTAGCCTCGTGATCGACGAAGTGGTCAGCACGAACGCTCTCGAGGGTATCCACAGCACCAGGCGACAGATTGATGAGCTTCTTTGCGAGACAAGCGATAGTCAGAGTCTCTCAAACAAAAGGTTCAGGGAACTGGCAAATCTATATCTAGGCTTGACGACGGATGCACAAGGTCTCCCCAACTCAGCTGAGGATATCAGGGCGATTTACGACAAGGTAATGCAGGGAGAGAGCCTTTGCGAGAATGCTCCAGACGGTGCGCTGTTCCGCAGATCCGGTGTTGAGGTCATCGGAAATGGCGGCAAGGTTCTCCATCGGGGCCTGGAGCCTGAAGGAAAGATCGTCTCGGCGATAGCGACGATGATCTCTGTTGCGTCGTCCGAGGAAATACCAGCGACTTATGGAGCCATCGCTGCGCATTACCTTTTTGAATACATCCATCCGTTCTACGACGGCAACGGCAGGACGGGACGATACCTTTTGGCCCTGTATCTCAGTCAGCCTTTGTCGCTCCTAACGGCATTGTCGCTTTCTCGTGCCATAGCGGAGAACAAGGCTCCGTATTATCGAGCTTTCAAAGATGCAGAGAACCCGCTGAACCATGGCGAACTCACCCACTTCGTCATGTGCCTTATGGAGTACATCTCTA
Organism: uncultured Olsenella sp.; assembly: GCA_934660915.1. Classification (GTDB taxonomy): domain Bacteria; phylum Actinomycetota; class Coriobacteriia; order Coriobacteriales; family Atopobiaceae; genus Paratractidigestivibacter. Next base: position 21,832 of record CAKUIF010000018.1, on the reverse strand, counting down.
ACGCGCAGGATGGCTTGATTTCGGATCTAACAGAGAAGAACGCCCAAATCGATGAGGTCCACAAGGTTATTGAACAGCTCGATATGGACGATAAGGGGCATGCCGTCATGTTTATGCTTTCCCAGCTTGAGCTGTTCGCGGCATTTCCCGATGCGTATCTGAAGGAGATAGCTGAATTTCTCGGAGTATCAAGTCAAACGACGCGTGCGTGCATAAAGAAGCTCGAGGAAAGCGGATATGTAAAGCCCATCGCAAAGCGCCCTCTGCGTTTTGTGATGGATGAGCTGGGACTGAGCCTCTTGAAAGGCACGGGCTAGCGTCGTTAATCGGCGGGGACGCCAAGCGGTTGATGAGGCGTGGTCGTCGCTGCTAAGAAACCCGCACGCCTGGGCGGCGCCGGTCCTTCTTGCTAAGAAAACGCGGCCTCTGGGCCCTCCGAGCTCCTTGCCGCTAAGAAAAGCCGACGTCTGGGCGATGCTGTGCCCACACGTCGGCTTTTCTTAGCAGCGGAACGGCGGCGCGGCCACGCGCTCACGCGGCGTTATTTGTCGCTGAAGTTCACCGAGCAGGAGCCGCCCTCGGGGTGCACGAGGTCGGCCAAGGTCTTTGAGTCGAGGTAGCTCGAGGTCACGCGCCCGAGGTCGCGCCAGACGCCGACGGTCGAGCAGGTGCTCACCTGCGGGCAGATGGTTCCGTTGGAGCAGTCGAGGCAGTTCACGGGCGCGAGCGACCCTTCCGCCGCGCGCAGGATCTCGCCGAGCGTGTAGTCCTTGGGGTCGCGCGTGAGCTTGTAGCCGCCTCCCTTGCCGCGCTGGCTCTGGACGTAGCCTGCCTTGTGCATGAGCGAGATGACCTGCTCGAGGTACTTGCGCGAGATGTTCTGGCGCTGCGAGACATCGCCCAGGGAGACCCAGCCCTCGTGCCCGGCGAGGTCGGCCATCGCGCGCAGGGCGTAGATGCCTTTCGTCGAGAACATTCCCATGTTCGGTCTCCAATCAAAAAGTAAATAAGAAAAGAAGCCAAGAAGCCAAGAAGCCAAGAAGCACCTAGGCCTGCTTGTTCTCCAGCATTTCCTCGAGGGTGCGCCAGGCGAGCTCGGCGCACTTGACGCGCGCGGGCATGTGGGCGATGTCCTTCAGGATCGAGGCGTCCTCAAGGTCGGCGATCGCCGGATCGTCCTCGGAGATCTCGCCGCGGACCATCTGCATGAAGAGCTTGCAGAGGCGGATGGCCTCCTCGGGGGTCTTGTCGATCATCAGGTCGCTCATGATGTCGGCCGACGCCTGGCTGATGGCGCAGCCGTGGCCGGTGAAGGCGGCCTCCTCGATGGTGCCGTCGTCGGCGAAGCGGACCGAGAAGGTGAGCTCGTCGCCGCAGGAGGGGTTGACGCCCTCGTGCGTGCAGTCCGGGCACTCCATCTGGTACTTATAATCCGGGTGGGACACGTGGTCCATGAACTCGGCGTTATAGAGGTCAGTTACGGCCATGGAATACCTGCCAAACTTGCTCGAGGCCGTCGATCAGGCGATCGACGTCGGACTTGTCGTTGTAGAAGGCCACGCTGGCGCGGCAGCAGGCGAGGTTCTCCACGCCGAGCCAGGTGAGCAGGGGCTGGGCGCAGTGGTGGCCCGCGCGGATGCAGACGCCGGACGCGTCGAGGATGCTCGCCACGTCGTGCGGGTGGATGCCGCGGACGTTGAAGCTCACGACGCCGTGGTGAGCAGACGCGTCGGCGGGCCCGATGACGTCGATGAAGTCGAGCTCCGCCATGCGACCCATGAGGTAGGCCACGAGCGCGGCCTCGCGGGCGGCCACGGCGTCGTAGCCCACGGTGCGGGTGAGGTAGGTGAGCGCGGCGCCGGTGGCGTAGATGCCCGCGGCGTCCTGCGTGCCGGCCTCGAACTTCTCGGGCACGGGCGCCCAGGTGGCGTCCTGCTCGGTCACGGAGTCGATCATCTCGCCGCCGGTGAGCATGGGCGGCATGGCGTCGAGCAGCTCATGGCGTCCCCAGAGCACGCCGATGCCCATGGGGCCGAGCGCCTTGTGGGCGCTGAAAGCGAGGAAGTCGGCGCCGAGCTCGCGGACGTCGACGGCCATGTGCGGCACGGACTGGGCGCCGTCGACGACGACGTAGGCGCCCTGCGCGTGGGCGGCCTTCGCGATCTTCTCGACGGGGTTGCGGACGCCGAGAACGTTGGAGACCTCCGTTACCGCGACGATCCGCGTCTTAGGGCCGATCTTCGCGGCGATCTCCTCGTCGCGAATGACGCCCTGGTCGTCGGGGTAAAGAAGGACGAGCGTGGCCCCTGCCGCGCGGCAGGCCTGCTGCCACGGGATGAGGTCGGAGTGGTGCTCCATGATGGTCACGGCCACCTCGTCACCGGCGCCAAGCACGGTCGGCGCGAAGGACTTGGCCACGAGGTTCAGGCTCTCGCTCGTGTTGCGGGTAAAGACGATGTCGTCGGCGGCTGGCTTGCCGGCCTCGTCGACGGCGCCTATGAGCTCGGCGATCTGCTTGCGCACGGCGGCGATCTCGGAGGTGGCGCGCACCGAGAGGCTGTAGAGTCCGCGCAGCGGGTTGGCGTTCATCTGCGTGTAGAAGTCGCGCTCGGCGTCGAGTACGCAGGCAGGGCGCTGGGCCGTCGCCGCGGAGTCGAGGAACGCCAGCTCCGGGTGGCCGGCCAGCAGCGGGAAGTCCGCCTTGTAGGGGTTCTTCTCGATATCAACCATTAGTCCTCCTCGGAAGCGGGCGCGTCGCCATTCCCGGCGTCGACGCCGTCGTCGAAGTCGTGGGCAACGTCGGCGCCCAGGACCTCCTCGGCGCGCGCGATGGCCGCGGCGTGGGAGGACGCCTCGGGGGCGTGGATGATGGCGTCCTCGAAGATGGCGCGGACAAAGAGCTGCTCGGCCTCGCGGCGGGAAAGGCCGCGGTCCATGAGGTAGTCGATCTGCTCGGGGCTCACGCTGCCGATGGTCGCGCCGTGATTGCCGGCGACGTCGTCCTCGTCGCACAGGATGACGGGCATGGTCTTGTTGACCACGTCGTCGCCGAGCACGAGCACACTCTCGGACTCGTTGCCCTTGGAGCCTCGCGCGCCGTGCACGAGGTCGATCGTGGCGCGCAGGGACTTCCTCGCGGCGTCGTCCAGGGCGCCGGACTCGTGGACCTCGGCGCGGGTGTTGCGGCCGCGCTGGCGCACGATGTGGTTCATGTCGAGCACATCCTTGCGGCGGGCGTGGTAGCGGGTAAGAAGGTCGATGCGCGAGCGGTCGCCGGCCAGCTCGCACGCCAGGCCGAGGGCGAGGGTGCCGCCGCCGAGGGCGTACTGGCGCACCTCGATGCGCGCGTCGTCGCCGGCCTTGATGCCCACGCTGTCGAGGTGCTGCTGGCCCTCGGAGCAGCCGAGGACCTCGACGATGCTCACGTGGGCGCGGGCGCCCGCGATCACGCGCAGAAGCGAGGCGGAGGTGCCGCCCTCGCCCGCGCCGAAGGACGCCACGACGATGGTGCACTCGGCGTCGTCGCGGACCATGACGCCGGTGTCGGCGACCTCGCCGTCGTCGGCGCCCACGGTGATGACGACGGGCTCGGCGCGCTTCTCGCCGCGCGCGACCTCGACGTAGCGGGAGTCGGCCGCCTGGGAGCAGACCCAGTCGGTGACCTGCTGGCCAATGCCGCACTCGACCTTGTCGAAGAGCCTCGGCAGGGCGAAGTAGACGTCGCCCTTGCGCGAGATCTTGGGCACGGTGAGGGTTATGTCGTTGGCGCGCAGGCGGTTCCAGGTCTGCGCCGGGGGAGTGTTCACGCGCTTGAGCTCGACGGTCTCGGGCGCGGCGGCGGCCGCGTCCGCGGCGCCGAGGGCGTTCTTCTCGTCGACCATTAGCCGATCGCCCCTTCCATCTCGAGCTTGATCAGGTTGTTCATCTCGACGGCGTACTCCATGGGGAGCTCCTTCGAGACGGGGTTCGCAAATCCGTTGACCACGAGCGTGCGGGCCTCGGCCTCGGAGCAGCCGCGGCTCATGAGGTACAGGATCGTGTCGTCGGAGATGCGGCCGATCGTGGCCTCGTGGCCGACCTGCGCGGTGGCGTTGCGGACGTCCATCGCGGGGATGGTGTCGGAGCGGCTGATGTCGTCGAGCATGAGCGACTGGCAAGAAACGCTGCAGCGCGCGCGGTCGGCGCGGCGGCCCACCACCACGGAGCTGCGGAACGTGTTCACGCCGCCGTCCTTGGAGATGGACTTGGTGTTCACGGTGGCCGTGGTGTCGGCGCCGTTCATGACGACCTTGCAGCCGGTGTCGAGGTCCTGCGTGGCGCCGGCGAAGGTGATGCCGGTGAACTCGCAGCTCGAGCGTGCGCCCTCCATGATGGTGGTGGGGTACAGGTAGCTCACGTGGCTGCCGAACGAGCCGGAGACCCACTCCATCTTTGCGTCGGAGCCGACGCGGGCGCGCTTGGTGTTGAGGTTGTACATGTTCTTGGACCAGTTCTCGATCGTCGAGTAGCGCAGGCGCGCGCCGTCCTTGACGAAGAGCTCGACCGCGCCCGCGTGGAGGTTGGCCGCGAAGTACTTGGGCGCGGAGCAGCCCTCGATGAAGTGCAGGTCGGCGCCCGGCTCGACGATGATGAGCGTGTGCTCGAACTGGCCGGCGCCCTCGGCGTTCAGGCGGAAGTAGCTCTGCAGCGGGTAGTCGAGGGTCACGCCGGCGGGCACGTAGACGAACGAGCCGCCGCTCCAGACGGCGTAGTGCAGCGCCGCGAACTTGTGGTCGGTGGGCGGGATGAGGGTGCCGAAGTACTCGTGCACCACGGGCTCCCACTGTGGGTCGTGCAGCGCGTCCTCGATGGTGGTGTAGACGACGCCCTGCTTGGCGACCTCCTCGCGCATGTTGTGGTAGACGATCTCGGAGTCGTACTGGGCGCCGACGCCGGCCAGGCTCTCGCGCTCGGCCTCGGGGATGCCCAGGCGGTCGAAGGTGTCCTTGATGTCGGCGGGCACGTCGTCCCAGCTCTTTGCCTGCTTGGTCTTGGGCGAGACGAACGTCGAGATGTGGTCGAGGTCGAGGCCGGCGATGGACGGGCCCCAGTTGTCGGGCATGGCGCGGGCGTGGTACTTGTCCAGCGCGTCGAGGCGCATCTGGAGCATCCACTCGGGCTCGTCCTTCTTTGCGCTGATGGCGCGGACGATGTCGGGGGTCAGGCCGTCGGCGTAGCGCTCATAGCCCTCCTCGGACTTGGTGAAGTCGTAGAGGGAGCGGTCGACATCGGCCACCTGCGTGCGCTTCTTCGCGCGCTGATCGGCCACTTAAGCGTCAGCTCCCTCGCGGGTCGCGGGCGCGGCGCCTGCGATGCCCATCTCGGCGGCCTGGCGCTCGAAGCGCTCGAAGCCGTTCTTGTCGATGTCGGCGATGAGGGAGGCGGGGCCCTCGGCGACCATGTGGCCCTTGACCATCACGTGGGTGCGGTCGACCTCGAGGCGCTCGAGGATGCGGGTGTTGTGCGTGATCACGATAAGCGCGCCGTCGCACTGCTCGCGGTAGGCCTCGATGCCGCGGCTGACGACGCCCAGGGCGTCGACGTCGAGGCCCGAGTCGGTCTCGTCGAGGATGGCGAGCTTGGGCTGCAGGAGCAGCAGCTGGAGCATCTCGATCTTTTTCTTCTCGCCGCCGGAAAAGCCCACGTTGAGCTCGCGCATGAGGAAGGACTGATCGAGGTCGAGCGCGTCGGCGATGTCGCCCACGCGCTGGCGGAACTTGCGCGCGGTGGTCTTGAGCTCGGGGCGCATCTGGCAGATGGTGCGCAGGAAGCTGTAGAGGGGCACGCCGGGCACCTCGACGGGGGCCTGGTACGAGAGGAAGATGCCGGCCAGCGAGCGCTTGTCGGCGGAGGCGTCGGTGAGGTCGGCGCCGTCAAAGACGATGGAGCCGCCGGTCACGCGGTAGGTCGGGTCGCCCATGATGACGTGGCCCAAGGTTGACTTGCCGGCGCCGTTGGGGCCCATGAGGACGTGACACTCGCCCTCGCCGACGGTCAGGTCGATGCCGTGGAGAATCGGCTTGTCCTCGGTCCCCGCCGAGACGCCGCCCACGTTAAGAAGCGCTGCTGACATTCTCTCTCCTTATATCTGCGCGTTTCGCGTGCGTTCGCGCTAATTCACAGTGCCGAGTAGGGATTATATCCTAAATACCCCTCAAGCGGGGGGATTTACGCCTGGGACAAAAGGGACGGGGGATTTTGTCCCAAAACGTGGAGCGGCTCCACAATTTGGGACAAAATCCCCCGTCCCTTTTGTCCCAGGGCGTGCCATACTGGAGCGCGTTGGCTCCGCGTGCGTTTGGAGATGGGCATATGTACATGTTCGAGAGCGGTATTTACCTGGCGGACTGATTCAGTCCCTCCGCCCCTGCCCGTACTCTGCCTTATCTGGAGCCTAACCCATGAGATTTCTCTCTACCCCCACGCGGCGAATCGTCGCGATGAACTTCTTTTCCATGCTCGCCTTCCAGGCCACCTACTTCGTCGGCGTCATCGGGTGCGCGACCTACGTGCTCGGCCTCGGCGCCCTCGAGGTGTCGGCGCTCGTCTTTTTGCTCAACGTCGTGCTCGTCGCCGGCAACCTCGCCTCAGGCCCCGTCATCGACTCCATCGGACCGAGGCGCACGCTGATGGCGGTGCTCTCGGCAACCTCCGCGCTCGGCGCCGTCGCGTGGCTCGCGCCCGTGAGCTATCCCGAGCTCGTGCTCGTGGCGATGGCGCTCGGTCTCTCGTTCGGCATGTCCACGACCGCGATCGACGCCTACCCGCGCTACTTCTCCGAGGACGCCGGCGAGCTCGCGCGCATGAACAGCCTGAACCAGGTGGCTACCGGCGCGAGCGTTGTCTTCGGCCCCGCGATGGCGGGCTGGATCACCACGTGGGCGCCCGTGCAGTGCGTGTTCTCCCTGCTCATGCTCGCGCCTGTGCCCGCCGTCGCGCTCGCGTGGGCGACGCGCGAGGAGCTCACGGCGGCAAGAAGGGCTGCGGGCGGCGACGGGTCCAACGTCTGCGCCGACGCATGCGCCGACGGCGCGGCCGGCGCCGAGCGCCCCGCGGGCGGCCTGCGCGGGTTTCTTTCCAACGCCGCCGAGGGCGTGCGCATCGTCTTTGGCCGCGAGGACCTGCGCGTGCTCTTCTTCATCGGCTTCCTCGGTTTTTTTGCCTACGGCGCCTTCGACTCGCTCGAGTCGCTCTTCTACCGAGACGTGCTCCGCGTGGGCGCCGACTGGATGGGCTGGCTCTCGGCCGTCTCGGGGGTCGGCGGCGTTGCGGGCTCGCTGCTCGTGCTCAAGATCCCCAAGCAAAGCCTCTCCACGCGTCTGCTCGCCCTCATCCTCACGCTCGTCGGCGTGGGGTCGATGATCTACACGGGGACGTCCTTCGTCGCCGTCGCCGCCGTGGGCCAGGTCATCACGGGCATAGGCTTCGGCGCGCTCGCGCCCGTGCGCACGACGCTCATGCAGCAGCGCTGCGAGCCCGGCAACGTGGGCCGCGTCTCGTCGATCATGCGCATGGGAATGAACTCGGCAGGCACCCTGCCGCTGCTCGTCTCGCCCGCGCTCGCCGACGCCTTCGGCCCGCAGGCCGTCCTCTTCGGCGCCTCGACCTTGGCCGCCCTCATCGGCCTTGCCTTCGCCCTGCGCGCGCAAGACGGCAAGAAGGGCGCCGGCCGCAGCGCCTAGGGCTCGGGGTCGCCCTTCTGTTTGGCGCTTCTTTCCGCCGTGCTCCGCGTTTCGTTTCCGCGACAAAGAAGGGCAATCTCGGTGACGACGCCGCGCCGGCCATACGATGGCGTCGTTCATCGTTGCGTCGATGGGGGAGCGCCCGCCTTGGATTCATGGAAGTCGTTCGGCAAGTTCATCGGTTCTCACCTGGCCTTCATTGCACCTGTGTGCGTGGGGCTCGGGGTGCTTTTTCCCGAGCAGGTCGGGGTGCTCAAGCCCCTCGTCACGGCGCTCTTTGCCTTCATGGCGTTCCAGGGCGCCCTTGGGAACAACTTCGGCAACCTCGTCCACGCCTTCCGCCACCCCGCCTCAATGCTCGTCACGCTGTTCGTCTCGGCAGTCGCCATGCCCGTCGTTGCGTACGCGCTCGGCTCGCTCTTTTTCGGCGACGACCCGAACCTCGTGTGCGGCATCGTGCTCGAGTACTCGGTCCCCGTGGCCGTCGTCTCGGCCATGTGGGTCTCGATGTTCGACGGCGACGTGGCCCAGGCGCTCGCGACGCTGCTCGTCTCGACGGTCCTCTCGCCCGTGACCATCCCGCTCACGCTGCACGTGCTGCTGGGGCAGTCGGTTGAGGTGGACGCCGCGGGGATGATGGTTGACATGCTTTTCCAGATCGCGCTGCCGGCGCTCGCGGGCATGGCGGTCAACGACCTTACGCACGGCTGGGGCAAGAAGTCCCTTTCGCCGGTCCTTGGTCCCGCGGCCAAGGTCGCCCTCGTGCTCGTGATCCTCTCGAACTCGACGGGCGTCTCTCCCTACATAAGGCACCTGACGCCGCAGCTCGTGGGCGTGATGGCGTTCATCGCGGTCTTCGCGACGTCGGGCTATTTCTGGGGGCTCGTCGTCTCGCGCCTGTGGCGACGCCCACGCGCCGTGCAGGTCACGATGACCTACCAGACCGGCATGCGCAACATATCGGCGGGCGCCGTGCTCGCCGCGCAGTACTTCCCGGGCGAGGTCATGTTCCCGGTGATCATCGGCACGCTCTTCCAGCAGGTGCTCGCCGCCTGCTTCGGCAACTTCATGACATGGCTCCTTGCCCGCGAGGACGACCTGGGACAAAAGGGACGGGGTATTTTGTCCCAAAATGTGGAGAAGTGCTGACTTGCCTGCCTTGGCAAGAAGGGCCGCCGCCCTGCCATGTGCGGCGGCGCGGGAATCCTGGACCGTCGGTACTGACGCTCCCGGTTTCTGGTGAGAAGCGCCCTTCTTGCCGCCCTTTCCTGCCGTGCGGCCGTTCCATCCGTACCGACGCTCCTTCTTTCTCGCGCGCGCGGGGCGGGGACTGGGACAAAAGGGACGGGGTATTTTGTCCCAAAATGTGGAGCGCCTCCACAAGTTGGGACAAAATACCCCGTCCCTTTTGTCCCAGGCCGTTTGGCGGCTGCGACCTACCGTTCGGCGTGAAATATGCGGTTAACAATGGGAAGACCAAAAGAACCACCAGGGGCATTTGTTTGTTTATAGCTGCGCTGTTTCGACGAAGGCGAGTTAGCCGCCATTGCAGGCCCTCGGGTGCGTTTTCTGTTCTTCTCATACGCGCCAAAAAATCAAAACATAAATAAACCAATGTCGAGTGCTTTGTAAAACAAACCGTACCGGTCAAATATTTTGCGTTAAGAAAAAAGTACGGGGGGAGTATATTCTCTCCTACAATATGCAGGTAACTCTCGGTATGCCGGGGGTATGTCTGCACAAGTTTCGCGCGTCTTGGCTTTGATGGGTACGACAATGAACAATAAACGCAACCGGTCCGTACGCTTCGTCCTGTGCGCGGTTCTCGCCGTCATCGCGGCGCTTTGCCTGCGGGGCATCGCTTCGCCTGTGCACGCCGAGGAGGCGCCGGAGACGCCGACGCCGATTCAGATCGATGGGGACACCGCGAAAGTCACAGTCAATCTCTATGCTGACGAGAACCACACCCAACCTCTCGGCGAGCCCACGACGTCCACTTCGCGTTTCTACGGCGCCTTCTCGGCGATATTCCTGCCCGGCGAGGCGCCCAAGCCCGGGCAGAACGTCGCCGTCTACGAGTTCCCTGACACCATCAAAGTCGACGACAACGACGGCGGCGACCTTATGGAGGGGCCGGGAGCCGACGCCGCAAAAGCCGGCACGTGGAAGATCGAGGGCAATAAGGTCATTTTTACGTTTGACGAGGCGTGGCTCGCGGCAAAACCTGCAGACATCCATGTAGCGGCAAACTTCTCGTTCCAGCTTGCAAACAAAGACACCGGTTCGGGCGGCGGCGCGTCCGTCGAGTTCCCCGGCGCGGAGACGATCACGATCCCCACCAAGGACGGCGACGTCACGGGAGAGAAGTCGGGAACCTTCTCTCAAGGTGCCAACGGCGTGGCCAAAGTGACCTGGACCGTCAAGCTCGCCGTCGAGTCTTACGCCACGAACGTCAAGCTCGTTGACACGTTGGGCGACAACTTCAGCTTCGTGGATGGCAGCTTCTTGCTCGACGGAAAGAAGCTCGACCCTCAGCCGACGATCGACGGCCAGACCGCGACCCTCGACAATCTGGGCAACCTCATCCAAGGCGAGTACACGATCACGTACGAAACGGTGCTGAAGAGCGGCGTTTCCGCGCAGGACCGCGAGTATATCGACAAACAGGACGCCTCCAAAAACACGGCTGCCTGGAAGTGGGGCGGCGTCAACGATCGCCAGAACGGCACAGCCACGGCCGCTCCCAGCAGCTTCCGCTACGACATGATCGGCAAGTCCAACGGCTCGGGCACGCCGTCCGACATCACGTGGACGGTCACGCTCAATCGAGGCGAGCTCAAGGCCGACATGAGCGGCTACGTGTTCACCGATGCGCTGGACAACAAACAAACGTATACAGGCAGCTACACGATCTACAAGGGCGGCTCGGGCTCGGAGGTCTTTGCGACGGGCGAGCTCGACCCGGCGCAGAGCTCCTTCACCTATACGTTCCCGTCCGACCTCACCGATAAGTATGCGACCTACCGCATCGTCTATCACACAAAGATGAACGACGCGGGCTCGTACGACACCGTGAGCAACAACGCGACCATTGAGCGCGGGGGCTCCGTTTCCGGTACGGACGATGGCGCGTTCACGCCGAAGCTGGTCGGCACGCAAGTTGTAAAGAGGCTCGTGGACTCCTCTGCGGCGGCGACAACAGGTCGGACAACCTGGGAGCTTCGGATAGCGCTGGGCTCCATTGTCAATGCAATGAATCCATCGACGGTTCGAGTGTTCGATACATTCCAGACGGCTTGGAAACAGAACATCGGACCAGATGCCGACAGTTATTCCATCAAGATCGGCGATGTCTCTTTGGAACGGGGCACCGATTGGCAATTCGATGCTTACAATGATTCGACATCGTTTGGAACCAAGAAGAACTTCAACCTGACTATTCAGATAAACGACAAGGTAAAGAATGCACTCAAGGATTCATCGGATGCGGTGATTACGTATACGACGAAATCCGACGCGCTTCCCGGTTGGTACTCCAATTTTGCGTCAGTTGAGGTAAACGGTACTAAGTACTTCACGGATTTCATCTATTACTACGTTGAAGCAAACTCGACACCTGCGGTCGAAAAGCCGGAAACGGAGTCGAAGGTGTCATGGGACGAGAACTTCGACTGGAGCGCCGTCGACGGCTCGGCCGAGAAGGGCGCCTGGGTCGTCGACTGGACGGTCTATGCCAACAGGGCAAAGACGCCGGGAGGGGAATATTGCGGCGCGGGTAAGCTCAATAACCAGCCGCTGAACATTCTGGATACGCTCCCGAGCGGTATGAGCTATGTGCCGAATTCGGCTACATACTCGCTGATCCAGAATCCGTATGACCAGAAAACGTATAACGGCACCGCCCAGCGAGAGAGGGTCGTTGTCGACAATCAACAGCTCGCCTCCGACAACGTCAACGGTACCGGCACCACCGTTACCTTCTCCATCCCCACGACGGCGCTCGGGAACTACGCCGGCTACGCGAAGCTCACGTACAAGACGGCGGTCAAGCGCGGCGAGCTCGACGCCTCCACGAACGAGGTGAAGTTTACCAACTCCGCCTCCGCCGACTCGGGAAACAAGAAGTTCGACTCCGGCAGCGGCACCGTAACCATCAAGAACAACGTGATCAAGAAGACCGGCGAACAGGGCAACAGCAACCGCGTCAAGTACACCATCCTCGTCAACGAGTCGGCCGTCGACCTGATGCGCACAAGCGACTTCCTCGAGCTCGTCGACATCATGGACGCCAAGTGCACGCTGGTGCCGTCGTCGCTCAAGGTCTACGAGTGCGGTGACGTCGTTTGGAAGGAGCTTGCCGAGGGCGACTACTCGTCAAAGATGGAACAGGTCGAAAGCAGCGCGGGCACGTGCACGCGCCTGACCCTCAAGGTGCCCGACGGCAAGTACCTCAAGGTCGAGTACGAGGTCGTTCCGAGCGGAAACACCGGCGATCAAGTCCTTCTTTCCAATACCGCCAAGCTCACGGGCGTGACGGAGGGCACGGCAACCGATGAGCAAACATGGGTCGTCAAGAACGCCTCCGCCAGCGCGGGCGGCAACGGCTACGGCATCACGATGACCAAGTACGACGCCCAGCAGGTCGGCGCGACGCTTGCGGGCGCGGAGTTCACGCTCTACAGCGTGGATATGGATCGGGCCGCGACCAACGGCGTCGAGAACGCCAGGACACTTTTCCAGACCGCAGAGACCAACGCTAACGGCAAGATCTCGTTCGGCACGAGCGACAAGGCGATGAACAGCTGCACGCTTTACCAGCTCGTGGAGACGAAGGCGCCCGAGGGCTACGCGACGGCCGAGCCCACCTGGATCATGCTCAAGGGCAATGCGAGCGATGAGGAGTATCAAGCTGCGCTCGAAAACGCGAAGACCATCGTCGGCGGCGCGGAGATCGTCGGCGACGCAAAGAGGGACGAGATCTGGATCTTTGACAACCGCATGACGGGCAGGGCGGTCATCAGCGCAAAGAAGGAAGTCAAGGGCGCAGTGCTCAAAGCGGGCCAGTTCTCGTTCGAGCTCAAGGATGCCGACGGCAAGGTGCTCCAGACGGCGACCAATGACGCCGGGGGCAACGTCTCCTTCCACGTCGAGTACAACAAGGCCGGAACTTACACCTACACCATCTCCGAGGTCGTCCCCGCCGATGCCGAGAACAACGTCAAGGACCACATCACCTACGACACGAGCGTGCACAAGGTCACGGTTACGGTAACCAACGGCAAGGGGAAGCTCGACACTGCCGTCACCTATGACAAGAACGCCTCGACCCCTCCGACCTTTACCAACAAGTACTCGACCACCCTGCCCGCCGCCGGGCGCGCGGGGACGACGGCGACCTACCTGGCCGGCTCTGCGCTTCTTGCCATCGCTGCCGCCCGGATGCATCTGTATCGCACCGGCGCAAAGAAGGGAGGGGAGAGCCGTGAGTAACCGCAGCTACGTGCTCCGTTTCTATGGGTTTGTCACCCTCCTGTGCGCGCTTGCGCTAACGCTTGTGCCAATGCTTGCGAGGGCGGCATCGGTATCCTCAGTGTCCGCGCGCAACGCCGCGACGGGCACCCTCACGGTGTCCGGCACGGTCGCGGACGCCTACGAGACGTATCGGCTCTTTGACGCCAAGGTCGCAGACGGCGACTCTGGGAACAAAATCGCTTCCGATATCGTCTGGGCGAGCGACGCCGTGCGCGACGCCGTGCTCCCCGTCCTGCGCGAGGCCGGCATGGACACCGCGGGCGCCGTCGCCCAGGACGTCGCCGAGTGGCTCGACGCGGACGGGCACATGACCCCCTCGCTCGCCACGGGGCTCGCCCGAGCGATCCGCGCGACCGGCGCGGAGCCCGTGGCGATTTCCGCCGGCACCCCCGCGGAGCTTTCCGCCGGGTACTGGCTCGTCGTTGCCGACGACGACGCCATCGGCGAGTCTCAGGCGGGCACGGCGCCGATATTCGCACTGGTGGGCGGCACGGCGGTCACCGTTGCGCCCAAGGCCGCGACGCCGGAGGTCCACAAGCACGTGCTCGAGGACTCGGACGGCACCTGGCAAAAGGCCGCCGACGCCACCGTGGGCGACGACCTCTACTGGCGCCTTGCCGCGACGATCCCTGCGGGCCTCATCGGCTACGACACGTACACGGTCGAGTTCGCCGATGCCATGAGTGCCGGGCTCGACGCCGCCAAGATCGCCTCGAGCGCGCGCGTCTACGTGGCTGCGGGAACCGACGGCGGCCTCGACGCGGTCGCCGTCACGGGCGGCTCCGTGGGCACCGAGCCAGCTGACGGCTGGAAGGACATCACCTCCGGGTGCTCTGTCTCGGTTGACGCCGCGGCCAATACCTTCACCGTGCGGACCGGCGATCTCATCGCCGCGCTCGGCAGCGCGGAGAAGTTCGCCGCCGGCGCCCGCGTGGTCGTCGTCTACAACGCGCCGCTGGGCGCAGGCGCCAACCGCGGCGCAGAGAAGGGCAACCCCAACGAGGTGTACCTGCGCTACCCGCGCTCGCCCTTCTCCGACCAGGGTGGGGAGGGCGGCTATACCCGCACCCCGAGCGACGACGCCTGCGCCTACACCTGGGACCTCGCGCTCACCAAGCGCGCGAGCGACAACCAGGCGCCGCTTTCGGGTGCCGTGCTGCGCATCACCGACGACCGCGGGCGCCGGCTTGCCGCCGACGGGACGTGGGTCGAGGGCGACGCGACCGTTGCCACCGGCGCCGACGGGCGCGTGACGATCGGCGGCGTGGACTCCGGCGTGCTCACGGTCGAGGAGGTCGCGGCGCCCGAGGGCTATGCCGGCTTCACGGGCGCGCGGGAGCTCACCCTCGCGGTCGAGGGGCTCGATGTCCAGCAGGTCGCCGCCGCGAGGCCTACGCTTACCCTGTCCGCTGCCGAGCCGCTGCGCGTCGACGGGGTGGACGCCGCCTCGGGCGCCGCGGAGGCGACGGTCCTGAACACCCGCAAGCCTGAGGGGCCGGGCGGGTGGTTCAGCGGGCTTCTTCCCAAGACCGGCGAAGGCCGCCTCGTGGCCGCATTCGCGCTCGTCGCCGGCGGTGTCCTGCTCGCGGCCGTGTCGCGCCTCGTCGGGCGGGGAGGGGGTCGCCGTGGTGAGTAGCCACTTCCCGTCCCTTGCTGCGTCGTCCCCTCCGTAGCGGCGCCTGCGCCACGGCGTCCTTTGTTCAATGTTCGGCTCAAAAGGCGGCCCTTGGGCTGCATGCACCCATAAGCAACCCTCGCAGAAAGAGGAACTAAACATGAAGACCACCTGCAACTTCGCCCGCCTCGCCGTCACGGCGGGCCTCACCGCGGCGATGGCCCTCGGCAACGTCGTCGCCCCCGCAGCCATGGTGCTCGCGGCGCCCACGGGCTCGACCGTCACGTTCTCGGACGCCGATTACGCGGCATCCACGACCTATAAGGGCATCCAGATCTTCAAGGCGACGGTCTCTTCGGCCGACGGCGCCAAGACGGTGAGCAACATCGAGTGGGCCAGCGACGACGCCGAGGCGGCTGTGGTGGCCGCCATCAAGGCGAAGGAGCCCGGCTACACCAGCAACAACGCGCAGGACGCCGCCGATTGGCTGAGCGCAAACGCTGGGGTTACCGGGACCGACTCGAAGGTCGCGAGCGACAACGTCCTGAGCCTGATCGCCGCCAAGCTGAACGGCAACGACGAGTGGAAGGAGACGACCGCGCCCGACGCGTCCCTTTCCAACCTCGAGGCGGGCTATTGGCTCTTCCTCACCGCCACCGCCGGCACCCCCGACGGCAAGTCGACCGACGCGTTCACTTCTCCCGTCTACGCCGTGATCGACGGCGTGAGCGCGACGACCGTCACGCCAAAGAAGGGCGTGCCCACCGTCGAGAAGAAGATCCTCGACGACGCGGACGCCGCCGACGTTGCGGACATCAAGGGCTCCGACAAATGGAAGGACGTCGCCGACTCCCAGATTGGCCAGAAAGTCAACTACCGGCTCACCGGCACGATCGCCAGCAACTACGCCACCTTCGACACCTATGCCTACAAGTTCACCGACGTGCTCTCCAGCGGCCTCGACTACGTCAACGGCTCGGTTGAGGTGTACGCGAAGAACGGTGGCACTTATTCCCAGATCGATGCGGGCAAGTACGACGTGGCCTGGGACGCCAACACGCTGACGGTCGAGTTCAAGGTCGGCGATGGCAAGAAGGGCCTCAAGGACGTCGAGGGCGTAGACGCCAACACCCAGATCGTCGTCTTCTATAAGGCCAAGCTCAACGGCAACGCCGTGATCGGCAACGCCGCCGGCGACAGCAAGGGCGGAAACCCCAACACCGTCAAGCTCGAGTACTCCAACAACCCGTACGCCGAGGGCACGGGACAGACGATTGAGGACACCGTCGCCGACTTCGCGTTTAAGCTCAACCTCAACAAGGTCGACCAGGGCACCGAGAAGGGCCTTGCGGGCGCGGTCTTCACCATCCAGTCCGCAGACGCGAACACGGAGGGGCAGTACGTCGCCTCGAAGGCGGACGATGCCGCGGGCGTCGTCGCGGGCCAGCTCGTGACCGTTGCCGACGCCAACGACCTGCCTGACTACGTGAAGTTCACGTCTGCCGACGACGGCAAGATCGCCGTCTCCGGCCTCGACGCCGGTTCCTACAAGGTGACCGAGGTCCAGACTCCCGACGACAGCAAGTACACCAAGGCCAACCCCTTTACCTTCACCATTGCTGCCGAGTACGACGAGACGGCGATGAAGGTGACGGGCCTCACGGCGAAGGTCTCTGAGGCCGACAAGGGCCGCTCCGACATCGCCTTCGGCACGCTCGACGGCACCGCCGGCGACAACAAGCTGACCGGCACGAACGGCACCGGCACCAACGCCGCTACCGGCGAGGTCACCATCAACGTCGGCAACACCAAGTCCGTGGGCCTTCCCATCACCGGCCTTAACGGCGTGACGCTCACCTGGGTCGCGGGCGGCGCGGTGCTCGTCATCGGCGTGGCGCACCTCATCCGCAGCCGCCGCGAGGAGTCCGAGGAGTAGCCGGCCCCTCGGCCCGCCGCAGTATTGAGCGGGCTTCTTGCTGTTTTGCGAGGCGAGGCCCCGCGGTTTCGACCCGCGGGGCCTCGTCCTTTGGGCGATGACGGCACCTCTTGCTTAGTGCGCGAGGGCGCTCATATGCTGATGGCCCACATGTCCTAACTGACCGATGTCGGAGGCGCCGAGACGATGAAACACCAAGACAAGCGCAACTCGACGGGAGCTTCCGCCCCGAGCGCCAAGAAGCGCCGCAGGCGCCTGCCGCGCTGGGCCGATCGGCTCATCACCATGGTCGTCATCCTCATCGGCGTCGGCCTCATGGTGTGGCCCTGGGTCCTCGACCGGCTCGAGGCGTCGGGCGTCTTCAACCAGATCAGCGCCGTGTCCAGCACGGTGGACGCCCTTCCCGAGGAGGAGTGCGAGCGGATTCTCCTGCAGGCGCGCGCGTACAACGAGCTGCTCGCCGGCGAGAGCCCCGAGCTTCCCGCCGATGAGGTCGAGCCCTACGAGAGGCAGCTCATATTCGACCGCGACCCCATGATGAGCTGGGTCGAGATCCCCTCCATCAACGTGAGCATGCCCATCTACCACGGCACGAGCGAAGAAGTGCTCATGGCGGGCGTCGGCCACCTCGAGGGAACGAGCCTGCCCGTGGGCGGGGAGTCCACGCACTGCGTGCTCACGGCCCACTCCGGCATGCGCAACCTCAGCATGTTCGACGACATCCATGCGCTCGGGGAGGGCGACCTCGTCCTTCTTCACACCATGAACCGGACGCTCGCGTATAAGGTGACGGGCTCCGAGGTCGTGTGGCCCGACGAGGTCGAGTCGCTTGGCATCGAGCCGGGGGCAGACGAGCTCACGCTCGTGACCTGCACGCCCTATGGCGTGAACGACCACCGGCTGCTCGTCCACTGTGAGCGCACCGAGTACGTTGAGCAGGAGGCCGCCGAGCAAAAGAGCCTCTCGGGGCGGCACTGGGGCAAGCGCGAACTCGCGGTGCTCGTCGTCGTGGCCGCCTTGGCGTTGGTCGTCGTGGACGTCGTCGTCCACCGGCTGCGCCGGCGCCGCCGCGGCGAAGGCGGGGCTACCAGCGGTGGCCGGTGAAGCGTCCGTCGTCGAGGATGACGGCGAGTCCGACGATGGCAACAATGGCGATGAACAGGAGCTTCTTCATGGTGGGCCTCCCTTGGGCGGGGGTGTACTTCTGACAACAAGAGCATCCCTCGCGGGCGCCCGCGCTGCCATCTGCTTGCCTTACTCCTTCCTTTCAACTCCGTAAGCCACCGCCTGGGACAAAAGGGACGGGGGATTTTGTCCCAATTTGTGGAGCGCCTCCATAAGTTGGGACAAAATCCCCCGTCCCTTTTGTCCCAGGTTTTCGAGTCCGTACGGTAACGCCCCTGCCTGCCGCGCGCCCGCGCCCGCGCGGCTCGCCTTACAATATCGAGGTTCACACGCTAGACAGGAGGACCATATGGCTCTTCGAAAGGAAGACGTCGCGGGCATCGCCGACTACGCGCGCATCGCCCTGACCGACGCCGAGCTCGACGAGATGACCACGTACATGAACGAGGCCGTCGACCTGCTCGAGCCCATCCGCGAATACGACCTCGAGGGCGTCGAGCCCACGTTCCACCCCATCGGAGACCTCTCCAACGTCATGGGCGCCGACGTCGCGGACGACCCGCGCGCCCTGCCCATCGACGTCGCCCTGAAGAACGCCGGCGCCTCGCGCGAGCGCTACTTCCGCGTCCCGTCCATCCTGGGCACCGAGGGGGGCGACCGCTAATGGCGAACCTCGACACGCTTTCCGCCGCCCAGATCGCCGCCGGCGTCGCCGCGGGCGACTTCACGGCCGAGGACGTGGCCCGCGCCTCGCTTGCCGCCATCGAGGCGCGCGAGCCCGAGGTCCAGGCCTTCCTGGAGGTCTCCTCCGAGCTCGCCCTTGCCGCCGCCCGCGACACCGACGCCGCCCGCGCCGCCGGCCGAAAGCTCGGCCCGCTCGCCGGCGTGCCCGTCGCCTTCAAGGACAACATGCACCTCGTGGGCACCCGCACCACCTGCGCCTCCCGCATGCTCGAGAACTACGAGTCCACCTTCACCGCCACCTGCGTCCAGCGCATGCTCGACGCGGGCGCCACGCCCATGGGCAAGGCCAACATGGACGAGTTCGCCTTCGGCTCCTCCACGGAGTCCTCCGCCTTCCACCGCACGAACAACCCCTGGGACACCGAGCGCGTCCCCGGCGGCTCCTCGGGCGGATCGGCCGCGGCCGTGGCCGCCGGCGAGGTCACGCTCTCGCTCGGCTCCGACACCGGCGGCTCCATCCGCCAGCCCGCGAGCCTGTGCGGCGTCGTCGGCATGAAGCCTACCTACGGCGCGGTCTCCCGCTACGGCGTCGTCGCCTTCGGCAGCTCGCTCGACCAGGTCGGCCCCTTCGGCCGCCGCGTCGAGGACGTCGCCCTCGCCATGAACGCGCTCGTGGCCGCCGGCCGCGATCCCTACGACTCCACCTCGCAGGACTGCCCGGTCGACTTCCTCGAGCACCTCGAGGACTCCGTCGAGGGCAAGAAGGTCGGCGTCGTGCCGGCACTCATGGAGGCCGCCGGCCTCACCGACGAGGTCAAGGCCGCCGTCGAGTCCGCCGCCCGCGCGCTCGCCGACCAGGGCGCCCAAATCGTCGAGGTCGAGCTCCCCAACATCGCCTCGGCCATCGCCGCCTACTACGTTATCGCCCCGTGCGAGGCCTTCTCCAACCTCGCCCGCTTCGACGGCGTGCGCTACGGCTACCAGGAGCCCGGCTGCGCGAACCTCGCCGAGCAGACCTCGAAGAGCCGCGCCCACGGCTTCGGCGAGGAGGCCAAGCGCCGCCAGATGCTCGGCGCCTACCTGCTCTCCTCGGGCACCTACGACAAGTACTACTACCCGGCCCAGCAGGTCCGCACCCTCATCACGCAGGACTACGCGCGCGCCTACGAGCAGTGCGACGTCATCCTCATGCCCGCCTCGCCGCGCACCGCGTTCAAGTTCGGCGAGATCTCGGACCCCACGCAGATGTACGCGTCCGACATGTTCACGATCTCGAACAACATCGCCGGCAACGGCGGCATCTCGGTCCCGCTGGGCCTGGGCGCCGACTCCGGCCTGCCCGTCTCGGCGCAGCTGCAGGGCCCCGCGTTCAAGGACCGCTCGCTTCTGCAGTTCGCCCGCGCCATCGAGCGCGGCTTCGACGCCGCCGGCGCCGTCGCGCCCGACTTCGCCGGGAAGGGGGGTGAGCTCTAGTGAAGAAGCTCGCCGAGGTCCTCAAGGACTGGGAGGCCGTCATCGGCCTCGAGGTGCACACCGAGCTCACCGCGCTCGACACAAAGATGTTCTGCAACTGCCGCCTGTCGCACGACGACGAGCCGAACACCAACGTCTGCCCCGTGTGCCTGGGCATGCCGGGCGCCCTGCCCGTGCCCAACCGCCGCGCCATCGAGTCCATCGTCATGGCGGGCCTGGCCACGAACTGCCAGATCCAGAAGCACTCGATGTTCTACCGCAAGCACTACTTCTATCCCGACATGGCCAAGAACTTCCAGACCACGCAGGGCCCGGTCGCGTTTGCCATGTACGGCCACCTCGACCTCGAGGTTTCCGGCCAGGGCGCCGACGAGCGCCCCGACCACGTCGAGACGGGCAACGTCGCCCCCGGCGGCATGGAGGCCGCGGCCCCCGTCGTCATCGACAAGAACGCCGACGGCTCCTACACCACGCCCATCCGCATCTTCCGCATCCACATGGAGGAGGACGCCGCAAAGATGGTGCACGTGGGCGGCGAGGAGGGCCGCATCGGCGGCGCGGCCGAGTCCCTCATCGACTACAACCGCTGCGGCACGCCGCTGATCGAGCTCGTCACCGAGCCCGACCTGCGCACGCCCGAGGAGGCGCGCCTCTTTATGGAGAAGCTGCGCCAGACCTTCCTCACGCTCGGGATCTCGGACTGCTCGCTCGAGAACGGCTCCATGCGCTGCGACGGCAACGTGAGCCTGCGCCGCCGCGGCACCACCGCGCTCGGCACCAAGACCGAGATGAAGAACATCAACTCCTTCAAGAGTCTCCATGACGCGCTCGAGTACGAGATCTGCCGACAGGCGGAGGTGCTCGAGGAGGGCGGCATCATCTACCAAGAAACCCGCCACTGGGAGCCGTCGCGCCGCCGCACCATCGTCATGCGCGTCAAGGAGACCGCCGACGACTACCGCCTGTTCCCCGACCCGGACCTCGCGCCCTTCGACCTCACCGATGAGTTCATCGAGGCCGCCCGTGCCCGCATCCCGGAGCTGCCGGACGCCAAGCGCGATCGCTACATGGCCGAGTTCGGCCTGAAGCGCGCCGACGCGGCCCAGCTCGCGGGCGACCCCGCGGTCGCGGCCTTCTTCGAGGAGGCCGTCGCGGGCGCCGACGCGAAGGCCGTGCCCACCGTGGGCAACGTCATGGTCAACCTCGTGCCTAGCTACGATGGTCTGACGCCTGCGCAGGTGCGCTCGATCTCGGCGCTTCTTGCCACCGACGCCATCACCTTCGCGCAGGCCCGCGAGGTCCTCGACGCCGTCAATGGCACCGACGAGGATCCCGAGCGCGTCGTCGACGAGCGCGGCATGCGCCAGGTCACCGACACCGATGCGCTCGAGCCCATCGTCGACGAGGTCCTCGCCCGCTGCACCGACCAGGCCCAGCAGTACCGCGACGGCAACAAGAAGGTCATCGGCTTCCTCGTCGGCCAGTGCATGAAGGCAGCCAAGGGCTCCGGCAACCCGAAGCTCTTCAACCAGCTGCTGACGCAGAAGCTTTCCTAGGCGGCGGTGCATCGCGCGCTAAGAAATGCCGGGTTCCAGCCTCGGCGGAGCGTGGCGCGCTAAGAAACGCCGGGTTCCAGTCCTGCTGAGCATCGATTTGCGAAGAAACCCCAGGTTCCAGCCTGAACTGCGTCCCAAAACTTGGACTCGATAAATAAGGACCTAGGCGGCCATGGACCGGAGCCGGAAC
>CAKUIF010000017.1 GCA_934660915.1 uncultured Olsenella sp. | reverse complement strand
GGTTCCAGACAAGCATCGTCTGCGTCATTGTCTGCCTTATCGCAAGCTACGCATCCGCCTGGATCGTCTACCCCGCCTGCGACAAGCGGTGGAGGCATTAGAGCGTAAGCGTCAAAATGACCGCGTAGCAGGAAAAGTCCTGGACGTTTCCATCTTTGCGTTGCGGTATGCCTTAGGCCGCTATGTCGCTACAGGCCCTCCTCGGCATTGTTCGCCATCTCGTCATCGAACGCATCGGGGTCGATGTTAATTATGAAGTCGTCAGGCATGACTTCGCCTGCGGGAAAGACGACGCCTACACCGGATAAGGCTCCTCCCGCTCGCCGCGCACGTCCTTGATCGCTTATCTATAGACGGAAACCCCGGCCGTATCGACGACCGGGGCTTCCAAGCTTTGGTTATATGGCGCTAGTCGCACTTGCGACGAGCGCGCATCACAACGGCGCCGGAAAGGGCCATGACGCCCATGCCTGCCGCCACGGCGGCTGCGAAGGAGGCGTCGCCCGTCTGCGGCAGCACGCCCTTCTTGCCCTTCTTGGAGTCAGAGGACTTCTTGTCCCCGTCCTGCTTGCCGGAATCGCCCTTGCCAGCGCTGTCTCCGTCGGGCTGGGACGGCTTCTTGTCGCCACCGTCGGTATCGAAGCCGGCCTTCTTCACGGTGAAGGAGTCGATGCCCAGGCCGTCCGCGGCGTCATTCACACCCGCACCGCCCGCGATCTTGTAGTTGCCGGCAAGCTTCTCGAAGAGCACAACGCCCTTCTCGCCCGCATCGGCACCCGCGTTGACCTTGCCGAACATGCCGTCCGAGGTGCCGCCCTGGGCCTCGAAGCCCGCGGTTTCAATGGTGCCCGTGCCGGCAACCGCCTTGCCGCCCGCGGCGCCCAGCGTGCCGTTGCCGCCCTGGGCGATCAGCGTGCCCTCGCCTTTCACGGAGCCGCCGCCAAGCTTCACGGCGACACCGCCGGCCTCGGCCGCGGTGCTCACCTCGGAGCTCACCACGGTGAGCTTGGAGCCCGCCGGGATCTTAGCCGTGCCGTTCACCAGCAAGCCCGTCTGGCCCTCGGAGCTCTCGATATAGTTCTGGCCCTCAAAGGTCACGGTGCCGTTGACCACCACGGCCTGCTCGGGGACGCCGGCATAGCGGCCGTCGGTGAGGAAGTCGGCGTTGGAGATGACCGAGGAGTCGCGCAGCGTGGACCCGTCGTTGAGCGTCAGCACGCCGTTGATGGCGGAGTTACCGATCTCGTACTTGCCCGCGTCGTTCTTCTTGGCGGGCGTCACCACGAGCTCGCCGCCGTTGACCTCGAGCTCGCCGAAGACCACGGAGTCGGTGAGCGTCAGCTTGGCGCCCTTCTCGACGATCACCTTCACCGAGCTGTTGATCTTCATGTTGGCTATCTCGACGTCGGCACCCGCGGGGATGGTTAGCGTGTCGGACGCCCAGGCGTCCTTGGCGTTGCCGATCTGCCCGTAGAGGCCGCTCTCGTGCGAGCCGTAGATGCCGTGCAGCCAGGCGGGGATAACGGCGTCGCCGCTCTTCCACACCTCATAGGGCTCCATGTCCCAGGTGCTCGGCTCGCCCTCGAGCGCCGCGATCTGGCCGGCGAGCGTCTCCTCGCCCGTGTAGATGCGCAGGTCGACGGGCTCGCTCGTGACGGTCTGCCCCTTGTAGGAAACGGTGACCGTCACCTGGTAGGTGCCGGCCTGCTCGGCGTCGCCGCCCACGGTGACGCTCGTGCCCGCCGCGGAGGCGAACGCGTTCACGGACATGCCGCTGCCCGCAGGCGAGATGGAGGCGCTGATGCTGGAGCCGTCGTGGCCGTCAACGGACCAGTCGTAGTAGTCACGCGCCTGGCCGTCCCCGCCGGCGACCTTGACCTTGAGCGAGTTGTAATACTGTTTCTGCCCCTTGGTCACGCAGTCGAGCGTGCCCTCCAGCGAGACGGAGAGCCTCTCGGCCACGTTCACGGTGACGGTGGCATCGACGGTCTCGGTGGAGCCCTCGGCCTCACCGGGTGCGGTTGCCGTCACGGTGATGGTGGCGCTGCCGGCAGCGGTGGGCGTGCCGGAGATGACCAGCTTGCCGTCCTGGACCTTGGCGGCAAGTCCGGTGTCGCCCGCGACCTTGGCCGAGAGCTTCACCTGGTCCTTGTTGGTGCCGGAGACCGCCAGGTCGACGGTCTTGCTGTAGGCGCCGCCGTTGTAGGCGTCATCGAGGGACGTGATCGCGGGCACGAGCGCGAGCGACTCGAAGGCGGCCTGGGCCTTGCCCTCGTTCCTGGGCTCCTTGGTGGTACCGGTGTAGCTGGCGATGCCGTTGTTCATGATGGTGCCCGAGGTGAACGTGCAGTTCTCAAAGGTGGCGGATCCACCCTTCTCGATCACGATGCGGTTGGCGAACGTGCAGTTCTTGAAGGTGATGCTGGCGCCTGCGGGAATCACCAGCTTGTCCTTGTTGAGCTGCAGCTTGAGACTGCGCACCTCGCAGGTGGAGCCGGCGGCGAAGGTGAGCGAATCGTTGGTCTGCTTGATGTTGCCGAGCTCACGCACGGCCTCCTGGTCATCGCCGAAGAGCCAGCTTTTATTCCAGCCCACGAGCAGTTTGGTGCTGACGGGGATGGTGGCGTTGCCCGTCGCGATCCGGGAGGCGTTGATCTTGATGGTGGCGGCGTCGTTGACCTGGTAGTAGTTGCGGGCAAAGCAGTCGTCGAGGTCATACGAGCTGTCATCGATGACCGCCTCCTGCTGGGATGCGGGCACGGCGGCCAGGGCCACGGGCGCGGATGCGGCCGGGTCGGCGATGGCGAGCGCCGGTGCGCCCAGCGTGAACGCGAGCGCGCCCACGGCGGCGCCGGCGCCGACCCTCTGCAGATACTTCATAGACTTCCCCGTCTCTAAGCGAGTTTTCGGCCAACTGCGCGCAACGCGGCACGACGCAACACATTGGACGCGAAGTTAGCCATATCCAACTCGCCAAGTATCACATGGTTAACTTATAGGTGTCAAGGCAGATGCCGCGCGCTGACGGGAGTATGCAACTGGATGCCGGCGGGGTATTGGGAGTTGGGAGCACGTCCCGTCACCTGCAGCCGCAAGGCGCATCGGGCCCGCAGGCTGATCTGCCTGCGGGCCCGGGTTCTCGGCTTATGAAGCGCCTCTACCTCTTGCTCACGCACGAGGCTTTCACCTTCTTGCGTGAGCTGGACGCCATCGACGCCGCGCCGCGCACGCAAACCCGACGCCTTCCGCGGCTACTCCCAACCCTTCCAGATCTCGGGGCAATAGCCCACGGTCGCCTTGGCGCCGTTGCGCACGATGGGCTCGCGCAGGACCTGTTGATTTTCACGCAACTTGTCAAAACGCCGACTCTCGGCCAGGTGCGTGACGAGCGCCACCATGTCCTGCATGGGGAACCTCCATCAACAAGATACGCCCTTATTATTGTGCGTAAACACAATAATAAGGGCGTAATAATGCTAATGGATGCAAAAATCAGGCGGAACTACTCCCACTCGATCGTCGCGGGGGGCTTTGAGGTGATGTCGTAGCAGACGCGGTTGGCACCGGGGACCTCAGCGACGATGCGGCCGGAGATCCTCGCCAACACCTCGTAGGGCAGCTTGGCCCAGTCGGCGGTCATGGCGTCGCTGGACTCAACGGCGCGCAGGATGACCGGGCGCTGGTAGGTGCGCTCGTCGCCCATGACACCCACGGACTTGATGTCGGGGAGCACCGCGAAGTACTGCCAGCAGCTGTGCTCGGAATTGCGCTCGCCGGTCTTCTCGAAGAGACGGGCGTTGTAGGCATCGAGCTCCTCGCGCACGATGGCATCGGCGTTCTTCAGGATCTCGAGCTTCTCCTTGTCGACCGCACCGATGATGCGGATGGCCAGGCCCGGACCCGGGAACGGCTGGCGGTACACGATGTGCGCCGGCAGACCAAGCGCAAGACCGAGCTCGCGGACCTCGTCCTTGAAGAAGTGGTCGAGCGGCTCGATGAGGTCGAAGCTCACGCCGTCGGGGAACGGGATCAGGTTGTGGTGGCTCTTGATGGTGCTCGCTTTGCCGCCCGTCTTGCGCGCGCCGGACTCGATGATGTCGGGGTAGATGGTGCCCTGGGCAAGGTACTTCACGGGCTTGCCGTCGGTCTCAAGCTGCTGAGCGACCGCGAAGAACTCCTTCCAGAACTGCGTGCCGATGATGCGGCGCTTCTCCTCCGGCTCGGTCACGCCGGCCAGGAGCTCAGCGTAGCGGTCCTCGGCGTGAACGTGGATGAAGTCGACGTCGAACTGCTTGGTGAAGACCTCCTCGACCTGCTCGGGCTCGTTCTTGCGCAGCAGGCCGTGGTTGATGAAGACGCAGGTCATCTGCTTGCCAATGGCGCGGGCGCCGAGGGCGGCGACCACAGAGGAATCGACGCCGCCGGAAAGCGCCAGGATGACGCGGTCCTCCCCCACCTTGTTGCGGAAGTCGGCGGTCATGGTCTCAACGAGGTTGTCCATCGACCAGTTCTTCTCGAGCTTGCAGATCTCGAAGAGGAAGTTCGAGAGAATCTGCTGGCCGTACTCGGTGTGCTTGACCTCGGGGTGGAACTGCGTGGTGTAGATGCGCTTCTCGGCGTTCTCCATCGCGGCCACGGGGCACACGGCGGTCTTGGCGGTGACGACGAAGCCCTCGGGCACGTCGCAGACGGCGTCGAAGTGGCTCATCCACACGGTCTGCTTCATCGGCGTGGTGTTGAAGAGGGCGCTTTTGGCCTCGCGCTCGAGCTCGGCCGGGCCGTACTCGCCCACCTCGGGGTGGAAGACCTTGCCGCCGAGGGTGACGGCCGTGATCTGGTGACCGTAGCAGAAGCCGAGCACGGGCACGCCGAGCTCGTAGATACCGGGGTCGACGCGCGGAGCTTCGGGGTCGTTGACGGAGGCGGGGCCGCCCGAGAGGATAAGGGCCGCAGGCTTCATGGCAGCGAGCTCGTCGGCGGGGATGTCGCAGGGAACAATCTCCGAGTAAACATTGAGGTCGCGCACGCGGCGCGCGATCAGCTGCCCATACTGGGCGCCGAAGTCGAGAACAGCGACGAACTGCTTAGGCTGAGCCTCGGTCATGGTTCCTCCGGTCTTCTCCGCAAAGCGGACGGGAGCAATAGATGAACAAAAATGTCTAACCCCGACATGATACGTTAAGGCGAGTTGGACTTTTTTGGTCGGAGGCTGCTTTTTTTGTTGCCTACACGCAGCGAACACGCAGTTTACGTATTATGTTCCCCGTCTGCAAAGTCGCGGTGACCGCAGGCGCCGCTCATATTTAGAAAGGGTCCGTCTTGGCTGACCGCAGATCCCCGAGGCCCCAGTCCGCAGCGCATAGCCGCAAATCCTACGAGGAGCAGGTGAGTCGCAGCGCGGCTCGCGGTTCCTCGAAGCGCGGTTCTTCCTATGTACCCTCCCGCTCGGCCGGCGCCGATGCCTATACCCGCAAGCGCAAGAGCCGCAAGCGCAAGGTTGTGCTTCGCGGCGTCCTCATCGGCATTCTGTGCGTCCTTCTTGCCGGCGGCGGCGCGCTGGCCATGTACATCGGCGGCATCAACAACCAGCTCACGATGGGCCTCGACAAGAGCACCAAGGAGCTTCTTGCCGATAGCGTCCAGTACGACGACCCGTTCTACATGCTGCTTCTGGGCGTGGACAAGAGCCAGGAGCGCATGGGCAGCGCGGAGTACGGCGAGGCCGACTCCAATTACCGCTCCGACTCCATCATCCTCGCGCGCATCGACCCGAAGGGCCAGACGGTCACGCTCATCTCGCTGCACCGCGACCTGATGACCGACATGAGCGACGTGGGCGCCGGCACCCAGAAGCTCAACGCCGCCTACTCGCTCGGCGGCCCCAGCTACATGATCAAATGCGTCGAGAAGCTCTGCGGCGTCGACATCTCACACTACGCCGAGGTCGACTTCGAGCAGTTCGCAGGCATCGTCGACACCATCGGCGGCATCACCGTCGATCTGCCCATCGACATCAAGGACAACTATTCCGGCGCCGACTTCTCTGCCGGCGAGCACACCTTGAACGGCCAGGAGGCGCTCGCCCTCGCGCGCAGCCGCCATGCATACGACGACTACGGCGACGGCGACACCTACCGCGCGGCAAACCAGCGCATGATTATCGCCGCCATCGTAAAGAAGGTCCTCTCGCTTGACCTCGCCACGATGACCAATGCTGTCTCGCAGCTCGCGGGCGGTGTGACCACCGACATCAACATCTCTGACATCCTCGGTCTTGCTGTGCAGTTCAAGGACCTCGATGTCGCAAACAACGTGTACTCCGGCATGACCCCCACCGGCGGTTACTACATCAACAACACCTGGTACGAGAAGCTCGACGAAGCCGCTTGGCAGCAGATAATGGAGCGCGTGAAGGAGGGCAAGCCGCCCCTGGCGGAAGGCGACGAGGATAAGACCACCGGCCTGATCGGCACCATGGCCGGCGCCGACGCCCTCACCACCTCCGGCGAGGGATCGGGCACGGGCACGTCCGACTCCGCATCCTCGGGCAGCGATTCGGCCGGCGTGGCCCCGGTGTTCAGCGGCACCGTCGACGTCGTGAACACGAGCGGCATCACCGGCGCCGCCGCCAACGCGAGCCAGAAACTCGGTGCAGCCGGCTTCACTTGCTCCGAGGCCGTGTACGACAGCGACGAGACCACGACGAAGGTCTACTACAACGGCAGCGCCGCCAAGGCGAAGGCGGTCGGCGTGGCCCAGACGCTCGGCGTCTCCGAGTCCAACGTCATCGCAAACACCGGTGCCTGGACCACCAACTACGAGGTCGTGCTCGTCCTGTGCTCCGATAAGGCGCAGTAGCGTGAGCCTGCACGAAATCCCTGAGTTCGGAATATCAAACAAGGACTACGCCGCGGTGGCAGCAAGCTCGCTTGCCGTCGCGGCGCTTATTATGGGCATAATCCACGCCGGGTACGCTTCGATAAACGCGAAGGCCGAGGCCGTCGCCGAGGCTGAGGCGCTGGCCGCTCGCGTGGCTGCAGAGGAAGAGGCCTCCGAGCTTCAGGTATCCCCTGCCGTCATAACCAACATGAGCGCGGCCCAGGCTGCTGTAGAGAATATCGTTTCCGGCTACGGCGAAAACGTGGCCGTAAGCGTGCGCATGCTGGACGGCAGCGGCAACTTCGACATCAACGGCGATGAGTCCATGCAGTCCGCCTCCATGATCAAGCTGCTCGTGCTCGCAGAGTATCTTGATGAGCTCGACGTCGGCGCGATCTGCGCTGATGACACCTATGAGCTCGCCTACTCCGACGTGGTCGGCGGCTCAGGAACCATGCAAGGCGATCCCGTGGGCACCGAGTACACACTTGACGAGGTCGCACGGCGTATGGTCGCCGCGAGCGATAACGTGGGCACGAACGTCCTCATTGAACGCATGGGCGTCGAGCAGATCCAGGCAAAGGCCGATGAGCTGGGGCTTGCCGGCACGCAGATCGCGCACAAGCTCATGATCGGCGCGAACGACGGCAAATGGAACATGATCAGCGCGAACGACGCAGCCAGGATCCTCACCCGCGTAGCAGGGAGCACGCTTGCGTCCGCCGATTCCTGCACCCGAGCCGAGGAGTACCTGCTCGAGCAGGAAGACGACGAGGGCTTGGCGCAGGGCCTTCCCAACGGCGTTGCCTTCGGACACAAGACCGGGACCATTGACAATATCCGCCACGACGGCGGCATCGTCTACGCCGAGCATCCCTATGTGATCTGCGTGCTCACCAAGAACGTGGGATACGACACCGCAAACACGCTGATGGCGCAGATCTCCGCCGTGGTATACGAGGCAATTCGCTGATTGCTTCCACAAAGTCCCGAAAATATACGACTTAATTCGCAACCAATGAGTATCGGCAGTTTGGAGACCTTCAATTCGTCTCATTTTGGCTCGCAAAAACGACGGTTACTCGATGAGTTCGAATTAAGTCGTTTATTTTTGGGACTTCATACTCTACGCGGTCAACAGGACGGCACAACGATCTCACTTTGGAATAAAAAAGACGGCGAGGCATAGGCTCTCACCGTCTTTGGAACTAGCTTTTGGAGCTTGAACTACACGTTGAAGCGGAAGTGCATGATGTCGCCGTCGGCAACAACGTAGTCCTTGCCTTCGATGCGCAGCTTGCCGGCATTCTTGCAGCCAGCCTCGCCGCCGAGCTCGACATAGTCCTCGTAGCTCGCGACCTCGGCCTTGATGAAGCCGCGCTCGAAGTCGGAGTGGATCACGCCGGCGGCCTCGGGGGCCTTCGCGCCGATGCGCACGGTCCAGGCCTTGACCTCCATCTCGCCCGCGGTGAAGTAGCTCTGCAGGCCGAGCAGGCGATAGGCAGCCTGCGCGAGCGTCTCGAGGCCGG
The DNA here is from genome assembly GCA_934660915.1 of uncultured Olsenella sp. Taxonomy (GTDB): domain Bacteria; phylum Actinomycetota; class Coriobacteriia; order Coriobacteriales; family Atopobiaceae; genus Paratractidigestivibacter. The sequence continues at coordinate 27,173 of CAKUIF010000017.1, read as the reverse complement.
ACTTCTGGAGCCCCAGGTCGGCAAGGTACTCTGCCGCTTCCTCGGCGTCGAGCTCGGAGAGCTCTGCCTCGACCTTCGCGCAGATGGGGATGGGCGTCACGCCGTCGATGGGCGCGAGCTCCTCGCCAAGCTGGTCCTCGTCGACGTTGGCAACCATGAGGATCGGCTTCATGGTAAGCAGGAACAGCCCCTTGGCGGCGGCGCGCTCGTCGTCGGTCATCTCCATGGTGGCAGCGCGCTTGCCGTCGTTCAGCCAATCGAGCAGGCGCTTGGCAACATTGAACTTGGGCGCGAGCTCCTTGTCGCGCTTGGAGTCCTTCTCGAGCTTGGGGAGCTGCTTCTCGAGCGTGCCGATGTCGGCAAGGATAAGCTCGGTCATGATGGTGTCGGCGTCGCCGGCAGGATCGACGAACTCGCCCGTGCGGCCGACCTCACGCATGACGTTCGGGTCGCTGAAGTAGCGCACGACCTCGCAGATGGCGTCGGTCTCGCGGATATTCGCCAAGAACTGGTTGCCCAGGCCCTCGCCCTCGTTGGCACCCTTGACCAGGCCGGCGATGTCAACGAACTCGACCGTAGCGGGAACGATGCGGCCCGGGTGCACGATGTCGGCGAGCTTCTGCAGGCGCTCGTCGGGCACGTCGACGATGCCGACGTTGGGGTCGATGGTGGCGAAGGGGTAGTTCGCGGCGAGGCCGCCCTTCTTGGTCAGTGCGGTAAAGAGGGTGGACTTGCCGACGTTGGGCAGGCCGACGATGCCGATGGATAAAGACACGTGGAGCTCCTTACTTCTTGCTGGTCTTGCTATCGTTTGCGCCCGAGTCGCTCGCGCCGAGGCCCTCGAGGACGTCGGCGGCGCGGCTCAGCTGCTTTTTGCCTTGTTCAATGTACTTCTGCGCCTCGGCCTTTGCCTGGGCTTTCTTTCGTGCGAGCTCCTCGGCGGCAGGGTCTGGCACGATGAGCTCGGTCACGTCCATGGGCTCCATGGCAAGCGCGCCGTCCTCGCAGACCTTCACACAGGCGCCGCAGCTCACGCAATACGAGGCTTGGATGGTGATGTGCCCGTTGACATCGAGGTCAAGGGCACGCGTGGTGCAGACCTTCGCGCAGTCGCCGCACATGGTGCACTTGCTCGCGTCGCACACAGGGACCGTGAGGTCGATGTACTTGGCCAAGCCCTCGTCGTGCTGCAGCGCGCCCATAACGAGCTTGCGGTTTTGAGTGAGCATGCGCTGACGATTGTTCGAGGTCTTCGCACCGACCGCTCCCTCGAGCGTGCGTTGAAGCTGGTCAAGGCGGCTCGCATGGGCAGAGATCTTGTTCGCGACGGCCTTGGCGCCGGCAAGCGCCGGGTTCGTGCGCGTAAGCAGGCGCTCGGCGGAGTGAACGGCGCTGCTCATGAACTGCGAGCGCTTGTACTCGCGGGTGAAATCATGGGTCATCTCGGACTCGTCGGCAACAAGGCCAAGGGAGGCCTGTGCCCACTCCTCCGCTGTGCCGATGGCGTCGCAGTAGAACTCCTCGCCCGTAGTGGTCTTGCAGCGGTCGCAGATGCCGACGGGCAGGTAAACGCTGATGTTGTCGTAGTCGGCCATGAGCGAGAACCACAGGTCGCGGCTGATGGCGCCCACGCAGCCGAGGACGACCTCGTTGCCCTTGGGCAGGCGCTTGAGAGCGCGCGTGCAGGTGACGTAGCATTGCTCGTAGGCCGACGCAGCGCGGGCGATCTTGTCGTAGACCTGGCGCGGCATGTGGCGGCGCGTGCTGATGGTCTCGGTCGGGCAGACCGCGGCGCACAGGCCGCACTTGCGACAGTCGTCGCCGATGATCACCGACTGCTTGTGGATCTCGATGGCATTGACCGGGCAGACGTCGAGGCAGCGGGTGCAGACGTCGTTGCGGCCCGAGGCGGTGCAAAGGCATCGGTTCGAGTTGGCGAACGGCTTTTCTTTGTAGTCTGCCGGGTCGAAGACCTTGCGCTGGCTCGGGTCGGCGGCGAGCGAGTCGGCGATGTCGCCGAACGGGTTGGAAAGCGCCTGCCAGTCGCTTTGGATATCGATCAAGTCGTCGAGTAGGTCCCTCTTTTGGTTGGCCACCGCAACTCCCCTCTCTCGGCAGCAACTTTTATATTGTACCCGTGCGCGCGCCGGGCTGCTCGGGGCATGGGGTGAGCGGGTTCTTCTTGGCAAAAAAGACCCCCGGCCTGCGAAACGCGTCTGCGCTTCACAGGCCGGGGGTCGTGCTAGTCAGCGACTACCGACCGGAAAACTCACTTCCGATTAGTACATGCCAGGCTGGCCACCCTGAGAGGCGGCAGCGGCGATGGCCTCCTCGATGTTGGTGTTCTTGGGCTCGTCGGACACGGTGGCCTCGGTGATGAGGATCAGGCCGGCGATGGAGGCGGCGTTCTGCAGGGTGACGCGGGCAACCTTGACCGGGTCGAGGACGCCCATCTCGATCATGTCGCCGTAGGTGCCGGTGGCGGAGTCGAGGCCCTGGCCAGCAGGCATGGCCTTGATCTTCTCGGCGACGACAGAGCCCTCGAAGCCGGCGTTGTCAGCGATCTTCTTCACAGGAGCGGCAAGAGCCTTGCGAATGATCTCAACGCCGATCTTCTCGTCAGCGTCAGAGGTCTCGACGGAGTCGAGCGCGGAGGAAGCGGCCAGGAACGCGACGCCGCCGCCGGCGACGATGCCCTCCTCGACAGCCGCGCGGGTCGCCTGCAGGGCGTCCTCGATGCGGTGCTTGATCTCCTTGAGCTCGGACTCGGTGGCAGCGCCGGCCTTGATAACGGCCACGCCGCCGGAGAGCTTGGCGAGACGCTCCTGGAGCTTCTCGCGGTCGAACTCGGAAGTGGTGTTCTCGATCTCGGCCTTGATCTGGTTGACGCGCTCGGCGATGGCGTCCTTGGAGCCGGCACCGCCGACGATGGTGGTGGTGTCCTTGGCGATCTTGACAGACTTGGCGCGGCCGAGCATCTCGGCGGTGACGTCGGTGAGGTTGATGCCGAGCTCCTTCATGGCGACCTGGCCGCCGGTCAGGATGGCGATGTCCTCGAGCATGCGCTTGCGGCGATCGCCGTAGCCGGGGGCCTTGATGGCGCAGATGTTCAGGGCGCCACGAAGCTTGTTGAGGATCAGCGTGGCCAGGGCCTCGCCGTCGACGTCCTCAGCCATGATGAGCAGCGGGGAACCCTGCTTCTGGACGGCCTCGAGAATCGGGAGAATGTCCTGGATGTTGGAGATCTTCTGGTCGGTCATGAGGATGTACGGGTTGGAGAGCTCTGCCGTCATCGTGTCGTTGTTGGTGGCGAAGTACGGGGAGATGTAGCCCTTGTCGAACTGCATGCCCTCAACGGTGTCGATCTCGATGCCGAAGGTCTGGGACTCCTCGACGGTGATGACGCCGTCCTTGCCCACAACTTCCATGGCGTCAGAGATCTTCTTGCCGATCTCGGGGTCGGAAGCGGAGATGGTGCCGACGGAAGCGATCTGCTCCTTGGTGGAAACCTGCTGCGCGGACTTCTTCATCTCGGAGACGACAGCGTCGACGGCCTTGTCGACGCCGCGACGGATGGCGATCGGGTTGGCGCCGGCGGCGACGTTGCGGAGGCCCTCGTTCACGATGACCTGGGCAAGCAGGGTTGCGGTGGTGGTGCCGTCACCCACGGTGTCGTTGGTCTTGGTGGCGACCTCCTTGACGAGCTGGGCGCCCATGTTCTCGACGGGGTCCTTGAGCTCGATCTCCTTGGCGACGGAGACGCCGTCGTTGGTGATGGTGGGGGCGCCGTAGGAGCGCTGGAGGGCGACGTAGCGACCCTTGGGGCCCATGGTGGTGGTCACGGCGTCGGCGAGGGTGTTGACGCCCTTGGCGAGCTTGGCGCGAGCGTCGGTGCCGAAGTAAATGTCCTTAGCCATTTCTATTTCCTTTCCGAGCGGGCGCCGGGATAGTTCCCTTGCCCGCAGCTGAGAGTTTGGTGGGGTTAGAGGTTAGTCCTCGATGACGGCGTAGATGTCGTCGGCGCGGAGAAGCAGGTAGTCCTCGCCGTCGACCTTGACGTCGTTGCCGCCGAACTTGCCGTAGTAAACCTGATCGCCGACCTTGACGTCGAGGGCGATGCGCTCGCCGCGGTCGTTGACCTTACCGGCGCCGACGGCGATGACCTCGCCGCGCTGGGGCTTCTCCTGCGCGCCGCTGGAGATGTAAAGGCCGGTAGCGGTTTTCTCCTCCTTGGGGGCGGGCTTGACAAGGACACGATCGCCGAGAGGCTTAAGGGTCATGATGATTCCTCCTTCTGGGTGCGCTCCACTGTGAGCGCTCTTTCCAACGGTTTTGATAATACCCATCGAGACAGACTTATACCATCAAGATTAAAAAAATCTCACAGGCGGCACTTAGATTTTGTGAGCGGTAGGTATCAAGGGGTGAGGGGCTGCGCAGGCGCGAGGCCTCAATGCGTCGCGCGCAGCGCTGACGCCCACGTAAACGGGCTGATTTAGCCCGTCAGGCACACTGCAAAAATAGAAATACCCCTTAGTGGGTGAACAAAACGGGCCACTGCAAAGTATCGCAAAGTCGGCCAATGCGTCTACCTGCGGTTTTGCAGAAGGTGCATCGACGGATACTTGCTTGGACCGCGTTTTGTTCACCCACTAAGGAGTTTTTGGCTGATCGGCGCCCCTTACAGCTCGTCGAGCTCGGCCTGCCAGAGGGCGACGCAGGCGTCGGACGGCATGCGCAGGTCGCCGCGCGGGCTCACGGCCGCCGAGCCAACCTTGGGGCCGTCGGGCAGGCAGCTGCGCTTAAACTGTTGCGCGAAATAACGGCGGTAGAAGACCTTGAGCCACTTGAGGATGGTCTGGTCGTCGTACTTCCCGCCGAGAGCGTAGCGAGCGAGGCGATAGACCTTACGAGGTGAGGTGCCGCGGCGCAGGACCTCGTAGAGGAAGAAATCGTGCAGCTCGTAGGGGCCGACGAGGTCCTCGGTCTTTTGGCTGATCTTTCCGTCGCCCGTGGCAGGCAGCAGCTCCGGCGAGACGGGCGTGTCGAGGACATCGTAGAGGACCTCAGCTTCCTCTTCGTTTCCGCAGGTATCGGCCACATAACGCACGAGATGGCGCACGAGGGTCTTGGGCACGCTCGCGTTTACGGCGTACATACTCATGTGGTCGCCGTTGTAGGTGGCCCAACCGAGCGCGAGCTCGCTGAGGTCGCCCGTGCCGATGACCATGCCGCCCTCTTTGTTGGCGATGTCCATAAGGATCTGGGTGCGCTCGCGCGCCTGGGAGTTCTCGTAGGTGACGTCGTGGACAGACTCGTCATGGCCGATGTCGGAGAAGTGCAGGCGCACGGCGTCGCCGATATTGATCTCGCGCAGGTCGGCGCCGAGCGACTCGGTGAGCTTGGTGGCGTTGTCGTGGGTGCGGTCGGTCGTGCCGAAACCGGGCATGGTCACGCTGATGATGCCGGAACGGTCGATGCCCAAAAGGTCGAAGGCGCGCGCGGTCACGAGCAATGCAAGCGTTGAGTCGAGGCCGCCCGAAATACCGATGACGGCGCGGGTCGCGTGGGTGTGCTGCAGTCGCTTGGCCAGGCCGTGGGCTTGGATATTGAAGACGTCTTCGCAACGCTCGGCGCGGCGGGCGGCGTCAGAGGGGACGAAGGGCTGGGGGTCGACGTAGCGGGTAAGGCGAGTCTCTTGCTGCGCGAGCGAGAACCTCGTGACGTGGTAGGCGCGCTGGACAGGACTCGCAGCGACGTCGAAGGTGGACATGCGGCGGCGCTCGGCGGCAAGCAGGCGCACGTCGAGCTCGGAAACGGCACGGCCGTCGCCGAAAGGCTTGGCCTCGGCGAGTACGCGGCCGTTCTCGGCAACGAAGTCGTGACCCGAGAACACGACGTCCTGCGTGGACTCGCCGGCCCCAGCGCTCGCGTAGATATAACCGCAGATCAGGCGCGCGGACTGACCGGAAACAAGGCTGCGGCGGTAATCGGCCTTGCCGACGACGGCGTTGGACGCCGAGAGGTTGCAGATTACCGTGGCGCCAGCCTTAGCATGGGCGATCGAGGGCGGCTCGGGGACCCAAAGGTCCTCGCAGAGCTCGACGGCAACGCTGAGCTCGGGCAGCTCTTCGCAGGTAAAGAGCTGAGAAGTGCCAAAGGGAACATCGAGCTGGCCCGCGATATCCACGGGCACGACGTCGGTGGTGCCGCCAACGAAGTGACGTCCCTCATAGAACTCGTTGTAAGTCGGAAGGTAGCGCTTGGGCACGACGCCCAGGACAGTACCTGACGCGACGGCGGCAGCGCAGTTGTAGAGCTTGGCGTTGACGCGGACAGGCAGGCCCACGAGCAGCAGCGCGTTCAGGTCGGAGGTAGCCTGCGCGAAGTCGGCGAGGCCCTGTTCGGCAGCGGAAAGAAGGGCGTCTTGCCAAAAGAGGTCCTCGCAGGTGTAGGCCGTGAGGCACAGCTCGGGCAGCACGACGATCATCGCGCCGTCCTCGGTGCAGGCCCTGCGTGCGGCCTCGACGCACGCGTTGACGTTGAAGGCGACGTCCGCGACGCGCACCTCGGGCGTTATCGCCGCGACCTTAACGAATCCGTCCTGCATCCCGTACCTCCTTGTGGACGGCGAGGCACAACTTGCAAGCCCCGCCGAGGGCTTTCGTTCTTTAGGTCAAAGAGTAACGCATCGCGGCAATCGGAATGCGACAAGTAAAAACCTCCCCGCCCCATTTGATGAATAGGGCGGAGAGGTTCGGTTGGGCACTATGTGCGCCGGCGCATGATCGGGCGCCTCGCGCGGCTCTACTCGAGGTAGCGCGAGAGGAACTCGCGGGTGCGGGGCAACTCGGGGTTGGTGAAGAGCTTGTCGGGCGAGCCTTTCTCGGCAATGACGCCCTGGTCCATGAAGACGACCTCATCGGAGACGTTTCGCGCGAAGGCCATCTCGTGAGTGACGACGACCATGGTCATTCCGTCGGCCGCGAGGTCGCGCATGACGTTGAGGACCTCTCCCGAGATCTCGGGGTCGAGCGCGGAGGTCGGCTCGTCAAAGAGCATGAGGTCGGGCTGCATGCACAGCGAGCGCGCGATGGCGACGCGCTGCTTCTGGCCGCCGGAGAGGCGCGTGACGTTGGCGTGGGCGAAGTCGGCCAGGCCAACGGCGTCGAGATGGCGCAGGGCAACCTTCTCGGCCTCGGCCTTGGTCATCTTTTTGAGCGTGACGGGCGCGAGGGTGCAGTTGTCGAGCACGTCCATGTTGTTGAAGAGGTTGAAGCCCTGGAAGACCATGCCGATCTTCTCGCGGAGGCGGTTAACGTCGACGTGATCGGCGGCAAGGTCCTTGCCGCGGAACCAAACGTGTCCGGCGTCGGGGGTCTCGAGCAGGTTCAGGCAACGCAGCAGCGTGGACTTGCCAGAGCCGGAAGCGCCGATGATGGTGACGACCTGGCCGGGGTTCACGGTGAGGTCGATGTCGCGCAGGACGACGTGATCGCCGAAGGACTTGCGCAGGCCCTCGACGCGGATAACCGGCTCGGAGGCGCCGGCGGGAGCGTCCCCGGCAGCGGGGGCATCAGCGGCCTCGGGCACGAACGGCCTGCCCGAAACGGCGGCGGCGATCTTCGCGTACTTCTCGTTAGCCATGTTATGCCTCCGCCTTCGTTACGGACGTCTTTACGTCTGAGGTGCTGCCCAGCGTCTGGGCCTTCACGTTCATGCGATTGGCGAAGCGGCCGAGCAGCCACGACGCGATGGCCGTCATGATCAGGTAGAACACAGCCGCGACGAGGTAGGCGTTGAGCTGCTTGTAGTAGATGCCGGCCACGGTGCTCGCGGCGAACGCGAGGTCGAACACGCCGATGACGGAGAGAACCGAAGAATCCTTGATGTTGATGACGAGCTCGTTGGAAAGGCCGGGGATGGCGTACTTGATGCCCTGCGGGAAGACGACCTTGAGCATGGCCTGCCACTGCGAGAGGCCGAGCGAGCGCGCCGCCTCCATCTGGCCGGGGTCGACGGACTCGATGCCGCCGCGCAGGACCTCCATCATGTAGGCCGTCGAGTTGAACGAGACGACCACGAGACCGGCGACGAAGCGCGACCAGATTGCGTTGACCTCAGTGATGGAGAGGCCGAAGCCGCTCACCACAGAGAAGCCCAGGTAGTAGACGATGACGCCCTGGACGAGCATCGGCGTGCCGCGGACGATGGTGGAGTAGAACTTGGCGAAGCCGACGCCGACCTTCTTTGCGAAGCGCACAGCGTCGTTGTCGGAGCGGTCGATCTCCATGATGCGAATGGCCACGAGCAGGATCGCGAGGAAGAAGGCGATCACGGTGCCGAAGACGGCCAGCTCAATGGTGGTGACGATGCCCGTGATGTAGGTCTGCTTGCCCTGCTGGAACATGTAGAGGACCTGGGTGAGCATGTCGTCGGGCATGGACTTCGCGGCCGCGGCGGCCGCCCAAGCCGACGCGAGGCCCATGACGGCGCGGTCGACGAAGAGCACGGCCGTGATGGCACAGACGACGTAGGAGCCGATGCGCAGCGCGCGGGCGATGGCGGGCTTGGTGAAGGGCGCCGCCTCGGCGTAGTTCTGCCAGTGCGTGAGCTTAAAGAGAAGCCCGGCGGCAGCGACGACGAGCCAGGCCACCAGAAGGTAATACATGGCGAGCTCGACGGTGAACGCGTTGGCGAGGAAGCTCATCGCGGGGCGCGCCTGGGAAGAAAGGCACATGCCGATAAAGGCGATGGCCGAGGTGCCCAGCAGCACATAACGGTGGTCGCGCGAGACGAACGAGGCGATGCGCGAGGGAACGGATGCCATAAATTTCCTTTGTTCTTATTGCCGAAAGGGCAGGGACCTGGTCCCTGCCCCAAAAGAGCACGTTATTTAGTCGGCTTGCGCCGGCGCGAATTGGCTTAGGCCGGCTGACGGTCCATGCAGTCCTGCCAGATGTTCAGGCGATCCTCCTGCGAGATGCCGGCGATGATCTCGTTGAGCTTGGCGAGCATCTCGTCCTGGCCCTTGGCGATGGCGGCGTTGTCGGGGTTGGAGGGATCGGAGAAGCCCTCGCCGTCCTCGAGCTCGACCTTCATGAGGTCAGGGTAGTTCTGCAGGAGGTTGGGCAGCGACATGGACGAGAAGGTGATGGCGTCGCAGGTGCCGTTCTCGATGCCGTCGACGACAAGCGGGACGGTGGCAACCGGGGTGAGGTGGTTGACCTCGGGGATCTCGTCGATGAGATCGTCGTAGAAGGTGTCCTTCTGGCCGAGGACGGTGGCGCCGGTGAAGTCGGAGAGCTTCGTGGCGGAGGCGAACTTGGAGTCCTTCTTGACGACCATGATGACCTCGTCGTCGATATAGGAGTCGGTGAAGTCCGCGGACTGGGCGCGCTCGGGCGTCACGGACATGCCGGCGCAGATGATGTCGATGGTGCCGTTGCTGAGGGAGTCGACGAGGGCGCCGAACTCCATCTTTACCGCGACGGGCTCCATGTTGAGGGCCTCAGCGATCTTCTTTGCGATCTGGACGTCGTAGCCGTCGGCGTAGGCGCCGGAAACGTTCTCGATGGGGATGGTGGTGTCGGACTCCTTGGACTCCTGCCAGTTGTAGGGGGCATAGGCGGCCTCCATGCCGATGCGCAGGGTCTTGCCGTCGCCGAGCTGGCCGGAGGCCTTGGCGTCGGAGTCGGTCGAGGTCTTTGCGTCAGAGCCTGAGCTCTGGGCGGCAGGGCCGCAGCCGGTAAGGAACGTGGCGCCCGCGACGGTAAGCGTCGAGAGGCCGGAGAGCTTCAAAAACGTACGGCGAGAAAGGTCAGTCATGTCGGTTCCTTCCGGTTTGGTGTGAGACCCCTTCCGTGTCACGCAACCGGAGGGGACCCATTCCCCTCCCCCTTGCAACCTAATGCGAGAAAGTTACGTGCACCTGAACTACATTACGCCATGACAGGCCGGGAGAAACCGAACGCGGGACGCGGGTAACCGTCAATTAACTAAGAAACCGTTCAGTCATGACGACGGGCGTGATCGGCAAACGAATTGGAGGGTTGAATGCGGCCTGGGGGAGGCGGCGAGGCGCTTCCGTAGGGATGCTTCGTAAAAAAGTATACGAAGTCGGTATCCTCTTTTAGAAACTGCGAGTAGCAAAGGTTGTTGAGCCCAAATCTCCTGCAATTTCGAGCCCTTAGGAGGAGGTCTACTCGCACTTTCCGAAATAGGATACCGACTTCGCGTGTTTTTTCTTCAGCAAAGGTGCAAAAGTGGATGCGCTGTCCGTTTACTCGCGATTCCAGACGGGCGGCACGGGCGCGTCGGGGGTGGACCAGGTGCCGAGCGGCGCATTGGGCGCGGCGTCAAGCGTGAGCTCGGCGAAGTTGCCGGCAAGGTAGCTCCTCAGCGCCGGGATGCCGATCATGGCAGCGTTGTCGCCGCAGGCGCGCATGGGCGGCACGGTCACGCGAACGCCCATCCTCGCGAAGGTCTTCTGGTAGGCGCCGCGCAGCGCGGGGTTGGCGGCCACGCCGCCGCCGATGCAGATGTCGTTGACGCCAGTCTGCTCGACGGCCGTCTTTGCCTTGGCCACCTGCACGTCGACGACGGCCGCCTCGAAGCTCGCGGCGAGGTCGGGAAGGTTGATGGGCCTGCCGGCGCGGTTTTCGCCCTCGATGTAGGTGATCACGGCGGTCTTCAGGCCGGAGAGGCTGAAGGAGTAGTCGCCCGAGTGCATCATCGCGCGCGGGAAGTGAATCGCCTTCTTGTTACCCTTAGCGGCGAGCTTGCTGATGACGGGACCGCCGGGGTACCCGAGACCAAGCGCCTTGGCCACCTTGTCGAAGGCCTCCCCCACCGCATCGTCGATGGTCGCGCCGAGGACCTCGTAGTCGCCCCAGGCGCGGACGTGGACAAGCATGGTGTTGCCGCCCGAAACGAGGCTCGCGACGAAGGGCGGACGCAGGTCCGGTGTCTCGAAGAGATTGGCCATGAGGTGGCCTTCGAGGTGATGCACGGCAATGAGCGGCAGGTCAGCGGCGGCGCAGAGGCCCTTGGCAAAGGCGACACCCACCACGAGCGCGCCCACAAGGCCGGGGCCCGAGGTTACGCCGACGGCGGCGAGGTCCGCAGGCGCGAGCGTGTCGACGCCAAAGTGCGCGCCCGCCTGGGCAAGCGTCTCCTCGAGCACGCCGACGATGGCCTCGGTATGCTTGCGCGAGGCGATCTCGGGCACAACGCCGCCGAAGCGCGCATGGAAGTCGATCTGGGTGGCGACGACGCTCGCGCAGACGACGCCGTGCGAGTCGGTGACGGCCATGGCGGTCTCGTCGCAGGAGGACTCGATGGAGAGGATGAGCGGGCCCGCCGCGGCGATGGCGGCACGCACCTCATCGGAGCGGGGCGCCGGCTTAATGGGCCACGGACGAATGGAGGCGCGCGGCGCGGGGTCGTGATCGGGGTCCGCGCCGGCATCGAGGTCGGCAAGCGGCAGGTCGGCGCGCATGATGCGCGCATCGTGGCCGGCACCGTAGTAGTTGGGGCGGACGCCCGCCTCGGTAAAGCCGAGGCGACGGTAGAGCTTCTCGGCGGGGTCGTTTCCGACCTCGACCTCAAGCGACGCCCACGTGGCATTGAGCATCTGTGCGTCGTAGGCAACGCGCGCGACCAGGCGCGCGGCGATGCCCTCGCGGCGGCGGTCCACGGCCACGGCGACGTTCGCGATCTGCAGCTCGTCGCATACGACGGTGCCGCCTGCATAGCCGATGATGCTGCCGCGGTCGTGCGCGACCCACCACACGTGGTTGTGCGCGGTCACGTCGTCGTAGAAGACGTTCTCGGGCCACGGCTCGTGGTTCGCGGAAGCAAAGACCTCGGCCTCGAGCTTCGCGACGGCGTGGACGTCGTTGACGGTCATGGGCCGCAGCTGGCAGTGGATATCCGCGAGCGCGTCATCGCAGCCGGTGAGCTCCACGGTCGCGGGCTCCTTCAGGCCGAGGCGCGTGCGCTCGTTCTCCTCCGCGTCGGAAAGGCGCGTGTAGATGGGCAGCACGAGCGCCGGGTCGCCGGGCTGCTCGTCAAAGGACCCGGCCTCCGCCGCGGCGCGCGCGAGTCCCTCGCCCGTGGGCCACCAGGCATCCTCGGGCGCGAACCGCCCATCGCCAAAGCCGGCGGCCTCGAACTTCGCGCGGTACTTTGCCAGCCCGTTGCCCGTGAGCACGAGCTCCCCCGCGTCCGCGCGGGCGGCCCACTCCGCCACGCACGCGTCGGCCTTGACAACGGTCTCGGCCACGAACGTGCGGTGCGCACCGGCCTCGTCCAGCCGGTAGATGCCCGGATAGACCTCGCCGCGCATGGCATCGCCCGCGACCGCGAGCGTCCCGCGCACGCCCGCCGCATGCGCGGACCAGGCCATCGCGTCGAGGGCCGACGCGCCGTAGAGCGGAAGCGACGCGCCGCAAGCCAGGCCCTTTGCCGTCGCGATGCCGATACGAACGCCCGTGAAGGAGCCGGGGCCGCGTCCCACGAGGACAGCATCGAGGTCGGCCATGGCTAAGTCAGCGGCAGCCAGGGCTTCTTTGCACGTGGAGACAAGCTCGACGTTGGCCATGCGACGGCACATATGGTCGCAAGAAGAAAGGACCTCGACCGCGCGTCCCTCCATGCGCACGAGGGCGCAGGCGAGCATATCGGTCGAGGTATCGAGGGCGAGGACGATCATGGGGCTTCTTTCTTTGCCGGATTCAACATCCTCTAGTGTACCGCGCGGAAGGCGCGCGATCTTGGCCGCGAAGACTGGTTCCTACGCCATCTGCGCGTGCTCGGCGTTGACGGCGGCGATCAGCCGCGCGAGCGGCCAGTCCTTGTTGTGTTTGGTCAGAACCGCCTTGGGCCCGACGACGCAGCCGGCCTCGCGGCAGCCCGCCATAAAGCCCTCCACCTGCTCGTTCGACAAGTTGCAAAGAAGGACGAACTCGCACTCGGGCGCGGGCCCCGCATAGTCCGTGAAGGCAGGCCGATAACCCACAAGCCCGGCGAAGGCACCCGCGGCGTCGCCCAGGCGCTCGATGGCTGCCACGCGCGGTCGGACATCGATCGACTTCAAGACCTCGCGAATCGCGTCGCCCTTCTTTCCCGCGGCCTCGCCAAAAGAGGGGTCAAGCCCCCAGAGCACCGCGACGGGCGCGGGCCCCGAGGGCTTGACCTTCTTGGCAGCCTTTTTTCTTGGCTTGCCGGCCATTAGCCGAAGTAGCGCTCGAGCAGGCCCTTGAGAGCCTTGCCGTGGCGAGCCTCGTCACGAGCCATCTCGTGGACGGTGTCGTGGATGGCGTCGAGGCCGTTCTTCTTTGCGCAGGAAGCAAGCTCAAACTTGCCCTGGGTGGCGCCGAACTCGCAGTCGACGCGCCAAGCGAGGTTGTCCTTGGTGGTGGCCTTCATGTTCGGCTCGAGCTCGGTGCCCAACAGCTCGGCGAACTTGGCGGCGTGCTCAGCCTCCTCGTGAGCGGCCTTCTCCCAGTAGAGGCCGACCTCGGGATAGCCCTCGCGGTGGGCGATGCGAGCCATGCACAGGTACATGCCGACCTCGGAGCACTCGCCGGTGAAGTTGGCCTTCAGCTGCTCGAGGATGTAGGCCTTGTCCTCGTCAGAGATCTCGGGATTGTCCTTGACGGTCTTGTCGTAGATGCCGTACTCGTGCTCGGCGGCGAGGGTGAGCTCACCCTCGACCTTCTCGAACGCGCTGGCCGGAGCGTGGCAGACCGGGCACTCCGCCGGCGGCTCGGCGCCCTCGTAGATGTAACCGCAGACCTTGCAAACCCACTTGTCCATAACGGACCTCCTTAAATGTTGGGCGAGACTTCCCAGCGCCTCGCCACCCTCTCCTATTTGCTCGCGCCCCGCCCGAAGCGAGGTCGTTGAAGCCGTGTTATTCGGCCGCTTTGGCCTGGCAAGCAGGGCAGATGCCGTCGAACTGCAGCGAGTGACCCGTGATGACGTAGCCCGAGCCCGCTTCCGCTTCTTTCTCGATGGTACCCAGAACGGGAACCATCACGTCGTCCACACGCCCGCACTCGGTGCAGCGGATGTGGTAGTGCGGAAACGTCTGGTGGTCGAAGTGGTCCGCACCGTTGTTGATCTTTACCTTGAGGAGCTCGCCCTCGTCGGAAAGCCTGTTCAGCGTGCGGTAAACCGTGGCCTTGCTGATGCTCGGGTGCTGCGCGTGGACCGCCTCGTAGACCTGATCAGCGGTGGGATGGTTGGCGAGGGTCCTGACCTCGTCCTCGATGATGGTGCGCTGGACCGTTTGCCTGCTCGCCATCTTTCCCTCCTCGGTGGCCTTGGGGCTCCCTTGCTTGCTTGATGATTACTATACCCTAATAGGAATCATTTGCAATAAGAAATATATAGCAATTTTAGAGCCTTGCAATTTGCTAAGAAGTGCGCGGGCAGGAGCCTATTCGACGTCGATGGCGCGGGGAGGCTCCTGGCCAGGCTCGGCCTCGTCGTCGAGGCGCGTCACGCGGACGCTGACGTAGTCGCCGAGCTCGTCGGCGAACTGCTCTCCCCACTCGATCACGCAGACACCGTCGGCGCCGAGCACGTCGTAGAGCCCGATGTCCTCGAGCTGGTCGGGATCGTCGAGTCGATACAGGTCGAAGTGGTAGAGCGGCAGGCGTCCGCCCTCGTAGACCATCTCGATGGTGAAGGTGGGGCTCGTCACGTCGCCCTCGCAGCCGAGCGCGGCGGCAATGCCCTTGGTAAGCTGCGTCTTTCCCGCGCCGAGGTCTCCGGTGAGCACGAGCACGTCACCGGCGGCGAGCTCACGGCCGAGCTGCTCGCCCACGGCAATGGTCTCGGCCTGGGAGCGGGTAACGAAGTGCTGAGGGGTCTTCATCGCTTGTCTCCTTCGGGGGCGGTGGCGGGCAGCGGGCCCGCGCCGGCGTCGGCAGGGTGCGCCCGGAGCCAGTCACCGACCATCTGCAAGTCCTGGATAAGCAGCGGCTCCCATTCCTGGTGGTAGATGCACGCCGCGGGGTGGAACGTGGGGCAGACGACGAAGTGCCCGGCCTGGTGAAGCTGGCCGCGCAGACTCATGACGCCCTTGTTTGTGCGCAGGACGAACTGCGACGCGAAGTTGCCCAGGCACACGATGACGTCCGGCCACACGCTGCGGATCTGCTCACGCAAAAACGGCGAGCAGGACATGATCTCCTCGGGCCGCGGGTTGCGGTTTCCGGGCGGGCGGCACTTGATCACGTTGGCGATGTAGATCTCGTCCCTCGTGAGGCCCGCGTTGCCAAGAAGCGCGTCGAGCTTATGGCCGGCGGCGCCGACGAACGGCTCCCCCTGCAGGTCTTCGTTGCGCCCGGGCCCCTCGCCCACGAACATCACGCGAGCGCGGGGGTTGCCCACGCCAAACACGAGATTCGTGCGCGTGGAGCCGAGCGGGCACAGCTGGCAGTTGCCCATGACGGCGCGGATCTCGTCGAGCGAGACCTCGCGCGGTTTTTGGTGCTCATGGCCGGGAATCCGCATGACGCCCATAGCGCGCCGCCTTAGACGAAGACCTTGGGGAGGCGCATGCCGAAGCCGCAGACCACCTCGTAGTTGATGGTGCCGCGCAGGCGGGCCATCTCGTCGGCGGTAATGCGCTCGTCGCCGTCGGCGCCGATGACGGTAACGACGTCGCCCTCGTGAATCTCGGGCGTGGGGCAATACGTGCGCGTGGTGTTGACGTCCACGGCAAACATGAACTGGTCCATGCAGATGTTGCCCACCTGGCGCTGGCGGCGCCCGTTGACGATCACGTCCATGTTGTTGGACAGCGTGCGCGAGAGGCCGTCAGCGTAGCCGATGGGCACAGTGGCGATCTGCACGTTGCGCTTGGGCACGCGGTACGTCATGCCGTAGCCGACACCCGCCCCGACCTCGGGATACACCACGCGCGTCACGCGGCCGCGAACGCTCATCGCGGGCTCGAGGTCAATCACGCCGACGGTTGTCTCGGCGGGCTGCAGGCCGTAGAGGCCGACGCCCACGCGGCACATGTCGAACTGGCATTCCGGGTGAAGCACCGTGCCGGGGGTGTTGTCGCAATGCACCAGCCCGGTCTCGAGGCCGGCGTCGTGCAGCGCCGCCACGGTATTCCTAAAGCGGTTGAGCTGCAGCGCGAAGTCCCAGTCGTCGGGGACATCGGCGGTGGCGAAGTGCGTGAACGTGCCCTCGCACCGGATACCGCGGTGGAAGTCGATGGTGCGGCGAAGCTCCAGCGCATCGGAAGGCGCCACGCCGATGCGCGTCATGCCCGTGTCGACGATGAGGTGATATCCGGCGACGCGCCCGGCGGCCGCGGCGGCCTCGCCAAGGGCGAGCGCGAAGTCGGGCTCGTAGACGGACGGCATGATGTCGTGCTCGACGAGCGTGCCCACAGACTCGATGGGCGGCTGCGAGAGCATGAGGATGGGGGCCTTCACGCCCGCCTCACGCAGCGCGACGCCCTCGGCAACGGTGGCGACGGCGAACTGGTCGGCCCCGCCCATGCGCATCGCCTCGACGCAGCGGGCGGCGCCATGGCCGTACGCGTCGGCCTTGACCACGCACATCATGTGCACGCCACGCGCAAGGCGGCGCTTGAACGCCGCAGTGTTGCGACGCACCGCCGCGAGGTCGACCTCGACCCAAGACCACCGGTCGTCGGGGCAGATTTTCTTTGCCATGGTCGCTCCTTCCGCGCACGCCGCAGGCATACGCCCCTAGTCTAAGCCTGCGCGTCGGCGCCCTCGGGCACAAAGGCGTGCTCCTCGATGACGTCGGCGGCAAGGCCGATGCGGTCGATGAGGTCGCCCGCCATAACGCCGCGCGTGCCGAAGGCCTCGACGGCCAAAGTGCCGGCGTAGCCGTGGACCTCGCACACGAGCGCGCACAGAAGCGGCAGGTCGGAGACCTCTCCGTGCGCCTGCGCGAGATAGCTCGCCATCATGCCGGCGAGCACGTCGCCGGAGCCGGCGGTGGCCAGCGCGGCGGGGCCGGGCTTGGGCATCACGGCCTGGTCGACGCCGACGCAGGCGGTGGCGCTCGCCTTGGCGACGACCACGATCCCGGAGCCGCCGTCGGTCCAGACGACCTCACGGGCGCACTCGAGCTGCTCCTCAAGGCTCACGGGCGGGTTGTCCGCGCGGCCCACGAGCCTGCCGAGCTCGCGGCGGTGCGGCGTGAGCACGAGCGGCGCCTCGCGGCGCGTAAGCTCCGGGAACTCGGTGATGTTGTTCTCGGTGAGGCGGGCAAGGCAGTTCAGGCCGTCGGCGTCCACCACCAGCGGGGCCTCGCTGCGAAGAAGCGCGTTCACGCACGCGACGGGGCCGCCCGCGACGCGCATACCGGGGCCGATGAGCGTGGCGGAGTTGTGCTCCGCGAGCGCGACGACCTTCTCGGCGGCCTCGGCGGTGAGCACGCCCTCGACGTCGCACGGCAGGCCGACCACGGGAATCTCGAGCAGGTGGGACTGCACGAGCGGCACAATCGAGTTGGGCACGGCGAGCGTCACGTATCCGGCGCCGGCGCGGGCGGCCGCGCGGGCGGCCATGATCGGCGCGCCCGGGAAGCGGGAAGAGCCGCCGACCACGAGCACGGAGCCGCGGCTGAACTTGTCCTGCGCGGCGGTGGGCTCGCAAACAACGTCGAGGTAGTCGGCGAGGTCGGTGCGCCAAGCCACCGGGTCGGCCTCGACCACGAGGCGCTCGGTCTGCTCGGCAAGCGGCGCCACGACGATGACGCCGCAGGCATCGCGACCCGCGTCGGCAAGAAGCCCCGGCTTGAGCGAGATCATGGTGACGGTCATGTCGGCGATCACGCACGGCCCCTCGGCGAGGCCGGACTGGGCCGAAAGGCCGCTCGGGACGTCGACGGCGACCACGCGGGCGTCGGAGGAGTTCACGCACTCGATCCAGATGTCGAACGGCGTGCGCACGGTGCCGTGGAAGCCGGTGCCGAGCATGCAGTCGACGATGGTGTCGGTGCCATCGAGCGCCTCGAGGACCTCCTCGCGCGACGGGCCCTCGAGCGCGGGCACGCCCGCGCGCACGGCGCTTTGCGCCACCTGACGCGCAAGGTCACCGGAGAGCTGGTCGGGGTCGATCGGCGTGACCACCTGCACGTCGACGCCGCGCGATAGCAGCGCCTCGGCGCATACCCAGCCGTCGCCGCCGTTGTTGCCCATGCCGCAGAAGACCACGACCTTCTTTGCCCCGAGCTCCAGGACCTCCTGGGCCACGGCGCACCCGGCGCGGTGCATGAGCTCGGACACGCTCACGCCCACGCGCGTGAGGCCGACCTCGACGCGCTTGACGTCATCGATATTGAGTACAGGCTGCATAGTTGCTACTCCTCAGCAATCTGTTCAGGTTTTGATTCATCGGCAAGAAGCCCAGCCGCAAGAAGCGCGCCCGCAGGCTGGCCGGCGGCCTCCTGCGCGGCGGCTCGCACGTCGGCGGCGGCGCTCGCCGCGACGGCGGTCGTGTCGGCGCCGACCTCATCGAGCGGCAGCGACATCTGGGAATCCTCGACGCGCTCGAGCTCGTCGAGGACGCTCTTTGCCTCGCGGAAGGAGGCGGCGAGCGCACGCGCGGCGTCAGCCTTCGTGTCCGGCTTGGGCTTCGCGGCCTCGGTGACCGCCACGGCGTTGGCCACGGCAACCTCGCGCGTGTAGCTGATGGAGAGAACGACCTCGACGATGCCCTTCTCCATAGCTACCTTCGCGGCGCCGCCGGTGAGCTTGGCGTGCACGCCTCCGCGCTCGTCGCGGGTCACGCAGACGTCGCGGACGCCGACGCCGTTGCCGAACCCGCAGCCCAGAGCCTTGACCACGGCCTCACGGGCCGCCCAGCGAGCGGCGTAGTGCTCGGCCGGGCGAGCACAGCGCTCGCAGTAGGCGCGCTCCTCCTCGGTAAAGACGCGTCGCAGGAAACTGGGGCGGCGGTCAATAACCCGCTGCATGCGAGCGATCTCGAGCATGTCGACCCCGATGCCGGCTGCGGCCACTGGCCCCGCCTCCTTTGCTTCCCGCGTGCGGCGGCATGGCGCCGCCCACGTCCAATGCGTGCAAAGCGCGCGCCGAGGATGCCCGGCGCGCGCCCTTCTTAACCTTATGAATTCTACCAGTGCGAGACCGCGACGTTAGGCCTTATACGGCTCGAGCGCAGCAATAACAATCTGGTTGGCCTCGGCGCAGAGCTTCTCGTCGGGGGCCTCGGCGAGCACGCGGACGAGCGGCTCGGTGCCGGAGGCGCGCACGAGCACGCGGCCGTTGCCCTCGAGGAACTGCTCGGCCTTCGCGATGGCGGAGGTGACCTCGGGCGCGTTCATCGCAGCGTTCTTATCGGTAACGCGGACGTTGTCGAGCTGCTGCGGGTAGAGCTTGACGGGGCGGGTGAGCTCAGAGAGCTTCTCGCGCTCGCCGCGCAGGACCTCCATGATGCGCAGCGAGGTCATGATGCCGTCGCCGGTCTTCTCGAGGTCCGAGAAGATGATGTGGCCGGACTGCTCGCCGCCCAGGGTATAACCGTTCTCGCGCATGCAGGCGTAGACGTTCTTGTCGCCCACGTCGGTCTTCTCGTAAGAAATGCCCGCGGCGTCGAAGGCCTTGAACAGGCCGAAGTTGCTCATGACGGTGGGGACGACGGTGGACTTGGCCAGGCGACCGTGCTTGTTCATGTAGCAGCCGCAGACGTAGAGGATGAGGTCGCCGTCGACCACGTGGCCGCGCTCGTCAACCGCCAGGCAACGGTCGGCATCGCCGTCATAGGCAAAGCCCACGTCGAGGCCGTTCTGCACGACGAAGCGCTGGAGCTGCTCGATGTGGGTGCTGCCGCAGTCGACGTTGATGTTGAAGCCGTTGGGCGAGTTATTGATCACGTGAGTCTCGGCGCCCATGGCGTCAAAGACGGGGCGGGCGACCGAGGAGGCGGAGCCGTTGGCGCAGTCGAGGCCGATCTTCAAGCCCTGGAGCGAGAACCCGCAGCTGGCGATGAGGCTCGAGATATAGCGGTTGCGGCCCTGCATGTAGTCGACCGTGCATCCGATCGAGTCGCCGGTGGCAAGAGGAACCTCGGACTTGCCGTCGATGTAGTCCTCGATGAGCTCGAGGACGTCCTCGTCCATCTTGAAGCCGTCGCGGTTGACGAGCTTGATGCCGTTGTCGGTATAGGGGTTGTGCGAGGCTGTGATCATGATGCCGCAGTCGAAGGCGCCGTCGACGACCTCGTACGATACGCCGGGGGTCGGGATGACGTGGAGCATGTACGCGTCGGCGCCGGAAGCGACGAGGCCCGAGACGATGGCGGACTCGAACATATAGCTGGAGCGGCGCGTGTCCTTGCCAAGGATGACGCGGGCCTTCTTGCCCTGGCGCTTGCCGTAGTACCAGCCGACGTAGCGGCCGATCTTGTATGCGTGCTCGACGTTCAAACCTTCGTTGGCGCGGCCACGGAAGCCATCGGTGCCGAAGTATTTCATGCGCTGTCCCTTCTCGCGTCTGCCGGCGCACAGCCGGCCTCGCGTGTACTGGTCTGTAAACAGTGTAACCAGTCGAGGCTAACAAAAAAGGGCCTGCCGAGAAACTCGACAGGCCCTCGTGGAGCAAATAAGGCGCTCGAAAGCCTTAGCGCTTCGAGAACTGCGGGCGCTTGCGGGCCTTCTTGAGGCCGTACTTCTTGCGCTCGACCGCACGCGCGTCGCGCGTGAGGAAACCGGCCTTCTTGAGGTCGGCGCGGTACTCGCCGGCGTCCAGAAGGGCGCGGGAGATGCCCAGACGGCAAGCGCCGGACTGGCCGTTGATGCCGCCGCCATCACAGTTGGCGAGGACATCGAAACGATCAGCGGTCTCGGTGAGCTTGAGCGGGGCGAGAGCGTTGTCGACGAGCTGCTGACGACCGAAGTAGTCGAGGGCGTCGCGGCCGTTGACGAGGAACTTGCCGGTGCCAGGAACGAGACGGACGCGGGCGACGGCCTCCTTGCGGCGACCAGTGCCCCAGTAAACTGCGGAGTTCTCAGCCATGTTTAGGCCCTCCAATCGATCTTCACGGGGTTCTGGGCGGCGTGCGGGTGCTCGGGACCGGCGTACACCTTGAGCTTCATGCCCTGGGCGCGGCCGAGCGTGGTCTTGGGGAGCATGCCCTTGACGGCGTGCTCGATGACGCGCTCGGGGTGCTTCTCCATGGCCTCCTTGAAGCTCTCGAACTTAAGGCCGCCGAGATAACCGGAGTGGCGCCAGTAGCGCTTCTGGTCCATCTTGTTGCCGGTGAGGATGACCTTGTCGGCGTTCACGACGACGACGAAGTCACCGGTGTCGGCGTTCGGGGTGAACTGCGGCTTGTTCTTGCCACGCAGATACATGGCAGCGGTGGTCGCAAGACGACCGAGGGTCGCGCCCTCAGCGTCGATAAGCACCCACTTACGCTCGACTTCGCCGGCCTTGGCGAACTGAGTCGACTTCTTCACTTGACTCCTCCTACGTGCTTACGGTTCGACGGTTTCTGGACAAACCGACGAGATGCTTGTTCTTTTCAGAGATTACGGGGCTCTGTAGACAAAGCTTGTAAATTGTACGTCACCGCAGGTCGTGTGGGGAGATGAATTTTCCGTGGGCGGCGCCGTCACAAGATGTGCAAATACCCGCCGGCCGCCGGGTCGGGGTCCCTCATCCAGCCAGGCAAAAAACGCTGCCAAATCAGACAGGCTGAAAAAGCAGGTTACTGGAGGAAGGCGTCGATCTCGGCAAGACGGGCCTCGGCCTGGCGCCGGCCCTGGAGGTAGAGGTCGAGCAGCGGCCCGCCCGCTGTCTCCATGACGCCGACCTCGACGGGCTTCTCGGGCGCGATGACGAGGCAGCGTCCTTCTTGCTCGAGCTCCCAGAGCTGCTCGCGGCAGGCGTTGTAGCGCGGCCCGCGCGAGCGCAGGGCCTCGATGTAGTACGGGAACTCGTCGTAGCGGTGCGAGCGCAGGGCCAGGGTCTCGCTCGAGGACCCCTTCACGTAGCTGCGGTCCTGCGTGAGCACGACGATCGCACGGTTTGCCGGCACGTAGTCGTCGATGTGACGGGCGCCGGGCAAGCCCATGGCGCATGCAAAGGGGATCGAGTCGGTGGTGCCGCCGTCGAGGTAGCGCTGTCCGTCGATCAAAAGCGTGCGCGAGACCCCAGGCAGCGAAGCCGACGCGCGCACCTTGACCGCGTCTTCGGGGAGCTTGCGGATGCGCAGGTAATCCGGGGTGCCGAAGGTCACGTTGGAGACCACCGCGTACATCGGCATCGGGTTTTCCTCAAAGGCGTCGTTGTCGCAGGGGTCGAGCTCCTCCTGGACGGTCTCGTAGACGAACTCGCCTCCGGCGATGTCGCCCGTCTTTGCGAACGAGAGGTAGCTCATGAAGCGTTTGTCATCGCGATACGCGAGCATGATGCGCATGGTGCGGCCGATCTGGCCGCTCTTGAAGCTCACCGCGTTCATCGCGCCGGCCGAGACGCCCCACACGCTCGAGAAGCCCGTGAGCCCGCGCTCCATGAGCACGTCGAGCACGCCGGAGGTGAACATGCCGCGAAAGCCGCCGCCCTCGAGGACGAGCGCGGGGGTGTCCGTCGCCTGGCTGTAGGACTGGGTTTTCTGAGTCATGGTCGGCTCCCGTCGGGCACTTCTTTGTACTGGGGTTTCTTTGCGCGCAACACACTCTCTATACCCCAAAACAAGCGAGGGCCCGCTCCCCTATTCGGAAAGCGGGCCCTCGCGATTCGCCTATGGTGGAGGTGCGGAGAATCGAACTCCGGTCCAAAGCAAGCCCCTGATAGGTGTCTCCAGGCTCAGTTGCCGGTTAAGTCTTGGCCGCCGCGCACCCGTCAACCCGCGCTTGGCGACCCAGTTGGTTCAGTCTTTTTGCTTGGCATACCAGCTACGTCCAAGCAAGCATCTCCCTAAAATGACGTCGCCGCGAAAACGGGAGCGATCCCCGCATTGACGCGCCGCTATTTAATTAAGCAGCGAGAGCCAGAGGCTCGTAAGAATAAGTGTCGTCAATTCAATTTGACGGTTCCCCTGTTTAACGTGGCGAGGAGACCACGGCCTGCTGCCCATCTCAGGCCCACCCTGTCGAAACCAGTCACCCCCACGGTGGGAATGGGGACGATGCCACCATGATGCGAATGTCAAGATTCGGCCGCTTGCGCGGCGCTTTTGGAATTGTACCCAAAGCCCGTGCGAATGAACAGCGTGAACAGTGAACAGGGGACGTAGCCCCGTTCACGCTTGTACGTGAACGGGGGTACGTCCCCTGTTCACGCTGCTAAGAAGCGCCCCGGAACCGCGGGATTCGCGGCGCCGGGGCGCAAGACTCGAGCGCGTGAGTACTGGGAGGATTTACTCGTTGTCGCCCGCGGTCATCTGGGTTGCGGAGAGCTGACCCTCAGAAGCGGCAGCGGCGTCAGGCCACACCCAGCCGGTGAAGTCGGGGTGATCGTAGCCCTCATCGCACGCGAACTTGAAGGCGTCGAGGCGGAACTGCTCCCACTCGTCGATCTGGCCGGCGAACTTCTGGGCGTCGACGAGGCGCAGCGCGTCGGCGGCAAGGGCCCAGCGGTCCATGTTGTTGAGGCGCAGCATGTCGAACGGCGTGGTCGTGGAGCCCTTCTCCTCGTAGCCGTGGACGCGGAAGTTGTCGTGGTTGGGACGGTCCCAGATCAGGCGACGGATGGTGCCCGCGTAGGCGTGGAAGGCAAAGAGGACCGGCTTGTTGTGGCCGAAGAGCTCCTCGAAGCGCTCGTCGGAGATGGCCTGGTCGTTCTCGCTCGCGTTCTGAATCTTGAGCAGGTCGACGACGTTGACGAAGGTGGCCTTGACGCCGAGCTTCTTCAGCATGTCGAGGGCGGCGAGGGCCTCAAGGGTCGGGACGTCGCCGCAGGTGGCGATCACGAGGTCGGCGTCATCGATGGAGTCGGCAGAAGAAGCCCACTTCCACTCGGCCACACCCTCGGCCAGCTCGGCCTTGGCGTCGTCGACGGTGATGAAGGTCGGGGCCGGCTGCTTGCCGCAGAAGATGGCGTTCACGCAGTTGGTCGAGGTGTAGCACTTCTCGGCGACGGCGAGGGCCATGTTGGCGTCACAGGGGTAGTAGGCGTTGACGACGTGGGTGTCGTTGGCCTTGTTGAGCAGCAGGTCGACGAAGCCCGGGTCCTGGTGAGAGAAGCCATTGTGGTCCTGACGCCAGACGTGGCTGGAGAGCAGGATGTTGAGGCCGGCGATCGGGGCGCGCCAAGGAATCTCGCGCACGGTGGCCTCAAGCCACTTGCAGTGCTGGTTGACCATGGAGTCGACGACGTGGACGAAGGACTCGTAGGAGCTCCACACGCCGGTGCGGCCGGTCAGGACATAGCCCTCGAGGAAGCCCTCGCACTGGTGCTCGGAGAGCTGCTCGACGACCTTGCCGGACGGATAGAGGAGGTCGTCGTTGTCGCCGTCGGCGTAGTAGCCGCCCTCCCACTGCTTGTTGGTGTACTTATAGGCGTCCTGCAGACGGTTGGAAGCGGTCTCGTCCGGGCCGAAGATGCGGAAGTTGTCGTTCTTGGCGAGGACGTCGGCGGTGTAGGCGCCGAAGACGCGGGCAGCCTCGGTAGCGCCCCAGCCGTGGCCCTTCTCGGCGACCGGCACCTCGTGGGCGTGGATGTCGGGGAGGTCGAGCTTCTGGAGGACCTTGCCGCCGTTGGCGTTGGGGTTGGCGCCGATGCGCAGGTCGCCCTTAGGCATGAACGCGGTGACCTCGGGACGGATCTGGCCCTCCGGGGTGAAGAGCTCCTCGGGCTTGTAGGAGCGCAGCCAGCTGCGGAGCACGCGGAAGTGCTCGTGAGTGTCCTTGGCGGAAGCCAGCGGCACCTGGTGGGCACGCCAAGAGCCCTCGGTCTTCTTGCCGTCGATGTGCTTGGGGCACGTCCAGCCCTTGGGGGTGCGGAAGATGATCATCGGGTAGACGGGACGGGTCTCGTCGCCCTCCTCGGCGCAGGCCTTGATGTCGCAGATCTCGTCGAAGACCTCCTCGAGGAGGTTGGCGAAACGACGGTGGATGGAGGCGTGGGACTCGTTGTCGAAGCCGGCGACAAAGAAGTGCGGCTCATAGCCCATGCCCTCGAAGAACTCGGCGAGCTCGGTGTCGGAGATGCGGGCGAGGATCGTCGGGTTGGCGATCTTGTAGCCGTTGAGGTGCAGGATCGGCAGGACGATGCCGTCGGTCTTGGGGTTCACGAGCTTGTTGGACTGCCAAGAGGTGGCAAGCGGGCCGGTCTCGGACTCGCCGTCGCCCACCACGGCCACGGCCAGCAGGGAGGGGTTGTCCATGACGGCGCCGTAGGCGTGGGACAGGGTGTAGCCGAGCTCGCCGCCCTCGTGGATGGAGCCGGGGGTCTCAGGGGCGAAGTGAGAAGGGATGCCGCCGGGGTAGGAGAACTGGCGGAAGAACTTCTGCAGGCCGGCCTCGTCGTCGGTGATGTCGGGGCGGACCTCACGGTAGGTGCCGTCGAGCAGGGACTGGGAGGTGCCGGCGGGGCCGCCGTGACCAGGGCCCATGAGGAAGACGGCGTTCTGCTGGTGGTCGGCGATGAGGCGGTTGACGTGGCCAAAGAGGAAGTTCACGCCCGGGGTGGTGCCCCAGTGGCCGACGAGGCGGTGCTTGACGTCGGCGCGGCCGAAGTCGCGGGTCTCGCCGGTCTTCTCGTCGACGAAGTCCTTCTTCATCAGCGGGTTGGAGCGAAGGTAGATCTGACCGACGGAGAGGTAGTTGGAAGCGCGCCAGTACTTCTCGACGCCCTCGAGCTCCTCCTCGGGAACGGCGTGGTCGAGCTTCTGCCACGGAGTGCCGATAACGGGCTGTGCCATGCTTGATCCTCCTAGATCGAGTTCCCCCGGAGCTGATTCCGGGGGTTTGTGAACTGGTTTGGAGTATAGAAGGGTAAAACGCTTTACTTTGCGAGATTTGAAAGGTAATTCGTTTTACCTCGAAATCATTTGGAAACAAATGAGAAGTGCCCGGGTTTCTTGCCTGCTCAGGGCCGTCGCTTGGGCGTACCGGTGTGGGCGCGAGCCTAAAGCCAGCGGACGGAGTCCTTGACGACGACCTTGGGGCGCAGGATCTTTGTGACGGATGCGGCGCGCTCGCGCGATTCGGCGTCCTCCTTCAGGCGCGCGAACATGAGCTCGAGCGCCGCGGCGGCGAGCTCGCGCGAGTTCTGCTCGATCGAGGTGAGCGCAGGCTCGAAGAGCGTGTCGGCGGCGGAGTTGTCGTAGCTCACGACGGAGTAGTCGCGCGGCACGCGCAGGTCCTCGGCGTAGAGCAGCTTGAGCAGGCCGAGCGCGATGTTGTCCGAGCTCGCGAAGACCGCGGTGGCGTCCGACTTGAGCACACCCTTCGAGGACTCGAAGGCGTCGTCGATGTAGTAGGCGCTGTGGAGCTCGAGCTCGGGATCGGGCTCGATGCCGTGCTCGCGCAGGGCGCGCTCGTAGCCCGCCATGCGCGCGCGGCCGGTGTTCGACTCTTTATTGATGATCGCGGCGATGCGCTCGTGTCCGCGCCCGAGCAAATAAGAAGTGGCCAGGTAGCCGCCCTGCTCGTTGTTGAAGCCCACGCGGTCGCAGTCGAGCCCCTCGATAAAGCGGTCGACCATCACGTAGGGAACGGGCAGCTGCTCGAGGATCGACTTGAGGCCGCTCGCGTAGCGCAGCTCGTCGGCAACGACGATAAAGAGGCCGTCGACGCCGCGGTTGACGAGCAGGCGGACGAGGTCGGCGTCATTGTGGGAGCTGTCGTCGGAGTTGGTGATGAGCAGCAGGTATCCCCTCTTGCGGCAGGCTACCTCGAGGGCGCGGGCAAGCGACGAGAAGAAGCGCGACTCGATGTTGGGCACGATGAGGCCGAGCGTCTGGGAGTGCTGCGTGACAAGGCTGCGCGCGATCTGGTTGGGGATGTAGCGCTTCTTGCGCGCGACCTCCTTGATGCGGGCGCGGCTCTCGGCGCTGATCTTGCACGGCCGGTCGTTGAGCACGAGCGATACGGCGGTGGGCGAAAGGCCCACCTCGCGCGCTATGTCCTTGAGCGTGACCTTGGCCATGCCAATCCTTTCGGCGGGTGGGACAAAAGGGACGGGGGATTTTGTCCCA
>CAKUIF010000016.1 GCA_934660915.1 uncultured Olsenella sp. | reverse complement strand
GCGGCGCGGGCACCATTATCGGCGAGGAGCGCCCCGGAGGGCGCCCCCTTTGACATTCTCAGCGTCTGATTTGGCAGTCATTCCAGACAGGCTGAAAACGCTGCCAAATCAGACAGGCTGATTTTGCAGGTGGGGAGAAGCGCATGACGCTCACGCAGCTCAGGTACGCCATCGAGGTCGCCGACGCGGGATCGATCACCCAGGCGGCCAAGCGCCTCTTCATCGCGCAGCCGAGCCTCTCGAAGGCCGTGGGCGAGCTCGAGGCCGAGATGGGCATCGCGATCTTCGACCGCTCGTCGCGCGGCGTCACGCTCACCGATGAGGGCACGCGCTTCCTCAGCTACGCGCGCCAGGTCGTCGAGCAGGCCGACCTGCTCGAGAGCCGCTACGTCAAAGACGCGCCGGTGCGTCGCGTCTTCGCCGTCTCGAGCCAGCACTACGCCTTCGTGGTCAACGCCTTCGTCGAGCTCGTCCGCGAGATCGGCCGCGAGCGCTACGAGTTCTCGCTGCGCGAGGGCACGACGCAGGGCATCATCGACGACGTGCGTCTGCAGCGCTCGGAGCTCGGCGTCATTTACCGCAGCCGCTTCAACCACGAGGTCATCACGGAAGCCGTGCGCCGCGCGGAGCTGCGATTCGAGCCGCTCTTCACGGCGAGCCCGCATGTGTTCGTGAGCAGGACGTCTCCCCTCGCCGGGCGCGCATCCGTGACGCTTGCCGACCTCGCGCCCTTCCCGCGCCTCACCTACGACCAGGGCATCCAGAACTCGTTCTACTTCAGCGAGGAGCTCCACGCCGTCGAGCCCGCCGACAAGCAGATCGTGGTCACCGACCGCGCGACGCTCTTCAACCTGCTCATCGGCCTCGACGGCTACACCGTGAGCTCGGGTATCCTCAGCGAGGACCTGAACGGCACCGACATCGTCGCCGTCCCCCTCGAGTCGGACGAGCGGATGGAGGTCGGATACCTGCAGCTCGCGGGCCGTCCCCTCTCGCGCGTGGCCGAGCGTTACCTAGAGCACCTGCGCGCCTACGTGGCAGGCGCCGCCGACTAAACACCGGCAAGAAGGGCTTGGTCTTCTTGCTATAGTCTAATGCTATGGACCTTCATAGTTTGTTGATACTTCCCTATAGGCTGGCAACGCGGCAAACTTCATTGCAGCAAACAGCCCATAGAGAGGATCGACCATGCCCTACACCCACAACGCCCCGTTCCGCTACGACGTCGTCGGCAGCTTCCTGCGCCCGGACGTCCTCAAGCAGGCCCGCGCCGACCATGCCGCCGGCGTCATCGACGACGCAGCGCTCAAGGCCGTCGAGGACGAGGCCATCCGCGACCTCGTCGCCAAGCAGAAGGCGGCCGGCCTGCATGTGATCACTGACGGCGAGTTCCGCCGCAGCTACTGGCACCTCGACTTCATGTGGGGGCTGGGCGGCATCGAGCGCCGCGCGAGCCGCACCGGCTACATGTTCCACGACGAGGAGACCACCGCGGACACTGCCGTCGTCACGGGCAAGATCTCCGGCGAGAACCACCCGTTCGTCGAGCACTTCAAGTTCGTGAAGGCGCTCGAGGAGGACGGCCAGGTCGCGCGCCAGACCATCCCCGCCCCCGTCCAGACCTACTCCGAGGTCGTCCTCGACCGCTGCGACGGCCAAGTCGAGAGCCTGCGCTCGGTCTACGCCGACGACGAGTCCCTCATCGCCGACATCGCAGCCGCCTACCGCACCGTGATCGCCGACCTCTACGCCGCCGGCTGCCGCAGCATCCAGTTCGACGACTGCACCTGGGGCATCTACTGCGACCGCGACTTCGTGGCAAAGACCGGCATGAGCCCGGTCGACATCCAGAAAGTCTCCGAGCTCGGCGTCCGCCTCAACAACCTCGCGATCCAGGGCAAGCCCGCAGACCTCGCCATCACCACCCACGTCTGCCGCGGCAACTACCACTCCACCTACGCCTTCGAGGGCGGCTACGACCCCGTTGCCCCCTATCTCTTTACGCACGAGGACGTCGACGCCTTCTACCTCGAGTTCGACACCCCGCGCGCCGGCGGATTCGAGCCGCTCGCGCACGTGGCCGACGGCAAGAAGGTCGTGCTCGGCCTCGTGACCTCCAAGCAGCCGGGTCTCGAGGACGAGGAACTGCTCGTCAGCCGCATCAACGAGGCCGCCAAGTACGTGCCGCTCGAGAACCTCTGCCTCTCCCCGCAGTGCGGCTTCGCCTCCTGCGAGTGCGGAAACAAGCTCACCGAGGATGAGCAGTGGGCCAAGGTCGCGCTGGTGCGCCGGGTGGCCGAGCGCGTCTGGGGCGAGGCATAAGGCTGCCCGCCAAAACGCCGAAGCAATAAATAGAAGCGCCCGAGCCGACCGACGGCCCGGGCGCTCCATGTATATGTCCTCTCTATGCACTCATCTGCCGCGCATGCGGCAGGCGGCTAGGCCTCGGCCTCGGCCTCGAGAATGGCGTCGTAGACCTCGGACTTGGGCACGCCGAACTCGCGGGCGAGCCGGCGGGCGAGCCCGCTTTTTGGCTCACCGGCGGCAAGCCCCTCCGCGATGGCCTCCTCGAGCGTGGCGGGACCGCCCGCGGCGGCGCGGCGGCGCTCGTCGAGCTCCTCGTCGTCCGGGGCGGCGATGACCACGACGCACTCCCCGCGCACCTCGTCTCGGGCGGCGATCGCCTCGGTGAGCTCGCCGGAGAGTCCCCGCACGCATTCCTCGTGCAGCTTGGTGAGCTCGCGCACAAGCGCCACGCGCCTCGCGGGGAACACCTCGGCCACGTTGGCAAGCGTGGCCGCCACGCGGCGCGGGGACTCGTAGACCACAAGAGCGCCTGGGATGCACGAGAGCTCCTCCAGGCGCGCAACCTGCGCGGATTTCTTTCTGGGCAAGAAGCCCTCAAAGAAGAAGTGCTCGCTCGCAAGCCCGCTCGCCACCAGGGCGCACGTGACGGCAGAGGGCCCCGGGACGACCTCGACCTTAAGCCCCGCGTCGAGCGCCGCGTCCACAAGCTTCTGGCCGGGGTCGCTCACCCCGGGCATGCCGGCGTCCGAGACGAACGCGACGCGCTCCCCCGCCTCGAGGCGCTCGAGCACCGCGGGCACGCGAGACGCGATCACGTTCTCGTCGCAGCGCTCGAGCCGCGTGCGCAGCCCGAAGGCCGACAGCAGCTTGCCCGTGACGCGGGTGTCCTCGCACAGCACGACGTCGGCGCGGCCGAGCACGTCGATCACGCGCGGGGACGCGTCCTGCAGGTTGCCTATGGGCGTGCCGACGACGGAGAGCTGACCCGCCATCAGACGATCATCCCGCGCTCGAAGCTCGAGAGCGCCACGCGCGCGTCCCAGCTGGTAAGAAGCCCCGAGGTCTTCCAGGTGCTGAAGAACCACGCGGGGCACGCGGCGTAGGCCTCGAGCTGCTCGGAGGTGTAGACGCGCTCGAGCGCGATGCGGCCCTCGGGGGTCATCTGGGCGTCGGAGAGCGGAAGCGCGCTCGACCACTTGCCCACCATGACCGGCATGCCGGTGCGGGCGGCGTCCTTGAGCGCGCGCTTGTGCGCGTCCACCAGGCGACGGACGCCGGAGGGCCCGGCGACGTCGATTTTTCTGCCATAGGGGTGGTCCATGTGGGCGTCCACCCACACGTTGCGGTAATGGCGCTGGGCCATGAAGTTGATGAACCCGGACGGGAAGCCGCCGTCGGGCATGATGACCACGGGCTCCTCGCCGGCGGCGCTTCTTACCAGCTCGTACGCCTCACGGTAATAATTGCGAAGCTGGTGCTGGGGAACGCCGTCGGTGAGCGTCAGGCCGCGGCGGTGCTGGACCACGACGTCGTCGGCGATCTCGATGCCAAAGAAACCCATGCGCGACGCGTAGCGCTTGGAGAGGCGGTACACGACGTCGAGGGCGGCGTCGCGGGCGAGGCGCATGTTTGCCAGGTCGCGGCACATGACGTCGCCCTCGTGCGGGGCGCCGGGATTGATGGCGAGGGCAAAGACGACCTTGAGGCCGATCTCCTCCGCCCAGTCGAGGGCGCGGTCCACGTGCTCGATGCAGCCCACGTAGGGACCGCAGTCGGGCCCGTCCTCGCCGAAGACGTACCACGGCACGGGCAGGCGGACGGCGTTGAACCCGCGCGCGGCGATGCGCACGAAGTCCTCGCGCCCCATGAACTCCTCGCGGTGCTTGCGCACGAGGTCCGCGTAGCGATCGCGGCCGAGGGCGACGACCAGTGCCTCCTCGTCCAAGGCGCCCAAGTCGGCGAAGAGCTCGGGCGTGACCCACGACTCGAGCGTGAGCCAACCCGTCAAGTTGACGCCGTGCAATGCCCCGCCTGCCATGGGTACCTCCGCTGCGATGCCGATTCCTACCTTCCTCGTTCGAGTATAGCCGCCGGATGGGACAACAATGTCACCCCGCTGCGCACAATCTGAAAAAGGCGACGAATGTCACCCAAGCGTCACCCGAACCCCATGAGGTGCCCAGAAAACCACCATCAAAGGACGGCGCGCCGAAGGCCGCTCAGCCCTTACGGTCGGTACGTCGCGCAGTTGAGCGGCGTCTCGTACACGTCGACCTGGGAGCACGGCAGGCCGCGGGCGATGAGCTCGGAGGCGAAGTGGCGCGCCAGGTTCTCGGCGGTGGTGCGGTAAGGCACCACCGTGAGCGAGAAGCCCTCGGACTCGAGCGCCTCGACGGTCGAGGGCTTGAGCGTGCCCTCCTCCACGAGGAAGGTGTGGTCATACTCGTCGACGAGCTCGCGGAGCGCGCGCTTGAACACGCCGAAGTCGAGCACCATGTCGCGCATGGTGCCCTCATTTTGCAGCTCGTCCTGCTCGAGGTAAGCGACCACGCGCCAGCGGTGGCCGTGGAGGTTCTCGCACTTTCCGTAGTAATCAGCGAGGAAGTGCGCAGCGTCGAAGGACGCCTCGGTCTTGAGCCCGAACGACATGCGGGTCTCCTTTCTGGGCGGCGCGGCGGCCGCGGTAAGAAAAGCACCGGGGACGCAAGCGGTGGGCGCAAGGCGGCAGACAGGGCGGCAAGAAGCCCCTCTCAGACCCTTACGCCTCCACCAGCCCCGCCGCCTGCTTTGCGGCGATGATGCGCAAGACGGACTCGTCTATGCGCCCCTCGGTTAGGCTTCCGGAGTTGACGGCATCGATAATACCCTGATGTGCCGCCCACGGATCGGGCGGCATGAGGAGCACGTCGCCGCCCGCCGCGACGAAGCGTACGGCGGCGTCCTCGGGCTCGAAGTTGCGCGAGATGGCGCCCATGCTCAGGGAGTCGCTGATCACAACGCCCTTAAAGCCGAGCCTTTCGCGCAGCTCCTCCGTGATCATGACGCGCGAGAGCGAGGCGGGCAGGCCGTCTCCGGCGGCGTTCGGGGTCTGGACGTGGCCCACCATAATAAAGGGGCAGCCGGCCTCGACGGCGGCCTTGAAGGGCACGTACTCGCAGGCGCGCAGCTCATCTACGCTGCGCCATGAGGTAACGGCGCCCGTGTGCGAGTCGCCCTGGGTGTCCCCGTGGCCCGGGAAGTGCTTGGCGCAGGGCAGGGTGCCCGCCTGGAGCACGGCCTCGACCTCGGCCGACACCATCTGGGCGCAGACGTCGGGGTCGCCCGAGAAGGAGCGGTGGCCGATGACCGGGTTGTCGGGGTTCGTGAGCACATCCGCCACTGGGGCGAAGTCGACGGAAAAACCGATGTCGCGCAGGTAGGACCCGATGACGGTGCCCACATGGGCGGCGCGATCCACGTCGCCCGACTCGCCGATCCACCACATATTGGGGAAACGCTCGACGTCGAAGAGCCCCGAGTTCGCGACGCGCGCCACGAGCGGGCCGCCCTCCTCGTCGACGCCGGTGAAGATCGGGATGCCCGCGCCGGCGTTGCGCGAGAGCTCGACGGTGCCGGAAAGAAGGTCGCGCAGCTGCTGGTCTCCGGCGATATTGCCGCCAAAGTAGATGACCCCGCCCACCGGCAGCTTGGCGAGCGCCTCTTTGGTAAGAGGCCCTGCCTCGGTCGCGCAATCGACCCCCGTGAGCTGCTCGGGCGTGACGAAGAGCATCTGGGCGACCTTCTGCTCGAGCGTCATCGAGGAAAGAAGGCGCTCGGCCGCGGGCCGCGGCGCGGGTTCAGGCTCGGCCGTCACGCCAAGCTCGTCCACAGGCCCCGGCTCCGCTGCCGGCGCTTCTTGCCCGCCGGTCGCGCAGCCCCCGAGGGCCAGTGCGGAGGCGCAGCCGAGCGCCTCGAGCGCCTGGCGACGCGTGAGCCTGAGGTCGGTCAGGGGAAGCAGCATATCCTGGTCCTTCTTACCGCCCGGCGAGGCCGGGTTTGGCTTCGGTCGTCGTTTGAGGACGGGTCTCAACCGGCAAGCGGCTGAGACCCGTCTTTTTGATCAGATGTCGCACGCTCATCCAAGAGCGCCCGCGCTAGGAGCAGCAGGCGACGACCCAGGCGAGGAGGTTGCCCACGGGGCTTCCGGAGCGCTCGGCGAGGACGTGGCCCTGGCCCCAGACCGGGGTGTACGAGACGCCCTGGACGCCGTCGTACTTGCCGAGCGCGAGGGCGAGGTTGGCCGCGCCGCAGGGGGCGACGTCGGTGTCGAACACGCCGGTGTTCACGCGCCAGTGGGCGGCGACGGTCGCCTGGCCGTAGCCGTCGTAGGCGCCGGAGAGCCAGTACAGCGGGTTCATCATGTTCACGCGGTCCGCCATCGAGGTGTCGAGCGCGTCCTTCTTTGCAAGGTCCTGGGACCAGGCGCTCTCAAAGGAGGCGTCCCAATCGGGGCAGGCGGCGTAGGCGTCGATGTTTTCCGCGACGAGGTCGCCGACCGTGGCGTCGAAGTGCAGGGTGCTCTCCTCGCCGATGCCGAACAGCTGGTTCGACTTGGAGGAACGGTCCGGGCGGTCGAACGGCGAGCAGGGTTGCTCGGCGGGGACCACGTGCGTCGAGAGGTCGCGAAGGCTCTGGACCGCGACGGTGCCGCGCTTGAGGTTGTAGTCGATCCAGTGCTGGTCGGAGTTGAGCGCGGCGAAGTAGTTGGAGGCCGTGTCGTAGATGGTGGACTCCACGCGCGTCGTGCCCGCGGGCTGCGCGGGCTCGGTGACCGCCGTGTCCCGCTCGCCCGTGGCGTCGGCGTCGGCCTTGGCGTCGCCGGACTCGGACTCGGGCTTGTCGGCGGCCGAGACGGCGCTGCCGAGGCCCGATGCCTGGGCGGCCGCGCGCGTGGCGAGCAGGTTCGGGTCGCCGGGGAAGGTCGGGTCGTCGAGGCGCTGCGGGGTGTAGGCGTAGGGGAACTGCGTGTTCTGCACAAAGTAGGTGGCGGCGTCGTTGACCGAGCTCAGCAGCGCGTCGGCGTAGCTGCCCATGGTGAACTGGCCGCCCTCGGCCTCCTCGAGCGTGAGCTGCTCGTCGTCGGAGTTGCGCAGGTCCATGCCGTTGACCCAGTCGCCGTAGGCGGCGGCGAGGCCGCCCGAGAGCTGGGCGCGCCAGGTGCCGTCGGCGCGCGACTCGTCGGAGGAGTACTGGCCCATCGCCCACTCGTAGGCGGCGTCGGCGGTGTCCGGGCTCGTGACGGGGCACCACGAGGCGCTGCCGGCAAGGGCGTCGGAGAGCTTGTTGCCGTCCGCGTCGTGCGTCGCGGCGCCGATCTGCTCGAGGTACGGGTTGAAGGCCTCGGAGTCGCCCGACGCGCCGAGCACGGCGCTCACGCCGCCGCCGGCCGAGAAGCCGAACACAAAGACGCGGTCGGCGTCGAAGGGCAGCTGGGACGCGTTGTAGCGAAGGAAGCGCACGGCGGCCTTGAGGTCGACGACCGGCCACGGCGCGCCGCCGGGGTACATCTCGGAGGAGCCGCTGGAGGTGTCCACGCCGGCCGAGCGGCCGCGGAAGCCGGCGTACACGTAGACGAAGCCCTTCTCGAGGTACGTGCCCAGGCCGTTGTACTCATAGGCCGTGGGCGAGAGCTGGGCGGCGAGGGTGCCGGTGTTGATGGGCATGAGGACGGGCGCCGTGGCGGGCGTGAAGTTGCCGACGACGGCCTTGTCGTTGACGGTGCACTTGTAGGAGTCGCCGTTCTTCTCGCCCGTGAAGAACTGGCCTGGGACGAAGATGGCAAGAGACTCGTAGGTCTTGGTCGCGGGCTTCTTGCAGTACGCGAGGCCGAGCTGGTAGTAGCAGTCGTTGTCCTCGTCGTACTTCCAGGCGTCCATGTTTATGGCGAGGCCCTTGAACTCGTCGAGGTCGACCTCGGAAGCGGGCTTCTGGCCCTCGGGGTCGGTCGGCTTCTGCTCGGTCGGCTTTGAGCAGCCCGCCAGCTGAGCGCCGGCGGCGATGCCGGCAAAGGCGAGGAACTCTCTTCTCGTGAAGCCCATGGTTGGTCTCCTTGGTTGCTTTGGGTAGTCGGGATTGCGAGAAACGCGCCCCATCGGGGATTGTGCCCCGCCGAGGCGCGGGAATTACTTGGCCTGGCGGACGCCCTTGACCTTGGTCACGGCCTTGTCGTTGCGGCGGTCGCGGCCCCAGAAGACGACGGACAGCATGCCGGGGCCCACGTGGGAGCCGATGGTCGGGCCGATGGTGGGGCGCAGGACCTCGAGGCCGTCGTCGAGGGCGCGCAGCTCGGCGGCGACGGCGAACCCGTCGTCGGCCACGTCGGCGTCGCCCACGCCGCAGACGTTGGCCTCGTCGTCGAGCTGGACGTTCTTCGCGTAGTAGTCGACGAGCTTGCGCATGCCCTTCTTGCGGCCGCGCGCCACCGAGCGGATGCCCAGCGTGCCGTCGAGGTTGAAGTGCAGCAGCGCCTTGACGTCGAGCGCGTCGCCGACGACGGCAACGCCCTTGGGCAGGCGGCCGCCGCGGTGCAGGGCGTCGAGGTTGTCGACCATGAAGAGCGTTCGGACGCGGTAGCGCGCCTCCTCCGCCCACATGACGAGGCGCTCGGCGTTCATGCCGGCGTCGCGCTTGTTGCACGCCTCGTTAAGAAGCAACGTGAGGGCCGTCGACGCCACGAGGGTGTCCACGACGTAGATGCGGACCTCCTCGTCGGGATGGGCCTCTTTCAGGCGCTCGAGGCTCATAACGGCGCCGTTGTAGCCGCCGGAAAGCCCGCTCGAGATGCAGAAGAGCACGGTGGGGACGCCCGACTCGTAGGCGGCCTGGAAGGCCTCGTCGTATTCGAGCTGGGAAGGCTGCGAGGTCATGGGCATGGCGCCGTGGCGGATCGCGTCGTAGAACTCGTGGGCGCTGCGGGACTGGAAGAGGTCGTCGTCGCCCGAAAGGCCGCCGTCGGGCTTATTTGCCTCGACGTAGTGGAACGGCAGGATGGTCACGCCGCGCTCCGCCGCCTGCTCGGCGGTGAAGTCGCACGTGGAGTCGCACATGATGTTGCACTTTACGGTCAATTCGGTTCCTCTCGGCCACGAGCTAGAAGGTGCATAGTTCGTAGTATTGTAAGGCCAGTTAATGGGCAAAGCGTGGGCAAAAGGGGGCCTAGATGTTCTGGAGACGAGACGAGCAGCGCCGCGCGGCGGCGGCAGAGTCGATCGCCGACCTCATCCGCGAGGCCCGCGGCGGCGGCTCGCCCGACCCCGAGCCCGTCGCCCCGACCACCGACGCCGACGGCAACCTGATCTTGCGCCGCAGGTACCGTTATGTGGGAGAGGTGCAGGGCGTCGGCTTCCGCTGGACATCGCAGCGCATCGCGGGGGCGCTTGGCCTCACCGGCTGGGTGCGCAACGAGGACGACGGCTCCGTCACGCTCGTGCTGCAGGGGTCGCAAGACCAGCTCGGCTCCTTCGCCACGCGCCTCGCCGAGACGCTCGCGCGCTACGCCCGCTACACCGTGGCCGACCGCGTAGACGAGCCGCCCATTGCGGGCGAGACCGACTTCCGCGTGCGCTACTGAGCCCGCGGGCGCGGCGGCGTTTTTTGGGACAAAATCCCCCGTCCCTTTTGTCTCACTTGGGACAAAAGGGACGGGGGATTTTGTCCCACAGGGGCTATCCGCGCAGGTAGGCGATGGCGATCTGCGTGCGGTTGCGCAGGCCGAGCTTGGCGAGGATCGAGCTGATATGGTTGCGCACCGTGCCCTCCCCCATATAGGCAGCGGAGGATATCTCCTTGTTGTCCAGCCCCTCGGCGACGAGCCGGGCGACCTCGAGCTCGCGCTCGGTGAGACACGAAAACGCAGCGGGCGGGCCCGCCTCCCCAGCAGGCGCAACGGCTGCATCCGCCGCGCCGAGGTCCACGTCCTCGATGGCCTTGCCCTCCAGCACGCGCCGGCCCGCCATGACCTGCTCGAGCGCGGGCGCGATGGCCGCGACGTCCGTCTTTATGAGGTAGCCCCGCACGCCCAGCTTGAGCGCGCGAACGATGTACTCGTCGTCCGAGAACGTGGTGAGGAAGACCACCCGCGCGCCCGGGTCCTCCGCCAAGATTCGCTTTGCCGCCCACATCCCGTCGCTGCCGGGCATCTGGATGTCAAGAAGCGCCACGTCGGGGCGCACTTCTTGCCAAAGGCGCAGCGCGTCGGCTCCGCATGACCCTATGCCGCAGACCTCGATGCCCTCCTGGGCGCCGAGGATAATCCTGAGCGAGTCGCAGACCAGCCTATCGTCGTCGGCCACAATGACCCTCATGCCCTGACCTCGTTTCTTCTTTGCCGCTTGGGAACGGAGGCGAATACCCGCCACCCGCTGTCCTCGGCGGGCCCCGCCGCAAACGAGCCGCCGAGCGCCTCCACGCGCTCGCGCATGGAGGAAAGCCCCATCCCGTCGCCCGCCGTCTCAGGCGCGAAGTCGCCCTTCTTGCCGCCGTTGTCCTCAACGACCAGCTGGTAGAAGGACGGGTGCTCGAGGCAGCGCACGTCCACGCGCGTCGCGTCCGAGTGCCGCGCGGCGTTCGAGAGCGACTCGCGCAAGACAGCGAGGAAGCACGTGGACACGTTGGCGGGCACCTGCTCGCAGGAGACGTCGAGCGCGACGTCCAAGGGGGCCTGACCCGAAAGCGAGCTCGTCACCTTGCGCATCTGCACCCCCAGGTCAACCGAGTCGTCGCGCAGGTCGTGGACGCTTGAGCGCACCATGTCGAGCGCCTCGTCCACCGTGCGCTTGACGTCGACGAAGTCCGCGGCGACGCCGGGCTCGCCCGCGTGCACCACGCGCAGGGCCTCCGCCTGCAGCGATGCGCGCGTGAGCTGATGGCCCACGTTGTCGTGGATCTCGCGCGCGATGCGGGCGCGCTCGGCCAAGGTGGTGAGCTCGACCTCGTACTCGCGGCGGCTCAGCAGGTCTCGGTTCTTCTCCTCGAGGCCGAGCGAGCGCTCCTGCAGCTCGTCACGGGTGCGCCGCATACGCGCACGCTCCCGCTCGAGCTGGGAGGTCCTCCAGGAAAGAAGGGCCGCCACGAGCGCGAGGATGCCCACGAGGGCCGCCGAGCGAGGCGCGAGCGAGCCCGCCCGCACGTGGGCGAAGGCGGCGACGGCAAGAAGCGCCGACGCCGCGGCGAGCGGCCACGCATGCCCGCGGCGGGTCCCGCGGGCGACGTCGTAGAGCGAAAGCGGGGCAAACAAGACGAGCTGCGGCGCGGCGAGCGCGGCGGCTGCGAGCGCGAGCGGGGCGGCGGCGCCCAGCCTGCGCGCCCACGGCCCCCGAGCCGCCTCGGCGAGCGCCGAGAGCGCCACGGCGACGCACAGCGCGGCCACGAGGCCCGCGTCCACGACGCAGCCCGATGCCGCCGCGAGGCAGCACCCGAGCACGATCGCCTTGTCCAACAGCCTGTTCATGGGCCCATTGTAGGCGAGCTGCGCGCCCGCGCCGAGGCGGCGGCCGAAGCGGTGACAAAACTCACTTCCGCCGCCCTTCTTTACCGCCGTAGGATGGGGCCAGCATCGAACACCCGGCAAAGGGCGCCCTGCGGCGCGCCGGAAAGGAACGGACATGGCCGACATCGTACGCGTCGAGAACCTTGTCAAGCGCTACGGCGACCTCCTTGCGCTCGACCACCTCAACCTGCGCATCGCCCAAGGAGAGATCTTCGGTCTGCTGGGCCCCAACGGAAGCGGCAAGACGACCTCCATCAACTGCATCCTGCAGCTGCTCTCCTACGACAAGGGCACGATCGAGCTCTTCGGCGAGCCGATGGGGCCCGCCCGCTACGACCTCAAGCGCCGCATCGGCGTGGTGCCGCAGCAGGTGGCCGTCTTCGAGGAGCTCACCGTCCGCGAGAACATCGACTACTTCTGCAGCCTCTACGTCGACGACCGCGCGCGGCGCCGAAGGCTCGTCAACGAGGCGATCGAGTTCGTGGGCCTCGGCGACTACGAGCGCTTCCGCCCAAAGAAGCTCTCGGGCGGCCTCGCGCGGCGCCTGAACATCGCCTGCGGCGTCGCCCACAAGCCCGAACTCATCTTCTTCGACGAGCCCACGGTGGCCGTCGACCCCCAAAGCAGAAACTCCATCCTCGACGGCATCTGCCGCCTGCGCGACGAGGGCGCCACGGTGGTCTACACGAGCCATTACATGGAGGAGGTCGAGCGGATCTGCTCCCGCATCATGATCATGGACGGCGGGCGCACCCTCGCCGAGGGCACCAACGACGAGCTCAAGCGCATGATCAACATGGGCGAGAAGGTCGTGGCCGAGGTCGCCGAGCTGCCTGGCCCCGTGCTCGCCGCCGTCCGCGACCTGCCGCACGTCCTCACCGCCGACGTCGCGCGCGGGACGCTCACCTGCTCCTGCGAGGCCTCCCCCCACAACCTCACCGACATCCTCGACACGCTGCGCACAGGCGGCGTCGCCTTGGGCCGCGTGTACTCGGAGCCGCCGACCTTAAACGACGTGTTCCTCGAGATCACCGGCCGCGAGCTGCGCGATTAGGAGGAAACAGCCATGCTGAGCACCATCAAGGCGACCATCCTGGCAAGCAGCCGCAAGCCCGACATGTGGATCTGGATGCTCTTCTTTCCGCTGGCGCTGGCCACGATGTTCATCTTCATGTTCGACAACCTCAAGAACCCCGACAGCATCGCAGCCGTCCCCGTGGCCATCGTGCGAGACGACGCCTGGGAACGATCAGGCTTCTCGCAGGTGGTGGACGCGCTCGCGGCAGAGGGCGACGACAAGCTCCTCGACGTGACCGTGGCGGGCAGCGTCGAGGAGGGCGAGCGCCTGCTGGACGAGGGGCAAGTCTCAGGAGTCTACTACGTCGACCCCGAGGCTTCTGAGTACGGCAAACCCCAGGTTATCCTCGGCGCGGGGTCCGCGAGCACCGACGGCACGAGCCAAAAGAGCATCGACCGCTCCATCCTCGAGACCGTCGCCAGCTCCTTCACGCAGATGTTCGCCTTGACCGAGGCGTCCCTCGACGCGGACCCCGGCCTTCTGGACGACCCCTCCGCGATCTCGCGGGCGCTGGGAATCTCCGGCGAGGTCAAGAGGATCTCGCTCACGCGCTCCACGCCCGACGACACGGTGCGCTTCTACTACGCGCTGCTCGGCATGGCGGCGCTCTTTGCCAGCGAGCTCGCGGCGGGCGCGGCGATCGACGCCGCCGGCGACCTCTCCGCCCTGGGCGCCAGGCGCTGCGTGGGCGGGCAGAGCCGCCTCGCCATGCTGACGGGAACCCTGCTCGGGTGCTGGGCCGTGGCCGTCTGCTGCC
Organism: uncultured Olsenella sp.; assembly: GCA_934660915.1. Classification (GTDB taxonomy): domain Bacteria; phylum Actinomycetota; class Coriobacteriia; order Coriobacteriales; family Atopobiaceae; genus Paratractidigestivibacter. The sequence goes on along the minus strand of CAKUIF010000016.1, from coordinate 26,265 downwards.
TCACCGTGGTCTTTCTCTTTGTGCGCTTCATCGCGGGCGTCGACTTCGCGGGGCGAGAAGGGCTCGCGCTGCTGGGCATCGCCGCGGCGTCCCTTCTTGCCATCGGCATCGGCATGCTCGTCTCGATGCTGCCGATCAAGGGCGGCAAGAACCCCCGAACGGGGCTGTTGACCCTGCTCAACTGCACCGGCTCGCTCTTTGCCGGCCTCTACGGCATGCCCGCGATGAGGCTCGCCGACGAGGTCGCCCGCGCGTGCCCCGCCGAGGCGTGGCTCAATCCGCCGAAGCTCGTCAGCGACATGTTCACCAGCCTGTACTTCTATGAGGGCCTCGGGCCGTTCTTCGCGCGCGTCGCCGTGTGCGCCGGCCTGGGCGTCGTCCTTCTTTTGATCACGGCAGCCGTCTTTAGGAGGCAGCGCTATGAGCACCTTTAAGGCCGCGCTCCGCATCGTCGCCGCGCACCCGCTCTACCTCGGCATCTACACCGTGGCAATCTCGCTTATGGGCATCTTGATCGTGTCCACGAGCTTCTCCTCCGCACCCGCGGGCTCCGCGGAGGAGAAGTACGAGCCCTACCCCGCCGACGTGGCCATCGTCGACCGCGACGGGTCTGAGGTCTCCCGCGCCTTCGCCGAGCACATGGGCGGCATCTACGAGCTGGTCGATGTCGCGGACACGCCCTCCGAACTCCAAGACGCCGTGGCCTGCGGGCGCGCGGACTGCGTCTTCGTCGTGCCCGCCGGGTTTGGCCGCGACCTCGTGGACGCCGCGCGCGCCGGGCGAGAGCTGCCCGCCATCGAGGAGGCCTACGGCGTGAGCACCCAGGCGTCCGCGCTCGCGGGCACCGAGGCCGGGCGCTGGTCGTCGCTTGCCGGCGCGGCGGCCGCCCTCAACGGCGAGGCGTCAAACGACGAGGTCGCACGGCTCGCCAACGAGGCCGCGGCCGATCGCGCGAGCGTCCAGGTACGCGTGCCCGAGGCCCGAGGCGGCGTGCCCGCGGAGCAGCTCGAGGTCTACCTGGGCTTCGCGGCGTACTCCATCACCTCGTCGGTCATCATCTGCGTGGGCCTCGTGCTCGCCGCGCTCGGAAGGCAAAACGTCGCCGCGAGGCTCGGCGCGAGCCCCGTGAGCGAGGCGCGGCGAGGCGGCGAGGCGTTGCTGAGCTGCGTCGTCCTCACGCTCGCCGTCTGCGCGCTCAGCAGCTGCGTCGGGCTTATTGGCCTTCGCGACGCTTCGTCGCAAATCCCCGCCCCGCAGGTCGCCCTCGCCTTCCTCGCGAACGCGGCGCTTGCGCTGACGCCGCTCTCCGTCGCCTTCCTCTGCTCGCAGCTGGGGGCCAACGAGCAGGTCATCAACGCCGTCGGCAACATCTTGGGCATGGTCATGAGCTTCCTCGGAGGGGCGTGGATCCCCTTGAGCTTCATGGGCGCAGGGGTCGCCGCGGCGGCCCACTTCGCCCCGACGTTCTGGACGGGCCGGGCCATCTCGGCGGTCCTCGAGGCGCCCGCGCTCACCGGGGCGGTCATGGCCGAGTACGCGACGGCGGTCGGCGTCGCCGTCCTCATCGCCGTCGCCATCGGCACCTGCGGGCTCGCGCTCGGCCGCGCGCGCAGGCGGTAGGCGCCCCGCGAGCAGCCCCGTCGCAGCCCTTCTTGCCAACAAAACCGCCCTCCCGCGCGCACGTCGCTTCGCGGGAGGGCGGTTCGCGTATGAGGAGGGGCGTCGTTGCACCCGGCCGCCTACAGCGTGCCGAAGATCCTGTCGCCGGCGTCGCCGAGGCCCGGGACGATATAGGCCTTTTCGTTGAGGCGGTCGTCGATGGCGCAGGTATACACGTGCAGGTCGGGGTCGTGGCCGAGGAGCGCCGAGAGGCCCTCGGGTGCGGCGACGAGGCAGAGCATCTTGAGGTTCGTCACGCCGCGGGCGCGCAGCGCGTCGACCGCCATGACGGCGGAGCCGCCGGTTGCGAGCATCGGGTCCACGATGAGGACGGTACGCTGATCGATGTCGCGCGGCATCTTGCAGTAATACTCGCGCGGCTCGTGGGTGACCTCGTCGCGCTCCATGCCGATGTGCCCCACGCGCGCGGCGGGCGCGAGCTCGAGCAGTCCGTCGACCATGCCGAGGCCCGCGCGAAGGATGGGTACCACGGCGAGCTTGCGGCCGGCCAGGCGCTTGCACGTGGCGGGCGCGACCGGGGTCTGCACTTCACAGGACTCGAGCGGCAAGTCGCGCATGGCCTCATAGCCCTCAAAGATGGCCAGCTCGCGAACAAGCTGGCGGAACTGCTGGGTGCCGGTGTGGACATCGCGCAGGATGGAGAGCTTGTGCTGCACGAGCGGGTGGTCGACGAGCGTCACGCGGCTTGCGTCGTAGGAGATGGCCATGGGTGCCCTTTCTCGCGGAAGATGGTCAAAGGAATGATACAACGGCGGGCCCGCGGCGATGAGCGGGCAAGAAGCACCGCAGCGCAAAGAAACCGTCACGTCTGGGCGCGCTTCTTGCCCACGATCTAAGAAAGCGTGACGTCTGGGCACTTCTTTCCGGGCCGCGCTAAGAAACCCGGACGTCTGGACGTTTACTCCCTCGGCGCGCTAAGAACTCTCCGCGTCTGGGCGATGAAGAACCCAGACGTGACGTTTTCTTAGATCGTAGACCGACAAGGGAACCAGACGTCGCGTTTTCTTAGCGCGCCGCCCGGCAAGAAGCCCAGACGTCGCCGGGTTTTAGAGGGCGGCTCGGGCGTTGCGCCCTTTTGCGCCCTTTTTTAAACCGACGCACGAAAACAGGCCGGAAGCTTTAGGCCTCCGACCTGCGAATTTACTGGTGGCGGGGAAGGGAGTCGAACCCCTGACACGGGGATTTTCAGTCCCCTGCTCTACCAACTGAGCTACCCAGCCGAATGTGTGCGGGGATTACTATAACAAACTCTTTCGCGTTGGCAAAGAACTTTTTTAGAAAAATCTCTCGGGCCGTTATTTCGCATCCTTCGAGCCGTGTTTCGGCGAGCGCACGGGCGCGTATACTCGCGGCATCAGACCCCGTGGCAAGAGGAGCCCGCATGCCGTTCTCCATCGTACGCAACGATATCTCGCTCATGAGCACCGACGTCATCGTCAACGCCGCGAACGAGCGCCTACTCGCCGGCGGCGGGGTCTGCGGCGCCATATTCAAGGCCGCGGGTCCCGCCAAGCTCGCCGCCGCCTGCGAGGCTGTCGCGCCCTGCCCCACCGGGCGCGCCGTGAGCACACCCGCGTTCGGCCTCGACGCCCGCTGGATCGTCCACGCGGTCGGGCCGCGCTGGGTCGACGGCGCCCACGGTGAGGAGGTGCTGCTGCGCGGCGCGTACGCGAGCGCGCTGGCCGAGTCCGCGAGGCTCGGGGCAAGAAGCGTCTCGCTCCCGCTCATCTCCGCGGGGATTTTCGGGTATCCGCCCGCGGCGGCACTCGCGGTGGCGTGCGACGAGGTTCGGCGCTTCCTCGCAAGCGGCGCGGCGACCGTGCGCGGAACAGAGATGAACATCTGCCTCGTGGTGTTCGACCGCGCGGCGTTCGCCGCGAGCCTAAACAGGTTCAACGAGGTCGCGGCCTACATCGACGACGAGTTCGTCGATGCTCGCCCTGCCAGGGATGCAGGCTCCGACCTCCTCGCGTCGGCGCCCCTTCCGCAGATGCCCGTCTGCCGCAGTGCCGCCGCCTCTCCCCATGTGGACAAAGACGAGGTCGCAGCCCTTCTCCGCGGCCTCGACGCGTCCTTCTCGCAGGCTCTTCTTGCCCTCATCGACGCGCGAGGCCTCACCGACGCTGAGGTATACCGGCGTGCCAACATCTCGCGCCAGCTTTTCTCGAAGATCCGCCGAGACAACGACTATCGACCGACCAAGCAAACCGCGGTCGCGCTCGCCGTGGCGCTGCAGCTCGGGCTCGACGAGACGGAGGACCTTCTTGCCAGGGCAGGGCTCGCGCTTTCGCCCTCAGCCAAGTTCGACGTCATCGTCACGTACTTCATCGAGCGCGGCTGCTATGACATCTACGAGCTCAACGCCATGCTCTTCGCCTTCGATCAGCCGCTCCTCGGGTCGATGTAGGATCCGGGCAGCCGGCACCGACGTCGCGGGAATGTCGCCCGGCGGTTTACCTCCCGGCGCAAGCAGGTCGGTATCTTGGTCCCAACAAGCAGGCAAAGGGCCTGCTCAAGCGACCAAGGAGGCCACGTCATGGCAAAGAAGGACCTTACCGAGCTCGTGTTCGTCATCGACAAGTCTGGGTCGATGTCGGGTCTCGAGTCGGACACCGTCGGCGGCTACAACGCCCTGCTCAAGAGCAACCGTGAAGGCAAGGGCGAGGCGGTCGTCTCCACCGTGCTCTTCGACAACGATGTGCGCGTCTTGCACGACCGCGTTCCTATCGAGCGGGTTCGGCCGCTTTCCGAGCGCGACTACGTGCCCGGCGGCTGCACCGCGCTGCTCGACGCCGTGGGAGGCGCGATCCGCTACCACGAGCGCGTCCAGAAGATCCTGCCCGAATCGCTGCGCCCGGAGCACACGCTCATCTGCATCGCGACCGACGGATACGAGAATGCCAGCAGCAAATACACGTATCCGCAGGTGAAGCACATGATCGACGCTGCGCGCGAGCGCGGATGGGAGTTCCTCTTCCTCGGGGCGAACATCGACGCCGCCGCGGAGGCGGGAAAGCTCGGCATCGACGCGGAGTGCACGGTGGAATTCCCCGCGAGCCCCGCGGGCTGCGCCGTCGCCTTCGACGAGATGTGCCTCGCGAGCGCCGCCGTCCGCGGCGGCGGCTCCGTTGCCAGGCGCAGGGGCTAACCAAAAAAGAAGGGCGCCCGGCGTGGACGCGATTCGTCGCGCATCCACGCCGGGCGCCCCACGCTGCCAGGAAGACGGCTTGATGCCCGGGGTCTAGAAGGCCCCGCCGCCACCGCCACCGCCGAACCCGCCGCCACCGCCGCCAGAGAAGCCGCCACCGCCGCCGTCGCCCGAGCTCGACGAAGAGGCGGCGATCGCAGCCGCCGACGCCTTGTGCGCGGAGGCGACGTTGCCCGTGAAGGCAGCCGCGGGCGGGCGCCCGTCGATTCCGTACCCGCCGTAGCACCAGCCGTAGCACGGCGCGAAGTACGGATCCTGGATGATCTGCGGGCACGCGACCTCGAGCTGCTTGATCACCTCATCGGCGACCCCGAGCACCACGGCCATCACGAGCAGGCGGTTCCAAAGCACGACGTCGCTGGGCACGGCCTCCGAGAGGTGCGTGAACTCCTTGAGCCAACGCCGGAGCGCCTCGAGCTTTGCTGCGATCTCGATGCCCTCGCGGTTGAGCTCGCGCATGGTCGCGGCGCACACGATCGCGGCGATGCCCGCAGCCAGCAGAAGCGCCGGAAGCCCAATTCCGATGCCGAGCGGCGACTCGAAGATGCACACCTCAAGGACAAACGACCCGATGGCAAGCATGACGTCGAATACGCCGAGCACGGCGAGGGTCACCATGCCCTTGCGCTCGATCGCCTCGTCCTGGAACCTCTCGATATAGCGCCCCTCGACGACGTTCGCCCAGGCATTCCAAGCGTCGCTATAGGCCTCCGGCTCCTTCTTTGCCGTCCGCTCGACACTGGAAAGATAGAGCTTCGAGCCCACCTCGTTGCGGGCCTTGGCCACCTTGCCGAAGACGAAGGTGCAGGCGGCGGCGTCGACCGCGCGAGCCCAAGTGGCGTTATCGCTCATGACGGCGCCCTCGGGAGCGGTTCCCATGCCCTTGACCTTGGTAAGAAGGAAATCGTCCTTCTCTTTCTGCCTCCAGCCGCTCCCGACCTTCCTGCGCACCTTGTCCAGGCGCACCACGCCTTGATCGGTCAGACGCATGAGGGTCGCGGTGAGCTCCTTGGGCTCCGCCTTGCCGCCGTTTGCGAGGGCGCCGAGAACCGCGGGGTGGTCGTCGGTCGGCACGTCGCGGAAGTACTTGTCCTGGAACTGGGGCCTCATGTCCTGGGCGTAACGCCGGCGGGCGAACACCGTGTAAACCACGGTAACCACAGCCAGGGCGCCGGTTGCCCCGGCGATTCCCCAAACAAGCAGGCGGGCTCGGGCACGGCGGGCGTTGGCTTTATCGGCCCATGTCTGCTCCTCGCTGAGGATGGTCTCGAGCTCGGAGCCGGACGTCGCCTCGCAGCCGGCAATCCACTCCCTCGGGAAGGTCACGCGCATCTCGGCGAACTCCTCGGTGCCCACGCCGGGAACCGTGAACACCACATCGTCGCCGTTGAAGGACACGTCCGCGTCCAGGGGGCCGTGGCCCCAGGCGCGCACATTGGCCACGGGCTTGACCGACTCGCCCGCCGGAACAGGAAGGTGCAGGTTGCAGATCACGTTCTGGGACTCGACGTCCCATCCGTCCGAGACGAACTTCCAGTAGAGCTCTCCCGTGTCGTCCCAACGGGTAGCGATGCCCGTGGCACGGTACGCGATGGTGAAGGTGGCACGCTCATCCTCGTGGGACGAGTAGACCTTGAGGCGCAGGACATCGCCCCGGTCATCCACCTCATAGGTACCGTTCTGGCCGCTATAGCCCTCAGAGAACTCCTGCATGCCAAAGCCGCCGCCCTCGCCTGCGGAAAGGACGGAGATCTCGACCTCTCGGCCGTTGCCGGGGTTCAGCCCCTTGGGGATGTCCCAGTACACGCCGTTGAAGCTACCGTCGAAGTCGAAGGTGCGCGACTCCACGACGGTGAGCGCACCGTCGTCGTCCAGGGTCGCGTCGATGTAGACCTTGGAGATCGAGTACTCGCGGGCAAGTGCGGTGCCGGGCGCGACGACGAGCGCAAGGGCGAAAGCCGCCGTGAAGAGCGTCCAGAGGGGCACGGCCAGATTGCGTGCACGAAGGCGGGCGCGGATGTTCATGGGTGTCTCCATCTGCGTTGAGCTGGCAAGAAACGCGCAGATTGAGTATACCAGCGTAAGCTATGCGCTTTGGGCGTCCCCGGAGTCGATGGGCACGACCTGCAACCTGAGCCCGAACGCCTCGAGCACGCGCCGGACGAGGTCGTAGCTGGGGTTTCCCGTCTCGCACAGCGCCTTGTACAAGCCGTCCCGCGTCACGCCTGTTTTGCGGGACAGCTCGGTCATGCCCCGGGAGCGGGCAATGTCGCCGAGAGCGGCCTGGAGGAGCTCCGGCCTTCCTGTCTCGATAATTGCGTTGAGGAAACCGACCGCATCGCGCTCATCGTCGATATAGTCGGCCACGTTAAAGTCGGTAACCTCGAGGTCTTTATCAGTAAAGGAAAAAAACTCCTCGATCGGGTCAAGATCTCTTGCCATTCTTTCGCCTCCTCAGCTCATCGGCATTGATGGCCCACGCTTTCTGGATGTCTCGGCGCTGGGACGTCTTGTCGCCCCCTGCGAGCAGCAAAACCATCGCCCCGCCCCGAGGCGCATAGTACAGCCGGTATCCCGGCCCGAAAAACAGTCGGGCTTCGTACACGCCCTTGCCCACATATTTGACGTCCGCAAAACCGCCGTCATATCCAGCCTCATAAATCGCAGCCTTGATGCGATCCTTGGCCAACCCATCCTTCAAGCGTCTGAGCCACCTGTCGAACTCTTCGGTCTTCTTGATAATCATTGTATACCTCACTATACAGTTGTCAATGCTCCGCCTATTCGAACATGGCAAGAACAGCCTCGCCCAACTGCAGCTCCTCTCCCCAGGGAACAAGAACGGAGGATTCAACGGGACGGCCTTTGAACCTCGCGGGGTTCGTCGAGCCGAGGTCTATGGCCTCCACGCCGCCGGAGGCAAGACTCAGACGAAGGTGTCTGCGGGAAACGGACCTGTCGTGAAGGATGACTTGGTTGCCCGACCCACGTCCCACGGCGAGGCCTGCCTCGCCCATGGGAACGAACACGTCGGCAGACTCCGTGCGCACCCAGACGCCGTGGGGCCGTCCCCTCGAGGACGCTTCCACGAGCACGCACGTGAGCTCGTCGTCCGGGCACGTCGCGACGACCGCATGGCCGCGCGTCGGCCCCGGGACGTCCTCCGGGGATTTGGGCTGCGCCGTCCCCGCAGGCAACTCCTTCGTGCCCTCGCGGCGCCCCGGAGACCTCGGCACGGCATGCCTCACCAGCGGCGCCGCCGGGTCGGTGCCGCCAAGGCCCTCCGGCTCGTCGAGGGCGTCCGCGATCTCGGACGGCCCGTTGTCGCTGCGCGTGAAGTCGTACAGGCAGCCGTAGCAGACCTGCATATCCGCGAACAGCTCCTCCCCGCATCTCGGGCAGGTCTTCTTTGCGTAATCGCTTCCCATCGTTCCCCTTCCGCCTAAAACAACTCGGCGCTTATGGCGCAGACCCACAGATGCTCGCCGCCCGCGAGCCACTCGCCCTGCGCAGATGGTCGCTCCATCACGCAGGACGCCTCCTCGCACGAGACGAGAGACCCCGGCCCCACCCCTCTGTGAACCTCTAGGACCTCCCCGCGCTCCCCCACGAAGGCAAGGTCGAGCGCGTACGACATGCCAACGGTGTGCACGGACGAGCAGCGCGTAAGCATGACGGGGGCCGCGCTGGGGCCCGTCCCCAGAAGGCCGCGCAGCTTCTCGGACCAGGAGTTGAGCACGTGAACCTCCAGCACCTCGCCCGGGCGCTCATCGACGGCGAGCCTCGCCCAGGCCACCTCACATCACCACCCCGGGCCGATACCGGTCGACGACCAGGGAGCGCTCGTGCGTGAGCACGAAAGGCGTCTCCATCGTGATTCCCGGCATGCGCAGGAAGCGCGGCCACGGCTTGTACCTGAGCGTGCAGGTATACCTCGTGAGCAAAGGCGATATGACAAACGAGCCCGTAGGGGCGTCCTGGCTCGCCCCGCTTGAGCGAACCTCGATCTCGCACGTCCCTTCGTTGCCGAGGGCACGCCGAATCGCGGCTGCGACCTCAGCTTCCGCCGTATCGGAGGTCTGTGCGCCTACAGGAGCAACCCCGTGGGCGAGCACCGCGTCAAGGCTCGCCTGGTCGAAAACGGCGCAGGCATCGATGAAACCCATGAGATTGAACACGATGAGCGCGACCACGATCGCCGGCGGGACGAGCACCGCAAGCTCGACCGTCATCTGGCCCCCTTGCCCTCCGGGGGCGATAGCCGAGCACCTCACAGCACACCCGCCAACTTCTTCAGGTTTACCTTGAGCGGAATCTTTGCCTCCGTGCCCGGCACCGCGAGCTCGGCTACCGTGAAGTCCTCGTCTCCGTATGTATCCAGGGTCCATCCGGCGAACGCACGCACGCACTCGGCGGCGTCTCCGGAATCGGGCAGCCTGTTCACGAGGTCGCGCACGGTCGCCGCTCGGTCGTAGCCCGCTTTGCTCAGGATCTCGCGGGTGTTCACGAGCACGGGCTTTCTCAGGCGTAGGTCTGCCGGAGCAAGCCCGCAGCGCTCCATGATCTCGCCGAGCTTCTGCTTGAGCCAGGAGCCGACCGAGCCTCCGAGCACGCCGTCAAGCCGGTCGAGGAAATCCCCGCCCGCCCCCGCGATTGTGTCGTAGGCAGACCCGTAACCGACGAGCAGCCTGCCCCAGAGCGTCGCTGCGCCGTCCGCCAAGCCACCCGCGAGTGATCCGTTGGCGGCAAGCCCGTCAAAGAAGCTCGCGAGCAGGTTGTTCTCCGCAGTCGTCTGGTCCGGGGCGAGCACGGCGCCGGAGACCGCCGTCCCGGGAGGCAGCGACGCCTCCGAAAGGAAAGCAGAGGTGAGCTCGGCGGGCACCGCCGTCCCCTCGCCGCGAGCGACCACCGCCACGCACCCATAGGCGCCCGGCGGGCAGAGCTTCGGCCGGGATACGGTCAGCGCCTCGATCGCGCGCTCGAACAGGTCTGCCCCGAGCTTGGCCTTCTCCTTGAGCTGCCTATGGGCATCCACCTGCTCGTTTCTCGCCTTCTCGTACTCCTCCGAGGCCTCGACGACCTCACGCCACCAGTGCTCGAACCCGTTCTCGATGGAGGTCGACGCAGCCGCCACGCTGCCCATGTCCCCCACGTCCATCCGACACACATCGCAGGGATGCACGCCGCCCGCCTCGAGCTCGGCCAATGATGCCAGCCCGGCATAGCCGCCCCGAGCCCCGGGGCAGGCCATCGATGAGTGCAGGACGCGGCCGGCGCCCTCGGCCGAGCATGGCCAAGCCGCGTCCGTGTACAGCGCGGTCGCCCGCGTCTCGCTCGTGTTGCGCGGAAGGCGAGGCAAGTCGATCCGTACACTCCCGTCAGGGGACTCGGAATACGATCCTCCCCTCACCTCGCCCAGCGCGAACTCGTAGAAAGCCCTGCGGCACGCAGAGTCGGTTAGCTGCTCTGCATTCGAGCCCTCCACCGCGCACGAAGAGAGCCTCGCGGCGTAATATGCCCGAGAGCGCTCAAGCGGCGCCCCGAAAGACCACGCCTCGGGCGAGGAATAGCATGGGTTCTCGCCGTCGGAAAGGCCCGCGAGCGACTGGGCCCGCTGCCAAAGGCAGTACGGGCGCGCGCCGCAGTCTGCCCGCCATCCGCGTTCCCGGGCATCGTCCGCGCGCTCCTTCGCCGCGCGCTCCTGCTCGGCGAGCTCCTGCATCTCGTGCGCAAGGTCCTCCATACCCGAGTCGTCCACGTCGGAAAGAAGCGCCGAGAAGTCCGATTCCGACCGTTGCGGGAACGGCACGGCGCACCCGGCGTATGACAGCCCGTCCTTGGAGTTCGCCAAAACGCACGCGGCAGAGTTGCCGACCACAATCGCGGGGAGCGCCTTCTCGAGCTTCTGCAAGCCCGCCGCCGCGCTTCGCGAGAAGTCCCTCCTCGCGGACAGTATCTGCGTCCCCGTGGCAACGAGGTCCGCGCCCGTGGCGGCAAGCGGCGGGACGCAGGAGGCGACCAGGCCCGCGCCGCACGCGACCATGCCGGCCAGGCCCATGCTGAGCACGCAGGCGTCGAGCGTCTGGGCAATGGTCGCATACGCCGCGACAGCATTCGCTCCCGACTCCGCCGCGGCATCGGCTACCTGTCGGACCTCTCCCGCACGCGAAAAGACCCATTGGGCCGACGCCGCAGAAAACACGAGGGATATGCTCACCAGCAGCGCGACCGCCACGGCAACCGTCGTGTAGCCGCCTTCGTCGTCTATGAAGGCGCCGATGCCGAGCACAGCTCGTCGGCGCGGCTCATCCCCAGACGCCAATCCAGTCTCCGTACGACCCGTTGACCCAACTCGCATGGGAATCCACCTCCACCGATACCCTAAGCACGACCCCCGACCCGTCTGCTCCTAGCAAGGCGCCGCTTATTGCCGCCATGAGGGGCAGCGGGCGCGCGTGCCCGACCACCTCGACCTTTGCCTTCCCTGTGCCTTCCCCGCTTACGGACACCTCCCAGTCCCCCTCGCCGCCCGTATGAAACACGCCGACCTCAGGCACCGCTTTAAGGCGCCGACGGGCAAAGGCGACGACCTCGTCGGCGGACGGGTCGGTTGCCGCCAGGCGCGCCGACTGCGCGGCGGCCCCGAGCATCACCGCCCTCGTGTAAAGCAGGCATGCGGGCTGCACCAAAAGCGCGACGACCACGAGCAAGGCGGGGATGAGCACAGCAGCCTCCACGCTCGCCTGGCCCGGAAGCGCTCCGCGCCCGCACGCTGCCAGGCGGCTCAAAACGCCATGATGTCCTTGAGCGCGACGACGATTCCCGCCGCCGTGTTGTGGGACGCGGCGGCGCTCGCGAGCGCGAGGAGCCGCCCATCCCTCGCGGCGTGCCACATCACGGCCAACCCGAGGCAGAGCGCCGCGAACGCCATGGCCACTAGGAGAAACTCCACCGTCGACTGCCCGCACGGGTCCCTCAGTCCCCGACAACGCCGGCAAGCTCCTCCGCGTCGATCCTCCACGTGAGCACCTCGCTTTCCTCCGTCGCCGACTTCCTGACGACGCAGACCTCGGACCAATCGCCCCCATACACGACACACCCCCAGACATCGCCCAGAATCCCGAGGTACCCGGCCTCGGCGAGGGCGCAGTCGCCACGCGCCGCGTACTCTTCGAGCACACCTGAGGCCACTGCCGCGACCTCACCCTCCACGACCTTCGTCTCCTCACGGGCCCCGCCGGGAAGCCGGCCGGCCAGGGACTCCGCGAGCTCACCGGCAGATTGCCCATCCCGCCGGGCGGCGCCAGGCATCGCTCGCGGCGACGCGGCAAGCCGCATTGCCGCAACAAGAGCAAGGGCCGCGGAAAGGGCGAGAACAGCCCACGCAAGAACAGCGGCAGAACGACGCCTCCGCATGGGCGGTCCGCTCACAGGGAGTTGATGCCATCAGCGATCGCGTTCCAGAGCTCGGTCACCTTCCCTCGAAACGCGACGATGGCGATGATCGCGATGACCACGAGCACACCCACCAAAATGGCGTACTCCGTTGTTCCCTGTCCCTTCTCTTCACGCAGAAAAGCGCGAAACCTGCCTGCATTTGCCCAGTTCAAAAAGCATGTTTGAAGCAAAACGCCCATGTTCTCTCCCATTCTTTCCAATCCTTACTCGCCGCCCACGCGGACGGCGGCTACCCCATAACAAGCGCGGACCCCAAAAGCGGGCCCAGGATCGCCAGCAGCATCGCCGGTACGATCAACGTCCCGAGCGGCACGAGCATCTTTACCGGCGCCCGCTCGATCTCCTCCTCGACGAGCGAGCGCTGCTCGTCTCTCATGACCTGCGCCTGGCGCTCGAGCGTTTCGGCCAACGGCGAGCCGAACGCCAGCGATTCGCACACAACAGATCCGAAACGAGCAAGCTGCGGCGCGCCGAGGGACGAGGCCGCCCGCTCGAGCGCCTCCCTTCGCGTCTCGGTGCCCATCCTCCAGGAAAGAAGGGCATGTCCGAGCTCCCTCGACAGCACGTCCCCGTACCGCGAGCAGTACAGCTCGAGCGACGAGTCGAACGAGAGCCCCGCCGAGAGACCGAGCACCACGACGTCGATCATGACCGGCATCTGCGCGAGGCATTCCTTCTTCCCCCGAGCCTTCTCACCGTCCGCGCGGAGTCGCCCGAGGACGTAGGCGGCGCCCGTCTTTTCCAGAAAACCCTCGAGGCCGATTGCCGTCAGGCCCTCGCGCGGCCGACCCGAGATCGCGGCCATGCACGCTGCCGCCGCGGACGCCGACGCGAGGATGGCAAGAAACCCGCTCATCGCCATCACAGGACCTTGCCTATGAGTCTTCGGATGATGGCGACCGCCGCGACGTCCAGAAGCGCCGCCAAGGCAACGCTTCCCGCGCCCGCCGGCGTAGAGAGTCCCTTCTGAAAATCCGGCGATATCGCCGCGAGCAGGGCGACCATCACGGCAGGGAGCAGGCATACGACGCGCACAGAGAGCCTGACCTGCGCGGTCTTCACTGCCAGGAGACGCTCGAACTCCCCTTGCCGCTCGACAAGGGCAGCCGAGCGCTGGAACAACCCCTGGAGTGGGCTGCCCGTCCGATGGGAGATGGCGAGCGCCGTGGACAGGAGTCCCGCCCCGGGCGCGCGAAGCTCACCCGAGAGCTCGCCGAGCGCTGCCTCCGTCGCCACGCCGCAGCGAAGCCTGAGCGCAAGGCGAGCGAACGCCTCGCCCACCGCCCCTCCCGCCCGCGCCCCGGCGTACTCCGCCGCCTGCACGAGAGTCATACCCGCTCCCATGGCGACCGACAAGGTCCGGAATACCGCCGGCATAGCCGCGTTGGCCTCGCGACGGCGAAGCTCGGCATGGCGGGCAGACAAAGCCGGCGTACCAACGAACAGCGCCACGAGCGCAAGCGGGAGCATGAGCCACGTGTCGAAGAGAACCGACGCCATGGCACCTCCGCATACCGCCGCGACAACCGCAGCAGCGGCAGCGTCCCCCGGCTCGAGCCTCGCGCCTGCCCGCTCCGCCCGCGACGCCGCCTCGTCGGCGAGTTCTTGCCAGCCGGGCATCCCGAGCAAAGCCCCTGCCGCCCGGCTGGCACCGAGGCGCCTAAGCAACTCCAACGCGCGGCGCAGCGCGTTTCTCGCCAAGCGCTCTGCCGCAAGAGGCGCGGGCGCCTCACCTAACCAGGACATCGTGCCCGCCGCGGCAGCGGCCGACCCGGCCGCCGCTACAAGAAGGAGCGCCTCCATCTTTCCACCTCCTCCTTTTCCAGGACCCCCGCCTCGATGCCGCGCGACACAAACGCCGGCTCACAGACGAGCTCCCAAGAACCCCCGCCCAGCTTGTACTGGACGCAGGTCGAAAGCTTGACGCTGCCGCTCGGGTCACTCCCCACCTCAGCGAGCTCAGTGATGACACGGGAGCCCTCCTTGAGCCTTCGCGACATCACGATGAGGTCGAGCGCCGTCGCCACCTGCTCGCGGATGATGTCCGGCGGCAAATCCATCCCAAAGCGGGCCATGAGCACGAGGCGCGTCACGGTCTCCTCTGGGGTGCCGGCGTGCAACGTGGTCAGGCTCCCGTCGTGCCCCGTGTTCATGGCTTGGAGCATGTCGATGCACTCCTCGCCGCGAACCTCACCGACGACGATGCGGTCAGGGCGCATGCGCAGCGCGTTCTTCACCAGCTCGCGGATGGTCACCCGGCCCCTGCCCTCAATCGAGGCGTCCTGTGCCTCGAGCCTCACGACATTGGGGTGGACGTCGAAGCGAAGCTCGGCGGAATCCTCTATGGTCACGATGCGCTCGCCCACGGGAATCTCGCACGACAGCGCGTTGAGCAGGGTCGTCTTGCCCGAGCCGGTCCCTCCCGAGACCGCGATGCCCTGGCGGCACACCACGGCCCAGCGGAGCAGTTGTGCGTACCATGCGGGCAGGGCCCCCAGCTCCACGAGCGTGTCGAGCGACCGAATGGAGTCCGTGAACTTGCGGATGGTGACCGACGGGCCATCGACGGCCACGGGCCTCGCCACGGCGTTCACACGGTCACCGTTTGCCAAACGCGCGTTGACGATGGGGCTCGACCGGTCGAGCCTGCGCCCAAGCGGCGCGAGGATTCGATCGATGGCTATGGTGATCTGTTCCGGTGAGTCAAACGAGACGTCGGCTTCCAGCAGCTCGCCGCCCTTTTCGTAGAACAGCGACTCGCAGCCGTTGACCATCACCTCGGTGACCCCGGGGTCGTCAAGAAGCCCTTGGATGGGCCCCAAGCCGCAGACCTCGTCGACCACCTGCCGGGTGACCTTCTCTCTGAGCTCGCTGCCGACGTCCTCGTATCCGCTCGTGTTGAGGATGGAGTCGAGCGCCACCGAAAGCTCGGACCGGGCACGCGCATCGTCCCCCTCCCCCAGCATCGTCGCAACCGTTGCCAAGCCAAGCCGCCCGATCAAGTCCTGCTTGAGCCTGTCGCGCAGGGCCCGCATCTCCTCGGCGCGCCTCTTTTTGTCTACCTCGCCCACCTCACGCCCAGAAAAAGCCTCGGCCTCTCGGACCATCTCGAGAACGCTCATGCGCTTCTCGCCTCCCTTTTTCTTCCGAAGAACGACCTCTTGTGCGCGCCCCCGGCATCAAGGGCCCTTCTTGCCGCCTCGCACTCCGGCAGCTGGCCGAGCTCCGCCAAAACCTGCGCGAGCATCGTCGCCGTCGACTCTGCAAAGGGAACGCCGAGCTCGAGCAGTTGCGCCGCTTGGCCGGCACAAAGAAGCTCGCGCACCTCCTCGCCGCCGTCGACTACCGAAAACTGCCGCGCCGCCTCCAGCCCCACCTCCGCGCACGCGAGGCGGGAGGCTCCCCGCCCCCTCGGGTCTGCGAAGTTCTCGAGCCTGGCGATGCGTGTGCGGGCCACTCCGAGCCGGACCGCGAGCCCGCTTGCGCGGGCAAGCGATGCCGTTGCCCCCTGGCCAGGTCCCGAGACGATGAGCAGGCGATCCGCAAGCTGAGCCGCCTGCGCGCCCGCCTCGGTAAAGGTCGTGGACGTGTCCACGACGACCAGGTCGAACGCCGACGCGCACGAAGCGATGATCTCGGACGTGCGCGGCATGACGATGTCGGCGAGCTCCGGACGCTCGCAGGGCCCCGCCACCCTCACGCGCTCGCAGGCGGCAACCCCGATGGTCTCCGGACGGGCGACGCCCTCCCCCTCGCACAGGCGCGTAAGGTCGAACGCGCCGGGAACGCCGAAGCAGCTGAAGAGGTTCCCGCACGAGAGGTCGAGGTCAAGGGCGCATACCCTCATTCCCCAGGAGGCGGCCGCCACGCACGCCGCAGCCGCAAGGGCGGTCTTGCCCACGCCGCCTCGCCCGGAGCAGAAGACAATCACCGGGGCGCGACCCCTTACGGGCGGCGGCGCAGGAATCACGTGCCCGACCGTTGGGTGAGCCTTCGGGAGCCCCTCTGAAGGGACGGCGGCCTCGGAAGGCCCCGTGCCCATCATCTTCGGGGCCCTTGACGGCTCCAACTCCGACGGGTCGATGACAAGATCGATGCCCGCCCTCGCCGCCCTCGACCTAAGCGATCCGGAGGCGTCGCGCCGCACGACCGAGACGCTACGGGCGCACCCGTCGGCCGCGATCGCCGCAGCAGCATTGATGTCGGACACCCCGCCGGAAAGACTTCCCACGAGCGCCCATACGGTGCCCGGATGGTCCAAGGCGCGGCGGCGAAGCTCGTCGACGCCCTGGACGAACTCAAGCTTGTTCCCCGCCCCCAGGCTGGAGGCGGCCAACGCCACGTCCGCGACAGCATCGGAATCGGCGCACGCGAGCCACTCGACGCCGCTCATCGGGCACCCGCCTCGTCATCTTCCGCCGCCGGCTCCTCGGCGCCGACCTGAGTCGGAGCAGCGGGGACCGGATCTCCCTCGACATCAATCGCGGGAACGACGAGCCTTAGGCTCCCCTCCGCGCTCGCGGCAAGAACATCTGCCACGTCATCCGGCCTAACAGCAAGGCTGACCGAACCCCTGGATGCATATGTCGCGCCGGCGGATACGCCAACCAGCACCTTAACGTCTCCCGACAAGAGCCTTGCGCCCTCATCAGCCACCCTGTACGCAACGAGCCTGGATCCCGCCGCCACAGCCTCAGGCAACCCCAGCTTTTCGCCAATGGGAATCTGAACCGCCATATATCCGGCGGGGACCTCGGGCATCTCGGACTCATCACGGAAATTCAATTCGGTTAAGGGAGCGCCCTCGGCAACCGGCACCGTAACCTTGCGGTCCACAGCGTCGTCAAGCGCCGTGAGGGCGCCGGCAGGAGCAAGGTCGGCAACCCAGTCGCGCTCAGCGACGCATTGGGGCGTCAGCGTCTCGCCGGCCTCAACGCCGCGCGTCGCCACGACGAGACGTACCGTCTCGCCGCCGAAGCGCTCGAGCGCCTCGGCACGCTGCCTCTCGGCATCCGCGCGAACCTCCTGCGCATAGAGCACACAGAGGACCGCGGTCAGCGCCGCAAACGCACCCGAGAGCGCCAATCTGAATCTGCGGGTCATGGCAAATCCTCCTCCCTTGGGCGCCCCATGCGCCCGAAGTGAGTTGGATTGTGCGGGAAAGCGCGCCTCCTACCTGCGACTTTAATAAATACCTCTTGCGGAATGCTGGCACAACGCTGACCGCAGACTTGCAGAACGCTTTCAATCCAGGTCGAGTTCTCAACAATCCGCAGGCACGCGAGTGACGAAAAGTGGTATCAAAACCGGTTCATGGCCCTTCTTGCCTCCATCGCTCCTTCACACCTCGAAGCCCGTCAGCTCATCTGGGAAAGACAAAGAGCCGGCTCCCCGGGCCCAAAAGACCCACAGGAGCCGGCTCCTCAAAAGCAAATTCGCTTACGTGCCGCGGCTGGGAACCCCGGCAGAGACCTTCTTTCTAGATCACCACGTCCGGGTCGAGCGAGGCCGCGCTCTCGCGCATCTCGGCGGCGAGCGCCAGGTAGCAAGCCAAGCGCACCTCCGAGAAGCCCGCCGCGAGCACACCGCAGCCCGGCTCATGCGTGTGGGTGCAGTCGCGGAAGCGGCACTCCCCCGCCGCCTCGGCGATGTCGGGGAACACCTTCGCGAGCCCGCGCTCGTGGCCGACGATGGGAAGGCTGCGCAAACCTGGCTCGTCCACGATCACACCGGCCCCCGGCAGGCTCACCATACGGCGCGCCACCGTGGTGTGTCGGCCCATGTCGTCGGCCTCGCGCACGGCGCCCGTCTCGAGGGCCTCATAACCAAGAAGGGCGTTGAGCAGCGTCGACTTGCCCGCACCCGACTCGCCGAGGACAATGGCCACGCGCCCGACGGGCACAAGGCCGCGCACGGCGGCCACGCCCCAGGGGACGTCGAGCCGCTCCGCGCTGGCCCTCACGCGGCGTTCCTCGTCCCCGACGGCCGCGCTCGACGTGAGCGCAAGCGCGCAGCCGGACCCGAGCACCTCGCGCACCCCGGCGACGTCATCGGCGATCTCCTCGTCCGTCGCGCGGTCCGCCTTGGTGAGCACCACGGCCACCTCGGCGCCGCAGTCGCGCGCTATCACCGCCGAGCGCGCGATGCGCTCGCAGTCGGCGCCCCTCTCGCCAAGCTGCTGCACCACGAGGACCACATCCACGTTGGCGGCGAGCGTCTGCTTCTCGCCGCGGGCCTTGCCCTTCCAACGGGCAATGTCGCTCTCACGCGGGAGGATCTCCTCGATAAGGCCCATGTCGTGCCCGTGCGGGCGCCGCGCGCAGACCCAATCGCCCACCGCGGCGCGCGAGTTCTCCCCGCGGCGGAGGCCACCTTTGGTCAGACGCGTCGAGAACTCGGCGCGAAACACCCCATCGTCGCACAGCACGGCCGGGAACCCCCGGTCGAGCCTCACGACGCAGCCGAGCGCAAGCTCGGCCGTGATGTCGTCTCCCGCGGCCTCGCACGCCCGTCGGCAGGCCTCCGTGAACACCGAGCGCTGGGCGTCGCTCGCCTTGAGCTCCCCGAACGCCGGCAGGTCAGTGAGCGAAGAAAGAGCCGGCAGCACCCCCTCGGCGCCGCCGGCTCGCTTATTGCTTCGCGTCTTTTTGTTTGAACGCTTGGCCACGTGTCCCTCTTTAGTCGTCCTTCTCCACGGAGCGCATGATCGCCTTGTAGAGCTCGTTGAGCGGGATGATCAGGAAGGCGATGCCGAGCGCGGTCAGCGAGCCCTTGAGCTCAAGGCCGGGCACGCCAAAGAACATCATAGCAAGAGGCTCGAACTCGACGACGATGAGGGTGAGGACGAGCGCCAGGGCAGCGGCGCCCCACAGCCAGACGTTCTGCTTCTTCATGGTGAAGACGGACTGGCGACGGCTACGCATGTTGAAGCAGTGGAAGATCTCGACCATGTTGAGCGTGATGAACGCCATCATGACGCCTTCTTCGTCCGCGGTGCCGGCCATCATGTTCGCGATGTCGATGCAGCCCATGTCGAAGTACACGCCGGCAAAAAAGCTCGCCAGCACGAGCGCGGTGATGATGAGGCCCTGGACGACGCAGTCGAGGCCCATGTTGCCTGCAAAGACGCCGTCGGACGCCTTGCGCGGCTTGCGCTGCATGATGTTGCCCTCGGCCTCCTCCATGCCGAGCGCGAGCGCCGGGAAGCAGTCCGTCACGAGGTTGACCCACAGCAGCTGCACGGGCTGGAACAGCGTGAAGCCCACGAGCGTGGCGATGAAGACCGAGAAGACCTCGGCGAGGTTCGCGGAAAGAAGGAACTGGATGACCTTGCGGATGTTGTCGTAGATGCGACGGCCCTCTTCGCACGCCGAGATGATGGTGGCGAAGTTGTCGTCGGCAAGCACCATGTCGGCGACGTTCTTGGTCACGTCGGTGCCGGTGATACCCATGCCGACGCCGATGTTGGCGCGCTTGATGGACGGAGCGTCGTTCACGCCGTCACCGGTCATGGCGACGATCATGTTGCGGCTCTTCCAAGCCTCGACGATGCGCGTCTTGTGCTCGGGCTGGACGCGCGCGTACACGCCGTAGTCCTCGATGCGGGCGTCGAGCTCCTCATCGGAGAGCTTGTCGAGCTCGGCGCCGGTGATGGCCTGCTTGCGGTCCTCGATGATGCCGAGGTTCTTGGCGATGGCCACGGCGGTGTCGATGTGGTCGCCCGTGATCATGACGGTGCGGATGCCGGCGGCGTGCGCCTCGGCGATGGCGGGCGCGACCTCGGGGCGCTCCGGGTCAATCATGCCCGAAAGGCCGCAGAACGTGAGGTCGTGCTCGAGCGCGTCGGCCGAGAAGTCGGTCGGGAGCTCGGTGTAGTGGCGGCTGGCAAGCGCCAGGACGCGCAGGGCCTGGTCGGCCATGGCCTTATTGGCGGCGACGAGCTCGGCGCGGCGCTCATCGGTGAGCGGCACGATCTTGCCGCCTTCGTAAATGGTGGTGCAGCGACCGAGGACGACATCGGGGCCGCCCTTGGTGTACTGCTCGTACTCGTCGTCGAGGGTCTCGACCACGACGGACATCATCTTTCGACCGGAGTCGAAGGGAGCCTCGCCCACACGGGGGTGCTCCGCGACAAGGCCGGTCAGGCCCGCCTTGCCGGCGTCGTTCACGAGGGCGCACTCGGTCGGCTCGCCCACGGCCTCGCCGGCCTCGGAATCCCACTTGGCGTCGGAGCAAAGCGCCATGCCGGCGAGAAGCTTGTTCTCGGGAGCGGCGAGCTCGTGCTTGACGACGGTCATCTTGTTCTGGGTCAAGGTGCCGGTCTTGTCGGAGCAGATGACCTGGGTGCAGCCGAGCGTCTCGACGGCGGACAGGTTGCGGATGATCGCCTGGCGCTTGGCCATCTTGGTCACACCGAGCGAAAGCACGATCGTGACGACGGCGACGAGGCCCTCGGGGATGGCGGCGACCGCCAGCGAGACGGCAACCATAAAGGTGTTAAGAAGAAGCTCCGGCTCCCCGGCCATGTTGGAGAAGCCGTGGCGCAGGACGTCGACGGCGAAGATGACGACGCAGATCACGATGACGAGCTTGGTCAGGATGTGGGAGAGCTCGTCGAGCTTGACCTGCAGCGGGGTCAGCTCCTCCTTGGCCTCGGTGAGGGCGCCCGCGATCTTGCCCATCTCGGTGTCCATGCCGGTCCCCACGACGACGGCACGGCCGCGGCCGTAGACGACGGTGGAGCCCATGTAGCACATGTTCTTGCGGTCGCCCAGGGGCACGTCGTCGGCGCCGTCGAGCTCGATCGGGCTGGCGTGCTTCTCGACGGGCACGGACTCGCCGGTGAGCGCGGCTTCCTCGATCTTCATCGTGGCGCTCTCGATCACACGGCAGTCGGCGGGCACGGAGTCGCCGGCCTCGAGCAGAATCACGTCGCCCGGGACGAGCTCGGAAGAGTGCAGCATGACGAGCTTGCCATCGCGGATGACCTTGGACTGGGCGGCGCTCATCTCCTGAAGGGCCGCGAGGGCCTCCTCGCTCTTGGCCTCCTGGATGACGCCGAGGGCGGAGTTGATGATGACGACGGTCATGATGATGATGACGTCGGCGAAGTCGATCTCGCCCTGAATGGCGCCGGTGACGGCGCTGATGATGGCCGCGACGATCAGCATGATGACCATCGGGTCGGCCATCTGCTGGAAGAAGCGGATCCACAGCGGGGTCTTCTCGGCCTCCTCAAGCTTGTTCGGGCCGAACTTCTCCTGCCGGCTCGCGGCCTCGGCGGAGCTCAGGCCCGCCTCGGCGTCGGTGCCCTGCTCACGCAGGACATCCTCGGATGAAGACAAGTACTCTTTCATTCGATTCCCCCTCCTGGGTTATCTTTTTTGCGGCCGGCAGATTGATGCCCGATCATAATTCCCAGGAGAAGGGCAAGGGCTCATCAAGGTTGCCGTGCCGGCCGCGCTTATAAAGCTTCAATATTCTACCCTATGGCGAGTGCCGGCCGCGATTCTCCAGCACCTCTTCGCTCAATGAACAGGGGACGTACCCCCGTTCACGCCGAGCAAGCCCACGCCCCTCGGGAGCTCCCTCCTGTTTGGCCCATTTTTCGCCATTTTTATAGCTCCATATGGGCCAAACCGGAGGGAGCAGCCGCATCATTATCCACATGGAGCAAGCGTCACGCCCTTGCTTACAGGAAACGCGCCGCCGGAAGAAACTCCCGACGGCGCGTATTTAGCTGCAGCTATGCTCGCAAACTACTGAACCTGAGCGATCATGGCGAGGTTCGTGGAGGTGGTGTAGTCACCCTGACGCGGCGAGGTCTGGGGATCGCCGGCGGTAAGAATCACGATATCGCCGGACTCGACGACCTTGTTCTGCTTGGCGGTGGTCAGCGCGTTGTAGAGCGTGCCGGTAAGAGCGCCCTGCTCGGTAGTGCGGAACGCGTAGACGCCCCAGTAGAAGCAGGTGCGGCGCACAGCCTCCTCGGAGGGGGACATGGCGTACAGAGGCACCTTCGGGCGGAACTTGGAGACCAGACGAGCGGAGCGGCCGGAGTGCGTCGGGACGATGATGCACTTGGCGTTGACGCGGTCGGCCATCTCGACGGCGGCGAAGCCGGTAGCGCCGTTGACGTTGCGGACACCGTGGCGGTCGTAGTACGTCTTGTTCTCCTGGACGTACTTCTCGGTCTCCTTGCAGATGTCAGACATGGTGCTAACAGCGTCGATCGGGTACTTGCCGGCAGCGGTCTCACCGGAGAGCATGACGCAGTCAGTGCCGTCGTAAACGGCGTTGGCGACGTCGTTGACCTCGGCTCGGGTCGGGCGCGGGTTGCGCTGCATGGAATCGAGCATCTGGGTGGCCGTGATGACCGGCTTGTAGTGCTCGGCGCACTTCTTGATGATGGTCTTCTGGATGTGCGGAACCTGAGCGGCCGGGACCTCGACGCCGAGGTCGCCACGGGCAACCATAATGCCGTCGGAAACGTGCAGAATCTCATCGAAGTTCTGGACGCCGAGGGCGCTCTCGATCTTCGGGAAGATCATGACGTTGGGGGCGCCCATCTCGATGCAGATGTTGCGAATCTCCTCAACGGCCTTGGCATCGCGGATGAAGGAGGCGGCGATGGCATCGATGCCGAGCTCGCAGCCGAACATGATATCGGCACGGTCCTGAGCGGTAACGGAAGGAAGGCCGACGTTGACGTTGGGGACGTTGACGCCCTTCTTCTCGCCGATCTCGCCGCCGTTGGTGACGACGCAATACATGTCCTGGCCCTCAACGTGGTCGACCTCAAGGCCGATCAGGCCATCGTCGATCAGGATGATGGAGCCCTTCTCGACCTCAGACGGAAGGTTGAGATAGTCGAGCGAGATATGCTCAGCGGTGCCGTGGAAGTCCTCAGAGGTCTCCTGGGCGGTCACGACGAGGGTGTCGCCGGTCTTGACGGCGACCTTCTTGCCGTCCTCGAGCAGGCCGGTGCGAATCTCGGGACCCTTGGTGTCAAGCAGAATTGCCACAGGGATGCCGAGCTCGGAAGAGAGTCGGCGGACCTTCTCGATCATCGAGCGGTGATACTGGTGAGAGCCGTGGGAGAAGTTGAAGCGAGCGACATTCATGCCGTGCAGGATGAGCTGGCGCAGAACCTCCTCGTCCTCGGTAGCCGGACCCATGGTGCAAACAATCTTGGTCTTCTTGCTATAAGCCATGTTTTCCTCTTTCTACTGGCTCGGGGTTTCATTGAACAGGCACTCAGGCGTGTCGAACAGCTTTGTTTAGCAGACCACCGAACGGTCGACGAAATCAGTGCCGTTGGCAAGCGCGCGGGCATTGTCAAGCGTGACGCGCGCGATCTCGCCGAGGGCCTCCTTGGTGAAGAACGCCTGGTGAGAAGTCATGACGACGTTCGGGAAGGAGCACAGGCGAGAAGTGACGGAGTCGACAATCTCACCGGAGCGGTTCTGGTAGACGTTCGGGCCCTCCTCGTCGTAGACGTCGAGACCGGCGGCGCCGATCTTTCCGGAAAGGATGCCGCGGATGAGCGCCTGGGTGTCGACAAGGCCGCCACGGCCGGTGTTCACGAAGATGACGCCGTCCTTCATCTTGGAGATGGACTCGTCGTTGATCATGTGGCGGCTCTGCTCGTTAAGGAAGGCGTGCAGCGAAATCAGGTCGCTGCGACGGTAGAGCTCATCGTAGTCAACGTACTCGTCAACGATGCCGTCGTCGACGAGCTTCTGGTTCGGGTAGAGGTCGCTGCCGAGGACCTTCATGCCGAAGCCCTTGCAGATGCGGCAGAGCGCAGCACCGATGCGACCGGTGCCGATAATGCCGGCGGTCTTGCCGTGCAGGGTCTCGCCGACGAGGCCCTCGAGGTTGAAGTCATTCTCACGGACGCGGATGTAACCTTTGTGGATGCGGCGGTTGGCGCAAAGGGCGAGGCCCATAGCGTGCTCGGCGATGGCCTCGGGCGAGTATGCGGGAACACGGGTGACCTTAAGGCCGAGATCCTCAGCAACAGGCACGTTGACGGCATCGAAGCCAGCGCAGCGCATGAGAACGAGCTTGACGCCGAAGCCGGCGAGAATCTCGAGGGTCATGGCACCAGCGTCGGCATTTACGAAGGCGCAGACGGCGTCATAGCCACGGGCGAGGGCAGCAGTCATCGGAGTAAGGTTGGTCTCGATGAAGTCGATCTTGATTTCAGGGTAATCCTTGAGCTCCTTGGTGAAGGAGTCCTTGTCGTAGCTCGCGGTACCGTAGAACAGAATCTTCATCGTGTTTCCCTTCGAATGTCCGCACGCAATTACGCACGGGTTAACCCTACGCTTGCCTAGTATAAATCAGGTGAGCGGTAGGTAATAGCGTCGTAAACGGTCGATATAAACGAATTTTAATGGGAAACCCGGTTGCTATTCACATTTCCAATAGTAAGTGGAGTAAGGCGCAAGCTCTGACCCTCCACCAAAGTCATGAAACTCCCCGGAGATAAGGTCAACTCCCGTTCCCGACTGAGCGTCGAAGTGCATGACCGCGGGTTCCGCCGAGGCGTTGACGGCAACGATGACCCGCTCATCCTCGAAAACCCTCCGGAATACCAGCTGCTTGGGCTGAACAGCGAGCTGTTCATACGTGCCCCAAACTATCGCTTTGCTCGCCGACCGTGCCTTAGCAAGAGACGCAATCCAATCAGTAAGCCCATTCCACTCGGGACCATCAAGTGCGGGACGCAGCTCGCGATCGCCAAATTTCTGTTCCCCCTCGATACCCCACTCGCTCCCGTAATACACGCACGGAACGCCGGCCATACCGAACAGGAGCCCATAGAGAGGCTCGAGCTGTCGCTTATCCTCGAGTTTGGTGGCAATGCGGGGAACATCGTGATTGTCGACAAAATCGAGAAGATGCTTGCCGGCATACAAATCCCACGGATGGCTGCCGCTCTGCCTTTCGAGCGCATAGGCCACCTCATGCATGTTGGAAGAGTTCATAGAGGACCAAAGCCCCTTGTACGCCTCATAGTTGGTCACAGAGTCGCACAGGCCATCGCCCATCCATAGGTTATAGTCACCAAACATGGTCTCGCCAAGCAGAAGGAACTTAGTGCCCCTCTTCAGCGACAGCTCATCAGCAACGCTACGCAAATATCCGAGGAAACCTCGATCTAGGCAGTACGCGACATCGAGTCGAAGCCCATCGATATCGTAGTCGCGCTCCCATCCACGGATCACGTCAGCAAGATAGTCATTGAGATCACGGCTGTTGTGATTCAGCTTGATCAGGTACGGAACGCCCTGCCAAGTCGAGTAAGAAAAGCCGTCATTCCACTCGTTGTTGGCATTCCAATCGACCTCGAACCAACTGGCATACTCAGAGTCCCACCGCTTCTCCAATACATCTCTGAATGCCCAGAATCCACGGCCGACATGATTGAAAACACCGTCAAGAAGCACGCGAATTCCTGCCTTATGACAGGCAACGACCAGGCGGCACAGGTCGTCAGAGTCGCCAAGGCGGCAATCCACCTTCGTATAGTCGATCGTGTCATAGCCATGTGAAAGACTCTCGAAAACAGGATTGAGTATCAAGCAAGAAACTCCCAGCCTATGGAGATGCTCAACCCATCCGTCATTCACTAACTTACATAGACGATGAGAGGAAACGCCATCGTTTTCATACGGCGCTCCGCATAATCCAAGTGGATAAATCTGATAGCAGAAAGAAGGCTCAAACCAGCTCATGGGATTCCCTCCTGAATTGAGGCGTTCCCAGAGTATAGCCCAGACATAGAAAGAGGCCCCCGGCCGGCTCGCGGCCGGGGGCCTCCCCCCGCTGAACGAGAAAACGCCCCTTGCTGGCCGGCGGCGTCCTGCTCTCCCACGGACTACACCGCAGTACCATCGGCGCTAGGGGGC
>CAKUIF010000015.1 GCA_934660915.1 uncultured Olsenella sp. | reverse complement strand
TCATCGTGGCGTTTTTGCCCGTGGGCCTCGGCGTGGCGAGGACCTTCACCGACCCGAGGTGGCGAAAGACGAGCTAGGAGGGCGAGGGACGAGGGGGGCCTGCCATCTCAGCCGGGCTGATTTTGCGAGAAGAACACTCGCCAAATCAGCGCCGGCTGGACTGGCAGGCCCCTCGCCAAATCAGCGCCGGCTGGACCGGCAGGCGGCGTTCATTTAGCGGCTGCGCGACTTGAGGGCGCGGGCGATCTCGCGGTCGACGTCGCGACGGGCCATGTCCTCGCGCTTGTCGTAGAGCTTCTTGCCGCGGGCGAGGCCGATGGCGAGCTTGACGCGGTTGTGCTCGTCAAAGTAGAGCTCGAGCGGCACGAGCGCGGTACCCTTGGTGCGGAGCTTGCCGTCCAGGTAGTCGATCTGCTGGCGGTGCAGGAGCAGACGGCGCTTGCGGTCCGGGTCGACGTTCCACACGCCCCCGTTGGAGTACGGATGGATGTGGACGCCGTGCAGCCAGCACTGCCCGCCGCGGATGAGGCAGAACGCGTCGGTGATCTGGCTCGCACGCTCGCGCAGGCTCTTTACCTCGGTGCCCGTGAGCTCGATGCCCGCCTCGAAGGTCTCGTCGATGAAGTACTCGTGGCGCGCCGAGCGGTTGCGGGCGATGGACTTCTTTTGGGGCTTCGCCTGCTTGCCCTGCTGGGCGGGCTTGGTGGACTTGGCCATGTTAGTTGTCTCCCCTTGCCGCGGCCTCGGCGTCGACGGCGGCGCCCGACGCGCCGGCGAGCTCCTCGGCCTCGGCCGCCTGGATGGCGCGCAGAAGCGACATAGCCGCCGGCTCGCCCACGAGGTCGCGGGCGCGCAGGGTGTAGGCGGTCGCGTCGGCCTTCTGGCCGGTGCGGGCGGCGTTGGACGCGCAGATGAGCAGGCAGGCAGCCATCTCGGCGCTCGCGCCGCGGGGCAGGCCCTCCGTCTCGAGCAGGCTGCCCGCCTCGTCGTCCGAGACGCCGGCGGGGTCGCGGTCGGTGCCGGACGCCTGGTCGACGGCGGCGTCGAGGGCGCCGTCGCGGACGTCGAGCGCAAGGGCGGCGCGCAGGCAGGCAGCGGCGACCTCGGGCTTCTCGCTGACCTGGAACCAGGCCGAGAAGTTCACGTAGGCGCGCGCCAGGTGGCGCGGGTCGCTCGCGCGCTCAAAGACGGAAAAGCTGAGGCCCAGGTACTCCTCCATGTCGCCGTCGAGCTTGTAGAGGTCGGCAAGGTTCAGGCGGCTGCCGCAGTCCATCGGGTTCCAGCGGATGGCGGCCTTGAGGGCGCTTTTGGCCTCGTCGTAATCGCCCACGTGGACGCTTGCCAGCGCGAGGTCGGCATAGAGGCGGTCAAGCGGCTCGCCCACGTCGCGCAGCTCGCGGGGGTCGCCCTCCACACGGCGGTACGCCAGCTTCTCGAACTCCGTCGGGAAGCTGAACCACTGGACGGAGTCGGTGGCGGTGCAGTTCTTGTCCACGTACTCCTCGGCGTCCTCGGCAAGGCGGCGGAGCAGCTCGGCGGCGGCCTCGTCCTCGCCCTGAACGAGATAGCCCTCGGCCTGGGTCAGCGCATCGGCGAGTTCTGTCTGCGTGTCTCTCATGGTTCCTCCAGCCGGCGCGCGCCGGCGAATCAGATGCTGGTCAAGTTGTTAGTCTTCCCATTATTGCGCAGGCGCGAGGCGACGTTCGGGCGGCGACTCGATTTGTTCCCTGCGCGCGGAGGCGAGGGCGCCATCGAGAAGCGCGCAGTCACGCGGTCGGCTAGCGCTCCTTCGCCGGAAGCCGGAAGTCGATCCGGCCGCGCGGGACGTCCACCCCGGCGACCTCCACGACCACGCGGCGGCCGAGTCCCCAGACCGTGCCCGTTGACTCGCCGGTGAGGGTCATGCGCTTCTCGTCGTACTCGAACCACTCGTGCCCGAGGTTGCGGACGGGGATCAGGCCGTCGGCGCAGGTGTCGTCGAGCGTGACGAAGACGCCGAAGCGCTCACAGCCGGACACCACGCCGCTCTCCCGCTCGCCGACGCGCTTGCCGTAGAGCTCGGCCATCTTTACCTTCTGAGAGTCGCGCGCGGCGGCGTCGGCCGTCCGCTCCATGCGCGAGCAGTCGTTGCAGAGCTGCGGCAGCAGACGCTCTACGGCGCGCTGCTCAGGGCAGCCGTCCTTGCCCGCAAGGTGTGCCTTGAGCGCCCGGTGCACGATGTCGTCGGGATAGCGGCGAATCGGCGAGGTGAAGTGGCAGTACGCAGGCGCGCCCAAGGCGTAGTGGCCGAGGTTCTCGGGCAGGTAGACGGCGCGCCGCTGGGCCCTAAGAAGAAGGGCGCTGGCCAGGTACTCCCCACGGGTGCCGCGCGCGGCGTCGAGGACGCGCTGGATGGCGGACGGCTCGCCGGCCATGAGCGCGGCGGCGTCCCCAGGCCCCAGAAGCCCCAGCTCGTCGAGGGGCGCCACGGTGTGGCGCAGGTCCTCGGCGGAGGGCTGCTCGTGCACGCGGTAGGCCGCGGGCACCTCGGAGTCGGCGAGAATCCGCGCCACGGACTCGTTGGCCAGCAGCATCGCCTCCTCCACAAGGCCCGTCGCGCGCGTCCGGTTGCGCACGCTCACGCCGGTGGGGTGGCCCTCGTCGTCGAGGACGACCTTGGCCTCGCGCGTCTCGAAGTCGATGGCGCCCCTGGCACGGCGGGCGCGCTCCCTCAGGTCCCGGATGTGGTCGAGCACGCGGAACATCTCGGCCACGTCAGGCGCCTCGGCGGCGTCGACGCACGGCAGGTCAGCGGGCGCGATCGCGCCCGCGAGCAGCTCGTCCACCTCGTCGTAGCACAGGCGCGCGTTCGATCGGATCGCCGCGGCGCAGGCCTTGGCCGAGACAACGGCGCCGCGGGCGTCCAGCCGCATGCGCACCGTCATGGCCAGCCGGTCCTCCCCCGGGCGAAGCGAGCACACGTCGTTGCACAGGCGCTCCGGGAGCATCGGGATCACGCGGTCCACGAGGTAGACTGAGCAGGTGCGCGACCGCGCCTCGAGGTCCATCGAGGAGCCCCACGGCAGGTAATGGGTGACGTCAGCGATGTGGACGTCGAGGTCAAAGCCCCCATCGGCTCGCTTACGGGCACCGACGGCGTCGTCGAAGTCGCGGGCGTCGGCGGGGTCAATGGTCACGCACATGACGTCGCGCAGGTCGGCGCGGCGCGGGTCCGCGGCAAGCGCGTCGCCCACGTCGGCGCTCACGCTGTCGGCCTGCGCGAGCGTCGCCGGGCTGAACTCGCAGGCCAAGCCATGGCTCGCGATGACCGACTCGATGTTCATGTCGAGCTCGGAGGCCGACCCCACGCGCCGGTCGATAGTCACGACGGCGGCGGTATAGGGCGTCGGGTACTCGACGATGCGCGCCGCGACGATGTCTCCCGGCACGACGCCCAGGCGCTCGGGGCTTCTATCCTCCGGCACTACGAAGAAATCGTGGCACAGGCGGTTGTCGAGCGGGACCACGGCGCCTAGGGGCCCCGCGACCTCAAAGCGCCCGAGCAGCGTGTGGGTTGCCCTCGTGACGACGGAGTCGACCACGGCGCACTTTCCGCGCCCGCCCTTGCCGCCGACGATGAAGACGCTGACCTCGTCGCCGCTCATGGCCTCGCGAACCCCGGACCGGGACATCTCGAAGGTGCCCTCCGGCGTCTCGACCACGGCAGACCCCGGGCGCAGCACGCGCAGCGTGCCCGTGATGGTCCGGCGCTGCTTGCGCGGCCCCTTCGCAGACCCGCGCCGATTGTTTCCCTTGTGCGGTCGCTTGCGCGCCATGGGCTTCTCCCTAATTCGGCCGACCGCCGCGAAGGCGCCGGCACAGTAGCCAAAACTTCAACTGCCCCATTGTACGAAAACGGCCCCCGGGGTTACCGGGGGCCGAGGTTCACGCATCTATGCCGGCTCGCTAGACCTTGAGGTAGCGGCGCATGGCAATCGCGGAGCCGAACAGGCCGATGACCACGCCGAGGGCAAGAAGCCCGCCCGCGGTGGCAACCAGGGTCTGCGTCGGGATGGCGAACGAGAGGAACTGCATGCTGTTGGCCAGCTTGGGCAGCACCGCGTTGACGCCGGCAACGAGCACGCCGATGGCAAGAAGGGCGCCGAGAATCGCCTCGAGGGTGCCCTCGAGGATGAACGGCCCGCGGATGAAACCGTTCGAGGCGCCGACCAGGCGCATGATGCCGATCTCGCGGCGACGAGCGGAGATGGCCAGGCGAATCGTGTTGTTGATGAACACGAACGCGACGAAGGTCAGCAGCGCGACGAGCACGACCGCGGCGATGCGGATGTAGCTCGTGAGGCTAAAGAGCTTCTCGACGGTCTCGCGGCCGTAGTTGACGTCGGAGGACGGGTTGTCCTTGGAGTCGCAGATCTGGGCGAACTGAGAGTCGTCCACGATCTTGGTCGCGGTGGCCTCGACCTGCTGCGGGTCGTCGAGCTTGATGACCAGCGAGGCAGGCAGCGGGTTCTCGCCGTCGAGGGCGGTGATGGCGTCGCTCGCGTTGCGGTTGGACATCTGGGTCTGGTACTGCTCGAGCGCCTCCTCCTTGGTGCGAATCTCGACGGACTCGACGTTGTCCCAGCCGCGGACCTTATCGGCGTAAGCCGAGATCTGGTCGTCGGTGGCGTCGTCGGAGAGGAACGCCTGGATGGTGACCTCGTTCTCGACGGTGCCGATCATGTTGTTGATCAGCGCGGAGCCGAGGACAAAGACGCCAATGATGAAGAGCGAGAGGAAGATCGTGACGACCGCGCCCAGGACCGTGGTCCAGTTGCGGCGGAAGTGCTGGCCAACCTCACGGAACGAATAGCCGATGTTAGAGGGCGCCATAGTAGCCGTAGCCTCCCTTCTCCTGGTCGCGGACCACGTGGCCGGCCTCCAGGGCGATGACGCGCTTGCGCATGGAGTCGACCATCTCGCGGTCGTGCGTGGCCATGACGATGGTGGTGCCGGCGCGGTTGATTCGGTCCAGCAACTTCATGATGCCCAGCGAGATGGCCGGGTCGAGGTTGCCGGTAGGCTCGTCGCACACTAGAAGCGGCGGGCGGTTGACCATGGCGCGGGCAACGGAGACGCGCTGCTGCTCGCCGCCGGAGAGCTGGTCGGGGAAGTGGTCCATGCGCTCAGCGAGGCCGACGAGGCGAAGCACCTCGGGAACCTGGGCCTTGATAACCGAGCGGGGCTTGCCGATGCACTCAAGGGCGAAGGCGACGTTCTCGTAGACCGTCTTGTTCGGCAGGAGCTTGAAGTCCTGGTAAACGGTGCCGATCTGGCGGCGAAGGTACGGGACCTTCTTGTTGCGCATCTTGGTCAGGTCCTGGCCGCCGACGATCACCTGACCGTGGGTAGCCTTAAGCTCGCGCGTGATGAGGCGCAGAAGCGAGGACTTGCCGGACCCCGAGTGGCCGACGACAAAGACGAACTCGCCGGGGTACACGTCGAGACTGACGTCGTCGAGAGCGGGCTTATTGGGCTGGGCCGGGTAGATGAGTGACACGTTTTTGAACGACACAGTCGGCGTACCGGTGCGCGAAACCGCAGGAGAGTCGTTGCCCGCGAGGGGCGCGAAGACGCTCGTGAAGCCCGGCTGGTTGGTGGGGTCAGCAGGCTCGGATGCGGTGACGGCGTGCACAGCGAGGTCCTCTTCTGCGGCCGCGTCGAGGACGTCGACCGCAGGAGCGGCGGGCGTCGGGACGGACCCGGGATACAGGATGGCGTCGACCTCGGCGTCATCGATGACCTGCGGCGCTACGGCTGCCATAGTCGGCTCGGGCTCGAAGATCGTGTCTTCGCCGTCCGACTCCTGTCGCTCAGTGCTGCGAAAGTGATTGGCCACGAAAGCTCCTTTTCCTTTTGCTCACAGCGGACAGATGCGGTCCTTAGTTTAGCAAAACCCCAGCTCCTGCCTATTTCGTCGCAAAAGTACGTTCGATAAAGCAGAACCTCCCCACACAGGAACACGCAGGGAGGCTCTGTAAAAGGCCTGCCACCTCAGCCGTTCTGGCCTGGCGAGAAAAACACTCGCCATTCCAGAACGGCTGGATTGGCAGGCCCGCCGGTCCAGCCTATCCGAGGCTGCGTGTGTCTGGCCCGCCGGTCCAGCCTGTCTGAGGTGGCGAGTGCTCTTCTCGCCAAATCAGACAGGCTGAGACGGCGGGCCAGGCCGGCAGTTGCCTTTACTTGTCCAGGAAGTCCAGCACCTGGCTCTCGACGCCGGCGGCGTCGAGGCCGTACTTGGCCAGCAGGTCGACTGCCGGGCCGGACTCGCCGAAGACATCGTTGACGCCGACCTTGCGCACGGGCACCGGGTCGGCGGCCAGAGCCGCGAGCACGGCGTCGCCAAGGCCGCCGATGACGGAGTGCTCCTCGCAGGTGACGACGCGGCCGGTCTTGTGGGCGGAGGCGCGGACGAGCTCCTCGTCAAGCGGCTTCACCGTGTGGATGTTGATGACCTCGGCGTCGACGCCCTTGGCGGCGAGGGACTCGGCGGCCTCGAGCGCGGCAGCGACCATAAGGCCGGTGGCCACGATGGTCACGTCGGAGCCCTCGCGCACGACGATGCCCTTGCCGATCTCGAACTCATAGGTGTCGGGATCGTTGAATACAGGCACGGCGAGGCGGCCGAGGCGCATGTAGACGGGGCCATCGAAGTCGAGGGCGGCGCGCACGGCGGCGCGGGCCTCGGTGTCGTCGGCGGGGACGATCACGGTCATGCCGGGGATGGAGCGCATGAGGGCGATGTCCTCGTTGCACTGGTGCGTGGCGCCGTCCTCGCCGACCGAGATGCCGGCGTGCGTGGCGCAGATGTTCACGTTGAGGTGCGGGTAGCCGATGGAGTTGCGGACCTGCTCGAACGCACGGCCGGCGGCGAACATGGCGAACGTGGAGCAGAAGACCTTCTTGTCCGTAGTGGCGATGCCAGCGGCGATGCCGACCATGTTGGCCTCAGCGATGCCGGCGTCATAGAAACGCTCAGGGTAGGCGGCCTTGAACTTGCCGGTCTGCGTGGCCGCGGCAAGATCCGCGTCCAGGACCACGAAGTCGTCGCGCTCGGCGCCGAGCGCGACAAGCTCCTCGCCGTAGCTGGCGCGGGTCGCGACCTTCTTGATATCTGCCATTAGAGCTCCTTCCCGGCGGCCTCGAGCTCGGCCATCGCCTGCGCGTACTGCTCGTCGTTGGGGGCCTTGCCGTGCCAGCCGACCTGGTCCTCCATGAACGAGACGCCCTTGCCCTTAATGGTCTCGGCCACGATGCAGGTGGGCTCGCCCTTGTGGGCACGGGCGGCCTGGAAGGCCTCGCGGACCTGGGCCATGTCGTTGCCGTCGGCGACCTCGATCACGTTGAACTTGAACGCGCGGAACTTATCGGCGATGGGCATCGGGGAGTTGACCTCCTCGTTCGAGCCGTCGATCTGCAGGCGGTTGTGGTCCACGACGAGGCAGAGGTTGTCGAGATGCTGGTTGCCCGCGAACATCGCGGCCTCCCAGACCTGGCCCTCCTGGATCTCGCCGTCGCCGAGGATGGCGTAGGTGCGCCAGCCCTCGTGCCAGTGCTTGGCGGCAAGCGCCATGCCCACGGCGGCGCTGATGCCCTGGCCAAGGGAGCCGGTGGACATGTCGACGCCCGGGGTGTCGTTCATGTTCGGGTGGCCCTGCAGGCGGCTGCCGATGTGGCGCAGCGTCTCGAGCTCCTCGACGGGGAAGAACCCGCGACTCGCAAGGACGGAGTAGAGCGCGGGGGCCGCGTGGCCCTTGGAGAGGACGAGGCGGTCGCGGTCGGCCTTGCGGGGGTCGGCCGGGTCGACGTTCATGTCCTCGAAGTACAGGTAGGTCAGGATGTCCGCGATGGACAGCGACCCGCCGGGGTGGCCCGCCTTGGCGGCGTGAACGCCGGTGACGATGCCGCGACGGACCTCGTTCGCGACGCGAACCAGCTCCTGGTCGGTCATAGTGCCTCCTTGAGCTCGGTGTGATTGAAGCGCTTTCAAACTTAGCACCGCGGCGGCGCCTAAACGCCGCCGCGGCAGATTCAAGTAAATTCCTTTACTTCGCCACTAAACGACAGACGTCGATTTTATCCGCCGTCTATCTAGCGTCGTTACTGGGCGGCGACGACCTTGGCCCAGTCGGCGTCGAAGGAAGCCATGCCCTGATCGGTCAGGGGGTGCTTGAGGCACTTCTTGAGTGCGCCGAACGGGACGGTGGCGATGTCGGCGCCCATGAGGGCGGCCTGGGTCACGTGGTTCGGGGTGCGCACGGAGGCGGTGATGATCTCGACCTGGTCGTCGACGTTCTTGCCGGTCCAGTCGTAGTTCTGGATGCAGGTGACCACGTTGGCGAGCTCGGAGATGCCGTCCTCTCCGATATCATCGAAGCGGCCGACGAAGGGGCTCACGTAGCGGGCGCCTGCGTTGGCGGCAAGAAGTGCCTGCGGGGCGCTGAAGATGAGCGTCATGTTGATGCGGACGCCCTCGGCGGCCAACGTGTGGGTGGCGGCCAGGGACTCGGCGCAGATGGGGAGCTTAACGACGATGTTGGGGGCAAGGGAGGCCAGGTGGCGGCCCTCCTCGATCATGCCCTCGGTGGTCTTTGCCTGGGACTCGGCGGAGACGGGCAGGCCCTCGCAAATCTCGGCGATCTTGACCATGTGGCCCTCGAAGTCAGCGAGCTTGCCGCCGGTGCGGGCGTACAGCGACGGGTTGGTGGTCACGCCGGCCAGGCAACCCCAGCTCATGGCCTCCTTAATCTCGTCGATGTCGGCGGTGTCGATGAAGAACTTCATGTTTCCCCCTTCGTTTGGAATTCAACCCTTGGGGCAGCCTCCCGCCACCCCCTTGTCTGCAATTGAAGATACCACCTGCAAAGGCATGGGACCGTAACGTCTCTTTAAGTACTGAACTTTTCCCGCGAACGGTCGCAATTACAACGATTACCTGCGAACATTTCGAATTGTTCGAACGTTTTGCGCGGTTAAGCGAGCACCTTTCATTCCGACTCAGAAACGATCGCAATCCCGCTGGATGTGCCGATGCGGTCGGCGCCGGCGTCGATCATGGCCTGCGCCTCGGTGGCGTTGTGAACGCCGCCGGAGGCCTTGACCTTGCAGCGGCCGGCGACCGTCTTTGCCATGAGCGCGACGTCGTGCACGGTCGCGCCGCCGGTCGAGAAGCCCGTGCTCGTCTTGACGAAGGTTGCCCCGGCCTCAACGGAGAGCTCGCACGCGCGGACTTTCTGCTCGTCGTCGAGCAGGCAGGTCTCGATGATGACCTTGACGCAGCGGCCCTTGGCGGCGGCAACGACGGCGGCGATGTCGTCGCGCACGAGGTCGTCCTCCCCCGCCACGAGCCAGCCGACGTTGATGACCATGTCAAGCTCATCGGCGCCGTCGGCGACGGCCGCAGCCGCCTCGGCGGCCTTACCCGCCGTCGACATGGCGCCCAAGGGGAAGCCGATCACGGTACACACGCTGACGCCCGTGCCCGCAAGCCGCTCGGCGCACAGCGGCACCCAGCAGGAGTTGACGCACACGGAGGCGAACCCGTGCTCCGCCGCCTCGTCGCAGAGCTTCTCCACCTGTGCGCGCGTGGCGTTGGCCTTGAGGATGGTGTGGTCGATGTACTTGTTCAGGCTCATGCCAAGCCCTCCTTGACGGTATTCACCAGGTCTTCGGCGGTAAGGTGGAAGTCCTTCTGCAGCCATGCGGGCGTGCCGACCTGGCCGAAGCGCTCCTTCACACCGTGGCGGATAAGGCGAACGCCGCAGCCAGACTCCGCAAGCACCGCAGCGCAGGCATCGCCCAGGCCGCCGATGACGCCGTGGTTCTCGAAGGTCACGACGAGCTTCTTTCCCGCGGCCTCGGAAAGCAGCAGCTCCTCGTCAAGCGGCTTCACGCAGAACATGTCGATGACGGAGCAAGAGATGCCCTGCACGGCAAGCACCTCGGCCGCATCGAGCGCCTCGCTCACAAGCTGGCCGCAGGCAACAAGAAGGACGTCGGAGCCCTGGACGAGCAGGTTGCCCTTGCCCATCTGGAAGGTCGAGCCGGGCTCGTAGACGTTGCGCACGTCCTTGCGGTTGGCGCGGATATAGTGGATGCCCTCGGTCGCCGCGAACTCGGAGACGATCCAGCGCAGCTGGGTCTCGTCTGCCGGGTCGCACACCACGGCGCCCGGGATGGAGCGCATGAGCGCCATGTCCTCCCAAGTCGTGTGGGTGCCGCCGTTGGTTCCCACGCAGAACCCGGGATCGGAGCCGTAGATGTTCAGGGTGTTGTGCGCATACGCACCCGAAAGGAAGATCTGGTCGAAGCAGCGGCGCGTCGCGAAGGGGCCGAACGTGTGCGTGAAGGGACGGAAGCCCTCGACCGAAAGGCCCGCTGCAATGCCCACCATGTCCGCCTCGGCGATGCCGCACTGGACAAAACGCTCGGGGTGACTCTTCTGGATATTCGTGAACTTACTGGCGCCGCCGAGGTCCGCCTCGAGCGCCACGACGCGGTCGTCGGCGTCCATGGCCGCCTCGATGGACTCCACCATTACAACGCGGAGCTCCTTGCCCTTCTGGCTGCGATCTTTTGCAAGCGTGAACATCTACGCCTCACTCCCCTCGATAACGACGTCGTACTCGGCAAGCGCCTCATGCGCGGCCTTGGCAACGGCAGGGTCGCTGAACTTGACGGAGTGGTTGCCGGGATACGTCTCGAAGAACGGGATGCCCGCGCCCTTGACGGTATCCATGACAATGCAGGGGGCAGCGCCCTCGGTGGCCTCGGCGCGCTCGAGCGCGGCATCAAGAGCCTGCATATCCTGGCCGTTGACAACCTGGACGTCGAATCCGAAGGCCTTCATCTTTGCCGGGATGTCGAAGGGGTCGAGCACTTCCTCGAGCGTGCCGTCGAGCTGGCGCTTGTTCCAGTCAATGATGGTGATGCAGTTGTCCATACGGTTGCCCGCGATGAACTCGAAGGCCTCCCAGCACTGGCCCTCGTTGAGCTCACCGTCGCCGACGATCAGATACACGTGGCGGTCGGAGCCCTTCATGCGCAGACCAGTAGCAATGCCCGCGGCGGCCGAGGTGCCCTGGCCAAGGGAGCCCGTGGTCATGTCGACACCGGGGGTCTTGGTACGGTCCGGGTGGGACGGCAGCATGGTGCCACCGTCGTTCAAGGTAAGGAGCTTCTCGGTATCAAAGAAGCCGGTCTCGGCAAGAGCCGCATACCAGGCGGGACCAGCGTGGCCCTTGGAAAGAACAACGCGGTCACGACCCTCCCAGCGGGGGTTCTTCGGGTCGATGTGAAGGCGGTGGCTGTACAGGACGCTCAGCAGCTCCACGATCGACATGGACCCGCCCAGATGCCCCGAGCCGACGTGCTCGAGCATCCGAAGCACGTCCCGGCGAATCTTCGTTGCCAGAAGCTCGGCTTTTGCAAGTTCATTTGGCGTCATATGCGGCGCTCCTTTCGCGAGAATCGGCATAAAAAGAGCCCGCAAGCATGACTTACGGGCTCGAAGAGCAGGTTTAGCCAAGCTTGGGAGCAAGCTTCTGCTCGAGCTCGCCCTTGTCGATGATGTTGTTCAGAACGACAACATCCTCCTCGGGCACGCCCTTGATAAAGTCCGCGAGGTCGCGGCCCACGACGAAGAGGTCGGCCGCGCCAGGCTTAACGTCGGAAGTGGTGGTGTGGACGACCTGAATGTCGCTCTTGCCAAGCTTCTTGAGGACATCGTTGATGTTCATCTCGACCATCAGGCTGGAGCCCAGGCCGGAACCACACGCGCACATGATCTTCTTGACTGCCATGACGACTCATTTCTTTGACGTGGCCCGCCTCGCGGGCCGATTGTTACAAATGCCCGGGCCGGGATTCCGACCCGGGCTTTTACCGTAGAGCCTACCCGATTGGGGGCGTTGAATTACTCAGCGTCAGCAGCCTTGGGCTTGGGCGCGACGAAGTTGTAGACAATCGGCGCGAGGAAGCAAACGATGCAGATGATGAGCAGCGGGGCGCCCGGAACAGCCTGGGCGAGGTTGCCGAAGAGGATGCCCAGCCAAGAGAAGTCGGCGTCGGAGAAGGTCGCGGCGGTGAAGCCGAGGGCCGTGAAGACGGGCATGCAGATCGCGGGGAGGAAGGTGATCAGCAGGCCGTGGACGAAGGCGCCGGCCACGCAGCCCTTGACGCCGCCCTCAGCGTTGCCGAAGACACCGGCAGTAGCGCCGCAGAAGAAGTGGGGAACGACGCCGGGGAGGATGAGGGCCACAGGAGCGATGCTCGCGTCGATGGCGGAGAGGATCACCAGGCCGAGGATGCCGGCGAGGAAGGAGACCAGGAAGCCAATGATGACGGCGTTCGGGGCGTAGGGATACGCGACGGGGCAGTCGATGGCGGGGATGGCGCCGGGGACGAGCTTGTCGGCGATGCCCTTGAAGGCGGGGACGATCTCGCCGACGATCAGGCGGACGCCGGAAAGAACGATGTAGACGCCGCCAGCGAAGGCGCAGCCGCAGGTGAAGGCCCAGACGATCCAGTTGGTCTTGGTCTCGGTGCCGACGTTGAGCAGCTCGTTAAGGTAAGAGAACTGGGTGGGGTCGGCGGTAAGGATGCCGCGGCCCACGGCGACGCCCGTGACGATGATGAAGAGGACGATCATCGTGATGGAGATGGAGACGGTGGTGTCGCGCAGGAAGACGAGGCGCTTGGGGAAGTTGATGTCCTCGGTGGACTTGCCGCCCTTGAAGCAGCTGCCGACCTTGCCGGCGATGGCATAGCCGATGCCGCCGAAGTGGCCGAGGGCGACGCCGTCGGAGCCGGTGACCTTCCTAAAGGTCGGCTGGCAGTAGGCCGGGGAAATGACCATGATCAGCGCGAGCACGCAGCCGCCAGCGATGTAGAGGCTCCAGCCCTCGAGGCCGCCGATGGAAAGGACAACGGCGAGCATGCAGGCCATGTACAGGGTGTGGTGGCCGGTGAGGAAGATGTAGTGCATGCGGGAGAAGCGAGCCAGGACGATGTTCAGGATCATGCCGATGCACATGATGATTGCGGAGGCCTGACCGAACTGGGTGAGCGCCATCGAGACGACGGCCTCGTTGTTCGGGACGACGCCCTGCATGTTGAAGGCGTAGTTGAACAGCTCACCGAACGCGAGCAGCGAGCCGGACTGCAGGTACGCAGCGCCAGCGGAGAGCACCAGGAAGCCCACGATGGTCTTGATGGTGCCCATAACGATCTCCTCGATGGGCTTCTTCTGAAGCGCGAGGCCCACGAGGGCGAGGAGGCCGACAAGAATTGCCGGGGTGGACAGAATGTTGACGAAAAAGTCGAGTACTGCCATGTTCTTACCTCTTTCCTTTCCTTGAATTGCCTTGACTTCTATGTTGCCGGCGGCTTCCCCGACCGCCGAAGCAATAGCTATGGTTCGAGTGCCTATGCCTTAAAGTCGGCGAACGCGTGGTAGACCTCGTCTGCCGTGGCCGCCTCGCAGATCTTCGTGATGTTCTCGGGATCGCCGAACATAGTGGCGAGCTGGCGCATGACCTCGATGTGGCCGTCGGCGTCGGTTGCCGCGAGCGTGACGAGGAGACGAACGTCCGGGCCCTCCTCCTTAAAGCGGACGGGCTCGCGCAGGACGGTCACAGCAAGCTGACGCTTGATAACGCCCTGGTCGGGGCGAGCGTGAAGAAGGGCGAGGTCGGGGCAGATGACGAAGTACGGGCCGAACTCGCGAGCGTTGCCGATGATGCCGTCGATGTAGCGGGACTCAACGAAACCCTGGTCAACGAGGGGCTGGACCGCAATGTGGACGGACTCCTCCCAGTCGGAGACCTTCTCGACGATCTGGACATTCTCTCGCTTAAGCATGGAGCTCATTCCGGCCACGATGCTCTCCCTTCCCGGTCTTTCCGTTTGACACCGCTACTATAACCCTTTTTCTTCCTGTTTTTTCCTGTTTTGGCGATTTTCTTTTCCTGATTTTGGGAAAACATTGTTTTGAATATTCTTAGCAGCGCTTTTTCGTTGGGGCATGAGGAGCTCGTAGCGAATATCCTTTTATGGCTAGGGGTTTGATTGAGGGGCAACCGGTGTTTCCAAAGCAGAGAAGAGAGCAGATCGTACAGATCCTCGACAAGACGGGCTATGCCACGGTCGAGGACCTCGCTACTCGTTTTTCTGTGAGCGTCGACAGCATCCGCAAAGACCTCGGCACCCTGGCCAAGGCCGGCTTATGCCGCCGCGAGTACGGCGGCGCCTTCAAGGTCGATTACGCAAGCGCCCCCGACACGGCTCCCGAGGCAATCACCACTCCCCAAAGCCCCGTCAACGTCGAGACCGCAACCGATGCCGCGGCCGACGCCGGTCGTCGTGCCGTCGCTGCGCGCGCGTACATGGAGATCAACGACGGCGACGCCGTGTTCTTGGACATCTCGCGCACCAACCTTTACCTCGCCGACCTGATTGCCGCCGGGGACAAGCGCCTCATCGTGACCACGAACATGATGGATATCCCCAAGCGACTGGCGGCAAACCCCAAGGTCACGGCGCTTCTTACCGGCGGCGTCTTGAATCCCCAGCTCACGGGCTTCATCGGCTCGGCATCCATCAGCCTTTTGGAGCCGTTGCTCTTTGTTAAGGCGTTCATCGGGTGTTACGCATGCTCTATCGAGGACTACGGCGTCACGGCCTTCGGTATGGACGACGGCATGGTCAAAGAGAAGGTCCTCCACAACGCGTCCTACCGGTTCCTCCTTGCCGATCGAGCCAAGTTCGACATCCGAGGCGGCTATCGTTTCTCGTCCATCAACGATTTCTCGGCTGTCATCACCGACGAGACCGACTGCAGCATCTTGAGCAAGATCACCCAGACGGGGACGCCGGCGCTCTGTTGCTAGTTTCGTCCGCCGCATGACCGCAGACTCGTTCGAGTATTCCGCGCGCAGTCAAGAGGTACATGACCTTGGCCCGATCGGTCTGGACGTACACGTCCTTCTTTACAGCTTCACGCAGGGGAATGCGCGGCATACGGACGACCGTTGCCTGCCCCACCCTCTGAGTCTCAAGGCCATCGATTGGAATGACCTTGATTCGGTCGGCAGACTTCGACTCGTCGATATCCGTCGCTATTCGAGCGTAGGGGTGAAGCGCCAGACAATATGTCTTCGCCGGCACTTGGTCGCCCCACTCAGCGGGATACCGCTTGGGCTCAAGGAACAGCAGGTACTCCTGCCCCTCGCGCATGGGCGCATTGCCTGCGCCGTAGCCCCCTTCGCCCTCGGTAATGATGCGATCGGTCGAGAACTGCCCGTTGTCTCCCGTCGAGGTAACTTCATCTTCTTTGATGGTGTAGGCCTCAAGCACGTCGATCAGCTCACCCGCGGCAAGGCCTTCGCCCTTCAGAACACGCGTTACAGCAACCCGCTCCCTGAGGGCATGGAACACGTACTGCCGGCGACCCATGAACCTGCCAACAACGATGACCGAAGCGATTTCCTCGACGTTATCCACCGCCATGTAGTACTTAGACTGGGCCTCCGAGAAGTCGAGATCGTCAGGGCCCAACCCTTCCTTCTCGAGCTCGGCAAGGACGTCTTGCCTCGTATATAGGCCCACGACGCCCTCCGTTCCTGGGCTGATCCTGAAATCGATGTCTTCCAGCGAGGGCCGTCCGGCGTTAACGTCGGTCAGGCTCCGGCGCATCCCCGCTCCGGCAACAACACAAGCCCCAACCATCGTGCCAAGGATTCCAAGGAACCTGCGGCGGCTCATGGGCGAAAGGCCGTAGCTCTTAGCTTTCATTACCTTCAGCCTCCTCCACGACCCGTCCGCCGGCCATGCGAAATTGCTTGTCGCAAAGAGACTCGATCGCCGGCTCATTGTGACTCGCA
The DNA here is from genome assembly GCA_934660915.1 of uncultured Olsenella sp. GTDB lineage: Bacteria > Actinomycetota > Coriobacteriia > Coriobacteriales > Atopobiaceae > Paratractidigestivibacter. The sequence continues at coordinate 24,725 of CAKUIF010000015.1, read as the reverse complement.
ACTAGAATGGTCGCGCCACGGCCGCGCTCCTCCAACAGCAGCTCAATGACCATGCCCACGCCATCTACGTCAAGCGCGTTAGTGGGCTCATCAAGAATCAAAAGCTGCGGGCGCTCCATCACCGCCTGCGCTATCGAGAGGCGCTGTCGCATGCCCAGGCTGTAGGCAGAGAAGGGGCGATCATCCTCCGGATCGAGACCCACCCGACGCATGGCGCCGTCCACCTCAGACGGCCCGATGACGCCGCGAATCGACGCAAGCATCTCTAGGTTCCTGCGCCCGGTCTTCTCGTCCATAAAGCCGGACGAGCCCAAAACAATGCCCATGTCAGAGGGGAAGTCAGCGTCGATGCCTATCTTCTGGCCAAAAACCTCGATGCTGCCCGACGTCAGGTGAATGAGGCCGCTGATGGCCCTGAACAGCATGGTCTTGCCGGAACCGTTTACGCCGCTAAACCCATAGATTCCGCCGCGCCTCAGCTCGAGAGACACGTCGTCGAGAACCGTGCGGCCCTTGATTACCTTCGTGGCGCGGTCAACTTTGATGAGGTCGTTCATGGCATCCCCAATCAAACTATGTCGGAGCAGGAAACGATGCGCACAAGAACAAAAGCGGCAAGAAGGGCAAGGGCGGCAAGAAGGGCGCAGGAACCGCCAAGGGTCAGCCCCGGAGCGCCAGACGCAACGCCGGGCACGTCATGCCAAGCGAGCACCGAGCGCGCAGACGGCAGCCACGGTGCCGCGGCAGTCGCCCACGACAACGGCAGGCAGGCCTGAGTGAGAAGCACCCCACCGTGAACCCCCGGCACCAGCACCACAGCAATGATGGGCTCAAGCCAAAGAGCTGTCACATTTGTCAGCAAGACAAGAAGGGCGCTGGAGAGTAGCTCGAGCAGAAGCGCGGACGCAATGACCGGCAAAGCCTCCTCGAGGGGCAAATCGCCCGGCAGGACGAGAACCGCCAGCCCCAACAAATTGCCAAGCAGCACATACGCAAGCGTCAACGCCATGAGGTCCGACGCCATTCTTGCAGCCCAAAGACGACGTCCGGCAAGGCGCGGCATCACCGATGTGGCCTGGCAGGACAAGCACATGGGCACGTAATCACAGAGAGCAAAGACGGCGGCCAGCTGCGGGAGAAGGCAAACCATCATGAGCATCGCGTCGGGCAGGCCATCCAGCCTTGGAGCGAAGGCCGCACCTGCTACGTACTGATGGAGGGCATAGTCGGAGCCCCTTATGACCAGAAAGGCTAGGGTCGCCGTCTTTACAGCAACGGCAGCACCGACGGACCGGATCGTAGCGCCAGAGATGCTAAGAGCTTTCATCCTCCGCGCCCCCTTCCAAAAAGTCCGCTCTTCTCGCCAGAGGCTGACATAACCAATAGAGCGCCAGAGCTATGGCCGTCAGGCGCGCTGCACCTGCGAGAGATCCCGTGATATCTGCGGGGTCAGCAGAAAGCACGAGCTGCCAGCCCATCGCCAAATGCGGCTCCATGGTAAAGGCGGTCATACTCAGCAGAATGTCGTACCCCGCATAGACAAGCGCCGGGATGACGGCAAGGACTCCCCACCCCCAGATTAGGCGGGCCGCGAGCATCGCCAAACTCACGATGACAAACCAGAGCGTGCCCAGCAGAAACTGCAGCGCAGCAAAGACGGTCACCTCCCCCATGGAGTAGGCAATTCCCGATTTGAGGAGCGCTGCGGCAAGGGCGAAGGTCATCTGAACCGTCTGGAACGCAACTGACCTTAAAAGGAGCTCTCGTACACAGGCATCGACTGCCCGCGCGCGACCCCCCTGCCGCGCAAGACGCGCAGGGCCTCCCAACCGCACCATCACGCCACTAAGCCCAATGGCGTAGACAGGAAGAAGGACGCAGACCTGAAGGCCGATGCCCGCAAACCTCTCATACGCCCTAGAGATCGAAGCGCCGGAATCAAGAGGCGGCCGTCCCCCGTTATCAAACAGAGCCGCAAGCCCCAGAACTACCAGCACCGCAAGAGCAAACAAAAAGCATCGGTCAATCGCCTGAATGGTCTTGTTTGCATTCATAGCAGCACATCCCTCCCAAAGCGTCCCACCAGGAAGACAGCGAGAAGGGATAGGAGCAAGACAGCAAGCGGCTCAAGAACGAACGCGACGAACGAAAGGCTCAGGGTCTCATTGGATGCAAGTGGACTCGTGAGCAGCGTATAGGGGGCAAGCTCTTGCGGAAGCGTCACGTTTGCAACGAGAAACGCGAGCGTGGGAACGCCGATCGCAAGCAGTCGTCCGCCCCTCGTAAGAAGCGAGACGGCATACGAGGCCGCCGAGAGAGCCCCCGCCCAAAGCGCTGCCTGGATGCAGAAGATGAGATTGCACAACAGCCGAGCGCTTACCCGCAGGTCACCAAATAGGCCTTGCGACAGATGGTCAAGACTGTCCACCTGCGCAGTGAAATGCCCCAAGGATTGATAGGCATCCGGCGCACTCGAGATCGGAAAGGCAAGGAGCGCCAGGAGTTGGGAACCCAACAGGACCGCAAGCACCGCAAGGAACGCAACGATAAATGCCGCCGCTGCCCCCGACAACACGTAGCCGACAAACGCAGACCTGCTCGCCCCACTGGCCGCAAGCCCGCCTTTGACATCAGCACAAAAGCTGTCTCCAAAGATTGCCGCCGCGACAGGGGCCATCATGTAGTTAATGAAATAAGAAAAGACGTTTGTCTCCGTGGCATCGCAGTTGCCCACCCACGCCACGACGGCCGAGGGGACCTCGCTCGTGTCATGCCCCCAGAACTTCAAACACATTTGCATGAAGCAGGCGCACATGACGCCAATCGAGAACAGAAGCGCGTAAGGCAGCGTCTTTGAGGCGAATGCCCTACGGAGCTGAAATTGAAAGATTCCGCGAGCAAGCATGGCGCACCCCCTACATCCCCGGGCGCTCCAGTGCGCCCGGGGGGCTTACCGGCATAAGGCAGAGGAATTACCTGACGTTGAAGCAATAGCTCCCGCTCAAATCGGTTGTGCCGCTATACCCGCCAAGCTGGCCGTAAAGCGACACCGAGCCAGAAAAGCTGGTGTTATAGGTCATCGTTCCCGTACGGCGAGGAGAAAGCGTCACCGTAGACGAACAGCGTCCCACCGAGGGCATATAGACCCAGAACGTCGCGTTCGCAGCACACCCGGAGTTAATACTGGCCGTGGCCATGTTATAGCTGCTGCTGTGGTCCCCGTTTGCAAGCTGCTTCATCGACTCGTTCGTCATAGAAGGTGGACAACATACGAGCACATTTCAAAGACGCTTATTTGCACCGCAAAGTATGTAGAGCCGCATGATGAAGCCCCTTTCCGACAGTCGATAGACAAAAGCTACCGGAAGAGGCGTTGTCCGTCTGTCACTTAACAGGTGACACCTTGTCGTGTTTTGGCATGCCCGCTTCGCGCTCAAGGAGAATCCGCAGGTCATCCATGCCGCTCACGTCCAGCTTCTTGTAGGCACGAGTTCTGAACGTACCCAAGCTGCCCAGTGAGACGTGACAAAGCGCGCTGACCTTTTGGGGGCTCGCCCCAAGGGCAAGATGCGCAATCGCGCGCGCCTGCACTTCGCTCAAGCCTCGACCACGAAGGTACAGGACTGCCCTGTTAGTCCTCTCGTCAATCGGCAGCTCGCCGTCGGGGCAAGTCGACCAATTGCTTGAGATAACACGCACGCACAAGATAAGAACTGCCAGCAACAACATATGCGGGAGCCCCGGAAGGCCCTGCGTGACTCCGATTGCAACCTCCCTGTAGCCGATAAAATCAAACGGCACCACAGCCGCGGCACAAATCAGCCCCACGCGATAATCCAGTGCCGAGAAGCAAGCAACGCCATTCCTTGCAATTTGAATCAAAAAAGAAAGCTCGGACACCACTGATCCACGCTGCGATGTATCAAATCCTTGGGCAAGCATCAACAACACCAATGCAACGGTGGAATAGTAAACCGGCTCTTGGAAATAATCCTGACCGGCAGCCGAGCGCATACCATAGGCGAGCAAGATTGCGCTAAAGGCCTGCGCCGCGACCAGAGGAGCAGGCTTTCGAATCCGCCCGCCCTCCAAGCAATCGGCGGGCCTCGCAGATAGACATGTGAATAGCAAAAGCACCAAGACGGCGGGCCGGACAAGGTACCCACCCCACGTCGACGGTATCGATAATCCTGCGACCCTCAATATTGCCAGCGCCGCCGTAATCATTGTTAAGGTGAATAACCCTGAAAGAAATCCTGGGACACAACGGCCTTCGATGACGCTCGACGGCTTCGAAGCGCAGCAGTTGGCGCCCACCTTCTCAAGAAGCTCCTTCTTCCCCGAAACGCCGAGCTTGAGATAACTCCTCCTACGCAGCGTCGCAACGCTTGATTTGCCTATCGCAAGCTCCTCGGCAATCTGCGCGTCCGTCTTGCCTGCAAGAGTACGCTCAGTAACTTGCCGCTCGCGAGGAGAAAGAGGGGTCGAAGCGGCACGATCATCAAATGGGGGAATCAACGGAGCTCCCGAAGCCCCGCTGAATGAATCAGCGCTCAGCCCTTGCTCCTTCGCACGATACAAGCCGGTTAGCAACGCAACGATTCCCGCCAGAATGCAAAGCAGTAGGGTGACTGATGAGATTTCCTTCAATACAGGTTCCCCGCCCCACCGGCCCCACCATATTGTTGAAAAAAATACCTGCCCCGCCACATAACGCAGAGTGAAATCTCGAGGGAAACGATTCAGCGCGCGAAGAACCGCAAGCGATGCGCCCACGACCGCCGCAGAAATAGCGGATGCAAGAAATGTCCCGCTTGGGCACGCCACAGCCAAAGAGAGCACCATCACCGCAAAGGGGCAAGCAGCTCCAAGCAAAAAGGAAACTCTGGCGGCACCGAAATCCCCTCCCCCTGGCTGGGCAAAAGCCCATCCCAAAAGCGACAGCAGGCCGCAGAAAAACTCAGCGGAAATAAAACACTGACCATAGCGCCTGTATCCCAGGGAATCGCGACCGATATGCATAACATAGAGCTCAACCGCAATAAGCGCGACGGTTGTTATAACGCCAAGCAGCACAACGAGAGGCTTAGCGACGGGCAGCAAGCGTTTTCTGATCTTCTCGGCACAATACGGCAAAAACAGACCAGCCAAAGCGATGACAAGCAGCGCGACAGAAAGCAGGTAAAGATCCGGAAGTCCAGGAACGCACGGCTCGAGGCCCTGGCGCACGGTACGGGGAATGGCGGCAAGCGTCATTGACCAGGCCAGCCAAATATTCCAGCGGGCCCTGTCGCTTAGCTTTTTGACATGCACGATTTTTTCGTCCGACATCCAATCACCCCAAAAACAGCGACCACGCTCGCATGGCAAAAGCTTAATTGAGCAAAGCCAATGTCCAGGGTTTTTTCGGCGAAGCGATTTTCTCGCCACCAAGAGGAGAACTCTTCTGAACGCGCGCCAAAAAAGACTCTCTATGTCACTGGGCGACGTATGCAAAGACCCCTCCGGCGGAATGCCGAAGGGGCCTGATGTCGCACGGAGCAAGAAAAACTACATGCTCGCTCGGGTCTCGTCGATGATCTTGCGGACCTGGGCGGCGTTGGCGGCGATCTCGTCGGCGGTGCCCTTGGTCAGCAGGCTGCCCATGCCGTAGCACTCGGCGCCGGACTTGACCCAGGTGGCGAGGTTGTCCAGGTTGATGCCGCCCGAGATCATGAGGGGCATCCAGGGCGTCGGGGTCTTGAAGAGGCCCACGAGCTGGGTGCCGTAGGTGTTCGAGATAGGGAAGCACTTGATGAAGGCGGAGCCGATGGAGAGCGCGTGGTTGGCCTCGGTCATCGTGGTGCAGCCGGGCGCGTAGGGGATCTGATAGAGGTTGCAGATGCTCGCGACCTCGTCGCTCATCATGTTCGCGACGATGAACTGGGCGCCGGACATGATGGCCAGGCGAGCGGTCGTCGCCTCCATGACGGTGCCGGCGCCGACGATCATCTCGTCGCCGAACTTCTCCTTGATACCGGCAATGACCTCGCCGGCGTTCGGAAGGGTGTAGCTGATCTCCATGGCGTGGACGCCGCCGCGGATCAGGCCCTCGGCGATCTCGCAGCCGCGCTCGACGGTAGGGACGCGGACGACGGCGAACGCGCCGGTCTCGTAGAGCGCCTTGGTAACGGAAGCCTTCTGAAGAATCATGGTTCTTCTCCTCACTTAAAACCTGTTTGAAAGCACCGAATTACTTGTGAGCGATGCCGTAGTGGTCGAGCATGGCGATGCACTTCTCGTCGATGCCGTCAGCGACCTCGGTAACGGGGAAGCGGGCGGGACCGACCTCATAGCCGGCGAGCTCGAGGGAGCGCTTCAGGGTCTGCGGGGTGGAACCGAGGTGCAGGACGTCGCGGATCGGCTCGATCTCAGCCTGCAGGCGCTCGGCCTCAGCCGCGTCGCCAGCCTCGAGGGCGCGCCAGAGGTTGACGACCACGTCGGTGATCAGGTTCGCGGTACCGGCAACGGCGCCCGCGGCGCCCATGGCGTGGGCAGCGGAAATCTTGCCGTCGGAGCCGACGAGGACGTCGACGTCGTTGCCCTTGGCAGCATCGATGTAGCCCTGGAGGTTGTCCATGTTGCCGGAGCTGTCCTTGACGCCCTTGATGTTGTCCACCTTGGCGAGCTCGGCCACGACCTCGGGGGCGATGTTCTTGCCGGTGCACTTGGGGATGTTGTAGAGCATGACGGGGATGTTCACGCTCTCCGCGACCATGGTGAAGTAGTTCTTGAGCTGGTCGTCGTTGATGCCCATGAAGTACGGGTTGATGACCGAGAGGGCGTCGGCGCCGATGGCCTCGGCGCGCTTGGACATCTCGATGGCGTCCTTGGTGGAGCAGGCGCCGGTGCCCACGTACACGGGCACGCGGCCGGCAACCTTCTCGATGACGAATTTGGAGAACTCGATCTTCTCGTCGGCGGAGCACACGAAGAACTCGCCGTTGGAGCCGAAGGTAAAGATGCCGTCGGCGCCGGCGGCGATGACCTTCTCGACGAGCTTCTCGCCGGCCTCGTAGTTGATGGTCTGCGCGTCGTCACGGTTGAACGGGGTGACGATGGGGACGATGACGCCCTGGAACTTAGACATGCTGTCTCCTGTTTGAACTGGGGTTGATTTGCAACGTGGGCTACTTGCCCTCGCGGCAAGAAGCGCCGAGCGCGCCGCCCGGGTGCCACTTGACGTACTGCTTCGGGTCAAGGCCGAACTCGTTCTGGAGAAGGATCGAGAGGCACTGGAGCTCCATGATCTCGGCCAGGATGGAGGCGCGGGGCGGCTTGTTCATGGAGTCGCCCTCCTGCTTGACGCCGGCGATGAGCGCGACCTCGGCCTCGTTGGCAAGCCAGCTGTTAGGGTTGCCGGTAAGCGCGATGATGTGGACGCCCACGCCCTTGAGGCAGGTAACGGTGGCCTTGAGCTCATTCGTCTCGCCGGAGTTGGAGATGGCGATCACGACGTCGCCCGGCTTGGTCTGGCCGGCGGAGCCGTGGACGCACTCGGTGCCGTGAAGCTCGTAGGTCGGGGTGCCCGTGGAGCTGAAGAGCGACGCGGCGTAACCCGAGACGTGACCCGGCTTGCCGATGCCGGTGACGTGCAGGCGGCCGCCCTTGGCCTCGGCGTCGAGAATGAGCTGCTTCGCGGCGGAAAGCGCCTCGAAGTCGATGCCCGCGACGTACTCGTCGATCGATTCCTTGGCGATGCTCAGGAATTCCTGGACCTGTTCCTTATCGGTTGCCATGCAATCCTCCTTAAATCGAGGGCGCCAAGCGCCCTGTTTATAAACGAGTTAGAAGTGCCTTCGACGCCTCACGCGGCGCTCAGGCAGGTGCCCCTAGTTGCGCTCGTTCACGCGGTGCGCCTTCATAACCGCGGCGATGTCCGCCTGAAGGCCATCGAGCGTAGACGCCATGAAGGGACGGTTGATGTCTACGAGCTGGAAGCCGGAAGGGTGCTTGACCCAATCGCCGGCGAGCAGCAGGCGAATCGAGTTGCCCTGGCGGATACACTTGTAGTTCTTGACCTTCTTGTACGGGACCACGAGGGCCTTCTCTGGGTCGGCCTTCTCGTAGATGACGATGTCGCGAGGCCCGAAATCGACAACGTGGACCTTCGTCGCAAAGCGGTTGAAACGCTTGCCCATGCCCTTGGACACGAACCAGACAACGGTAAAGAGGGCGAGGATAACAATCAGAAGCAAGACGTTTCCGGTGATGTTCGCCGCCGCCCAGGCGCCGAGCGCCACAAAGAGGAGTGCGACGTTGAGGACGAGCATCCCGACACCCTGAAGAATCAGGCGCTTGCGGTCCTCCTCGACCTCGAGCTCGAACTTCTTTGCCTCTTGCCCTTCTTTGTTCTGCAGATCCGCTTTGCTCAGGTCCGCCATGTGCCTACTCCCCGATTTTCCTGTAGTCGTCCACAGCCGCTGCGAACGAGTCGCGCAGGATGTGCGTGTCGATCGCCGAGACCATGAAGTTGATGTCGTTCGCGTAGCGGGCAAGAAGTGCGTTCCCGCCGATGATTCCAAAGCCCTTGCTGTGTTTCTTGCAGGCGTCCCGGACCTCGTCGATGAGCGCGAGCTCCTCGTCGCAGCCCACGTTGTCGGGCTCGCCCATCGAGATGGCGAGGTCGCAAGGACCGATGATCGCGGCGTCGAGGCCCTCGACGGACAGGATCTCGTCGCAGTTCCTCACGCCCTCGACCGTCTCGATCTGCGCGATGGCAAGCACGGAAGCATTAGCGCGCTCCATGTTCTGCTGGTGGTTGCCGCTCGGGCCGTACCCGGTATGGGCGCCGCCGGAGTAGCTGCGCCTCCCGAGCGTCGGGTACTTGGCCCACTCGACGAGCTGTCGAGCCTGCGAGGCTGTCTCCACCATAGGGACCATGACGCCGGTTGCGCCCAAATCGAGAATCCTCGACACGTCCGCTCGCGCCAGCTGCGGCGCGCGAACGAGCGAGGGGATCCCGACTGAGTTGCCGAGCAGCATGAGCGTGCTCAGGCGGGCGTAGTCAATGTCCCCGTGTTCGCCATCAAAGAAGAGGAAGTCGAAGCCGGCAGCCTTGGCCATCAAGACGCACGGCGCGTTGTCGAGAACCTGGACAAACAGTCCGCCGAGCCTTTGCTCGCTGATAGTTCTCGAATCCATTTGGCTTCCTCCAAAATCTAGTCTTGGCGCTGAAATTGAACGGGGGCGCCCGTGGGCTTGCTTCCACGAGCGCCCCCGGCCTTAGACCTTAGAGCTGAGTAGGTAGTGCAATCCCGAACCTAGGGCTTAGGCGAAGATGCTGCCGATGCCGTAGATGATGGAGCCGACGATGTTGTAGTCGACGTTCGGGAAGGAAGCGCCAGCGATTCCGAGGTTCGCGAAGGCAGGGTAGAGCACCAGCGGACCGGCGCACAGAACGATGCCGACGAGGAAGGAACCGAGCAGGGCGCCACGCCAACCGCCGTAGGCGTAACCGCAGACGCCGCAGGTGCCGCCGGAGAAGAAGCAGATGCCGGCAGCCGGGATCATGATGGTCTCGGAGTGGAAGGCGACCATGAGGGCCATGGCAACGAGGCCACCGAGGAAGGAGCCGATGAAGCCGATGATGACCGCGTTAGGAGCAAACGGGAAGATAGCCGGGCAGTCGACTGCGGGCTTGGCATCCGGGATGAGCTTCTCGGAGATGCCGACGAAGGCAGCGGTGATCTCGGCGATGAACTGACGGACGCCGTAGACCAGGACGGACATGCCAGCAGCGAACTTGAGGCCAGCGAGGAACGGCCAGATCCACCAGACGTCGTTGCCGAAGTAGGAGGTGAAGGCCTTGCCGGAAGCGAGCTCGTCGCCGAAGTGGCCGGTCACGAAGCAGGCGATGGTCACGATGTAGAAGAGCACGATCATGAACAGAGCGACGGAGAAGACGAAGTCCTTGAAGAGCTTGAAGAACTCGGGGAGCTTCTTGTCGTCCTGCTCGCCCTCAGCCTCGTGCTTGCCGGCGAAGAGCTTGCCCACGTAACCGGAGAAAGCGTAGCCGATGCAGTTGAAGTGGCCGATAGCGATGTTGTCGGTGCCGGTCAGCTTGTTGACGAACGGCTGGCACAGGGACGGCAGGGCCGCGCCGCAGATACCGAGGATCACGCCGCCGAGGACAACGGTGACGAGCATCGGGGCGCCGAGGGCGATGAAGACCAGGGCGAGGACGCAGGCGAAGTACAGGAAGTGCTGGCCAGTAAGGAAGACCGCCTTGAACGGGGTGATCTTGGCGAAGACCAGGTTCATGATGAAGCCGAGAACCATGACCAGGGCGACCTCGGTGCCGTAGGTGTTCAGGGCGAGGGCCGTAGCGACCTCAACCTGAGTCACGACGCCGGAGACCTGGAAGGCGCGGCTGAACATGTCGGAGAAAATGGTGATCTGAGCGCTCATGGCGTCAGAACCAATGTTGAAGATAAGGAAGCCGATGATGGTCTTCACGGTACCCGAGAAGACGTCCACAGCGGACTTCTTCTGCAGCAGGAGGCCGACCAGGGCGATGATGCCCATGATGACGGCGGTGTCCCTGAGCTGCATGAGAATAGCATTAACCATGCGATTCTCCTTTCAGCAATACGATTACTAGCGGTCTAAAACCCTACTCAGATAGGAAAGCCAAATAAGAAGCGCTACTCGGAGTGCTCAGCGACCCAAGCCTCGAGCTTCTCCTTCATCTCGCCCTTGTCGACGATGTTGGTGATGCCCACCGCGGAAGGAACGCGGGGATCGGCGTTGAGCTCGTCGGTGAGGTCGCTCATGGTGATGACGAGATCGCCGTTGAAGCCAATGAGCGAGTCAAGGTTGCCGTGCTCGGTCTCGATGGGGAGGTTGTTCTCCTTGATGACCTGATCGCACTTGATCTTGAGCATCATGGAAGAGCCCATGCCGGCGCGGCAGCAAATCAGAGCGTGAAACATCTTGGACATTAGAGACTCCTTTCCTTGTCGTGGACCAGTTCCACGACATCCTTGGGCGTGGCGCACTTCTCGAGCTGGGTGAAGAAATCGGGATCGCTCAGAAGCTCAACCAGGGACTGAAGGGCGCCGATGTGGGCGTCGCTGTCCTTGGCTGCAAGCGGGAACATGAACTTGACGGGGTCGTTGTCGGCAGAACCGAACTCAACGGGCTCCTTCAGGGTCACGATGCCGATGGCGGACTCCAGCGCGCCCGACTCGGGGCGAGCGTGGGGCAGGGCCACGTGCTCAGTGATGACGATGTAGGGACCAAGCTCGTTGACGCCCTTGACGATGTCGTCGACGTAGGCCGGGGTGACCTTCTTGTTGTCGACCAGCGGCTGGGCGCCCTTGCGGATGGCGTCCTCCCAATCGGAAGCCTCCACGTCGAGAAGAACAAGCTCCTCGGAGAGCAGATCGCTCAGCATGCAATCACCTGTCCTTTCCTTGCTTGTGTGCCCCGCCCACATTTTTGCGGGGACTCCTCTTTGAACCGTTCATAACTATGACATTCCGAAACCGTTTCGACAACGAGTTTTTCACATTTTCTTCTCCAAATCTCGTTCAAACCCCAAGCGGCAGCATATTGGCGGGGAGCGGTTATGTTCGTTTCTTCTTCTATTTCCGCTGGTAGGTGGCCTGTTATGATATTTATGAACGTTGTAATGTAACGGTCGAACGTAATTGGTATCCAAATAATCATGCCAGACCTAAATGATTGTTCGTTCGTTTATATATGAACGTACCACGACACGCTTTTTATTGAACGCTCATTTATAATCGACAAAGCGAAAACCGCTTTTTAGGAGCCGCCTATGAAGAGGAGCAAGGCCTACGTCAATAACCGACGAGACCAGATCGTCGCCATCCTCGAGAAGGACGGCAAGGCAAGCGTTGCGGATCTCGCCGAGCGGTTTGGGGTATCCCCCCTTACCATTCGCCGAGACCTTGATTTCCTGGAGGAGCGTAAGGTCCTCTCGCGCGAATACGGCACGGCAAAGCTGCTGAACCCCATGGGCCGCCCCTCGGGCTCCCGCCAGATTCGCGCCATCACGGCTATCTCGCGGCTTGCCGCCCGTTACGTTGATGACGGCGACCTCATCCTCATCAACACCAGTGCGACGGCGATCGCCATGCTCGACCACATCGAGGCTCAAGACGTCACCTGCATGACGAATATGGGCAAGGCCATACTTTTGGAAAGCGTCCGGCCCAACGTCTCGCTCATGCTCACGGGCGGCGAGATCAGGCCGCCGCGCACCTCGCTCACGGGCGTCGGCGCCATCAGCGCCATCGAAAAGGTAACAGCCGCGAAGTGCTTCCTCGGCTGCACCGGGCTATCTGCAGAGTACGGCCTCACGTCGGCCACCGCGCCCGAACCTGCGGTCAACGCAATGATCCTCGAGCGGTCAAAGTACCATGTGATTCTAGCCGACTCTTCAAAGCTCGGGGTAACCTCGAGCTTTCAGTTCGGCTCCGCAGACGAGATTGACCTGCTGATCACGGATACCGGCGCCACCGACACCCAGGTCGCGCTTCTTTCCATGGCTGGGGTAAAGAAAATCCTGCGCGTGGACCCGTCGATGCCGTTGGCACCGCCCATTGTCAGTTAGGTTTTTGATTGCTTCCTAGGCAAAGAGCGTGTCCCGGCCGTACGCCTTCCGCCAGTCGGCCGTAAAGTCGTCAACCGCGCCATCGGTCCCGGGGTGGTCCATCATAGCCTCCGCGATCACGGGCGGCACGGTAACCGCAGGCACTCCCGCCAGGATGAGCTGGTGAACCTGCTCGACATTGTGGAACGAGGCCGCGATCACCTTTGACGGGAGCCCCTGTGCCTCAACCATCCTGATCAGGTCGACTACGCGCGCGACGCCGTCGCCGTAGTTGCACATGCGGTTGCAGTAGGGCGCCAGGTAGTCAGCTCCGCTCAGCGCGGCAAGGAACCCCTGCTCGGGAGTATAGATCGAGGTAGCGAGCACGTTCAGGCCCTCGGCCTTGGCGGCCTTGATGGCGCGCAGGCCCTCGCGAGTCACGGGGATCTTTGCGTAGGTGTTTGTGGGGCGAAGCTCGCAGATGGTGCGCGTCTCTTCCATGATGCCGTCGAAGTCGCGGGCAACGACCTGGACAAAGAGCTTCTGCTCGGGCTTAAGGTATGCCGCCAGTTCGTCTATGACCTGCTCAGGGACCTTGCCGCTTTTTGTGATGATGCTTGGGTTGGTGGTCACACCGGCAATGCTGAGGATTCCATCAAGCTCCTTGATCGCCTCGATGTCGGCAGTGTCGATGATCAACTCCATGACGGGTCCCCTTCCGAGTCGCCTCGTTCCTAACTTGCGCCCAAGAATACCGCGTGCGGCGCCGTTTTGCTCTGGCAAAACCGGGACCGGGCCCACTTCTCCCCTTACCGCAGTGTTGACGACAGCCCATGAGCCCACGTTGGCCCTCGTCGCAGTGCTTAGAAACACTGCAGAGAGGGGCAACGTGGGCTCGTACAATCCGTGAAACACTGCGACGCCGGTAGATGTGGGCTCGCAGGCGCGCGCAAACACTACGCAGCGGGTAGAAGCGGGCTCGGTGCCCGCCGCTCCCCTAGTTCACGCCGTCGCAGGTGGGCTGGATGGCCTTCATCGCGTCGATGACGCTCGTAAAGAGCTCGTCGAGCTCCATGCCGTTGAGCTCGGCGCCGCGGCGGATGACGTCGCGGTCGCAGCCGGCGGCGAACTTCTTGTCCTTGAACTTCTTCTTCAGGCTCTTGACCTCGAAGTCCATGACGGACTTGGACGGGCGCATAAGGACGGCTGCCTGGATCAGGCCCGAGAGCTCGTCGCACGCAAAGAGCACGCACTCCATCTTTGAGCTGGGCGCCGGCAGGTCAGGGTTGTTGTCGGAGTTGTGGGTCTGGATGGCACGAGCGAGCTCCTTGGTGCCGCCGGCCTCCTCGATGAGCTCGGCCGCCTTCACGGTGTGGTTGACCTCGTCCTGGAACTTCTCCCAATCGAGGTCGTGAAGAAGGCCGACCTGGCCCCAGAACTCGACGTTCTTGGGATCGTACTTGGCGGCGTAGTAGCGCATGAGGCCCTCGAGGGTCTCGCCGTGGGCGATGTGGAACGGGTCCTCGTTGTACTGCTTGAGCAGGTCGAACGCGGCGTCGCGCGTAAGGCCGGTCTCGAGCGCGGGGGCCTCGGCGTGGGCAGTGGCCGCCTCATTGGCGGCGCCGTTCTCGGCGTCGTCGGCAAGCGCGTCGACGGACGCGGCGGCGTTGTCGGTGCTCTCGGGCAGCTGCGACGCAATGTCGGCGCGGGTGATGACCTCGGGCTTCATCTGCGGGAAAAGAAGCACGTCGCGAATGGCTGGCGCATCGCAGAACAGCATGATCATGCGGTCGATGCCGTAGCCGATGCCACCCGCCGGGGGCATGCCGTACTCGAGCGCGCGGACGTAGTCGTAGTCGTAACCCATAGCCTCGTCGTCGCCGAAGCCCTTGGCGGCAACCTGCTCCGCGAAGCGGCCGGCCTGGTCAACGGGGTCGTTGAGCTCGGTAAAGGCGTTGGCGTACTCGTGGCCGCAGATAACGAGCTCGAAGCGCTCGGTCAGGCGCGGGTTCTCATCCTTGCGCTTGGAGAGCGGGCTGACCTCCTCGGGATAGTCGCAGACGAAGGTCGGGTTGACGAGCGTGGCCTCGCCGAGCCCATCATAGAGCTCAAAGACGAGCTTGCCAGCGCCCCAGTTCTCCTGCCACTCGATATCGTGCTTCTCGCAGAGCTCGCGGAGGTGCTCAATCGGGGTGTCCATATCCACGTGCTCGCCCACGGCGCGCGACGCGACCTCGGACAGCGGGATGGCCTCCCAGGTACCGGACATGTCGACGGTCTGGCCCTGGTACTCGATGACCTCGTGGCCCTCCTCACAGCCGCAGACCTCGCGCGCGATGGTCTTGAACAGTCCCTCGGTCAGCTCCTTCATGCCCTCGAGGTCGGAGTAGGCGCAGTAGGCCTCCATCGAGGTGAACTCGGGATTGTGCGTGAGGTCCATGCCCTCGTTGCGGAACTGGCGCCCGATCTCGAAAACGCGCTCGAGGCCGCCGACGATGCAGCGCTTGAGCGGAAGCTCGGTGGCAATGCGCAGGTAGAAGTCGCGGTCAAGGGCGTTGAAGTGGGTGACGAAGGGCTTGGCGTTGGCGCCGCCGAGGATGGCGTGCATCATAGGGGTCTCGACCTCCATGTAGCCGTCGGCCTCCATGTAGCGGCGGATCAGGCTGATGATCTGGCTGCGCTTGCGGAAGGTGTCGCGGACGTCGGCGTTCATGATGAGGTCGACGTAGCGCTGGCGGTAACGGACCTCGCGGTCGGTGAGGCCGTGGAACTTCTCGGGCAGCGGGCGCAGGGACTTGGAGAGGATCTCCAGGTGCGTCGGGGCAAGGGAGAGCTGGCCGCGCTTGGTGCGGATAACGGTGCCCGTCGCGCCGACGATGTCGCCGAGGTCGAGGCTGGAAAGAAGCGCCCAGTCCTCCTCGGGCAGGTCGTTCACGCGGCAGAACAGCTGGATGGAGCCCGAGACGTCCTCGAGGACGATGAAGGCGATCTTGCCCTGCTTGCGGAAGGCGCGGATGCGACCCGCGAGCGAGTAGACGTCCTCGGTGCACTCGCCGTCGGCGAGCTCGGCGTAGCGCTCCTCGAGCTCGGCGGCATGGGCCGTCACGGTCGAGTGAACGGGATACGGGTTGACGCCGGCGTCAAGAAGCGCCTGACGGCGCAGGCGGCGCTGGGCGCGCTCGTCGTTGGTAGCGGGGGCGGAGGTGTTTTCGGAGTTGACGGCCATGGGTTTGGGCATCCTTTCGGGTTTCTTTATAAAAAAGCCCCGCAGCTGCGTGTATGCAGTCGCGGGGCGTGCGCTCTCGTAACTCTCGCAGGTACGCTTAGCGGGTAATCCCCGTGATGGTGTACGTGCGGGACTTGCCGGAGGGGGCGACGACCTCGACCTGATCGCCCTTCTTGTGGCCGATGAGGGCCGCGCCGACGGGAGACTCGTTCGAGATCTTGTGGTCCAGGGAGTTGGTCTCGGTGGTGCCGACGATGGTGAAGTTGGTCTTCTTGCCCTTCGAATCCTCGAGCTCGACGGTGGTGCCGATGGAGACGGAAAGGTCGCGGGCGGAGCCGGCGGCGGCGATGGTGGCCGTGGCCAGGATCTGGCGAATCTCGTTGATGCGGGACTCGTTGTGAGACTGCTCCTCCTTGGCGGCGTCGTACTCGGAGTTCTCGGAGAGGTCGCCGAAGCCACGGGCCTCCTTGATGCGCTCGACGATCTCGTCGTGCTTAGCGCCCTCGCGGTACTCGAGCTCGTCGACGAGCTTCTGGCGGCCTTCGGGGGTCAGGACGATGTTCTTGGTGTCTGCCATGTTGTGCTCTCTACTCGAGGATGATGCTTTGGTGGTGCAAGGCGCCGCGCGCTAGTTGAGCTTCTCGCCGCACTTGCTGCAGAAGGCGTTGCCGGCGGGGTTCTTGGCGCCGCAGCTGCCGCAGAACTTGACGTCGTCGGCGGGAGCGTCGGCATCGTCGTCATCGGCAACGACCTCAACGGCCTCGTCCTCGGAGGCGGCGGGCTCGGCCTTGGTCTCAGCCTTGGGCTCGTCGTCGCCCTCCATGCCCTCGCGGACGTTCTTGACGGTCTTGCCCAGGGCGGAGCCGATCTTCGGGAGGTTCTTGGGCCCGAAGATGACCAGTACGACGATCAGGATGATGATGAGCTCCATGGGACCCATGCCGAGAATCATAAGATGTTCCTCCGTTTGAATCGATGTGCGCCGCGTAGGGTACGCATTTGTATGGGCTAGTATAACGGACGTTGACGCACGGGCGCAGCCCGAATGAGCGAAAACGCAATCTTAGATGATACTTCATAGCGCCCGCAGGCGGGTGCGAGGCCTTCGGAGGTTTGTTGTGGACATGAAGACCGTCTTTATGTGGGGCATCGGCATAACCGCCGTGCTCACCGTAATCGTCGCCGCGATGCCTGCGCTGCTGCGCCGCCGCGGCGTCGAGATGTGCCGGACTATGTTTGGCCTCACGCTGATCTTCGACTCAGAGAACGCCGACGGCACGCCCGTGCGCCTCATCAATGTCAACGGGACCTTCCAAAGCGTGAGCTACGTGCCCGAGGGGCTTCGCTTCGAGCTCGCGTGCGAGTATCACCGCGAGATGGCCCGCCGCATCGAGGCCCTGGCGGCCGAGCGCGGGGCAAGAAACGCCCAGGGCGAGCGCCTGCGCGTTCTCGTTATGGGCGGGGGCGGCTGTTCGCTGCCCAAGTACCTCGCAGCCTACGTGCCCGAGGCCGAGGTGGAAGTCGTCGAGATCGACCCCGCGATGGCCAAAATCGCGCGCGAGCAGTTCTGGCTCGACGAGTGCCTTCAGAAAACCGGCGCCGAGCAAGAAGGGCGCTTTTCGCTAGTAATTGCCGATGCCTGGGCCCACCTCAAGGCGGCGACGAAGCCCTACGACGTCATCGTCAACGAGGCCTTCGGCGGCAAGCGCCCGCTCGGCCCGATGGAGACGAACGAGGGCGCGCGCGTGGTCCGCGAGCACCTCTCCGACGGCGGAATCTACCTCGCCGACGTCCGCTGCCCCATGGAGGGCCGCCGCGCGGCACCGCTTCGCGAGGTTGAGGAGTCGTTCGGGCGCGTGTTCTCGAGCTGCGACGTCGTCCCCGAGTGGGAAGACGAGCCCGAAAAGCCCGGCAACAACGTCTTCATCGCCCGCTAAATCGCCCCAGAAGAGCCGCGGTGAATCCGACCGCAGGCCCTCGCAAAAGCGAAAATAAAACCGGCGCCGGACCGCATAGGCCGACGCCGGTTATGCATTACAGATAGTCGAGGAACGCCCGCGTGGCGAGCGAGAGGTCCACCGTGCGCCTGCGCACGAGATAGATCGAGCGGAACGCGGGGTGCTCGAGGTGGCGCACGTCGAGGTCGAAGCCGGCACGCTCCAGAGCCAGGCTCGGCAGCAGGCTCACGCCCAGCCCCGCCTCCACCATGGCAAGAATCGCCGTAATGTCCGAGGTCTCGCAGTGAATCTGCAGCTTGGTGAGCTCGCGCTGAAGCAGCGGGGCAGTCTCGGTATCGGCGATGAAACGCTCGTTTATCAGGTCATTCACCGAAATCGTACTGCTGTCGGTCTTGAAGTGCCCGTGCGGAGCCACGATGACGATCTCGTCCTTGTCGTACACGGTCGAGACAAAGTCTCCGCCCTCGGGCTCACTGGGAATAAACGCGAGGTCGACGAGGCCCTCGAGCAAAAGCCGGCCCGCCTCGCCGTACGTGCACTCGGAAATCTTGACCTCAACGCCGGGGTGGTCGGACACAAAGCGGCCCAGAGGCTCCGGGAGACGCATGGACACGACACTCGCGGGAGCTGCGATGCCGAGGACGCCGTCGTCGAGCCCCCGCATGCCGCGCACTCGGCGCTCAAGCCGCGAGAAAGACTCGCAAAGCTCCAGCGATTCCTCGAGCAGACGTTTGCCGTCGGTGGTAAGGCGCAGCTCAGGGCCTTTGCGCTCAAACAGCCGAATTCCCCAGTCGTCCTCAAGGCTCGAGATCGACCTGCTCAGCGTCGACTGCGCCGAGCCGAGCTCACGTGCCGCGGCGGAAATGCTCCCCAGCCTGGCCGCCACGCAAAACGCCTGAATCTTGCGGATGTTTGTGTCCACGCGCCAACCTTTCAGGGCCCCCCTATTTTTTGTCGGGACCATTATGGTGCAAGTTGACAAAGCGGAAACAATCGCTTCCGTGGACGGCGCTTCGGAATCGGGGGCGGACATGGGAGATCTCCTCACTTGCAGCTAGCTGACAATCTCTGTATATTTGTATGCTTTTCGTACATAAAGGACCCGCCCTCGAGCTTCAAACCATTTGGTTTTTGCTCTCGGACGGGTCCGCTTGTTTTGCCGACAGCTCTGGTTATTCAGAGCTATTCAGCTGGTCGCGAAAAGCCTCGCGGGCGATTCCCTTTGAGCCGTGTGGCTCGCCAAATCTTAGAGGCCGCCCTTGATGACCTTCTCGCCCTCCTTCATGATGACATCCATGTTCTCGGGCTTGAGGTTGTGGATGTCGGCAGCGACGTCGCCCTTGACGACGAGGAGGTCGGCGAACTTGCCAGCCTCGAGGGAGCCGAACTCGTCCTCGTGGTGAACCATCTTGGCGCCGTTGAGCGTGGCGGCCTTGATGGTGTCCAGGATGGTGACGCCGGCCTTGTCGACGAAGTCGTACATCTCGTCGATGGTGACGTAGCCGTACGGGGTGACGAAGGAGAAGGAGTCAGAGCCGATGGTGAGGGTGACGCCCATCTCGTTGGCGCGACGGAGGTTCGCGTAGGTGCGCTGAAGCTCGCGCTCGACGACGTTGTCGCCGGGGTAGCAGGCGTTGGCCTCGGTCTCCTCGGGCGGGTAGGTGGCGTACCAGGTCGGGAGGAAGCCGATGGTCGGGGTGAAGAAGGTGCCCTGCTCAGCCATGAGCTCCATGGTCTTGTCGTCGAGCTCGAAGCCGTGGATGAGCTGCTCGGCGCCGAAGCGGACGGAGTCGTAAGCGGCGCTCACGGAGTTGTAGGAGTGAGACCACAGAGGAATGCCGGTGATCTTGCACTCGTCAGCAACGGCCTTGATCTCCTCGGTGCTCATGAGCTGCTTGCAGCCGGAGTCCCAGCGCCAGATGCCGCCGCCGGTCGCCCAGATCTTGATGGCGTCGGGGTTCTCGCGAAGGCGCAGACGGACGGCGTGACGGAGCTCCCACGGACCGTCGACCTGGTCGCCCCAGGGGTGGGAATCCTTGGAGACCTGCAGCGGCAGGTGGTGCGAGTCGCCGTGACCAGCGGTGCGGCAGAAGCCAAGGCCGGTGGCGTAGATGCGGGGACCCTTCATGACGCCCATGTTGACGAGGTCACGGATGGCGATACCGTTGCGGCCGATCTCGCAGACGGTGGTCAGGCCGTGAGTGAGGCAGTCGTAGGACTGCTTGACGGCGCAAGCCTGCTTCTGGGCGACGGACTCGATGACCCAGTCGTTGTCGTCGTCGGTGAGGTTGCCAGAGAAGTGCAGGTGGGTGTCGATGAGGCCCGGCATGACGGTCTTGCCGGTGCAATCCTCAACCTCGTAGCCGGCGGGAACCTCGGTGCGAGGGCCGGCGTAGGTGATCTTGTCGTCGTCAACGAGGACGAGGGAGTCCTGGACCGGAGCAGCGCCGGTGCCGTCGACGAGGATGCCGCCTACGAATGCGTACTTAGCCATAGTTCTTTTCCTCCAATTCGAAAAACCAACCAAACTTACTTGCTTTATTACTTACGGGTCGCAACCCGCATAGTGCTGAAGTGCAGGTGGTGCGGAAGTGCTAGGCAGACTGCTTCTTGCCGGTGATGCCAAGGATCACGAAGCCGATGGCAATCCAAGCGATGGTGATGGCCCACTCGATCGGCTTGAGGGCAGCCGGGGACATCGGGACGACCATGAGGGCGATGATGAGTGCGCCAGCGAGAATGGCAGCGCCGATGCCGAACATGCCGCCGTTGACGGTGTAGGGGCGCGGCAGGTCGGGCTCGGTCTTGCGGAGCTTCCAGCAAGCCAGGCCGGCCATGGTGCAGGCAAAGACGAAGCCGAGGGAGGCAACGCTGGTCAGGGGGATCAGCATGTTGTTGCCAAGGAAGGGCCCGATGAGGGTGAGGGCGCCCATGACGATGACGGCCTGCTTAGGAACACCGGAGTTGGGGTCAATCTCGGCGAAGCTCTCGGGGAGCATGCCCTTGCGGCCGAGGGCCAGCATGAGGCGGGTGGAGGCGCCGAAGAAGGAGTTCATCGGGCCGAGGGGGCCGAGCGTGGCGATGATCAGCATCGCGATGTAGAAGAACAGGTTGACGCGCTCGAGAACAGCCAGGGCGGGGACGGAGCTACGAACGAACTCGTGCCAGTCGATGATGGTGCCGAAGCTGTAGATGCAGATCAGGTAGAACACGCCGGCGGCAAGAAGGGCGATGGCCGGGATGAGGCCGAACTTCTTCCAGTCGATGTTGTCGGAGGCCTCCTCCGCCTGCTGCGGAATGGTGTCGAAGCCGGCGTAGAAGAACGGGGTCATAACGAGGACCGCGATGACGCCGCCCAAAAGGCTCGTCGCAGTGGTGGCGTTGCCGCCAGCGGCGTCGGTCACCTGAGAGAAGACGGGCATAGCGTTGGACGGGGAGCCGGTCATGAAGCTGATGACCATGGCCAGGATCATGCCGGCGAGGAGCGCCTTGGTAAGGAAGCTCGAGAGCTTAGCGGCGGCGCCGGCGCCCTTAAGGTTAAGGAAGATGACAAGCACGGCGAAGCCGAGGGCGATGACGGTCGGCCAGAGGTAGACGTCGGCGCCAAGGATGGTGTAGAGCTTGACGCTACGGAGCCAAGCGAGGACCGGGAACTCAGCGAAGCGGGTGGTGAGCAGCTTCGAGATTGCGATGGCCTCCCAGGGGCACAGGGGGGCGTTGCCGAGGAGAAGCATCCAACCGGTGATGAAGCCAAGCTTACGGCCAAACGTACGCTCAACGTACTCGATGATGCCGCCCGAGATGGGGATAGCCGCCGTGAGCTCACCGAAAACCATTCCAATAGGAACGAGAAGAATAGCGCCGATCGCGAACGCAATCATTGCGGGAACGGGTCCGCCGCCGAGCACCATCCAATCGCCTACCAGCAGCACCCAACCGGTGCCGATGATTGCGCCAAAGCCGATGGTGAAGAAGTTGAAGAGCGTAAGCTCCTTCTTCATCCCTCCGGCGCTGGCCTCCTGTTCTGCCATACAAAATCTCCTTTCATCAGAAACGGAACTTCCTGTTGCATCTGATTTTGGGGTACCGGGCTTACCGACAAAAGCTTTACAACCCCTCGCGTGACGTGAGTGACCCGTATTGCGCCGTGAACGGTATTTGTTTTCCTTGGGTAACTTCGACTCCTTCGATGCTAATTAAACGGTTTCTGCATACATACAGGTAGATTTGTCCAACTGAGCAATTTCGCAGGTAGATTGCGGTGCGACATTGCTTAAGTTGTCGAAGGTCGCTTTTCATACCTATAAATTATTAAAGGTTAACGAGATGTTACGTGCATAAACGTTATTTTTAGAGTCGTGAAAAGCTGGTTTCTATTCCTGATTTCTCGACGGGAAACCATCGCAGACAGTCAAAATCCGCTCAGTGCAGCATTCAATCAATTGGCTGCTTTAAAATTACTAACGTGCAGTAGGGGGCACTTTTGCGCAGAGTCATTGCCGCGGCGACGCCGATTGCACTTTCGTACATCCCGATCGGGCTTGCCTGCGGCGTCCTCGGTTCCAAATGCGGAATTGGGCCAGGGGCGGCAGCCGTCCTCAGCGCCACCATCATCTCCGGCGGCGCCCAGTTCATGATCTCGAACATGTGGCTCGCCGGACTGCCTGCCGCAACCATAGTCGCCAGCGTATGCGCGGTCAGCCTGCGCTTCGCGCTCTATTCGGCATCGCTTGCCCCCTACCTTCAGCGAGCCCGCAAGCGCACCGCCCTCGCCATGGCGCTCACGCTGATTGAGGAGGGCTACGGCGTCACGCTCGCAAAGCTCGCCGACGGAAATCGCAACTGGACCTTCCGGCATGCGTTTGCGCTCAACGTGATCACCATCGCGACTTGGGTCGCAAGCGTCGCGGCGGGCGCCGCGCTCGGAGCCGTCATCGACATACCGACGGCAATCGCGAGCTTCGCCATGACGGCGCTCTTTATTTACCTGCTGTGGGACCAGCTCCAAGGCGGCTCAATTGGCAACGCAGTTGCTGCGGCAGTGGGAGCCGCCGCCGTCGTCATATGCAAGCTCGTAGGATGGACGGCCGTGGCCGTCCCTCTCGCCGCCGTCGCGGGCGTGATCGCCGCCCTGGCAGCCGCGCATGCGAACGACAGCAAGAAGGGCGGCGAGGCTCAGTGACCACAATGACCGCTCAAGATTTTCTTGCCATTTGGCCGCCGATTTTCGCGGTTATCCTCGCATGCCGCGTAGTGCCTATATTTGCCCTTCGCGGGCGAGAATTGCCAACGAGCGCGGTCGAGGCGCTCGGCTACATACCGCCGGCCGCCTTCGCCGCGCTCGTCGCGAATGACCTGTTCTCCCCCACGGCGTTTTCAGCCGGGCCGTGGCCGGCACTTCTTCCCATCGTCGCCGCCGTTGCGGTCGCCGTCGTTGCGCGGAAAACGCGCTCGATGCTCTGGAGCTGCATGGCCGGGGTTGTGGCTTATGTTGCTCTGGCCCTGATTTAGCGCGCGTCGGTAATGTAGATGCCCACGAGGACCTGCTCCCAAGGGTCGGCCTCGGTGTCGACCTTGAGAACGCGGCACTCGAAGACGTCGGCGTGCCCAAAGAACGCCATCGTGGACATGAGCTCGCTCTTTGCCCTGGGAGCATAGCCGAGCATGGTGCCGTTGA
The DNA here is from genome assembly GCA_934660915.1 of uncultured Olsenella sp. Lineage (GTDB taxonomy): Bacteria > Actinomycetota > Coriobacteriia > Coriobacteriales > Atopobiaceae > Paratractidigestivibacter. Next base: position 1,263 of record CAKUIF010000015.1, on the reverse strand, counting down.
AGCGGATGGCGATGGCGTTCGCGTCGTAGGGGTTGTCGCGCTGAGGCTCAAGCTCGAGTTTCTGGCCCACCTTGAGCTCGGAGATGACGGTCGCGCCGTCCCAGTGCTGGAATCCGGCGATGTTGAAGGTGTCCAGGTGCTTTGAAGGCTCGTATCCGCTCATGGCTGCTCTCCCTTGCGTTGCCCTACGTTGCCGCAAGCATACGACCCGGTTGGGACAACAATTCCACCTGCTTTTTCAGCCTGTCTGATTTGGCAGCGTTTTTTGCCTGGCTGGAGTCCCGGCCCGCGAGAGCTGCCGCACTAAGAAACGACGACCTCTGGGCAGCAGCAGGCCCTTCTTGCTAAGAAACGACGACCTCTGGGCAATGGCGCGCCCAGAGGTCGGGTTTTCTTAGCAAGAAGGACGGCGCGGCGCCCAGACGTCGGGAATTATTAGCGCGCGGTACCGCCGGAAGCTGCCGGGTTGCCGCGTCATTGCTCCGCCACCTCGACAGAGGATTCGCGCACGAGGCCGAGAGCCTGCGTGAGGTCGCCGCCACCGGAGTCGACCATCCTGCGGACGTCGCCATCCACGTATATGCCGGCCTCAAAGAAGTGCCTGCGCTCCGACCCGTCGTTTAGCAAGAAGATCAGGCAGTCGCCGGCGTCCAGGGCAACGAGCTCCGTTGGTTCGCCGAGCTCGATCCGCGCGAGGGCGTCCACGACTTTTCCGATGGCCTCGGGGTCTGCGCACTCGTACCTCTGCAACATCTCGCCCTCGGATATATAGGTGAGGGACGCCACATCGCCTGCGGAGAAATCGAGCGCAAGATCGCCCGCGGCGGGGCCGTCCGTCGCGGCGGGTGTAGATGGGTCCTCGGGGCCTTTCTGGCCGGCGTTTGTCTCCGCCATCGCCAAAACCCAGAAAACCGCGGCGGCACCGAGCGCCGCGATACCGCAGCAGATCACGAGTCGTTGCGTATTGGACCAGGCCATGGGTTCCTCCGACTGCCGATGTACCGGATGGCCACATCGTCGCAGACCGCGAGGTTGGTCGTAAAGGCTACTCGTGTCCCAAAATCGCGAGCGGCGCTTTCGGCGCCCACTCCTGGCCCCCGCGCCGTCAGGAGAAGAGGCGGGAAAGAAGTGCCTGACAGTTGTCGACGCCACTGACCCACCGGCCATTCCAGCCAGGCAAAAAACGCTGCCAAATCAGACGCTGAGAATGTCAAAGGGGGCGCCCTCCGGGGCGCTCCTCGCCGATAATGGTGCCCGCGCCGC
>CAKUIF010000014.1 GCA_934660915.1 uncultured Olsenella sp. | reverse complement strand
GCCGGAGGAGTTCCGGCTCCGGTCCATGGCCGCCTAGGTCCTTATTTATCGAGTCCAAGTTTTGGGACGCAGTTCAGCCGCGTGTGAAGGGCTGGGACCGGGGTTTCTTAGCACGTGGCGGCGCGGTGGGGCTGGGACCGGGAGTTTCTTAGCACGTGGCGGGGCGACGGGGCTGGAACTCGCGCTTTCTTCGCGCCCCCCGCCCCCCGCCCGCCGCCCGCCGCCCGCCGCCACGGCCATCGGCGGCGGCAAAGTAGCCGTCCGCGTACGTCTCCCGCCACCGCCCGCCCATGCGGGGGATACTCCCTGCAGGTATGCGTTATCCGAACGGCAAGCCGGCAAGGCGCCAAGCGGCGCACGCGAAGGGAGCACCATGATCAACAATTTCTGCAAGGTTCCTCTGTGGGAATGCCACTCCACGCTCGTCAAGGTCGCGCAGGGCCAGCAGCCCGCCGACACCGTGATCCGCCACGCCAACCTCGTGAGCGTGACCACGCACGAGGTCCTGCCGGACGCAGACATCGCCATCTCGTGCGGCCGCGTGGCGTACCTGGGCCTGGGCGGCCGCACTGCCGAGCACTGCATCGGGCCGGACACGCAGGTCATCGACGCCGCCGGCAAGTACGTCGCCCCCGGCTACATCGATTCCCACATCCACGTCGAGTCTGCCATGATCGGCTGCGGGGAGTACGCCAAGGTCGTCGTCCCGCGCGGCACGACCACGATCTTCGCCGACCCACACGAGTGCTGCAACGTCGTCGGCCTCAAGGGCGTCCGCGTCATGTTCGACGACGCCAAGCGCGCGCCGCTCAAGGCCATGCTCACCACGCCCTCCTGTGTCCCCGCCGTCACCGGCTTCGACGACGCCGGCGCCTACGTCGACGCTCCGCAGGTGGCGGCCACCATGGACTGGCCCGACGTCGTCGGCCTCGGCGAGATGATGAACTTCCCGGGCATCCTCGGCGGCGAGAAGAACGCCCAAGACGAGGTGGCCGAGACCCTCAAGGCCGGCAAGTGCGTGACCGGCCACTACTCCATCTCCGAGACCGACCGCGGCCTCAACGCCTACATCGCCTCCGGCGTCCGCGCATGCCACGAGTCCATCACGCCCGACGACGTCATGGCCAAGCTCCGCATGGGCATGTACGTCCAGGCCCGCTACGGCTCCGCGTGGCTCTCGCTTCCCGGCTACCTGCCGCAGGTCCTCGCCTCGGGCGTCGACACGCGCCTGATCGTGCTGTGCACCGACGACAACCACCCGAACACGCTCGTCTCCGAAGGCGGCATGGACCGCGCCCTGCGCGCGTGCGTCGCCGCCGGCGCCGACGCCGTAACGGCGCTCCAGTTCGCGACCATCAACGCCGCCCAGATGCTCGGCGTCGACGCAGACATGGGCAGCGTGACGCCCGGCAAGTGCGCCGACCTCGTCATTCTCCCCGATCTGGAGAGCTTTGTCCCCGAGGCCGTCATGATCGACGGCGACCTCGTGGCGCGCGAGGGGCGCCCGCTCTTTGGCCTGGACCTCTACCGCTGGCCCGACTTCATGACCCACACCATGAACGTCGGCCGCAACTTCTCCGCGGCGGACTTCGAGATCCCGGTCGACCTCCCCGACGGCCGCGCCCGCGTGCGCGCGATCGGCGGCGTCGGCGGCTCGACGATCACGCAGGACATCGTCGTCGAGGTTCCCGTAGTCGACGGAAAGCTCCAGGCAGACCCCGACAACGACGTACTCAAGATGGCCGTCTTCGACCGCCACCACGGCGCCGAGGGGACGCACTCCTACGGATTCTGCACGGGCTTCGGCGTCCACGGCGCGCTCGCCCAGACCGTGAGCCACGACTCCCACAACCTGCTCGTCGTCGGCGACAACGACGAGGACATGGCGCTCGCTGCGCAGACGCTGGTCGAGTGCGGCGGCGGCGAGGTGGCCGTCGCCGACGGCAAGGTCCTCGCGCTGGTCGAGCTTCCCGTGTGCGGCCTCATGAGCGACAAGGACGTCGACACCGTTGCCGCCGAGGTAGCAAAGATCGAGCAGGCCTGGTCCGACATGGGCTGCAAGATGCCCTCGCCGTTCATGACGATGGGCATCCTCTCGCTGCCGTGCGTGCCCGTTCTGCGCCTCACCAACCGCGGCTACGTGAACTGCGAGACCTTCCAGTTCGAGGACCTTCTCGCCTAGTGCCGCGGTGGCTTTCGTCGCTAAGAAACGCCGTCGTCTGGCGATAGCGCGCCGCCGATAGCTTATAGCTGCTAAGAAACCCGCGCCTCTGGCCCCAAAACGGTGGCCGAAGGCGCGGGTTCTTGGTTTTTGCAGGTCATTTTGACCCAGACGTCGGGGTTTCTTAACGCCGAGACCGCCGGGCGCCCAGACGTCAGGGTTTCTTAGCGGGCGTAAGGGCGTCGCACCTAGACGCCGGGGTTCTTAGCAGGAACCGCCCTCACGGCGCCTCAGATACGCCCTCATGAACTCGACGCAATCACCGACGACAGAGTACTGAGCAGCGTCGAAGACCGGGGCGTCGGGGTCCTCGTTGACGGCGACGACGCACTCGGCGCCGCTGATACCGGCGAGGTGCTGGATCGCGCCCGAGACGCCCAGGCTCACGAGCAGCTTCGGCGCGACCGAGACGCCCGTCTGCCCCACCTGGTGACGGTACTCGAGCCAACCGGCCTCGACCACCGGGCGCGTGCAGCCGATCTCGGCGCCGATAGCCGCTGCGAACTCGCGCACGAGCTTGAGGTTCTTCTTGCCGCCGATGCCGCGGCCCACGACGACCAGGCGCTCGGCGTCGGCGATCGAGCCCTCGTCGGACGGCACGGCACGCTCGAGTATCTGGACGCGGGGGCGCGCGTCGGCCGCAAGCGAGACCTCCTCAACCGTGCCCGCGCGACCGGAATCGGGCTCCGGCGCCTTGAAGACGCCCGGGCGCACCGTCGCCATCTGCGGACGGAAAGAAGGGCACATGATGGTGGCCATCAGGTTGCCGCCGAACGCGGGGCGCGTCTGGTGAAGAAGCCCGCTCTCCTCGTCCATCTGGAGCACGGTGCAGTCCGCGGTGAGACCCGTCTGCAGGCGCACGGCGACACCGGGGGCGAGCTCGCGGCCGAAGTTCGTCGCGCCGTAGAGAATGACCTCGGGCTTTCGCTCTCGCGCGAGGTCGCAGAGCAGCCGCGCATAGCACTCGGCGTCGTTTTGGGCCAGGCGCTCGTCGCGACAGGCGAGCACATGGTCGGCGCCCGCCGCGATGAGCTGCGCGGCATTGCCCTCGGGGGCGTCCGCGCCCTCGCCCAACACGGCGCTCACGTCGCAGCCGCGGCTCGCGGCGAGCTCGCGGGCGCGGCCGAGCAGCTCGAAGACCACCGGCACCACGGCGCCCGACGCGTCGGTCTGGCAGAAGACCCAGATGCCCGAGTAGGACGCGAGGTCGGCCGCCCCGGCGGACTCGCCGTGCTCGATTCTGATCGCGCCCACGGGGCACGCGTCGATGCAGGACCCGCAGTACACGCAGTCGCCGGTGGGCACGGCGCGGCGGGCGCGCTTCTCGCCCTCGATGCGGATTCCGTTATTGGCACAAGCCTTGACACAACGTCCGCAGCCCACGCACTTCTTGGCGTCGATGAGAAGACCGGCCATTATTCCATCCCCTCCAGAAGCTCGGCGAATGCCGCAGCTTGATCTGCCGGCGTCCCCTCGATGCGCACGCCATCGTGGCTGCGCTCGGGAACGAACGACCGGACCACCTGCGTCGGCGATCCGGTAAGCCCGCAGCGCGCAGGGTCGGCGCCCACGCCATCGGCTGTGAGCACGTCAATCGTCGCCGCCTCGCCGGCGCGCACGCCCAGAATCGTGGGCATGCGGAGCGCGGCTGCGTCCTTGGACACCGTGATCACGCACGGAAGCTCAACGCGCACCAGCTCAGAGCCCTCGTCGGAGTCGCGACGAAGCGTGAGCGAGCGACCGCAGAGCCCCACCACCTCGCTCACGCCCGCGACGCACGGCACGCCGAAGGCGCCCGCGAGCTCGGGGCCGATCTGCGCGGTGTCCCCGTCGACGGCCATCTTTCCGCACACGATGAGGTCGGCGCCCGCGGGCAGCGACTTAATGCCGCAGGTCAGGGCATACGCCGTGGCCAGGGTGTCGGCTCCGGCGAACGCGCGGTCCGAAAGCAGGAGCCCGGCGTCAGCGCCGCGCGCCACGCAGTCACGAAGCAGCCGCTCGGTCGCGGGGATGCCCATCGAGACGCAGGTCACATGGGTTTTGTCGCCCGCGGCCGCGCGCTCGTCCTTAATCCGCAGCGCGACCTCGAGGGCGCTCGAGTCGAAGGGGTTCACGACCGCCTGCTTGCCGTCACGCACGATGGTGTTCGTCTTCGGGTCCATCTTGACCTCGGTGGTGGACGGCACCGCCTTGACGCAGACGACTATGTTGAGCTGGTCCTTATTTACAGCGTTCACGTTATTGCGCCTCCTTCAGCGCGCGCTCGAGGACATCCTCGCCAAAGAGGTTCCCGCGCCCGAGCTGCCCCTTGGGGTCGAGCTCGGCCTTGAGCCGCGCGGACTCCGCGATGTGCTCGGGGCCGTACATGGTCTGCAGGAACCCGGCCTTGATCTTTCCCACGCCGTGCTCCGCGGAGACGGCGCCGCCCATGCGCGAGACCTCCGCGGCCCAGCCGGCGAAGAGCTCGCCGCCGGCGCGGTAGTCGGCCGCGTCGCGGGGCAGGATGTTCACGTGGATGTGGTTGTTCCCGATGTGGCCCCACGCAGCCGACTCGAGGCCCGCCTCGGCAAGCGTGCGACGGTACAGCGCGAAGACGTCGTGCAGCCGCTCGTCGGGAACGGACATGTCGCTGCCCAGCTTGGTGATGGTCGGGTCCGTGCGGCGGCGCTCGTCGATGAGCATGTTCACGCTCTCGGGCACCGCATGGCGGAAGAAGATCAGGTTCTCGCGGTCGATCTCGGTGCGGGCGACCCACGTCGCGGACTCGTCGCCGCCGGCGGACGCGAGCACATCGCCCAAGCGGTAGAGCTCGGCGGTCGCTTGCTCCTCGTCCTCGCAGTCGAGCTCGACGTAGACGCACACCGCCGCGTCGTCGGAGAGCTTGGGCAGCGCCGAGAAGACCGTGGATGCCTCGCGCTGGCGGCGCAGGATGTTCAAGGCGCCTTCGTCGAAGTACTCGACGGCGGCGGCACAGCCAAGCGCGGGACGGACCTTCTCGGTAAAGCCGAGCGCGGACTCCTCGTCGGCAAAGAAGCAGCTCACGCCCCACACAACGGCGGGCGCGGGTATGAGGGCCACCTCGATCTGCGTGATCACGCCGAGCGTGCCGCACGCGCCGATAAAGAGGTCGATCGCGTCCATGCCGTCTTCGACGAAGTAGCCCGACGCGTTCTTGGTCCGCGGCATCTCGTAGGTGGGCAGATCGAGCGTGAGCTCGCGGCCGGACTCGGTGGTAAGGGCAAGCCTACGCCCGTCGGCGAACTTCTTGCCCCGGCGCAGGACGAGAAGGTCCCCGTCGGCGAGCGCCACATGCAGCCCCGTGACGTGCGGGCGCACGGGACCGTACTTATAGCTGCGCGCGCCCGACGCGTTGCAGGCGACGATGCCGCCCATGCAGGCCGAGGCCTCGGTCGGGTCCGTGGGGAAGAACTGCTCGGGGGCCGCCTCGAACGCCGCGAGGGCCTCGAGCGAGTCGGCGTCCCAGCCGTCGTGCGAAAGGCTCTTTGCCGCGAGGTGCTTGCGGAGCTCCAAGAGCACGACGCCCGGCTCCATGGCCAGGTAGAACGTACCGTCCTCGCCTCGGCGCATCCCGAGGTAGCGGTTCATCCTCGTGAGGCTCATCACGTGGCCGCCATGCGGGACGGCGCCGGCGGCAAGGCCCGTGCGCGCGCCTTGGACGGTCACGGGTACGCCGGCGCCGTGGAGCTCGGCGAGGATGGCGCGCACATCGCCCTCGCTCGTCGGGAAGCTGATGGAGTCCGCCTCGCCGACGGTGCGCGACTCGTCGCGGCGGTACTCCTCGTACTCGTCGGAAAACTGCCTGATATCGGCCATGGGCCATCCCCTCTCACGGGCATATTTGCTCGACATGCTAGCGCGGCTGCCGCCCCGCCGCACCGCCGGCAGGAAACCCGCAACGCAAACGCAATGCCGGAGATCAAGAGAGTCGCGGCCCCATCGTTTAGAACGTTATGAACGATCCGATGTAGCTGTCGCCATACTTCATCGGCGCAGGCGATGACACCGCTTCATTCCAGTCGCTGCCGAGGCTCACCCTGTGAAGCACGTTACGCTTGTCCAGAATGCACAGGTCAGCGCCAAGCGGCTCAGCCTGAAAGGCGTCGAACGCGAGGGTCCCGCCGGAAAGCACTCGCCATGTCCCGTACTCAAGAAGCTCGGCCCTTGTTGAGGCGGCATCCTCGCTGTGAATACTGCCGTAAAGGACGGCCAGGCCTGCTTCGGTCGGCACCGCCTCGAGAATCTGTTCCTTCAGCTCGAGGACTTCCAGCTCCTCGGCTTCCACGTTGTAGATGCCCAGCTTCGGTGACCCGCCGGCGTCGGCGGCACTGGCCCAGCTCGCAAGATAGAGGTCCTTATCCCATAGGCGCGGCCTCGGAACGCAATAGCCGCACCCGTCAAGAGAGGCCTCGCCCAGCTTGTGCAGCTCAAAGTCGAACGTCATCAGCTTTGAACGCGCCGCATGGCCTTTCCCGTCCCAAGTCACGGCAAACAGGCGGGAATCGCAAACGATAAGCGAGTCGACGATGCCCGCGCCAAGGCTTGATTCGACGACCTCGCCGGTTTCCAGGTCGACCCTGCTAACGTACGACTCCCAATTCAGGTTGCCGCCCACAAAGGCAAATCCCCGGGCCGCCGCGACGCAGTAGTTGTTGATGCGCCGAACCCCATACGCTTCGATAGCCGAGGCGCCCAGATCGGCAAGAAGGACGCTCTTGTCGTCGTTTCTCCCCGTCAGGCCCGTGGGAACGAGGAGGAGCTTTCCGTCCTGCACGCAAGGCCTGTTCCAGCCGCCGATGGCCGCATGGTCGATGTCGACGGAGCCGGTCTCGCCGAAGTCGGAATCGAGCCAATGAAGGCAGCTGGGCACAGTATGCGAGCGGGTCTCGACGACGGCGACCGAGGGTGCGGGCGGCACGTTATCCCTGCCGACGTCGGCGCCCTTGCCGCATCCCGCAAGCAGGCCCGCGCCGAGGACTGCCGCATCGATGATGAACTCGCGTCGTTTCATAGCACCCTACCCAAAGAACCCGGGCCGTAAGCCCGGGCTCAACGGCGGCGTCAGCGGAACTTCTTTACGCCAGGCTTCCTTTTCCGCTCTTCCAGCGGAGGAGCTGAATGAGGCCTCATATAGGAGATACCCGCAAAGCGCTGATATATTGTCGGCCCGTTTGCAAATACCGATGAGCGGCTCTCGCTTATCGGCTACCGGAAAGATGCTCAAGCCCATAATCCCGCGATGTGAGCATAGAGGGTACGGACAAGTAGTTGGCCAAATAGGTCCGGTTCGAAATCCGCGCTGCTCAGATAGATAAATTGCGACGTATTTACATGATTCTCTACATCCGTCTGCGACATTATTGAGCGTAAATCGAGGCCCCGCTGCGACATTATTGCGTCCTTCTAGCCATCCCCCTGCGACATGATTGCACATCCACTCCGCGCCGCCCCAACCGCCCGCTCGCAAAGAAGCCCTTCTTGCACCCACGCACGCAAACGCACCGAACACCAGTTATCACCGTATGGAAACGGGCAAGACACACTGCTTTGCCAGACTAAAGCGACACCTGTACATCGCAATACAAAGAAGGGCGCAATGGACTACTACCAGCGAGCCTGCGAGCTCAAGGACGAGACCATCGTCAACCGCCGCTACTTCCACACCAACGCCGAGGTTGGCCTGAACTGCGACAAAACCAAGGCCTACGTCATGGAGAAGCTCTCCGAGTACGACATCGAGCCGCGCGACTGCGGCCACGGCGTCGTCGCCACCTTGGGCGCCGGCTCCCCCGTCATCCTGCTGCGCGCCGACATGGACGCGCTGCCCATGCCCGAGGAGAGCGGCGAGCCCTTCGCCTGCCCCGACGGCGAGCACGCCCACGCCTGCGGCCACGACTTCCACGCGGCGATGCTCCTCACCGCCGCACGCATGCTCAAGGAGAACGAGGGCGAGCTCAAGGGCACCGTCAAGCTCATGTTCCAGCCGGCCGAGGAGACCTTCGAGGGCGCCAAGGACATGATCGCCGCGGGCGTCCTCGAGGACCCGAGGCCCGACGTCGCCCTCGCCTACCACGTCGCCCCCGGCCAGATGCCGGTGGGCATCTTTATGTACAACGACAAGAACACGATGATGTACTCGGTCGACGGCTTCCACATCGAGGTCAAGGGCAAGGGCTCCCACGGCGCCTACCCCCAGCGCTCCATCGACCCCATCAACGCCGCGGTGCACATCTACCTCGCGCTCGAGGCCATCATGGCCCGCGAGATCGACCCGACGGCCGCCGCGGTCATGACGGTGGGCAAGTTCGACGCCGGCACCGCCGCCAACATCATCCCCGACACGGCCGTCCTCGAGGGGACCATCCGCGCGAACGACAAGGACGCCCGCGCGACCCTGGTGCGCCGCATGAGGGAGGTCGCCTGCGCCACCGCCGCCGCGTACGGCGCGACCGCCGAGGTCACGTCCCTCTCGGACGTGCCGCCCCTCGTCTGCGACCCCGAGCTCACCCGCGAGATGGTGGGTTACATGCAAGAGACGGGCATCCCCGGCCTTCGCCCCTACCCCGGCATCCAGGCCTCCGCGTCCGAGGACTTCGCGACCATCGCCGAGCAGGTCCCCTCGACCTTCATGTACCTCTCCGCAGGCTTCACCGACGAGCGCGGCCAATACAGCGCCCACAACCCCAAGGTCCGCTTCAACGAGGACGTGACCGCGATCGGCCCCGCGTGCCTCGCGCACTGCGCCGTGCGCTGGCTCGAGGAGCACCAGGCCTAAAGGCCTGCCGTCTGCCGTCTCAGCCGCTCTGATCTGGCGAGGCCTGCCGGTCCAGCCGTTCTGAGATGGCGAGCGTTCTTCTCGCCAGATCAGAGCGGCTGAGACGGCAGGCCCACCACCCCGCCCTTCTTTCCACGTCCTTCTTTCCCCGCTTCAGAGAGGAACCCGTTATGCCCGAGCAAGCCCAACAACCCCAGGTGGCCGTCCCGCTGCCTCCCGCAAAGAAGCGAGCCGTGCAGATCGGCTGCGTCTGCATGATGCTGTCGGTCGCCATGTACGGCCTCGTGTTCGCCACCCTCACCGCGCCGATCCTCGAGAGCGTCGACGCCATGGGGTACGTGAGCCTCTTCACCATCTTCGCCGGCCTCGGCGTGTGCATCATGACGCCCATCGGCGGCAAGCTCGGCGACCTCGTCGGCCGCCGCAACATAGTCGTGATCCCCGGCGTCGTCTGCCTCGTCTGCGGCATCGCCTTCGCCTTCGTGCGCTCCCTCGTGCCGCTCATGGTGCTGCGCCTGCTCATCGGCTTTGCGCAGGGCGCCTTCACCGCCGCGCCCTACATCATCGTGGGCCTCATCAACGAGCGCAGAGACGTGCCCCGCGCCATGGGCATGCTCGCCACGGCGATCGCCGTCGGCGGCTTCGGCGGCTCCATCATCGCCGGCGCGCTCGCCGACGCGGGCCGTCTCACCGCCGCGGTCATCATGCCCGGCCTGCCGCTGACCGCGGGCATCGTCCTCATCGGCCTCAACATGCCCAACATGAAGCGCCCCGGCAAGGTCCAGCTCGACGTCGCCGGCATCGCCCTGCTCGTGGTCGCGCTCGGCGCCCTCATGCTCGCGCTCAACTTCGGCCCCTCGATCGGCTGGGCGAACCCCGGCATCATCGCCGGCCTCGTCATCGGCGTCGCCGCGCTGGCGGTCCTCGTAAAGGTCGAGAAGGGCGCCGCTGAGCCGCTCATCCCGCTGCGCCTCTTCAAGAACTCCGAGTACACGGTCCTGCTCGTCGTCGGCTTCATCTGCTACTTCTACATGACCGCGATGAACACCTACGCGCCCATCGGCGCCATCAAGGTCATGGGCGCCTCCAAGACCATCGCGGGCTCGCTGCAGTTCCCCCGCACCATCCTGACCATGCTGCTGCCCACCGTCGTCGGCGCCTGGGTTGGAAAGAAGCGCGGCCACGCCTGGAAAGCCATGGTCGTCGCGACTCTGCTCGTCTCCGCCTCGATGCTCGCGCTCGGCTTCACCGACGCCGCCACGCCCGTGATCGTCTACTTCGTCGCCATCACCGTAACCGGCCTTGCCGAGAGCTTCCGCGCCGTCTCCATCACCCCGAGCGCGCAGGCCACGCTGCCCCCTGCCGACATGGGCGTCGGCACCTCGCTCGTGAATTTCGCGAACTCCCTGGCAAACACCGTCGCCGCCACTGTCTTCGGCGTCGCGTACAACATCTGCACGGTCTCAAACCCCACGAGCCCCGCGCTCATCCAAAACGGCGTGAACGCCGTGTTCATCATCGCGGCGGCCGTTACGCTCGTCGGCTTTATGCTCGTGATCCTCGTCATCCGCCCAAAGATGGAGGCGACGGAAGCCTAAGTCCACCCCTTCGCATCGCGAACAGCCCTTCTTGGCAATAAGCGCCGCCTCGCCTTTAACGACAAAAGACGGAGGCGGCGCTTTCCTGTGTCGAAGGTCGTTGTTTTATCTATGGGATGGCGTCAGCCGCGGCACCTTAGGCCCCAACAGGCGCCCAAAGGGCTAGGATGGGGATGAGCGACATAAAGAAAGGAAGTATCACATGAAGCTCTTCGCATTCTCGCTGCGCCCCTACGACGAGCTGCCCGTCCTGCAGAGGCTCGCCGACGAGCACGGCTTCGAGTTCGGCTGGACCCCCGAGTACCCCACGATGGACAACGCCGGACTCGCGCAGGGCTACGACGCGGTTACCATCATCACCAACCCGATGCCGGCAGAGCTCTTGGCGCGCTACGCCGAGCTCGGTGTCCGCGGCCTCGCCACGCGCTCCATCGGCTTCGACCACATCGACCTCGACGCGGCGCGCGGCCTCGGCATCCGCGTCGGACATGCGTCCTACCCGCCGGCAGGCGTCGCCGACTACACCGTGATGCTCATGCTCATGGCGCTTCGCAAGGCAAAGCTCGTCGACGTCGCCTCGAGCTACCAGGACTTCGGCCTCAAGGGAAAGATCGGCCGCTCGCTCGACACCTGCACCGTCGGCGTCGTGGGCACGGGCGCCATCGGCGAGGCCGTCTGCGAGCGCCTCGCCGGCTTCGGGTGCAGGATCGTCGCCTGCGACCCCTACCCTAAGGACCGCCTGCGCGGGCGCGTGGAGTACCTGGAGCTCGACGAGCTCCTGTCCTGCGCCGACGTGGTCACGCTGCACGCCCCCGGCCTCCCCGAGAACGAGCACATGATCGGTGCCGAGCAGTTCGCGCGCATGAAGGACGGCGCCGTCATCGTCAACGCCGCGCGCGGCGCGCTCATCGACACCGCCGCCCTCATCGACGCCGTCGAGTCGGGCAAGGTCGGCGCCGCGGCGCTCGACACCATCGAGGCCGAGGCCGGGCTCTATTACCTCGACCGCTCGCGCGACGTGCTGCCCAACCGCGACCGGGCCATCCTCACGAGCTTCCCCAACGTGATCGTGACACCGCACATGGCCTTCTACACCGAGGAGGCAATCGAGAACATGATGAGCAGCAACGTCGAGGCGCTTCTTGCCTTCGACGCAGGCAAGGAGACCCGCTTCGAGGTCAAGTAGCTTGCCACCAGGGCCGGGGCCCGCCACCTCAGCTCTGACGGCAATCTAAAATAGTTCAACTCTTTACCTACCCTTGCAAAGGTAAGTAAAGAGTTGAACTAATCACAAAACCGCAGGTCGCAAGAAGGGCCCGCCTGAAAACCGCTCGTTTACCTACCTTTCCAAAGGTAGGTAAACTATTTAATTACATCTCAACGCGGGCAAGAAGGGCCAAAGCCGCCTACTCCTCGACGATCTCGGCGAGCCAGACGTTTAACGTATCGACCTCCGGGCAGCAGAACTTAGCCGTCCCGGGCTCGTTGCCGGGGACCGTGCCGCCGTAGCGCAGGATGTCGATGTAGGGGAAGCCCACGTGGCAGGCCATGGGGCACAGCCGCCCGCGGTCGAGGTCGAAGTCAAAGACGTCTCCCGGCTTGTGGCCATGGTGGCAGCGGCACTCCCCCAGCTGGTCCACGCAGGTTATCCGCACCCGAGGGCGCTTTCCGCGCGGAGCCCCCGCGGGCTTCTTTCCGGCATCCGGGGCCTGCGGCTCCACGCTACTCATTGTCGATCACGTCCAGGCACGCTTCGATGGGAAGGCCCGCCGACTTGTCCTCCTGGTCGACGTTGCGGGCGATGAGCTCGCGGACCACGCGGGCCGCGTCGGCGGTCGCGCGCTCGAGCTTCCAGCCGCGCATCACGCGGCCAAGAAGGACGCTCGAGAAGGTGTCGCCGGTGCCGGGGAAGTACGTGGGGATCATGTCGATGGGCACGGTGAAGTACTCGTCCGCCACGTGGTCGTACCCGGCGATGGCGTCGGCGCCGTCGATCTTCGCGCTCGTGACCACCACGGACTTGGACCCCAGCGCGCGCACCGCGTCCACGAGCTCGCGGGCTTCGTCGGCGCTCATGCCCTCCTTCATCGAGGTATCGGTGAGCAGGCACGCCTCAGTGTAGTTGGGCACGGTATAGTCAGCGCAGGCCACAAGGTCGCGCATGAGGCCGATCGTCGACTCGGGCACGCCCGCGTAGAGCTTGCCGTTGTCGGCCATGATGGGGTCGACGAAGACCTTGGTCCCGCGCTCGGAGCGGCGGCGGCAGAAGTCGGAGATGATGCGCGTCTCCTCCTCGGTCACGATGAAGCCGGTGGAGATGGCGTCGAACTCGAATCCGAGCTCTTCCCAGATGGCCAAGGTCTGGCGCACGTACTCGGTCGTGTCGTGGATGTAGAACTTGGGGTAGTTCAGCGTGTCGGAGACGAGCGCCGTCGGAAGGTTGTGGATGCGGAAGCCCATGTGCGAGAGCACGGGCAGCATGGCGGAAAGCGCGACCTTGCCGTAGCCGCACATGTCGTTGATAAGAAGGACTTGGGTGTTCTTCATCGATTTCCCCTCGGTGTCTCGCGGCGCCTCGCGCGCCGCAACCCAATTAGTCTAGCGCAGGGAGCCGGAAGCGCCCCCGCGCGGAGCCGTGCAACGCTACGCCTCGAGGAAGGCGCCGGTCTGGCGGCCCCAGAGTCCAGCGTACTCGCCGCCGGCGGCCACGAGCACCTCATGGGTGCCGTCCTCCACGATGCGGCCCTCGGACAAAACCACGATGCGGTCGAGCGAGGCCACCGTCGAGAGGCGGTGCGCCACGACGATGGACGTGCGGCCCCGCATGAGGTTCTCGAGCGCGTCCTGCACGAGCGCCTCGGACTCGGAGTCGAGCGCGCTCGTGGCCTCGTCGAGCACGAGGATCGGGCAGTCGGCCAGGATGGCGCGGGCAATGGCAACGCGCTGGCGCTGGCCGCCGGAGAGCTTGACGCCCCTCTCGCCCACCATCGTATCCATGCCGGACGGCAGACGGTCGATGAACTCGAGCGCGTTGGCCTGTGCCGCCGCGAGGCGGATCTGCTCCTCGGTGGCGTCCGGGCGGCCGTACGATATGTTCTCACGGATGGAGCGGTGGAAAAGAAGGGCCTCCTGCGGCACGTACGCGACCTGGCTGCGGAGGCTCTGCTGAGTGCAGGCACTCACGTCCTGCCCGTCGATGAGCACCCGGCCGTCCTGCACGTCGTCCAGGCGCAGCAGGAGCTTGGTGAGGGTCGTCTTGCCCGAGCCGGAGCGGCCCACGAGACCGACGCGCTGGCCCGCAGGGATGTGCAGCGTGAGGTCGCTGAAGACCTTCTCGCCCGCCGCGGCGTCGCGATAGGCGAAGCCGAGGCGCTCGAAGTCGATGGCGCCCGCGCTCACCCGCAGCTCAGGAGCACCCGGGGCGTCGGCCACCAGGAGCGGCTCGTCGAGCACGCGCGTCATCTCGGCCGCGTCGCCCAGGGCGCGGTTGATGCGCTGCATCATGGAGCTCACGTAGTTCAGGCGCATGGTGAGGTTGTAGGTGTAGGTGAAGATCACGACGAGCGTGCCCGCCGAGATGCCGAACCAGGCGTTGCCGCCCGCCACAAAGACCGAGACGATACCCATGATGAGCACGATGAGACCCGAGGTGGTGAAGTTTCGCCGCATCATGGCGCGCATCGAGACGGTCTCGGCGTCGCGCGCGTCGCGGTCGGCGGCGTCGAAAAGCTCGCGCTCGAAGTCCTCGCGGCCGCACGTCTTCACGGCGAGGATGTTGGTCACCGCGTCGGACAGCACGCCGGAAAGCCGGTTCTGCGCCTTGGAGGTGGCGGCCGAAAGCGGCAGGATCTTCTTGTACATATACCAAACGAACGCCACGTAGACGACCATGATGGCCACGAGGATGGCCGTGAAGAGCGGCACCACGGGGGCAAGCACCGCCACCGTGCAGACCACCGAGGTGATCGTGGGAATGAGCGAGTACACCGTGACGTCCACGAGCGCCGTGTAGCCGCTCGTGAAGCGGCTCGTCTGGCTTACAAGCGACCCGCCGAAGCGGTTCGTGTGGAACGTCATCGACTGGTTGGACAGCGTGTTGAAGCACAGGCGCGACAGGCGGTAATTGCCGTTGATCTCGAGCTTGTAGACGGTGTAGTCCTGCAGCTTCGAGAGGATCTGCCCCGCGAGGTTGACGACCACGAGCGCTGCCACGTACGGCCAGAAGACCCCGACGACCTGGCCCGAGGGCACGGGGCCTGCCTGGACGCGGTCGACGATGAGGCCCATGACGTAGGTGTTCGCGAAGGTAAGCAGAAGGATATAGCCCGCGGAGGTAAACACGGACAGTGCCGTGATCAGCGGCTGCTCGCGCGTGACGGACCAGAAGCGCTGGAGCGTGCGGCGCACGGTGGCGGGCTTAAGCTCGGTGGTAAATCGCTGGGACATAGAACTCCTTAGCTGGTAGCAACGGACGCCGTTGTCTCACGAGAGGGCGGCCTTGCGACCACAGGTGACACGCGAAGACAAAGCGGGCTTCTCGCCTTGCTTGGCAAGAAGCCCGCTTCCATGGATGTGTTCCCACGCCTACTCGGCGTCGGCCTCCTCGACCTCGTCGTCCTTCGGCTCCTTGCGGGACTGGTCGAACTCCTCGGGGGTGAGGACGTCCTCGATGCGCAGGTTGACGCCCGCGACCTCGAGGCCGGTCATGCCGGTGACCTGCTTGACCACGGCCTTCTTCACGTCCTCGAAGACCTGCGGCGCGTAGGCGCCGTACTCAATGAGCACGCTGATGTTCACGCGCACGGCGCTCTCGGGCGTGACCTCGACGGTGACGCCCTTGGTGGAGTCGGAGGCGCCGAAGGCGTCCTGCACGCGGTTGAACCAGCTGCCCTTCATGCCGACGACGCCGGGGACCTCGCGCATGGCCAGCGCGACGATCTTCTCGATAACGCCGTTGGAGAAGGTGAGGGAGTCCTCGGAGTCCTCGTCGTCGTCCTCACCGGAGGCCAAATCGATATCGGTGCCGGCGGTGGCGGCGAGCTCGTCGAGGTCGGCGACCTCGGACTCGGCGGCCTCGACGACCTTCTGGACCTCGGCGTTGTCGGAAATGCTCATGGGAACCTCGCTCTCTTGCGGCCCTTGGGCCTGCACGGTTTCTAGTTGTTTGACGTGAAGAAGCGCCTGATCAGGTTAATGATCTTCGGGTCGCCGTCGGCCACCTGGCCCAAGGCGACGCCGATGAACACGAGCACGGCGACGGCGAGCGCGCGGAAGACGCCCACCCAAAACACGAGCAGCGCGATGGCCAGGCCGGCGACGCCGCCCCAGAACGCGTTCTCGTGGCCGGGGAACGTGCGCGACACCCAGCCGCTCACGGCACGCCCGGCGTCGCGGAACGACTCTCCGCCCGAGGCGCCGGAGGCCTTCTTGTGCGCGTCGGCCTCGTCGTCGATGATGTGCGCGTCGGCCTCGACCGCGTCGTCGCGATCCCCCGCCTCCACGCGTGCGCGCGGGGCGCGCTTATCGTCAGACATTCGTTAACCCTCCCTGGAGGTGCCCATGGGCACCGTGATCTCGCTGGTTGAATCCGCCGGGGCGGCCTGGCCCTGCTCGGCCTCGGCGACGTCCTCGACGGCGGCATCCGCGAAGCCGTCCTCGTCGGCGTCGGCGCGGGCATCGGTGTAGGAGCGCGGCTCGACGAACTCGAGGCTCACGTCCTCGACGGTGTTGCCGCACACGGCCGAGAGGCCCTGCATGAGCTCCTCGTGAAGCTGGGCACCCTTGACCACGACGTCGGTCGTCTCGTGCGGGAGCACGCGGACGGCGACGCGCACGTGGCCGCGGGGCTTGGCGTCCACGTAGACGCGCGACGCGGTGCAGGTGCCATCGGCCTCGACGATGTGCTCGGCCTGGCTGGCGATGGCCTCGCGCGTGACGGTGATGGCGCCCCCGTCGACCGTGGCCACCTGAACGGTGCGCGTCTTGCGGGCAAAGAGCCCCTGGAACAGCATGACGACGAGGCCGACGGCCGTCACGGCGAGGCACGCCTGCAGCGCGTACCAGTAGCCGTCGACCACCATGAGGGCGCTCGCGACGTCGCGCCACGGGCCCAGCCACGTGAGGCCGAGGGCGCCCAGCGAGAAGAGCCCCGCCAGCGCGAACACGACCTTGCATAATCTCTTGAAACCGCTCATGGGCGCCTTCTCCTTATATCCGCGGGCAAGCGCCGCCCGCCTTCATCGCTTCACACGCTCACTAGAGAATACTCCTTGCGCAGGACAACTTGGCCCCTACGCGGAGAGCTCCTCAACGTCACCGGCATTGCCGCCGCGCCTGGCGGTGGCGACCTTGACGAAGATGATGCCGAGCGCGGCGGACGTCACGGAGCCGAGCAGGATGGCGCACTTGGCGGCGAGCACCTCGCCCGGCTCGGCGAAGGCCAGGCCGCTGATGAGGATCGACATGGTGAAGCCGAGGCCGCCCAGGATGCCCACGGCGCCGACCTGGAGCCAGTCCATGTTCTGGGGAAGCTTGGCGAAGCCGATCTTTACCAGCAGGAACGTGACGAGGAAGATGCCGAGCGGCTTGCCGAGGACGGCGCCGAAGTACACGCCGAGCGCGACCGGGTCGCAGACGATGGTCCCGAAGTCGGTGCCCACGAGGTGCAGCTGCGCGTTGACGAAGGCGAAAATGGGCAGGATGAGGAAGTTGACCGGCACACTGATGTAGTGCTCCATGCGCTCCAGCGGCGGCGTGACGTGGTGGACGACGCGCTCGACGCGAAGGGCGCCCTCGGTGAAGGAGTGCTGACCGAGGACGTGACGGTCGTCGTCGTAGCGGTCTTCAAGCACCTGGGCGCGGCGGCCGAGCCACGCGCCGAACTCGCTGAGCTTGACGTCGGACTGGGCAGGCAGGGCAAACCCGAGGATGACGCCGGCGAGCGTGGCGTGGATGCCGGAGTTGTACATGCACACCCACAGGACGAAGCCGACGAGGGCATAGGGCTTGAGCGAGTAGACCTTCGCGCGGTTGAGGGCCCAGAGCACCACGACCACGATGGCCGCGGCGGCGCACCAGGCGATGTCGGGCGCCTGGCCGTACGCGACGGCGATGACGACGATGGCCAGGATGTCGTCGGCGATGGCGAGCGTCTGGAAGAAGACCTTGGTCTCCGGGGAGATGCTGTCGCCGAGCAGCGACGCCACGCCGAGCGCGAAGGCGATGTCGGTCGCGATGGGGATGGCCCAGCCGTTGGTCTGCCCACCTGCATTGAACAGCAGGTAGATAAGGGCGGGCACCGCGACGCCGCCGACCGCGGCGAGCATGGGGAGCGCCGCCTGGCGCGGGCGGCGGAGCTGGCCGACCGTCATCTCGTACTTGAGCTCGATGCCCACGAGGAGAAAGAAGATGGCCATGAGGAAGTCGTTGACCACGGCCTCGACCGAGATCGAGGCGAAAAAGGACCCGAAGCCGAAGGTGAGCGGTTGGACGAGGAAATGCTCGACGGCCTCGTAGGCAGGGCTGTTGGCCACGACGAGGGCAAGAAGCGCGGCGCCCACCATCACGGCGGCCGCGACGGTCCCGTTGGAGGTCACCTCCTCGAGCGCGCTTCGGCGCTGGGTCCGCTTGATGACGGCGGGCTCCTCGTAAATGCTGGTCAAGGTCTTGCTGTTCGTGCTGTTGGGCATGATCGCCTTTCTCTTCTAGGCGACACGCCTCCTTAATCGGCGAGCGCCAGGGTTTGTTCGACGTACACCTTTGCCGCGAGCGACGCGACGGCGGCCTCGAGCACGCGGGCGAGCCCCGGGGCCACCTCGCGGCCGGCCTCGTCGAGGGGCCGGATGGTGGGCTCCACGACGGGGGCGACGAAGTCGGGTCCCACGGCGAACTGCTCGGCGAGCGCACACTCGAGGGCCGAGACGACCTCGTCGTACAGCGCGCCCGCATCGACGTGCGCTTCTTCAATCATACCCATGATTCGCTGAAGCTGTGCAATCGAGTACACGCGCTTGAAGGCGCAGATGAACAGCAGGCTAGCCACGTGCCGGCGCGTGTAGCGCTTACGCTTCGGCGCGGGAATAAGCCGCTGCTTGACGTAGTTGTTGACCATGGACCCGGTAAGGGTCTGCTCGTCGGGAAGGCACATGAAGGCGAGCTCGTCGCAGACGAGGGTTATGACCTGGTCGAGGTACAGCTCGATGCGCGGGAGCTCGTCGATACGGTAGATGTGCACGGAGGACATGTACTCCGCGAGCGCCCCGGCGCGGGCCTGCGGGTCGTACGGGGCGATCTGGCCCGCGCCCTCGGCATACTTCTCGGCCTGTTTGGTGCCCATGGGCCATCCCCTCGCAATGAATCTCAGGTGATTTGTCCGGAATCGACGCATCTAGTATTTAAAACCATGTGTGCTGTTATCATAGACTAAAGAGGTTTTGCCCCGACCGCTCACGGTCCAAGGACCTAGGGAGAAGCACATGAACGACCAGCGCATCGCTGTCCTAACCGACACCGGCTCGGACTGCCCCGCGGACTTCGCGGCGGCCCACGACGTCCGCGTGGTGCCCCTGCGCATCAACTACTCCGACGGCACGTCGTACGAGAGCGGCGTCGACATCTCGACCGAAGAGGTCGTCCGCCGCTTCGAGCAGGAGATCCCCAAGACCTCGCTGCCCTCCCCCGAGCGCATCGCCGACGAGCTCGCCCGCGCGAAGGCCGACGGGTACAAGGCCGCGGTGTTCGTGAGCATCTCGTCGGGGCTCTCGGCCACCTGCGACACGGTTCGCATGGTCGCCCGCACGATGGACGACTTCCCCGTGGTCGTCGTCGACACCCTGGAGATCGGCGTCGCCGCCGGCCTCGTGGTCATGGAGGCAGTGCGCCAGATCGAGGCGGGCGTGCCCTTCTGCGACCTCGAGCAGACCCTCACGATGGTCGCGCGCAACACCGACGTCTTCTTCACCGTGCGCGACCTCGAGTATCTCCGGAAGGGCGGCCGCATCACCGAGACGATCTACCGCCTGGGCAGTGTGCTCAACATCAAGCCCGTCCTCACCTGCGACGAGGAGGGCCACTACGTCATCGCAAAGAAGGCCCGCGGCTGGGACCGCGCGCTCGACACCGAGGTTAAGCTCATCGCCGCCATCGCCGAGAAGCACCCCAAGGTGCGCCTTGCCGTGAGCTGTACCTCGGCCTGCGCCGACCTCTACGACCGCATGGAGCAGGCCCTGCGCGAGCGCGTGGCCAACGCGGTGGAGGTCGTCCGCTCCGACATCAGCC
This sequence comes from uncultured Olsenella sp., assembly GCA_934660915.1. GTDB lineage: Bacteria > Actinomycetota > Coriobacteriia > Coriobacteriales > Atopobiaceae > Paratractidigestivibacter. The sequence continues at coordinate 31,047 of CAKUIF010000014.1, read as the reverse complement.
CCGCGCTTCTTGTCCACACCGGCCCCAACCTCGTGGGCGTGGCGGTCCAGGGGCTCTAGCGGAAGTAAGGCGCCCTGCCCCCCGAAAAAGCAAACGCAAAAGACGAGCGCTTCTTGCCGCCCAATTGGCAAGAAGCGCTCGTCTTATTATTGGCATTTTTTCGGCAGGGCCGCGGGCTACGCGAGTGCCCTTCTTGCCAGCTCGGCCGCGCCGAGGATCCCCTGGTCGCCGCCGCAGCCCGGCGCGCAGATATAGGAGTCGATGTCCTTGAGCTCCGGCGACTGGATGTAGCCGCCCAGGTAGTCGAGGGTCTTCTTGCGGACGATGCCGTAGAGCTGCTCCTGGTGCATGACGCCCCCGCCGAGGACGATGCGGCGAGGCGAGTACATGAGCACGAGGTTCGCGCACATCTGCCCGAGGTAGTCCCCCTCGAGCTCCCACACCTCGTCGTTGTCCGCGAGCTCAACCGCGGGCTTTCCCCAGCGCGCGGCGATGGCGGGGCCGGACGCGAGCCCCTCGAGGCAGCTCGCGTGGCTCGGGCAGATGCAGCGCCCCTCCTCCGACGGGCGGGTACGGACCAGCATGTGGCCGGCCTCGGGGTGCAGCATGCCGTGAAGGAGCCTGCCGGCGCACATGACGCCCGCGCCCACACCGGTGCCGACGGTCACGTAGACGGCGTCGTCGAGCCCCTTGCAGCAGCCGAAGACCGCCTCGCCGAGGCAGGCCACGTTCACGTCCGTGTCGTAGGCCACGGGAACGCCGAGGGCATCGGCGAACGCGGCGCGAAGGCCAAAGTCCCGCCACGCGAGCTTGGGCGTCTGCAGGATGGAGCCGTAGCGCTCGTCGGCGGGGTCGACGCAAGTCGGGCCGAAGGCGCCGATGCCCAGCGCGTCGATGTTGCGGGCGGCGAACCACTCGACCATCTGCGGAACGGTCTCGGCAGGCGTAAGCGTCGGGGTCTCCATACGGTCGAGGACCTCGCCGTCGCCGGACACCACGGCGCAGACCATCTTGGTCCCGCCGGCCTCGAGGGCGCCGAGCCTCATTTGCTTTTCGCTCATGTGTTCCTCCTTGCAAAGGGGCGCCCGCAGCCATGATCAACCGCGGGCGCCCATAACGTTGGTTTGTTTCGAGGCGGTCCTACCTGGGCACACGGTCCTGCCTTGAGGCAAACGGCGCAAGCACGGCGTGCGGCTCGCTTTGGTACCAGTAGGCAACGGTGGAGATGTCGTCCTCACGCTCGTAGAGCTTGATGTCGTCGTTTCCGAGGTCCTGGAACGTCACGCGCAGGTCCTCCTTGAACGAGATCGGGTCGGGAAGGTGCCACCTGTAGAGTCCGTGCCTGGGCAGCGCGTCGTCGTTCGTCGCGAGCATCGGGTTCGGGTTCGGCTTGCCCGCGCTGAAGCGGTCGCGCGTGGCGTCGCGCGTCGAGCGGTACGGGTAGCCGGCGAACAGGGTGTTGAAGCACTGCGCCTCGGGGAGCGCGTGCGGCGGCCTGTCGAGGAAGGCCCATGCCCCGCCGAAGTAGTCCTCGGCGCCCGTCGAGGTGACCGTGGGGAACTCCTTGTCGCCGTCGAGGAAGAACTTCATCTCGCCCTCGCCCCACCAGTAGCGCTCGAGAGCGCACAGCGCCATGTAGGTGCCGACGTAATAGCCCTTGCCGCGCACGCCGTCGAGGACGGTGTAATCGACGCCCCTGCGGGTGCTGCGCTCGCGGTTAAACCGGGCGTGGAAGTACATGGCGTCGTCAGGCACGTCGGTGAGCACGTAGTTGAACGTGTAGAAGACGTACTTGATAAAGCCCGGGTGCTCGCTCGTGAGCGTGATCTTCGCGTGCTTCCGGAAGGGCATCTCGAAGTAGCAGTTCATGCCGCCCGTCGGGTTCACGCAGATGGGCATCGAGTTGACGATGGCGCGCTCGCCGAAGCCGTTGCAGAAGAAATCGCCGATGGGACACTCGACCGAGGGGGTCTCCTCGTCGTCCCAATAGAAGCGCAGGACGAGGTCGCGCATGACAAAGCTACCTGCGGCGGTCTTGTCGGGGACAGTCATCCAGATGTGGCGGATGATGCCAGGGCCCTCGATGTCCGCGAGCGTGATGGTCTCGCCGGACTCCAGAGGAACGCAGCACGAGCCCTTGCGGCCGACGCCGAGGTGGCTGGCCGACATGGCGGCGCGGCCCTTCTCGCCCGTGATGTTCTCGGGGGTGATGGCGCGGCTCTCCTCGCCGCCGTGCATCCACACGTCCTTAAGGAACTCTCTCATCGCGACCCCCTACTCGTCGTCGTCGCACGCGGCGGCGCTAACGCCGTTCACGTAGATGATCTGCTGGCGTGCCTCGTCGACGAGGGCGTCGAAGTCGAGCTGCTCGTCGGGGCCCGCGAGCGCGAGCGCCATGGCGAGCGGGAGGTTGACGCCCGCGATCACGTGGACGCGGTCGGAGGCGAAGCTGGAGAAGCACTGGTTCACGCTGCCGCCGACCATGTCGGTAAGGACGACGACCTCGTCGGCGCCCGCGAGTGCCTCGTCGACCGCCGCGTCGAGCCCCTCGCCGTTGTCGTTCACGTAGGCGCACACGGCGCTGACGGCGTCGCCTTTGCCCGTAAGGAACTCGAGGGTATCCTTGAAGCCCTGAGCGAGAAGCGAATGGCTCGCCACGACTATCTTTCTCATTGATTCACCAATCTCTAGGGCAGGGCTAGGCGAGGATGCCGGCGGCGGAGGCGACCATCGCGAGGACGATCACCAGAAGGATGAGCACCGTCATGCTGACGTTCTTCTTGGTAAGGAGGTAATACGCGCCTCCCGTGATGGCGGCGGGGATCATGGCGGGCAGGATCTTGTCGAGCAGCGGCTGGATCTCCATCGCGACGTCGCCGAAGCTGAAGCTGATCGGGCAGGTGACGCCGATGACCGAGGCGATGAGGCAGCCGACCACGGTGAGGCCGAGCACGGAGGCGGCGGCGGTGAGGTTGGGGAGCTTCTCGCTGAAGTCGGTGACGAGCTTCACGCCCTGCTTGTAGCCGAACTCCAGGGCGTGCATGCGGACCCAGAAGATGGCGAGGATGAGCGCGAACCAGATGCCTGCGCCCACCGGGTTGCCCTCGACGGCCATGTAGGCGGCGATGGAGCCCATGATGGTCGGGATCATGGTCATGAGCAGGGAGTCGCCGACGCCGGCGAGCGGGCCCATGGTGCCGATCTTCAGGTCCTGGACGGCGTCCGCCGCCGCGAGGCCGTCGCGCTCCTCCATGGCCACGCAGGCGCCGAGGATGACGGCGGCGAGCCAGGGCTGGGTGTTGTAGTAGCGGAAGTGGTTGTTGAGCGCCTGCTTATAGTCCTCGTCGTTCGTGTAGATCTTCCTCAGGATCGGCGAGAGGGCGTAGGCGACCGAGGCGCCCTGCTGGGTCTGATAGTTGAAGGTGCACACGCTCATGAGCCAGCGCCAGTTCGCGTTGCGCAGGTCCTTCTTGGTGACCTTGTAGCCGGAGGGCTTGCCCTCGGCAGCGGTGATGTTCTCGTTTTCCATGGTTACTCATCCTCTCCGATGAAGGCGTCTGCGGAAGCGTGGGCGGTAAGCTCGGCGTCCTTCTCGGCACGCTGGTAGAACGCGATCGCGAGGGCGACGCCGACGATGGCGGCGCCGATGATGGGCACGTTCATGAAGGCCGAGAGGAAGAAACCGGCGAGCAGGTACTGGAAGTACTTGGCGGTGGGCATGTAGCGCAGCAGCATCGCGATGCCGACGGCCGGGAGCATCTTGCCGGCGAGGGTGAGGCCCGAGAGGAACCACTGGGGCATGACCTCGAGGAGCCAGTTGACGGCGGGCTGGCCGAGCGTCACGGAGACGAAGACGGGCAGGGCGGCGCACAGGCCGAAGAGCGCGGGGCAGACCCACAGGATGGCGTTCATCTGCTTGAACTTGCCCGCGTTGCAGAGCTTCTGGGACTTCTCCACGACGAAGCCGTTGAGGATCTTGACGATGACGTCGAGCTGGATGCCGAGCATGCCGACCGGCAGGCCGATGGCGAGGCCCGTGTCGGCGCCCAGGGTCACGCCGTAGGCGGTGGCGATGATGGCCATCGTGCCGTAGTCGGGGATCGACGAGCCGCCGAAGCCCGCGACGCCGAGCTGCATGAGCTGGATGGTGCCGCCGATGACGAGGCCGGTCTGCCAGTCGCCCATGACGACGCCGGTGATGAGGCCCCAGAAGACGGCGTAGTTGACGAAGATCATCGGGATGCCGTAGTAGTCCACGTGCTTGATGAAGGCCAGCAGGGTCAGAAGGACGACCTGCAGGATAGTGAAGTTGACCATGGTCCCTCCTTAGATGAGGTCAGCGACGGAGACGGGCTTGTCGGCGGGCACGAACTGGGCCGTCACCTTGACGCCGCGGGCGATGAGCGCCTTATAGCTCTGGACGTTCTCGGCGGAGGCGTAGGCGCGCTGGGTGAGCTGGACGCCGTCCTCCTTGACGAGCGAGCCGCCGACGATCAGCGACGGGAGCTCGACGCCCGACTCGGCCAGGTGAAGGATGGTCTCGGGCTCCTTGGCGATGACGAAGACCTTCTCGCGGTCGTACTTGCCTGCCGCGAAGTTCTTGAGGGCGGTCTGCTCGGAGATGATCGAGACGGCCATGCCCGCGGGGCGCGCCATCCTCATGGTGGACTTCAAGACCTCGTCGCCGGCGACCTTGTCGTCGATGACCATGACTCGGGTTGCGCCCGACACCGGGGCCCACTGCGTCACGATGATGCCGTGAAGCAGCCTGTTGTCGATTCGTGCCATAACAACGCTCATGTGTGCTCCTATCAAATCAAGTTTTACGTTCAGCACTGCCTTGGCGCTATCCGGATTCGCGCCGGGCAAGGGGTTATCGAATTGTTGAAGACGCGCGGTCGGCTCGCGACGGAAGCGGAATCACTCGTCGAGCAGGAGGCCCGGGGAGCCGAGGCGCTCTTCTCGCGCCGGGGCGGCGCTCACGCTGATGTAGTCGAAGACGTACGCGATCTCGCTTGCGGGAACCTCAACGCGGTAACGCGTCGAGATACTCGAGAAGCTCTTCCTGAAGGACTCGATGAAGTCGGCGTGTTCCTCCTCGAAACGGTCCTGGCCGACGTAGGTCTCGATGGGGTTTCTGGTGACGAGGCGCTCGACGAGGCAGCAGAGGTGGACGTACAGCCCGATGATGGCGTTGCTGCCGATCTTCTCGCCCGTCCTGCGCTGCAGCTCGTGCACGGCGCTCTCGATCTCGTGGAACAGCCGCTCCGGGTCGAGGATGGTGATGGAGCGGATGACGTTCTGCAGCGTCATGTTCGAAAGGAGCTTCTCGTGGAAAGAAGCGAGCTCGGCGGCATCGAGCCACCTGCCGAACACGGAATCGACCTTCGAGGCGGACGCCGTCGACATGATGTCCTCGAGGGCGACGAAGGGGACGGGGGCGATTCCGGGGTCCCCCGTGCCGATGACGGCGCAGACGCGGTGCTCGGAGAAGACGGCGTCGTTCGACCCGTTCGCGGCGAGCTGCTTGAAAGGCCTCGTGAGCAAGCGTGCGCTTATGGTGCGCGGGAGGCTCTGCGAGACGAGCTGCCGTATCCTCTCCGCCGCGTCGACCCCGGACTCGGAGCAGAAGACTATGGCGTCCTCGCGGTTGACGCGCTCGATCACCTTGCAGTGCGTCACGCACGTGGAGGCCGCCTCGCCGAGGACCTCGGCGATGGACTTGCCGCCGAGCAGCCCGAACCCGATCTCGAGCGCGAGGCCGGTGGAGACGTTGTTGACCACGCCGATGGTGGAGTCGGTGACGTTCTCGAGGGCTTTATATGCTTCCTCCAGAGAGCCCATGTCGACGAGGAACACGACCCCGGTGCAATACGAATGCCGGTCGACGAGGCGCTGGAGCGGCCCGACGATATCCTTCAGCTGCTGGTCATAAGGCATGTCGACCGCCTCGTACACGTGCATGCCGAGCATACGGTTCGCAGCGTCGGCGATGCTCGTCGCCGTCGAGTAGCCGTGAGACAAGATGACGCAGAGCGTTCGGAGGGCCTTGACGTCACGGGACTCCGAGGCGACGCACAGCGTCAGGAGCGTCTTTGTGAAGTGGTCGAGCGAGATTCCGAGCGCCCCCTCCACATCCGCGACGACCTGCTCAGAGACGCTTGAGGCGAACGGCAACTCGGAGGTCACGACCCCGAGGACATGGGAGATACGCTCCGCGCAGGCCGACTTCCGCTTGGCCAGGCCGATGCCCGGCCATAGCTGCAGGCAGATCTCCTGCGCCAGTAGGAAAGCGACCTTCCTCGAGAGCTCGACGCCGTAGGAAGCCCCCGCTTCGGCAAGAATCGCGCTCGCGACGCGCTCGAAGGCGCGCGACCTCGAGGAGTTGACTCCATGGCCGAAGATCAGGTGGTCCTCGACGCTTCGCACGGCGGAGACCGCCTGCGAGATGAGCTCGGAGGCCGAGATCTCCCCGGCGCAGAACCGCTCGTCGAGCCCGCACAGGGCATCGAGCGCCTGCTCGACCGGGCCCTCCTCGCTCTCGGCGGCGTCCAGGGACGCGTCGATCAAGACGCCGTCGTCGGGCTGCTGGTCGATTTGGGCGGAGGAAAGAAGGTCGCTGGGAAGAAGATACGGTCGGACGACGACGCAGTCGCCCTCGCGATTAAGGAACGCCTTTGCGCAGCAGTTCGTCACGCAGGCGCGCAGGCCGGCGATGTTGTCGGGAAAGTCCGCGTTCACGAGGCAGCGATAGGCGCCGCGGCTGATCTTCACGTCGATCCCGATCCTGCACCCCTCGCTGCGAAGGAAGCTCAAGATGAGGTCCTCGCGCTCCTCGGGGGTCCGCTCCTTGAGCGAGGGAACGCGGGCGCAGATGGGCATCTTGCTGTAGGCGGAGGCGACCTTGGGGTTGTCGGCGGAAAGCGCCGTCGAAAGAACGAGCCGGGGGCGAGGCGCATCCTTGGAGGCGTCGAGGCCGAGGGCCGTCGCAAGGCAACGCTCCATCGCAGAGGCGGTGAGCGCCTCGATGCCGTTGATGAAGACCACTCCCCCGCGCGACTTCTGAATCGACTCGTCAAGAAGCCCGTTGAAGGAGGCCGCGTCCGGGACCCCGGTGCAGTCGATGCGCACATATGAGGAGTCCCGGGGCAAAAGGCCCTGGTTCTTGCCGTACTCGTGCACAAGGCGAGATAGGAAAGACTTGCCGACGCCGACTCCCCCGCTCAGCAGAACGGGTAGGCCGAACGGAGGGTACTGAACCGCCGCCTTGCACTGCTCGACAACGGAGCTGAGGCTCAGGTCGAAGCCGACGGCACGCGCGAAATCGCGGTGATCGGCGATTCCCGTCACCTGAACGAGGTCCGCGAGCGACGCGTATTCGCTCGCGGCGAGCTTCACCTGAAAACGCTTCTGGAACGCGCGGCGATGGAAATAGCGGACGGGCCTGCCCGCCACCTTGACCACAAGGCCGGCGCGGACAAGATCGTTGAGGTACTGACTCGCCAAGCTCCTGGAGACGAGGAGCGTCTCGGCGATATCGGAGGTGGACAAGCGAGCAAGGTCATCGAGCGAGACGGTGGAGGTCAGAGCCTCGAGATGCTCGAGGATCTTGTCCCTCATGTCGACGGGCTTCTTTGCAAAGCTATCGTGCGCGATCTTGTCCATGGCTTCTTACCTCCTCGTATAAGGAGTATAAGGGGAGCTCCGAGAACGGAAGAGGGCGCGCGGAGGAATCAACAGCCCCGAGGGGAAGTCCGCCACTCGAGGGCTTGAAAACAACGGCCGTTGAACATTCGGAGCCGACGCTCAACACTTCGGCTCGACACTTCTCGCGCCGGAGCCCTGCCGCAAAGAAGGGCTCCGGCGCCTGGGTCTAAAGCTCGACCATGCGGGCGACGATGCGGGCGCAGTCGCGGGCGGCCTTCTTCTCGAAGGTGTTGTAGTCCACGACCTGGCCCTCGGCGCCGGGCTTGTCGCTGATTGCGCGCACGACGACGAAGGGCACGCCGTTGAGATAGGCGGCCTGCGCGATGGCGCAGCCCTCCATCTCGCAGCACAGGCCTCCGAAGGTCGCGAGGATGCGCTCCTTCTGCTCCGTGGCCGAGATGAACTGGTCGCCGGAGACGACGCGGCCCTCGAGGACCTTGATGTCGGGGGCAACGGCGGCCGCGGCGGCGCAGACCGACTCACGCATGCCCGCGTCGGCCGGAAAGGCGAGGGTGTCGAGCCCCGGGACCTGGCCGGGGGCGTAGCCGAGCGGCGTCACGTCGAAGTCGTGCATGGCGCAGTCGGTGGAGACCACGAGGTCGCCCACGTCGAGGCGCTCGTCGAGCGAGCCCGCCACGCCGGTGTTGATCACGCGGCCCACGCCGAAGCGGTCCACCAGAACCTGCACGCAGATACCGGCGTTGACCTTGCCGATGCCGGACTGGACCACGACGACGTCCGCGCCGCCGAGCTTGCCGGCGCAGAACTCCATGCCGGCGACGGTCGTAACCTCGGTCCCCTCCATCTGCTCCTTCAGCAGCTCAACCTCGGACTCCATGGCCCCGATGATGCCCGTCTTCATTGCAAACTCCCCTCTTCCCGCCTCGCTACGCGGGATACGTCATGTGCGCGTCGTCGATGCCGTAGAGCGTCTGGTCGAGGTAGCGCCTCGCCCACCAGTGCGCGAGGTTGAGGTCGGCGTCGTGCCAGTTGCCGCACTCGGCGGGCTGGGCGCCGGGGACCTCGCCCTCAAAGTCGCGCGCGAACTCGAAGCAGCGGGTGACGAGCGGAGCCACGTCGGCGGGCGTCCATTCGCCAAAGAGCACGAGGTAGAACCCCGTGCGACAACCCATGGGCCCGAAGTAGACCACGCGGCTCGCCCACTCGGGGTCGTTGCGCAGGAAGGTCGCGCCCAGGTGCTCGAGGGCGTGAGCGGCCGCGGTGTCCATGACGGGCTCGCGATTCGGCGCGCTCAGGCGCAGGTCGAAGGTGGTGATGACGGCGCCCGTGGCGGGGTCGCGGTCGACGCGGCTCACGTACACGCCCGGCTCGAGCGTGAGGTGGTTCACCGTGAAGCTGGCAATGAGGTCCATAGGTCTCCTTCCAACGAGGCGGCCTGCGGGCCGCCAAAACGCATGTGAATCGATATCGGCTAGACCGCCCGGGCAAGCCAGGGGCGCCCGTGCAGGGCATGGGCCACGCGGTTCTTCGCGCTCGGGAAGCCCACGCCGTCGGCGACGTGTAGGACGACCTCGCCCTGTGTGCCATAGGCGGTGAGCTCGGCGAAGTTCACGCCGGTTTGGTACTGCGGGTTGAGGTCGCTTCCGAGCGCCTCGGCCACCGCCGCGCGCACCTCGGTCGCGACGGCGTCGAGGTCCGCGTCGGGCGCCACGGCGAAGGGCACCTTGCACAAGCCGGCGTTCGCGTCGGCGATGTGCGTGAGGGTCGTCTTGTTGAGGACCGAGTTGGGGATCACGTCCACGTCGCCGCCGCGCGTGCGCAGCGTGGTCGAGCGCCACGTGACGTCCGTGACGACGCCACTCGTGGAGCCCACCGTCACGCGGTCGCCCGGGCGCACGGCGCGGCTCACCATGAGGCCGAGCCCGCCAACGATATTGGAGATCGTGTCCTGCAGGCCGAGCGAGATGGCGACCGAGACGACGCCCAGGGCGGCGATGAGGCCAGACGGGTCGACGTTGAACACCGGCTTCATGATGGAAAGAAGCGCGAACGACCAGATGAGCGTCTTCAGGATGTTGATGAAGATCGACGCATTGGGCACGTCCGAGTTCTCGAGAACCTTGTTTGCGAGGCCGATTATCAGGCGCTGCGCCACAAGGGCGATCGCCACCGCGACGGCGATGACGACGCCCTTCTCGACGACCACGTCAAAGAAGCTGATGACCTGCTGATCCATGCCCGACCTCCCGATCGCGGCTAGCCTACCTTGACAAGAGGGGCGAAGCCCTTGAGGAGCTTCTTGGTCTTGCCGGTGCGCGTGAACTTGACCTCGATGGTGTCGCCCGACGCCGCGACGACCACGCCGGGGCCGAACGTCTTGTGCGAGACGCGGTCGCCCTTGGCGAAGTCGGTGGGTTTATCGTAGGTGCTCGCCGGCGCGGGCGCGCTGGTGGCGCGGGAGGTCTCGCTCGCGGCGGCGTGGCCGCCCACGCGGGTGCGCGAGCCGAACGTCGAGCCCGAGCCGAAGCCGGAGCCCGAGCGCTGCGGGGCGCCGCCCGTCGAACGGGTGCGCGAGCCGAAGACGTTGCCGCCGTACACAGAAGAGCCGCTCCCGAAGGTGCCGTGGCGGTCGCCGCGCTTCTCCCAGCCCACGCCGGTGAGGCCGCGCGAGCCCACGCCCTCGAGCTCGCAGTCCTCGCGGGGGATCTCCTCGATGAAGCGGCTCACCGGGTTGGCGGAGGTGGAGCCGAAGGTGCGGCGCGTGGCCGCGTAGGTGAGGTAGAGCTTCTTGCGGGCGCGCGTGATGGCGACGTACGCCAGGCGGCGCTCCTCCTCGAGCTTGGCCGCGTCCGCGTCGCCGGGAGTCGTGTGGGGGAAGATGCTCTCCTCCATGCCCGCCACGAAGACCACGGGGAACTCAAGGCCCTTTGCAGCGTGGACCGTCATCATCGTGACGGCGCTCGACTGACCCGAGAGCGAGTCGAGGTCGCTGCGCAACGCAAGCCACTCGAGGAAGGCCGGGAGCTTCTCGGCGGCGACGGGGGGCAGCGTCGGGTCCGCGGCGGGCACGGCGGCAACCGGGGCCTCCGCCGCGGCAGCGACGTCCGCGCCGCCCGCGGCGTCGAGCGCGCCGGCGGCGCGAAGCTGCTCCAGCGACTCGAGCGTCTGGGCAACGTCGTCGTGGGTCTCGTCGAACTCGGCGGCGACGCCCATGAATTCCTTGATGTTCTCGATGCGGCCGTCCGCCTCGTCGGAGTGCTCGGCCTCGAGCGCGCGGATGAGGCCCGCCTTGCTGACGATGGCGTCGACCACCTGCGCGAGCTCGCCCGAGACGCGGCGACCCGACTCGATGACGTCGCAGAACTCGCCGAGCGCCTTGCGCACCTTCGGCGAGAAGAGCCCCGCCTCGCAGATGCCCTGCTGGCAGGCGGCGTAGAAGCTCACGCCCTCGTCGGCGGCGAGCTGTTGGATCTTGGCGATCGACGTGGAGCCGATGCCCCGGCGCGGGGTGTTGATCACGCGCTGGACCGAGACGTCGTCGTTGGGGTTGCACACCGCCTTGAGGTAGGCGGTGACGTCGCGGACCTCTGCGCGGTCGAAGAACCTCGTGCCGCCCACAATCTTGTACGGCACGCCCGCGCGCAGCAGCATATCCTCGAGGATGCGCGACTGCGAGTTCATGCGGTAGAACACCGCGAAGTCGTCGTAGCTCGTGCCCGCATCGTGCAGGCGCTCGATCTCGGAGCCGATCCAGCGGCCCTCGTCGCGCTCGTCGGAGGCCTGGAACAGCTTGATGCGGTCGCCGTCGCCCGAGTCGGTAAACAGGCGCTTGGCCTTGCGGCGAGAGTTGTGGGCCACCACGGCGTTCGCGGCGTTGAGGATATGGCCGGTGGAGCGGTAGTTCTGCTCCAGGCGCACGGTCTTGGCGTCGGGATAGTCCTTCTCGAAGTCGAGGATGTTCTGGATGTCGGCGCCACGCCAGGAGTAGATGGACTGGTCGTCGTCGCCCACGACCATGAGGTTGCGGTACTTGGCGGCGAGCAGGTTGGTGATGGCGTACTGGACGTGGTTGGTGTCCTGGTACTCATCCACGCTGATGTGCTGGAAGCGGTCCTGGTACTTCGCGAGCACGTCCGGGTTCTTTGACAGAAGCTCGAGGGCCTTGATCAGCAGGTCGTCGAAGTCCATGGCGTTGGCGCGCTTCAGGCGCTCGTCGAGCGTGCGGTAGATGCGGCCCGCCAGGCGGTCGGCAGGGTTCTGCGAGCTCTCGAGCTCGGCCGCGCTCTGCATGGCGTTCTTCGCGGAGCTGATCTTCGAGCGGATGGCGCGGACGGGGAACTGCTTCTGGTCCACGCGAAGGTCGCTCATGATGGACTTGACCATGCGGTTCGAGTCGTCGTCATCGTAGATGGTGAAGTTGTTGGTGTACCCGATGGCCTCGGCGTCCTCGCGCAGCATGCGCACGCACATGGCGTGGAACGTGCAGACCCACATGCCGCGCGTGCCCTCGGGCAGGATGGCGGCCAGGCGCTCGCGCATCTCGGCCGCGGCTTTGTTGGTGAAGGTGATGGCCAGGATCTGCCAGGGGCGCACGCCCTCGTCGGCGATCATGTGGGCGATGCGCATGGTGAGCACGCGCGTCTTTCCCGAGCCGGCACCTGCGAGAACCAGCAGCGGCCCGCGCGTGGTCTCGACGGCCTCGCGCTGGGCGGGGTTGAGCCCGTCGAGGTCGATGCTCGCGCGCGGCACGGGCGCGGCGCCCCACATGGGCGTCGGCTCCGCCATCGTGGCCGCGGGCGCCACGGCAACGGCGCCCTCGCCCGCCTCGGGCGGCAGGTAGGAGTAGTCGGCGAATTCCATCTGCTGGTCAGGGTTCATCTAAGCGGGTTCCTCTCGATAGTTTTAGCGACTTTAGAGTGTACCCGCACCTTGGGACAACAATGACCCGCAATCGGCGACGCCCATCGGCTGCACCAATTGGAGACATACAAAAACGAGGGCCGGGCAAGCCCGGCCCCGCCCCCCTACAGCCTGGACAGAAGTGCCTCACATCCAGCGAGCACGTCCGCGTAAGTCGCGTCGAAATCCCCCGTGTACCAAGGGTCCGCGACGTCGTGCGGCGAGTCGGTCCAATCGAGCAGGCGGCTCACCTTCCCGTCGGGGTCGCCGTGGAGGATGCGCTCAAGACCCCAGGAATTCTCCTCGTCCATGTACACGATGTGGTCCCACTCGCCGTACTCGGCCCGCGTGATCTGCCGCGCGCGGTGACGTCCGACGGGGATGCCGACCTCCCGCAGTTTGTTGACCGTGCCGTGGTGCGGCGGGTTGCCGATCTCCTCGCGGCTCGTGGCGGCCGAGTCGACCACGAACTCGTCCTCGCGCCCGGCACGGCGCGCAAGGTCCTCAAAAACGAACTGCGCCATCGTCGAGCGGCATATATTGCCGTGGCATATGAAGAGAATGCGCGTCATACTAGCGAGACTCCTGACCTGCGGTTTTATGGCTGTTGCATCAGTCATTTTACCGATTTTCCGGGACGAAGGCTCCCTGGGAGGTCAACGACGGAAAGTCGTGTTTAGCGCCGTTGCACGCTCAGCAGGTCTCCGGACATACATATCGACGGCTTCTCCTCGATGGACTACTTCGGGTTTATAAACAGGAAGGCATCGCCCACGACGACTTCGAGTTCCCCCGCATCAGCACCGACCACATAAGGAATCGCAATGCGTTTGGTCGAGCCCACCGTCGGAATCGCGTAGTAGCCCCCTGTGGCTATTTCGTAACCGGGATAGTCGTAGGAAAAGTTCGGAGACATCAAGTCAACTCCATCGGATCCCCGAATCGTCACCATGCTTCCGATATTGAGCCAATTATCAAGTGAACTCTGTTTAGGGTCGACAGACTCGTTCGTAAGGGTGCAAAGCAAATAGCTGTAATCCTGAGACGAAGTGAACCCATCGTACTGACGCGCCCGCTCAGTAGACTCTTGGTCGACTACGAATCCCTCGATTGCAATCTGGATATCACCATCATCTGTTTTTACCGTCTTCTTCTCCCCTGCGCAGAGCATGGGATTGGCGGGCTTCTTTACGTTATCAAGAACCTGCGGGCCATCGAATCTTAAGCCGTGCTTATCCACAAGCTCGGAAACAACGCCTGCGATTTTTGCTCGTCCGACAACATAGGAGCTGTTATAAGCCTCGGAATCGTCAGGGAAAGACTCAAGGCCCTTTGATTCTTCTTTGACCGCGCTCGCGTATTCAGAAGCGAGCCTTTTAAAGTCCTCGTCATCGAACGCTCCTGCATCCACATTCTTAATTGCGTCCGCCTCCGCCTGAACGCCCTTGAGCAAGTTTTCCCTCAGCTCAGCAGAGTCGGAGTAGTCGGCATGGGATTGTTCATCCATCGCCAAGACGCCCGTTTTTACGGCGTTGATGAATGCAGTCTGGCGGTCCTTCTCTCCGCTATTTACGCATCCCGCAAGGCTGGCTGCAAGCAAAAGAGCGCACAGGGCCAAAATGGTTGATCTTCTCATCATCTATCAGCTTTAATCCTCAGCGTTTATGGTCAGAGTTTTGTTGTAAAGCGACTTAAGTAATTGTTTAGCCCTTCTCCATTACTATTCGTAGGTTTCTAGTCGATTCGCGCGCTCAGCCAATATCCATCCCCTGAGTTCAGCACTGCATAGGTAACGCCGTTGTTGACGATGACTTTGCCGGCGCAATCGCTCGCCACTTCCTTGGCATCCGAGAATGAAAGCGAAGGATCGATGGCCTGAATAGTCGCCACCGCAGTTGCGGCGGTGTATTCAGAGCTGTCCCCGAAATACATGACGATATTCTTGAAACTGTTCTCTGCGTCAAAGTAACTGAAGAGGAGCTGAGTGCTCGAGTCGGCATAGAATCCTCCGACGCCCACCGACTTCGAGCCCTTCTTGATTCGTAAATCAAGCGCTATTCCGCCACTACCGAGCTCGTAATCAGCGCTCATGGTGCTATATCCTGGCAAGCTGGAGAACTCCTCGTTCAGTCGCTCGATAAAATCCTTGGGCGATATAGTGAATGCCCCATCACCGACAAACGTCGTCATCTTTGTCTCACTGCGTGTGTTGACCACCTCACCGCACCGATCGCACTTCTGCACCTCTCTTGAGGTGGCATTAACATAATCGGTTTCTTTGGTCCATTCAGCAGGCTCATGCCCCAAAGGCTGGCCCTCGGTCGTTTTGCAGCGGGCGCAAGTCTTCGGTTCAGTACAAGTAGCATCCGTCCAGTCATGGCCCAAGGGCTGACCATCGGTTTTGCCGCAGCTCTCACAGGTACGCGGCTCCGTGCAGGTGGCATCTTTCCACGAGTCGTGATTGCAGAATAGCTGGGGAACGATAGAAGGCAGGAATAAAATGACCGCCGCGGCTACGCAGACCATGATTGCGGCGCGCCTCTTGCCCCCAAGCTTTGCGATAAGGCGTGAGACAGCCGCCATCTTCGGCTTTTCTTCCGTATCGGAGTTGTCAGGACCGGGCGATGGGGGCTCAATTAGCGAATTAACGGGGCCTTCGTCGGAGGCCTTGCGCTCACCGGCAGCAGTACATTCAGCCTGTAATAACTCCGGTTGGGGCTCAACTAGCCCGATTGCTTCCTTTTCGTTGGAGGCCGCTTTGGGAGCAGCTTGGTCTGGCTCGTTGCTTTGTTTTGCGCAGTTGAGAGAGTCATTCGGTTCGTCCATGGGGTAGCCCCTTCCATTCATTAGTCCCAGTTCCTGATCTTGCACCGATGCCGTCGCATCCATGCCTGCGCAGCAAACGCTCTTTAGCTGACAACAACCTCAATATATTCCATTTTGGGTTATTCGAAAGTGGGATATAGCCTCAACGGCATGAATGTTGACGCGAACAAAGCATGTGGGTCTTGCCTCTCCCAAATCCGGCGAGAGCAGGGTATTACCCAGGTTGAACTTGCAAAAAGACTTAGGACTCCCCAGTCATTCGTTTCGAAGATCGAGACGGGAGAGCGCAGCCTTAAGGTCTACGAGCAGTTCGCATATGCCGAGGCGCTCGGAATCACCCCCGAAGAGATGACCGCAAGGCTCAAGAAGTACCTAGATCATTGAATCTTTAAAGAAATCATATATGGAGATACGTACGCCGCCCGTCTTTAGGCTATCTACCTACCACAACACTTCTTGTACTTCTTGCCGCTGCCGCAGGGGCACGGGTCGTTGCGACCGACCTTCATCTCGGTGCCGTCAGGGTTGCGGAAAATGCGTTTCCCCGTGATCTTCGAGTGCAGCGCATCGGCCGACCAACCGTTGTTTTCCCAGCGCGGCATCGCATTGTCGAAGGCCATAAGGCGGCTGATGAGTCCCTCAGGGTCCTCGCTCAAGGTAAATAGATCCATATCGCTCGCAGCGTCGATCAGATCAGTGGGCCTAACGGAATCAGCATGCACGTCAATAAGCTCGTCGACGCAGTCATCGGCAAAGAAGTAGTCATCCTCGCCGTCGGGCACATGCGCATCAAGCCAATTGCGAAGGTTCACCGCCGCAGGAAGTCCCGCCTTCCAGCTTATGACGTCCCCTTCAGCGAGGGCTGGGTCGATTGGGCAGGGACCCTGCGACGCCTTATCCTCATGGCAGTCAAGCAGATAGAGCACGAACTGATCGCGAGCATCCAGTCGCTTAGCCACAAGCTCATGGATCTTCTTCATTGAAGCGTCTGAGAAGACGTCGGCTGCGCAGCTCTTTTCCTTCATCTCCTGGGCATACCTGCGCGCGACGACACTCGTAAGATAAGAATCGCTCAAGCGGTAGTCGACAAGGTAGAGAGGGGCATCGTCCGGATTCTTTCGCGGGTCGTACCAGACCGAGTACGAGATGTCCTCTCCCGACGTCCTGATAATCGAGACCAACGCTGAAATGATCTCGTGGTCAGCAGGCTGGATACCGTAGAAGGACCTCAGCCTTTCGCAGAAGTCAACGACAGGCACGACGCCACAGAGTTCCGTTAGGGTCTCGGCAAAATGGCCCACTCGCTTCCTGAGAAGACGTATGTGCTCGACCCCGCCCATGTCGATGGAGCCGATAAGCCTGCGGACATCCTCGGGCATGGCAAGGCAAAAATCGCCGTCGTGGCGGTACATCCGCGCCCAGGGAATGAATGGGAAGTATTTGCGTCCCGACGTCATTACATCCTCTTTGGAGAACCCGATAACGCCGAGCTCGGAGCCGACAAGCTCCATGACGGTCTTGAATTCCGCCTCGTCGGCATCCTCAAGGTCGCGCGTCAGGTATTCGGAGCTCGACAAAAGACAGTCGGCGACCCGCTTTGCCAGCTCCGCCTTGCGAAGCTTCGACGCACCCGCGATCTGCAATGTCCGGGCATAGCTGGCTATGGCCTCCTTATTCGAGAGCATCAGCGACTCCTCGAGGGAGGTGACCTGCTCTTTGCCGCAGGCCTCCTTGCCCATCCGGGCAACGAGGTCTTCTCTATAAACAGGGTCGGCTTCCAGGGAGCTGAGCTTCTTTTCGACCCTCGCGGCACGTTCCTCTTCTGAAAGGTCTGCGAGAACACCGCGATGGACGCCAGGCACCATCGGCTCGTTGCCCATGCGGTCCCACTCCGCGCGCTTAAGCCCATCCGCAAAGCGTTTCTCGTCATCTGCTGCTTTTTTGGCGCTCGCCCGATCTGCGAGCTCACAGAACTCGTTAGCATCAGTCACCGGCACACGCCCAAGCGCGGCCGAGCCTTCTTCTTCCAGCGCTTTCTTCATTCCAGGGCCCATAGCAACGGGATACTCTGCAATCGAGGAATCGTAAACGATGAGGTCCTCGAAAGGCAGCAGGGTAACGTCAATGATGCGCGGAATCCGGCCCTCAAGCATCGAGGTAAGGTCCTTGGCGAGCGACGAGACTGCCACCGTGGAATCCCCGACGGTCATGAGGGCGCGCCCATCGAAGTCAAAGCCAACGAGCAGAGAGGGCCCGCTATAACGGTGCGAGAATCGCTTTAAAGCCGCACGCTGCTTTGGGCCGAGCGAAGTGTTCTGCGTCGCGATCATATCATCAAGCGCTGTGGGGTCCTCCCAAAACGAGCGGAGTGCCTCTCTGCGAAGCAAGTCATCGTCACAGTAGAGCGCAAACCGGGCCGCCTCGTCCTCGGAGCAGAGGTCGAAACGGCGCGCAGAGAATGCGATGATTGAGTTGATAAGGTCGAAAAAAGCCTTTCCTTGTTTGAAGCTAAGGCTCATCGGTTGTTCCCATCGACGTCGAGAAGGCGAGTAGCATCCCAGGCAAAGGCCCTCGTGAGGCTTCACCCAAGTGGGCCCTCGTCAGTTTCCTTCATCCAAGTGTATCCGCGCTTATGGGGCAAAAGCACGGGAGGGAGTCTATTCGTGCGGTTTTGCCGTCGACTTCAATCACGAGCCTGTCTTAATTCGAAGTATCGAAGCTCAGGCATGCGTCAAATTGAGAATTTCGTCTTGAAACCGCGGACAAGATTCGGTAACCTAATTACCTGCGTGCCGGCATAGCTCAGTTGGTAGAGCACCGCTCTCGTAAAGCGGGGGTCATCGGTTCGAGTCCGATTGCCGGCTCCAGTTAAATGATTCAGCCCAAAGGCCACTGGCCTTTGGGCTGTTTTCTTGTACCTATCCCCAAAATCGACGCCTCATTCTGGAAAAACTCCCTTAGTGGGTGAACAAACAGGGAGCTCGTCGAGTATCCGATAGACCCCCTGTTGCAAAACCGCAGGTAGAAGCGTTGTTGGTTTTCGCGATACTTCACTGAGTGCTGTTTTGTTCACCCACTAAGGCCAATTACCCGAAAACCATCGCGAACGACCCAGGAAAGTGCCGGACCCGTCCCCCTCGAGACTCATCTGCTCGTGAAGCCTTCACAACCTGACACACAAATGGCCGGCTCATCTACCTGCGGTTTTGCAGAAGCAATTCAAAGCCGTGAAGCCTTCACGAGTTGTGAAGGCTTCACGGCAAGAGAGAGTCAAAGCGAAGGGGCTGCGCCGGGCACGGCGCGGCTACAGCAGCCTCAGCACCCCGCGCACAAGGCGCTCGAAGTCGTCGGCATGCTTTTCGGCCTCGGCGACGACGCTCTGGTGGTCGACGCCCGGTGCGCCCGCCTCGTTGGCTGCCAGCGTGAGACCGAGCACGTTCATCTCGAGCGCCTTGGCCATGATGACCTCGCACACGGTGCTCATGCCCACGTAGCTCACGCCGAGCGTGCGCAGCATCGCGGTCTCGGCCGGCGTCTCGAAGCTGGGACCGAGCATACCCGCGTAGACGCCCTCCTCGACGGCGATGCCGAGGTCGTCGGCCACGCCGCGCGCCAGCGTGCGCAGGTACGGCGAGTAGGCGTCGTTCATGTCGACGAAGGGAGTGTCGACTCCGCGCAGCTCGTCCCACTCGGCGAGCGGGTTGCGGCCGGTGAGGTTGATCTGGTCGGTGAGGATGCCGAGGCCCTTCTGGGCGTTGCCGGGCACGCTGCCCGTGGCGCAGGCAAAGATGATGTCGCGGCAGCCGAGGTGGCTCGCGTGACGCACAAGCGCGGTCACCTCCGCGGCGCTGTATCCCTGGTACAGGTGGATGCGGCCGGGGTACACGACCACGGGGACCTCGTCCACGGTGCCCACGAGCGCCTCGAAGTTGTGCCCTTCGATGGGCGCGGCGTCGGCCGGGAACCCCTCTATGTCGTGATAGTCGATGTGGCGGACCG
Source organism: uncultured Olsenella sp. (assembly GCA_934660915.1). Classification (GTDB taxonomy): domain Bacteria; phylum Actinomycetota; class Coriobacteriia; order Coriobacteriales; family Atopobiaceae; genus Paratractidigestivibacter. The sequence goes on along the minus strand of CAKUIF010000014.1, from coordinate 11,655 downwards.
GCTTGACCAGACTTTTGAGGTGGCCCAGGCCCGTTCCGAGCACAATGGCCACGGGGTGCTCGACGGACGGCTTGATGTTCTTCACGGTGTCTTCGGTGACCACGCAGATCCCCTCCTTGGCGAGCAGGCGGGCGCACACGCCCATGCCTGCCGTTAGCGTTCCGGTATAGCTACCATCGTAGACCAGCCCGACGCCGCATGACGGGCTTTTTGCCTTGAGGACGGCGAGCGGCGCGCCCGAGCTCACAACCGACTCGCATTCAGCCCGCGCCCCTTTGGCAAACGCGCAGGTAACGTCGGTTCCATCGGAAAGCAACACCCTCTTTCCCACTTGCTCGGCGGGCGGTCGCGGACAGGGAAGCCCCGCGGCCCTCTCGGGGCACACGGGGCATACCTGAGTTTTTCTTGCCAGCTCGATGACCTCGGCGCACGGCTTGGCTCCCCCGTCGTAGCGAACGGGCTCGCCGAGCAGGCATGCGCTCACGGCGATGCGCACCCTAAACCGCCAGCGAGCCGATCTGGATGCTGGCGCTGGAAAGAAGCTCGTTGCAGTAGGCCGTCCACTCGGAGGACATCTGGCTGGAGGCCGTGCTGTACTTGGACTGGGCGACGTAATAGGCCGCCTGCGCCGCGGCGTAGGTCGCAGAGTCGTTCGTGATCTCATAGGAGGCGAGCGTCTTCGCGTAATCGCCGTCGGAGCTCTTCCAGGTGTTGTTGTCGGCGTCCCACTCGTCGCCGGCAAGGCCGATGATGTACTGCGCGTAATCGGCGGTCGGCGTGTCCTCGGCGCCGTCCTCGGGCGCGGTCGGAGCCGTGGGCTGCTCGGGCAGCGTGGTGGTGACCACGGAGTCGCGCAGCTTGCTCATGACGGCGGACTGCTTGATGGTCTGCTTGGCGGTGTCCTCGTCGATGTTGTACTGCGAGGCGATCGTCGAGTAGTCGCTCGTGCCGAACATCGAGTTCGCGTAGGCGTCGACGTCCTCGTCGCTCACCGTGATGCCCTGCGCGTCGGCCGCGGACAGAACGATCTGGTTGCGGGCGTAGGACACGACGTCGGTGGCGGCGGGAACGTTATAGCTGCCGTCGGAGTTGGCGGAGCTCTCGACGCTGCCGTTCTGGGAGATGACCTGGCGGGCGGTGACCTTCTCGGTCTTGCCGTTGTAGGTGTACTCGGCGATCACGGTGTCGAGCTGGTCGGCCGTGAGCTGCGTGGTGCCGCCAAGCGAGAAGCTAGAGCCGCCGCCGAGCAGGAAGTGGCCGCACAGCACGCCGACGATGGCGGCCGCAACGACGCAGGCGATGAAGACGGGAAGCCCGACCGTGGACGCGGGCTTCTTTGCGCCGGAGGCCTTGATCGGCTTGGCAGGCTCCGTCGGTTCGACGGGCTTGGCCTGCTCGTCGATGTTCTCGTTGGTATCGGGCATTTGCTCCCCTTTGTTCGATTCGTGCAGTTATTCGTGCAGTTAAAGACCTCAGGGATTCTACCCTATGGGTCTTTAGGATTCCTTAAAGGCGTGCCCGCCTTGGCGGGCGGGCACGGGCGCAACACATTTACGGGCTGGCAGCCGACGCTACTTGCAGGCGTCGGCGATCTGCGCGCTGAAGGTCTTGATGTAGCCGGAGCCGTTTGAAGCGTCGAACGCGACGCGCTCGGCCAGGGCGGCGCGGGTCTTCTCGGACGCCTCGCCGCGGGCAAGCTCGAGCAGCGCGCCCAGCATGTCGCGGTACTCCGCGTCGCCGTGATAGCACTGGATCGCCTCGTCGAGCAGCGGCCACGCCTCGTCGGAGCGCTCGGCCGAGGTGGCGCCGTAGCGGCACAGGAAGACGAAGGCCGCCAGGCGGACCGTGGCGGAGTCGTCGTCGAAGAGGGACTCCTCGGCGCCCTCGAAGGCACCGGAAAGGTCGGCGGCGTGATCGGCGCACAGCTCGGTGAGCGCGGTGAGGATCTCCCAGCGCGTCTGCGCCTCGGGGCGCTCGAGGGTCTCGACGAGCTGGTCGATATAGCCGACGAGCGTGGACGGGTTGGCCTTCGCTACGGCCGCGAGCTTGTGCGCGACCTCCTGGCGACGGCGGCGGCCGGTGCCCTGGAGCTCCTTGAAAAGCGCGTCAATCTGCGCGCTGGCGGTGGTTCCCTCTGCCATGTGTACCTCCTATGTACCTTTGGCGACGATGTTCTTCTTGCCCGCAACCGGGCGTCGCCGATTACTGCTTCTTTGTCTGGCCCGGCTCCACGGTGCTCATGAGCTCGGGCTCGGGGCCGCCGTCGCGGCGGGCGCGGCGACCGGCCTCGGCAGCCGCCGAGTTCTCCGAGCGGCGGACATGGTCCTTGTTCACGCCGAAGGAGCTGTCGGCCTTCTTCCAGGGGCCCACGGACTCCCCGAAGCCCATCTTCATGCCCGAGAGCGTCCCCGCCATCGCGCCGAACACGAGCATGAGCAGCATCAGCAGGCCCGTGGCGTAAACGAGGGCGGTAAGAAGGGCGCCCACCACGAGCACCGCGAGGTTCATGCGGATATAGTCCTTGCGGCTCACGCAGCGCTTGACGAGTATGTCGCCCGCGCCGACGCCGGCGAAGATCCCGAAGAGAAGAAAGAGAAGCGCGATGACCGCGCCGACGAAACCGAGGTCCACGGACTAGGCCTCCCCGTGGCAGCAGCAGTGGTGCTCGCCGCCCTCCTCGTGGTGGCCGTGGCCGCCGCAGCACTCGTGGCCGTCCTCGTGGTGGCCGCCGCAGCCGCAGCCGCCCTCGTCGCCGCCGCAGCAGCAGCCGTCGGCATCGGCGTCCAGGAGCGACCAGTCGAGCCCGGCCGCCGCGGCGTCGCCCTCCTCGGCGTACAGCAGCGTGAGGGCCTGGGTGCCCATGCGCGCGCCGCCGACCTGGCAAAGCGTGTCGAACAGGGCGAAGGCGGTCTCGGCGCCGGGCAGCGCGAGCTCGGCCTCCTGGGCAGAGCGCAGCGCGAGCGCGATGTCCTTGCGCAGGTGCTCGGCCATGAAGCCGGGCTTGTAGTCGCCGTCGAGGGACTTGGGCGCGAGGCTCGCGGAGGCGCCGGAGCCGCCCGTGCCACTCGCCATGAGGTCGAGGACCTTGTGGGCGTCGAGGTGGCCCTGCTCAGCGAGCGCGAGCGCGTCGGCGTAGCCGACCATGCAGGAGGCGAGGCTCACCTGGTTGCAGAGCTTGGCGGTCTGGCCGGCACCGGGGGCGTCGAAGTAGAAGAACTTCTTGCCGAAGGTCTGAAGAAGGGGCAGCACGGGGGCGGCCTGCTCCTCGGTCGCGCCGATGATCAGCGTAAGGGTGCCGGCCTCGGCGCCCGCCTGGCCGCCCGTGACGGGGCAGTCGAAGGCGTGCTTGTCCTCGACCTCGGCGGCATCGTGGATGTCGCGGGCGAGCTGCGGAGAGCTCGTGGTGAGGTCGATGAGGTAGGCGCCCTTGCGAGCGGCGCGGATGAGGCCGTCGGAGGCCAGGTAGACGTCCTCGACGTCGGTGGGGTAGCCGACCATGGTGAAGACGACGTCGGCCTCGCGCGCGGCGTCGCCGGGCGTGTCGGCCCACTTGGCGCCGCGGGCAAGAAGCGCCTCGGCCTTGGACTTGGTGCGGTTGTACACGGTGAGATCATAGCCCGCGTCGAGGATGTGGCCGCAGATCGCGGCGCCCATGATGCCGGTGCCGATGAAGGCCACCTTGGTGTTGTTCGTGTTGCTCATTCGTGCCTTTCTTTGTCGCGGGCAGGGACGCGGCCCTTCTTGCCCGTTGATTCGCTCGTCGTCGACGCCGAAGCAGCCCCTCCCCCGCGCGCGGCGGGACAAAGGGGCTGTCTGCTCGTCAGTTACTTGTTGCGGACCTTGCGCGCGAGCCTGTCGGTGAAGCTGAGGTTCTCGCGACGGTCCTTGCCCCAGAAGACGCAGGCGACCATGCCCGGGCCCACGTGCGCGCCGATGACCGGCGAGACGGAGCTGTAGATGATGGGCATGTCGGCGCAGCCGGGCTCCTTGCGAAGCTGGTCGCCGAGCCACTGGGCGTCCTTCTCGGCGTCTGCGGATACGATGCCCACGGGCATCGGGACGCCGCCCATGTCTTCCTCGGTGAGGTGGTTGGCCTTGAAGTCGGCGATGATGGCGCGCAGGGCCTTCTTTCGTCCGCGGCACATGCCGCGCAGCGTGAGGGCGCCGTTGAGGTCGTAGGAGAGCTCGGGCTTGATGTCGAGCTTGCCGCCGACCGTCGCCGCCGCGGGCGGGATGCGGCCGCCGCGGGCCAGGGCGTCGAAGTTGTCGAGCGTGAAATAGCCCTGGATGTAGTAGCGAGCCTCCTCGGCCCACTCCACGAGCTCCTTGGCGCTAAGCCCCCTGCCGGCCAGGCGCACGGCCTCGATGGCAAGGAGCTCGGCCGCGGCTGACGGGCAGAGGTTGTCGACCACGTACAGCTCGAAGCCCGGGTGGCTCTCGCGTACCATGTCGGCCGCCGTGCGGGCCGCGTCGATGGACGACGAGAGGCCGCGCGTAAAGCCGAGGTAGATGGTCGGGGTGCCCTTCTTTGCGGCCTCCTCAAAGACCTCGAGGTAGTGACCGGGGGTGATGGCCGAGGTCGTGGCGACCTCGCCGGCGCGCATGCGCTCGTAGAAGTCATGCGGGCTCATGGACTGCCAGAAGTCGTCCAGGTGCTCTTCTTTGCCCATGACAAAGGGGAAGCTCACGGTCTGGACGCCGAGCGCGCGCACGACCTCGGGGGCGAAGTCCGCGCACGAGTCGACGATGATGTTGACGTCCGCCTGCGAATGATAAGCGCGGCCCAGGCGCGCAGCCTCCTGCGACGCCTGGGCGTTGGTGTTGCTAAGCTGTTCGCCCTCGTGGGCGGTTTGATCGCTCAAAGGATTCCTTACTCCTCGTTCTCTTCGATCTTGGGCTTGATAATACCGTACCCGCCGTTCTTGCGGTGGTAGATGACGTTGATGAGCCCAGTCGTCGCGTTCGTGAACACATAAAAACCGTGGCCGATGAGGTCGGTCTGGACGAGCGCCTCTTCCTCGGTCATGGGCACGAGGTCGATGACCTTCTCGCGGACGAGCTGATCGTCCTCGTCCTGATCGGGGGCGGGCTCGATGAGGGCAGCGAGGTCCTCGGCGCTCACGGGAGCGGCGTGGGCGACGGTCGCGCGCTGACGGCGGTCGATCACGCGGGTCTTGTACTTGCGCAGCTGGCGCGTGGCCTTCTCGGCGGCCTCGTCGATGGCGGCGTACATGTCGTCGGAGGAAGCGACCACGCGAACCACGTTGTCGCGGACAAAGACGGTGACCTCGCAGGCCTTGCGCTCGGGGTTGGAGGGGTTCTTGTCCACGCGGAGAACTACGTCGCAGCTCATGGGGCTAATGTCGAAGACCTTGAGGGCGTTGCCGACCTTATCCTGAACATGGTCGCGCAGGGCGTCGGACACGGTGACCTTGCGGCCGGAGATCTTGATGTCAACCATAAAAGCCTCCTTACGTATGCCTACGCGGACGCGGCGAGAACTCCGCGCCCGCGTCATGTCTCTAACATACCCAGAAGTCGCCGTTCGAAAAACGACGCCTCGGCTCGGCTGGCGAGAGGCGGCGATTACTCGGTGGGCGCGGCCTCGCCGTCCTGCCCCTCAGCGGCAGCGCCCAGGCCCGGGAGCATGGAGGTACTGGTCAAGGTGCCCACCTGCCCAACCCAGCGCGACTTGATGATGTCGAGCTGGCCGTTGGACTGCACCGCGTCGATAGCCGACTGGATGCTGTAGGAGAGGGTCGTCTTGGAGGAGCTCACGGCCACGCCGAGCGCGACGGGCGAGTCGAGGGTGCCAAGAAGGGCAACGCCGTCGTAGTCGACCGCGAGGTAGCAGCCGGCATAGGCGTCGCACACGACGGCGTCGATGCTGCCGGAGCCCAGCGCGCTCATGGCCTCGTTGATGTTGGTGAAGGACTGCTCCACGCAGCCGGTGTTCGCGTCGGAAAGCGCACGCTCGGAGACCGATCCGGGCTGGACGCCCACGGTCTTGCCCGCGAGGTCGGAGGCGGAGAACTCGTCCTGCTTCCCGCGGCCAAAGACGGCGATCGCGCTCTCGGCGTAGTCGCCGAGCACGACCGCGTCGGTGGAGGACGCGGCGTCGGAGGTCGGAACGCCCATGACGACGTCGCAGTCCACGCCGAGGGAGGTCGCGGCCGACGAGACCGTCACGAACTTGACGGGCAGGCCCACGTGATCGGCCATGGCGTAGGCGACCTCGACGTCGATGCCGGCGCGCGAGCCGTCCTGCTTGGTGGCGTTGAGCGGCGCCGAGTTGCTGGGAAGAAGCCCCACGGTGAGCGTGCCCTGCTCCACGAGCTCGGAGGGGTCGACGCCGCACTCGCGCACGTCGCGGATGGCGGCCTCGGCGTCGGCCACGGAGGTGGTCACGATGCCGATTCCCTTGAGGAACCCGAGGTCGATGTTGATGTCGGGCAGCGTAACGGGGCCGACGGTGCAGCCCGCGAGGGCCAAGGCGGTGAGACCGGCGGTGAGGGCGGCGCCCGCCATGCTCTTGTGGTTGCGCTTCATAAAAACATCCCGTCTCTAATGCGTTGCGTCCAGCGTCGCCTTGCCCAGCTGACCTGGTCTTTGACCCCACACTCGCGCACCGGGGCCTTCGCTTCGGGGGCCGCGGCCCCCTCCACTTGCAACCCTCTCGCCCGCGAGGCCGTATGCCTCATAGGTATAACGGGCGGTGCGACTTACTTCTAGGACGAACCATGATCGCGCCGCGCGCACGCGGTCGCTTACGTGGACCCCTTCGGCCTCGTCTACCTTGGGCTAAGGGCGCCTGTGCGCCCCGCAACCACAGACCTGAGCAAGACAGACTCGATTATAACCGCTGCCCAAAAAAGCGCAGGCCACAGGCGCGATCTTTTGCGCGGGCGCGGGGAATCACGGGCAAGCGGCCGCGCAGGGGCAAAATACGGCGCTGACCCGAGGCGAAAAACGACGGGCCCGGCTACCACACGCGCACAAGCGAGCAGGCGGTGACCTCCGCCGCCCCGCGGGCAAGAAGGGCGCGCGTCGCCTCGCGCATGGAGGCGCCGGTGGTCACCACGTCGTCGGCAAGCAAAAGGCGCAACCCCGACACGTCCTCGACCACGCGCATCGTCCCGGCGAGGTTGGCCGCACGGCCGCTGCGCCCGAGGTCGCGCTGGTCGGAGGCGGCTTCTCGGGCAAGCGCGTCGGCAAGCGGAAGGCCCAGCAGTGCCGCGAGCTCGCGCGCCGTGAGCTCCATGTGGTCGTAGCCGCGGCGGGCGTACGCCTCGGCCGTCGCGGGCACGAAGCAGACGGCGTCGACGCTCCCCGCGTCGAAACGCGGCCGGCCGTCGCGCGCGGGCCAGAAGGCCGCCTCCTCGAGGGCGCACAGCATCGCCGCCGCGTTCACCGGGGCGAGCCTGAGCTCGTGATAGTCCTTGAGGCAGGTGGCCATGCGGGCGGCCGCCCCCGAGAAACCGAGCGCCGCGACGGTCGCCCTGGGCTCCCAATCGCCTTCGCAGCCGGTACACGTTATGTCGCCGAACGCCGCCCCGCACACGGGGCAGGCGCAGCGCTGCTCAATCCACGGGAGCGCCTCGCGGCACTCGTCGCAGATGAGCTCGCCCGGCATCTCGCAGCCCACGCAGCGCGTGGGGTATAGAAGCTCGAGCGCCGCGTCGGCGGCCTTTCGCGCAAACCAGCGCACAGGTGCGTCCATGAGGCCCTCCCCTCCCCTCAGGTGAAGGCCAGTGTAGCAGCTCGGGCTTCTTTCCAGATGCAAGGGGCGAATGCACGGAAGCTCCCTCCTGTTTGGCCAGTTTTCGGGCCTCGAGGGCCGCGGAAATGGTCGAAACAGGAGGGAGCTCTCAAACAGGAGGGAGCTCTCAAACAGGAGGGAGCTTCGAAACAAGAAGGAGCTCCCAAATAGCCGAGGACGTCGCGACGCCGGCGCGCCCTAGCGCCTGCCGTCGGGCAGGCCAAAGAGCGCGCAGGCGTTCTGCCACAGCGCGCGGTAGGTCGCTTGCGCGCTCGCCACGCCCGCCTTGGCGCGGACCTGGGCCGCGAGCGCGGCGGTGAAGGCGACCATCGCCGGCTCGCATTCCTCTCCTCGAAGCGGGACGGGGGCCATGTAGGGGCAGTCGGTCTCGGTGATGATGTAGCGGGAGGGCGTGAGCGCGAGCGCGTCGCGGACGTCCTGCGAGCGCGAGAACGTTGCCGCGCCGCCGTAGGCGATGTGGCACCCGAGCTGCTTGAAGTCCTCCATCACGTGCACTTTGGAGGTGAAGCAGTGCAGGTCGCAGCCCGCCTCGGGCACGCCCTCCTCAGTGAGGATGCGGGCGGCCAGGCGGTGCGCGGTGCATCCCGCGTCGCCCGCGGCGTCGCGGATGTGGAGCTCGACCGGCAGGCCGAGCTCGTGCGCAAGGCGGAGCTGCCGGCGGAAGGCGGCCTCCTGCACCTGCTCGTCGACCTCGTTGTAGGGGCCGAAGTCGAGCCCGATCTCGCCCACTCCCACGGCTCGCTCGCTGGAAAGAAGCTCACGCGTGAGCCTCTCGGCGTCGTCTGTGTACTCGGCGGCGCCGTAAGGATGGCTTCCGGCCACGATGCGCACGTTGTCAAGAAGGGCGGGCACGTCCCAGTCGGCGAACGCGGGCGGCGCGAAACCGCGCTGGGCGGCTTCCTCCAGGCACAGGCGGGCGACCTCGACGTGCGCGTCGAGGAAGTCGAGAAACTCCGCGGCGCTCCCCCACTTGCGCGGGAACTCGCCCACGGGGTCCACGGGGACGACGAGCAGCCTGACGCCCACGAGCGCCGCGCGGGCGAGCGCCAGCGCGGGGTCGTGGAGCTTCAGGCTGCCTAGGTGGCCATGGGTGTCCGCGAGCGGCGCGAGCGCCTCCGGCACGGGACAGGCGCGACCGCGGGAATCGTGGAAGAGCTCGCCGTCCGCGAGGGTCAAATCGTCGAGGACTTTAAGCCCGGACATGTTTCCTTCTTTCCGGTTTATGCGGGCAGGAGATTCGCTCCCCTGCCCGTTACTGCTTGAGGGTGGCGGCGAGGCGGACGAAGTCCGCGGGCGCAAGGGTCTCGGCGCGGGCGTTCGGCGCGATGCCGGTGGCCGCGAAGGCCTCGTCGAGGGCTTCCTTGTCGAACCCGTTGCTGCTCATCGAGTTGCGGATGGTCTTTCGGCGCTGCGCGAACGCGGCGTCGATCGCGGTCGCGACCTCGGCGCGCGAAAGCCCCTCGGGCAGCGACACGCCGCCGCGGTCGAGCCGGACGACGGCCGAGTCCACGTGCGGTGGCGGCATGAAGTTGCCGGGGCCGACCTCGAAGCGGCCGGCGGGGCGCGCCCACAGGGCGAGCTTGGCCGTGTAGGCGCCGTAGATCTTCGAGCCGGGAAGCGCGCAGATGCGGTCGGCGACCTCGGCCTGCACCATCACCGTCGCGGACTCGAGGCTGGGGAACTCCTCGAAGTTGCGCAGGATGAGTGTGGCCGCCACCTGGTAGGGCAGGTTGGAGACGAACTTGTTCGGCGGCGGCAGGGTGCCGTCGGCCTGCAGGTTCTGCGGGCTGACGCGAAGGGCGTCTCCCATGGTGAGGAAGAACTTCTCGCTGTGGTCGGCGCAGGTCTCGGCGAGCACGCTCTCGAGCTCGCGGTCCGCCTCGATCGAGCAGACGGCGCGCACGCGGGCGAGCATCGCCACGGTGAGCGTGCCGATGCCGGGCCCGACCTCGAGCACGACGTCGTCGCACCCGAGGTCGGCCAGCTCGACGATCCGGCCGATGACCTCGTCGTTCACGAGGAAGTTCTGTCCCAGGCGATGCTTCGTGGCGAGCCCGAAGCGCTCGAGCACGGCACGCGTCTCGCGGATGTTCGCAAGCCTCGAGTAGGTCACCGTCGCCTACTTCTTGTCGGAGGCAAGGCGCGGGAAGAGCGCGTCGCCCTTGGTGACCTCGACGCCGCCCGCAAGGCCGCCCCACTCGCAGGCGCCCGCGAGGTCGCAGGTGTCGGCCTCGTCGGCCAGCGACATGCGGCGAAGGACCTCGGCCGAGGTCTCGGGCATGAAGGGCTCGAGCAGGTGCGCGGCGATGCGGATGGACTCGAGGAGGTTGACGATGATGTCGGAGAGCTCGCCGGCGCGCGCCTCGTCCTTGGCCACGGCCCAGGGGGCGGTGTCCTCGATGTAGTGGTTGGCGGCGTGGACGAGCTCCATGACGACGTCCTTGGCACCGACGTAGTCCATGACGTCCATGTGCTCAGAGTAGCGGGCGCAGATGCCGTCGGCGATGGCGCGCAGCGGGTTGTCCTTCTTGGCCCAGTCGGCCTCGAGCTCAGGGGTCTTTCCGTCGAAGTACTTGGCGCTCATGTTGAGGGAGCGCGACACCAGGTTGCCCCAGCTGTTGGCGAGGTCGGCGTTGTAGACCTGCTCCATGCGCTCGAAGCTGATGGCAGAGTCCTCGCCGTGGGCCACGTCGGTCATGAAGTAGTAGCGGTAGCCCTCAACGCCCAGCAGGTCGACGACATCCTGCGGCGCAATCGCGTTGCCGCGGGACTTGGACATCTTCTCGGCCTTGCCGGTCTCGGCGTTGCGCACGGTGAGGAAGCCGTGGGCAAAGACGTGCTCGGGCAGGGGCTCGCCGATGGCCATGAGCATGGCCGGCCAAATGACGCAGTGGAAGCGAATGATGTCCTTGCCCACGACGTGGTACTGGGCGGGCCAGCGGTGCGCGTACTCGGTGCGGGAGGCCTCGTCGTCGAGGCTGTAGCCCACGGCGGTCATGTAGTTGAGAAGCGCGTCGAACCACACGTAGGTCACGTGCTCGTCGTCGAAGGGCACCGGGATGCCCCAGTCGAAGCTCGTGCGGCTGACCGAGAGGTCGGTGAGGCCGCCCTCGACGAAGCTGCGCACCTCGTTCATGCGGAAAGCGGGCTGGACGAAGTCGGGGTGCTCGTCATAGAGCTTGAGCAGCTTGTCCTGGAACGCAGAGAGCTTGAAGAAGTAGGACTCCTCTTGCACGCGCTCCAGCGGACGGCCGCAGTCCGGGCACAGGTGCTGGCCGGGGGTCTCGCGCTCCTCGTCGGACTTCTTTACCTGGTTCTCGGTGAAATAGGTCTCCTCGGGGACGCAGTACCAGCCGTCGTAGCTGCCCTTATACAGGTAGCCGGACTCCTTCATGCGCTCCCACAGGTACTGGACCGCGTGGTGCTGGCGCGGCTCGGTGGTGCGGATGAAGTCGTCGTTGGAGATCTCGAGCTCGTGCCAGAGGTTCTTGAAAAGAGGGGCCTGGGAGTCGCACCAGGCCTGCGGCGTGTCGAAGCCGTGGGCCGCGGCGGCCTCGGCGACCTTCTCGCCGTGCTCGTCCATGCCGGTGAGGAACTTGACGTCATAGCCGGAGGCGCGGCGGTAGCGCGCCTGGACGTCGCAGAGCATCGTGCAGTACGCGGTGCCCAAGTGCGGCGCGGCGTTGACGTAGTAGATGGGGGTGGTGATGTAGAAAGAAGGCTTGCTCGTGTTTGCCATGTGCGGGCTCCCAATGACGGAGTGGATAACCGTATGATTGTACCGCCTTACACCTGTCATTTCAGCCTGATGCTCCTATGGGTGTCAAGCGTCATTCCATCCGCCCCGCGATCGTCTCCGCGTAGAGGGCGTCGAG
>CAKUIF010000013.1 GCA_934660915.1 uncultured Olsenella sp. | reverse complement strand
GTAGGCATGACCAATAAGCAGTTGAATCTGAGCTTACAAATACAGGGCTTGATTTTTACGGTTGGCACCATCTGCGTTGCACTTGCTGCCGGTCTGCCTCTCGGCTATGCATTGTTTTCCTATGCGAAGCATAATGAGATTTTTGGAATGAACGTTTATCACGTTCCTCTTATCCCGATTCTCGTTATGATTCTTCTGGTTGGTATTCTACAAATTGTGCTTTCCTGTGTTTTAAGCAGTAATCTGAAAAGGGAAACACTAGTCGAAAGAATCCGGTATCAGGGATAGTAGATTCTATAAATAGCAAGCTGCTGCTCAAGATGGGCGTCAGCTTGCTTTTATAGTGATTCAAACATAAAAGTCAAATTTTGCGAGAACCCGCCATCGTCTCAACCTTGTCCGTTCTTCCTACAAAGAACAGGCCAACGGCTATATTTAGCCCTAGCTGATGACCCGCCCCCCATGCACTCGACCTTACTTTGCTGGGGAATTCGCATTAAAACCGAAAAACAGTTCTTTACTTCTTCGCATTTATTTCCAATCTCAACGGGTGTCAACAGGCCATGGCGTCGGCGGGCCTGCACGGGTAACCTGCGTTTTCAGCCTGTCTGATTTGACGGGTTGTGGTGGATGCCAAGGCGACCGTCCGATGCGCGGCGGATTCTGGTCGCGCGACCAATGAACGCATGCGTCGCCGCGAGGATACTCTTGCTCAGCAAAAGGCCCTTCTTGCTTCTTGCCCGCCATGCCGGGAAGCAAGAAGGGCCTTTGTTTGTTCGCACGAGCGCACGGCCCCTCGTCGCGCATCCCTCGTTTGCGCAGACGGTGAACGTCTTCGCCGGGCGCCGTACCCTTCTTTCCAGAATGCGCGGGCGGGGGCCCGCGCCCGGATGCTCTGGAGAGGAGCAAACATGTCGTTCAAGGTTATGGCAATCTGCGCCGGCAGGCACGGCGGCAACGGCGAGGCGCTCGCCAAGGAGGCGCTCTGCGCGGTGCAGGAGGCCGGCGGCGAGGTCGAGCTCATCAACCTCTTTGACTACAACATCCTTCCCTGCACCGGCTGCGAGGGCTGCACGATGCAGATGGGCAAGATGGCCGTCGGGCTCCAGAAGGAGTACCACGGCTGCGTCCTCAAAAACAAAGACGACGTCGACGCCATCATCCGCGAGCTGCAGACCTGCCAGGGCGTGATCTTCTCGGTCCCGACCTACGACCTCACCCCGAGCTCGGTCTACACCCGCTTCGCGCAGCGCTTCCTCGCCTACGAGCTCTCGTTCCTCCTCGCCATCGGCGCCGTCAAGGAGAACCCGCACACCGTGGCCGGCCTCATCTCCGTCGGTGGCTCCATGCACGACTGGCAGTCGCTCGCGCTCGAGAGCCTGCAGGCCACCATGTTCACCATGTCCATCACCGTGGTGGACCGCTACATGGCCCAGCGCAACGGCCGCCCGGGCAACACCTTCGTGTGGGGCGACGACGTCGAGTGGGGCGGCCAGATCGCCCGCGCGCACAGGATGGGCGAGAACATCGTCAAGGCAATCCAGACCCCGGTCGATGAGCGCTGCTGGCTCGGGGACCCCGACGACGGCGTGTGTCCCAACTGCCACAGCTCGCTCGTCTATCCTGGCGACAAGCACTGGGACGGCGTCGAGTTCCCGTGGGAGTGCGCGGTCTGCGGCGCGGGCGGCGAAATCGTCACCGACGAGAAGACCGGTCGCCCCAAGCTCAGAATCGCGGAGAACGGCCTGATCCGCGACCGCAACGACGACCACGCGCGTGCCGAGCACCTCAACGAGATCAACAAGACCCGCGACGAGTTCTTCGCCCACATCGACGAGGTCAAGCCCCTTATGGAGAAGTACGCCTCGATGAAGTTCCCGACCCTGGAGATCAAGCGCGACTAGCCTAGCGCGGTTGCGCCGAAAAAGCACGCCGCGGCGGCGCCGCCCGGCTGCGCCTATTTGGGGCAGTGCAGGTCGGCGCTCGTTCGCGGCCTCGTCCGTGGCTCGAGGATTCCGAGGTAGATGAGCGTGCGGATCGAGAGATGGAACAAAAAGAGGTCCTCTCCCGATGCGAGGTCGTTGCCGGTGATCTCCTTGATGCGCCCCAGGCGGTAGAGCAGCGTGTTCTTGTGAAGGCTGAGCAGCGTCGCCGTCCTCGCCGTGTTGCAGCCGTTCTGCATGTAGGCGAAGAGCGTCTCCACGAGCTCGGAGTCGTGCGCCTGGTCATGCTCCCACAGCGCCCAAATCATCGGGTGGCAGTAGTTGATGAGGTTCACATGGTCGTTGCAGATGTCAAGCATCTCCATGTAGGTGTACTCGCAGTAGCGGTAGACGTGGGTGTCCTCGAGGATCTTCGTATAGGTCGAGCCCAGGCGCATGGCGGCGCGCGCCTGGTTGAGGTGGGCGCGCACATCGGTCATCTCGGAGAAGGCGTTGCTCACGCCGAAGCGCAGGTTGTTCGCCGCGGCCACGCGCACGAGGACCGCCTCGTCCGCCTCCGAGAGCCGGATGGCGTCGCGGCGGCTCACCACGGCGACGAGCTCGTCGTCGTAAAACGTTGCCAGGCTGTGGACGAGCAGCGGTGCGAGCTGGGCCTTCACGCTGTGGGCGGCCCGGGCGTCGAGCGGGGCGCCGATGCCGCGCGCGCAGACGACGAAGAGGCTGCCGAGCGGGCGAAACCCCACGAGCTCCATGCGCCGCGCGCACGAGATCGGGTTGGGCTGCTCGTCGTCGAGCAGGCGGGAGAGGAAGTACGGGCCCGCCGCGGCGTCCCCGCCCGAAAGAAAGGCGCCTTTTTGGAGCTCCTGGCCAAGGAGGGCCGCCAGGCGCGCGAAGACGAGCCTGTCCTCTTCCGTGAACGCCCGGTTCCTGGCGATCGCCATCACGCGCCCGAGGCAGACGCCGTGGACCATGACCGCCTGAGTCAGGGTGTCGAGCCCGTAGACGGGGTTGTGACGCAGGACCGCCCCGCGGGAGCGCGCGAGCTCCTCGTCGACGCCCGTCTCGATGATGTAGCGGACGCCCTCGTCGAGGATGGTGTCGTCCTCGGCGAGCTCGCGCCGTGTCACCTGGGCAAACGTCGACTCGTCGTCTTCTTCGAGCTCGAACCCGGCGCGGGCGGCGTATCGGTAGGTCGGGTCGGCGACGAGCACGGGGTTTCCGAGCACGTCGGCGGCGACCTCCACGAGGCTCTTGAGCCCGTGGTCGGAAAGAAGCGCCTCGAGCAAGCGCTCGCAGGCGTCGGTTACATAAGCGGAGTTCTCTGGCATCGACGGTTCCCTTTCCCCTTTGCGCGGCTGCTCCCCCGAGCGCGCACGCACGGCTCTATGGTATTCGATTCGGAAGCGGTGGTGGAATAATGACGGCATGGGGACGCGACAAGAGGCGCGATTCTGTTGACGAGCGCATTGAGGACGCGGTTTTCTCGCTGATGTCGACGACGGACATCCCCGAGATCCGCGTGGGCGACGTGGTGCGCGCGGCGGGCATCTCGCGCTCGACCTTCTATCGCCACTTCGACTCTGTCGACGACGTGGTCAAGGGCTTTGAGACCGACCTTCTTGCCAATATGCACGACATCAACAGCTACGCGCTGAAGGGCCGATTCGGGCAGTCCGAGCTCGATCCCACCCCGACGATGATCCGGCGCATGGAGCTTCTAGCCGAGCGCAGGGATAAGGTCGTCGCGCTCAACGGCCCCCACGGCGACCCCCAGTTCGTGCACAAGGCCACGGTCCTCATGCACGACCACTTCCGCGACCGCCTGGCCGACGTCGAGGGGTCGGGCGACTACCGCGACTTCTACCTCGCCTTCGTCCTCGCCGGGCACCACAACGTGATTCAGTACTGGCTCGAGAAGCGCCCGGATGTCGAGCCGGAGGTCGTCGCGGGCGTCCTCAACCGACTCTTCTACGCGCCGTTCTTCCTCGACAACGCGACGGCGCGCAAGTCCGCAAGGTCGCCTTTCGGGGAGTAGCGGCAGGCGAGCGCGAACGGCGTCGTTTTGGCGGTGAGCGGCGATGTCCTCATCGTCCGCACTGCACCTTCCAGCTGGGAAAAGAAACAAACCAAGTCGAGTTGTCCCATTTACGGAAACAAGCCGCGCCGCGCTGTTCTTCTCTCCGCATGCGCCCAAACGTAGCATCCAAGCCATGGAAAGCACGTCAATCCACGGATAAGGATGTGAACTATGGTCAAGCTCGGCAAGAACGCGCGCAGCGTGTCCATCGTCGGCGTGGGATGCACGCCGTTCAAGGACTTCGAGACGCACCCTGAGACCCAGGGCATCGGCGAGGGCGAGGCGTTCGGCTACGCCGCCCTCGAGGCGATCGCGGACGCGGGCCTGGAGCCCCGCGACGTCGACTTCTTCTACCACGGCAGCGCCAACCCCTACCTCGTCGGCGACTGTATCACGCCGAACATGCAGGTGGCCGACTGGATCGGCATGCGCGCCAAGGGCTCTGTGCACCACTCCGAGGCGTGCTGCACAGGTTACGTCGCCCTCGAGCAGGCCGTGATGGCCGTCGCCTCCGGCACTTACGACGTCGTGCTGTCCGGCGCCTGCGACCTCGCCTCCACGCTTCCCGTCGAGCACCAGCCCTCCCACATCCGCCAGGACTTCCCGCTCTCGGTCATGATCCCCTCGCTCGACAAGATCTACGACCGAGCCTACGGACGCCCGCTCGACGGCGCCTTCGGCGTGAGCTTCGACAACTGGATCAACGAGTACTCGATGACCTACGACATCGACGCGGACAAGATCGACGACGCCTTGAACGGCCTCACCAAGTCCCTTCGCCGAGGCGCGGTCGAGAACCCGCTCGGGTGGTACGAGACGACCATCGACGAGGACGCCGCGGCCAACGGCTTCGACTCCGCCGACGAGTTCCTCAAGTCCATGTACAACCCCAAGGTCACCCAGTACCTGCGCGTGACCGGCTTCGAGAAGAAGTGCGACGGCGCTGCCGCCCTCGTCGTCATGCCGACCGAAAAGGCGCTCGCCATGGGCGTGCCGCACACCCCGATCGAGGTTTTGGGCACCGGCGCCTCCGCCGTCGAGGCGGGCCTTGTCCACAACGAACACTGGGCCACGAAGGTCGCCGCCCGGCAGGTCTACGAGCTCACGGGCGTCAGCCCCGACGAGATCGACCTCTTTATGTGCAACGACTTCTTCCTGGCCTCCGAAATCGTCTCCGCCGAGGAGTGCGGCTACATCCCGCGCGGTGAGGCCTGGAAGTACGCCATCGAAGGCCGCACCGCCTACGACGGCGACAAGCCCATCAACCCGCATGGCGGCCGCTGCAACTTCGGCCACGCCCACGGAGCGTCCGGCATCGCCGACATCTACGAGGCGGTCAAGCAGATGCGCGGGGAGGCGGGCGCGACCCAGATGGCCAAACGCCCCGACACCACCTTCGTCCGCGGCTTCGGCGGCTCGCAGAACGTCCGCTGCCAGATCCTGCGCGCGGTCCGCTAGCGCCCATACCAAAAGGAGACACACATGAAGCTCGAGATGATGGAGCCCGTCGTCAAGAAGTTCTACGAGGGCCTGGCCGAGGGCAAGTTCTATGCCCGCAAGTGCCGCGAGTGCGGCGCCGTCGAGTTCCCGCCGCACCTTGCCTGCAACGCCTGCGGCTACCACGAGACCGAGTGGTGCGAGGTGAGCGGCCACGGCAGGCTCATCGACTTCACGCTGCCCGGGCCGCAAAACGACAAGCCCTACCTCAAGGAGAACGGCAAGTACGCCTACGGCGCCGTCGAGATCGACGAGGGGTCCCAGTACACCTACGTAATCTTCGGCATCACAAAGAAGAAGGCCCCCGAGATCCGTGCGCGGCTCATGGCGGGGGAGACCGTCGGTGTGCACGCGAAGGTCATTGACCGCCCCGGCTACAAGATGCTCACCTTCGAGCTCGACTAGCCCGCATTTCTTGCCATCAAATCAATGTCGAAAGGAAACGCCATGAACCAGGAAGTCTTCGAGAAGGTCGCCGAGTTCGCCAAGTCCGCCTACAAGTTCGAGGGCGAGATCACGCCCGAGACCACCTTCGACGAGCTCGGCAAGGGCTCCATGAAGATGATCGCCCTCACCTCCATGATCGAGAACGAGCTCGATGCCGAGGTCCCCGTGCGCGAGGTCATGGTCATGAACAACATCGCCGAGCTCGTGGCGCGCGTCGAGGAAGAGATGGAGTAGCGCATGGATCTGATGCAGACCCTGCGCGAGCGGGCGGCCGCCCGTCCCATGCGCGTCGCCTTCCCAGAAGGCGACAACGAGACCATGATGCGTGCCGTGCGGGAGCTCGCCGACGCCGGCCTCGCCGAGTGCGTCCTTGTGGGCGACGGCGCCGAGCTTGCCCGCCTCGCCTCCGAGCGCGGCGTCAGCCTCGACGGCATCGAGGTCGTCGACGTCGCGGACGAGGCGGCAAACGCCGCCTGCTGCGAGCGCTACCTTGCGCACCCCGACTGCAAGTACAAGCCGAAGGGTGCTGCGCGCCGCATGACGAGGCCCCTCGAGCGTGCCCTCATCATGCAGGTCCTGGGCGACGTCGACGTGATGTTCGCCGGCATCGCGAACGCCACGGGCGACATCATCCTGGCCGGCCAGACCATCGTGGGGCTCGCGGAGGGGGTGGAGACCATCAGCTCCTGCGGCATCGCCCAGGTCCCCGGCTGGTCCGGCGGCGAGGGCGGTCTCATCGGCTTCGGCGACTCCGCCGTCTGCGTCGACCCCGACGCCTCCGAGCTCGCCTCCATCGCCTGCGCCTCCTGCGACACGGTGGCGGCGCTCACCGGGTGGGACGTCCGCTGCGCCCTTCTTTCCCACTCGACGGACGGCTCGATGGACAACGCGCTCGTCGACAAGGTCCGAGCCGCTCGAGACATCGCCAACGAGCGCCGCCCCGACCTGAAGATCGACGGCGAGTTCCAGTTCGACGCTGCCGTTCGGGCGGACGTCGCGGCAAAGAAGGTCCACCGAGAGTCCGACGTCGCCGGGCGCGCGAACCTGCTTATCTGGCCCGATATCAACGTCGGCAACATCGGGGTGAAGATCATCCAGAACCTCACCGGTGCCGATGCCTACGGTCCTATGCTTCAGGGCTTCAAGAAGATCGTCTGCGACTGCAGCCGCAGCGCCCCGGTCTCCGAGATCGTGGGCAACGTGGTCATGAGCTGCGTGCGCGCGCAGGCGTTGGCGGGGGAGGGGCAGGTATGACGGCCCCTGGCTGCGCGCGCGGCTGGCGCGTGCTCGTGATCAACCCCGGCTCGACCTCCACCAAGGTCGGGGTCTTTGACGGCGAGCAGGCCGTCTTCACCGTGAACGTCGCCCATGAGGCCTCCGAGCTCGCGAAGTTCGCGGGCGTGTCGGACCAGCTTCCGTACCGCGTGGGGCTCATCGATCAGGCGCTTGCCGAAAACGGCGTGGAGCTCGCGTCAATCGACGCCTTCGTCGGCCGCGGCGGCGGGCTCCTCCCGCTTCCCGGCGGGACCTACGAGGTCGACGACGTGCTTCTTGACCACGCCACGCGCGGGGCCAACGGCGTCCAGCACCCGGCGCAGCTCGGCCCCCAGATAGCCCGCGCCTTCGCGGGGCGCGTCGGGAAGCCCGCGTTCGTCGTGAACCCTCCCGACACCGACGAGCTTTGCGACGAGGCCAGGATGACCGGCGTCCGCGGGGTGTATCGCCACGTGCATCTACACGCCCTCAACCTCAAGGAGACCGCCATTCGCCACGCCGCCTCCGCCGGGCGCGCCTACGAGGAGTGCCGCTTCGTGGTCTGCCACATCGGCGGCGGAATCAGCGTGAGCGCCCATGACCGCGGGCGCATGGTCGACGGCGCCGATATCGTGGGCGGCGAGGGCCCGATGGCGCCCACCCGCTGCGGCGCCCTGCCCGTCGCAGAGGTCCTCGACTACCTCGACGCCGGCCACGCGACTGCCGATGTGCGCAGGATGTGCATGAAGACCGGCGGCTTCGTCGACCTTCTTGGCACGTCCGACGCGCTCGAGGTGAGCCGTCGCGCCGAGGCGGGGGATGAGGCGTACCGCCGCGCCTGGGATGCCATGGTCTATCAGATCTGCAAGGAGATAGGCGCCATGGCGGCGGTCCTGGGCGGCAACGTTGACGGCATCCTGCTCGGCGGCGGCATGGTCCACAACAAGGGCCTCGTCCGCGCGATCGAGGAACGCTGCGGCTGGATCGCGCCCGTCACGGCCTACCCCGGCGAGTTCGAGCTCGAGGCCATGGCCGCCGGCGCCCGGCGCGTGCTCGACGGTGTGGAGAAGCCCCTGCGCTACAGCGGCAAGCCCGTCTTCGAGGGGTTTGCCTGCTTCGAGTAGCGTCGGCTGGCCGGAAACGGGGCCCAGCCCCATAACGAAGCTCCCTCCCGTTGCGACCATTTCGATGCCCAAAAGGGCGAGCTTGTGGTCAAAACGGGAGGGAGCTTCTTGCGTTTATGCGTCGCGAGTGCCGCAGCGGCGCCTACTGGCGCGGCGACAGCGCATGAAATAGAATCACCGAGGTCACGTAGCCCACGAGGACGAGCTGCACATAGGTCGAGAGCCACGCCGCAACGATGCCGTCGCCGCCGGTGTGGACCCAGGCCTCAGTGAAGCTGATCACGGTGACGAAGATCAGGTTCTCGACGAATATCTGCGCGTACACGCGCCACGCTGCGTCGCCGAGCGGGGAGGTCGCGGCGCGCGCCCAGGAGCCGGTCGGCAAGATGAGCTGGCCCACTACGTTCGTGGCGAGCGCCACGCAGGTGAATGTGTACCAGGTGTGATCGAACGGGCCGCCGCCCAGAAGCGTCGCCGAGGTGTTGATGACGATGGCCAGGACGACGTCCTGGATGATCAGGTTGCGGTTCCATTCACACATGAACAAATAGGCCCTTCTCGCCGGTTATATGACGAGAAGAGCCTACGTTGATTTTCATGGTCGGCAAAGGTTCAGGATTTCAATAAAAGCAAGCTCACAGAATCGGTCTTTGTGTGCCCGCACAGCGATTCGTCACAGCTCGTCGCAGAAGCTCACGAAGTCGAGCATGTCGATCGAGTCGATGAAGGCCTGCTTGCGGCCCATATGCTCGAGCTTGACCGTCACGGTGACCGCACAGCCGCGGCTGCCGGCGATGTCCTTGGTTATGGCGAAGTCCGAGCACTCGCAATCCCACGAGTGGAGCTTCTTCAAGAGCTCTTTGACGCCCGCGCGGTCCTCGAGCTCGATGTAGAGGTCGAATATGCGCGAGTTCTTGCGCAGCCAGTCGTCGAGCTTGCTCAAGGCCACGAACGTGACCACGACGAAGACCATGGCCACGAGCGCCGCCTCGACAAATCCGATCCCCACGGCAAGTCCGATGCAGGCGCAGGCCCACAGGCCGGCGGCGGTCGTGAGGCCGCGCACCTCGTTGCGACGGGTCACGATGATCGTGCCCACCCCGAGAAAGCCGACGCCCGAGACCACCTGCGAGCCGATGCGGTTGACGTCGGCGTTGAACTCGGGGTAGGTCACGGCCACATACTGCGAGACGATCATGGTCATGGCGGAGCCGAGGCACACGAGGACGTGCGTCTTTATGCCGGCGCCCTTGTTGCGGTACTCGCGGTCGAGCCCGATGACGGTGCCGACCATCGTCGCGAGCAAAAGGCGCAGCAGAATCGCCTCGCCGCTCCAGGCGGCCGCGGCGGAAAACACCCCGTGGAGCCATTCCGTTATCATGCGCCGGCCTCCGCTCGACCCTAGATGCCTTCTGTATCCCGCCGCTACTCGTCGCCGAAGCTGATGCCGAGCAGCTTGGCCTCGCGGACGAGGTCGCACTCGGGGTCGACGTACTTGAGCTTGCCGGCGACCTCCTCGAGCGGGACGCGGCACATCTGGTCGTCCACCTTGGCGATCATGATGCCGTAGGCGCCCTCCAGGCAGGCGCGCGCCGCCTCGACGCCGCACTGCGTGGCGAAGATGCGGTCCTGGGCGTCGGGCTGGCCGCCGCGCTGGGTGTGGCCGGGCACCGCCACGCGGATCTCGCGGCCGGTGCGGGATGCGATCTCCTCGGCGATGTCGTAGGCGACCGACGGCTTCACGCGGGCGGCGACCTTGGCCTTGTAGTCCTTCTTCTTCATGGCCGCCTCCTCGCGGGAGATGGCGCCCTCGGCCACGACCACGATCGCGAAGCGGCCGCCGTCCTTCTCGCGCTTCTCGATGGCGTTCACGACGTTGTCCATGTCGTAGGGGATCTCGGGGATGAGGATGACGTCCGCGCCGCCGGCGACGCCCGCATACAGCGGAATCCAACCGACCTTGTGGCCCATGATCTCGATGACGAAGACGCGGCCGTGCGAGCTCGCCGTCGTGTGGATGTCGTCGATGCAGCGGGTGGCGACGTCGATGGCCGAGGTGAAGCCGAAGGTCATGTCGGTGCCGTAGGTGTCGTTGTCGATGGTCTTGGGCAGGGCGATGACGTTCAAGCCCTCCTCGCGCAGGCGGTTCGCGGTCTTGGTCGAGCCGTTCCCGCCGAGCATAAAGAGGCAGTCGAGCTTGAGCTTCTTGTACGTGGCGACCATCGCCGGGACCTTCTTGACGCCGTCGGCCTCGGGCGTGTCGAGCAGCTTGAAGGGAGTGCGCGAGGTGCCCAGGATGGTGCCGCCCTTGGTGAGGATGCCCGAGAAGTCGACCCAGCTCATCTTGCGGTAACGGCCGTAGATCATGCCCTGGTAGCCGTCCTCGAAGCCGTAGATCTCGACCTTGTCCTTGGAGTTGTTGAGCACGGTCTTGACGATGCCGCGCATGGTCGCGTTGAGCGCCTGGCAGTCGCCGCCGGAGGTGAGCAGGCCGATTCGAAGCATGGGGGCTCCTCTCGTTTTGGGACAAAAGGGACGGGGGATTTTGTCCCATTTTCTGGTTTAATTCCGCAGTTTAGAGTAATCCAAAACGAGCTGTATAGAGCCCTCGCGCGGCGGGTAATGTGCCGCTTACAATCGGCGAGAGGGGGAGGGCATGGTCAGGATTGCGAGGAAGGCGTCGGGCTCGGGGATTTACCACGTGGTCATGCGCGGGGCGGGGAGACAGCTGCTGTTCGAGGACGACCGCGACCGGAGGCGCTTCCTCGAGTTCATGCACGATTCGTTTGCGGACCACGGGGTTAAGCTGCTGTGCTACTGCCTCATGCCGAACCACGTGCATCTGATCGCCCAAGGCGAGCTTTCGGCCCTCAGCGCCGCCATGCACCTTCTGGGGACCAGGTACGCGCTCAGGTTCAACAAGAAGTCCGACCACTGCGGGCCCGTTTTTCGAGGACCGCTTCTACAGCGACCCGATCGAGACCGACGCGCACTTCTTTGCCGCGCTTCGCTACGTCCTTCTGAACCCCGAGCACGCGGGAATCTGCCCGACGAGCGAATATCCCTGGAGCTCGTACTCGGAATACGTCGGCGAGGCCGTGTACTGCGACGCCTCGCTCGTGTCCGATCTTTTGGGCGACGGCTCTTCTGTGCAGGCGCTCGTTTCCGAAGGCGACGTCGCCCTCTATAGATTCGAGGGCAAGAAGGGCATGGACGACCTCGAGGCGGTCGGCTTCGCCCGCGAGGTCGTCGGGCGCATGGATATCGGCCTCGGCGAGATCAAGATGCTGCCCAAGCACAGGAGGTCCGAGGCGCTTCGGGAACTGAAGTCGGCGGGGCTCTCCACGCGCCAGATAGAGAGGCTGACGGGCATCGGGAGGAGTACCATTGCGAGGGCGTGACGGTTTGGGACAAAATCCTCCGTCCCTTTTGTCTCATCTTCACAAGTTGGGACAAAATACCCCGTCCCTTTTGTCCCAAGTTGGGGAGGAGATGTGATGTACGACCGACGACGCGAGATCGAGGAGGCCATCGCCGCGGGCAAGGAGGCGCTCGAGGCGCTCGAGGACGCCGCCGACTCGCTCGACTCGGCCAAGCGCTGGGGAATCGTGGACATCCTCGGCGGCGGCCTCATTACCAGCGTGATCAAGCACTCGCGCCTGGGCGACGCCAACCACGCGCTCGCCGACGCCCGGGCGGCGCTGGCCCGCTTCTCGGTGGAGCTCGACGACGTCCGCGACGTGGCGGGGCTCACCGCCGAGGTCAACCGCTGGAACGCCTTCTTCGACATCGCCTGCGACAACTGGCTTGCCGACATCTTCGTCCAAAAAGAGATGAGCGACGCGGCCGACAGGGTTGACGAAGCCATTGAGACCGTCAAGCGCGCCGTGCGTCGACTCGAGGACGCCCGTCGCGCATGAGCGCCCCGGTTGCGCTATCTTCTTCACATCGTGTTACCGAGCGGAGGGGGCGCCCAATGGGCAACGACAACGACATTCTTCACGCGTCGCGCGAGCAGATCGCCGAGATCCAGCTCGCCGGGATACAAAAGACCGTCATCGACGTGTACGAGCACATCTCGTTCTACAAGAAGAGCTTCGACGAGGCCGGGTTCGACCCGTACTCGGTCAAGTCGCTCGACGACGTCGCGCGCATCCCCTTCGTGCAGAAGCAGGACCTGCGCGACGCCTACCCGTACGGCATGCTCGCCGTGCCGCTCAAGGACGTCCGCGAGATCCACATGTCTTCGGGCACGACCGGCATCGCGACCGTGGGCGCCTACACCGAGCACGACATAAAGATCTGGGGCGAGTGCTTCTCGCGCGCCGTCGACTACGCCCGCGGCGACGAGAACGACGTCATGCAGATCTGCTACGGCTACGGCCTCTTTACCGGCGGCCTCGGCGCCCACTACGGCAGCATCTCCGCCGGCTGCGCCACCATCCCCATCAGTGCCGGCAACACCGAGCGCCAGATCCGCATCCTGCGCGAGATGGGCCCCACTATCCTGGCCTGCACCCCCTCCTACGCGATGCACATCGCCGACACCGCGATCGAGATGGGCCTCGACCCGGCCCGCGACTTCAGCCTGCGCGCGGGCATCCACGGCGCCGAGCCCTTCTCGGACAACTTCCGCCGCGACCTCGAGCGCAAGCTCGGCTACCGCGTGCTGGACATCTACGGCCTCACCGAGACCATGGGCCCGGGCGTGGCCATCGAGTGCTGGGAGCAGCAGGGCCTCCACATCGCCGAGGACCACTTCTACCCCGAGATCATCAACCCCGAGACGGGCGAGGTCCTGCCCGACGGCGAGTGGGGCGAGCTCGTCATCACCACGCTCGACCGCGAGGCGTCGCCCGTCGTGCGCTACCGCACGCGCGACATCACCCGCATCATCCCCGGCGAGTGCCCCTGCGGCCGCACGCACCGCCGCATCGACCGCATCCACGGCCGCACCGACGATATGCTCATCATCCGCGGCGTCAACGTCTTCCCGAGCCAGATCGAGGACGTCATGAAGACGTTCCCCGAGATGTCCTCCTGGTACCAGATCGAGGTCGACACCGACCACCGCTCCCTCGACATCGTCACCCTCAAGGCCGAGCCGAACCCCGACGTGGACCTCGACTCCATCGCCGACATCGACCGCCTGCAGAAGCGGATCTCCGCCGCGCTCAAGGCCGCGCTCTCGGTCGGCGTCAAGGTCAAGCTCGTGGAGCCCAAGAGCATCCCGCGCAGCGAGGGCAAGGCCAAGCGCATCGTCGACCTCAGGAAGGAGCTCTAAGACATGATCGACCAGATCACCGTTTTCCTCGAGAACAAGAAGGGCCGCGTCGCCTCCGTCGCGCGCACGATCGCCGACGCCGGCGTGAACATGACGGCGCTGTCGCTCGCCGACAGCGAGGAGTACGGCCTCGCGCGCATCGTGTGCGGCGAGCCCGAGCGCGCCCTGAAGGCGCTCGGCGAGGCGGGCTACCGCGCCAAGGTCGTCAAGGTCGCGGCCGTCGCCGTCCCCGACCGCCCGGGCGGCTTGGCCGAGCTCTTCGAGGCTCTCGATGAGCTCGACGTCAACATCGAGTATTGCTACTGCTTCAGCCACCGCGACGGCGCGGCCGTCTTTGCGCTCAAGGTTGCCGACGCCGCCGCTGCCGCGCGCGCCGTCTGGACGCTCGAGGGCGCGGGCTTCAAGGCGCTCACGCAGGCCGACCTCTAGGCACGCCGCCGAGCAGGCGCGCTCGCTCAACGAATATAGGGACCTATGTCCTTGTGAGCAGGCCTCCCTTCCCCTAATCTCGTGGGGAGGGGAGGCCTTTTTATGTCGTCGATCTTCTCGTCAACCGTCTTCACGCGCACGAACAAGTCCCGCGCCGTCTTGGTGTGCGCGCTTGCCGCCGTGTCCTTCTTTCTGCTTGCGGTCGGCTTCGCCCGCTTCGGCGGGCCTATCTCGCAAGAGCCCGCCGCGACCTTGGTCAGGCCCGCCCACGAGCCCATCGACCGCGCCGTATGGATCTGCCTGTCCAGCATCGCGTTCTCGTTCTGGGGCGTCGTTGCCTACCTGCGCTGCCTCGACCCGTCGACCAGGCGGCGCATCGCCGCGATCGCCGTGACCCTCACCCTCTGGCTTCTGGTGGTCGTGGTCAAGTGGAAGACGGCCGACAACGAGCTGGCCCGCTACCTGTGGTACTGCTACTACATTCCCATGGCGCTCGTTCCGCCGCTGTGCCTGTCCTGCGCGCTCCGCTCGGCTGGCCTCGGCCTCGGCGAGAAGGGCAAAAGGCACCGCGCGGCCGTGGCGTCGGCCTCGGCGCTCTTCATCGCCCTCGCGCTCACCAACGACCTCCATCAGCTCTTCTTTACCTTCGACTCACCGAACCCCGGTACCGTGGGCAAGTATTTCTACGGCCCCGCGTACTGGGCCTTCTTGGCCTACACGGCCGTGTGCTTCATCGGCTTCTTCGCGGTGCTGTGGCGCTCGTGCACAAGCGTTCTCAGGAGCCTTCTGGTGCCCTCCGCCACGGTGGCGGTCGGCGGCTTCCTCCTCAGCTCGGCCTATATATTCCGGCTGGAGTGGGCAAGGACGCTCAACTTCTCGCTCATCTACGGGATACTCGTCATCGTCGCGCTCGAGCTCTGCCTCGATTTGGGGATCATCCCCTCCACGAGGTCGTTCGCCAGGGTGTTCTCCAAGCTTCCCTTCGACCTGAAGATCATCTCGCGCGACGGCACGCTCTTTCGCAAGACCGAGGCCGCGGCGGGGCTCGACGCGGCGGTTGCCCGCGCCCTCGCGGGTCGGCCCCTGCCGGACGTGTTCACGCTGCCGGCCTACCCCGACGACGTGTTCTTCGCCTGGCCGCTTTCCGGCGGAAGCGCCCTTCTGACGCGCGACATGAGCAACATGCGCTCGCTAGGCCGTCAGCTCATGGCAAGAAGGGCCGACCTCGAGCAGGACCGCCGAACGCTCGAGCACGACCGCGACCTGGCGGAGCTCCTGGCCGGCCTCGAGGCGGAGTCTCACCTGGTGGACGACGTCGAGCGCGCGCTCTCCGATTCCATGCGGGAGGTGTCCGACGTCCTGCGAAACCTGCCCCAGGAGCCCGGCGCGAGGCTGCGCGAGCTCGAGCGGGCCCGCATGATCGTCGCCTACTGCAAGCGGAAGGGCTCGCTCGTGCTCGCGGAGGCGGCCGACCCCGAGCTCGACCGCGACCGTATCCGCCTCATCGCCAACGAGCTCGCGAGCGACCTTCGAGCCGTCGGCATCGACTGCGCCGCTATCGCGAGCCTGAGCAGGCCGCTGGCCGCACAGCAGATGAGCGTCCTGTACGACTGCATCTACGATGTGGCGTTCACGGCCCTCGAGTGCGAGGCTCCCGTGCTCATGTACCACCTTGGCGAGAGGGGCGACGGCACGGTCGAGCTGCGCGCCCACCTGGAGTCGGATGACGAGGAGGACCTGGCCTCGCTCCCCAGGACCGAGGCGCTGCGCTCGCGCCTGGACGCATGCGACGTCATCTACTCGCTCACAGGCGAGGTGGGAAGGCTTTTGCTTGTTGCCAGGGTGAGGGCAGGGGGTGGGCGCCGATGACGCCGCTTCTGCTCAACGAGCCCTGCATGATGCTGATCGTGGTCGGGGAGTTCCTCTCCGCGTGCCTGCAGGTCGTGCACCTCTTCCTGGTCGTCTTCCGCTCCTCATCGAGGCTCGGGCGCCTCCTGTGCGCCTACGAGTTCGCCGTCCAGCTCCACCTGGGAATCGCGCTGTGCATAACCGTGGGCTCGGGGGCCATCCGCGCGCCTCTGCTCGCGGAGGTGCTGGGGTTCTCGCGCTTTTTCTGGCTCCTGTGGGCCAACACCGCCTTCTCGTTTTTCGGGCTCGCCCTCGCGCTCTGCCTTTCTCGTCCGGCGCTTCTTGTGGACGCGCTGCTCATGGGGCTGTGCACTCCGGGGGCGATCGGCGTGCTTGGAGCGCACTGGAACATCGTGGCCCTTCTTGACGTCTCGTGGTTCATGTTCCGCGGGCTCTCGTCCATCGTCATGGACGTCGTGTGGAGGTCGGAGGAGCTCACGGGGCTCTCCGTCGCCGAGGCGCTCATGGGCATGCCGGCGGGCATCCTCGTCACGGGCCCCTCCGGCGGCTCGTCGTTCATGAACGCCTCGATGCGCTCGAGCCTGGAGGCCTTGGGGCTGCCGACCGACCTCGGCGACCTGAGCGGCATTTGGAGGGAGCTCTCCCGCCGCGGCCGCGGCATCTGTGCCGAGGCGGGCGCGCTCGGCGTCCCCGCCGTCTCCGAGCGGGGGGAGGAGAGCCTGCTGGTCGACGTCGCGGACGGAAGGACGCTGCTGTTTCAGCGCGACGCCGCCGGCTCCAGGTCGCGCGGCGAGAGGATCTTGTGCCTCGACGTCACCGAGTCGGTCGCGGCGAACAAGGCCCTCGTGCAGACCAATCGCGAGCTCGAGGCCGCCGCCGCGGAGCTGCGCGCATGCCTTGCGGACGTCGACCGCGCGGCTGAGGCGTCTGCGTATCTGCGCATGCGTTCCCGCGTCCACGACGTTGTGGGGCAGCGCCTGTCGATCCTGCACCGCTACCTCGAGATGGGAAAGACGGACCCCGCCTCGGTGGCCGAGCTCGAGCGCCTCCTCTCGTCGGTCATGGCGGATCTTCGGCAGGGCTCCGACGGCGATGCCGCCGCCGAGCTCGACGCCGTCGTCTCCGCTTTCTCGCTCGTCGGCGTCCGCGTGGACGTTGAGGGCGAGCTTCCGCACAGGAGGGAGGCGGCCGCCGCGTTTGCGCGCGTTGTGCGCGAGGCGTGCACCAACTCGTGCCGGCATGCCCACGCCAAGCAGGTCTTTGTTAAGCTTGAATGCCCTGAGGGGCCGCTTGCTCGCCTCACCGTCACAGACGACGGGACCGGCCGTCCCGCGCCCGTGCGCGAGGGCACGGGCATCCCGGGCATGAGGCGGGAGATCGAGTCCGTCGGGGGCGCGCTCACCGTCAAGTGGGACCACCCGTTCACCGTTATTGCCGAGGTCGACGTTAGGGGGAATGTCGATGATTGAGGTCATGATCGTTGAGGACCAGGCCATGCTGCGCGAGAGCCTGGCCCAGACCATCGAGTCCCAGGAGGACATGCATGTGGCGGCGTGCCTGGCAGACGCCGCCGACGCGCCCGGCGCGGCTGCGGAGACCGGCTGCGGCCTGGTGCTCATGGACGTCTGTACGGAGCACGACTCCAACGGCATCGTCGCCGCCCGCCGCATCAAGGAGGCAAACCCCGCGGTCCGCGTGGTCATCATGACGGGCATGCCCGAGGTCACCTTCGTCGAGCAGGCCAAGGACGCTGGCGTCGACAGCTTCGTCTACAAGAACGTCGGAATCGACGAGCTTTTGGCGGTCATGCGCTCAACCGCCGCGGGCTACTCGACGTTTCCCCATACCCCGGACTCGATCTTTTCCGGTGCCGCGGCGCTCACCGACGTCGAGATCTCGATCCTGCGCCTCGTCTGCGAGGCGAAGACCCGCAAGGAGATCGCGGCCGAGCTCTACATGAGCGAGGGGACCGTCAAGCGCCGCATCGGAGAGATCCTGGCAAAGACGGGCTACGACAATATTCTGCGCCTCGCCGTCCATGCCGTCGCCGAGGGAAACATCGTTCCCGGCATGGGCAACAAATAAGCCGGGGAGGGTCGCCCCGCCCCGGCTTGTTTTGGTCCTTCTTGCCGGCAATCTTTACGGAATGTGGATCAAGCGCCGGAAGTAGATGTTTCCTGTCTCCTCCTCGAACATCCAGATGTTGAGGTAGATGTCGTTCAGGTCGTTGTTCACGTCGAAGTCAGGGTCGTCGAAGGTCCCCAAGAACGTGAGGTAGGCCCGCGTCTCGCCGCCCGCCTCGACGCTCTGGCGCAAGTACACGTCGCGGGGGCGCCCGTTGACGTAGGCGTACCCGTCCGTGTCGCCGATCATCATGTCGGATCCGGTGTTGTTCCACACGGTGAAGAGCACGACGGCGTCGCCGTAGCCGTCGGTGTCCTTGCATTCGGCGCGGACGTGGATGTTCTCGTCGGCCTCGAGGTCGATGGGGAACTCGTCGTCGGTCTCGAGCCAGGCGCTCCCGGCGTCGTCCGCCTCGGTCTTCGGCTCCTCGGTCTCCTGCTGCATGCTCGACGAGGGGCCCGCCCCGCCGTCGGTGGGGCGCTCCTTGGGGTTGTTCTCATCCTCGGCGTCCTTGCCTGATTCGATGGGCGGCTGCGTGTTGATCATGCCGTCCTTGTCGCGGATGTCGAGGCAACCGGCGAGGGGAAGCGCACAGGCCGCGACCACCGCCAATGCGAGGATTCCCAGGCGTCTCATGGTGTCCCTCCTAAATCAGCGCCGGGGCCAAGGGGCTGCTCGAGCACCCTTGGCCCCGTTTTCGGACTACTCAGCTCGCTTCGCGGGCGTTACTGGATATTGATGGAGTAAGAAGCGATGTCCTCGTAGGTCTCGTCGTCGTAGACGTCCAGCTGGCACTGGATGTTGACGAGGTCGTCGACGGAGTCGATGCCCTCGAAGGCGCAGAGCTTCGTGGCGGAGGTGCCGGGCAGGACCGCCGTGTAGAACCAGTTGTCGCTCATCACGCCGTTGACCGCGCAGGAGTCGTTCGGGATGGACATGGCGATCTTCTTGTCGCTGTTGTTGGTGATGGTGAGCATGATACCGACCTGGCCCCACTCGTCGGCCGCGCGTTCGGTGGCCACGATGGTCACGATCTCGTCGTCGGCGATGGTGACGGGCGGGTCGATGGGCACGGTCGCGGCCTCGGTCGAGCTGGTCGTGCCGTCGTCGCCGTCATCGGGGTCGCCCATGTCGGTGATCTTCTCGGACTCGCGGTCGGTCTTGATCTGGTCGGCGAGGCTGTCGTCGCCCTTCTTGAAGACGAGGGACGTTTCCTCGGCTGCGAAGGTCAGCTTGTCGTCGGCGAGCTCGAGCGTGCCGGTCTCGCCGTCGAAGCCGAGGGTGCACTTCTCGATGTCCCACGTGGAGTCCTGGACCTCGCCGAAGAGGTCGAGGGTGGCCTTGCCGTCCTCACCGAGGTAGAGGACTACCTTCATGCCCCAGTCGTTCATCATCTGGATGTCGTCCTCGGTGAGCTCGATGCCGTCGGCCTTGCCGCTCACGAGCTCCCAGTAGCCGACCATCTTGGCTCCCTTGGCCGCCTTGCCGCCGCCACAGGCAACGAGTGCGACGCACGTCGCTATCGCGCAGATGGCGCAGCAGACGAGGGATAGAAACTTCTTCGTGGTTTTCATGGCGTGCTCCTTCCTACGTTGTCTTGACGATATCTCCGGGGGCGCGGGGTGAAGGGTCCCCGTGCCCCCTTGGCGCCGAGCGCCTTACTCGCTAGGGTTTAGGGGCGCTTGGTCCCGCAGCCGGAGCAGAAGTTGCCGGTGTTCTGGGTCCCGCAGTTGGGGCAGAACCAGGGGCCGGCGGCCTCAGGCTTGGGGCTTCCGCAGTTGCTGCAGAACTTGCCGGTGTTCTGGGCTCCGCACGAGCAGGTCCATCCGCCTTCCGCCGCGGGCGCTGCAGCGGGCGCGGCGGCCACGCCGCCGACCGCCGTCGCGGGCGCCGCCTGGGCAGGAGCCTGCTGGGCGGCCTGGTTGAACAGCTGCGACGCGTTCATGCCGCCGACGCCGTTCGCCATCCCCATGCCCATGAAGCCCATGGCCGCGCCGGAGGGGTTGGCCGCGGCGGTGCGCATGGCGTCGCTCTGGGCCGCGGCGATGTTGGCCGCCGCCATCGCGGGGTTGGCCATGACGGCCGCCTTCTGGAGGTCGCGGATCATCTGCTCCTGGTCCTCGGGCGCCGAGATGGTGTTGACGCCGAAGGCCGCGATCTCGAGGCCGCGCAGGTCCCTCCACTGGTGGGAGAGCTCCTCGTTCAGGGCGTCGGCGAGCTCCTTGGTGTGGGCGGGCACGGCGCTGTAGCGGATGCCCATCTCGGAGATTCGTGCGAACGCGGGCTGCAGCGCGGTCAGAAGCTCGCTCTTGAGCTGGGAGTCGATGAGGTCGCGGGTGTAGACGGAATCGACGTTGCCGCAGACGTTCTTGTAGAACATCAGGGGGTCGACGAGCTTGTAGGAGTACTCGCCGTTGCAGCGGACGGTGATGTCGACGTCGAGGCCGATCTTGTTGTCGACCACGCGGAACGGCACGGGGCTCGCGGTGCCGTACTTGTTGCCGACGATCTCCTTGGTGTTGAAGTAGTAGACCCTCTGGTCCTTGCCGGCGTCCCCGCCGAAGGTGAAGCGGCGGCCGACCTGCTCGAACGACTTCTTCACCATGTCGCCGAGGTTGCCCGAGAAGATGGAGGGCTCGGTGCCGGTGTCGTAGACGAACTCGCCGGGCTCGGCGCAGACCTCGACGACCTCGCCGTTCTCGACGATCATCATGCACTGGCCGTCGGCGACCGCCACGATGGAGCCGTCGGAGATGACGTTGTTCTCGCCCTTGGTGTTGGAGCTGCGGCCGCCGGTGCGCTTCTCGCCCTTGGCGACCAGGGTGTCGGCGTCGAGAGACTCGCAATAGAAGTATTCGCGCCACTGATCGGCCAAAACGCCGCCAGCTGCCCCTACGCCTGCTTTAAGAAGTCCCATGATCTTCCCCTTTCGTCGGTGGTGCTTATGCCGTTAGCTAGTTCTTCTTGCTCTCGTGGTGGATACGCTCGGTCGTTGTGTAGTCGAAGCTGTCGTGGCTGTGCGTGATCTCGATGGAGTCGTTGTCGAGGTAGCGGTTGGCCTCGGTCGCCTCGACCGCGCTTCTCATCTGGGCCGTGAGCACCGCGCACACGAGGAGCATGACGAGCAGCGGGACGAGGATGATGAAGCCCCACTGGATGAACTCCTCGTTCTCGGCGAGGAAGCCGCCGTAGTTGACGGCCGCGAAGCAGGCGGCAAAGAAGGCGGCAAAGATGCCCAGGCCAATGAGCGCGCGCTTCTTTTTGTCGATAGGCAGGTCGCCCACGAGGCGTCCCGTCTGGCCGTTCATGGCAAAGAGGAACTGCTGGCCTTCCCAGGTGGTGCCGAGCATCCACACGGGCATGAGCGCGTAGACCGGGTCGGCCCAGTTCTTCTCGACGTCGCAGCTCTCGCAGGAGACGGTGTCGTAGCCCTCGACGGTCGCCCGCAGTGCCTGCTCGACGCTCGAGTCGATCCTCTTCTGGGCGCGGTCGCGGCAAGCCTCGGCGTCCTCGTCGTAGCGGTTGGCGACGAAGCCGGGCATGTAGGCGACCGAGAAGGGCACGAGCGCCTCGTAGTCATAGGGCTCGATGGCGTCCATGTGCGCGTCGGGCATCTTTGTGGAGCCGTCGACGGGGACGCGGGCGAAGGTCATGGTGCCGTCGCGCTCGACCGTGAAGTGGTCGGTCTCGATGACCTCGTCGTCTCCCTCGTAGTGGGTGCGCGAGCGCGTCGCCTCGAAGACGGCGCTGCCGGAGGCCTCGGTGTCGTAGAGCCAGAAGGGCACGTAGACGCCCTGCACCTCATTGATGCGGTTGCCGCCGGCGAAGCTCTTCGGGAGCAGGATCTTGCCCTCATAGTGCTTGGCCAGGGCCTGCTTGGCGGCCTTGTGGTCGAGCTTGAAGGGAATCACGAGCTGGGGCTGGAAATCGCCGGCGAGGCGATCGGCCGCGACCACGGGGTTGCCGCAGTAGGGGCACTCGGAGACGGCGGTGCTCGCGTCGCATACGAGCTCGGCGCCGCAGGACGAGCACACGTAGGCGCCGTCGAGGCCGGACGCGTCGTCAGACGCGGAGGCGGTGACTTTCTGGGCTTTCTCCTCGGCCGCCTGCTGCTTGGACGCATAGCGGGCTTCGATATCTGCCACGGCGAACTCGGAGTCGCAGTGGTCGCAGACGAGCAGGGCCTTCGCGCCATCGTAGCGCAGCGGGCCGCCGCATGCCGGGCACTGATAATTGACGCTCTCGATGCCCATGGTCCTCTCCCTTCTCTTTGCTTTCGGGCTGGAACTTGTTAGCCCAAGTTTGGGGGAGGGACTGCTCTTTTGTAATGGCCCCGCGGCCCGATCGGGCTCATCGGGTGGGACTTTTGGCCCTATTTTCAGCTATATAAATCATATATGGCAAAGAAGAAATAATGTATTTTTCCTATCCGAGACAGGTGCTTATCATATGAGCCCGAGAAACAAACTGATTCATTGGAGGCACGTCATGATCCTTGGTATGGGCGCATCCGAGCTCGTCGTAATTCTTCTGGTCGCGTTGGTGATCTTCGGGCCCAAGAACCTCCCGAAGCTCGGCGCCTCCATGGGCAAGACGGTCAAGAACTTCCGCGAGGGCATGGAGGGCGACGACGAGCCCAAGCCCGCCGAGGCTCATGTCTCCGAGGCCTCGGCAGACGACGTCGAAGACGCTGACGCATAGGCCCTGTCCTTATCAATAGATTTCCTCTTCCCACAGCGACGCCCCCGGGACTCCTTCCCCGGGGGCGTCGCTGTGCGGCCACGGTGTAGGCGAGAACAGTTCTTCCTAAGAGAGGTCACCGAGAAGGGCGATCACGGTTCGGTAGAGGTCTGTTGGGGTGTGCTGCGCCTTCCAGATGACGGCGGCGCGGCTCTTGAGCTCGCGGCACTCGAGCGTCTTTATGAACTGGTCGCCGGTGTCGGTCACGCGGATCAGCGAGCGGGGCACGAGCGCGCAGCCCATCGACTCGCGCGCCCACAGCGCCGCGGTGCGGGGGTCGTCGACGACGGTTGCCATGCGAAGGTCCCCTCCCATGACCTCAAACGCCTTGCCGAGCTCGGAGACGAGTCTCCTGCTTACGATGAGGGGCAGGCCAGACAAGTCCTCTAAGGTGCAAGAGGCCTCCTCACCGACTTCGAGCGAAGGCGGCATGACGGCGACCAGGGGCTCGGTCTCGGCGAAGCGGCAGCGTAGGCCGTCGCTTTTGAAGGGCGTCCTCACGACGCCGACGTCCACGATGCCGCCGTCGAGGAGGTCGAGTATCGACGGCGTGGGCCCCTCGCGCACCTCGAACTCCACGTTGGGGAAGCGCCGGCGCAGGTCGACGAGGCGGTCTGCGGGCATGAGACCGGAGCAGCTCGGGTCGACGCCGATCGCGATGGAGCCGCCGGCGCCGGTGGCGACGTTGGTCACCTCGCGCTCTGTCGCCTGCGTGAGGGCCACGATCCGCAAGGCGCGCTCGTAGAGGACCTTGCCGGCCTCGGTGAGAGACACGCTCCGCGGGCCGCGCACGGCGAGCTGGCAGCCGAGCTCCTTCTCGAGTTTGGCGAGCTCGTAGGACAGCGGCGGCTGCGAGATGTGCAGTCGCTTGGCCGCCGCGGTGATCTGGTGCTCCTCCGCGATGGCTATGAAATACTCGAGTTGCTTGATATTCATACGAAATATCTTTCTGACAGACGCTGGTTATACATTGATTATATACGCCGCCACATGACCATCACAAGACAAGGTTCTCGTAGGCGCACAACACCGCTCAGGGTATCCTTCAGATAACACCGAAGCAAAGAGAGAGGAGAACACAATGTCCATCAAGAATCTGAACGACAAGCAGCGTAAGGTGTACGAGGCGTGCCGCAACGGCTGGTTGGTCGGCGGTGAATATCGTGCAAAGTTTGATAATCACGAGAAGCACTTCTTCGCCGATTCCCCGAGCTGGCTTTTCCGTGAGGTCGATGCCTGGTTCGCGAGCCACGCCAAAAACCACGGCGACTCTGGAATCCTGGTCAATTACCGCGCATAGCTTCAAAGAGGTTGGGGAGCCGGAGAAGGCTCCTTTTTCTTTAGCTCACTGCCTGACCGGCCTCGGCGCAGGTGGACAGCATGAGCCCCAGGACAAGCGCGAGGCCGGGCTCCAGGCTGTGCTTGTCGATCCACTCCTCGCGCGTGTGGAGCAGGGCCCCCCACACGGCACCCACGGTGTGGGCCGGCACGCCGAGCGAAAGCGGGATGTTCGCGTCGGTGGACGACTCTTGGTGGGTGGGTTCAACGCCTCCGAGCGCACGTATCGCCTCATCCCCGAGGTCGACGAGGTCAGACTGGCCCTCGGGCTGCGAAGCCAGGCTCGCGGGGCGGTCTCCGATGAGCTTGACCTCGACATCGGCGTCCTCGGCGCGGGCCGATTCCACTATCTCCTTGAACTTCCTGTCCATGTACTCAAGGTTCTCTTGGCTCGCGGAGCGATACTCGAGCAGCGCGGACGCCCTCGACGCTATGGCGTTCACCGCGCCGCCCCCCTCTATCGCGCCGACGTTGACGGTCGTCTTTCCGTTATCGGGCAGAGGAATCGCGTAGAGCCCCTCGACAACGCGGCAGACGGATTCGACCGCGCTTTGGCGCCCCGCGTCCTCCCATGAGTGGCCTCCCTGCGTCTCGACCTCGACGCGCCAGCGGTGGGAGCCCACCGCGCGGGTTATGTGCTGGCCGAGGTACAGGTCGAACGCCGTGAAGTCGGCGACCTCAAGGCCGGCCTCCCTCAAATCCACGATGAGCCTGCGCGTCCCCGCGAGATTGCCCAGGCCCTCCTCGCAGGTGTTCGCCACCACCCACACGTCGTGCTTGAGGGGCGGCCTGCGGGCCAGTATCCACTTGGTCGCCATCAAAAGGCCCGTGAGGTTGGCGGTGTCGTCGCCCACGCCGGGCGCATAGAGGCGCGCCGTGTCCTCGCGCAAGGGGAGGGTCTCCTCGTCCTTCGCCACAACGTCCATGTGCGCCGAGAAGACCGACGCCGTATTGCGGTCCTTGCCCTCGAGCCTGCAGATGACGTTGCCCGCGGGGTCGATGAACACGCCGTCCGCGCCCGCCTCCTTGAGCCACTCCTTAACGAAGGCGGCGCGCTTTCCCTCCTTGCCGGACGGGGCCGGGATCTTTGCGAGCCGCCTTAGGAGCTCGAGCTCCTCCTCGTGCGCCTCGCGCGCGTATTCCTTGGCGACCTTTGCGATTTGCTGGTCCACGACGCCTCCCGATCAAACAGTAGTTGTGCAGGAGTCTACGCCTTATCTGGCTTTTGTTCGGCAAAGGTAGCGGTAGTGTTTCATCTACGTGTTCTGGGTTGAGCCGCGCGGCGGGCGGTGCTAGGGTCTTCTCATCGATAGAGGAGCGGGCACGAAGAAGCCCGGGGGAGCCGGCAGGCGCAAGCACCCCGAGCGGAGGCGAGGCCCGCCGAACTGCACTCGTCGGGCACGACGATGCGGTGGGCCTGCGGGAAATACCCTCAGGACTGTCTGCGACAATACGTCGCGGGAGCGCTATCACCTGGGACCGGCTTCTTTGCCGGCAGCCCGCCTGATCGCGCGCCCGCCCGAGGAATTCGAGAGCAAGGAGACGCGCGCATGGACAAGCGCCCCTTCATAAGCAAAGAGAAGCTCGAGGCCGTCTGCGCCGAGCATCCCACTCCGTTCTACCTCTATGACGAGGCGGAGATTCGCCGTCGCGCCCGTGCCCTCAACCAGGCGTTCTCGTGGAACCCGGGGTTCAAGGAGTACTTTGCCGTGAAGGCCACCCCCAACCCCTGGATCGTGAGCATCCTCGCCGAGGAGGGCTGCGGCTGCGACTGCGCGACCGGCACCGAGCTTTCGCTCGCCGAGGCCTGTGGGGTCACGGGAACCGACATCATGCTCTCGAGCAACGACACCCCCGATGAGGACTATCGCCAGGCGCGCGACCTCGGCGCCATCATCAACCTCGACAGCCTTGACATGGTCGGCTGCCTCGAGCGGGCCCTCGGCGGCGAGCTCCCGAAGATTGTGTGTTGCCGCGTGAACCCCGGCGGCAACTTCGAGGCGGCCAACGGCATCATCGGCAATCCCCAGGACGCGAAGTTCGGCATGACCGTGGCGCAGCTCGAGGAGGCCTTCTCGCGCCTGGCCGCCCTCGGCGTCGAGGACTTCGGAATCCATGCGTTTCTTGCCAGTAACACCCAGGTAGACGACTACTACCCGCGCCTTGCTCGCCTGCTGTTCGAGGAGGCGGTCCGCCTTCGCGATAAGCTCGGCGTCCACGTGGGGCTCATCGACCTTTCCGGCGGCATTGGCGTCGACTACCGCCCGGAGGATCCGGCGGCCGACATCGCCGCCATCGGCGAGGGCGTGCGGCAGGCCTACGAGGACGTGCTCGTGCCCGCCGGCATGGGGGATGTGAAGATCTGCTCCGAGCTCGGCCGCTGGATGCTCGCGCCTGCCGGCGCCCTCGTGACCCGCGTCATCCACGAGAAGGTCACCTATAAGGACTATCTGGGCGTCGACGCGTGCGCCGCCAACCTCATGCGCCCGGCGATCTACGACGCCTACCACCACATCACCGTGATGGGGAAGGAGGACGAGCCCGCGACGCGCGCCTACAACGTCGTCGGACGCCTCTGCGAGAACAACGACCAGTTCGCCCACGACCGGATGCTTCCCGAGACCACCATCGGCGATCTGCTCTTCATTCACGACGCCGGCGCCCACGGCTTCAGCATGGGCTACAACTACAACGGCAGCCTCCGGTCGGCCGAGCTGCTGCTTAAGGAGGACGGCGGGGTACAGCGGATTCGCCGCGCCGAGACCCGCGCGGACTACTTCGCCACCTTCGACGACGACCCGCGTTTCTCCGCACTGGCACAGAAGTGACGAGAAGGGCAAGCCCTTCTTGGTATCGAACATAATCAATGAAAGGAACCGCGCCATGGACATGAACAACCTCACCGGATCCGTCGTCGCACTCGTCACCCCGTTCAAGAAGGACGGCAGCGTCGACTTCGAGCGCCTCGAGGGGCTCGTCGACTTCCACCTGGCCAACGGCACCGACGGCATCCTCGTGCTCGGTACCACGGGCGAGTCCGCCACGATGACGGACTCCGAGGACCTGTCGGTCGCCGAGTGCGTCGTGCAGCGCGTCGCCGGCCGCGTCCCCGTGATCGGCGGCTCGGGCTCCAACTGCACCGGCGAGTCTCTGCGCAAGTCGCTCGAGCTGCAGAAGCTCGGCGTCGACGGCCTGCTCATCATCTCGCCCTACTACAACAAGACCAACGAGGAGGGCATGTACCACCACCTCGCCGACGTCATGGACGTCGTCAACGTGCCGTGCATCCTCTACAACATCCCCGGCCGCACCGGCTGCAAGATCAGCCCCGCCGTGGTCGAGCGCCTCTCTGTGCACCCCAACGCCTGGGGCATCAAGGAGGCCTCCGGCGACATCTCCTACGCCGCGAGCATCGCGCACTGCCTGTCGGACGACTTCCACATGATGAGCGGCAACGACGACATGATCGTGCCCCTGATGTCGCTCGGCGCCGTGGGCGTCATCTCGGTGTGGGCCGACGTCGCCCCGCGCACCGTCCACGACCTGTGCGCCAAGTTCCTCGCCGGCGACGTGGCGGGAGCCCGTAAGCTCCAGCTCGACAACCTCGAGCTCATCCACTCGCTCTTCTGCGAGGTCAACCCGATTCCGGTCAAGGCAGCCTTGGCAAAGATGGGCCTTCTCGAAGAGAATTACCGTAAGCCGCTTTGGCCCATGACTGATTCCGACCGCGAGCGCCTCTACGCCGCGATGAAGGGGGCTGGTTTGATTGACTAACGCAGGGGACGTGCAGCTCACGAGCGTGATTCTCGTCGGCGGCGGCCGCATGGGCAAGCTCATCGCCCAGAAGCTCGACGCCGACGGCGGCTTTGCCGTCGAGGGCATCTACGATGTGGACAACGCCGACGAGCTCGACGGCCGCGCGCCCGTGGTCGACCTCGTCATCGACTTCTCGAACAAGGCGGGCCTTCCTCACGTGCTCGCCTACGTCGAGCGCACCGGCGCGGCCCTCGTGTCGGGCACCACGGGCTTCGACGACGAGGAGCTCGGCCGCCTGCGCGCCCTCGGCCAGAAGACGCGCGTAATCCACTCCTTCAACTACTCGCTCGGCGTCGCCGCCCTCAAACGCGCCTGCGCCCAGGCGGCGCTGGCCCTCGGCGAGTGGGACTGCGAGATCGTGGAGACCCACCACAACAAGAAGGTCGACGCTCCCTCCGGCACCGCGGTGCTGCTGCTCGACGCCGTCGACCCCAACCATGAGTGCGCCGTGGCCTATGGCCGCGAGGGCATGGTGGGGGAGCGCCCCGCTAAGGAGATCGGCATGCACTCGCTTCGCGGCGGCACTGTCGCGGGCACGCACGAGGTGCACTTCTTCGGCACCGACGAGGAGGTCTGTCTTACGCACCGCGCGACGAGCCGCCAGATCTTCGTCAACGGCGCCGTCGCCGCGGCCAAGCGGCTGCTCGCGCGCAAAGAGAACGGCTTCTACACCTTCGACCAGCTCATGTTCGAATAGGGCGGCTAACCCCGCCGCTTTCCCCAGAAAGGACTCACCTGCCCAATGGACGCACAGGAGATCATCAACTACATCGCGACCGCCCCGAAGAAGACTCCGGTCAAGGTCTACCTCAAGCTCAAGGAGGGCGCACAGATCGACCTCTCGTGCGCCGACCACGTCTTCGGCAGCGACTCCTGCAAGGTCGTCTTCGCCGATTGGGAGAAGCTCGGCCCCGTCCTCGAGGCGGCGTCCGACGCCATCGCCGACAAGGTCGTCGAGAACGACGGCCGCAACACCGGCGTGCCCATGCTGAGCAAGCTCGACATCCACGCGCGCATCGAGCCGGGCGCCATCATCCGCGAGAAGGTCGAGATCGGCGACAACGCCGTCATCATGATGGGCGCCGTCATCAACATCGGCTCCGTCATCGGCGAGGGCACGATGATCGACATGGGCGCCGTCCTGGGCGGGCGCGCGACCGTGGGCAAGAGGTGCCACATCGGCGCGGGAACCGTGCTCGCCGGCGTCGTCGAGCCCGCCAGCGCCACGCCCGTGGTCATCGAGGACGACGTGCTCATCGGCGCGAACGCCGTGGTTCTCGAGGGCGTGCGCGTGGGGCGCGGCGCCGTCGTCGCGGCGGGCGCCGTGTGCGTTGAGGACGTCCCCGCCGGCGCCGTCGTCGCCGGCGTGCCCGCCCGCGTGATCAAGCAGGCCGACGAGGTCGCGGCCGGTAAGGTCTCCCTCGTCGACGCGCTGAGGAACCTCTAGGCGCATTCGGCTTCCCATACCGAGCACTGACGGCCCCCGGATGTAGCACTCCGGGGGCCGTCTTGTGTAGTTCCAGCCGAGCGGGCGGGATTCCCCCGCGAGCGGTATAAACGCAATATAAACGTTTTGCTCTGGGTAAACTAAACGGGTGCAGGCCGACAGGGGGTCGGCCTTATTTCAAAGCAACGGAGGAATCGGCATGGCTAATCGTTTTGTCCTCAACACCGTCAGCTACCACGGCAAGGGCGCCATCAAGGAGATCCCGGGCGAGATTACCCGTCGCGGCTACAAGAAGGTCTTCGTCTGCTCCGACCCCGACCTCGTCAAGTTCGGCGTGACCTCCAAGGTCACCGACGAGCTCGACGCCGCCGGCATCGCCTGGTCCCTTTACTCCGAGATCAAGCCCAACCCCACCATCAAGAACGTCCAGGACGGCGTCGAGGCGTACAAGGCTGCCGAGGCCGACTGCATCGTGACCATCGGCGGCGGCTCCTCCATGGACACCGCCAAGGCCATCGGCATCATCATCGAGAACCCCGAGTTCGCCGACGTGCGCTCCCTCGAGGGCGTCGCCCCCACAAAGAACCACGCCGTCTTCACCATCGCCGTGCCCACCACCGCCGGCACCGCGGCCGAGGTCACCATCAACTACGTGATCACCGACCCCGAGAAGGTCCGCAAGTTCGTCTGCGTCGACACCAACGACATCCCCGAGGTCGCCGTCGTCGACCCCGACATGATGGCCTCCATGCCCGCCGGCCTCACCGCCGCAACCGGCATGGACGCGCTCACCCACGCCATCGAGGGCTACACCACCAAGGGCGCCTGGGAGCTCTCCGACATGTTCCACTTCAAGGCCATCGAGCTCATCTCCAAGAACCTGCGCGACTCCGTCGCCGAGGCGAAGAGCGGCGTTCCGGCCTCCGGCCGCGAGGGCATGGCGCTCGGCCAGTACATCGCCGGCATGGGCTTCTCCAACGTCGGCCTCGGCATCGACCACGCCATGGCCCACACGCTTTCCGCCCACTACGACACTCCCCACGGCGTCGCCTGCGCCATGCTGCTGCCGATCGCGATGGAGTTCAACAAGCCCGTCGTGACCAAGCGCCTGGCTGAGGTCGCCGTCGCCATGGGCGTCGACACCACCGGCATGAGCGAGGACGAGGCTGCCGACGCCGCCATCGCCGCCGTCAAGCAGCTCTCCGCCGATGTGCAGATCCCGCACGTCTGCGAGGCCATGAAGGCCGACGAGATCGAGGTCCTGGCCAAGGACGCCATGGCCGACGCCTGCTTCCCCGGCAACCCGCGCGAGGCCACGCTCGACGACGTCATCGAGCTCTTCAAGAAGATCTGCCCCTCCGCGTAAGCGTGAACAGGGGACGTACCCCTGTTCATAGCATCTTGGCGTGAACGGGGGTGCGTCCCCTGTTCATGGCACAATAGACTGACGTGTCCGGCTCCGCCCACGCGCGCGGCCGGGCACTTCTTTTTGTATTTCATCCCAAAACTCAAGGAGGGTACAACGCATGGATTCCGTGGTCGACTACATAACCGAGCAGCTCAGCGAGCTCACCTCCATCCCGAGCCCCACCGGCTTCACCTCCAAGGTGGCCGCGCACGTGTCGAAGACGCTCGAGAGCATGGGCTTTGCGCCTGAGCTCTCCAACAAGGGCAACGTGCTCGTGGAGCTCGGCGGAAAGGGCCGTCCTCTCGTGCTTGCCAGCCACGTCGACACGCTCGGCGCCATGGTCCGCTCCGTCAAGGACAACGGCCGCCTGCGCCCCACCACGCTCGGCGGCCACCAGTGGTCGACCGCCGA
The DNA here is from genome assembly GCA_934660915.1 of uncultured Olsenella sp. Taxonomy (GTDB): domain Bacteria; phylum Actinomycetota; class Coriobacteriia; order Coriobacteriales; family Atopobiaceae; genus Paratractidigestivibacter. The sequence goes on along the minus strand of CAKUIF010000013.1, from coordinate 29,039 downwards.
CGGTGAGAACTGCACGGTGCACACGCGCAACGGCCGCGTCTACACGGGCGTCGTCTTGAACACCGAGCCCTCGAGCCACGTCGCCGACGAGAAGGTCGAGCAGGTCGAGAAGAACATGGAGATCCTGCTCGACGAGAACGTCGACACAAAGAAGGGCGTGGCGGAGCTCGGCATCCAGGCGGGCGACATCATCGCCATGGACCCGCGCACGACCGTGACCCCGAGCGGCTACATAAAGAGCCGCTTTCTGGACGACAAGCTCTCCGCCGCCATTCTTCTGGGCCTCGCGCGCGAGGTCGCCGAGGGCAGGGTCTCGCTTGCCCGTAAGGTCTACCTCCTCTTCACCGTTTACGAGGAGGTCGGGCATGGCGGCGCCTTCGTGCCCGCCGACACGCTCGACATGCTGAGCGTGGACATGGGCTGCGTGGGCGACGACCTTGGGTGCACCGAGCGCAAGGTCTCCATCTGCGCCAAGGACTCGGGCGGCCCGTACAACTACGACCTGGTGAGCGAGCTCGCCTCCATCGCCCGCGAGCTTGAGCTCGGCTACGCCATCGACGTGTACCCGCACTACAGCTCCGACGTCGAGGCGACGCTGCGCGCAGGCTACGACATCCGCCACGGCCTCATCGGCCCGGGCGTCTACGCGAGCCACAATTACGAGCGCTCCCACGTGGAGGGCGTCCGCAACACCTTCGAGCTCGTCCGAGCCTTCGTGGAGCGATAAGGCCCCTGGGGATTCACGGCCCGCGGCGATGCCCACGGCGCGGGGAGAGGAGGTCACATGGCTGACGTGAGGGACTACCTTGAAATGCGCGGGGACGTCTTGCTGGGCGAGCGTCCCTTCAACGACGTCGACAACGTTATATTGGCGAGCCTGTCATACCTCGATTTCCGCGGCATCGCGGACACATGCGGACTCGCGCGGCTGAGCGTGCGCAGGGCCTGCGAGGCGTTCCTTTCGCGCGCGGCAGGGGAGAACATCGCGCCGTGGGTCCGCTCGCTCGCCTCGATCGACGGCCGCTTCGTCCGGGCGCTCGGCGAGTCCGCGCGCTTCAGCTGCGCCATGGTGCGCGACTACGTTGACGTCACCGACGACGAGCGGACGCTCCAGTTCGCCGCCCTAACCGTCGACTTGCCCGACGGGTGCTCGTACGTTTCGTTTCGCGGCACGGACAACAGCCTCGTCGGTTGGAAAGAGGACTTCATGCTGAGCTTCCGCGTGACGGGGGCCCAGCGCTCTGCCGCGGCTTATCTTGAGCGTGAGGCCGCGCGCGCCGTAGCGGAGGGCCGCCGGCTCTACGTCGGCGGCCACTCGAAGGGCGGGATTCTCGCGGCGTATGCGGCGACGGTGCTGCCGGAACGGCTTCGCCCCTGCTTGGTGCGCGTGTGGAGCAACGACGGCCCCGGCATGTGGCCGGGAGCCGCGCCCGCGCGCGCCGGCGAGGTGCTCGGCCGCACGTTCTCCCACATCATCCCCGCCTACGACATCGTCGGCATGCTCTTCGACGACGGCACGGAGAAGCTCATCGTGAGGAGCTCGGCCGACGGGGCGCTTCAGCACGACCCGATGACCTGGCAGGTCGGGCCCGGCGGGCTTGTGGAGGCCGAGAGCCTCGAGCCGGATTGCGAGCGCATGAACGCCGCGCTCGCCGGCTGGCTCGACGGCATGGACCCCGACGAGCGCGAGCGGTTCACGGACGAGCTCTTCGACGTGCTCCAAGCGGGAGGCGCCTCGCGCCTGGACGAGATCTTGGCGAGCGCGCAGTCTATCCAGAAGGTCCTCACGGCGCTCACCGCCGCCGATCAGCGCACGAAGGACCTGGTGCGCGAGCTTTTGGGGGCGACCATCAGCGCCAACGTGGAGTCCGCCAAAGATGCCGTGGCGAACGCCCTCGCGAAGCCCGTCGGCTGGGGGCTTGCGGGCAACCGCCTGTGGCCTGGGCAGCAGGCTGAGCCGTAGCCGCTCGGGCGGGGCTTTGCGGCGCGCGTGTTTTTTGGCCGCCACGGCAGATGGAGCCCGCTTCGGGGTAGGCTAGGGAACAGTACACATGAGACCCAGATAAAGGAGTGGTCATGGGATTCATCGGAAGCTGGCTCTCCACGGCGATCGCGACTGCCGTCGCGATATGGATCGTCCCGGGCATCGAGGCCGTCGGGGGCTCTTGGGCGGCGCCCATCTTCACCGCGCTCGTGCTCGGCATCCTGAACGCCACCGTCAAGCCCGTGCTCAAGGTGCTCTCGTTCCCGGTCACGGTGCTTACGCTCGGGATTTTCAGCCTCGTCGTCAACGCCGTCGTGCTCGAGCTCGCGAGCTTCTTCTCTCGCAACATCTTCCATGCCGGCATCTACGTCTCCGGTTTCGGGGCCGCCCTTCTGGGCGCCATCGTCATCAGCGTCGTGGGAACGTTTGTCAGCGGAGCGATCAACTAGTTTTTTAATGCAGCTCTTCGGTGCGGGGCGCTCCTGGCAAAAACGGGGGCGCCTCGTTTCGCTTTATTGCGCTAAAGTGTTTGAATGGACACGACACGCGAAAAGAGGGGACGCAGATGACGAAGACCGAGGAACACAGGCTCTACGCGGCCCTTCGCTCGCTCAAGACCGATGAAGAGGCTGCGGCGTTTCTCGGCGACCTCTGTACCCCGCGCGAGATCGACGACCTCTCGCAGCGCCTCGAGGTCGCCGTCATGCTCGGCGAGGGCAGCTCCTATGCCGACGTGTCCCGGGCAACGGGGGCCTCTTCCACCACGGTGAGCCGCGTCTCCAAGTGCCTGAACGGACAAAGGGGCGGTTATCGCCTTGTGCTCGAGAGGCTGAAGGCCGCGGGCACAGACTAAGGTTTATTGTCCCGACCCTGTCGTACTATCTAACAAGAAGAAACAGCATCGTCGCCGCCTGCGCGGCTAAGGGGAATCCATGGCCCTCCATATCGTGAAGACCGGTCGGGAAGACATTGTCTCTCCCGCCGCCGCCGGCGCTCTGCGCCAAGCCTTGCAGCACGGCGGCCGCTCTGTGCTCCTGGCACCGTCGTTCGAGCGCGCGCTGGACGCCCAGCGCGCGCTCGCCGGCGTCGAGGGGCTCGGGCTCGGGGTCCAGGCCACGACACCGCTCGCTTGGGCTGGGGAGCGCTGGGGCGTCTGGGGCGACGGCCGGCGCATTGTGGACGGGCTTGCCCGCGAGGCGCTCTGCCTGCGCGTCGTCGCCCGCGCCGCTGCGGTCGAGGGCTCTCTTGTAAACAATAACCCTGGTACGAGGTCTCTGCTGTCCGGGCTCGTCTCGCGCGGACTGCCCTCGCTGCGCGGCGACGGTCGTCCCGAGGGGCTGACGGACGCCGAGGCCGCGGTGGCCTCGCTTGCCCGAGACTACGACGCCGAGCTCACAGCGCTCGGGCTCGTTGAGGCCTGCGACGTCATGGAGCTTCTTCCCGGGGTGCTCTCGCAAGACGGCGGGGCCCAGGTGGTCGCCATCGGGCTCGAGGGCGTCCCCACCTGCCAGCTTCGGCTCCTCGCCCGCCTCTCACGCGACCGAGAGGTCACGGTTGTCCTGCGCGCGCTCGACGTCCCGGCGGCGGAGCCGGGGCGTGAGACCGTCCGCGATCTGATCGACCTTGCCAAGAGCGAGGGTGCGCCCCTCGACGTGGCCGAGGAACGGGGCTGTGAGGAGCTCGGCCGCCCGGCCGAGCTTTCCGCCCTCGCGGCGTCGCTCTTCGTCCACACGGATAATCCGGTTCCCGCGTCCGGCGCCGTGCGCGTCGTCCTGCCCGCGGGGCCTTCGGCGGAGCTCGCCGCAATCGCCGAGGAGGTCTGCGCCCTTGCGACGGCCGGCTCGCGCTCCGTCGTCGTGGTCGCGCCCGACGCCACCTTTACCTGGCGCGGGTTGGCGGGAAGGCTCGCGGCGCGGGGCATTTCGTCCCGCGCGCGCCTGCGCGCCCCTTTGCGCTCGACCGAGTCGGGACGCGCCCTGCTCGAGCTCGTGGACGGCGTCTCATCGCTGGCAGAGCTCGCCGCCGAGTGGCCCGCGCCGCGCCGACTGCCCAACCGCGATGTCCGCGTCGAGCTCCGCGACATGTCATGGTGGCCCCCGAGGGGGCTCTCCGACTTCCTCGCGTCGAGGATCTCGGGCGTCGACGCCGCCCGGGCCCGGGCCCTCGATGCCCAGTGGAGGTCCAACCGACTGCTTACGCCCGCTGCGGTCCTGGAGCAGCTGCAGAACGAGCGCTCCACCTCCGCGGCTTGCGCCGCCGCCGTCCGCGAGCTTTTGCGCGGGCGGGTCGGCTCATGCGCCTCGAAACTCCTCGCGCCCATCGTCGAGGACGGCAAGAAGGACGATTCTTCGCTCGAGGCCGTGGCCGTCCTCGGGCAGGCGCTTTCGGTCGGCATGTCGCTCAAGGAATGCGGCTACTCCGCCGGGGACGCCTGCGGAGACGCCTTGGCTCTGCGAGAGCTCTGGTCCGCCGCGTCGGCGCTTCTTTCCAATTCCAGCGTCGCGCTTCGCCCCGAGCGGATCGTCGAGGGATCTGCGTGCGTGGCCACGGTGCTTCCCGCCGCGTCGTTCGATCCGGCCCCGCTCTCCTTCGACGCCGTCGTGCTGTGCGGACAGACCTCTGTGGAGTCCCCCGTGTCTGCCGCCGACGACGTGCTCCACGCGATGCTCGGCGCCTACGGGGTGGAGCGCCCGAGGTCTGCCATGGTGGCCGCCCGCGCGCGGCTCGACGCGGCCCTGCGCGCCGCCCGCAGGTCCGTCTCGTTCGAGCGCTGCCTCTTTTCCGCCGACTCGAAGGAGTGCTTCAGCGGCGTGATGATGTCCGAGGCGCTGGCTAGCTACGGCCTTTCGGCCGCCGCCTCCGCCGATGAGGTGTCCCAGGTCCTCGGGGAGGAATCGGTGTCTTTGCGAGGAGAGCTCCAGATCTCCGAGAACGCCGCCGAAGCGGGAGCCTCTCCGGTCAGCGCGGGCGGGTTCCGCCCGTCGCCCGCGGGCCGCATCGACGCCGCCCTCGCCTCCTGCGTCATGCCCCCGCAGGAGGGGTTGGCCTCCGGCCTGCCGCTTCTTTCGGCATCCCAGATCGAGACCTACCTCGAATGCCCCTACAAATGGTTCAGTCTCCGTCGCCTTCGGCTCCATGACGCCGACGCGGGCTTCGGGGGCGCGGAGGCGGGCACCTTCGCGCACCGCGTCCTGGAGGTGACCCACCGCAACCTCCTCGCGTCCGCCCAGGCCCGCGCCGAGGGCACGGACGCGCTCTTCCGCATCGAGGCGGAGGACCCCGAGGGGATGCAGTCCGAGGCCTACGTCGCCGAGGCCGAGCGGCTCGTCGCGCTGGCGCAGGCGGACCCGAGCGCAAGGCTCGAGGGCTCGAGGGTGGACGCCTCTACGCTGGCCGCCGCCCGAGCGCTCCTTTCCAAGGAGTTCGACGGGCATCTTGCTCATCAATACCAGCTCAAGCGCGGCAAGCGCCCGATGCCGCAGGCGCTCGTCCCGCACACGTCTGCCGAGGATGGCAGCCTCGTGTCCCTGAGGCGCGACCTCGAGAGCCTTCTGGGCTACGAGTCCGAGATCCTCGCGGGCTTCGAGCCGCGCTACTTCGAGTGGAGCTTCGGCAAGCGGGGGGCCTACGTGGAGTACGCCGGCGTGCAGCTCACGGGCACGGTCGACCGCATCGACGTCGACGCCCACGGGCAGGCGGCCGTCATCGACTACAAGCACAAAGGCGCTCGCGGCTTCGCCTCGGAGTACGACGCCTTCGGCGAGGGCGGGGCCGCCGCGGCCATGGGCGAGTGCGGCCTCATCCTTCCCAGGCGCGTGCAGTCGCTCATCTACGGGCAAGTGGTCAGGCGCGCCTTCCCCCAGCTCAAAGTCGTCTCGGCGGTGTATCTGTGCACCAAGGCGTCCCATGAGCTCGCGGGCGCCGTGGATGCCGAGGCCGCAGACAACGTCTTCGGCCTGCGACCGCCCTCTTCGAGGCGGCTGCCGAAGGTGGAGGTCCCGCGCTCTGCGCGCTTCGGGGATTCCGCCGGCTCCTCGGGCATCGAGTCTTTGCTCGACGCCTGCGAGGAGGCCATCGCCGCCAAGCTTGAGCGCATGATGGCCGGCGACATCGAGGCCGACCCCGTCGACGCTCACGCCTGCGACTACTGCCCGGTGCTCAACTGCGAAAAGAGGTGCTCCAAGTGACGAATCCCGGCAATGCCCCGCTGGTCGACCTCTCGGGCCTGAACGCCGGCCAGAGAAAGATCGCCGAGACCCTCGACGCGCCCCTCTTCGTTGAGGCGGGCGCGGGTTCCGGCAAGACCTTTACCCTCACCCAGCGCGTCGCCTGGGCGCTGTGCCCCGGGTCGGGGGAGGGCGGAAAGCCCTTCCTCGACGACCTTGGCCAGGTCCTCGTCATCACCTTCACCGAGGCCGCCGCGCGCGAGATCCGCGAGCGCGTGCGCTCTACGCTGCGCCGCGTCGGGCTCCAGGAGGCGTCGCTTGCCGTCGACGACGCGTGGATCTCGACGATCCACGGCATGTGCTCGAAGATCCTGCACCGCCACGCGCTCGACCTGGGGCTCGACCCCGAGTTCAGGGTGGTGTCCGGATCGGAGCAGAACTCGATGTACCTTCAGGCCATGGACGCCGTCATGCGCGCGGCCGCGGGCGACGCGGGCCTCGCCGCCGCGATCGACGCTGCCGGTGTGGGCTCATGGTCTGCCGAGAGCGGTTTTTCCGGCGCCATGGGCATCGTCGACGGCATTATCGCCGCCGCCCGCGCGGTCCCCGGCGGGCTCGCCGCGCTCGACGTCGCCCGCCCGGCGGCGGGTGCCGACGTGGATCACTTGATGCGTGAGCTTCTTATGCGCTGCGAGGAGCTGGGCGCCGAGAAGCTCACCGCCGCGGCGGCGGCGAAGGTGGGCCCCTCGCTCGAGGTTCTGCGCGCCTTCGACGCGCTCGCGCCCGGCGCAAAGACCCCTGACGCCGCGGCCGAGGCGCTCAGGGCGGTGTCCCTGCCGCGCTCGAGCAAGGCCATAGCCGATAAGCTCTCCGACGCCAAGTCGGCGCTCGCCGCGGCCCAGGCTGAGGTGCTCTTCCTTTCCGGTGCCGGGCACGCGGACGCCTACCTCGAACTCGCCCGCCGCGTCGACGCCGAGTACGCGCGCGTCAAGCGCGAGGCCTCCGCCTGCGACAACGACGACCTCGTCGCGCTCGCCTACGCCGCGGTGCGCGACGTCGAGGCCGTGAGGGCGGACTACGCGGGCAGATTCCGCCTCGTCATGGTCGACGAGTTCCAGGACACCGACGACACCCAGCTCGCCTTGATCGGGCTTCTTGCTGGCGAGGGAGCAAGGCACCTCTGCACCGTCGGAGATGCCCAGCAGTCCATCTACCGCTTCCGCGGCGCCGACGTCGGGGTCTTCTACCGCCGCGGAGCCGATGTCGCCGCCGAGGGCAGGGTCCGCCTCGACACGAACTACCGCAGCCACGGCGACATCCTCAAGTTCGTCGAGCGCGTGAGCCGCGGAAACGCCGGGCCCGGGCTAGGCTCCGGGGGCGGGTGCTCGGGGACCATGGAGGCCGGCGCGTTCATGCACCTCGACGACTGCCCCACGCGCAAGGATGCCTACCGGGCGCGCGGCCTGCCGCGCGTCGACGTCGAGGTGGTCTGCGGCAAGGGCGCCTCCGGCTACGCGACGAAGCAGCAGGTGGCCACCATGGCCTCGCAGATAGCCGACGCGCTCGCCCGCTACCGCGACGCCGGGGAGCGTCCCGGGGACATGGCTCTTCTGCTCGGCGTCACCTCGAACGCCGGGCTCTACATCGATGCCCTGCGCGCCCGCGGCCTCGAGTGCGTGGTCACGGGCGGCTCGACCTTCACGAAGGCCCCCGAGGTCAAGGTCATGTGCGCGCTGCTGCACACGCTCGCGAACCCCGCCGACACCCAGTCCGGGCTCTTCCCGCTGCTCGCGAGCGAGATGTTCGCCCTCGACGCCGACGATTTCTGCGAGCTCGGCACGCGCCTGCAGGAGAAGCTGCCCGAGCCCACAAAGAGGCCCATCGACCAAGGCCTGGCCGCGTTCGAGTTCCTCCCCGGGCACGTTCCCTCCGCCAGGCTCTCACGCGCCCGCGAGGTCATCGCCCGCGCGCTCGCGGACGTGGGCCGCGAGCCCGTGGCCGACGTCTGCTGCCGGGTCGTGCGCGACTCCGGCTGGCTCGCGCGCCTCGAGGCCGGCGGGACCCAGGGACAGGCCAAGGCCGCGAACGTCCTCGCCTCTATTCGCTACATCCGCGACCTCACGCAGTCGCTCGGTCTCGGGCCGGCGCGAGCCGCCACGGAGTTCGACCTGTGGCTCGCCGCCTCGAAGATCGCCCCGGCGTCGCTCGCCGGCGGCGAGTCCGGTGCCGGCACGGTCCGCATCATGACCATCCACGCGTCCAAGGGCCTCGAGTTCCCCGTCACGGCCGTCGCGGAGTGCTGGAACGACCCGCGGGACTCCCGCGCGCTCGCCGTCGCCCCCGGCAACCCCGCCGCCCTCGTCGTAAAGCCCGCCGGCCTCGACGACGCCGACGCGAAGGCCCTCACGTCGGCGCTCAAGGGCATCGACGCCGACGACGCTCTCGACGACCTCGAGTCCGGCCGCGCGCTGCCGCTCTCGTCGCTCTTCGTCGCGCTCGGCGAGAAGGACGCCCGCGAGGCGGCGCAAGAGAAGGCGCGCCTTCTCTACGTCGCGATGACGCGCGCCCGCGAGGCCCTCATCCTTGGCGTGAGCGCCGCGGAGGGCTCCTCCGGCGTCTCCTCGACGATGGCCGCCAACGCGCTCTTCGCGCTCTTCGGCTCAGCCGCCGCACCCGCCTGCGGGCTCTCGTCCGTTGACTACGGCGGAGAGGCCCCGGCGCGCGTCCGTTGCGTCCGCGTCCAGATCGAGGGGAGGGGGGAGGAGCGGGCCTGCCTCGCGGACTCCGCCGGCTCCCTGGAGGGGTTCGACGGGCCGATCCCGCTCGATCCCTCCGCCATCGTCGGCGCCGCCGATTCCGACGGGAAGGGCGAGCCCGCCGGCGGCGAGTTCGAGCTCTTCGAGGTCGAGCCCGACGCGGACGCGGCCTTCGGGTCGTGGCGCGCCCGAGAGGGCGTCTACAGCTACAGCTCTGTCCACGCCGCCATGGCGCTGGACGCCGGCGAGCCCGCGTGCGCGCCCACCCGAGCCGAGCGTGAGGCGGCCGACGAGGGGGCACCTTCAGGCGGCGACGCCGACCGGGCGACTAACCTCGGCTCGGCCTTCCATGAGCTCGTGCAGGCGATGGCGGAGTCGGGCAGGGAGCCGAGCGAGGGGCAGCTCGCGGCTATGGCCCGCCGCTGGAACCTCTCCGTGAGGGCGCGGGCGCGGCTTGCGTCGGCGATCGGCCGCTGGACGCGCTCATCCATCCGCGCGGAGGCCCTCTCGCACGCCCAGGTGCGCCCCGAGGCGCCCTTCTTCGTCGCGCGGCCGTGCGAGCACGGCGACTATCTCGAGGGCGCCATAGACCTTCTGTGCACCGACGAGGGGGGCCGCGAGGCGCTCGTCGTCGACTACAAGACCGGAGACGCGGGGCTTTCCGCCGACGAGGTCCGCGCCCGCCACGCGATGCAGGCGGAGTTCTACGCCGGCGTCCTTCTTGGCCAGGGCTGGGAGCGCGTGGAATGCGCCTTCGTCTGCGTCGAGCGGGACGACCCCCAAGACCCCGGCGAGCCCCTCGTCGCCCGCTACGCCTTCCCTCGTTAGATGCGGCCTGGGCGCTCCGGGGTCCCGGGGCCGCGAATCGCGGCACCGGCGAGGACGGGGCTGTTTGGGCATCGGGAGAACAGCTGAAGAGGGCCCGGCCGCGGTTACACTAGAGAAGTCAAACCTCTACCCAAGGATTTCCTTACATGGCTTTCGTTCACCTGCACAACCACTCCGACTTCTCGATCCTCGACGCCGCCACGCGCATCCCCGACATGGTCAAGCGCGCCGTCGACCTCCAGATGCCGGCCCTTGCGCTCACCGACCACGGCTACATGTTCGGCGTGCCCGACTTCGACCTCGAGTGCCGCAAGTACAACGACGCGCAGCAGGACATGAAGCAGTGGAAGCACGACGTGGAGTGCTTCAAGAAGGGCTGGGAGCTCGAGGAGCCCGAAGCCGACGCCGACGCCGCCGCCCTGCACGACCGCGTCCACGCCCAGTGGGCCTCCGACGTCGCCGTCTGGGAGTCCTCCGGGCACGACCTCGCGGCCGTCGAGGCCAACCGGCCGGAGCTCCTCATCAAGCCGATCTTCGGCTGCGAGGCGTACTTCATCACCGACGACTGCATCGAGAAGGGCACCAAGCAGCACCGCTACCACCTGCTCCTTCTTGCCAAGAACGAGACCGGCTACGTCAACCTCATGAAGATGATGAGCGAGGCGGGATCCGGCGACATGTTCTACTACTACCCGCGCACCACGCTCGACATGCTGCGGCGCTACCACGAGGGCATCATCTGCTGCTCCGCCTGCGTCTCGGGCATCATCCCGCGCATGTACTTCTCTGGCCAGCCCGACAAGGCCAAGGAGTGGGCGCTCACCTACAAGGAGATCTTCGGCGAGGACTTCTACCTCGAGGTCCAGGACCACGGCCTGGAGGACCCCTCCTGGGGCGGCTTCAACGACCGCACGCTCTCCGAGCAGATCGTCCGCCTCGGGCGCGAACTCGGCATCAAGGTCATCGCCACGAACGACAACCACTACCTCACGCGCGAGGACGCCCCCACGCAGGACATCCTCTCGTGCATCGGCACGGCCTCCAAGGTCGACGACGTCAACCGCAAGCGCATGACGGGCACCGAGTTCTACATCAAGACCGAGCAGGAGATGCGCGAGCTCTTCTCGTGGGCCCCCGAGGTCGTCGACAACACGCTCGAGGTCGCGGCAAAGTGCGACTACGAGCTCGACTGGACGCACATGTACCTGCCCAAGTTCCCTGGCCTGCGCGAGGGCGAGACCTCCGAGCAGCGCTTCCGCGAGGAGTGCGAGAAGGGCCTGGCCGTCCGCTACGGCGAGGACTGGAGAAACGTCGAGATCGGCGGCTGGAACGTCCTCGACCGCCTCGACCACGAGTACAACATCATCTGCACCAAGGGTTTCGCCGACTACTTCCTCATCGTCCAGGAGTACGTCCAGTGGGCCAAGCAAAACGGCATCGGCGTGGGCCCCGGCCGCGGCTCGGCCGCCGGCGCCCTCGTGGCCTACGCCATGGACATCACCACGTTCGACCCGCTCTCCAACGGCCTGATGTTCGAGAGGTTCCTTTCTCCCCAGCGCTCCGAGATGCCCGATATCGATATGGACTTCGACGATGAGCGGCGCCTGGAGGTCGTGCAGCACGTGCGCGAGCTCTACGGCCCCGAGCGCGTCTGCCACGTCATCACCTACTCGACCATCAAGGCCAAGCAGGCCATCAACGACGCCTGCCGCGTCCTCGGCTACCCCGTCTGGCAGGGCCAGAAGCTCTCGAAGATGATCTCGGGCGACCCCAAGGCCAAGCTCAAGTTCGTCCTGAGCAAGACCGAGGGCAAGGAGGACATGTACTCCCCGGACTTCGAGGAGGCCTACAAGAAGGACGAGGACGCCCGCCGCATCATCGACTCGGCGCTCTCCATCGAGGGCCTGCACCGCGGCGAGGGCGTCCACGCCTGCGCCGTCCTCATCGCGCCCACGCCCGTCAACGACCACGTGCCCACCAAGGTCGACACCAAGGGCGGCGTCGAGATCACGCAGTACGAGGGACACTCGGTCGCCGACATGGGCCTGCTCAAGATGGACTTCCTGGGCCTGCGCACCCTGACCGTCATCTCGAAGGCGCTCGCCAACATCCGGGCCACCTACCCCAACCCCGAGGACATCGAGAAGATGCCCGACGTCGTCAAGCAGACGATCAAGCCGGGCGCGACCTGCGTGGACATAAACGTCGACAAGATTCCCTTCGACGACCCCAAGATCTACGAGCTCATGGGCCGCGGCCACACCGCGGGCGTCTTCCAGATCGAGTCCGCCGGCATGACGGCCACCATCAAGGGCATGCAGCCCAAGGAGTACCGCCAGGTCGTCGCACTTATCGCCCTGTACCGACCGGGCCCCTTGGGCGCCGGCATGGTCACGAGCTACATCAACCGCATGAACGGCAAGGAGCCCGTCGCCTTCTACGACGACCGCCTCTCCGACATCCTGGACGAGACCTACGGCACCATGGTCTACCAGGAGCAGGTCATGCAGATCAGCATGAAGATGTCGAACTTCTCGCCGGGCGAGTCGGACTCGCGCATCCGAAAGCCGGTGGCAAAAAAGAAGATTAAGATGCTGACCGACCAGATCTTCCACTGGGAGGGCAACGGCGCCGACGAGACCATCTACGACCACTGGATCAACGGCGCCGTCGAGAACGGCTACAAAAAAGAGGTCGCCCAGCGCATCTGGGACGACGTCCTCGAGTTCGCGTCCTACGCCTTCAACAAGTCGCACTCCGCCGGCTACGCCATCCTCGTCATGCAGACCGCTTGGCTCAAGGCCTACTTCCCCAAGGAGTACATGGCCTCGGTCCTCACGTCCTACATGGGCAAGACCGAGAAGATCGTCCACTACGTCACCGCGTACCGCCGCGAGGGCGTCGCCATCCTGCCCCCGGACATCAACGAGAGCGGCCGCGACTTCACGGCTACCCCCGACGGCGTCCGCTTCGGCTTCGCCGGCATCCGCGGCGTGGGCGAGGCCGTGGGCGAGGCCATCATGGCCGAGCGCGACCGAGCCGGCGCCTTTTCGGATATCTTCGACTTCGTGAACCGCATGGACTCCGGCTCCGCCAACCGTCGCGTGGTCGAGGCCCTGATCTGCTCGGGCGCCTTCGACTCCACCGGCTACACCCGCATGCAGCTCATGCGCCTCGTCGATAAGAACAACCCGGACAACATCATCGACGCGGCCACCCGAAAGCAGAAGATCCGCGCCACGGGCCAGGTCTCGATGTTCGACATGTTCGCCGGCGTCGTGGGCGCCGGGTTCGAGGAGAGCAACCCCGCGCCCGACGGCGTGGAGTGGGATCGCTCGGTCAAGCTCGGGCGTGAGCACGAGGTCCTCGGCCTCTACGTCTCGGACCACCCGCTGCGCCCGTACGCCTACGCGCTCGCGAAGGCCCGCGACTACAGCCTGTCCGACATCGAGGTCTCGCAGGAGGTCACCGACTCCGCCGGCGGCGTCCACGAGCAGTTCAAGGTCCCCGAGGGCAAGGTCCTGCGCTTCGCCGGCATGGTCAGCTCGCTTCAAAAGAAGACCACCAAGAACGGCGACCCCATGGCCATCGTCACCCTCGAGGACATGGAAGGCGAGGTCACGCTCGTCATCTTCCCGAAGCTCTTCAAGAAGTGCGCCGCCACGCTCGCCGGCGAGGTCGACCCCGAGACCGGCGAGGCCTCAGGCGACGTCTTCGTCAAGGTTTCGGGCAAGCTCGAGCGCAGCGACCGCGGCAACCAGGTCATCTGCATGGAGGTCGAGCCGCTCGTCCTGAACGACCGCACGAACCGGCCCAAGGTGCTCGAGATCAACATGCCCGCGAGCAGCCTCACCCGCTCGCGCATGGACGACCTCAGCCGCATCCTGGGGGCCTATCCGGGGCTCGACCACGTCGAGGTCCGCGTCGAGTCCGTCTCGGGGGACATCATGCGCATGGAGCTGCCCTGCACGGTCGACGCCCGCAACATGGTCCTTCTTGCCGAGGTGACCGACGCCATCGGCAGGTCGGGCAAGGTCCTCGTCGCTTAACCGTTTTTAACCGTTTCCTCTGGAGGTATCCACTTTGAAGATCGCCATCGCACAGGTCCCTTCCGCCAACGGCGACCTCGGCCTGGCAGCCGAGCGCATCAAGGCGTATTGCTCCCGGGCGGCCGAAGGCGGGGCGGAGCTGTGCGTGTTCCCTGCGAACGTCGTCGCGCCCGCCGTTCCCGTGGCGATGCCGGACCGCGAGGGGCTTCTTGTCGACATGGCACAGCTCTGCTCGAGGCTCGCCGGCGAGCTCGCGTGCCCGGCGATCGTCCCGGCGGCGCTGCCGGGATCCGACGACCCGGTCCTCGAGGCGATTCAGATCGGCCCCGACGGCGTGGCGCCGCTGCGCCTTCTCGGCGCGCTTGCTCAGACGACGGCGGACGACTCGGGCGACGAGGCCGCCGGATTGTCCTTGCCGCAGGTCGAGGTGGGCGACCTCACGCTCGGCATCGCGTTTACCTACGAGGAGCTCGAGGAGTACGTCGACTACGACTACCATGTGGACGCCGTGCTGTTCCTGTCGACCTACGGCTTCGCCACCGACGACGCGGCGAGCGCCCTCGGCGCCTCGATCCTGGAGTCGCGTTTTCGCGCCGATGCCGACGCCATGGGCGCCTGGATCGTCGCCGTCGGACCCGTCGGCCGCTCCGACCTTGAGGTTTTCTGCGGGGCGAGCTTTGTCGCGGCTCCCTGGGGCGAGCTCGCCTGCCAGGCGCCGTCGTTCGAGGAGGCGCTTGTCTTCGCCGATGTCCGCAGGGGGGAGGAGGGTCCCCTCAAGGAGGCGGTCTCCCCCCAGGTGTTCGACCCGTCGATCATGGCCTGGGAGGCCGTTACGGAGGGCACCCGCGGCATCGTGTCTTCTCTTGGGAAGACCTCGGCGCGCATGGTCGTCGACGGCGGCATGCCCTCTATGCTCGCCTGCGCCGTCGCGACCGACGCCCTCGGCCCGGTGAACGTCAGGCCCACGGTCCTTCTTTGGGGCGACGGGCGCGACGAGCTTTCCCGCGCGCTCGTCCGCAACCTCAGGCTCGAGGCGTCCGAGCTCGTTGCCTCCGAGCTCTTCGGCGAAGGCGACGAGGAGCTCGCGCGCGACGTCGCCTGGGCCCGCGTCTGCGCCGAGGCGAGGCGCGACGGCTCGGCCGTCCTCGGCAGCTCCGACAAGACCTCGCTGGCCCTCGGGTCGGCGCCTGCCCGCGACCTCGGCTGCGTGCTGCCCTTCGGTGACCTGTACCGCTCCGACGTCCTTGCGCTCGCGCGGCTACGCAACACCGTCTCGCCCGTCATCCCCGGCGCGGCGCGCTCCTCCTGGCCGCTCGAGGACGTCGCCTCCCTTGCCGGCAGGGGATCTGCGGAGAGGAGGCTCGAGCAGGTCGATTTCGTCATCTCGAGCTTCGTCGAGTGGGAGCTCCCGCTTTCAGACATCGCCTCGGAGTGCGAGAACGAGGAGCTTGCCCGCGCCGTCGTCGCGCTCGTCCGCTCCTCTCTCGCCTCGCTTCCGGGACGGCTTCTGGCGCCCACGCTCTCGTCCAAGACGCTCGACGAGGCCCGCGGCCCCTTCGGGCTTTCCTGGCGCGACCGCGTTCGGGCAAAGGACGAGAGGATCGACCGTGATGCCATGGCAGCCGAGATCGCGCAGGCGTTCGGCGACTCGGGCGAGAAGGGCTCGGAGACGGACTCGCCGCAGGAGGCGCTCGACCTCCTCGGCATGCTCGGCGGCTCCGACGAGCCGGGGGAGGCGCCCTCGCCCGGCGGGCGCCACGACCGTGGCGGCCACCTCGGCCCCCAAGGCTTTTTCTGGGGCGGCCCGTTCTCCGAGAACTAACGTCCGCGTCCCTGCGCGCCTATGCTAGGATAGAACGAGCGTTCTTATGGCATGCGTCGCGGAGGGAGGGCTCCCCATGGTAATCCTGGGCATCGACCCGGGCCTCGCCCACACGGGCTGGGGCGTTGTCGAGACGCGCGGCTCCGTGTGCCGGGCCCGCGCCTACGGCTGCGTCGAGACCCGCTCCCACGAGTCGATCGATTCCCGCTTAGGAAGGATCTACGACGAGGTCAAGGCCGTGATCGACCGCTACGGGCCTACCGAGCTCGCCATCGAGAACGTGTATTTCGGCGAGAACGTCAAGTCCGCCGTGGCCACCGCCCAGGCGCGCGGGGCGGCCATCGTCGCGTGCGCGAAGGCGGGGCTTTCGGTGGGGGAGTACACCCCCATGCAGATCAAGCAGGCGGTGGTCGGCACCGGAGCCGCCGATAAGCGCCAGGTCATGTACATGGTGCGCAACGTGCTCGCGCTCGACCACGAGCCGCGTCCCGACCACGCGGCCGACGCGCTGGCGGCGGCGGTCTGCCACGCGAACCTCACCAGAACGATGAACCTCGGCAAGGCAAGGAGTTTCCAGCAATGATCGTCCAGCTCACAGGCACGCTCGTGGAGGTCCTGCCCTCGCGCGTCGTCATAGACGTCGGCGGCGTGGGCTACGAGCTCGGCGTCTCCTCCACCACCGCCGCCTCGCTTCCCCATGCGGGCGAGGCGGGGGTCACGGTGCTCACGCGCATGATCGTCCGCGAGGACGCCATGGAGCTCTACGGCTTCGCCACGCGCGAGGAGCGCGCGCTCTTCGACCAGCTCCGCGCCATCTCCGGGGTGGGCCCCAAGCTCGCCCTCGCGGTTCTTTCCACCTTCACCGCGTCGCAGCTCGCGACGGTCGTCGCCACCGAGGACGCGGCACGGATGGCCCAGGTCCCCGGCGTCGGAAAGAAGAAAGCCTCGCGCCTGCTCGTCGAGCTCTCCGACGTGTTCTCGAAGAACGCGGAGCTGAGGGGGCTTGTGGGGCTTACCGCCACGGGGCCCGGCCAGATCCCGCTCGCAGGAGCCGCCCAGGCGGCGTGCGCCGGCGTGGACGCCGAGGCGACGGAGGCCCTTCTTTCCATGGGGTTCACTCCCCAGGAGGCGGAGCTCGCCTTGGAGGGGCGCGAGGAGTCCGGCGCGCTCACCATCGAGGCCGCGCTCTCCTATGCGCTTAGGCGCCTGGGGAGTGGTCGATAATGTGGGAGGCATCCGATAAGGACCTCTTTGCCACGAACGCCCCCGGCGTCTCGGGAGCGCCCCGCGCGGTCACAGGCGAGCTCACCGGCGACGACCTCGACCAGGACCGGAGCCTGAGGCCGAAGACCCTCGAGGAGTACGTCGGGCAGGCTCGCGTCTGCTCGAACCTCAAGGTGCTCATCGAGGCCGCGAAGTCCCGCAACGAGCCGCTCGACCACGTGATCTTCTCGGGCCCCCCAGGCCTGGGAAAGACCACGCTGGCGGGCATCGTGGCTAACGAGATGGGGGCCAAGCTGCACACGACCTCCGGCCCCGCCATCGAGCGAGCGGGCGACCTCGCGGCCATCCTCACGAACCTTGAGGAGGGCGACGTCCTCTTCGTCGACGAGATCCACCGCTTGAACCATCAGATCGAGGAGATCCTCTACCCGGCGATGGAGGACTTCTTCCTCGACATCGTCATCGGCAAGGGACCTGCCGCCCGATCCATCCGAATCGACGTGCCCCGCTTCACGCTCGTGGGCGCGACTACCCGCACCGGGCTTCTTACCGGTCCTCTGCGCGATCGCTTCGGCATCAGCTACCGCCTCGATTACTACACGCCCCCCGAGCTCGCCGACATCGTCACGCGCTCCGCGAGCATCCTCGGCGTCCTGATCGACGCCCAGGGGGCGCTCGAGATAGCCTCCCGCTCGCGCGGCACGCCCCGCTTGGCCAACCGCCTGCTCAAGCGCGTTCGCGACTACGCGTGCGTGAAGGCCTCCGGGGACATCACCTGGGAGGTCGCGTCCGAGGCGCTCGAGTTCTTCCAGATCGACGCCATGGGCCTTGATTGGATGGACGTGAAGATCCTCACGGCCCTGTGCAAGACGTTCCGCGGGCGTCCCGTCGGGCTGACCACGGTGGCCTCCGCCGTGGGGGAGGACCCGAGCACGCTCGAGGACGTTTATGAGCCGTATTTGCTTCAATGCGGGCTCATCGTGCGGACGCCGCAGGGGAGGCAGGCGACGCACGCCGCTTTCGACCACCTTGGCGTTGAGCTGCCGACGTAATAGGCTTTGCGCCTGTGGTATACAATCGTCTCGCATCGATGTCATCGAAAGGTTAACCAATGCTTCAGCGTGACTACGTTCTTGAGCTCATCGGCCAGTTCACGGAGGTCGTCAAGCGCGCCCTCAAGCGCGCGCAGATGGGCAATCTCGAGGGATGCGAGGAGGTTGAGCGGCAGATCGGCGAGATCCTCGACCTCGACTACAGCACCGCCCTTTCGCTGGCTCCCGATTCCCTCGTCACGATGATGGTCATTTCCGGCATGGGCGACTCCGTCGCCTCCTATGTCTGCTACGCGCTCGCGCGCCTGGCGGAGGTCTATGACAAGAAGGGCGATGAGGACCTCTCGATGCTCCGCGCGGCGCAGGCCAAAGCGGTCGCGGAGTCCTTCGGCTGCGATCTCGACGACGTACCCGAGGAGTTCAAGTAGCCTTTTTGCCCTGCTTTTCGGTTGGCCATATCAAGGCCGAGCCGATAGTATATACAGCACGACCGTAACCGCCCGGGCGCCAAGTCGCCCGGGATTTTTTGAAAAGGCGAGGAACATGACTCAGAATCAGAATCGCGGCTCGTACGAGGACCGCTACGGCGATCGATACAGCGGAGACTACCAAGCTCCCCGCCGCAGCGGGCGAGGTCATCGAAGGCCGGCCCCCTCCGTTCCCGCCTCGGGCGCGGCGCGGCGGCAGGCTGGTCAAGCCCGGGGCTCGTACCAGGATGATCGCCGCGCCCGCAGTGGCTCGGCGGCTCCCCGCTTCGCCGACCCAAGCGCTCATCCCGAGCGGGGGCAGCGCCGTCGCCAGGACGCTCATCGCGAGCAGCTCGGGCGAGCAGCGCAGGGCTACGCTCCGATGTCGAGGCAGCGCGGGCAGCAGCCGGGGCGCTCTTCTCGCCGGAGGGGTCCCGCTGCGCCGGGGATTACGACCATCATCGGGGCGGTCGTGGTCGTCGTCATCGTGGCCGCCGCGGTCTTCGCCTGGAACACGCGGCCCGTCGACATCAAGCTCAACGGGAGCACCACGAGCGTTAAGGTCGGCTCCTCGCTTGAGTCCATCATCTCGTCAAAAAGGCTCTCCCCGAAGACCGGCGACCTTATAAGCGTCGGCGGCAACGTGCTTCAGCAGGGGCAGGGCTATAAGTTTTCCGCTTCCGTGAACGGTCAGGACGTAGACCCCGACGACGCGGGGTCATACCGTGCCGCTGACGGTGACGACATCACCATCGGCGACGGCGCAAACAGGTATGAGGAATACGACGTCGACATCGTCGAGGAGCAGCCGAAGCTCGAGATGGGCGGCGACGCCTGGGGAAACATCACCTATATCAGCCAGTGGCCTAAGGTCGGCAAGCACGAGGTCCGCCACGGCAAGACCTCGGGAGAGACCGCTGACGGCGATGTTCTGCAGGAGACCCAGAACTGTGTCGTGACGGTTCACCAGATCAAGCCCGACGACCAGAGCAAAAAGCTTATCGCGCTCACGTTCGACGACGGCCCCGCCGATCCCTATACCGAGAAGTACCTCAGCATCCTCGAGCAATACGGCTGCAAGGCGACCTTCTTCAACCTCGGCCAGAACATTGAGGAGTACCCCGACCTCTGCAAGAAGATCGTCGACTCCGGCAACGAGCTCATGAGCCACACCTACCAGCACCAGCAGCTCACCACGCTCGACGCCACGTCACTGCAAGCCGAGTTCAAAAACGCTTTCGACTCCATCAGCCAGGTCACGGGGGTCGAGACCACGGGGTTCCGCCCGCCCTACGGCGATTTCAAGGAGTCGTCGTGGCTCAACTCCGGCGGCCTTGCCAGTGTATCGGTCCTGTGGAACCTCGACTCCGAGGACTGGAGGCGCGCGGGCGTGGACTCCATCGTGAGCAAGTCGACAGACGGCGCGTTTTCCGGGGCGATCATCCTTATGCACGACGGCGGCGGCCCGCGCGAGCAGGACGTCGAGGCGCTTCCCCAGATCATCCAGAAACTCCAGTCCGAGGGCTATGAGTTCGTGACGGTGAGCGAGCTCATGAAGAGCGACTCCTCGATTCCCGCCGACATCGCGAACGGCGACGCAAAGATGCCCGAGGGCTGCACCTGGCCCACCGAGCTCGCGGGTTAAGGGAGCCCGCCGTCCAGCCGGCGCTGCCATCTCAGCCGTGCTGATTTGGCGAGCGCCCTGCCATCTCAGCCGTGCTGATTTTTCGAGAAAAACTCTCGCCAAATCAGCACGGCTGGACTGGCAGGCCGCTCGCCAAATCAGCACGGCTGAGATGGCAGGGCGCTCGCTTATACCGGGATGTCTTCCCAGCTCTCGAGCCAGACGTCGGCCATCTGCCGCAGCGCCGCCTTCGGCTGGCCGGCGCCCTCCACGTCGACGGCGCAGGTGATGAAACCTGCGGATTTGGCCGACCTCGTGCCGGCGAGGATGTCCTCGAACACGATCGTGCGCTGGGGCTTTGCGCCTATGCGCCGGGCAGCCTCGAGGTAGATGTCCGGGTGCTCCTTGGACTTGCCGACCTCCTTGCCGCAGACCACGGCGTCGAAGAGCTCGGCCACCTTGATGCGCGGAGCCATTGAGGCCAAGACCTGCGGGTCGTTGGTCGTCGCCAGGGCGAGCGGCACTCCTTGCCGACGTAAGGCCCGCAAGTAACGCTCGGCGCCGGGCCTTAAGGTCGCCTTCGTCTCGTAGAGCGCGGCTCCCATACGGTTCCACTCGTCGCAGATATCCTCGATCGAGTCCCTCACGCCGAACGCCTCGCGCACCCAGGCGGCGCCGCCCGTGAAGCCGAGCGTGGCGAGGGTTTGGTGCACATCAGCCGTGTATTCGATTCCCCACTGCGAGAAGAAGGCGCGGTCCACCTCCTCCCAGAGCTGCTCGGTTGCCGAGAGGGTTCCGTCGAAATCAAAGATGGCGAAGTCGAAGCCCGCGGGCCAGAGCGTGGGCTCGATGTTTGCGGCGGCGTTGGCCACGTCGTCTCCTAAAAGTCGGGCTCGTCCTCGAGCGAGCGCAGAATTCCATGGTCGATGTCGTCGCGGGTAAGGGCCACGACGAGGAAGAGCAGCTCCTTGCCGGGGATAAAGAGGTTCTCATCGATCGCGGCGGAGGCGCCCTCGCGAAGCACGTCGACTACCTCGTCAGTAGGCGCAAAGGGAATCCCGCGGTCGGCGAGCGCCTGCATCGCGTGCTCATCGGAAAGCGACTCCTGCGGCGTTGCCCCGAGCAGGCTCGAGATCTGGCGGGCCGCCTCCACGATCCCCGCGGGCAGGACTCGCATGGCCATTTGATAGCATGCCTGCGAAGTGACCATGTTTCCGAGCTTCCATTGGAGCTGAGCCATAGTGATGTAGCCGAAGCCGATGCTCTGGGGATCGCTCGCGCACTCGAGCATTCGCGAGCACTCGTCGACGGATTCCTCCACGCGTCCGAGCTCGAGCAGGCAATGGCTGAAGTTGAGCGACGCCTGAGTCGAGAGGGGAGCCAGGCGCGCCGCCTGGCGGGCGAGCTCGCAAGCGGCCTCTGGCCTGCCGAGCAAAAGGTCCGAGGCCGAGAGCAGCTGCAGGGCGTCGAAGTACGGACGGGGCGCGAGTCGGACCTCGCGGCCTTCAGGCGAGAAGAGTCTGTTGTAGAGCACGCGGTCGGCATAGCCGTCGAAAACACGCCAGCACACCTCGACGGAGTCGCGGAAGCGGCCCTGAGCCTCAATTGGGGCGAGGGCTTCCGCGACGGCCGAGGCGCAGGCCGCGGCGTCCCCTTTGAGGAGGCTTTCCTGGGCCTTGCGGGTCACGGCGGCGAGGTCGTCGGCGTTTTCAAACGCCTCGCATACGGCCTCGGGGTCGGACTCGTCGAGGTCGCCGGCGATGAGCCCGCTTACGACTTTGCGCGCGGCGGCTTTGATGCGCAGGTCCGCCGTCTCGTCTGCCAGGGCCATGATCGCGCGGACGTTTGCCTGGGTCGAGTCGGTGAGCAGCGATGCTGCCTTTCGCCCAACCTCCGCGGCAAGCGCGCCGTCGTCAACGGAGATGCCGGAGACGTCGCGGCACCCGAGCGCCGCGCCCGCTGGCGGCGTGAGCCTTCGGTCCGAAAGCTCCACGCGCTCATGGCGACCCCTCGGGCAGAATCGCTCTTCGTCGAGCGAGAAGCCTTGCGCCACGGGCGAGAGCGTCCCTCCCGACTCGTCGATGGCCGCGCAGAGGAAGCGCATGAGCGCGACCGGCTCCAGGTGCGCGAGATCAAGGCCATCGAGGTCCTCCCGCTCGAGGACAGCGGAACAGTAGCAGGCATGGCTCGTGGCCGTGTCGACGACGCCGGCAACCCAAATGCGCCGCAGGTCACAGGTGTTGGCAAAGACGTACGCGGCGATCATGGCGAGCACTCTGAGGTTGTAGTCGGTCGCGGCGGCGCGGCGCATGGCCTCGCTTGCGGCAACGATGCCGATGCCGTCGACGAGTACGGAGCGCGGCATGATCCGGGGTGGCACGAGGTCGACCTCGATCGCCGCCTCCCCTGCGGCTGAGTTGACCCGGAACCTCGCCTGGAGCCGGTACGGCAGCCTGAGGCACTCGATGCCCGCGGCTATCGCGCGCCGGTCCCTCCATTCTCCGCAGGCCTTCTCCTCGTCGAGGTCGACGACGGCGCTCGTCGCTTGCTGGGCGACCGACCGCGCTATGCGCTGTTCTGTCCTCACGACCTCCTCCTTGCTCGCGGAGAGGGGCTCGTCAAGAAGGGCCGAGCACATCAGGCAGGCGTTCAGCGCCGCCTCGGCGCCAAGAACCCTGAGCTTGGCGAGGTAGGGAATCTCGGGGTCGTCAATCCGCAGGTAAAATAGACCGCTCGTTTTTGGCCGGACAACGCGAAAAGCCGGCGTTATCCCGTCGTCGCACAGAAGCCCTGATTCGTCGAGCCTGTCCGCGAGCCTCGCCTCGAGCGCGCAGGAGAACTTGCTTGCGCACGCGCGCGCGGCGAGGTCCCTGAGGAAGGCGACGGGGTCGTCCGCCGCCATGAGCTTCCTGCCGAGGCGGTCGATGTCGAAGGCGCCCTCAGCCGTTGCCCCGGCATCGGCGGCGCCTCCCGCTATGGCGGCAAAAAGCTCCCCCAGGTTCTTGTTGCTCGTGTTCTCGGGTCCTCGGCTCATGGCGCTCAGCTACTTCTTGTCCGCGATCTTCCGGATAAAGAGACCGCTTCTGAGCTTGGGCTCGAACCAGGTTGATTTCGGGGGCATGAGAAGCCCGGCGTCGGCCACGCCCATGAGGTCGGCGACCGAGGTGGCGCACAGGCTGAAGGCCACGCCGTCAGACCCTGCTCGGCGCTCGAGCTCGTCGGGGCCGGCGTTGCCGCCCACGAAGCTGATACGCGGGTCGCACCTCGGGTCTTCGATGCCGAGCACGGGGCCGAGGACGCGGTCCTGCAGGCGCGACGCGTCGAGCGACGCCACGGGGTCGGCGTCGGCGTCCTCGTCGCCGAGCCAGACGAGGCGTCGCCAGGAGCCGCCGGCGTACATGCCGAAGACGCCCTTTTCGCCGGGCCACACGGGCTCGTCGAGCGGCTCCGACACCTCGAAGTTGGCCTTCGCTACGGCTCGGCACAGCCCCTCGGCGTCGAGGCCGCCCATGTCGGCGACGACGCGGTTGTAGGGGAGCACCGTGAGCTCGCTCGCGGGGAACAGCACGCACAGCAGGTAGTTGAAGGGCTCCTCTCCGGTGAGGGCGTCTCCCGCCTCCTCGCGCATCTGGGCGCAGACGCGGGCGGCCGACGCGGCGCGGTGGTGCCCGTCGGCGATGTAGGCGCACGGCATGCGGGCGAGCATGAGCTCGAACGCCTCGACCGCCTCGGGGCGCCCGACGCGCCAGACGGTCTGCCGCACTCCCTCGGCGTCCTCGAAATCGTAGAGCGGCTCGGCCTCCTTCGCCGCGCCCACGAGGAACGAAAGCGTCGGGTCGTCGCGGTAGGCGAGGAAGATCGGGCCCGTCTGGCAGCCGGTGGCCTGGATATGGCGGACGCGGTCGTCCTCCTTGTCGCGCCGCGTCAGCTCGTGGCGCTTGATGGTGCCGTCCATGTAGTCGTCAAGGGCGCAGGCGGCGACGATGCCGGTCTGCGAGCGGCCGTTTTGGGAAAGGCGATAGAGGTAGTAGCACTTGTTGGGGTCTCGCATCAGGGTGCCGTCGGCGGCACGCTCCTCGAGGATTCGCCGCGCCGCGTCGTAGACGTCGTCTGCGTACATATTGTGCTCGGGGCCGAAGGCGGTCTCCGGGCGGTCGATGGCGAGGAATGAGCCGGGGTGGGCGGCGACGTAGGCCGCGGCCTCGGCACGGTCGAACACGTCGTAGGGGAGCGAGGCGAAGCCCGCGGCCTTGTCGGGGTTCGGTCGCAGGCAGGCGAATGGAAGCGCGCGCATATGGTCTCCTCAAAACGAGGTCGGAACGGTTCTGGCATCTGTTTATCTTACCCTGCTCCACGTCGACGCCGCTCTGCTATGCTCACACTCGTTACCTACGAAAGGAAAGCCGCATGCCGTCCGACCTCACGCGCAAGAAGCTCATCGTGTTCGATTTCGACGGGACCCTCGTCGACTCCATGCCGGGCATCGTCGCCGTCGCACGCTCCGTCATGCACGACCATGGCTGGAGCGACGAGGAGCTCGGCGACATGACCAGGCTCGTGGGCCCGCCATTCCCCCAGGCATTCACCGCGGTCTACGGCATTTCGGAAACCGAGGCCGAGCAGATCACCGCCGAGTATCGCAGCGTCTACGCTAACCTCGGCCGCGACGGTTGGCCGCTGTTCGACGGCATGGGCGATCTCCTGCGCGACCTCAAGGCGGCGGGCAGGCTCCTCGGGACCGCTTCGTCCAAGCGCGAGTTCCTCCTTGAGCGCGGCCTTACGACCAACGGCATACGCGACCTGTTCGACTACCCCATGGCAAAAAAGTCAGACCACGGGGACTCCAAGGAGGCGGCGCTGGGCCGCGTGCTCGCCGCGGCGGGCGTGGAGCCTGCCGACGCCGTCATGGTCGGCGATCGCAGGTTCGACGCTGAGGCGGCGTCGATGTGCGGCGTCGAGTGCGTCGGCGTCCTCTTCGGGCACACCGCACCGCGCTCCGAGCTCGAGGACGCGGGCTGCGTCGCCGTGGCGGAGACCGTCGATGAGCTGCGCCGCGTTCTTCTTGGCAACTAAATCCCGCCGCAGGCGGACCGGGGTGAAAGTGCTTGCTGCCGTTGGGGTAGAGTAGCCGTATCCGCAGGCCTGGGCCTGCGATCCGATTGTGCGGGGAAAGGAGCCTCAAATGGCTGGGTTCGATATCAGCGATGGCATCTACAAGGCGTTTCTTGCGGGCGTGGGCGCCGTCGCGTCCGGTGCCGAGAAGGGCCAGCAGGTCATCGACGAGTTCGTGAAGAAGGGCCAGATCACGGTCGAGCAGGGCAAGAACCTCAACTCCGAGCTCACCCGTAAGGTCAAGGAGACCTTCGACGCCACGGTAAGCGGCGCCTCCGACTCGGCCCTGCGCACCAAGCTCGAGTCCATGACGCCCGAGCAGCGCGCCGAGTACGCAAAGAAGGTCGCCGACATGAGCGCAGCCATCGATGCCGAGCGCGCCGACGCCGCGAAGGATGCCGTCGCCGAGGCCGCCCCGGAGGCCGCCGAGGACGCCGTCGAGCCCGACGCCACCGAGTAGCCCCGGCGTGGCCGCCCAAAACAAACAAAGAAGCGACGTGGAGACGGGCGCCGACGAGGCCGCCCGTCTCCATGAGTATGACCAGATTCTGAACGACTGGTACGAGGAGGTAAGCCGCGACGCGTCGGGAGACGGGCCCGACACCATCGGGTTGTTCGGCGGACGCGCCGAGGGGTCTGCCCAGTACGACCTGTCGCGCGCGAGCCGCCTGCGCCGGATCGGCGAGATCCTGCAGATCGTCCGGCGCTACGACATCTTCCACGGGCTCACGCCGCAGAGCCTGCGCCGCATGCTCGAGGAGCTCGGCCCCACCTTCGTCAAGGCGGGCCAGATTCTCTCGATGCGCTCGGAGATCCTGCCCCAAAGCTTTACGCGCGAGCTCTCCAAGCTGCGCACCGACGTCGAGCCGATGGACCGCGAGACGGTGCTCGCCGCTCTTCGCGCCGAGTACGACCAGCCGATAGAGGAAATTTTCGACGCCATCGACGACCATCCGCTCGGCTCCGCCTCCGTGGCGCAGGTCCACAAGGCGCGCCTCGTCACCGGAGAGCTCGTCGCCGTCAAGGTCCAGCGTCCCCATGTCCAGGAGATCATGGCCAAGGATATCTCGATCATGCGCTCGCTGGCCAGGCGCCTCGGCGGGTTCATAGGAGCCGATCAATTCCTCGACCTGCAGAGCGTCGTCGACGAGCTGTGGCAGTCCTTCCGTGAGGAGACCGACTTTCTCGTCGAGGCCCGAAACCTCGAGGAGTTCCGCCGCAACAACGCCGGCTGCGTGTACCTTGAGTGCCCGAAGCCCTACCCGGCGCTGTGCACGAGGCATGTCGTCGTGATGGACTACGTCGACGGCATCGTCATCGACGACACCGCCGAGCTCGCGGCGCAAGGCTACGACTGCGCCGAGATCGGTGAGAAGCTCATGGACAACTACGCCTCGCAGATGCTCGACGACGGCTTCTTCCATGCCGATCCGCACCCCGGAAACCTCGTCGTCTCCGGCGGAAAGATCGTCTACATGGACCTCGGCATCATGGGGCGGCTCAACGCGGGCGACCGACGCTGCGTGTCGGATATGGTCATGGCGGTCGCCCGTCGCGACTCGGCCGGGTTGGCGGACGGGTTGCTGCGCTTCTCGGTGGGCGACACCTCGGAGGTCGACTATGCGCACCTTCTGGGCGAGCTCGACGCGATCATCGCCAACTACGGGGCGGCCGACCTCTCCGACCTCGACATCGGGGGTTTTGTCAACTCGCTCGTGACCATGGCAAGAAGGAACGGCATCGAGCTCCCGAGCAGCGTCACCATGCTCGCGCGCGCCCTCGTCACGCTCGAGGGCGTCGTCGACAACCTGCTGCCGAATGCGAGCATGGTCGACATCATCAAGCGCCACCTGCGCGCGCACGAGTCCTTGAACGACCTCACAAAGCAGGAGGCGAGACAGCTCTTGCGCGAGGGCGTCGCCGCCAGCCATGGGCTGCTTGAGGCGGCGGGGGAGTCCGGGCACGCGATGCGCATGCTCACCCGTGGGCAGCTCAGGCTCAACCTCGACGTCGCGGGCACCGAGGACCCGCTCGAGGACATCGGCCACATCATCAACAGGCTGACGCTCGCTATCATCGCCGCTGGCCTCTTCATGGGCTCCTCGATCGTCTACTACGCGAGGATCCAGCCCGTCATCTTCGGCATACCGATCATCGGATTCGTTGGCTACCTCATCGCGCTGTTCATCGGTCTCTATGTGGCGCACGACATCCTGAGCGAGAAGCATCGTCGCAAGCGCTAGCGTTTGCGACGTCGGGAGACTTTAAATAAATCCCAGGCCACAGCCATGATATTTGGCTGGGACCTGGGACTTTTTACAGCAAGAAGGGCGCTGTGCTACTTGCCTTGGACCATGGTGAGCGAGATCTTCTTGCGGTCAAGATCGACCTTCTCGACCCAGACCGTCACGTTGTCGCCCACGCGCACGACGTCGCTCGGGTGCTTGACGAAGCGGTTCGCAAGCTTGGAGATGTGCACGAGGCCGTCCTGGTGGACGCCCACGTCGACGAAGGCGCCGAAGTCGACGACGTTGCGCACCGTGCCCCTGAGCTCCATGCCGGGCTGAAGGTCCTCGATGGAGAGCGCGGCTCGGCTGAAGATCACCTCGGGGGCGTCGTCTCGCGGGTCGCGGCCGGGCTTCTTGAGCTCGCCGACGATGTCGATGAGGGTGGGGGCTCCGCAGCCGAGGTCGCTCGCGAGCGAAGCGACGCTGCCCACGCGGCGCTCGATGTCGGGGACCCCGCCGCGCTTGAGCTCGTCGGCGGAGACGCCCGCGCGCTTGAGGACCTCGGTTGCCACGGGGTAGCTCTCGGGGTGGACGCTCGTGGCGTCAAGCGGGTTGTCGCCCCCGGTGATGCGCAGGAAGCCGGCCGAGTTGAGGTATGCCTTGGGCCCGAGCTTGGGGACCTTCTTGAGCTGGCGCCTATCGGTGAAGGCGCAGTTCTCCTCGCGGTATGCGACGATGTTGTCGGCGACCGCGGAGGTGATGCCCGAGACGTAGCCCAGAAGGCTCGCGCTCGCGGTGTTCACGTCCACGCCGACCCGGTTGACCACGTCCTCGACGACGTTGCCGAGCGAGCGGGAGAGCTCCGCCTGGTCAAGGTCGTGCTGATACTGGCCCACGCCTATGGACTGAGGCGGGATCTTGACGAGCTCGGCGAGCGGGTCTTGCAGGCGCCGACCTAAGCTCATGGCGCCGCGCACGGTGACGTCGAGGTCGGGGTACTCGCGGCTCGCGAGCTCGGAGGCCGAGTAGACCGAGGCGCCGGCCTCGTTGACGATGGTGTAGCGGAGCTCGGGCGCCTGCTCGGAGATGAACTCCGAGACGACCTCCTCGGTCTCTCGGCTCGCGGTGCCGTTCCCGATAACAATGGTGTTGACGTGGTCCTTGCTCACCAGCCGGGCAAGCTCGCGCTTGGTCCCCGCGACGTCGTGGCGAGGCTTGGTGGGATAGACCACGCTGTGGTCGAGGAGCTTGCCGAACTCGTCGATGACGGCGACCTTGCAGCCGGTCCGGTAGCCCGGGTCGAGCGCGAGGACCCTCGCGCCCCTCACGGGCCTGGCGGAAAGAAGCCCCTCGAGGTTCTTCGCAAAGACGTCGATGGCGTCGGCCTGCGCGCGGGCGGTGAGGTCGGAGCGGGCCTCGCGCTCAAGCGAGGGGGCCATGAGGCGCTTGTAGCCGTCTGCGATCGCGGCGTCGAACACTGGGGCAAAGACGCCTTGGCGGCGCGGCCATCGTCGCCCGAGCCGCTCCACCGCCGCGGCGCCGTCGACGTTCACGCGCACGCGGAGCTTGCCCTCGCGCTCGCCGCGGTCGATGGCGAGGATCCGGTGGTTGGGGATCTTGCGCAGGGGCTCCGAGAAGCCGTAGTACGGCTCTGAACTGCACCCCCAAATTTGGACCGTGAAATAAAAGTCCGGGTTCGGGAGGTGCAGTTTGTTTTGAAATGGCAC
>CAKUIF010000012.1 GCA_934660915.1 uncultured Olsenella sp. | reverse complement strand
CTGTGCCATTTCAAAACAAACTGCACCTCCCGAACCCGGACTTTTATTTCACGGTCCAAATTTGGGGGTGCAGTTCAAACCCAGACGTCGGCGTTTCTTAGCAGGAAGAGGACAACGCAGAAAGAGGGGCCGCGCCCACGGCCCTTCTTTCCGCTAAATCCAGACGAGTCCGCCCGAGTCCTCGGGCTTGGGCGGCTCGGGGGCCGTCTCGCCGTCGATCCACTCGGCAGAGTCCTCAAGCCAGGGGCGCGCGGTCTCGGAGGCGTCGCGAAAAGGCTGGTCCCGCCCGTCGACGATCCACACGAGGCCGGCGTCGTCGGGCGCCGGCCTGCCGCCGCGCCCCGTGACAATCGGAATGTCCCCCGGCTCATTCATAGCTAAAGCCCCAGCTCTGCGGCGACCTCGCCGGCGCACGCCATCGCGTCGGCGATGGCGGAGACCACAAGGGAGCTGCCGTTGCGGGCGTCGCCGGCGGCGTACACCGCGGCCGTGCCCTTCTTTTCGCCGACCATGGCGCAGCGGTGCGAGCCGTCCTTCTCCATGACGGGCAGCGGGCGGCCGGAGGCGGCCATCTGCGCACCGAGGGCGTCGTAGACGGAGCGCTCAGGGCCCGTGAAGCCGCAGGCGATGAGCACGAGCTGCGCCGGGTAGGTGCGCTCGGTGTCCATCTTTCGCTCGGGCTTTCCGCCCGCCCAGTCGAGGTCGACCACGTCGAGGCCGCTCACGGCGCCATCGTCGGAAAGAAGCACCTCGAGGGTGTCGATCCCCCACTCGCGCATCTCGCCACCCATGAGATCGATGGCCTCCTGCTGGCCGTAGTCGGTCTTCTTTACGTTGGGCCACTGCGGCCACTGGTTTCCCGGCGCCGCGACCTCGGGGGCGCAGGGAAGGAACTCGAACTGGCGGACGGACTTGGCGCCCTGGCGCACAGCGGTGCCCAGGCAGTCGTTGCCCGTGTCGCCGCCGCCGATGACGATGACGTCCTTGCCGGCGGCGTCGATGGCGGGCGCACCGCCGTCGAGGACGGACTTCGTTGCCGAGGTCAGGAAGTCGACAGCGTACACGACGCCGCCCGCCGCCACACCGGCGTCGAAGCCCTTCGCGCCGAGGCCGCGCGCCGCACCGGCGCCCGCCGCGACCACGACCGCGTCGAACCCGTCCGCGATCCCGCGGGCAACGGACTCGTCGCTCGCGTCGACGCCCAGGCGGAACTCGACGCCGAGCTCGCGCATGAGGTCGGCGCGGCGGTCGACCACGGACTTCTCGAGCTTCATGTTGGGGATGCCGTACATGAGCAGGCCGCCCGCGCGGTCGCTCTTCTCGAAGACGGTCACGCGCGCGCCGCGGCGGGCGAGCTCCCAGGCAGACGCGAGGCCGGCGGGGCCGGAGCCGACGACGGCGACGCTCGGGGCGTCCTCGGCGGCCGGCTCGAAGCGGCGCGGCCCGCCGTTGGCCCACTCCCAGTCGGAGATGGCGCGCTCGTTGTCGTGGATCGTCTCGGGCTCGTCGTGGCAGCCGAGGTTGCAGGCGGCCTCGCACAGCGCCGGGCACACGCGGCTCGTGAACTCGGGCAGAGGCGACGTAAGCGCCAGGCGCTCGGCGGCGTCGGCCATCTGGCCGCGCCACAGAAGGTCGTTCCACTCGGGGATGAGGTTGTGCAGGGGGCAGCCCGACGGGCGGGCCTTCCCGAAGCTCACGCCCGTCTGGCAGAACGCCACGCCGCACATCATGCAGCGGCTGGCCTGCAGCTGCTGGGCCTCTTGGGTCAACGTCATGTAGAGCTCGTCGTAGTCCTTCGTCCGCTCGCTGACGGGACGCAGGTCATGGGCTTTGCGGCCCAAGGTGAGAAACGCTCCTGGCTTGCCCATGGATTACTTCCCCTCTTTCATGGAGTCGAATGCGAACTGGAGGGCGTCGGCGTGCGACATGCCGCGCGCCTCTCCCTGTGCGACGAAGTCGAGGACGCGCTCGTAGTCGCGCGGGATGACCTTGACGAAGTTCTTCGAGACGGCCTTGAACCGGTAGAGCATCTTTATGCCGCGCGGGCTCGAGGTGCGCAGGGCGTGCTCCTCCACGAGGTTGTGGATGAGCTCGATCTCGTCCTCGGTCGGCCGCTTGAGGTCGACCATGTCGAGGTTGCAGCGGCTGGCAAGCGTGCCGAACTCGTCGTAGACGTAGGCGACGCCGCCGCTCATGCCCGCGGCGAAGTTCATGCCGACCTCGCCCAGGATCAGGGCCAGGCCGCCGGTCATGTACTCGCAGCCGTGGTTGCCGCAGCCCTCGACGACCACCGTGGCACCGGAGTTGCGCACGGCGAAGCGCTGGCCGGCCAGGCCGTTGACGAATCCCTTGCCGGACGTGGCGCCGTAGAACGCGACGTTGCCGATGACGATGTTCTCGTCGAACTTGTAGGTGGCCTCCTCGGGCGGGCGCACGGAGAGCACGCCGCCGGAAAGCCCCTTGCCGAAGTAGTCGTTGGCGTCGCCCGAGATGTTGAGCGTCACGCCGGCCGGCAGGAAGGCGCCGAAGCTCTGGCCGCCGGAGCCGTCGCAGTCGATGGTGATGGAGCCCTCGGGCAGGCCCTCGGGGTGCTGCTCGGTGACCATCGAGCCGAGCAGCGTGCCGACGCAGCGGTTGACGTTGGCGATGTCGGCGTGGAAGCGGATGGGCTCGAGGTGGGCGCGGGCGCTCGCGGTGTAGGGCACAAAGAGCGTGGAGTCGAGGGTCTTCTCGATCTCGAGGTCGGGGGCCATGGAGGGCAAGAAGTGCTTGCCGTCGGCGCCCGGGATCTGCTTGCCGTACTCGTTGGTGTTCACGGCGAGGACATCGGAAAGGTCGATGGTGTTGGCCTTCCAGTTGCCCTCGACCTCGACCTGGCGCAGGCACTCGGCGTGGCCGACCATCTCGTCGACCGTGCGGAAGCCCAGGCGCGCCATGTACTCGCGCAGCTCCGTGGCCACGAAGGTCATGAAGTTGACCACGTGCTCGGGCTTGCCGGCAAAGCAGCTGCGCAGCTTGCAGTTCTGCGTGGCGATGCCGGCCGGGCAGGTGTCCTGCTGGCAGTCGCGCTGCATGAGGCAGCCGCAGGCGATGAGCGGCATGGTGGCGAAGCCGAACTCCTCGGCGCCAAGAAGGGCGGCGATGGCGACGTCGCGGCCGCTCATGAGCTTGCCGTCCGTCTCGACGACCACGCGGGAGCGCAGGCCGTTCAAAAGGAGCGTCTGCTGGGTCTCGGCCAGGCCGATCTCGAAGGGGATGCCCGCGTGGTAGATGGAGTCGCGCGGGGCGGCGCCGGTGCCGCCGTTGTGACCCGAGATCGTGATCTTGTCCGCGCCGCCCTTGGCGACGCCGGTGGCGATGGTGCCCACGCCGGCCAGCGCGCAGAGCTTGACGGAGATGCGCGCGTCGGGGTTGGCGTTCTTGAGGTCGAAGATGAGCTCGGCCAGATCCTCGATGGAGTAGATGTCGTGGTGGGGCGGCGGCGAGATCAGGCCGACGCCGGGCGTGGACTGGCGCACCTCCGCGATCCAAGGATAGACCTTCTTGCCGGGCAGGTGGCCGCCCTCGCCGGGCTTGGCGCCCTGGGCCATCTTGATCTGGATCTCGATGGCGCTCCGCAGGTAGCGGGAGGTCACGCCGAAGCGGCCGGAGGCGACCTGCTTGATGGCGGACTTCTTTGAGTCGCCGTTGGGAAGCGGCGTCTCGCGCGCCGGGTCCTCGCCGCCCTCGCCGGTGTTGGAGCGGCCGTGGATGCGGTTCATGGCGATGGCCAGGCACTCGTGCTGCTCGCGGCTAATGGAGCCGTAGGACATGGCGCCGGTGTTGAAGCGGGTCATGATGGACTCGACGGGCTCGACCTCGTCGAGCGCGACCGGGGTGCGGCCCGCGTAGTCGAAGTCCATGAGGTCGCGCAGGGTGACGGCGCGACCGCGACGGTGCGTGTACTCGGAGTACTCCTTGAACTCGTCGTAGTCGCCATCGACGCAGGCGTGGCGCAGCAGGTAGACGGTCTTGGGGTCGATGAGGTGCTCCTCGCCGCCGAGCGGGCGCCACTTGGTGAGGCCGAGGGTGGGCAGCTGGTCGGGGGCGGGGGACTTGGCGAGCGCCATAGCCGCGTCGTAACGGTCGTTCTGCTCGCGCTCGACGCCGGCCACCGAAAGGCCGCCGATGCGCGTGGCGGTCGAGGTGAAGTACTTCTCGACGAGCTCGTCGGAGAGGCCGAGGATCTCGAAGATCTGGGCGGAGTGGTAGCCCTGCATGGTCGAGATGCCCATCTTGGACATGATCGAGGTGATGCCGGCGGTCACGGCGCGGTTGTAGTTGGCCTGGGCCTCGGCGGCGGGCAGGTCGATGGCGCCCTTCTCGCAAAGGTCGGCGATGCACTCGTGAGCCATGTAGGGGTAGATGCCCGAGGCGGAGTAGCCGACGAGGCACGCGAAGTCGTGCGCGCACAGGGCGTCGCCGCACTCGACCACGAGGTCGGCGTCCATGCGCAGGCCGACGCGGATGAGGTGGTTGTGGACGCAGCCGAGGGCAAGAAGGGACGGCACGGGAACCTCGCCGGCGGCGGCGCGGTCCGAGATCACGATGATGTTCGCGCCGTCGCGGATGGCCTGCTCGGCGCCGTCAGCCAGCGCGTCGAGAGCGTGCTCGAGGGAGCCCTCGCCCCCGTCGCGGGAGTAGACGGCGGACAGGCGGGCGGTCTTGAAGCCCACGCGGTCGATGGCGCAGATGCGCTCGAAGGCGTCCTTGGAGAGCATCGGGCCCTGCAGGCGCACGAGGCGACAGGTGTCGCGGCAGTCCTCGAGGAGGTTGCCGTGGTTGCCGAGGTAGAGCACCTGGGAGGTCACGAGGCTCTCGCGCAAGGCGTCGATCGGCGGGTTCGTGACCTGGGCAAAGAGCTGCTGGAAGTAGTCAAAGAAGGAGCGGCTCTTCTTCGAGAGGCACGCAAGCGGGGCGTCGACGCCCATGGAGGCCAGAGGTACCTTGCCGGCCGTGGCCATCGGGCGGATGGCCTCGTCGACGTCGTCGTAGTGGTAGCCCAGGCGCGCCATGCGCTCGGTCAGGCGCACGCCGGCGTCGCGCGGACGGCCGAGCTCGCCGTCGGCGGGCTCGCGCAGGTCGGAGATGTCCAGGGTCTCGTCGTCGAGCCAGTCGCGGAAGGGCTTCTGGTTGGCGTACTTGTCGCGGATCTCGTCGTTCCAGATCACGCGGCCCTGGGAGGGGTCGACCTCGAGCATCTCGCCGGGGCCGAGGCAGCCGGTGCGCAGGATGTTCGCCGGGTCGACGTCGATGGTGCCGACCTCGGACGACAGGATGATGCGGTCGTCGCGGGTGACGTAGTAGCGCGCCGGGCGCAGGCCGTTGCGGTCGAGGGCTGCGCCGAGCATGCGGCCGTCGGTGAAGGCGATGGCGGCAGGGCCGTCCCACGGCTCCATGAGCATGGACTGATAGGCGTCGTAGCTGCGGCGTTTATCCGAGAGGTTGGGGTTTTTGTCCCACGGCTCGGGGATCATGAGGGTCACGGCGCGGTCGAGCGGGCGGCCGTTCATCGTGAGGAACTCGAGAACGTTGTCGAGGATCGCGGAGTCCGAGCCCTCCTTGTTGATCACGGGCATGACGCGCTCGAGGTCGGCGCCGAGCACCGGGGAGTACAGGTGCGGCTCGCGTGCACGGATCCAGCTGACGTTGCCGCGCAGGGTGTTGATCTCTCCGTTGTGGATGATGTAGCGGTTGGGGTGCGCGCGCTCCCAGGAGGGCGTGGTGTTCGTGGAGTAGCGGGAGTGCACGAGGGCGAGCGAGGTCTCGACCGCGGCGTCGTTTAGGTCGGTGAAGAAGCGGCGCATCTGGGTGGCCACGAGCATGCCCTTGTACACGATGGTGCGCGAGGACATCGAGCAGGCGTAGAAGATCTTTCCGGCGAGCGCGGGGTTGGCGTCGGCGGCGCGCTCGATGGTGCGGCGCGTCACGTAGAGCTTGCGCTCGAAGTCGATGCCGGCGGGGGTGTCCTCAGGGCGGCGCAGGAACGCCTGGAGGATGGTAGGCATGCAGGCCTGGGCCGATACGCCGAGGTCGTGCGGGTCGACGGGCACTTCTCGCCAGAACATGAGGGGCACGCCGTTGGCGGCGCAGCCCTCCTCGAAGACGCGCTTCGCGTCGCGGACGCCCTGCGGGTCGTCGTGCGGGAAGAAGAGCATGGCCACGCCGTAGTCGCCCTCGTCGGGAAGCAGCTGGCCCTCCTTCTGCGCCTCCTTGCGGAAGAAGCGGTGGGGAATCTGGAAGAGCACACCGGCGCCGTCGCCGGTGTTTCGCTCGAGGCCCTTGCCGCCTCGGTGCTCGAGGTTGACGAGGACCGAGAGCGCGTCGTCGAGGGTCTGGTGGCTGCGGGCGCCCTTGAGGTGCGCGATTGCGCCGATGCCGCAGGCGTCGTGCTCGTATTCGCTGCGGTAGAGGCCAGCTCGGCCGGTCTTTTCCTCGTGTTGGGTCATTGGTTTTCCTCTCCTTGTCGGGCGGGCGGCGCGCGGGTGCGAAGCCCGCCCGGCGGCAGTACGCGGATGCTCGAAAAGGAGTTTACGGGTCGAGGACAAGCGTCCGGAAAATGGAGACGAAGTCGCTACGCCGCGTTGATTTTTGAGAATTTGCGCCGTTATGTGCTCGACGCGAGCAAGAAACTTCCGGGAAATCCGAGGAGGTGGAGGGCGGTGTTTCCCGGGGAGCATCCTTTGCGTTGGGACAAAAGGGACGGGGGATTTTGTCCCAACGCAAAGGATTTGGGACAAAATCCCCCGTCCCTTTTGCCCCAAATCAAGCGGGCCCGTCGCCGCCATGAACTGCGCCCCAAAACTTGGACGGCTTAAATAAGAACTACGCCGCAAGGGACTGATTTCGGAACTCCTCCGGGGTCAGTCCCTTCAGTTTAACTTGCCTTCGCCTCGTGTTCCAATGGACGATGTAGGCATCGAGGTCCGCCTTGAAGGACTCGAAGTCGGGCCACGTCCTTCCCCGGAAGAACTCGTCCTTGATGTGGCCGAAGACCTGCTCGGTCGCCCCGTTGTCTATGCAGTTGCCCTTCCTGGACATGCTCTGGACGATCCCGGCGCCCCTCAGCCTCCCGCACCATGCGGCGTGCTGGTACTGCCAGCCCATGTCGGAGTGCAGCACGGGCCTCGCGCCCTCGGGCATCCTCTCCAGCAGCCGGTCGAGCAGGGCGAGCTGCTGCGCCATGTCCGGGCTGGCCGACGTGGACCACGCGACCATCTCCTTGCTGCCGAAGTCGTAAACCGGCGCGAAGTAGGCCTTGCCCCAGGGCTGCCTGAACTCGGTGACGTCGGTGCCCATCTTCTGCCACGGGCCGGCGGCGGAGAAGTCGCGCCCGATGGCGTTCTCGAACGTCTCGCCCACGACCCCCTTGTACGAGTTGTACTTGTGGTAGTCGGTCTCGCGGCGGATGCCGCAGCGGATCCCCATCTCCCGCATCATCTTGAGCACCGTCTTGTCGGCGATGCGCGCGCCCAGCTCGGCGCGCAGGCACATGGCTATCTGGCGGTGGCCGCATCCGTTGGCCGTTCTGGAGAAGATCTCGGCCACGGCCCCGCGCAGCTCGGGCCTGGTCGGCTTCTCCGGGTGCGCCAGCGCGTAGTAGTAGGTGGATCTCGCGAGCCTCGAGCACGCGAGCAGGCGCCCCAGATCGTGCCCCTCGGCGCGCAGGGCGCTCACGGCATCGGCCCTCGCCCTGGTCAGAGCCCGTCCCTCTCGACCAGGGCGCGCAATTTTTTTAGGTAGGCCACCTCGGCCTCGAGCCTTCGGCAGCGCTCCTCTAGCTCCTGCTCGCGCGTCGGCTCGCGAGGCTTGGAGCCGGACCCCCTCGGCCTGCCCTTGGGCTTGGGGCTGAGCGCCCCGGCGCCGCCCTCGCGGTAGAGCTTGCACCACCTCTTGAGCGGCGACATCGACATGATGCCGAACCTCTTCATGGCGTCGGGCTTCGCCATGCCGCCGTCGACAACCGCCGACGCGGCGGCGACTTTCTGCTCGAATGTGTACCTGGCCTGCTTCCCATCCATCGACAGCAGCACCTCGCTTCCGAACGCGCGGTATACCTGCTGCCATTTTCTCACGGCCTCCTTGGGAAGCGACAGGGCCCTCGCGCACGATGCGTACCCGCATCCCCGTTCGAAGAGCTCTATGGCGGCCTTTCTAGCTTCGATGTCGTGCTTTACCCTCAAGCCAGCATGCATAAAGAAAGCCTCCCATTTCTCGTGTCCAAGAAATGGGAGGCAGTTCACCATGGCAACGGGCCCGCCTGGGCTTCTTTCTTATTCGCGCGCTGCGAGCCGCGCGGCGCTAATCCTCGTCGGCGTAGAACGAGCCCATATAGCGGATGTACTCGTCCTCGGTATGGTTGGCCTTCCAGTCATGGACGCTCTTCTTGTTGCGCTCGCCCGTGATGATCGAGAACTCGTGGCCGAGCTTCTCGAAGGCCTCGTCGGCCACCTCGTCCGGGGTGAGGGCGAGCTTGACGACCTGCTCGCCCACCGGGCCCTTGGGGAAGTTCTTCATGGCCGTGGGCGTGAGCGTCGTGCCGAGCGTGCAGACCTCGACGTCGACGCCGGTCTTCTCGCACTCGCAGGCGACGGCCTCGGTGAGCTTCAGGATGTAGGCCTTGCCCGCGCCGTACTCGGCGTTCCACGGAGAGCTCGAGATTCCCGTCATGGACGACACGTTGATGACGGCGCCGCGGTCCTGCGCGGCGAAGATGCCCATGAAGTGGTGGAACATGCGCAGGAAGCTGATGACGTTGACGTTCACCATCTTCTCGTGGTCCTCGAGCGAGGTGTTCTGGAACTTGCCGAAGTGGTGCAGGCAGGCGACGTAGCTCATGAAGCCGAGGTCGAGGCCTTCGGTGGCCGAGAAGACCGCCTCGCACGCCTCGTCGGGGCACGACAGGTCGGCACGGACGACCTTGTAGTCGACTCCGTACTCCTCGTGGAACTTCTCGCCCTTCTCGCGCAGCAGCTCCTCGCGACGGCCGACCATGACGAGGTTCATGCCGCCTTCCGCGAGCTTCTTGCAGAAGGCCTCGCCGACGCCCTCGGTCGCCCCGAGGACGACGCCCCACTCGCCGTACTTCTCACGCAGATTCGCCATAGCTCTCTCCTTCGCGAAGGCCGCCCGTGGGCGGAACCGATCTTTTGCGAGGCACAGGGATACTCTTTTTTCCTGCCTCGGGAAAGGATCGGTTCCGCGAGCGGGGACGCGTCAATCCGCGAAAGGAAGGCGACGGCCGCGTATTCTATTTGGGCTCGGCTGAGCCGCCGGAGGCGGCGGGCTGCTGGGGCTGGCCAGACCCTTGCGGCTTGCCGGCGCTGCCAGGGCCTCCAGCCTGTGCACGATCGACGTTTGAATAGACAAGGCCGTCCATTGTGATCTCACTGCTCGCATCTCCGCAGGTCAAGGTATATGTTTTTCCGGACTCAACACCAGGTGCCGAGACAAGCACGCAGGAGTAAGAAGTACGCGCCTCGCACGAGGCGACCACGTTCTCGTCCTCGTCTACGAGCTGGATCGCGTCGCCGGCCTGGCCGCTCGCGCTCACGAGCATCGAGCCTTGGGTGGAGGCGTCACCGAAGTTCTGCGCCATGCCCGAGGAGCCGGCGCACATCACGACGCCGCCCGTAATGGTGCCCGTGCCGGCGAAGTCGAGCGAGCCGTCGCCGTCGGAGGCGGGGCCGAAGACGTAGGTCTCCCCTCCCGTCACGGTGAGGTCGCCGTTGGAGTCGATGCCGTCGCCGCCCGCCTGGATGGTGAGTTTGCCGCCGTTGATGGTCACCTGGGCGGTCGAGTCGTAGTCCATGTCGCCGCCTGCGCCGGGAGCTTGGCCGCCGGCGTCCGCGGGAGCCTGGCCGGTGCTGGCGGGCGCCTGAGCATCGGCGTCCTCGGGAGCACGGCCGTCCCCCGCCGGAGCCTGACCGCCGCCCATGGGATCCTCGGGCTGCCCAGCGGCCGCCTCGGGACCGGAAGCGCCGGCGCCCGTCGCCTCGGCGCTCGAATCTCCCGTCGGGTCGCCCGCGGCGTTCACGCCGTCGTCGGACGACGTCACGTCGATCACGCCGCCGTTCACGGTGACGGTCGAGCCCTCGAGGCCCTCATAGCTCTTCGTAACCGTCACAGTGCCCCCGTCGACCTGCAGCGCGCGCTCGGAGTGCAGGCCGTCGTCGCCCGCGGAGACCGTGACCTCTCCGCCGTCGACCTCGAGCACGTTCGCGGCATCGACGCCGTCCGAGGCGGCGTCGATGGAGACGGTCCCGCCCACAATGAGCACCGAGCCCTTCTCGGCATCGTCGTCATCGCCGCAGTGGATGCCGTCCGTGCCCGCGGTAAGCGACCACGTGCCCGCGACGACGCACGCCGCATCCTGCGCCTGGACCGCATGGCGAGCCGCCTCGACCTCGACGTCGCCCGAGACGAGCGCGAGCTCGTCTTTGCACACGATGCCGTGGCCCTCCGCGCTCGACACCGTAAGGGCGCCGGTGCCGTTGATGGTCAAATCGGACTTGCACCACACGGCGCCGTCGATGGAGTACTCGTCGTCCTCAGCAAACGAACCGCCGGTCGCAATCTTGTTCTGTGTCCCATCCGCGAGGGTCAGCCAGACCTTCTTTGCGGCGCGGACCAGAATCGCCGCCGAGTCCGTCGAGGTCACGGAGGCGCCGTCGAGCACGAGTTGGACCTTCTCGCCGTCGGCGTTGACCACGACCTGGCCTGCCGACATCTGGCCCGTAAGCACATACGTGCCGCCCGCGGTTATGGTCACCGTCGTGCCGTCCGCCACGGCGCCGGCACCGTCGACCGCGCAGCTGTCGTCCGAGAGGCTTATCTTCGTCGCGCCGTCCTCCTCCCACGTGCCCTCGAGGTCGCGGTCGGTCACGATGTCGGCAACCGAGAGCAGATGCTCGGCGTCTGCGTCCTGCTCGGATGACGCGGCGCTCGCCTCGTACTGCGTCGACTGGGAGCTCGCCGCGGACGCGCGGGAACAGGCGGCAAGCGGAAGCGAGAAGAGCGTCGCCACAAGCCCGGCCGCGCAGGCGCGGCTGGCAAGATTCCTAGAGCTCATAGCCCACCTCCGCGTGGCTGAGGGAGACCTCGAGGTTGCCGTTGCGGCAGCGCAGGGCGTCGATGAGCTCGCGCTCGGAGGCGTCGACCGCGAGCTCGATCTCGTAGGTCAGCTTGTAGAGGCTGCCCATGTTCGCCGTCTTGACGGACGCGAGGCGGCAAGTGCGGGTATAGCGCGCAAGGACGTCGTCGAAGAGCTCGGTGTAGTCGAGGTCCTCGGGCACGCTCACGCGCAGGGCGCGCGCCGTCTCGGCAGAGGGGCCTCCGAAGCCGAGCAGGTGATACGCGAGGTACGCCCCGCCGACCGCGAACGTGGAAAGCGCCGCAACGCCGAGATAGCCCATGCCGCAGGCGAGGCCCACGCACATGGCGAGGAACACGAAACCCATGTCGCGGGCGGAGCCGGGGACGCTGCGGAAGCGCACGAGCGAGAAGGCCCCGGCGACGGCGACGCCCGTGCCCACATTGCCGTTAACGAGGGCGATCACCACGCACACGATGGCGGGCAGCACGGCGAGGGTGCACGAGAGGCTCCGGGTCGAGCGGTTGCGCACCTGATGGATGGCCGCGAGGGCGAGGCCGAGCGCGAGCGCCGCGACAACGCAGGCGAGCAGCGGCAAAAGCTCAAGGCCGCTCGTCGCGGTCAAGGAGGAAGAGTAATAGATGGATTCAAGCATCGGGTGCCTCTTTAGGCGAGGGCTCGGGTAAGCGAATCGAATTGGGCGGGTATCGAGGGCGATCCGCGGTGAGCCGCGGCGGCGCGCGCCTCGGCAAACGCGCCTTCGAGAACGGAGTCGGCGCCGCGAAGCTCCCATGCGTGCCCGTATTTGGAGAAGCTGGTCTTTGCCACGCCGAGCGACTCAAGGGTGCGGACAAGCCACAGCGGAATCGCCTGGGACGTCTTCACCTCAAGGATCGCCGTGCCCTCAGGCAAGAGCGGCTCCCCCTCGTCAGGACCGGTCAGGCGAACGTCGTCCCAGCGTGCGCGCGGCGCCGAGTCGATGGTGGCGCGCAGG
Organism: uncultured Olsenella sp.; assembly: GCA_934660915.1. GTDB lineage: Bacteria > Actinomycetota > Coriobacteriia > Coriobacteriales > Atopobiaceae > Paratractidigestivibacter. The sequence continues at coordinate 54,000 of CAKUIF010000012.1, read as the reverse complement.
TCGCGGTCGTGGGCGCCGAAGTACGCGACGCGGTCGTAGGCGAGGTAGGCGCAGGGCGCGAGGCCCTCGTAGCGCCTGCAGGTCCAGTCGAGCTCGCGCTCGATCTGGGTTTGCGGCCGCCCGCGCCCGGCGAGGAGCTCCCTCGCGTCGGCGGGCGCGAGCTCGCAGCGGCGCTTATAGACGACCCCGTCGCACTTTTTCTTGAGCTCGACGAACACGGGGTCGAAGGGGTGCGGAGCGCCGTAGCAGCGCGTTCGAATCTTCTCCTTGTACGCAGGATGCTCCGCGGAGCGCCGGGCGAGCAGGGCCGTGGGCGTGTCATAGTAGACGTTGCGGACCGTCGACGGGCCGTGCTCGTCGGGAACCATCCTTCCTGCCAGCACGCCCTCGAGCGCGGCGCGCTGCTCCGCATCGAGGAGGTACTTGGTCTCGTAGCGCTTGAACACGAGCTGGGCGGTACTCATGGCTTCTCCTTTCTTTGGAAGCTTGAAAGGAGGATACCGAGCAGCCCTTAAAGCAAGCTCAATGTAAAGCCGCAGGTCAGACGAGTACAAATTAGATTCGCGACACTTTTTGGTTCCTTAAAACGCAGACGACAGACGTTGCTTTTCGCGTCGCGGCGCCGCCGCCTCGAGCGTCCGCGGGCACTATCCCCTTAGTGGGTGAACAAAACGGCACTCTGCGGAGTATCGCAAATCCGCTCACCGCGTCTACCTGCGGTTTTGCAAGACTGGCTACCACGGATACCCGACGACACCGCATCTTGTTCACCCACTTAGGACGTTTGGCTGAAATCGTCCCAGCGACAGCAGCCCAGCGTCGCAAATACGCCCCTCGGTTTCCCGAAATCCGGGAAACCGAGGGGCGTATTTGGGTTTCTTCGCCTGTCAGCGCGATTTACTTGGAGAGCTCGTCGGCAAGCGCGGCGATCTGGGCGCGCGCGGCATCGTCGACGGCACCGCGAACGGTGACCTTCGCCTCGGCGAACTCGATGTCCTTCATCTGCTCAACCTGCGAGCGCATGACCTTGGCCGCGGTCGGCGCCCAGGAGCCGGCCTCGACGAGGGCGACCCTGCGGTTCTGATAGCCGTGCTCGGCGAGGGTGTGGATGAACGTCGCCATGAACGGGAAGATATCGCCGTTGTACGTCGTGCTCGCGAGGACGAGGCGGTCGTAGCGGAAGGCGTCCTCGACGGCCTCGGCCATGTCGTCGCGCGCGAGGTCAAAGAGGGAGACCTTCTGCCCGTGGGCCTCAAGTGCGTCCGCGAGCTCGAGCACGCCCTGCTTCAGGTGCCCGTAGACGCTCACGTAGGCGATGGTCACGCCCTGGTCCTCAGGCTGATAGGACGACCAGGTGTTGTAGGTATCGAGGTAGTAGCCCAGATCCTCCTTGAGCACCGGACCGTGGAGCGGGCAGATCGCCTCGATATCGAGCGCCGACGCCTTCTTGAGGACGGCCTGGACGAACGACCCGAACTTTCCGACGATGCCGAAGTAGTAGCGACGCGCCTCGCACGCCCAGCCCTCGGGGTCCTCGACGTCGTTGGCACCGAACTTGCCGAAGGCGTCGGCCGAGAACAGCACCTTGTCGGCGGAGTCGTAGGAGAAGAGCACCTCCGGCCAGTGCACGTTCATGGCGCTGATGAAGGTGAGCTCATGGCCGCCGAGCTCGAGCTTCGCACCCTCCTTGACGATCACGCGGCGATCGGAGAAATCGGTGCCGAAGTAGGCTGCCATAATCTTGAAGGCCATAGCGGAGGCGACAACCTGAGCCTCGGGATATTTCTTTGCGAAGGCCGCGATGCCGGCGGAGTGGTCGGGCTCCATGTGGTGGACAACAAGGTAGTCGGGGGTGCGCCCGTCGAGCGCCACCTCGAGGTTTCCGAGCCACTCGTCCACAAAGTGCACGTCCACGGCATCCATAACGGCAACCTTCTGCTCGCCGAGAACAACGTAGGAGTTGTAGGCCATGCCGTTTTCGCGGACGTCGTACTGGCCCTCGAACAGGTCGATATCGTGGTCGTTGACGCCGACGTACTTGATGCCCTTGGTGATCTCCATTAATCCTCCCGATCCAACCGTCAATGTTTTCGGCGTCATTCTATACCACTGGCCCGGCGCAACACCGCGCTCGGCTTGGTTTTCCAGCCTTTGGGCAGAGTCTCCTGCTCAGTCAGACTGAATATATTCTGAATATCCTATTGTTCTATATACATCTATGTAGTGCCGAGAAAAGAGTTCGTCATGTTCCACTTTGGCGAGTTCGAACTGTATTCCTCCGACGGCGGCGACGTGGTCCTTGCGCCCCTGAGCACCGAAGAGGTCGCATGGGATGTGGACGACCTCAACGAGACGCTGGGCGACGCGAAGCTCTGGCTCGAAAACGAGATCGACCGCGTGCTCGCCGCAGGCAAGGGCCCGAGGCTCCCGGAATGCGGAGGGGCACCGCGACATGGCGGGCGCGTCATTACCCTCGGCGTCGAGCGCTCGGTATCGGGCATCCCCGCCGTCTCGGCGGCCGACGCCGCCGACATGCTCGGCGTCTCTCGCGCGAGAATCGGTCAATTATGCAAGGACGGCAAGCTCGTGAGCTGGAAAGAAGGACCTCATCGGATGATCTCCCTGCGCTCCCTCCACCGGCGCATGGAGATGCAGGGCAAGCTCCCGAAGGAGAACTTTCGCCCTTAGGCCTGCGGGGCCTCGCCCGTCGTGAGGATGCGGTCGAGCGCGTCCTCGTCGAGCACGGGCACGCCAAGCTGTTCCGCCTTCGTGAGCTTGGAGCCCGCGGCGGTACCCGCCACCACGAAGCTCGTCTTCTTTGACACCGATCCGGACACCTTGGCGCCGAGGGCCTTGAGACGGTTGCCGGCGTCGGTGCGGTTGTACTTCTCGAGCGTGCCGGTGAGCACGAAGGTGAGACCCTCCAACGTCTGCGGGGCCTCAGGCTCGTGCGCCTCCTCCTCGAGCACGACGCCCGCCTCGCGCAGGCGCTCGACCACGGCGACGTTCTTCTGGACCTGGAAAAACTCGCGCACGGACGCGGCGATCTTGGGGCCGATGCCGTCGACCGCGGCGATATCCTCGTCCGAGGCGGTCATGAGGGCCTGCATGCTGCCGAAATGCTTGGCGAGCGCCGACGCCACGTTGGCGCCCACGTGGCGGATGCCGAGGCCGAAGAGCACGCGGGCAAGTCCGCGGGACTTCGACTCCTCCACCTGCGCCATCACCTTCTTTGCGATGACCTTGCCCACGACGATGTCGTCGCCGTCGATGGACTGGCGGCCGGTCGAGACGTCGGCAAGCGCTTCCTCGGTGAGCTGGTCGTAGTAGTCGGCGACGTCGGAAAGAAGCCCCTGCTCGACCATGCGCGAGACGATCTCGTCGCCCAGGCCGTCGATGTCCATGGCGTTGCGGCTGCCCCAGTGGATGAGGCGCTCGGTCGCCTGCGCGGGGCAGTCGATCGAGACGCAGCGATAGGCGACCTCGCCCTCCTCGCGGATCACGGGGCTGCCGCACGAGGGGCACGCGGCGGGCATCTGGAACTCGACGGCGCCTTCGGGACGCAGGTCGAGCACGGGACCCACGACCTCGGGAATGACGTCGCCCGCCTTATGGACCACGATCGTGTCGCCCACGCGGACGTTCTTGCGGCGCACCTCGTCGATGTTGTGGAGCGTGGCGCGCGCGATGGTGGAGCCGGCGACGAAGACCGGGTCGAACTCGGCCACCGGGGTGAGGACGCCCGTGCGGCCCACCTGGACGCGGATCTCGCGCAGAACGGTGCGCTTCTCCTCCGGCGGGAACTTGAAGGCGATGGCCCAGCGCGGGGCGCGCGCCGTGAAGCCGAGGGCGGCCTGGCCGGCAAAGGAGTCGACCTTCACGACGACTCCGTCGATGTCGTAATCGAGGTCCTCTCGGTGCGCGAGCGCCTCGGCGCAGAAATCGTGCACCTCGGCCGCACTCACGCAGCGTCGGGCGTTGGGGTTGACCGAGAAACCGCAGGAGCGCAGCCACTCGAGGAACTGCCACTGCGAGTGGACGTCGAGCGGGGCCTCGTCGGCCACGGCGTAGATGAAGGTCTCCAGATCGCGGTGGGCCGTGACCTTGGGATCCTTCTGGCGCAGGCTGCCCGCGGCGGCGTTGCGCGGGTTGGCGAACGGCTCGCGGCCGGCGGCGTCGGCGTCCTCGTTCAGGCGAACGAAGCTGTGCTTGGGCATGTAAACCTCGCCGCGCACCTCGACGGACTGGCCGAGGCCCCCGTCGGCGACCTTGGCGAGGCCGGCGGCGGCGAGCGCGTGCGGGATATCGCGGATGGTGAGGACATTGGCGGTCACGTTCTCGCCCGTGGTGCCGTCGCCGCGCGTGGCGGCGCGGACGAACTGGGCGTCCTTGTACGTGAGTGCCACGCCCAGGCCGTCGATCTTGAGCTCGCAGGTGTAGGCAACCGGGCGCTCGGGCGTGGAGCCCAGCGCCTCGTCGGTGCGGGCAAGCCACTCGTCGAGCTCGGCGAGGTTCATGGCGTCGTCGATGGAGTACATGCGCTGGGCGTGGCGCACCGGCTCGAACTGCTCGGAGACGTAGCCGCCCACGCGCTGGGTGTAGGACTCGGGGCCGACGAGCTCGGGGTGCGCCGTCTCAATGGCCCGGAGCTCCTGGAGCAGGCGGTCGAACTCGGCATCCGTGACCTGCGGCTTATCGAGCGCATAATAGCTGTAGGCGTAGGTGTTGAGCAGACGGTTGAGCTCCGCCGCGCGCGCACGGGGGCTCGCGGCGCCGGTCGCCTTGCCCGAGGGCGCCGAAGCGTCCCCAAAGAGCGACCCCTGCGTACCCGTCATGCCGTTCTCTTCCATCGTGCCTCTCCCGTTTTCCGCAGCAAGCCCATCGAATTCGTTCAGCATTTTACTGTATAGCCGCAGTCGCGGGTTTGCCGGTCGAAGGCCTCCCGCAGCCTCGGGCTCGGCGCGGCCCTGCCTACGCCATCTCGCAGGCGTAGTCGGCGGCGCGCACGGCGGCAAGAAGCGCCTCGTCGCTCACCGAAGTATCACAGTGGGCGACGGCGGTCCCGGACTCCAGATCGACGTCCGCGGAAGCGACGCCGCAGACGCCCTCGAGTGCCTCCTTGACGTGCTTGACGCAGTGCTGGCACATCATGCCCTCTACCTTGAGTTTCTTGTCCATGGTTTCAATCCTCTCTACTTGGGTTGCTTGGTTGGCTTGTTTGCATAGGTCCGATTCTACCGAAGGCTCGGCAGGGGCCTCCCCCTGCTTCTGGGCAGTATCCCCGCTCGGCTTCCATGAGCGCAGCCGCAGGGCGTTGCCCACCACAAAGACGGACGAGAAGCCCATGGCAGCCGCCGCAATCATTGGGTTAAGCGTTATGCCAAGCGACGACAGAGCGCCCGCCGCCACGGGGATGCAAACGGAGTTGTAGAACAGCGCCCAGAACAGGTTCTGCTTGATGTTTCGCATGGTCGCGCGCGAAAGCTCGATCGCGCGGGCAACGTCGGCGGGATCCGAGCGCATGAGCACCACGTCGGCAGAGCCGATGGCCACGTCAGTGCCCGCACCGATGGCGATGCCGATGTCCGCGCGGGCGAGCGCCGGCGCGTCGTTGATGCCGTCGCCGACCATCGCGACCTTGTGCCCCGCCCGCTGCAGCTCGCGGACCTTGAGTTCCTTCTGGTCCGGCAGCACGCCCGCCACGACCTCGTCCACGCCGACCTTGCGCGCGACGGCCTCGGCGGTCAGGCGCTGGTCTCCGGTGAGCAGCAGGGTGCGGACGCCCATGGCCCGCAGGCGCTCGACGGCGACGGCGCTGGTGGGTTTGACGGGGTCGGCCACGGCGATCAGCCCGAGCGGCCTGCCCCCGCAGGCAAAGAAGAGCGGGGTCTTTCCCTCGGCGGCCAGCACATCGGCCCGGACGGACAGTCCGCCGAGCTCGACGCCGCGCTCGGCCATCAGGCGCGCGTTGCCCGCGAGCGTCTCGTCCCCGCCGAGCGTGGCAAGAAGCCCGCCACCCGCGACCTGCGTGAAGCCCTCGGTCGCGGCGGATCCGTCAGAGGCGCCCTTCTTGGCCGCATACTCGAGGACGGCCTGCGCCAAGGGATGCTCGCTTTTTTGCTCCAAGGCGACCGCCGTGGCAAGAAGTCCCTGCTCTGACACCCCGTCCGCGAGCACGACGTCGGTCACCGAGGGCTTGCCGGCCGTGACGGTGCCCGTCTTGTCCATGACGACGCAGTCGACCGCGCAGGCGCCCTCCAGCGATTCGGCGCTCTTTATGAGGATGCCGTTGGCCGCGCCGCGTCCGCAGCCGACCATGATGGCGGTCGGCGTGGCGAGCCCGAGCGCGCACGGGCAGCTGATCACGAGCACGCTGATGCAGTGGTTGAGCGCGGAGGCGAAGTCTCCCGCGACCGCCATCCAGGCGACGAACGTGACGGCGGCGATGCCCATGACCACAGGGACAAATACACCCGCGATTCTGTCGGCCACGCGCTCGATGGGCGCCTTGGTGCTCGTGGCCTCGTCCACGAGGCGGATGATGCCGGCGAGCGTCGTGTCGTCGCCCACCGCGGTCGCCTCGACGCAGATCCAGCCTCCGGTGGTCGTGGTCGCGCCGGTCACGTGGTCGCCCGCCGCCTTCTGGACGGGCACGGACTCGCCCGTGATGGCGGACTCGTCGACGGCCGCCTCGCCCTCCAGGACGACGCCGTCGACCGGGATGGACTCGCCTGCGCGCACGACCACGCGGTCGCCCACGCGCACGTCCTCGACGGCGACCTCGGTCTCGACGCCGGCGCGCAGAACGCGGGCGGTCTTGGGCGCGAGGTCCATGAGGGCGCTGATGGCGTCGACCGTCCTGCCCTTGGCGCGAGCCTCGAAGTACTTGCCCAGGTCGATGAGGGCAAGGATCATGCCCGCGGAATCGAGATAGAGGCCATGGGCGGCCTCGTGGGCTGCGGCCATGTCCATGGCACCGAAGGCCCAGGCCATGCGGTAGAGCGCGACCAGGCTGTAGGCGAAGCTCGCGGCACTTCCGAGCGCGATGAGCGAGTCCATGTTCGGCGAGCGGTGCCACAGCGTGCGGAAGCCGACGATGAAGTAGCGGCGGTTGACAAAGAGAATCGGGACGCAGAGCAGAAGCTGCGTGAGCGCCGAGGCCATCATGTTGCCCATGCCGTCGAGGCCGGGAATCTCGGGCCAGCCGAGCATGGGGCCCATGGCGATGTAGAAGAGCGGCGCCGAGAACGCGAGCGAGACCACGAGCTGAACCAGGCGCTCGCGCGCCGCCTTGGCGGCGGCGACACCGGGCGCGCCCGCGGCCTGCCGGGCGGGGCCCGCAGGGGCCGCGCGTCTCGTCGCGCCGTAACCAGCGCGCTCGACGGCCGCGCAGACGGCCGAGGCGGTGGCGTCGGTCCCGTCGTAGTCAAGCTCCATCGAGTTCTTGAGCAGGTTGACCTCGGCGGCGGACACACCGGCTACGGCGGCCGCGGCCTTCTGGACGCGCGCGGAGCACGCGGCGCAGGTCATCCCCTGGATATCAAACGTTTCCCTCATGGGCACCCCCTACATGAACTTCTTAAAGAGGCCCATGACCTCGTCGACGACCTCGGTGTCGCCCGCCTGCACACGCTCGACGACGCAGGTCTCCAGATGGTCCTGCATGACCTCGCGCGAGATCGCCTTGACGGCGGACTCGACGGCGGCGAGCTGGGTCAGGACGTCGCCGCAGTAGCGGTCCTCCTCCACCATGGCCTTGATCCCATTGAGCTGGCCGATCGCGCGGTTGACCCGCCGCGCCACATCCGCCTTGAGCTCGGCCGTGCGCGGCGTGTGCTTGCGGGAGGCGCAGTGGCAGCAGGTCTTCTTTCCCTCTTCGGGCATGGGCTTCTCCTTAGATCACATACCCCTATGGGGTATTCACTCGAGTGAAGAATATACCCTAAGGGGGTATGCGGTCAACGACAATAGGGGCGAGGCGAAGCGATCAGGCTCACGCCAAGCTCTATAGGTTGTATTTGGCGCAATTCTCGCCTAAACAGTACGCAGCATAGAGCGGCACATGCCTGATCTCCACACCCCGCTCGTCCGTAGTGAGGGAGTAGTCGTTCTCGGACAAAATATAGGCGACTCGAGCCCCGGATTTTTCCATGAAGATCCCGAGCGTCCTCGCACAACCTGCGCATCGCCCCAATTCAAACTGTATTTCGTGTATTCACGATACACGTATTTGTTGTATTTCATGTATTTGAGGTACACGGAATACGCCTTTGCCAACCCTCGCAATAATCAGCGCTACTTGCTAAGGGCGACAACCCGCCTCCAACACCTACTCGATCTCGTCGGGCTCCTCGGCGAGCTCGGCAAACTTCGCCTTCATCGTCGGGTTTTTCCACGTGAGCTTGCGGATGGTCAGGCCATCGGCCTTGTCGTTGGCCAGGCGCAGCTGGCGCTCGGACGAGAGCAGGTTGTCCTTGACCTTCTGGAGGCGGTCGATGGTCTTGTCGATCTCGTCGATGGCGGCGCCGAACTTCTTGCTCGCGGTCTCGTAGTTCTTTCCGAACTTGTCCTTGAAGTCCTCGAGCGCGTTCTCGAAACCCGTGATGTCGATGTTCTGCTGCTTGATCTGCTCGAGCTCGCGACGCGCGTCGACGGCGTTTTTCCCGGCGTTGCGCAGGATGCCGATGAGCGGCAAGAAGAACTGCGGGCGGATCACGTACATCTTCGGGTACTCGTACGAGACGTCCACGATGCCCGAGTTGTACAGGTCGCTTTCGGGCTCAAGCGTGGACACGAGCACCGCATACTCGCATTTCTTGTTCTTTCGGTCACGATCGAGCTTGGCAAAGTGATCGGAGTTCTTCTTCTTGCTGGACTGCAGGGAGTTCTCGTCCTCGCTCTTCATATCGAACATGATCGAGACGACCTCGGCGCCCGACTCGTCCTTCTCGCGGAACACGTAGTCGCCCTTGCTGCCACCGATGACCTCGTTGTCCTTGTGGAACTCGGCGTTCGGGAACGCCACCATGCGCATTTGGTTGAACTGCATCTCGCAGTGCTGTTCGAGCGACTCGCCGATGAGCTTGACCGAGAGGCGCGAGCGCTGGCTGCGCATGCGCTCGATCTCGTCGTCCTTCTCGCGGATGGCCTGGTCTTTGTAGCCCAGCTGCTCGGCCATCGTCTGCTTGAGGGATGCCTCGACCTGATCGCGCTCGAGCTTGGCCGCCGTGAGCTCTCCCTTGAGCGCCACGATCTTTTGGCCCTGCTCGCTCACAGCCTTGGTGACGGCGAGGTCGCGCTGGGCGTCGAAGGCCTCCTCGCGGGACTTCGCCGCGGCCTCGAGCTCCGCGATGCGGCGGTCGCGCTCGGCAATCTCGGCGGCGGCGCTCGACTTGGCGGCGGCGAGCGCGGACGTGGAGGCCGCCTCGGCGCGGGCAAGCGCCGCCTCGGCGTCGGCGAGCTTCTGCGCCGCGGCGGACTCGGCGGTGGCGCGGGCGGACTCGACGGAGGACTTCGCTCCCTCGAGCTGCGCCTTCAGGCCGGCGATAAGGGCGTCCTTGCGGGCGGACTCGGCCTGGGCGGCAGAGCGGGCGTCCGCCAGGTCGGACGCGGCCTTGGCCTGGGCGCTCATGAGGTCGGAAGCGGCCTTGGAGCGGACGTCGGCGAGATCGGCCTGCGCCGCCTCGCGCGCGCGGGCCTCCGCGGCGGCGACGGCACTGCCCTGGTTCTTCTCGACAAGTCGGACGCGCTCCTCGATGTCGCGCTCGAACTCCGCGTCGCGCACCTGCTTGACGATGGACGCGTACTCGGACTCGTCGACAGTGAAGGCCTTCCCGCAGTGGGGGCACTTGATCTGGGCCATGACTCCCCTTTCGTGTGTTTTGCTGCCCTCAAGAGTACACGTAGGTTGGGACAACAATTCGCTCGCCTCGCCGCTCGGCGGCGAACTTGACGAAAACGCGCCCGGGGCGGCATCGTTTGGGCAGTCGATTAGGAGAAGGACCGATGAAGACACGGATGTTCATTCCGTTTGCCGCGGCGCTTGCGATCGCCCTCACCGGGTGCGGGGCGCAAGCCGCCTCCCAGCAGCCGTCGCCCGCAAAGGACGCCGACCCCGCGCCGGTCTCCGCGCCCGCGGAGCCGACGCCCTCGCAGGATCAGGCGAAGCCGCAGGAACCCTCCGAGCCGCTCCCCGACGTGAGCGGCAAGCTCCCCTATATCGGCATGCCGGCCGAGCTCATCGATGAAACCTGGCTCGGGCCGGCCGACGAGGTCGCCGACGCGGTTGAGGGCACTGGGCTTCTTGCCGAATCTGTCCCGCACCGCTGGCGCGCGAGAAACGGCACCGGCGACCTCGTCTTTTCCGCCTACGTGCGCGACGGCGAGGTGCTCAAGGTCGTCAAGGAGAACCTCAGCAAGGACTACTGGAAGCAGCCGGGCAGCGCCGTCACGCGCGACTTGCCCGACCTCGGGGGCGAGGGCGAGCAGGTCGCTGACAGCGCCTCGCCGCGCGTGCTCGACCCGGAGGACTACGACGACGCCGAGGACTACGCGGACGCGGCGGCGGGCGCCTTCGGCAGCTGGGACGCCGCCCACGACCACTGGCTCGAGGAGATGCAGTAGCCAGCGACGGCGGACGCGCGCGCCACGACCGTGCCGTCAGCATCGATTAGCAACCGAAACCCGTGCAAAACCGTCCCGGCAACCTGTTTTGCACCGGTTTCGGTTGCTAATCGAGGCCCAAAGCCCCATCCGGCGCAAAGAAGCCCGCGCCCACGCAAAAAAGCGGGGACGCCGAACCCGACGCCCCCGCCCTCTCGCGCGGCCCCGCACCTGGAGCCGCGCGCTTCTTGCCTGCCGTTAGTTGCCGAAACCGTAGGTCCGCTGTCCGTTGTTGCGCTGGTTCAGGTACTCCTGCAGCTCCTCGAGGAAGTCGTTGTCGTACCCGTAGCCGTTGCTTCCGCTGCCGCCGTCCCCGTTGTTGTTCTGGAGGTAGTCGTTGATGTCCGACTTGGGCTGATTGCGCTCCTCCTCCTGCTGCTTCTGGAGCTCCTCGTCGTCGTCGAGCGTGACGTCGAAGTCCATCTGCTGGTCGCCGCGCATGACCGTGACCTTGACGGTGTCGCCGATCTCGTGGGAGCGCACGGCCAAGATCATGGCGTCGGCGGAGGTGATCTGCGCGCCGTCCATGCCGATGATGATGTCGCCCTTCTGGATGCCCGCCGCCTCGGCCGGGCCGCCCTCGGTCACGTCGGCCACATAGGCGCCCTGGCTCACGGAGAGCTTGTTGACCTTGGCGTTCTGGGCGTTGACGGTCTGCATGCTGAGCCCGATGTGGGCGTGCGTCACGGTCTCGCCCTTGATGATCTTGTCGGCGACCTTGGTGGCGTAGTTGCCCGGGATGGCAAATCCGATGCCGGCGAAGCTCTCGGTGTCGGAGCTGTACAGCGTGCAGATGCCCACGAGCTGGCCCTTGGAGTTGACGAGCGCGCCGCCGGAGTTGCCCGGGTTGATGGAGGCGTCGACCTGGATCAGGTTGGTGTAGAGCGTGTTGCCCGAGGAGCCCTCGAGGAGCTCGTTGCGCGTGAGGGCCGAGACGATGCCCTGCGAGACGGACTGCTCGAGGCCGAAGGGGCTGCCCACCGACATGACCCAGTCGCCGACCTGCAGCGCCGAGGAGTCCCCGATCTCCATCGGGGTGACGCTGGCGCCCTGGAGGTCGACCTTGATCACGGCGATGTCGGAGGAGGCGTCGGTGCCCACGAGGGTCGCGTCGTAGCTCTTTCCGTCGATGGTCACGGTGATGCTCTCGGCGTCCTCGATCACGTGGTTGTTGGTGATGATGTCGCCGTCCGTGTCGTAGATGACGCCGGAGCCCAGGCCCTCGCCGTCGCTCGTGGTCACGTTGACGGTCACGACGGAGGGCAGGGCCTTCGCGGCCACGGCCGTGGCGGTCGTGGTGCTCTCGTCGTTCGGGTTGATAGTGATGGTCTGGTTGACGCCCGTGTCGAAGGTGGCGGCGCCGGACTTGCCGATGACGCCGGTGGCAAGAAGCGCCCCCGTGAGCAGGCCCGCGCCGAGGACGCCGCCCGCCACGCCCAAGATCAGGGACTTGGCGCCGCGGTGCTCGCGCTTGGGCTTGGGGCCGGAACCGCCGGCTGGGGCGGGCGCTGCAACGTCGCCGGGCTTGGGCGCGTATCCAGGCTGCTGGCCGGGGATCGGCGGCACGGAGCCTGCGCCCCACGCCGAGCGACCGGCGTCCGCGTTGCCGTTGCCGGCGTCAACGCGCGGCTGCTGAGCCGTCTGGCCGGCGTGGAAACCCGCCTCGTAGCCCGCCTGGGCACCGCGCTGATAGCCGTCCTGATAGCCGGGCTGGGCCGTGGGCCGCGCCGGGCACTGCTCCGTGGGCTGGGTGCCCTCAGTGTCGTTCGTGTACTCGCTCATCTCTACTCCCCTCCCGGGCGCGGCGCGCCCGATAAGGATGCACATTCATCTAACCAAGAAGCACTGTACCCCACCGGCCTTACAGTTAACTTAAACACTCCAGCGGCACACCAGCGGCACGAGGCTTTGACGTAGCTGAAAACGCCGCCACAAAGAAGGGCACCCCGCGTCTGCGCAGGGTGCCCGAATGCCTGCAGCCAGTTGCAGGTGCCTTAGATGCGGAAGAGGTAGCCGACGCCGCGGATGGTGACGATGTGGCTCGCGACCTGCGGGCCGACTTTCGAGCGGACACGACGGATGTGCACGTCGACGGTGCGCGTGCCGCCGCAGTACTCGAAGCCCCACACGCGGTGCAGCAGCGTCTCGCGCGAGTAGGCGCGCGACGGGTGCGTGGCGAGGAAGCTCAGCAGCGAGTACTCCATGAGGGTGAGATCGACGGGCTTGTCGTCGATGTAGACCTGGTAGGTGGCCAGGTTGATGGTCATGTTGTCCACCGAGACGATGTCGGCGGGAGCGCTCTCCTCACCGGGCCACAGAAGCAGCGTGCAGCGCATCTCGAACTCCGAGACCGTCGCCGCCGAGACGATGAAGTCGTTCTTGCCCTGGGTGGGCATGTGGAGAGAAGAGAGCTTCTCGGCGTCCTGGACCAGCAGCATGGGGATGAAGCCGTTGTCCGCGACGAAGGAGTCGACCGCGTTCAGGGTCTCCTGGCTGATGCCCTCGGAGTCAAGGATCACGAGGTCGAACTCGTGGCCGGAGGAGATGGCCTGCGAGAAGGTCGACTCGTTGGCGAGCGCGATGGACACGTCGATGGCGTGGGAGAGCTCGCGCATGCGGTCGTGCAGGCGCGCGGTCGCCGAAATGAGCAGGATGTTCTTGTGATGCACCCTTGTGCCCCCTCATACAAAAGACAGATTTGTTTCACACATTACCATACAGCCCGCGCCGCGCGCGGGTCCGAAAGCAAAAAAACAAGCTTGCCCCGGCTAGCTTGAGCTGGGGCAAGCTTGTTTTAGTGCGGTTTCGCCCAGTTGCGCGACGGCTGTCGTAAAACAGCCGACTGCCTAGTCGATCGAGCCGAGGAACTCGGCCGTGCGGGCGTTCTTGGGATAATCGAACACGTCGGCGGGGACGCCCTGCTCGACGACCACGCCTCCCTCCATGAAGACCACGCGGTCGGCAACGTCGCGGGCAAAGCCCATCTCGTGCGTGACCACGATCATCGTCATGCCGGAGTTCTCGGCGAGGTCGCGCATGACGTCGAGGACGCCGCGCACGAGCTCGGGGTCGAGCGCGGAGGTCGGCTCGTCGAAGAGAAGCACGTTGGGGTGCATGGCCACGGCGCGCGCGATGGCCACGCGCTGCTGCTGGCCGCCGGAGAGCTGCGCGGGCTTGAAGTCGGCGCGGTCGGCGAGGCCCACGGCGGCGAGCTGCTTCATGGCCTCGGCCTCGGCCTCCTCCTTGGACTTCTTGAGGACCTTAACCTGCCCGATCATCACGTTTTCCTTGGCCGTGAGGTGCGGGAAGAGGTTGAACTGCTGGAAGACCATGCCCACGTCGCGGCGCAGCTTGTTGACGTCGGCCGCGGACTTGCCCGTGATCTCCTCGTCCTCGATGAGGATGTGGCCGGCCGACGGGGTCTCGAGCAGGTTGATGCAGCGCAGCATCGTGGACTTGCCGGAGCCCGAGGGGCCCAGCACGACGACGACCTCGCCGGGCCAGACGTTCAGGTTCACGTCCTTCAGCACCTTGGTGTCGTCGAAGCTCTTGTTCAGGTGCTCGATGCGCACCACAGGGTGCTCGCCGGGCGTGAAGTGGTGGTTCGTGAGCTCCTGGTCCGCGGCAAAGGCGGCAGCGGCTGCCTCATCTGCCGAAAGGGCGGCGGGGACGTTCTCGACGTCGTGGGCAAAGAACTTACTCGGCATCTGCGGCCTCCTTGAGCTGCTTGGCGGCCTTGGGCCTCGGGCCCTCGCCGCGCTCGGAGCGGGCGATCCTCTCTTCGATGACGCCGACGACCTTGATCAGCGGCAGGGTGACGATGAGGTAGAAGATGCCGGCGGCGACGTACGGGGTGATGTTGCCCGAGACGGTGGTCAGGTTCTTGGAGAACATCATGAGCTCCATGACGCCCACCGAGGACAGAAGCGACGTGTCCTTGAAGGCGGTGATGAAGTCGCTCGTCACGGTCGGGATCACGCGGCGGATGGTCTGCGGCAGGATGATGGAGAACATCGTCTGCGCGTGGCTCATGCCCAGCGAGCTCGCCGCCTCGTACTGGCCGGCGGGGATGGACTGGATGCCCGCGCGGAAGATCTCGGCGAGGTAGGCCGAGGAGTTGACCGCCATGACGATGATGCCCAGGAGAGTGTTGTCGATGTTGATGCCGACCATGGGCAGGCCGAAGAACATGATGTAGATCTGCAGGAACAGCGGCGTGCCGCGCAGGATGTTGATGTAGACGATGGCGATGGCGCGCAGCAGGCGGTGCTTGGAGATCTTCAGCAGGGCAAAGATAAGGCCGAGCACGATGGCGAAGGGATAGCACGCCACGATGATGCCCAGGCACAGGACCCAGCCCGGGAACAGCGAGCTGAACGACGTGACGAGCAGCTGCGGCTTGAAGAACATGCCGAGGAACTGGTTGGAGTTCCACGCCTCGACCCAAGGCTGCTCGTCGAGCCAGTTGACGATGGACTGCAGCGGGGTGTTCGCGATGACGGCGATCGGGCTCGAGGGCGTAAGCTCCTTGGTCGCGCCGTCGGCCTCGTAGCTGCCCTCGACGGCGTAGTCGCCGCCCTCGGAGGGGAACTGCATGTCGGTGACCTCGAGCCTCAGCAGCGAGCCCGCGGGGATGGGCTCGGCGAAGGCCACGGTGATCTTCTTGCCGTCGGGCTGGGCCTGGCCGTCGATCTTCACGCGGTTTAAGCCCTCGAGCACGGTGATGCGGGTGGACGAGCCGTCGAAGGTCGCGCCCTCGGGCAGCTCGAGCGTGACGGCGTCGACGCTCTCGCCGTCGTCGACGGTTCCCTCCCAGGTCAGGCGGGTGTTCATGCCGCCGATGACGCCGGAGCCGCCGTCCTCGTTGGGCTTTGCCGTGGCCTTGTCGGTCGAAAGGCCGAATGCCGCGCCGGGCAGCGCGAGCACCGCGGCAAGAAGCGCGGCGACGAACATGCCCGCCTGCGCCTTGTGCTGTATGTGCCCCATGGGCACCTCTCAATCTCTGTCGGTTAATACCGCGAAGACGAGAAGGGGAAATCCCTTCTCGTCATTCACAGGTCGTTGGTTGCGTATGGGGCCAGGAACTAGATCTCGGAGCCGAACCACTTGGTCTTGATGTCCTTCATGGTGCCGTCGGACTCCATGTCGGCGAGGGCCTTGTTCAGGGCTTCGGTGAGGGCCGGCTGGTCCTTGGAGACGGCGATGCCGTACTGCTCGCCGGTCGGGATCTCCTTGGCGACCTCGAGGTCGGAGAAGGACTGGGTGAGCATGTAGGAGGCCACGGGCAGGTCGATGACCATGGCGGAGTACAGGCCGGTCGAGACGCCGGTGAGGGCGGCGGTCACGTCGTCGAGGGGCACGCGCTCAGCGGCGGGCAGGTTCTCGGAGATCCAGTCGTCGCCGGTGGTGCCGGACTGGCAGGCGACCTTCTTGTCGGCGACGTTCAGGGAGTCCTCGGTCTCGCCGGAGTCCTTCTTGACCACGATGGCCTGGTTGGAGTCGAGGTAGGGCTCGGTGAAGTCGACCTCCTTCTGGCGGTCGTCGGTGATGGTGATGCCGGCGATGGCCACGTCGGCCTTGCCACCCTGCTTGATCAGGGGCACGAGGGTGTCGAACTTCTGGTTGGGCAGGTAGGAGGACTCGAGGCCCATCTTTTTGGCCACGGCGGCGATGAGGTCGACGTCGAAGCCGACGGGCTCGCCGGTCTTCTCGTCCATGTACTCGAACGGGGCGAAGCCGAGCTCGGCGGCGACGGTCAGCTTGCCGTCCTCGACGAGGGTGTAGGAGTCGGCCTTGGCGGCGTCGGAGCCGGAGCCGGTGGAGCCGGAGCCGCCGCAGCCGGCGAGGGCCGCGCTGCCGGCGAGGGCGCCGAGGGACAGGACGAAGTTGCGACGAGAGATGCTGGCCATGGTGTTCTTCTTTCTACGAAGATAATCGAATGAGGTAATGGGGCAAGAAGCGCCGTGCTTTTGCCTGCCTTAAATCTCGGAGCCGAACCACTCGATCTCGAGCTCCTTGATGGAGCCGTCGTCGGCGAGCTCGGCGAGTGCGGCGTTGATGGCCTCGGTCAGGCCGGCGTTGTCCTTGGAGACGACGATGCCGTACTGCTCGCCCGTCGGGATCTCGATGGAGACCTGGCAGTCAGTGAAAGAGTTCGAGCAGAGGTACTTCATCACGGGCAGATCGGCGGCAGCAGCGTCGTAGAGGCCGGTCTGGACGCCCGTGACGGCGGCCACGGGGTCGTCGAGCGACTTGATGGTGGCCTTGGGGAGGTTCTCCTGCGCCCATGCCTCGCCGGTGGTGCCGGCCTGGCAGGCGATGGTCACGCCCTCGGCGTTGAGGGAGTCGGCGTCGGCGCGGTCGGCGCCCACCTTGGTGACGACGCCCTGGTTGGAGTCGACGTAAGGGTCGGTGAAGTCAATCTCCTGCTTGCGCTCGTCGGTGATGGTGAAGTTCGAGACGCCCACGTCGGCCTTGCCGCCCTGCTTGATGAGGGGAATGATGCTGTCGAACTTCATCGCCGGGAGGTACTCGCACTCGAGGCCGAGCTTCTCGGCGACCTTCTTCATCAGGTCGACCTCAAAGCCCTTGGGCTCGTTGTTCTCGACGAAGTCGAAGGGCGGGTTCGCCAGGTCGGAAGCGACGATGATCTTGCCGGGCTGGACGAGCGTGTATCCGGAGGCGTCGTCCTTCTTTGCGTCGGCGGAGGTGCCGGCAGAGGTGCCGCCGCATCCGGCGAGCACGACGGTGCCCGCCGCCGCCCCGATGATTCCAAAGAAGTTCCGGCGGTCGAGCATAACGTTCACGTTCATGTTGGGATCCCTTCCCAAAAAGCTTCGGCGCGTGGTCACGCCCTTTCTTCGATGGAGGCGCGAGGTCTTCCCCACGTCAGGGCACGCATGCCGCTGTCCATCGCCATAGAGCAGTTTCGCTCAGATACCCTTAAGCTGTCTAAGCGACATAAAGGTCTTTACACGATTGACACGCAATCCGGCGTTGGGAAGAAGGACCCTGGGACAAAATCCCCCGTCCCTTTTGTCTCAACGGAGCTGTGGGACAAAAGGGACGGGGGATTTTGTCCCAAATTGTGGAGGCTGCGTGCAGCAAGAAGGGGCGCCCGCCTGCCGAAGCAGACGGGCGCCTGTGAGTCGGGTTGCTGTGTCGCGCCGGGAAAACCGGCCGGCGGGCCTAGTAGCCGCCGTAGTAGTGGACGCGCTCCCAGTCGGTGACGGCGGTGCAGAACTCGTTCCACTCGCGCTTCTTCTCGGCGATGAGGTAGTTGAAGATGTGGTCGCCGAGGACCTCGCGCATGAGCTCGGAGGACTCGAACTTCTCGATGGCCTCGCCAAGGGTGCGCGGCAGGCGCTCGATGCCCTCGGCGGCGAGTTCCTCCTCGGACTGCAGGAAGGTGTCGCAGGTGGACTCGACCGGCAGCGGCAGCTCGTCCTCGATGCCCTTCAGGCCCGCCGCGATGGTCACGGCAAGGGCCAGGTACGGGTTGGCGGTCGGGTCGGGGCTGCGCAGCTCGAGGCGGGTGGCGGAGTGCTTGCCGGGCTTGTGCGCGGGGATGCGGACGAGCGCGGAGCGGTTCTTGCGGCCCCACGTGGCGTAGTTGGGGACCTCGCCGGTGGAGATGAAGCGCTTGTAGGAGTTCACCGTGGGGTTCGTGACCAGCGTGAACTCGGGAGCGTACTTGAGGATGCCCGCGACGTAGTGCTGCCCGAGGTCCGAAAGGTGCGCCGGGTGGTAGTCCTTGGGGGCCCAGAAGAGGTTCTCGCCGTTGTGGTCGAACAGCGACTGGTACAGGAACATGGCGCTGCCGGGCTGGCCGGCGACGGGCTTGGGCATGAAGGAGGCGTACATGCCCTGCTGGGCGGCGAGCTGCTTGATGACCAGACGGGCGGTCATGATGTTGTCCGCGCAGCTCACGGCCTCGGTGTAGCGCAGCTCGACGCCGTTTTGGGACGGGCCGGCGGCGTGGTAGGAGTACTGCACCGGGATGGACATCTTCTCGAGCATGAGCGTGGTCTGGCGGCGCAGGTCGTTGGCGTTGTCAAGCGGGGTGAGGTCGAAGTAGCCCGCGTCGTCCTTGGGCTGGAGCTCGGTCTGGCTGTCGGAGTAGAAATACTCGATCTTGGGGCCGACGTTGGGGATGAAGCCCTTCTTGTCCGCCTCGGTGAAGACCTTGAGCAGGCAGGCGCGCGGGTCGCCCTCGAAGGGCTTGCGGTCGGGCGTGTACACGTCGCAGAAGACGCGGGCCACGGCGGACTCGCTCGGGCGCCACGGCAGCATGCTGAAGGTATCGGGGTCGGGGAAGGCGAGCATGTCGGATTCCTCGAGGGAGACGAAGCCGTCGATGGAGGAGCCGTCGAAGCCGATGCCCTCCTCAAAAGACTCCTCAAGCTCCTCGGGCGAGATCGCGAAAGACTTGAGGTTGCCCAAAACATCGGTGAACCACAGACGGACGAAGCGGATATCGCGCTTCTCGACGGTACGCAGGACGAAATCGATGTCCTTCTCGCTGCTCATGCAGACTCCTCCTCGGGGTCGGCCAAAACACATACGTAATCGGACAATACGTTCCCACAAGGTTGTTTCGCCCTTGTTTCCCACACACGGGCAGCGGGCTTCAGTTGTCGGCGAGCGGCGATAAGTTAAGCAACAAGTGTCGTTCGCGGCCGATCAGTCGCGCGGACTTGCGACGGCGCTCCCCTTGCCGCCCGCAAGACCGCGCTGCGCGAACGCCTTGTTTGCGTCGGCGAGCATCTGGTTGGCCTTCGAGCAGTGGCCCGAGTCGCGGCCCGAGCACGCGGCCCCGCAGCCGGAGCAGCCGTTTTTGTTCGCCCGCACGAGCGAGCGAATCGAGAAGAAGAGAGTCGCCGCGATGACGGCGAGAATGGCGATGTCGATGGGGTGCATAGGGGCTCCCTGCGCGCCGGGCCGGCGCGATTGCGATCACGAGTGTTAACCAAAGCCAACTATACCCAATTGTGCGAGCGGTGGAAAGAAGTGCGCGGCATGCGGACGCCCATGCGCTAAGAAACCGCAAGTCCCAGCCGCGCATGCGATGGCAAGACGCCCCAAGCGCTAAGAAACCGCCGGTTCCAGCCGTAATGATGGGCTGGAACCGGGGGTTTCTTAGCAGACGGGGACTTGGGACAAAAGGGACGGGGGATTTTGTCCCACGCGCCCGTGCGCGAGCCGGAGAGAATCGAATTGCGCGTTTACTGTTAGCCTTGGTTAACTTTATGGCGAAAACGGGTAGTCTTGGGGTGTCAACGAACCGGGATGCGCAAGCGCGTCCCACCACAAAGGAGGAATCACATGGCACAACCCTTGGCACAAGAAGCAATGAAACTCGTCCTCATCCGCCACGGAGAGTCTGAGTGGAACCGGCTCAACCTCTTTACCGGCTGGACCGACGTCGAGCTCTCCGAGACCGGCAGGCGGGAAGCCGCGGCGGGCGGACAGGCCCTCAGGGACGCCGGCTTCGACTTCGACGTCTGCTATACCTCGCGCCTCAAGCGCGCCATCCACACCCTGGATCTCGTGCTCGCCCAGATGGATCGCGAGTGGCTGCCCGTCATCAAGTCCTGGAAGCTCAACGAGCGCCACTACGGCGCCCTGCAGGGGCTCAACAAGGCCGACGCCGCCGCCGAGCACGGCGACGAACAGGTCCTCATCTGGCGCCGCTCCTTCGATGTCTGCCCGCCCGCGCTCGAGCCGGGCGACGAGCGCGACCCGCACGCCCAGGAACAGTACCGAGACGTCGCGCCCGACCAGCTCCCCTACACCGAGTGCCTGAAGGACACGATCGCCCGCGCGTGGCCCTACTTCGAGGACGAGATCCGACCCCAGATGCTCGCCGGCAAGCGCGTCCTCATCGCCGCGCACGGCAACTCGCTGCGCGCGCTCGTCATGAAATTCGAGAAGCTCACACCCGAGGAGATCTTGAAGGTCAACATCCCCACCGGCGTGCCGCTCGTCTACACATTCGACCCCGGCTTCAACGTGATCGACAAGCGCTACATCGGCGACCCCGCGGCCATCGCCGCAAAAATCGACGCGGTGGCGAACCAGGGCAAGGCGAAGGGCTAGCGCGATGCTCGCCTATTTGCGACGGCACTTCGGCGCCCGCCGGACGGGCGGCCACGGGGGCCTGGAGATCATGCGCCACATCGGCCCCGGGCTCCTCGTGACCGTCGGTTTCATCGACCCGGGCAACTGGGCGTCGAACATGGCGGCGGGCTCCGAGTTCGGCTACTCGCTGCTTTGGGTCGTCACGCTCTCCACCCTCATGCTCATCGTCTTGCAGCACAACGCGGCGCACCTCGGCATCGCCACCGGCATGTGCCTCGCCGAGGCGACGACCCGGCACCTGCCCCGCCCCGTCGGCCGGGTCCTTCTTGGCACTGCCTACCTGGCGTGCATCGCCACGGCGATGGCCGAGATCCTCGGCGGGGCGATCGCGCTGCAGATGCTCTTTGGCCTGCCGCTGCGCGCCGGTTGCCTCATCGTGGCGGCGGCCTCGATGGCGATGCTGCTCACCAGCTCGTACAAGAAAGCCGAGCGCTGGATCATCGCGTTCGTGAGCGTCGTCGGGCTGTCGTTTCTGGCAGAGCTCGCCATGGTGCAGGTCGACTGGCCCCAGGCGGCGGCAGGCTGGGTCGTGCCGAGCGTCCCCGCAGGCGCGGTCCCCGTCGTGACGAGCATCCTCGGGGCGGTCGTCATGCCCCACAACCTCTTCCTGCACTCGGAGGTCATCCAATCCATGCACTTCGAGGGACAGGGCGAGAAGGTCGTCGAGCAGCGCCTGCGCTACGAGCTGCTCGACACGCTCTTCTCGATGGGCGTGGGCTGGGCCATCAACTCGGCGATGGTCATCCTGGCGGCGTCCACGTTCTTCTCACGCGGCATCGTCGTGGACGACCTCGCCGCCGCCGCGGCCACGCTCTCCCCCATCCTGGGGCCCGCGAGCTCGACGATCTTCGCCGTCGCCCTTCTCTTTGCGGGGTTGTCAAGCAGCGTGACGGCCGGAATGGCCGCGGGAACCGTCACGGCGGGCATGTTTGGCGAGGAGTACGACATCCACGATCGTCACTCGTCGATCGGCGTGGCGCTGTGCTTTGCCGGCGCCGTCGGGGCCTGCTTCGCCGTTCAGGACGCGTTCGCGGGGCTCGTATGGAGCCAGGCGTTGCTCTCGCTGCAGCTGCCCGTCACGGTGTTTTTGCTGATCTGGCTCACGAGCTCGCGGAAAGTGATGGGCAAGTACGCGAACTCCAAACCGCTCGTCGCGCTGCTTTTGGCCATCGGGGCCACGGTGACGGCGCTCGACCTCGCGCTTCTGCTAGGGGCGTGAGGCAAGGGCTCGGCGCGGGCACGCCGATTGGGCGCCCGCGCCGAGCCCTTCTTTGCAAACGCCTTGTGCAGCAAAAAACGAGCGCCTCGTGGATGCCGAATCGGCAAGAGGCGCTCGTCGTTGATGTGCGTGCCTGTATGCCTAGGCTCGCGGGTCCTTATGCCTCCGCAAGCTGACGGCCGAGGGCGCCGCAGGCCTCTACAGCCTCGTCATCAGGCGCTTCGTTGGCGATCAGGACGTCCACGACCTTGAGACCGGCGGCCTCGGCGTCCTCCTTCCAGGAGTCCATCCACTCGCCGCCGCCCCATCCGTAGGAGCCGAACAGCGCGACGGGTTTCTGGCCGAGGACGCCCTTGCAAGCCTCCCAGACCGGCTCGAACTCGTCGGACTCGAGCTCCTCGGCGCCCATGGCGGGGCAGCCGAAGGCGACGGCGTCGTAATCGCCGACCTCGTCTGCCGAGAAGTCCGACACGAGCACCGCCTTGGCCTCGGCGCCCGCGGCTTCCGCGCCCTGCGCGACGGCGTTCGCCATCTCCTCGGTGTTGCCGGTCCCGGTCCAGTACACAACCGCGATCTTGCCCATTCTTTCCTCCAATATCCTGCCCTGTCGGGCGTGTATGCGCCGGCTGCCTATCAGGCGGCGCCCATCCGGAGGAGTTCGCTCACGCAAACTCCCTCGGTGTATAACCTTTTGCACGCAAGCTCCGCGCGCCCGAGCTCCTCGAAGCGTCGCTGCGCGGCGAGCACATCCCCGTAGCAGCGCCAACGCCCGACGGCCTTGGCCCCGCGGCCGCCGTCGGCCATGAAACCGCGGACGTCCTCGACGGGGTAGCCGAGCATGAGGCCCACCTCATGGGGGAAGTCCGCGCGGCCGGCGTAATAACCCCTCAGGCGACCGACGAGCGCGCAGGCGAGCGCGTCATCGGAATCTATGGGAAGGCCCGCCTCGGCGAGAAACGCGCGGTTTTCCTCGCTGGACAGAAGGTTCCTTACCAGAGCAGGGCGCCAAGCGAGCAGCATGCACCCCGACCCGCGCGAGGCGAGCCAGGCGAGTCGCATGCCGCGCTCGGCCGTCTTTTGCGCATACATCGAGAAGAGCCGGGCGGAGAGCAGGTGCCCCGCCCTGGCGTCCCCTCCCTTCCAGGCCCTTGGGGTAAAACCGAAGACCGCGGCAGGCTTATGGCCAAACATCACAAGACCGGCCTGGACGACGAGCGTTCGCACGAACTCCGACTCGAAGCACTCCTCCATCGAGCGCGCCTCACGAGGATCGCCCAAGCAAACGTCGAATCCCTGACCCATGGGAGCCTTTCTTGTTAGCATTGGTTAACTTTAAATCGAGCCTTAGAGTACACCTTGGCTAACTTCATTGCAACGACGAGGCCCTCCGGTCTATGGACCGAAGGGCGCGAATTAGATGTCCAGGAGTGTTTTGAGGTCGATGTCGAAGGCTTTTGCGAGGTCCACGAGGGTATAGAACTCCGGGTTCAGAGGAGTGCCCGGGCGGCTCTCGCCGCTCTCGTAGCGCTGATAGGTGTTCGGAGCGATGTTCGCCCGCTCCGCTATCTCGGCCTGAGTGAGACCGCACTCACATCGCAGTCCGCGCAGGCGCGAGGCGAGCTTAGCCGAGAACTCAATCTCGACTGGTGTTATGTTCCTCTTCTTCGGCATAT
Source organism: uncultured Olsenella sp. (assembly GCA_934660915.1). Lineage (GTDB taxonomy): Bacteria > Actinomycetota > Coriobacteriia > Coriobacteriales > Atopobiaceae > Paratractidigestivibacter. The sequence continues at coordinate 30,306 of CAKUIF010000012.1, read as the reverse complement.
AGAAGAGGTTCGGCCACGGAAAAGGCTAAGACCACCATACAAGTATGGTGTTTCGGCTTTTCGGCCGTCCGCGACACGCTCGGCGGGCTTAGATCAAATCCCGAAGATGGCGCCGAGGCCGTCGAGCACGCGCGTCATCGTCGCCTCGTCGAGGAAGGCGCCAAGCTTTTTTGCTGAGCGCGCTGGAGCGGAAAGGTCGAGCGCCCGAATCTGCTCCAGGCACACGCACCCCTCAACCGGGTTGCCCTCGGCGACAGCCACATGAAGCGGATGGCCATTCGCGGTCGACGCGATGGGGCAGACCACCGTGAGGCTGGAGAGCGCGTTGTTGAAGTAGCCGTCGGAAACAACGAGGGCGGGCCGGCGCTTGGCAGGCTCATGGCCGAATGTCGGGTCGAAACCCAGCTCGATGAGCTCACCTTGCTCGAACATCATCGGACAACCTCCGCGCCGAGGTCCGCGCCGCCCCATTCCTCGCCGACCTTATCCCCCGTCCATCCGGCGGCAAACTCCCGAAGCGTCATCTTCCGGGACCTGCTGTAGCGACGCTCGGGCTTCTCGAACGCAAGGGTAACGACTCCGGCCTCCGTATCAAAAGAAAGATCGGCGACCGAGCCAGCGTCCACCCCGAGCTGGGCACACACCTCTGACGGGATGCGCACGGCACGGCAGTTGCCCCATTTGGAAAGAATCGCTTTCACAAAGCCTCCCCTAGATGGATATCCATGTATATCCATCTTAGCGGAAACAGGAAGCCCATACATCGTCATCGAGATGTCCTTCTTTCCGAATTTCCATGCTTTACCAGCGTAAATACACACAAGCAGACAAGTAGGGTAACCGCAACGGCGATGCCGGCGGCCCAGACAGGATGAAGCTCCAAGATGCTGGTCGTCACGCGGAAGCCCGTCGCCTTTGCCCCACCGGTGCGGCCTGCCAGGTCGGTGGCGACGATTTCGAGCTCGCGGTCGGTGAACGCGGCCTTCTTCACTCGAAAGGAGTAGTTGCCGTACTCGTCGCCCTTGGCCATAGCTTCCTGTCCGTCAACGAACACCTTGACGTCGGCGACGCCGATGTTCTCCACGACCCTGAAAGTGCCTTCGTACTCGTCCGCCTCGATGACGTCGCCGTCGTTCACGCTCAGACCGCAGACCACGGGATCGGTCTCGTCGAGGATGAAGCTGACTTCGGCGGCGGCCTCCCCGCTCACCGCACGGTCGTAGAACCCGGAGCTCGTGTTGACGTTTTCGGCGAGGTCGCTCGAGCGGACGCTCACGTGGTAGCGGCCGTCGCCCATGAAGTTACCCGCCGCGATGACGTATCGGTACAGCGCCCAGCCGCGCGACTCGTCCGCCTCGGAGACGCCCTCGTCGATCGTGTAGCCGGTCTTCCCCGGAGCCTCCGTGCGCTCAAGCTCCCGCACCGAGGTGCCCTGCGTCACCGTTGCCCCGTGCTCCTCCGACGCGACGCCCGAGACGTTGACCTCCTCGACCACGACGTCGCGGGCGCAAGTGAGGTAACCGTTGTTTTGCCTGTAGGCGTCCGCATCGACCACGCGGAAGGTCGAGCCGAAGCGGTTCACCGAGAAGGTCGCCGTCGCCTCCGCCTCGTTGCCGGCAAGGTCGGTCGCCTGGGCCGTCAGGGTATAGATATCGTCCGTGCCCGGGACGCGCTCGAAGTCGGCGAACGCCACCTCGCGCCCCTGCTCGCCGTCTACGGCCGCGGCCTCGTGGTGTACCTCCCCGTTCTTGGCGCCCGCGAGGACCCAGGAGACACCGTCGGGATCGAAGTTCGCCTCGTCGCCGAAGCTGACGCGCGGGGCCACTTCCCCGTTATAGGCATGGGCGTCCTCGATGCCCGATATGGCCACGGTCGGTGGGGTGAGATCGATAACGAACTCATCGGCTGCATAGGGGGCCATCTTGTTGCCCGCCTTGTCCTCTCCCGAGACCTTCAGGCTGTGGGTGCCTTCAGAGGCGAACGAGATAACGGCGGTATGCGTGTCCCCGTCGTCGGCCCAAGCGCCGACCACGCCCGTGGTCTCGATCTTGAAGAGGGCCGCATCGAAGTTGTGCTCGGTCACGGAAACGGTCGCCGTTCGAGGCGCACGGTAATAGTTGCCGTTACGCACTTCGTTGTTGTCGAAATCGACCCGGGCAACCGGGGCGGTGCGGTCAACGGTGAACTCGGCGAGGCGTGCCGTCCCTTGGTTCTTCGCGGAATCCGTCACCTGCGCCTCGACCGCATAGTGGCCGTCCTCGGAGAAGGTCTCGCTCAGGCCGTAGCGACCGTAGGCGCGGGCAGCTCCGTGCTCATCGTCAAAGACAAGCTCGCCGCGGCCCGTCACGGCAAGGTCGGCCACCCGCCGAGTCCAGCTGCTCTGGGCACGTTCTGCGTCGCCTTCCTGCTTTGTCACGGTGAGGATCGCCTGGTCAGGCTCGTGCGACAGAAGATACGCCATGTTAAGCTCGTCGACGGCGAGGCTCACGACCTGAGGGGCATTACAGTAGCTCCCCTCCTCCACGCCAGCGAGCAGAAGGCGCGGCGCCACGGTATCCCTAAGGAGAACCTCGGGATGGATCTTCCAGGGCGGAAATATCGAAGGGTTCTCGACCTCCCGCTCGCCCACGACACGGGCCGTGCCCGTAGGCGAGATGCTCCAGCAGCGTTCGTTGCCGGCAAGGTCGCACGCCTTGACGAGCACGTCCTGGCCAAGCTCATGCCCATCGGCGAGGGCAAGCGACACGCGGGCGGTCTTCTTTCCGGCTTCGCCGTCTGCCGCAAAGGGCAGATCGCGACCATAGAACCCGTCGCCGCCGACGATCCGCACGGACTCGAGGCCGATGTTGTCCGAGAACTCCACGAATAGCGAGGCCGCTCGGTTAAAGAAATAGCAGCTCCTCTCGTAGTTGTTCGCCGGCGTCCCGTCGATTTCGGCACGCACCACCTCCGGCGCGGCGGAGTCGATGGAAAGAGGCCCGAGCGCCAAGCCTGCTTCGCCCGCTTCGGGGGCATTTCCGGCGAGGTCGCGGGCCTCGACCTGGATCGACTTCCCCTCGCCCTCGCCGAACGCCACAGTCTTTGTCCACACGCGCGGGTCGGATCCGTCCCGCGCCCACGCGGACTCGCTTCTCGAGCCGCAGACGCGAAGCCTCGATGTCGATGCGTCGAAGTTCTCATCCGTCACGGAAACGGTCGCGGTCACGCCCTGGTTGTAGTAATCGACGCCCGCCCAGGATCCGGTCGGCGCCTTATCGCACGTTATCTCGACGGACGGGGCGGCGGTGTCCACAACAAACACCTCGGAGTTGAAATCTGTCGATGCGTTGCCGGCGAGGTCGCGCGCCGCCACCCTCAGGCGGTGCTCGCCGTCCTCGCCGAATGAAACGGTGACGCGGTGGGTACCGCCGTCGCCCGTCCAAGCCCCCACGATGCCCGTGGTGTCGATATCCATGAGCCCCGGATCGAAGTTGGGCTCGGTCACGGCGATGCTCGCCGTCCTCGCGGCAGGGAAATACCTCCCGTTTTGGGCATTGTCGTTGTCGAACTCGACCTCGAAGCTCGGGGCGGTGCGGTCGATCACGAGCCGGCCTGCCGAAAGCGACCGCCCGCTCAGGCCCCTCCCGACCACGACAACGACCTCGTAGGACCCCTCGTCGCAAAACGTTTTCGTCAGCAGGCCGGAGCCCTTCCTGGCGTCGGCAGAGCCCGTCGGCTCCCACGCCCAGCCATCGGCAGTCTCCCCGTTCTCCTCTACACGAATATTCTTCGGCAACCCGCCGTCTGCGGAAGAGGAATCGAGCTCGTCGCACGCGACCTCAATGGCGACGTCGAAGCTCGTCTCTGCGCAATAACGCGCGCCAGCCCTCTCGCCGCCCTCCTCGAGCAGGTTTGATCTGAGCTCGCAGCCCGCCTCGGGCGGCGGCAGGATCCTGGCCAGAAGCGCGAGCCCGTGCGCGTCGGCGGCCAACGCGGGGGCGGCGACCGCGGCCGCGAGACAGGCCGCCGCCCCGATGGAAAGAAGCGCGCGGCGGTCGCGGGAGCGATTCCTTCGGTTTGCTGCGTGTGTCATGTACGGCCACCCTCCATATCCTGGTCGCTCGCGGCGACGATGTCCTTCCTGGTTATGCGAAAACGGGGAGCCCGGTCCCCGGCCAACGGCGCGGTCGCCTCGTCCGCAAGGGCTGCCACAGAGGCGGCTCGCGGTGCAGGACGGCGAAGCTGCGAGGACACAGCGGGACGGGCGCGACGGGGCGCGGACACGCTGCCGGGCATGCTTTCGCCGCCCGTCCGAGTCCCGGCGAGGTCCGCCCTGGCGCCCCGGATATCCAGGGCACGGTATGCCCAGGCGGCAGCCACAAGACACGCGATCGACGACGCCAAAAAGGAAATTCCCGCTGTATACAGGGCGTCTTGGCAGCTCACGGCCGAACCACCCCCTCCTCGGCGGCGCGCGCGGCGGCGTTGCCGTACACGTCCTCGATGTTCTTCTCGGCTGCCTCGCGTGCGTCGCCCGAGATGACCGACGCGCACATTCGCTGGGCCTTCCAGCTCGTCGCCGCATCGCTCTCGAGGCTCGCCGCCATCAGCGTCGCCTTGCCCAGAAGCGCCTCGGCGCTCCCCCGCAAGACACCTGCGCGCTTAAGGCCGCTCAGGTACGTCGGCGACGAGACGATCCCGTGAATAAGCGAGCAGAGGCGAAGGCGCACCATGACGGGATCCTCGTCCGTAAGGCCCCCGAAGGCGGACTCGAGCATGTCCCAGTAGCCCGTATACACATCGCCCTCGCTCCCCTCGAGCGTCGCCTGCGCGAGGCGCCGATAGAACTCGCCGATGGCGATGTAGGCCTGCGCGCTCGACCGCTCGCTTTTTGTGAGGTCGCACTTCTTGCCCGCGGCAGACCGCGCGTCGTAGTCGTCGGCCGCCGCGCGGAACCATTGGGCCGCCTGAACCCCCGCGCTCATCGCGTACCCGCGGGACTCGTCGGCCTCTCCCTGCTCGAAGTAGACGAAGTACAGGACACCGATGTCGTAGCAAAGCCTCGCGTAGCCGGGGCTCCCCTCGATCTCGGGGCGCCGGGCCTCCATGAGCCTCTCCAGGCGCGCCGCCTCCTGGACCGTGAGGGTCCCGTCCGCCTTGAAGACCCCGTCCACCAGCTCGGAGTAGGCGTCGATTCGCGTCGGGTCGACGGCGATCGCCTCCATGTAGCGCCTCTCCGCGGGCGACGCGGCGCCGGCACGGTCGGCGTCGGTGCCCGCCGCGCGAGCCGAGGCGAGGCGAGCCATGTAGGACGAGCTTTTGATCTGCAGACTTGCCGTGAGGCACAGTGCCCCTGCGACGGCCAGCGCGGCGCCGGCGGCGCGCAGCAGATTGAAGCTCCCGAGCCTCTTTTTGAGCGCGCCTCGGTAAGCGCGGGTAAGCTTCTCGTGGTTCTCGAGGTCCCGGCGCATGGAGGCGGCTGTCTGATAGCGGTCGGACGGATTCGCCTGCGTGGCCTTCGCTATAACATGCTCGAGCCCCTCCGAGAGCGCGGGGTTTATCTGCCGGATAGGCAGCCAGCAGGTCTCCTTAGCGGCCGCGCGGCCGGTAACGAGCACATAGAGCGTCACGCCGAGGGAATAGACATCGGTCCTCGCATCGCTCTGGGCGCCGTGGGCGAGCTGCTCCGGCGCGGCGTAGCCCCTCGTCCCGAGCACGCGGGTATCTGCCGAGGCGCCCTCCTTGTATTCTCGCGCGATGCCGAAGTCGACGAGGCGCACGCCCCCGTCCTCCCGCAGCACGATGTTGTCGGGCTTCATGTCCCGGTAGACGATGGGCGGGTCCATCGTATGGAGATACTCGAGCACGTCGCAGAGCTGGATGCCCCAGGCGATGACGTCGGCCTCGGCAAAGGGGCGACCCGCGTCGCGCAGCACCCGTCCAAGCGAGGTCCCCTCGACGTAGTCCATGACGACGAAGATGGCCCCTTCGTCGTAAAGGATGTCCACGACGCGGGGCAGCATGGGGTGATCGAGGCGCTTCATGAGGCTCGCCTCCGCGATGAGGCTCTGCACGACCACCTCGTTGCCCGCGTCGCGCTCCGTGCGGCCGATCTCCTTGATTGCCCACAGCTTATTCAGCCGCCGGTCGCGGGCAAGCCACACGCGCGACATTCCACCCTTGCCCACGAGCGACAAGATCTCGTACTTCTCGCCGACAACGTCTCCGACCTGCGTCATCGTCACTCGCCTCCGCGAAGGGGCGCTGCCAAGGTGGGCTCGTCGTCCCCATCCGCGCGCAAGCCGCCGATGCGGGCGCAGACCGCGGTGATGTTGTCCTTCTCGCCGCGGTCGATGGCGCGCGCTATGAGCGTGTCGAGGGCATCGAGCAGCGCCTCTTCGGTGCCCCCGGCCTCGGATAGAAGCGCGAAGTCGCCCTCATCGAGCCTCCGATGAAGCCCGTCACTGCAGATGAGGAGCGTGTCTCCCGGCGCCGTCTCGCCGAATGAGAACGCGGGGGCGATCGCCTCCTGCGCCCCGAGGGCCTGGAGGATCACGGACGCCTGCGGATGACGCCTCGCCTGCTCAGCCGAGATCCTGCCCGCGTCGAGCTCCCGCTGGACGAGCGTCTGGTCGCGCGTGAGGAGCTCGGCGCCTTCGGGCCCCAGGCGATACGCCCGGCAGTCGCCCACATGCCCGACGACGAAACCTCCCCCAGCGAGCACCATGCCCGTGAAGGTCGTCCCCATGCGCACGTTGAGGCTCTGAGAGTAGCCCCACATGCGACCGTTGAGGTCCCCAAGAAAGCCTGTCCACAGACGCCGGACGTCAGGCAGCGCGAGGCCGCCCGCGGACGCGTCGTCCGCCAGCCCCCTCGCGACGCCGCCCTCGAACCAGCGCGAGAGCTCGCGGACTGCGACCGAGCTCGCCAGCTCGCCGCTCGAAAGGCCGCCCACTCCGTCGCACACCGCGAGCAGGCCGACCTCTTTGGGGCCCGCCTGGCCGACGAGGACGCAATACGCGTCCTGGTTTACCGTCTTTACCGACCCGACGAACGTGCGCGCGGCAACCGTAAGCATCGGCGTCCCTCCCTTCCCCTCGACCCGAACGAACGAAACCGGGCCTCGAGCCTACAGGGCGTCTTTTTCAAAACGCTGGCGGCTAGCTTGCAAAACGCCGACGGAAGACTGACGGGCGAAGGGCGGAATCGCATCGACGCAGGTAGAAGCATCCATGGAAAGAAGGGCGCAGCCGCAAGCATTCCGCAGACACCACTTTTTGGCCTGATCCTCCACAACAAGCGCACGCCGGCGAGAAAAAACGGGCCCGGAATCGCTTCCGGGCCCGCTATGCGCCGATTTCAGGCGTTATTAGCTATGCGAGTTTGTTGATGAGCGCCTCGAGCTTGTCCATACCCTCGTCGACCTGCTCGCGCGTGATGACGAGCGGCGGCAGGAAGCGCAGGATGGAGTCGCCGATGTGGTTGAGCACGAGCCCCTCGGCCAGGCCCTCGTCGACGAGCTCGCAGGCGATGGGCACATCGAGCTGGGCGCCGCGCATGAGGCCGCGGCCGCGGACCTCGGTGACGTGCGGCATGGCCTGCAGGCGGTGGCGCAGGTGCTTGCCCACGGCGATCACGTGCTCGCCCATCTGCTCGTCGCGCAGGGTGTCGATCGTGGCGCGCGCAGCCGCCGCGGCCAGGGCGTTACCGCCGAAGGTCGAGCCGTGGTCGCCGGGCTTCATGAGGTCGGCGACCTTGGTGCGAGCGGCGACGGCGCCCATGGGGAAGCCGTCGGCGATGCCCTTGGCCATGGTCACGATGTCGGGCACGATGCCGGCGCGCTGGAAGCTGAAGGGCGACCCGCAGCGGAAGAATCCGGTCTGGACCTCGTCGATGATGAGCATGAGGTTCTTCTCGCGGCAGAGGTCGGCGACGTCGCGCAGGTAGTCGTAGTCGGCCGGCCACACGCCGCCCTCGCCCTGGACGCACTCGAGCATAACGGCGCAGACCGGTCCACACTCAGGCGCCGGGTTCTCGACGGCGGCGCGAAGGGCATCGATGTCGTTCAGGTCGACGGAGGCGAAGCCGGCGGGCATCGGGCGGAAGGTCTCGTGAAACTTGTCCTGACCGGTGGCGGCGAGGGTGGCCAGCGTGCGGCCGTGGAAGGACTTCTTTGCGCTGATCACGCCGTAGGCGCCGTCGAGCTTGACCTCGCCCCAGCGGCGGGCGAGCTTGATCGCGCCCTCGTTCGCCTCGGCGCCGGAGTTCGCGAAGAAAGTCTTCCAGGTGACGGCGGCGGACCCGGTCACGTGGCCGGACTCGTCGGTGATGCGCGAGAGCAGCGTCGAAAGCCCGTTGGCGGCCTCGCCTCGGTTCTCGACGTAGAAGTAGTTGCCCACCTGCCAGAGCTTCTCGGCCTGCTCGCGCACGGCGGCGACCACGGCGGGGTGGCAGTGACCGAGCGACGCGCAGCCGATGCCGCCGAGGAAGTCGAGGTAGTCGTTGCCCGCAGAATCGGTGAGCACGGCGCCGGAGCCCTTGACGAACTCGACGGGCAGGCGGCCGTAGGTGCCGAGGACGTAGGAGTCGTCGAGGGCCTTGGCCTCAGCGGGGACGGTGGAGAAATCAGACATGGGGCCTCTTTCCTAATCCTGGGTGAACATGGTGCCGCAGCCCTCGTCGGTGAAGATCTCGAGCAGCAGCGAGTGATCGGCCTTGCCGTTTACGATGATGACCTCTTGGACGCCAGAGTCGAGCGCGCTGGCAACCGACCGGATCTTGGGGATCATGCCGCCGTCGAGCTTGCCCGAGTCGAGCAGCTCGTGGGTCTCGGTGCGGCTCATCTGCGCGATGAGGCTCTCGGGGTCGTTCACGTCCTCGAGCAGGCCGTCGACGTCGGTGAGGTAGATGAGCTTGTCGGCGCCCATGGCCTCGGCGATCTTGCCGGCGGCGGCGTCGGCGTTGATGTTCAGAAAGCCGTCCGGGGCGCAGCCCACCGACGCAACCACGGGAATGTAGCCGTCGTCGAGGATGGTGTTGATGAGGTTCGTGTCCACCTCGCGGACGCGGCCGACGCGGCCGAGCTCGGGGTCGACGACCTCGGCCTTTAAGGTCTTCCCGTCCGCGCCCGAGATGCCCACGGCGTTGTGGCCGTACTCGTTTAAGGCCCAGACCAGCTCCTGGTTGACCTTGCCGATAAGGACCTCGCGCACGGCCTCCATGGTGTCGGGGTCGGTCACGCGCAGGCCGTCCTTGAACTTGACGGGGACGTCCAGGCGCTTGAGCAGGGCATTGATGGCCTTGCCGCCGCCATGGACGAGCACCACGCGCACGCCCATGAGCTTCATGAGCTCGATGTCGGCCACGACGCGGGCGCAGAGCTCCTTGTCCTCCATGGCCGAGCCGCCGTACTTGATGACGAAGGTCTTGCCGTACATCTTGTTGATCCAGGGCAGCGCCTCGATGAGGGTCTCGGCCTTTGCCGCCGCGACGTCGCGGCTCTGGATTCCGCGCTTCTTCATACGCTAAGCCTCTCTACGAGCGAGGTTGGGACAAAAGGGACGGGGGATTTTGTCCCAAAACGGGCAAACACGACGGAGGGATCCGGGGACCGCCCAAAGCCCCTGCGGGTTTTGGGACAAAATCCCCCGTCCCCTTTGTCCCATCTACGTGCGGTAGTCGCCGTTGATGGTCACGTAGTCATGGGTGAGGTCGCAGGTCCAGATGCGGCAGGCGGCGTCGCCGTCGTGGAGGTCGACGACGATGTCAATCTCGGGCGCCTCGAAGCGGCGCAGCATATCGTCCTCGTCCATGGGGACGGTGAGGCCGGCGCGGCACACGGGCACGCCCATGAAGTCGATGTCGACCTTCGTCTGGTCGAAGGGCACGCCGCACTTGCCGGCGGCTGCGGCCACGCGGCCCCAGTTGGCGTCATGGCCGAAGATCGCGGTCTTGACCAGCGGAGAATTGGCGATCGAGCGCGCCACCGTGTCCGCGTCGCCGTCGTTGGCGGCGCCGAGGACGTTGACGGTCACGAGCTTGGTCGCGCCCTCGCCGTCTGCGGCAATCTTGCGCGCGAGCTCGCCGCAGACGGCCTTGACGCCCGCGGCGATCGCGGGGAAGGCGGGTGAGTCGACGTCGATCTTCTCGCCGGCGGGAGCCGCTTTGCCGGTGGCCAACAGGATCGCGGTGTCGTTCGTAGAGGTGTCGGAGTCGACCGTCACCTTATTGAAGGTCTGCTTGACCGCAGCAAGAAGCGCCTCGTGGGCGGCGGCCTCGGTAAGCGGGGCGTCGGTGGACATCACGCAGAGCATGGTTGCCATGTTCGGCTGGATCATGCCGGAGCCCTTGACGAAGCCGCCCAGGTGAATGGTGTACTCGCTGCCGTCGGCGGCGGCCACGCGGCCCTCGAAGGAGGCCTCCTTGGGCACGGTGTCGGTGGTCATCACGGCGCAGGCGGCGTTATGGGCCGCCTCGGCGCTGTGGGCGAGCGCGGCGCGCGCAGCCGGAACGCCGTCCTCGAACGGCGCGAAATCGAGCTCGGCGCCGATAACGCCGGTCGAGGCGACGAGCACGTCGGAGGGCTCGCAGCCGAGCTCGGCGGCGACGTAGTCGGCGGTCTTGCGCGCGACGGCGAGGCCGGGCTCGCCGGTCGCGGCGTTGGCGTTGCCCGAGTTGAGGATCACGGCGCGCGCGTGCCCGTCGGCCACATGCTCGCGGCTGACGATCACCGGCGCGGCGCAGAAGCGGTTGGTGGTGAAGGTGCCCGCGGCGACGCAGGTCTCGTCGGCCACGACAAGCGCCATGTCGCGGCGATTCGGGTCGTGGCGAAAGCCCGCGTGCAAGCCGGCGGCGCTCACGCCCTCGGCCGCGCAGACGCCGCCCTCGCACGCGACGAACCCGAAGGCCTCGGGCACGTCGTTGGGGGTGGGCACCGCAATGGGAGCGAAGTCAGTCATATAAAAGTCCTTATCACTTGCTAATGGTCATGCCAAGAAGGGCGCAAGACCCTAGATAAGCGGCGCGGCGGGGTCGACGGCCGTGCGCTCCGCGAGGCCGCAGACGATGTTCGCGCACTGCATGGCCTGGGCCGCGGCGCCCTTGCCGAGGTTGTCGATCGCGCAAGACGCGATGATCATGCGGCGGCGTCGGTCGTCGAGTGCGACGCCGACCTGGGCGCGGCCGGTCCCCATGACGGAGCTCGTGGAGGGCATGGAGCCGGCAGGCAGGACGGTGACCAGCGGCTCGTCGGCATAGCGCTCCTCGTAGGCGGCCTGGACCCGCTCGGCATCCACGCCGTCGGCCGCCTCCATGTACACGGTGGCAAGAAGCCCGCGGGTAAGCGGGGCCAGGTGCGGGGTGAAGACGACGTCGATCTGGCGGCCGGCGACCTCGGTCAGCGTCTGCTCGATCTCGGGCGTGTGGCGGTGCTTGGCCACGCCGTAGGCCTCGACGGACTCGTTGGCGTGGCAGAAGTGGGTACGCGCGTTGCAGCCGCGACCGGCACCCGAGACGCCGGAGATGGCGTCGGAGATCACGAGGTCGCCCGAGACGAGGCCCGCGGCGAGCGCCGGGGTGGCGGCAAGCGCCGTCGCGGTCGGGTAGCAGCCGGGAACCGAGACGAGGACGGCCTCGCCGGCGGCGCGGCGCGCGGCGAGGGCGGAAAGCCCTTCTCGGTTGAGCTCAGGCAGGCCGTAGACGGTCTGCGAGAGGAGCTCGGGGCTCGTGTGGGGCGTGTTGTACCAGGCCTCGTAGACCTTCGGGTCGTGCAGGCGATAGTCGGCGGAAAGGTCGAGGACCGTCACGCCGGCCTCGAGCAGGCGCGGGGTGATGGCGAGCGAGGCGGTGTGGGGCACGGCGAGAAACGCGACGTCGGCCACCTCGGCGATGCGCTCGGGGTCGGGAAGCGAGAGCTCGATGTCGCTGACGCCGGCAAAGCTCGGGTACACGGCCGCCAGCTTGGTGCCGGCCTCCTTGCGGTCGGTCGCCATGACGAGCTCCATGTTCGGGTGGTTGAGCACCAGCCTACAGACCTCGACGCCCGCGTATCCCGTGGCTCCAACGACACAGGCTTTTATGCATTCCATGCGCTGCTTCTTTCTTAAATCGTGCATATTCAATGCTATTTATGCACAAATACTGAATTTTAACGCGGTGAAGATACACTCGCTCGCTCAGTACGTCAACCGAAGGCGAAATCTGGCTACGCGATGGACACATTCGCGCGCCGCCTTGGCCGGCAGCTCAGGAACGCGGCTAGTCCATGAGGACGATGCCCTCCTTGACATGCTCCACGACCTCGTCGGGAACATAGCGCTTGACGATCTCGAGGCCGAACCACACGGCGGTCGCCATGCCCTGGCTCGTGATCACGTTGCCATCGGTGACGGCCTTCTTGTCTGCCTCGAGCACGCCGCCGTGCTCTGCGACGACATTCTGAAAGTGCGGGTTTGCCGTGGCGTGCTTGCCCTCGAGGATGCCGAGCTCGGCCAGGATCGAGGGAGAGGCGCAGATGGCGGCCACTCCCCTGCCGTCGGCGACATGCTTGACGAGGGCGTCGCAGAGCGGCTCGCAGGCGCGCAGGTTCGGCATGCCGGGGATGCCGCCGGGCAGCACGAGCATGTCGTAGGCGTCGAAGTCGAAGTCGTCCTCGGCGATGCTGCGGTCGCACACGACGGTCACTTCGCGCGACGAGGCGACCTGGAGGTCTTCCGTGATCGAGACCATATCGCACGGGATGCCCGCGCGGAAAAGCAGGTCGACGACGGCGATGGCCTCGACCTCCTCGAAACCCGCGGCAAAGAAGACCGCGACGCGCTTGTCGGTGAGCTGCTTGAATGCCATGGTGCCTCCTGGGCCAAAGCCCCGCCCAAAGGGGCGGGGCGCGGACGGACTTGGTTGAACGAACGGGCTTGGCAGAGCAGCGGGGCTGCTACTCCTGGATGCCCTTCTGGATGGCGTCGGCGATCTCGGCGGCGCTCTGGCTGTTGCGAACGAGGCCCTTGAAACCCTCGTTCATCAGGAGCGTGGCGGTCTTGGAGAGCAGGCGAATGTGCTCGGTGCCCGCCTCGCCGTCGGGGACCATGAGGGCGATGGCGCAGACCACGGGCTTCTCGTCGAAGCTCGGCCAGTCGAGGGGCTCGGCGTTCTTGAAGACGATGACCGCCGCGCGCTTGACGGCAGAGCTCTTCGCGTGCGGGATGGCGAAGCCGTCGGTCATGCCCGTCTCGCCCATGTTCTCGCGAGCCACGAAGGCGCTGAACAGGGCATCCGCATCGTCGGCGATGCCGAGCTCGGCGGCTTTCTGGGAAATGAGGGTGAGGGCCTCCTCACGAGAACCCGCGTGCTGGCTTAGAAGAACGCTGTCGGCGGTGACGATCTGGCTCACGTCGTCTTCCTTTCGGTCGATGGGTATTCGCAGGTAAGTATAGTAGCGGACGCCCTGGTCCGGGGACCGGCGATGCAAACCTTAATTACCTGTAAACCGAAGCGACGACAAGGGGGCGGGTTTCTTGCCGCATTGACGCGCGGCGGCCGGGGCATGCCAGCTAGAACATGTTCCTCTCGGCGAACTCCGCCTGGACGGTGCGCAGCATGAGTTCGACGTCGTCGAGGCCCAGGTGCACCTCGGACTCGTCGGCGGCCAGCGTACCGCGTCTACGGGCCCAGTTCTCAAGCGTGGCGGGACGGGACTCGCGCGGCAGGATGCGGACCTCGGGGTCCACGCGACGGCAGATGTCGCGGGAATCGATCACGCAGATCTTTCCGGCCTTGCGCGCCTCGGCGTAGCCGGCGATGTTCAACATGAACCAGGAATCCTCGAAGGCGGCGTTGTGTGCCATGAAGGGGTAGGCGCACATGGCGGCGAGCAGGGCCTTCTGCATCGCCGCGTTCGCGCGCAGGGGCTTGGAATCCTTGAGGTCATCCCAGGTGATGTGGTGGATGAACTCGAGCGGAACACCCTTCTCGGCGTACATGGACGGAATGCCGCAATAGCCGGCGAAGGCATCATGGGGCTTCGCCTTTGCAGCGAGGTCCATGAACTCGAGGCCGATGTTGACCACGTAGCCGCGGGCGGGGTCGCGGTCGGTGGTCTCGATGTCGATACCCATGACCATGCCCGAGACGGGAGCGTCCACGTAGGCGATGTTCAGGTCCTCGAGGCCGGGACCGGCGATGGCCGCCACCTCGGCGTCGGGACGGCGCTGCATCGCGGCGACGGCGTGGACAAGGTCGGCGTCGGGAAGCTTGCGCGCGAGGGCCGAGGGGGACGTGTCGCGAAGTTTTTCGGCGCCGATGCGGTCGCACACGTCTCGGTTGCGGTCGACGAGCGAGAGCACGAGGTCGAAGCCGAACGGCTCCTTGCCGGCGGGCGCCAAGCGCCAGGCGTCCATCAACGTCTTGATGGCGTCCTCGTTCTTCATGCGCTCCGCCTGCAGCGACGCCTCGTCAGAGACGAGGCCCGGAAGGACGAATGCGCTCGCAAGGTCGATTGCCTGGCTGAGTTCCATGGTGTGGCTTTCTACGCGACGAAAAAGGCCGCGACGGCGTGGAGCCGCGCGGCCTTTAAGGCTAACAGATGCGGGGGCGCGAACCTCCGTCCGATCGGGCTACTCGGCGGAAAACACGCGGCCGTCGCGACGCGCGGGAGGCTCCGGCTTCTCGCAGTCCCAATAACCGACGGCGCAGTGGCCGATACCCTCGTAGTCGCCCTCGACGCCGAGGTCCTTGAGGATCTGTTTGCCCTCCTCGGAGTCGAACTCCTCCTTGGCGCGATGAATCCAGATGCTCGCGAGGCCGAGCGACTCGGCGGCGAGCATCATGTTGCCCATGGTCAGCGAACCGTCGTACACATAGGTGGGCACGGTGCGATCGGCGAGCACGACAAGGATGGCGGGGGCGCCAAAAAAGGGGTCGACGTCTCCGGGCTTGCCCCAGATACGGGCGTTCATAGCCGAAAGACGGTCGCGGAGCTCCTTGTTCGTCACCTTGAGGACGATCGATGCCTGCCGTCCCCGGCCGGATGCGGCGTAGAGGCCCGCCTCGACGATCTGATCGAGATCGGCGGATGAGGGCATGTCGGCCTTGAACTTACGGCAGCTGCGGCGTTCACGAATGGCAGTGATGATTTCATTCATCTTCGACTCCCTTTGTTTGTCGTTTCGGGTGATTCTACCCCTCTGAATGCCCACTGCTCGAGTTGACGGTGAACCATGTCAACGAATCAACGATTTTGAGCTTCTTTCGCACGTAGCGACCTGATATCAATTCCTTAACGGCACATCTACCAGGCGTTTTGCAATGCTACAAAACCAATGGCGATCTGATACTGCACGAGATAAGGCAAAACTACCCCTAATTCCACTCAAAATCGTTGATTCCTTGCAGGTCATCCCCGTCAAACGACCACGTGCCGCCGCTTTTTCGGGCACTGGCCCTCAGCGGAGACCCGATCGCCGCCATGAGCCGCACATGCAAAGCTGCGCGAGACTGCTGGAGATCAAGGTCGTCGAGGCGTTTGAGCCTTCGACGCATCGGCAAACCCATCGCATCGGCGAGTTTGGCGCCGATTTGCCTGCCGAGCAGCTCCGCCCGATCGCAGGTTGCCAGCGAGCTTCTGGTCGCGGAGATCACGGGAATGCCCAGCGCCTGGATATCGGCCACCCGCGCCTTATCCCTCTCGACCTGGCCCTCCTCGCTGTGATACCCGCTGTCATACTCCACGTCGAGCGCTCCTTGCCAATACAGGTCGGGCATAAAGGTCTCGCGCGACACGATTCCGCGCTTTTCCGGTGGAACGGAGATCACCGGATTGAGGATTGGGGCCGGATATCCTCTCCCGCCCCTGCGCTGCGGCAGCATCTGCTCGAGAGCGATCACCGCCTCACGCGGCGAGTACGCGTTGTCCAGGACCCAGCCGACCGCGGCCTTGGCGGGCTTTGCGCCCGTCATCCCCGCCGACTGCTCAATATATGAGCGCAGCGAGCCGGCGTCGAGCACGGGGTCAACGAGGAAGTCGCAGGCGCTCGAGCCGTCGCCCATCACCGAATGCGCGAATCGCCCGCAGAGCTCGAACCCGAGCAGAACTTGTTTCTCGAAGTTCAGGGACAAGGCCTTATGGAGGTAGTACCACTCGAATGAGGGCACCAAGATATCTGGGGTTATCTCCATGAGCGTCCCCGCGGGAAACTCCTCGGGAAAGAGCGAGAACTCGAAGCCCGACACGCGGCGCCTCGCGGCAGGAGACGTCACCGCAACCTGCAACGGGTTCGACTCGGTGATGTCCACGACGTGCGCGATCGGCCCCAAATCGACCGCGAGGAGATCTTCCGTGCGGGTCGCGCAGGCATCGGGGTGAAGGCGCGTGGCGTCCGTCTTTGCCGCAAGGACCCTCCCCGCCCTGATGACGGGCATGACCTTGTCGAGCGCCTTGCCCGCAAGAAGGATCTTTTTGTCAGCCATGGCTGCCCCCTTCCTTAACCATGGCCGCCCTCAGCTTTTGACCTCGCGCAGAAGCTCCGCGGCATCGGTGCCGAGCAGCTCGGCAATTGCCATCAAGTTCGTGGTGCTCGGCTCGGACTTGCCCGACTCCCACTTTCCCACAGCCTGGCGGCTCACGCCGAGCTTTTGCGCGACGAGCTCCTGCGTCATGCCGCACGCCTCCCGGCGCGCGCGGATGACCTCACCCAGGCTCGCGCGCTCCGCCTTGAGCTCCGGGCGCTTTGCCTCACGCTCACGACGCACGAACCAGCGAATCGCGAGAACAAGCAGCACGATTCCCAAGACGTAAGGGAGGAAATAAAGCAGGTATCCCACGAATACAACGAACAGCTCCGGTCCGCTCATACCCAGCACCATAACGCCCCCCCATTCCTCGCGCCTTACCTTGCGCACAGTATGCTCTACCTGCGCGGTTGCGTGTAGCAACTATCGCGCACTTTTTGGTTGCGCGGCTATTTCTCCCACGCTGAGCGAATTGTCTTGACTACTGTGTATGTACGGTATATACAGTTATTCAAGGCCTTAGCACCAACGCACGACCACGGAGGAACAACGTGGAGATCGTCCTCTCGAACTCATCGGACAAGCCCATCTACGAACAGATTGCGGCGCAGGTACGTGACGCCATCGCCACAGGGGAGCTCGCCGCGTGCGAGCAGCTCCCCTCCATCCGCGCGCTCGCCGCGCAGCTGCGCATCAGCGCGATCACGACCAAGCGCGCCTACCAAGATCTCGAGGCGCAGGGCTACGTGACCACCATTCCCGGCAAGGGATGCTTCGTGGCGGAGCAGAACCTCGACCTCCTGCGCGAAGAGCGCCTGCGCCGCGTGGAGTCTTCTCTTGCCCGCGCCGTCTGCGACGCGCGCACCTGCGGCCTTTCCGACGACGAGCTGCGCGAGATGCTCGACATCCAACTCGAAGAGAAGTGAACAGCATGACGGACACGCCATTTGACCTGCAATTGATTGACGTATCGAAGCACTTCGACGGCTTCGACGCCTCCCACGTCACGCTCGAGGTTCCGCGCGGCTGCGTTGTAGGCCTCGTCGGACGCAACGGCGCCGGAAAGACCACCCTCATGCGCATGGCGCTGGGGTCGCTCGCACCCGACTCCGGCCGCGTCGAGCGCGCAGCCAAGCTCGGCGCGGTGAGCGCCGTGTGCCCCTACCCAACAGAGATGACCGTGCCCGACGTCGAGCGGATGCACCGCCTCGCTTTCCCCGCGTTCGATCGCGCCCTGTTCGAGAAGACCTGCGACGCGCTCGACCTGCCGCTCGACCGCAAGCGCACCGTCAAGGAGCTGAGCCGCGGCATGGGCATGAAGCTCCAGCTCGCAGCCGCCGTCGCGTCGGGCTCCACTTGCCTCGTGATGGACGAGCCGACCGCGGGCCTCGACCCCATTGTCCGCGACGACGTGCTCGACCTGCTCCGTCGCTGGATGGAGCCGGGCGACCGCAGCCTGCTCATCAGCAGCCACATCACCAGCGACCTCGAGAGGATATGCGATCGGATCGCGATCATCGACAGCGGCCGCGTACTCCTTACCTGCGATATCGATGAGGTCGAAGGCCGCATGGGAGTGGCCCGCCTTCGCTCGGCGGAGCTCGAGGAGGTCCTCGGCGGCGGCCGCTCCTGGTCAGGCGACGGCAGCGCCCGCGTGCTGCGAGGCGACCTCAGCTGGACGCTTCTTGTCGACGACCGCGCGGCGTTTGCCCGAGAGTACCCCGGCCTCGTGTGCGACCGCGCGACCATCGACGACGTCATGACGCTTCTGGTCAAAGGAGAGGTGAGGTAACAGATGCGCGCTTTGATGTTCTCGGACTGGTGCGTCGTAAAAAAGTACCTGGCGCACTACCTGCTCACGTCGCTTGTGATCGGCGGGTTCACCGCCATGGGCAACGCGGGCGACCCCGCCGCCATGACGATCGCCATGACGTGCTGCGTGTGCTATACGAGCAGTCTCTTCATCATGTTCGCCTTGTTCGGCGCCGACGACCGCGGCGAATGGGCGCGCGGGCGGCTGGAGCTTCTCCCCATTAGGCGCACAGACGTGGTCAAGGCCCGCTACGGGATTATGGCACTGGCAATCGCGACGACGATGGCGGCGGGATTCGTTGCCTCCCTCGTACTCGCCCTCGTCGTGTCCCTCGTAAACGGGTCCGATGCAAAGCAGCTCGGGCTTGTCTTTGCGCCCGAGCCCGCGCTGGCGTTTCTTGCGACCATAGCAAGCCTCTTCGTCATCCTCGCGATACAGATGCCCTTGGTTTTCTCCCTTGGGGTCGAGCGCGGGAAAATCGCCGCGGTCGCACCGCTCCTGTTCATCTTCCTCCTTGGGTTCGAGCAGGTCAGAGGGCCCGTCCTCAACGTCGCGGAAAACCTTGCCTCCGCAGCCGCCGCGCTGCCGGCGATCGCAGTCGCCCTCGGCATCCTCGGCGCCGCCACCGCCGCCTACCTCATCTCGATGCTCGTCTCGACACGCCTCTACGCCCACCGCGAGCTGTAGGCCAAAATCCTTGGGGCGCGCGACTCGACCGCCAAAAAGCACGTCCGACACGCGTTGCCCATTTACGGGGGGAGGGCAAAGCGTTCGCCGACTCCCCTCTTTTCTTCCCCTGCTCAGGCTGCTATTTTCGTTCAAGGTTGTGCTTGGGAGAGGGGCGTAATGCGCGAGATCGTGCGCCAGATCACCGACCCGTTGGGTTTTCATATACAGCTGGCCGTGCTTCTTGCCGGTGAGGCTCAGCGCTGGCGCAGCCGCGTGACGTTTACGCATGAGGGCCGCGCGGCCGACGCCTCGGACCTGATGGCGCTTCTTTCCATGGGGGTGCGCACCGGCGAGGCCGTGGTCATCCGCGTCGAAGGGGTCGACGAAGGAACCGCCGCCGAGGCCATCGAGCGCCTTGCCCGCACCTGGTAGTCCGCGCTAAGAAAACACGTGTTCCTTAGCGAGACACAGCCCCGCTACTCGTCCTCGGAAATGTCCTCGTAGAACTCGGCGCCGTCGTCCAGGCGCATGATGCCGACCCGGCCGAAGCCCGCGCCGCCGGCGGCGCCGGCGTCGATGTCCCAGCGGTCGGCCACGCCGCCTGTGGTCTGGTCGGCACCGACCTTGAGCATCTTTGCGCGGCCGTCCTCGTCTCTGAGCGGCTCGCTGAGGTCTGCGCACAGACGGTCGAGATAAGGCGTCGGCGTATGGCCCGCGATGACGATCGGGCCCTTGCCCTCGGCATCCACAAGCCCCGTGTGCGAGCCCCAGAACCCCTCGCGGATCCACAGGAGGTCGTCGGGCGACTGCTCGGCAAGAAGCGCGTCAAGCCTCTGGTCGTCCCACGGCCCCTCGACCGTGACGGCGGACGGGTCGATGCCGGCGTGCACGAGCAGGTACGGCCGCTCCCCCACCGTCACGTGAGCGCAACGCGGCAGCGAAGCCACCCATGCCACAATCTCGTCGGCCTCGTCCTCGCTCAGCCCGGCGAGCGCCTCGGAGGTCACGATTCCGCCGTTGATGCCCCAATTCGCCGCGTTGATAGCGTCGAGCTCGCCTTCGGGCTCCAGCATGCAGGCCATCATGAGGTCTTCGTGGTTGCCCATGAGGACGTGGACGTTGGGCAGCGAGCGCACGATGGAGATCACGCCGAGTGGGTCGGGGCCGCGGTCGATCATGTCGCCCAGGCAGTAAAAGACGTCGTCGGCGGCCGGCGCGATCTTCTCGATAGCGCGCGCGAGGGGCGCGGCATGGCCGTGCACGTCGGAGAAAACATATGTGGCCATCCGGACCTCCTCACATTCGACCGAACTCTTGAGCCGGGCGACATCGCCTGGCGCCGCCGGCGCCAATACTTAGCTTACTTATCTCAGCCACGAGATTGCCGTTTGCCCTCAGCGGACCGCCAAACGGTACCCCCTGGCTTGCGGGCTCAGAGCCCCTGCCAGCCGAAGCCCCCGTCCGGGTCCACCGGCTCGCCCTCGAAGTTGAGGCCACCCGTGAGCTCGGCCGCCGCCTTCCTGTCGAAGTCGCCGGAGAACATGGCACCGAGGGCAGGGAGCACGCAGGCGCGCGCCTCCTCGAAGAGATCCGCAAAAGAGACCTCCCGCACCTCGTGCGTGAACGGGTTCTCCCACGTGCGGCGCTCACGGTTGTCGAAGTCCGAGGTCGCCTCCGCGCGAACGCGGTGAGCCATGGCGCCCACGAGCGAGTGCCCGCCGCCGCGCACAAGGCGCTCGGCGTCGGCGATCGCCCTCGCCTTCACGCCGTGCGCCGAGTAGAACACGCGCTGCGTGAGGCGGAACTCGTGCACCGCCGTCGAGAAGGTCCTCGGGTCGATCGCGCGGCCGTAGGCCCAAAGCGACACATAGAAGTACACCTTGTCCACCGCGGCGAGCACGCGACTGGACGCCCTCAGCACTTCTTCGTAGGGCCTGTACTCGCGAATCGTCTTGTGCTCGACGCCCCACAGCACCGCCTCGTCGAGGTCACGCTCGATCTCGGCGTGGACGTACTTCTGGCTCGACTCGTCGAGGCCCGGGACGCCGGCCTTCGTGAGCCCGAACTGCCAGTAGTACACGAACGGGTGCACCGCGCGATCGAGCAGGTAGTGGCAAGCAAAGCCCGCGACGTAGGCGCGCGCCGTCATGCGCTCGGCGCCCTCCAGGCGCTCGGCCGCCTCGTGCATGGCCAGAAGCAGGCGCGCCGGGCGGGCGGAGTGCATCACGTTGCCGAGGGGCTCCCATTTGCTCATGAGCGGGTCGATGCACAGGTAGAACAAGGGGTCGGGACCCTGGTTTCCGAGCAGGAAGGCGCACCGCTCATCCTCGGTCACAAAGCCGAGGAGCTTGGCGGCGTCGGCAGCGGCGCTCTTTCCAAAGAAGTCGTGCGTAAGAATCGCGGGCATCAGGTGTCCCTTCAACGGTTTTGCCCTTGATTATGCCCCACGGGGCGCCGGCGCGCGCCCGCGGGCCGGCGAATCGGCGCCACCCGCGGCATAAATGGCCTCTTTACCTAACCATTACCCGAGCTGCTCGGTATGTGCAAACGATGAAGGGTAACGTATCATCTATATGTTCCCGAACCATCGGGCGCCCCTAGAGACGGAGAGACCATGGCAAAACAGAAGTTCACCCGTGCCGAGAAGAGCTGGATCATGTACGACGTGGGCAACTCAGCCCTGGTCCTTCTTGCCACGAGCGTTATCCCCATCTACTTCAGCTCGCTGGCGCCCGACGGCGGCGTCGTCGTCGCGTGGAGCTACGCCGAGACCATCGCCTCGCTCATCATCGCGCTGCTCATGCCCATCCTGGGCTCCATCGCCGACATGGAGGGCATGAAGAAGAAGTTCATCGTGGGCTGCGTGGGCACGGGCGTCGTCGCCACCGTGGCCCTCGGCATCCCCACGAGCGCGATGGCGTTCCTCGTCATCTACGTGATCAGCTCGGTGGCGCTCAACTCCTCGATGGTCTTCTACGACGCGCTGCTCGTCGACGCGACCACCGACGAGCGCATGGACGAGGTCTCCAGCCAGGGCTACGCGTGGGGCTACATCGGCAGCTGCGTGCCCTTCATCGCGTGCCTGCTCATCGTGCTCAACTACGACAAGCTGGGGCTCGGCCTGCAGACGGCGATGCAGATCGCCTTCGCCATCACCGCCGCCTGGTGGCTCGTCTTCACGATCCCCATGCTCAGAGACGTCGAGCAGAAGCATTTCAAGCCGCGCGAGTCCGGCGCCATCGCCAAGGCCATCGGCGGCATCGGCGGCACGCTCAAGGAGATGTGGTCCAACAAGGCCATCAAGTTCTACATGATCGCGTACTTCTTCTACATCGACGGCGTGCACACCATCATCAAGCTCTCCACGAGTTACGGCACCGACCTCGGCATCGACGCGACGCAGCTCGTGCTTGCGCTCCTGGTCACGCAGTTCGTGGCGTTCCCGTCGGCCATCATCTACGGCCGCCTGTCCAGCAAGTACGGCACGCGCCGCATGCTGCTCATCGCCATCGCGGCGTACTTCGGCATCACGCTGTTCGCCGCGCTGTTCCTGCGCACCGCCACCGAGTTCTGGGTGCTTGCTATCCTCGTCGGCATGTTCCAGGGCGGCATCCAGGCGCTCTCGCGCTCCGAGTTCGGCAAGCTCTGCCCCAAGGAGCGCGCCAACGAGTACTTCGGCTTCTTCGACATCTTCGGCAAGTACGCCGCCATCCTGGGCACCTTCCTCGTGGGCACCTTCACGGCCATCAGCGGCAACTCGAGCCTCGGCGTCATGAGCATCGCAATCCTCTTTGTGATCGGCTTCGTGATGATGCTCAAGGTCCCCGAGCGCAAGTAGGGAGACGGATGGGCACGCTGTTCGGCGGGGTGTCCGTCGCGCTCGGCGGGCGCGACGGCGGTCACGACGGCCGCGATGGCGACAAGAAGGGCGGCTGGGAGCCCTTCTCCGGCATCAGCATCAAGCTCTGAGGCCACATTCAACGCGCGCACGCAAAAACGCGAGGCTCCCGCGAGCCTCGCGTTTTTTGGGACAAAAGGGACGGGGGATTTTGTCCCAAATTGTGGACTTGGCCGCACGCCCCTCCACAAGTTGGGACAAAATCCCCCGTCCCTTTTGTCCCAATCTGTTATTGTTAGCCTAGCTTAACTTCAACCTAGGCTAACTCTGCCTTCCACGACGACCGCTCCGTTAGCCTTCGCGCAACGATTGGAGCGTCCCATGAAGGGCAACACCCCCTACCTTGTGGTAGACGACCTCAAGAAACACTACGGAGACGGCGAGGCGCGCGTCCAGGTGCTCGACGGCATCACCACCGCCGTGAACCGCGGCGAGGTCTGCGTCATGCTCGGCCCCTCGGGCTCGGGCAAGTCGACCTTCCTGAACCTCATCGGCGGCCTCGAGGGCGCCGACGGCGGCACGATCTCGGTCGGCGGCTGCGAGCTCACGTCCCTCTCGCCGAAGGACCTCGGCGAGTACCGCCGCCGCGAGCTCGGCTTCGTCTTCCAGTTCTACAACCTCGTGCCCGACCTCACCATCAAGGAAAACATCGAGGTCACGGCGCACCTCTCGGCAAACCCCCTGCCCATGGAGGACCTGCTGCGCTCGCTCGGCCTCTGGGAGCACCGCAACAAGTTCCCGCGCCAGGTCTCCGGCGGCCAGCAGCAGCGCTGCGCCATCGGCCGCGCGCTCGTGAAGAACCCCGGCCTCATCCTGTGCGACGAGCCCACGGGCGCCCTCGACTACAAGACCTCGAAAGAAGTGCTCGAGCTCATGGAGCGCGTGAACCGGGAGTACGGCTGCACCATCGTGATCGTGACGCACAACGCCGCCATCGCCCGCATGGCCGACCGCGTGCTGCGCCTGCGCGACGGGCGCCTGGCCGAAGACGAGGCCAACGAGTCGCCCGTGTCCGCCTCCGAGCTCGATTGGTAGGCGCCCCATGACTCCCCTGGCCAAGCGGCTTCCCCGCGAGCTGCGTCGCAACATAGGCAAGTACCTCGGCATCTTTCTGCTCATGTGCGGAAGCATCGCCCTCACCTCGGGCTTCTTGCTCGCCGCGCACTCCATCGGCCGCCTCATCGACGATATGCGCGACGAGTACACGATCGAGGACGGCCGCGTGACGACCTCCTTTGAGGCGACCGATGCCCAGATCAAGGCGGCCGAGGACGCCGCGGAGGACGTGGGCGGCGTCACGCTCCACAAGAACTTCTCCATAGACGCGGCCATAAAGAAGCCCACGGGTGACGACGGCACCAAGCGCACGCTGCGCACCTATGCGCACCGCACCGAAATCGACCTCGCGTCCTACTGCGAGGGCGCGGAGCCGCAGGCAGACGACGAGGTCGCCGTCGACCGCGTCTTCGCCACGAACAACGACCTCGCCGTGGGCGACAAGGTCGAGCTCTGCGGGCGCGCCTACACCATCTGCGGCATCATGACCCTGCCCGACAGCCAGGCGCTCTTCCTCAACAACTCCGACTTCACGGTGAACACCATCACTTTCGGCGTGGCCGAGGTCACGGACGCCGGCTTCGCCGCGCTCGAGGACGCCGGCGGCGCGCCCACCTACACTTACTCGTTCACCTTCAAGGACCGCGACCTCTCCGTCGCCGAGCGCACCGATGCCGAGAAGGACATGGTCGAGGCATTAACGGACGCGGACGCGCGCGTGGACGACCTCGTCGACGCCGACTCCAACCAGGGCATCGGGTACGCGCGCGACGACGTGGACGGCGACTCCGCCATGTGGACGACGCTGCTCGACATCATCATCGTGATCATGGCCTTCGTCTTCGTCGTGCTCACCGACGCCACCATCGAGGAGGAGAGCGCCGTCATCGGGACGCTGCTCGCCAGCGGCTACCGCAAGCGCGAGATCGTCCTCCACTACCTCGCGCTTCCCGCCGTCGTGGGCATCCTCGCGGCCGGCCTGGGATGTGCCCTCGGCGTCGCGTTCTTCACCGAGCCCATGCGCAACCTCTACTACGGCTCCTACAGCCTGCCGCCCTTCCGCGTGTACTGGAGCTGGGAGATCTTCGTCAAGTGCGCCGTGGTGCCCGCCGCCGCGCTCATCCTCATCACGCTCGTGGGGCTTCTTCGCAAGATGGGCAAGACGCCCCTGCAGTTTTTGCGCCACGAGGCCAGCGGGAAGTCAGGCACCAAACGAGGCCTGCGGCTGCCCGAGCGCATGGGCTTCGTCGCGCGCTTCCGCCTGCGCGTCTTTCTGCGCAACCTCGGCAACTTCGCCACGCTGTTCGTGGGCATCGCCTTCGCCTCGCTGCTTCTGCTCTTCGGCCTGGCGATCCTCCCCACGATGACGCACTACGCCGACAACCTCGAGACGAGCCTCGTGGCGGAGCACCAATACACGTTCAAGGCCCCGCTCGAGCTTGAGGGCACAGCCGAGCAGCGCGAACAATGGGCGGCGCTCGACCGCCTGCAGTCCGTCGACGGCGCCCTTCTTTCCGCCGCCGAGGACGCCGAGGACGAGCTCGACGCCGCGGCCGACGCGGCCCAGGCGGCGGCCGACGCCCTCGCGGCGTCGCCCAGCGCCGACAACATGCAGGCAGCGAGCGACGCGCTCGAGGAGGTCCGAACAAAGAAGGACGCCCTCTACGCGCGCCTCGACGACATCGTAGGCGCCCTCGGCTGCGACCGCGACGAGGCGATCGACCTCATCGACGACGCCTCCAACATCGATGCCGAAAACGACGACATCCACCCCGTGAACACCACCGACAACGGCGCCGAGAAAATCGAGCAGGCCGAGAAGTACGCCGTTTACCAGCTGCAATACGACCGCGGCGAGGGCAACGGCACCGAAACCGTGACCGTCTACGGCGTCTCGCCCGACTCGCGCTACTGGAAGGGCCTGGACGTCGGCGACGGCCGCGTCGTCTTCGGCCGCGGGCTTCTTGACAAGTTCAGCTGGAAAGAAGGGCAGCAGGTCGACTTCCACGACAAGTACGAGGACAAGGACTACTCCCTCGAGTACGCCGGCGACGGCTCCGCCTGGGGCTCCAAGTCAGACATGAACGTCTACATGGCCATCGGCAACTTCAACGAGCTCTTCGGCAACGACGCCTCGTACTTCAACGGCTACGCGAGCGACGAGAAGCTCGACTTCGACGCGCGCTACTTCGCCGGCGACACCACGCCCGACGACATGCGCGCCGTGGGCGACCAGTTCATCGGCATGATGAGCGACCTGATCGGGATGATGGTGGGGCTCGCCGTGTTCATCTTCCTTCTTTTCATGTACCTGCTGACCAAGGCCGTGATCGACCGCAGCGCGCGCTCCATCAGCTACATGAAGGTCTTCGGCTACCGCGACGGCGAGATCTCGCGCCTCTACATCCGTTCGATCACGCTGTGCGTGGCGGCCTCGCTCGTGCTGAGCCTGCCCGTGATCATCGGCTCGCTCACCGCGATCTTCCGCGCGATGCTGCTCGCCTACAACGGCAACATCGAGATCTACGTGCCGTGGTGGTCGATGGCCGAGTGCGCAGGCATCGGGTTTGCGACCTACCTCGTCGTGGCGCTCCTGCACACGCGCTCCATCAAACGCGTCAGCCTCGCCGAGGCGCTCAAGGTCCAGGAATAGGAGGGCCCATGGCCAGATCGGCAGAAGAGCTCAAGCAGCTTTCCATCAAAGAGTTCACCGAGGCGGCGAAGGTCTACGAGTCCGGCCATGCCGGGATCTACGAGATGTGCAAGGACGACTACCCGCAGATGCTCGAGGAGCTCGCGCTCGAGCCATTCGAGGACGTGCTCGACGTGGGCTGCGGGACCGGAGCAGTCCTGGAGCTGCTGCACGGGGAATACCCGGACAAGCACCTGACGGGGCTCGACCTCACGCCCAAAATGATCGAGGAGGCCCGCGCCAAGCAGCTCGGGAACGTCCGCTTCGTCGTCGGGGACGCCGAAGCCCTGCCCTTCGAGTCGCAAAGCTTCGACGCCGTGCTCTGCTCCAACAGTTTCCATCACTATCCGCACCCCGAGAGGTTCTTCGCCGAGGCGGCCCGCGTCCTGCGCCCCGGCGGGCGTCTGATTCTGCGCGACTACACGTCGAGCGACTTCGTGGTATGGCTCATGAACACCTTTGAGCTACCGTTGGCGCGCCTCGCGGGCCACGGCGATGTCCGGATCTGCAAGGTGTCCGAGCTTCGCGCGCTCGCCGAGAGGGCCGGGTTCCTCCTGCTCAAGCTCGAGGCACAGAAGGGCTTCCGTGCCCACCTGGTTGCGCGCAAGCCCTCCTAGGCCGACCACATATCGCACACATTTTGGGACAAAATCCCCCGTCCCTTTTGTCCCAACTGAGACAAAAGGGACGGGGGATTTTGTCCCAGATTGCGGCGCCTTCTTACCAGATGCCGATGACGTGCTGCATGGCCAGGCTCACGCAGGCGATGGCGACCCAGCAGCAGGCGCCCAGCGCGATGGGCTTGCCGCCCGTCCGCACGAGCTTAACGATGTCGGTGTTGAGGCCGATGGCGCTCATGGCCATCACAATGAGGAACTTCGAGAGCGTCTTGAGAGGCGCGGTGACGGCGGCCGGCAGCGCGAACACGGTGGTCACAAGGCTCGCGAGCACAAAGAGGCCCACGAAGGTCGGGAACGCCCGGCGCAGGCTGAAGGTGCTCTTGCCCTCCCCGCCCGCGAGGCGGTCAGCGCGCATCTGCCAGACGGCGAGCGCAAGCGTGATCGGGATGATGGCGAGCGTCCTCGTGAGCTTGACGATGGTGGCGGCGTCGAGCGTGTTGGCGCCCGGGTGCATGCCGTCCCACGCGGCCGCGGCGGCCGTCACCGACGAGGTGTCGTTGACGGCGGTTCCCGCAAAGAGGCCGAAGCCCTCGTTGGTGAGCCCCAGCATGCCGCCGAGGGTGGGAAAGACGAGCGCGGCGATCACGTTGAAGAGGAAGATCACCGAGATGGCCTGGGCCACGTCCTCGTCGTCGGCGCGGATCACGGGCGCGGTCGCGGCGATAGCGGAGCCGCCGCATATGGAGGAGCCCACGCCGATGAGCGTGGCGATCTTTCCGGGCACGTGCATGGCGCGACACATCACGAAGGAAACGATAAGCGACGTCGAGATGGTGGAGAGAATCACCGGAAGGCTCGTGGCGCCGACCTTCGCGACCTGCGCGAGGTTAAGGCCGAAACCAAGGAAGACGACGGCCGCCTGAAGGATGTACTTGGACGTGAACTTGACGCCGGGTTGCAGCGACGAGGCGTCGCGCCCGCGCAGCGCCTGCGCCAGGAGCATGCCGAGCAGGATGCCGAAAACCGGCCCTCCGACCACCTCGGCGTGCTGGCCGCAGATCCACGCGACCACCGCGATCGCAAAACACAGGAGGATGCCCTTGCCCTTCTTGGCAAGGTCGAGAGATTCAGTCATGCAAAGCCTTTCTTGCTGTGACTCACTGAAACAAAAACGATTCATTCTATCCCTCCCCGGGCGCCCCGAGGCCGCCGCAGCGCCCCCATGGAAATAAGTGGAAACAAGGGCTATGCTGTTCAGGTCGTATCCGGCGGATCCGCCGCCCGCGCTGTTCTACTCCGATATCCAGCGCGTTAGAAGCTAAAACCAAAGGAAAGAGAGACAACCGCATGATCAAGAACGTCCTTGAGGACTACAAGCTCCTCCTGCGCAGCATCCCCGCCTCCACCGTCACCTGCTTCATCGTGAGCGTCATCTTGATGAACCTTCTGGCCAACAAAGAGCTGGTCAGCCTGCCGTGGCTCGCGCTCGATTGCGGATTCACCCTCTCGTGGGTGTCGTTCCTCTGCATGGACATGATCTGCAAGCGCTTCGGGCCCAAGGCCTCCGTCAAGGTGTCGATCCTGGCGCTGGGCATCAACCTCGCCGTGAGCCTGCTGTTCTGGCTCGTCAGCCTCGCCCCCGGCATGTGGGGCGCCTACTACGACACCGGCTTGCTCGAGGTCAACGCGGCGCTCAACGCCACCATCGGCGGCTCATGGTACGTCGTGCTCGGCAGCTCGCTCGCCATGCTCTGCTCCTCCTTCGTGAACTCGCACGTCAACCAGTTCATCGGCCACCTCACCGACAACGGCAGCTTCGCCACCTTCGCGCTGCGCAGCTACGTGAGCACCGGCATCGGCCAGTTCGTCGACAACCTCGTGTTCGCCGTCGTGGTCTCCCACGCGTTCTTCGGCTGGTCGTGGGTGCAGGTCCTCACCTGCTCCATCACCGGCGCGCTCGCCGAGCTCCTCTGCGAGATTGTGCTCTCCCCCGTCGGCTTCCGCGTGGCCAGCGGCTGGGAGCGCGAGGGCGTTGGCGAGAAGTACGTCCAGGCGCACGCCGCCGAACTCGAGGCGAGGCTCTAGTGGACGCCCTGATCACGGGCACGTCGTCGGGAATCGGGCGCGCGACCGCGCTCAAGTTCCTCGACGAGGGGCACCGCGTCTGGGGCCTCGACTGCGCAGGGCCGAGCATCGACAGTCCTTCTTACCAGCACTTTATTTGCGATGTAGCGGATGAGGGGAGTCTGCCTTCCGGCCTTGCGCCGCAGGTCGTGGTAAGCTGCGCCGGCGTCCAGGGCTCGCCCGACGACATCTCCGTGAACCTTCGCGGCACCATCAACGTCGTCGAGAAGTACGCCTTCTGCGGCGAGGCCTCCGGCGAGAAGCGCGAGCTCGCCCGCACTCCCGCCCCGCGCATCCGCGCCGTGGTCAACGTGGGCTCCGCGAGCGCGCACACGGGCAGCGAGTTTCCTGCCTACGCGGCGAGCAAGGGCGGCGTCTGCGCGTACACGAAGAACGTGGCGATGCGCCTGGCGCCCCAGGCCACCTGCAACAGCGTGGACCCGGGCGGCGTGACGACCGAGCTCAACCGCCCCGTCATGGACGACGAGCGCATGTGGTCGCGCATCATGGACTTGACGCCGCTGCGCCGCTGGGCCTCGCCCGAGGAGATCGCCGACTGGGTCTATTTCGTCGCGGTCCAGAACCGCTTCATGACCGGGCAGAACCTCCTCATCGACGGCGGGGAGGCCGGCCGCACGGAGTTCGTCTGGCCCGAGTGAGCTTCTTTTCCGGGCGCGCGGCGGTGGGCGCTAAGATGTGCCGGGTTCCAGCCTCGCGGAACCCGGGTGCGCTAAGAAAGCCCAGGTCCCAGCTGCTCGGAACTCCCCCGCGCTAAGAAACGCCAAGCTCCAGCTGCGCGGAACTCCCCAGCGCTAAGAAACGCTAAGCTCCAGCTGCTCAAAAGATCGAATTGCTAAGAAACCCTCGGTTCCAGCCTGAACTGCACCCCCAAATTTGGACCGTGAAATAAAAGTCCGGGTTCGGGAGGTGCAGTTTGTTTTGAAATGGCACA
>CAKUIF010000011.1 GCA_934660915.1 uncultured Olsenella sp. | reverse complement strand
GCATCGTGCATGCATCGTGCATGCATCGTGCATGCATCGTGCATGCATCGTGCATGCATCGTGCATGCATCGTGCATAGCTACTTTTGGCCGGACCAACGCGCGATCGCGGCATGCCGCCGCCGCTCCTTTGTCTTGCCCGAGCGCTCCGCGTTGGCGTCCATGCGCGGCGAGGACACAAAGCCGTCGTTGCTTGTGAGAAGCCCGATGGTGAGAAGGTCCTCGATGAACTCCGTTGCTTCCTCGGCGCAGTCGAGGTCGAGCAAGACGGCGAGGTTCTCTAGGTCGGTCGTGGTCTCGACCCTGATGTGGTGCCCCGGCTCGGAAGCCAAGGCCTCGCAGAGCAGCCACCAGCGGCCATAGCCCGCCGCCCCGGTCTTGCGCATGAGCCGCCTGCACTTCGGGTCTCCTGCCGCGTCCGCGTCGTGCGGGAACCACCTTAGCGGCTCGTCCGCGAGGTCTTGACAATCCGTCATAACTCCCCCTAGCGCTTGGTTTCCAGCTCGTCGCGCAGCTCGTCGTAGTCCGCAGCCGCGCCGTATGCGAGGGCCGCGAAACGGTTTACGCTGAGCGAAACGTACTCCTCGCCCAGGTTGATCCAGCTCTTAGCTTCCTCGACGAGGGCTTCGATGCTAGGGCTAGTCGTTGTCGGTTCCATACCTGCACTCCTTAAGGCGCTCTATGCAGTCGATGGCGCAGTCGAGGTCGCGGGCGTGGCCCTTGTCCCAGAACCGCCAGATGTACTTGAACGCGCAGGCCCACCACCAGAGCTGGTCAACGTCGTGGATGCAGCTCGCCCGCTGCATGGAGAACATCGCCTGGTCGCAGGATATGCCGTCGCCGGCGTAGCGCGGCGGGTTGATCTTCTCCATCGGCCTAGTCCTTACTCGTGATCTTCACGCCGGGCAGCTCCTGCGGGAGGAAGTTAAGCTCGTAGTTGAACCTGTCGACGTCTGAGGTGTCCAGTTGCTCGACCGTGTACATCGTCCACTCGTTGAGGTACACGAGGTGCTTTTGGTAGCTGCCGTCCGGCAACTCGCACACGACCTCAAGCTCGTTGTCGCTGTCGTTGTGGAGCGCGAAGCAGCCGGTCATCTGCATGAGCACCTTGTCTGAGCGCATGTTGAAGACCGTGAGCCTTCTCGCCACGTTGAAGTTGTCCGCGTCCTGCTTGATGTTGTAGCTGACGCGGGCGCTTTCCGTGCACCCCGCGAGCACGACGGACGCGGCAACCGCGAGGGCGACGACAACGGCGATTGCGGGAATAGCCTTACGACGGCCAGAGTTTGTCATGCTTAGCATCAGTTCTCCTTTAGATTCGTCTTGTTGTCGGTGCTGTCGGCCTTCTCCTCTTCCTTAATGCGGGCGTCGAGCAGCCTGAGGATGGCCGCGCTGTGGAGCTTCATGCCGTGCTTGAGCCAAGCCACCTCGCCCGCGAGCCTGAGCAGCACGAGCGCCGTCACAAGCAACGCGACGGCTAGAATCAGGCAGTTAATCGTTGTCGGGTCCATCTGCCACCTCCGAGATAGTCAGGCGGTACTTCTTGCGGAACTCGACGGGCATGCTGTCGGGTTGAGTGGTGATGAAAAGGCTCACGTGGTCACCCTCGTCGTGCAAGTCGTAGGTCCTATCGGGTCCCGGAATGACATCGACGCGCTCGTCCGGGAACACCGCATTCGTCTTGCTAACCGCTTCCGCCATGTTGGTGACTACAACCTCTGTGCTGTAGATCTCTCCGGCCTTGCCGTTGTCCTCGATCAGCTCCGCGAGACGGCCGATGATGTTGCCGGAGCTGCACTCAGTGTCGAATCCGGCGTCATCGAGCACGTAAAACAGCTGGTCGAAGACTTTTCTTGCGATCTCGGCGCGCGAATATGAAGCGACGTTTGCCCTGAACTCGTCTTCCAGTTCCCTGAGCCTTGCCACGACGGCCTTTTTGTATTCGTTCATTAGAAGAAACCTCCCCATGTGAGTAGCGCGAGCTGGATAGCAAGCGCGATTAGTGAGATAAAAACGTCGTAGTTCCCTTCCTTCGGCTCCCCGTGGTATACGGCCACGGTTGCGAGGTTCACAGCGTCGATTGCAATCAGGATGATTTGGGGCGCCCCAAGCTTGAACTGGATCACATCCGCCCCCGCTCCACGTTGCGCTTACGGCAAAACTCCATGTGAGCCGTGAAGTCCGTAACCCCGTATGCCGCCAACAAATTGCACGTCGCTTGTATCACGTCGGCGCACTCGTTCATTAGGCAAACAGGTTCGAACCCGTCTTCCTTATCGTCTGGGTCCAACCCGTCCCACAGCTGCCACTCGCCGAAGACCTCGGCAGCTTCCTCCAAGACCTTCAGCGCCTGCGCCTTGTCCGGCTCGACCTTGGCGAAGGTCTGTACGGTACCTAACTTAACGGCCATTGCGGCCCCCTTTCTCGTAGCTGAAACACCCCGCCGCGTTGCACGACGGGTTGCTCGGCGAATCCAGCGTGCTCACGAAGATGTGAAGCTTGCCGCAGTAGTGAGCCGGGGCCGCGTGCTCCCCGAAGACCTCGCGGCGAAGCTTGGTGCGCTCAACGTCGAGCTTAAAATGGCGGCAGTCGCCGCAGTGATCGCGGTAACCCGCACTGTCGTATGGCATCCTCACACTTCCTTCCTAGCAGCTCCTCCGGCGTGTACGGTCGCCTAAGCTCGCCGCGCAGGACCATCTCGTCCAACCCCCCGCGCATGGAGTCCCAGACGTCGCGCCTGATTCGGTCGAGCGTCGCTTGGTCGATGCCCTCGTCATCGGCGAGTTTGACGGTTGACCTAAG
Organism: uncultured Olsenella sp.; assembly: GCA_934660915.1. Classification (GTDB taxonomy): domain Bacteria; phylum Actinomycetota; class Coriobacteriia; order Coriobacteriales; family Atopobiaceae; genus Paratractidigestivibacter. The sequence goes on along the minus strand of CAKUIF010000011.1, from coordinate 68,266 downwards.
CTCTCTGCCCGTCATCGCCCCACCTCTCCGCAAGCACCCTCGTGTCGGTCACATCGGCGCTCGCCGCGCCGAAGAAGCCGCGCAGCTCACCGCGCTTGTGAAGGTCGCAGCGGTAGGCGCGGCACACCTCGGGCCTTGCGGCGTACACGGCGCACTCCTTGCCGTCCGTGAGCCACGGGCACATAAGGTCGACCTCTCCGCGCGGCTCATGCGGCTTGACCCCGTGCTCGCGAACGTAAGGCTCCAAGCGCCGCAGGTCGTACGGGCTGAGCGGCAGGAAGCGCGAGCAGCACTCGCCGCAGCCCCGGCAATCGCCCGTGTACATGTCGGTGACCTCGGACTCGCGGCAGAGGATGGCATGTGCGGCTCGCGCGACCTCGACGTTAGTCACCCTCCACCACCTCAGCGCCGCATCTGGGGCAATAATCAAACCCTATGTCGAGGGGCCATTCATCGCCGCACAGCTTGCATTTGAAGCCTGGATGTTCGGCAATGTTGTGAGTAACTGGTCTGTCTATGAGGTCGGCGAGCTGGTAAGGGAGCCGCAAAATCCAGTTGGTGAGAAACATCTGGTTCGGGAAGACGCTGCGGAAAATATGCATGAGAACAGGCTTACCGAACGGGGCCGTGGTCTCCTCCGGCTTCATGCTGCGCAGCCTTCGCGCCACCTCCCGGCGCCACTTGTCGCTAATCATCGTCTCCCCCTTTCGGGTCTATGAGGTCGGCGAGCGAGTTGGCCACGCCCTCAAAGCTCCCGTCAAAGTCAATGGCGACGATCTCCCGGAGCTCCTCGTAGAACTCCTCTGCGTAGCGGATGCATCCGGCGTCCGCGAGCTTCCGCAGCTCCGCCGCCACCTCGCGGCGCTCGGAATCGCTAATCATTCGACCGCCACCCTTCCGGCATGTCCTCGATGCGACGCTTGCTCGTGTACGTGATGTCGACGATTCGCTCGAGGACGAACGGTTTGCCGCAATGCGGGCATTCGTACTCGTCATCGTATTCTCCCTCGAACTCCCAGCTGTCCTCGTCCTCGTAGCCGCACCATGGGCACGTGATCTCGTCCTTGCGCCACTGCTCGTTCTCCCATGCATGCTCTCGCTTGAATAGCTCCTCGCAATCGTCGCACCACGAACGCCCGAGCTTCCCCGCGATGGGTCCGCACGTCCATGGCGTGAAGTTCGGCGTCGGCTTGCCGCACAAATCGCACGTGTACATTTCGCTCATTCGTCAACCACGTCCGTCCTCCTTTGCGTCGCGCTCCGCGAGGGCTTTGGCACGACGGAAAATGTCGCCGGCAACAGCATCCCGGCAATTGCCGCCGATGTGACAGGGGGACTTGCACCCCTTACAGCTCGGCGCCCCACCGTTAAAGTAGGAGCAGGATGTTCCGCCGTTCTCAAACTGCTCAACGTCCTCCTCAAGCCGCTTCCAGCTGTCGGGGCGGTGAAGGTGGAGGAGGTCCACGCGGTCGATGGCATAGACCGACGGACACTCAGGGTCGGTTCTCCAGAAGCCGCCACCAACGTAGAACGTGAACGACTTGATGGTCATCTCACCCCCGTCATCGTCGTACATCACCTTCGTCGTGAGTGGCACGACCTCGCCGCCCGCGTCCACGGGCGCGGGGACGCCCTGCGCCCACGAGAGGCGCGAAAGCTCCTCCTCAATCTCGGCGGCGATCTCCTTCGCGTCGTGGTAGGTAAGGCGGAACTCGCCGTTACCAAAGTCCTGCTGGTTCTTGATCGCCTGCCTGAAACGCTTGATACCTTTCATTCGTACTCCTTTCAGTAGTGGTTGCCGTTTGCTGGGCATTCCTCGCCGGGGTCCGCTCCTCCCTAGCAGCAATTAGCCCTGCCGATGCGGGTTTCTTTGCGTTGCTGTGTCGTTGCTGTTCTTTCGGTTGTCTGAGCTGGACTTTCTTTGCGATGCCGTTGCTTGTGAACGCTTCCCCCTGCCCTGCCGTTGCCTGCCCGCGCAGAGAACTGCGATGCCTTAGCTGGGGTTTGACTTGCTTTGCCTATGCTGTGCTGAGCTTTGCAATTCCGTCGCATGTCGTGACTGTGCCAGTCCACGCTGCGCCATGGCTGTTCGGTTATATGCCGTTCCGCTGCTCGTCTCAGCTATGCAATTCAGTTGCGGTTCCAGGGATGGCTTTGCCGTCGCTGGGCAACGCCCCGACAGGCATAGGCTTGCTTTGCCGTTGCTGAGAAAAGACGTGCTATGCCCTGGCAGTGTCATGCCAAGCTTTGCCTTAGCTGGCCTTTTCTGTGCGTAACTCAGCCGCCCCCGCACATCTCCGCCGTTCCGTTGCTATGCTTGGCGAGTACATGCCGCGCCGTTGCCATGCTTTGCCATTCCATCGCAGCGCACGTCAATGCCATTCCAAAGCGTGTCGTTTCCTAGCAGGTCCGCCGCCGCGCCGTGCAGGTCGGGGCTACGCCTTCGCCTTGCACCGTACTGCTATGCTGCTCCGCTGCCCGGCCCAAAGTTGCCGTGCCATAGCGCCGCTCAATTCCGCTATGCCATTGCAGACCTGCGCCCTGCGGTGCCGTCGCTTGTAGCTAGTCCAAGAACTCGTACTCGAAGCGGCCCTTGCCGGAGTTGCGCCACTGGCCGATGCCGCGATACCTGCCGTACTGCAGCCATTCGGTGATGGTCGGCCAAAGCCCATCGTCGAACGTCATGATGGTGAACTCAATGGAGCTGCCCGCCGGGATGGTCTCGGACTCGGCGAGGGCCACGCGCTCGCCCTGCGGGGTCTGCGCCCTAAGCGGCCTGATGCAGTGCGGGGACTCGACGCCCGCAGGGATCTGGTACGGAATCTTGCGCTGCTCGATGAAGACGTTACCGTCGATGACCTTCTTATAGGCCTTGAGCTTGCTTGACTTGGTGGCCTTGACGCGCCAAAGAGCGCCGCAGGAATCCTTGAAGAAGCCCTTGATCTGGTAGTCGTAGATGTAGGGGGTGCCGTCATCAAGGCGCGGGAACACGGTGATGCCCTTCTCGTGCACCTCGTCAACGCCTACAGAGGCAACCTCGTCCTCAATCGTCTTGGCGTCCGGGGACTTGCTCGCGATGTACTCGCGGTAAATGTCGGGGTTGTTCGGCGAGGTTCCGAGAACCTCCTCGGTGAAGGTGAGACGAACGTTCTTCTTGCCCATTTTCTGTTGTCCTTTCGGTTGGTGGTGCCGCCGTGGCGAGTCGCTGCCACGGCGGCGATAGTTAAATCTGCGTCTTGCGGCCCTCGCGCCTGATTAGGCGCATGACCTCGGTTTCGAGCCGGGAATACTTGGGGTCGTACCGGGAAACCCCTAGGCCGCTGGTGATGATCAGTCTCGGCGAGTAGCCCATTGCGTACATTCGCAACACAAGCTCGCGGCCCTTGCCCGTGAGGGATACCGACTTACCCATTAGAACGGGATAGCTTCGTCGTAGAGCGCGGGTTGCTGCGCCTGCGCCGGGGCCGTCGATTGCATAGGAACCGCCGCGACCGGCTGGCCGTACTGCTGCGACATGTAATCAGCCGCCTGCTGCGGGTTCATCGCCTGCTCGCGGGGCTTCGCCATGAGGTCGACGGAATCCACGGCGATCTCAATCTTGCTGTGCTTCTGGCCGTCCTTCTCCCAGGCGGAGTAGCGCAGCCTGCCCTCAAGCGCGACCTTCATGCCCTTCGCGAGGATGCGCGAGAGGGCTTCGGCTCGCGCGCCGAACAGCACGCAGTCAACGAAGTTCGGGCGGTCCTCCCACTCGCCGGACTGCGCGTTCTTGACGAGGTCGTTAACCGCGATTCCGAAGTGCAGTATCGGTGTTCCGCCCGCCGTCTGCCTAAGCTCCGGGTCGCGGGTGAGGTTGCCCGTGACCGTTACCCGGTTGATGCTCACTGCGCCACCTCCTCTGTAGTGGACTTCTCCTCAATGGCGCTCGGGTCGTGGTCGAACACCTGGTAATCGTCCTCGCCAAGCACGATGGGCGAGGTGCCGTCGTCTGCGAGTGCCTTTGCGACCTCGACGGAACGCGGCAGCATGCCACGGTTGAACGCGCGGCGAAGGACGGTCTTCTCGGACATGGCCTCGTAGTCGGTCTTCCACGGGCCGTAATCGGTGGCCTTGGAACGCGCCTTGATCTTGTCGATTTCCTTCTTGGACATCTGCAGGAAGACCAGCCCGCCGTCCTTGAGGTTCGCGGAGAGGTAGACAAGGCGCAGCTTGTCCGTCTCGTGGTCCGCGTCGAGGTCGGGGCGGTAGCTGAAGTGGATTCCGCTCTCGTCCTCCCAGTAGTCGAACTCGTCACCCTCGTAGACGCACTGGGTCCTGAGCGACTTCACGAGCTGGCTGCGCTGAACAAGCTCGACCATGCCGTTCTTGCCGAGAATGAACTGCGCTTCCATCGCGCCCGTCTTGCGGTTCTTGTACGGGAGGATGTAGGCGCGGCCCATCCCGTCAACCGCGCTAGGCTCAAGGCCGAGACTCGCGCAGCGCAGGCAGCAAGACAGGATGGACGGCACGCTGCACTCGGCGAGCTTCGGGGTCTGGTTGTACGCCGAGATAGCCATCTGGGCTAGGCGCTCGGCCTTGAACCCCTTCGGCATGACGGCCTGGAACTGTGGGCTTACCTTCTTGACGAGGTCCGCGAACGTCGCGGGCTTGCCCTGCTGAATCTCCTGCTGGGCCTTGGTGATTGCACCCATCGTCTACTCCTTTCGTGGCTTGAAGACGATTCCGCCGTCCCAGACGGCCATCTTCGAGTACTGGTCTGCGAGGTCCGGGTGGTCGGCTTCGAACCCCTTCTTGTCGAACTGGTTCACGGTGTACCTGCGCCACGAGAACTTGCCCGCGTCGCACTCAAGGGCCGCGTTCTGGCCGATCTCCTTTTTCAGTCGGTTGGAAGCGTCCTTGAACGCCTCCTCCGCCTGGGCCTTCGCGTACTTGGCGCTGATGTAGTCGGCCATGGCCTGCGACATATCGACGTGCGGCACTTCCTTGCCGCCCATGCCGCTGACTGCGAACACCGCCGCGCCGTCATCCCTCGCGCCCGTGATCTCGGGCGGCTCGCCCTTGAGCACGTGGTCACACCAGAAGGCGTCAACAGCGCCGACAACCGCCGCTTCGTCCTCCGCGTCGCGCATGATGCGGTACTCGCGGTAATCGGACCCGCCGATAAGCACCGCCACGTCCGCGAAGGGCCTTCCCGTGACGCTGAGGTAGTGCACGACCTGCGTCTGGTAGTAGACGGGAACGCCTTCCTCCCAGTCCTTGGCGCGCATCGCGCCCGCCGTCTTGATCTCGAGGACTCCCCAACCGAGAACCGGGTCTTTGACCTCGTAGTCAAGCGATGCCTGCGCCCAGGGCCGCTTGAGGTTGCGGCAGACGGCGTTCACGCGCCTTACCTCGCGGGCCGGGTGGTTCTCCGCGTACTCGCCGCCGACGATCGGCTCAAGGACGTTGCCCCAGTGGACTGCGGGCTTGTCGGATATGTCCTCGGGCTGGTAAAGGCCTGACTTCTCCGCCCACACCGAATAGGCCGAGCGGAAGGCCGAAAGGCCCATGATAGCGGCCACGTCCGAGCCGCCGATTCCCTTCTTACGCAGGTCAAGCCATGCGTCGCGGTCATCCTCCGGCGTCCGGATAAGCTCAAAGACGGTGCCCTCTCCCTTAATCGCCATCGGCGCCACCTCCGTTCACTAGCTTTAACAGGCGGACGAACTCCGCCATGGTCATGGATACGTGCTGGTCTTGCGCCTTACCCTTGCCGTACCGCTTCCAAACGACAACGCCGATGCACGCGCCCTTGTTGTCGCGCTCGCGCTCCGCTTCGCGGTACCACTCGGGCAAGTTGTGCTGGCCCCGGTACTCCTTGCACTCGATCACGACGGGCTGGCCGAGAATCCTCACGCCGCGCACGTCGCCCAGGTCGTTTGCGCCCGCCTTGACTTGGCGGTCAACGTCCTCGCCCAACTCGTCGGCCAGGTAGTCGGCGATAAGGCGCTCAAAGGAGCTACCAGCGCTCTTCGCGCTCTTCCTCGTCCTGCCCATCGTCCTCACCGTCCTCGGGCGGGTCGCCGTAGATTCGGTTCTCCCGCTGCTCGTCGGCGAATATCCGGGCGAGGTCAGCCGCGATCTCGTCGCTGACCCAAGTCATCGGCTGTTCTCCTCGATCCAGGCGTCGAGGTCTGCGCACGTAATGAACGTGCCGCGCTCCGAGCACTTCGGGCGGAAGAACCTGAGCCGCCCGGCGTCGTGCTCCTTCACGAGGATTTCCTGCGATATGCCGGTGTACTTCTCGGTCTGGGCCAACGTGTAGCACATCTTGGGCTTAAGCCCGTAGGCCATCGCGAAGGCCAGTGCCCGTGAGTTCGCGGGCAACGGCTCGTTCTCGATGGACTGAATCAACGTCTCGACGGCGAGGCTCACTTGGAACCGGAAGTCCTCGAACCTGCCGTCGCTTGTGGTGGCTTCCCTCTTCTTGTTCAACGCTTCTCCTCCCTCCTTCTCATTGCCTCGACTGCGTTGTGGCACGGGGCGCACAGCAAAACGAGGTTTCCTATCTCGTTCGTGCCGCCCGCCGAAAGCGGTTTGATGTGGTGGACGCCGCCTGAGACGGTCTTCCAAGCCCCTGTGGCGTCCATGGCGGCTATTTGCCTGCCGCACCGGGCGCAGTGGCCAAGCTGCATCGCTATGACCTGCTGCCGGGCCGCGTGGTAGCCCTTCTTGTCGTACCCGCGCCGCCAGGGGTTGGCTTCAAACCGCTTGCGCTCCTGCTCCTTGGTGCGCGTTGTGCCCTTGTGCCTGACCCGGCACCTCGGGCAGCTCTGCCCTATCGGGTAAGGCTTCCCGCACTTTGGGCAAACCCTAGTCCGCATCGCGCGACCTCCTTTGCGCCCGCTTCTTCTCTTTCTCGTAGAGCTGCTTGCACCGCTTCTCGGCTTCGGCCTGCCGCCTTATGTCCGCCTTGCGCCGCTCGTAGCAGCAGACGCACATGCCGTGCTTCGCCGCAGCCGAGTTGAGCGCGATCGTGTATGTCTGGCAGATGGGGCAGACCTCGCCGGGGCCGCGACGGCCTAGCGAAACGCCAATGCGAGAAGCCATAACTTGAATTGAGTAACGGCTTCTTCCTAGAGCTTCGGCGATTGCGTCTGAGCCTTCAGAACGGTGTTGCCGCAGGTAGGTTATCTCGTGAGTGGTCCACCTGCGTTGTTTCTTGCTGTATGACAACGAGTGATTGTCAATAATTTCTTTCACTACCGCCCTGCACATTCCCTTGGCCGAGAGTGTGAGTTTCGGGGGCCTAGCGCAGGTACACATGGACTCCGATTGCGGCGAGGACAAGCCCGCCCGCGAACATCGGGATGCCGATGTTGATGTACTCGGTCACGATCGCGGCGAGTACACCCGGCAGGATCCCGGAAACCGTAAGTCCAAGCAACAGGCCCTCGACCTTTTTTGGTATGCTCATGTTCACCTCTTTTGGTAAACCCCGCTGTTTTGTCTTGGCCGACCAGTGGGGTCTTTTTATGTGACTCCCCGGCGCACCGGGGCCGTTCCGCGAGCGCACCGCGCCGCCGATTGGCTTGTGAGGTTGACTTTCATCACATGGGTTTATAGGTAGCCAATCGGCAGCGTGGCACGCTCACGCCCGAGAACCGCCGCAGCCGCGTTAAGGTACGGCAACTGTGCATGGTCAGCTGATGGGGGGTCCGTTACGCCACTAGAGAATGGGGGCATTCTCCGAAGAAGGGGGCACGCCTTAGCGCAGCCGTGGCGGTTCTCGGTAGCCCTTATTGTTCGCGGAGGGCTATCCGCGCAGCCCGAAGGCTGAATTTGGTATCCGGTTCTCAAGGTACTCGCAGCGTTTGCGCCGCTTAAAGGGTGTTGTGCAAGGGCTTGTGCTAAGCGAGTTGCTTAGGGCAGTAGCGCTTGATGAAGTAGATCTGGCCCTTGCCCGTGACCTTCGGGGTCCGGTTGATGGTCACGTGGCCGTCGGAGTGCGTGACGGCGGTCTCCTTGATGCGGAAAAGGCCGAGGTCCATTGCCCTCTGCGTCGGGACGTTGCGGTTACCGCCGACGTTGCCCAGGTAGCCGTCCTCGCGAAGCATGGCGAACAGTCGGTTTTGGCCGACCGTGAGGCCGTTCTGGCGCATCATCTTGGCAAGCTCGCCGACAAGGCAGGTGCCGTCGCTTGCGGCCACCGCGTCCGCGAACAGGGCCTTAGGCTCAAGCTCGGCGATGCGGCTCTTCTGGCGGTCGATGGTGGCCTGGGCGATGACGAACGCGCGGGCCATCGTCTCTTCCGGCGTCTCGTCGCGGGCGACCATGTAGCCGCCGTCGCGTCGAATGGCCGGGAGCACCTCGTGGGTGACCCAGCGCTGGAAGGCCTTGGCCTCCGGCTTGCGGGACATAAACACGACCTCATACATTCCGCCCTCATTGGTCGTGTTGGCCTTCTGCTTACGACCAAGCGAGTCGATGACCTCAGTAGTGCTTAGGTCATCCTCATTAAGCCTGGATGCAACCATCGTCGGATTGCTAAGGTCCAGTGCCTTACAGAGATCGGCAACCACAAACCATGGCTCGCCGTCCTTGCCACGCATGGCGCGAATCTTGCCGAACTCGCTGTTCTCGAAAACCTGAATGTCGTTCACCTGAATCACCTCCTAAATCCCGAACAGATAATTGGGTGTGACGTTGAAAAGCTCAGAGAGCTGCACGATGTATGGAGCCGACGGGGTTGTTCTCCCCTGCTCCCAGCTGCAAATCGTCGTGACGTTCACCATGAGCTTTGCGGCAAGTTCCTCCTGTGAAATGCCAAGCTCGGAGCGCTTGCCGCGAATTTTGGAAGCCATCAGATCGCCAACTTCCATTTAGACCTCCCTCCTAATGCAAGGTTTTCTTTGCACCGCTAAACACGATACATTGTTTTCTTTGCCTGTCAACGAGAAATGCAAAGTTTTTTTGGCATCTGCCAAAATTTTTTTGTACAATCCCATTAACGTCAAAGAAGATGGGAGGTCAGCGTGGACCCCGAGTCATTGGCTGATAGGTTTAGAGAATTCAGAGAGACGTCCGGCTACACCCAAAAGCAGCTGGCAAAACTAATCGGAAAGTCTCATGTGACTGTGCAGTCATACGAAAAAGGTACGTCGTTCCCAAACGCCGATACGATTTTGAAGATGTGCGAGACGTACAAAGTTGACCCGAACACGCTTCTTGGTTGGTACATATACCACCCCCGCGCCTACCCGCAGCCCGAGCGGCTAGACCCAGAGCACGAGTCGCTTATCGCGGACTATGACGCGTGCACGCCCGAGCGCCGCGAGCGAATAGCCCTGGACGCGCGTGAGAAGGCAATGCTTTCGCGGGAGTATTCCGAACGTGCTGTACCTGAAGCCAGGGAGGCATAGTCGATAGAACAGCCAAAGACCACGCAGCAGATCTGCGTGAGCAATGGGAACTGCAGGCCAAGTCTAAAGGAGAAAGAAATGAATGTCAGCAGGAGAGCTTTCATTGGCAGTCTAGGTATGTTCGGACTGTCGCTTGTCGGATGCGGAAGCGGCAATGTCGTATCCGAAACGACAAAATCGCCGGACGCGACCACGGTTGCAGGAACGCCGTCAGAGAAGCCTGCGCAGCCGAGGGTGACCGAAAGCTGCGTCACGACAGCCATGGGGTACAGCTTCTGGACGGCGATCGTCGAGAACCCGAACAGCTCGTACGCCGCCACTATGGTCAAGGTGAAGGCCACGCTCTATGACGATAGCGGCGCGATTCTGGGGACTGGAGAGGACTACGCTCAGCTACTGCTACCGCAGCACAAGGTTGCGTTCACGCAGCAGACCAGCGAGTTCGAGGCCTCGAGAATCGAGGTGGAAGTCGCCGAGCTCGATGATAATGACTTTGCCGCCTGGGACCTCGAGAAGGAGGGCGACCCGCAGTTCGAGGTGACCGACCTCAACGAGGTCGGCAGTGACTACTCGACCAATGTGAGCGGCAACGTGATGAACGACTTCACGAAGAAGACTGAGATTCGCGTCGTTGTGTGCATGAGGGACGCGAGCGGGGCGCTCGTGGACGGTGCTCAGGCGTACGTCACGGACGTCCCGGCCAGTGACTCGACGTCGTTCACAGCGTACATGCCGAGGAAGGCTGTCGAGCACGCGACACTCGAGGGATACTCGAACCCGAGCGTCCCGATGTCGTAAGATAGACTCAACAGAGCCGGGGACACCTCTCAACGATGTGGCAATTCCCCGGCCGTTTATGTTTCTGGGCAGTTTCCTTTCAACGCCTAGCCGCCCCAACGAGGAGACAACATGACACGCCCTAAGGAGGCGGAGACGAAATGACGGTCGCCGAGATTATCGCGCTCGCCGGGCCTATTGCGTCCGCAGCAACAACGGCTGCGCTCTCATACCGTTGGGAAGCCCGCGCAAAGGCAAGGCTCGAACTCGCCGAGAAACTGATTGCGCTCGGCCGCGAGGAGGACGCCTCGGTTGTTCTGGACGCAGCCGCATCCTACGCCGTCGATAAATCAAGGTCGCCGAGCACTACGGCAAAGGCACTCCGCTTCGCCATGATCTGGTGCGGTACCTTGATGTCGGCGGCGGGCGCGATCATGCTATGGGACTCGTCGGAGATGACGAGGGCCGTCCTCGTCGCCCTGGTCGCGGTGGCCGTGGCAATCGACACGATGAAGGCGCTCTACTTCTAGCGCCCACGGAAGATAGACGGCCAGCATATATGCAACCGAGACGGTGATCATCGAGACCATAAATGCCAATATCTCAGATGCGCCGGACTCGACGGCGACGCAGAACACGATGGGGACCAGCCAGGCAGCAAGGCTCGCGGGTCCGAAAAGCGCCGCCGGGATTAAATAAATGAGCAACCCGAGCAGCAGTTCCGCGATCATCACAGTGCCTTCCCATATGCTGGGCGCATAGCGCCGCTGTTCCCATAGATTGGAGCTATTATGCCACGCAAGATGCGCTCTAGCTTCGGCTGCGTTCAGCGCATAGACAAAGACGTATACCGCCTTAGGTGGTGGGAGGACGTGGCCGGGGAGTACAAGCGGCGAAGCCGCAACTTCCGTGGAACGCGCCGAGAAGCCGAGCGGGCGTTGGCCGAGATACGCGCGGGGCTTGACGAGAACCGCAGGCACAAGCTGCGCCACGTGCCGACAGTGGGGGAAGCGTTCAACAAGTGGTGGCTACCGGACGCCGACACCAAGCTTGAGGACGGCAGGCTTGCCAAGAACACGCACAAGTGCCGCATGAGCAAATGGAACAAGTACGTAGGCCCGAGGTGGGGGCAGACGAAGGTAAACGAGCTTGACCCGCTTGAGATCCAAGAGTGGCTAAGCGGCATGACAAAGAAGCCCGCCGAGGACTCGCTAGCCCTGCTCAGGCAGATACTGGACTTCTGCCAGATATACGACGTGGTTGGCGAGAACATGGCCAGAAGGCCCTACGTGATGCCGCAGAACTTCAAGAGCAGGAGCGACGGCGCTTACACCCTGGAAGAGCTTGACCGGATAGCGCAGGCGGCGGAAGGCTCCCCATGCGAGGGCGCTATGATCCTGTCCATGTTCGGCAGCGCAAGGACGGGCGAGTCTTTGGGCGTGAAGCTCGACGAGGTGACCCGCGCCGAGTCCCACGGCGTTCATATGACCGTGGCCGAGGTGAACAGGCAGGTGCACTCGGACGCGCGCATCTCCGAGGAAGGTGCGCTCAAGAACCGCCAGAGCGTGCGTGCGCTGGTGATACCCGAGCCGTGGGGAGACAGGCTCTGGGAGGTCGCGGAGAAGGCCCGCGCCGATGGCGAGGTCTGGCTTTGCGACACGGGAGACGGCAAGCCCTTGAGCCAGAACGCGTACCGCAGGGAGTGGCAGAGGGCCACGGCGGCGGCGGGAGTCGAGGACAAGCAGCCCAGGGCCGCGCGCCGTTCCTGGGAGACGTTCATGCGCTGGGACATGGCGGTGGACCGCACGAAGGTTGAACAGATGATGGGCCACGCGCTGTCCGGAGTGACCGGGGCGCACTATGACAAACCCACCACCCAGATGTTCGTCGAGGTGGTGGGCGAGGCGTTTTCGCGTAGGCCGTTCAAACGCAAGTAGTATTCACTTGGGACATTTTGGGACCAAAATTTAAAGAAACCGCAGGTCAGATGGCTATAGTTTAGTCCTCCATGTAGTCCTTGAGGCGCCCGGAGCGGCTCGGGTGACGCAGCTTGGCAAGCGTCTTGGACTCGATCTGACGGATGCGCTCGCGCGTGACGCCAAACTCGCGGCCGACCTCCTCGAGGGTGCGCGGGTGGCCGTCCTCCAGGCCGAAGCGGAACTTGATGACCTTGCGCTCGCGGTCAGCCAGGGAGTCGAGCACCTGGTCGAGCTGCTCGCGCAGCATCGAGTCGGAAGCGGCCTCGGGCGGCGCGACGGCGGTGGAGTCCTCGATGAAGTCGCCGAGCTGGGAGTCCTCCTCCTCGCCGATCGGGGTCTCGAGGCTGACGGGCTCCTGCGAGATCTTCTGGATCTCGCGGACGCGGTCCGGGCTCATGCCCATCTCGGCGCCGATCTCCTCGGGGGTCGGGTCGCGGCCGAGGTCCTGGAGCAGCTGGCGCTGCACGCGGATGAGCTTGTTGATGGTCTCTACCATGTGCACCGGGATGCGGATGGTGCGGGCCTGGTCGGCGATGGCGCGGGTGATGGCCTGGCGGATCCACCAGGTGGCGTAGGTGGAGAACTTGAAGCCCTTAGTGTAGTCGAACTTCTCGACCGCGCGGATGAGGCCGAGGTTGCCCTCCTGGATGAGGTCGAGGAACAGCATGCCGCGGCCGACGTAGCGCTTGGCGATAGAGACGACCAGGCGCAGGTTGGCGCTGATGAGCTGCTGCTTGGCGTCGAGGCCCACGGCCTCGATGCGCATAAGGCGACGCTGCTCGGCGCGGGTGAGCTCGATCTCGCCGTTCTCGGCGGCCTCGAGCTTCTCGGTGGCCTCGGCGCCGGCCTCGATCTTCATGGCGAGGTTGACCTCTTCGGAGGCGGTGAGGAGGTCGACCTTGCCGATCTCCTTCAGGTACATGCGGACCGGGTCGCCGGTGAGCATGACGGTGGAGGTGTCGACGCGGCGCGCGCGGGCGCGGCTGGAGCGCTTGGGCTTGGAAGCCTTGGCCTTGGGGACGGAGCGCAGGGCCTCCTTGACGGCCTTGGCCTCGTTGACGGCCTCGACGTCGCGCTCGTCGTCGTCGAAATCGTCGTCGTCATCGTCGATGTCGTCGTCATCGTCGTCGTCATCGTCGAAATCGTCGTCGGCGCTGGAATCCGAGTCCCCGGAGCCGGAATAGGATCCGCTCGTGGCCTCCGCCTCGGTCTCGACGATCTCGATTCCCTTGGAGCGGATGCACTCGTAGACGTCGTCGAGCTCGTCGCCGTCGACGTCGATCTCCTGCAGGGCGAGCTGGACATCGTCCTCGCTCACGCTGCCGTCCTTGGCATCTCCGACAAGGTCCTCAACGACCTTCTCGAGCTCGTCGGAAAGCTTGACCTCGTCTTTGGTCTTCTTGGCTGCCACGTATATCCCTTCGACGCATGAACTTTCTTATATTACCCAAAAATCAAGGTTAATTTTGGGAAGAAAGGCAACTTCGCAGTTCGTTCGCCTTTTTTTGCAGACGCGCGGCCTCGGAATAGAGGCTTTGCGCTTCGTCGCCCGCCGTGTCCGAGACAAAGCGGAGCTTGCCCCGGATCGAGCGGACCTGCCGTTGGCAGGAGAGCCAGTCGAGCGTGTTCACGATGAGCTCGAGCTTCTGGTCGTCGGCCATCCCCTCCTCGCCCATCACCCGGCCGGCGGAGAGCACCTGGGGGGCCGAGGCGCACGCGGCGGTCGCGGCCGCGACGACGTCGGCGGGAGCGCTGCCCGCGGGCGTGGAGAGCATCGCCCACGCCATGGCCTCGTGGCGCGAGTCGGCCCACGACACCTCGGCAAGCCGGTCGGAAAAGCGCCTGACGGCGTCAGGCTCCGCGGCCATCGCGCACAGCAGCTCCTGCTCGCAGGAGAGCTGCATCCGCTCCTCCTCCGAGAGGCGGTAGCGCGGCTGCGCGGGCGCCGGCGCGGGCGAGAAGCCCGGCTCTTCCGCGGAGTATCCGTAATCGGGCGCTCCGCCGTATCCGCCCTCGTCGCCGTAGCCCCCCGCCACGTCGCCGTAGGCTTCCGCCGGCACGTAGTCGTAGGCGTCCTCGGCGGCAGGCGCGAAGCCCTGCGCCGCCTGGCACGCCTGCCCGCGCTGTTGGGGCCGCTGCGCTCGCGCCTGCCCGGGCCCCGCCGCGGGCGACTTCGCCCGGCCGCGCCCGGCGGGCTCGTCGTCGCGCGGCACGGGCGCCTCGCGGATGGCGAGCTTGACGTCGCCGACCTCCATCTTGAGCGCATCGGCAAGACGCGCCGCGTACTCGGGCATGACGACGGACTTCTTCAGCGGTGCCAGGACCTTGGCCATGGACTCCAGGGCCGCGACGCGAGCGCCGGGGTTTCCGAGGTCGACGCCCGAGAGGCGCTTCTCGAAGACGAAGTCCATGAGGGGGCGGGCCGCGTCGAGCAGGGGGCGCAGCTCGCCCGCGGGATGCGACGAGAGGAACTCCATCGGGTCCTGATTGTCGGGCAAGACCACGCAGCGCAGCTCCGCCGTCGTCTTGTCGATGAACTGCACCGCGCGCTCGGCCGCGCGCTGGCCCGCGGCGTCGCCGTCGAACATGCATATGATGCGGTTCACGCGCTGGCGCTCCATGAGCTTGATGTGGTCGAGCCTGAAGGCGGTCCCGAGCGCGGCCACGGCGTTCGTGAACCCGTTCTCGTGCATGCTGATGACGTCGGTGTAGCCCTCGCAGACGATGGCCTCGCCGGTGGCGGCCATGGTCTCCTTGGCGCGGTCGTAGGCAAACAGGTGCTTGCCCTTGTTGAACACGGCGGTGTCGCGCGTGTTCACGTACTTGGCGGTGTCCTTCTTTGGGCCGATGACGCGGCCGCCGAAGGCGATTGTCCGCCCCTGCTCGTCGTTGATGGGAAACATCACCCGGTCAAAGAAACGGTCGACGGGCCTGCCTGCGCGGTCGAGGGCAAGGTCGGCGGCGATCATCTCGGATGCCGAGAAGCCGCATGAGCGCAGGTCGGACACGAGCGAGCCGCGGCCCGGGGCGTAGCCGAGCCCCCAGCGGCGGCACACGTCCCCGCCGAAGCCGCGCGACCCGAAGTAGGCGCGGGCGGCGTCGGGCCCCTCCCCGCGGCCGCGCATGAGCATGGTCGCGTAGAAGGACTGCGCCTCGGCGAGGCAGTCGATGAGGCGGTTTCGCCTGGGGCCGCGGCGGCCGCCGCGCTCCTCGGACAGCTCAATGCCCGCGCGGTCGGCGAGGAAGCGGATGGCGTCGGGGAAGTCGAGGTTCTCGCGTTTCTGCACGTAGCTGAAGACGTCGCCGCCCTCGCCGCAGCCGAAGCAGTGCCAAAGCCCTGTGTTCGGGTTGACCTTGAAAGAAGGGCTCTTCTCGCCATGGAAGGGGCAGCAGCCCCAGAACTCCTGGCCGCGCTGGCGCAGCTCGACCGTCTCGGCCACGAGCTGCACGAAGTCGGTGGCTTGGCGGACCTTCTCCTTGTCCTCGTCGGTGATCATGCCGTGCCCTCCCCTCCTTAGCCTTGTCTACAGAGAAATACCCTGGTCGCCGAAGGTGCGGGCGACCCAGTCTATGTTGCCCAGGACCGTGCGCTCGAGCTCCTCCACGGAAGAGAAGGGCCTCGAGTCGCGCAGCCAGCGCAAAAACGTGACGGCGACGTCAGCGCCGTAGAGGTCGCCGGAGAAGCCGATGAGGT
Organism: uncultured Olsenella sp.; assembly: GCA_934660915.1. Classification (GTDB taxonomy): domain Bacteria; phylum Actinomycetota; class Coriobacteriia; order Coriobacteriales; family Atopobiaceae; genus Paratractidigestivibacter. Next base: position 52,418 of record CAKUIF010000011.1, on the reverse strand, counting down.
TCGCCTCCATGAAGGCGCCCTCGGGCGCCTGCCCTCCGGAAAAGGTCGGCGGCAGGCCGACGTTGATCGCCGCGGGAAAGGATGTCCGCGACGCGCCTGCGAGCGGCGTAACGAGCCCGGCGTAGACGCCCTGCTCGGGGACGCAGCACGCGGCGTCGCCGACGATGTTTGCCGTCGGGAAGCCGAACGAGGTGCCCTCTCCCCTGCCGTGGGCGACGCCACCGACAATGGCGAGCGGGCGGCCCATGAGGCCAGACGCAGCCTCCACGCGCCCTGCGCGCACAAGGCCGCGGATGCGCGTGGCGCTCACGTGCTCGCCGCCCTCGTCGAGCAGGTCGACACCGACGACGGAGAAGCCGCGGCGAGCCCCGAGCCCAGAGAGGGCGCAGACGTTCCCCGCCCCGCGAGACCCCAGGCGGAAATTGGAGCCCACCACGACGCGCTCGAGGCGCAAAAGCTCGCAAAGCGCGTCGATGAACTGCTCGTAGGTGAGCGCCGCGAAGCCGGGCGTGAAGTCGAACACGACGACCGAGTCGGCCCCGCCCGCCAAAAGAAGGCTCACGCGACCGGCGACGTCGAGCAGCCGGGAGCCCTTCTCGCCTGCGCCGACGACGGCCGCCGGGTCGGGAGAGAACGTGACGGCGACGCAGGATGCGCCGCGAGACGACGCCTCGGCGCCGGCGCGGGCAAGAAGCCCCTGGTGGCCGAGGTGAAAGCCGTCGAAGGCCCCGATGGCGCACACGCACGGGGCGCCCGCGCACACGTCGGCGCCGAACACGGCGCCCGTGGCCGCGCCGTCCGCGCACGCGAACGTTCGCGCGAGCGAAGGCGCCGGCGCAAGGCCGGGGAACGAGCGCACGAGCTCCGCCGCCCGCAAGGGGGCAAGCGGAGCTTCTGGGCAAAGCGAGAAGAGCTCATCTGTGAGCATCAGCGAACCCCCTCGATCGCCTGGGGGAAGTTCACGGAGCACACGAGGTCGGTGCCGCGGCGCTCCCAGATACCGACGAGCGCGCCGTCCCAGACGAGGGCGACCTTCTCGCACGGCTTGGGCTCGCGGGAGCCCTCCGCCGTCGCCACGACGCCCATGGGAATCCTGCGCCCGCAGGATATGTCGGCGATCTCCGCGATGTCCACGGCGCGCGCGGGCAGGCCGAGGACAGCCACCGGGTCGAGCATGCGCTCGGCCACAAGCTCGCCCCCGCGCTCCGCGAGCTCGTCGAGCTCGACGCAGTCCGCCAAGGTGAGCGCGCCCGCGCTCGTGCGGATGAGACCGCACAGATGGGCGCAGGTCTGAAGGGAAAGCCCGAGATCGCGCGCGATGCTGCGGATATAGGTGCCCTTGCTCACGTCGAAGTCGGCCTCCCAGACAAGGGGGGCCGCGCAATCGCCTCCCTCGACGCTCACGAGGCTCGCCTCGTTGATGGTGATGCGGCGGGAGGAGAGCTCGACCTCAGCACCGGCGCGGGCGATCGCGTAGGCGCGCTTGCCGCCCACGCTCACGGCGGAGTACGCCGGGGGGACCTGGTCGTGCTCGCCCACGAGCGCGGCCAGGGTGGCCTCGGCGAAGGCCGCGTCGCAAAGCTCGGCTGGGACGTCGGCGGTCTTTATGACCTCGCCCTCCGCGTCGTCGGTGTCGGTCTGGGAGCCGAACTCGATGCGGGCGCGGTAGGACTTGCGGTCGAGCGTGAGCATGCCGAGGAGCTTGGTCGCCTGGCCGATGCCGACCACGAGCACGCCGGAGGCCGCCGGGTCGAGCGTGCCGGCATGGCCCACGCGACGCTCCCCCACCGCGCGGCGGACGCGGTTGACGACATCGTGGCTGCTCATGCCAAGGGGCTTGTTTACGGCAAGAAGCGCGTTCACCGCGCTGGGACCCCGCCTCAATTCGTCCCCGGGTGCTCGACGGCGTCCTCGGACTCAAAGAGGGCGTGGAGCAGCGGCAGCGCGGCAGAGAGCGCCTCGTCGACGCTGCCGTCCACGGTAAAGCCGGCCGCGGCCTTGTGGCCGCCGCCGCCCAGCCGGCGCGCGATGCCCGAGATGTCGAGCCCGCACTTGGAGCGGAGGTTTCCGCGGACCTTGCCCCCGGGGATCTCCTTGAGGAAGAGCGCCACCTGCGTGCCGTCGACGCAGCGGACGAGGTCGACGAGGCCGTCGCACTCGGCGACGGGCACCTCATTGGCCTTGAAGTCCGCCGTCGTGGCGTAGCTGTAGGAAACCCTGCCCTGCTCAAAGGTGGTAATGCGCGACATCACCACGGCGCAGAGGTGGATGTAGGCGAGCCGATCGCTCTGGTAGACTCGCAGCGCGATCTCGGAAGGAGAGGCGCCCGCGTCCACGAGCATGCTCGCGACCTCGAAGGCCTCGCCGTCTGCGTTCTGGTACTGGAAGCGCCCGGTGTCGGTGACGACCGCGCACATGAGGTTCTGCGCCATCGTGGGCGTGAGGGCGACGCCGCGGTGGATCGCGAACTCGGTCACGATCACGCCGGCCGCCGCGGCGCCCGTGCGGACGACGCCGGCGTCCCAGAACTTATCGCCGCTCGGGTGATGGTCGAGCACGCCGACCTTTGAGGAGCGCTCGAGCACCTGCTGGGCCTCGTTTAAGCGGGTCTTGTCGGAGAGGTCCACGCAGATGAAGAGGTCGGGGTCGACGTCGTAGTCCGCCACGTGGGTGAGCCTCTCCAGGCCGGGGAGGAACCTGTACGTGCGCGGCACGACGTCGTCGTCGGCCAGGAGCACGCACACGCGCTTGCCCTCCCAGCCGGCCTCGATGATCTCGGCCAGCGCGAGGGTGGAGCCGATGGCGTCGCCGTCTGGCGACGTGTGCGCGCAGACGGCGATGTCTTTGGCCTCATCTATGAGGGCGGAGAGGGCGTCAAACTGAGCGGCCTCGTCGTCCATGTTAGAGATGAGCATCAAGGTTGCTTCCTTCTTCTCTTACTCTTCCTCGGCCTCGTCGGGGCCGCCCTCGTCGGCGGGCTCGACAGGGTAGCCGAACTCGTCCTTCTCGACGCCTATGGTGGGCGGAACCACCTCGAGGGCGCGCGCGATGCGCTCGGCCTCGTCGGTGGAGGTGTCGATGCGGAAATCGAGCTCCGGCGTCACGCGCCAGCCGAGGCTGCGGCCGAGCAGCGACCGGATGCGGCCGCGGGCGCGCCCGAGGGCGGCCTCGACCTCCTCGTAGCGGTCGGCCTCGCAGGTGAAGAAGGCGCGCATGAAGGACTTGTCGACCGAGACCTCCACGCCCGTGACGGTCACGAGCGCGAGGTCGGGGTCGGAGATCTCGAAGAGCAGGATGTTGGCGAGCTTCTCGCGCGCCTGCTCGTTGACCTTGCGGGAGTTGCGGTTCTGCTTCATGGCTACTCCGTACGTGCGACCTGGTCGATGCGGTAGCCCTCAATGACGTCTCCGGGCTTGATGTCCTGGAAGTTCTCGAGGCCGATGCCGCCCTCGGAGCCGGCGCGCAGGCTCTTGGCCTCGTCCTTGTAGTGGCGCATGGAAGCGATCTTGCCGTTGTAGACGACGATGCCGTCGCGCACGAGGCGCACGGAGTCGGTGTTGGCGATCTCGCCCTCCTCCACGCGGACGCCGGCGGCGATGCCGACCTTGGGCACCTTGAAGGTGTCGAGGACGGTGGCGGTGCCGGTCGAGACCTCGACCTCGGTGGGCTTGAGCATGCCGATACGGGCAGCGTCGAGGTCCTCGAGGCACTTGTAGATGACGTCGTAGCAGCGGATCTCGACGCCGTCGCGCTCGGCGGCGTTGCGGGCCTTGGCGTCCGGGCGCACGCCGAAGCCGATGATGATGGCGTTCGAGGCGTCGGCGAGGACGACGTCGGTCTCGTTGATGGCGCCGACGGCGGCGTGGATCGTGTTGATGCGGACCTCGGACTGGTCCATCTTGTCCAGCGAGTCCTGGAGCGCCTCGATGGAGCCCTGGACGTCCGCCTTGATGATGAGGTTGAGCTCCTTGACCTCGGCGTCGGCCATGGTCGCAAAGAGGTTCTCGAGCGTCACGTGCTTGACGCGGTTCTGCTCCTCGATGCGGGCCTTGAGCGCGCGCTGGTCGGCCAGGTCGCGAGCCTCGCGGTCGTCCTGGAACACACGGAACTCGTCGCCGGCGTTCGGCACGGACTGCAGGCCCAAGATCTCGACGGCGTCGGAGGGGCCGGCCTCCTCGACCGGGCGGCCCTTGGGGTCGAGCATGGCGCGGACGCGGCCGTAGGTCATGCCGGCCACGAGGGCGTCGCCGATGTGGAGCGTGCCGCGGGTGACGAGGACGGTCGCGACGGAGCCGCGGCCCTTGTCGAGCTTGGCCTCGAGGACGTTGCCGGAGGCGAAGGTGTCGGGGTTGCCCTTGAGCTCGAGGACGTCGGCCTGGAGAAGGACGGTCTCGAGCAGCTCGTCGATGCCGATCTTCTTCTTTGCCGAGATGTTGACGAACATGTTCTGGCCGCCCCACTCCTCGGGGACGATGCCGTACTCGGTGAGCTCCTGGCGGACCTTGTCGGGGCTGGCGCCGGGCTTGTCGATCTTGTTCACGGCGACGACGATGGGCACGCCCGCGGCCTTCGCGTGGTTGATGGACTCGATGGTCTGGGGCATGACGCCGTCGTCGGCGGCGACGATCAGGATGACGATGTCGGTCACCTTGGCGCCGCGGGCACGCATGGCCGTGAAGGTGGCGTGGCCCGGGGTGTCGATGAAGGTGATCTTGCGACCGCCGATGAAGACCTGGGAGGCGCCGATGGCCTGCGTGATGCCGCCGGCCTCGCCCTCGGCCACGCCGGTGTGGCGGATGGCGTCGAGCAGGGAGGTCTTGCCGTGGTCGACGTGGCCCATGACGGTGACGACCGGCGCGCGCGGCACGAGGTCGGAGGGGTCGTCGTAGAAGGTGAAGGAGTTCTCCTCCTCCTTGGTCATGACCTTGACGTCGCGGCCGAGATCGTCGGCCACGAGCTCGATGAGCTCGTCGGACATGGACTCGGTGAGGGTGAGCGGCGTGCCCAGGAGGAAGAGGCGCTTGATGATGTCGTTGGCCGGGACGCCCAGGAGCTCGGCGAGCTCGGCGACCGTGGCGCCCTGCGGGACCTTCACCGTGTCGAGCTGGGAGATGTCCTGGTCGTTGGCGATGGCCTCCTCGATGCGCTGCTGCTCAGCGGCCTGCTCGGCCTGCTTCTGGCGGCGCTCCTTGCGCTTCTTGCGGCGACCGGTGGACTCGCGCGACGCCTCCTCGACGGCCACGCGGGCCTCCTCGAGGACGCGGGAGCGGTTATAGGCCTCGGCCTCGCGGGCCATGCGGGAGTAGCGGTCCTCGCCGCCCTCCTCGCCGCGACGGCCCTTCTTGCCCTTGCGGCGGCCGGTGTCGGCGCCAGTGTCGGAGGCGTCCTCGCGGGCGGGGGCGGAGGACTCGCCCGCGCGGGGCTCGGCGGCGCGCTTGGGGCCGCGGGAGCCGGAGCGGTCGTCGTCCTTCTTGCGGCGGCCGTTACCCTTAGCGGCGGCCTTGGCCTGGGCGGCCTCCTCGGCCTGCTGAGCCAGGACCTTCTCCTGCTGGGCGATCTGGTCGAGCAGGCTGGTGAAGGAGGGGGCAGCCTTGGGGGCGGTGTCCTTCACGCGGTTGCGCTCGGCCTCCTCGGCAGCGGCCTTCTCGGCGGCCAGGCGCTCCTCCTCGGCCTTCTTGCGGGCGGCCTCCTCGGCGGCGCGGCGGCGCTCCTCCTCGGCGCGCTCGGCCTCGCGGCGGCGCTCAGCCTCGAGGCGCTCCTTCTCGGCCTGCTCGGCGGCCACGCGGGCCTCCTCGGCGGCCTTCTGGGCTGCGGCCTTCTTCTCGGCCTCGATCTCGGCGGCGCGGGCCTCCAGGATGGGCTTGAGCTTCTTTCGGACGATGGATACGTAGGCGTCCTCGAGCGTCGAGGACGCGGACTTGGCGGGGATCTTCATGTCGGCGAGGTGCTCGAGCATCTCCTTGCTCGACATGCCGTATTCCTTAGCGAGGTCATGTACGCGGGTCTTTGCCATGTGACCTACCTTCCTACACAAACGGGCAGCGCCCGGGGCGAATTACAACTTGGTCGGCCGTGGCCTAGATCAGGGAGTCGGGGTCGTCGGAGACCTCGACGCCGTCGAGGTCCTCGTGCACGCCGCAGAAGCGGGAGCCGGGACGGGCCATGTTGCGGCACTGGATGCCGTTGGGGCCCACGTACTCGCAGCGGTGCGCGCCCTCCTCGTCGATGAGGGAGTCCTCGGCGACGGCCGCGGGGACCTCGCGCATGATGCCGGCCGCCATCGACTCGCTCTTGATGTCGATGTGCATGCCGGTGAGGCGGGCGGCCAGGCGGGCGTTCTGGCCCTCCTTGCCGATGGCCAGCGAAAGCTGGTCGTCGGGGACGATGACCGTGGCGTAGTTGTCCTCGGGGTCGATGATCACGCGGGACACGCGGGCGGGGGAAAGCGCGCTCGCGACGCACTTGGCGGGGTCGTCGCTCCAAAGGACGACGTCGACGCGCTCGCCGCGCAGCTCGGAGACGACGGTGCGCACGCGGCTGCCCTTGGGGCCGACGCAGGCGCCCACCGGGTCGAGGTGCTCGTCGTTGCTCGAGACGGCGACCTTGGAGCGGACGCCGGCCTCGCGGGCCACGGAGCGGACCTCGACGATGCCGTCGTAGACCTCGGGGACCTCGAGCTCGAAGAGCCTGCGGATGAGGTCCGGGTGGGTGCGGGAGACGACGATCGAGGGGCGCTGGCGCTCGCCGCGGACGGTCGGCTGGGCGGCGTTGGGGTCGCGGACGCCGATGATGATGGCCTTCAGGCGCTGGTTGTGCATGTAGCGCTCGCCGGCGGGGCGCTCGTTGAGCTCCTCGGGGTGACGGCGCTGGTCGAAGTGGGGCAGCTCGGCCTCGACGCCCTCGCGGATCTTGATGATCGTGAAGTCGGGCGTGGTCTGCAGCACGGTGCCGGTGATGATGTCGCCCACGCGCTGCGAGAACTCCTCGAAGATCTGCTGGCGGGCGGCGTTGCGCACGATGGCGCGGATCTCGGTCTTTGCGTGCTGCGCGGCGATGCGGGAGGTTCCGGGAGGCGTGACGTCGACCTCGTCGAACTCGGTGTAGTCGCCGGTCTCGGGATCCTCCTCGCCCTTGGGGACGAGCTCGTAGACGTAGACGCGGCCGGTGGCGCGGTCGATGGTCACGCGCGCGCCGAAGGGCAGGTGCAGGACATCGGCGTAGCTCTTTGCGAGCGACTGCTCGAGTCGGTCGATCAGGTAGAGCTGGTCGATGTGCTTCTCCTGGCAGAGGAGCTCGAGGGCTTCCATCATCTCAGATGCCATAAGGTGAATCCTTCCTACTTCTTCTTGCCCGCGGGGGAGAAATCGGGCTTGATGTTGCACTTCTTGATATCGGTGAGGTCGATGGCGACCTGCTCGCCGTCGCAATCCAGTAAGACCTTGCCGTCCTCGCAACCCAAAAGGGTGCCGGTGAACTTGCGACGGCCCTCGGTCGCGGTGGTGGAGAGCTGGACGCAGGAGCCGGCGAAGCGGGCGAAGTCGCGCTCACGGCGCAGCGGGCGGGCCATGCCGGGAGAGCTGACCTCGAGGGTGTAGGCGCTCGGGAGCGGGTCGAGCTCGTCGAGGACCTCCCCTATCCAGCCCGTCTCGGCCGCGACCTCGTCGAGGCTGATCGTCGGGGCGTCCTCGTCGGCGTGGTCGATGTAGACGCGGACGCAGGGGTTCTTGGTGGCGCCCACGACCTCGACGGCGACGATGTCGACGCCGTGGTCTGCGGCCTTCGCCTCGAGCGCCTCGAGGACCTGCTGGTCGGTGCCGGCCTTTGCCATGTGACCTCCTTTTGGTTGACATACAGAAAGGAAGCGGGGCGAAACGTTCCACCCCACTTCCTGCGTTTGAAGCATCATTTACGTAGTTAGCTTACGTATATTCGCAGCTCAGGTCAAGGTTTTATTTACGGTAAGCCACGCCGACCTCCACGATAACCTCACATGAGGGCGCAGCCTGGGACAGCGCTACAGCGCGTCCTTGTCGATGATGAGGTAGTTCGCGCGGTGGATGTAGAGCGCCTTGCCGTCGATCGTGAGCTTCGTGAACTTGGGCAGGTCCTCGGGGATCTCGTAGCCGACGCTGTTGCCCTGGTAGACGGCGATGGGCACGCCGAGCTGCGAGGAGACCACGACGACGCGCGACTTGCCGATCTTGGACTTGATGTCGTTGATGGCGCTGTCGACGAGGTTGATCGTGCCGCCGCTCGTCTGGATGTCGCGGGGCAGCGTGTAGCCCTCGACCTCATCCAAGCCCGTCTCGGCGAAGATCATCGTGTTTCCGACCTGCTCGATGTCCTTGCCGTCGGCGGTGATCTTGAGCTCGGAGGACGTAGCGTTTCCGTCCTCGTCCACGCTCGCCGCCTCGACGCCCATCTTTTTCGCGTGGAAGGTCGCGACCTCGCCGCCGAAGTTGTCGAAGACCGCGGCGTCGAAGGAGTTGCCTATGAGCTCGCCTTTGACGCTCGAGAACCTGAGGCTCAGCTCGGCGCAGCCGGCGAGCGCCACCGCGGCGCAGACGACGAGGGCGGCCACGGCGGCGAGGGCCTTCTTGCTAGAATGCATGCGGTTCTTGTTCATTCGCGCCTATCCAATCTAGTCGGGTCGTGCGGACGTCATATGGCAAGAAGGGCGACTCCCCTACTCGGAGCGAAGCGCCTCCACCGGGTCCTTCTTGCTGGCGCTCCTTGCCGGGAGAAGGCCGGCTACCACGGTGAGGGCCACCGAGATGCAGATGAGCGCGAGCGCGGCTTCCCACGGCAGGCTCATGATGTTCGGCACTCCCTTGAGCCTCAAGACGAGGTCGTTCACGGGCAGGCTCACGAGCACCACGACGAGGATGGCGAACACGCCCGAGATCAAGCCCTCGATGAAGGTCTCGGCGTTGAAGACGTTGGCGACGTTTCGCTTGGAGGCCCCGATGGCGCGCAGGATGCCGATCTCCTTCTTTCGCTCGAGGACGCTGATATAGGTGATGATGCCGATCATGATGGAGCTCACGACGAGGCTGATGCTCACGAAGGCGATGAGCACCATGGAGATCATGTTCACGATGTCGGTGACCGAGCCCATGATCACGCCCATGTAGTCGGTGTAGACGATCGTGCGCTCGTCGGCGCCTTCGGCCTTCGCCTGGTCGTTGTAGGCGTCGATGTGGTCGAGCACGCGCTCCTTGGCGTCGAAGTCCTTGGGGTAGATCTTCACGGACTGCGGGTCGGCCTCGTCGGCGTAGCCGAGCGTCGAGAGGTTGTTGTCGAAGGTCAGCCTGCTCGCGTTGGCGTAGCTCGACATGAGCGAGGCGAGGTCGGAGGCGTCCATGTTGAAGTGGATCGCGGAGGCGAAGGCGGCGCCGTCGACCGAGAAAGCGTGCTGGAGCGAGGCGATGCTTGTGCCCATCTGCGACACGGCGTCTGCCATGGCCCCGCCCATCTGTGTGGCCACTTGGTCAAAGGCTTGTGCCAACCCCGCCTTGACCTGCGCGGACACCGCTGCCGAAATCTCGTCGCCCACGCGCTTGGTCACCTCGTCCACGACGGATTGCAAATACGGGGCGAGGCTGTTGTTCACGTAGCCGGACAAGGCCTTCTGGATCCTCTCGGCCAGCGCGTTGCCGCCGAGGTCGCCCAGGGCCTTCAGGGTCTCCTGCGCCTTGGGGTTCTCCGTGAGGTATGCCTTAAAGGCGGCAGCGAGCTTGTCGGCGTCCTTGACGTCCTCGCCCAAGCCCTTGAACTCGTCGGAGGCGAGGAAGTCGGAGAGGAGCTGCTTGGCGAGGGCGGCGCCCTGCTGCATCTGCTCGGGCGTGAGCTCGAGGCCGTCAAAGATGCCCGAGAAATCGGGCGCCGGCGCGTTCGCGAGGATGTCGGAGAAGTCGAGGTCGGCGCCGATGCCGGAGAGGTCGATATCCAGGCCCGACATATCGATGCCGGAGAGGTCGAGGCCGCTCATGTCGATGTTGCCCGCGGACGAGAGCCCCGCGAGGGCGGAGGTGTCGAAGTGGAATGCCGAGCGCATGGCGTCCTCGTCCACCGAGAACATGCTCTGAAGGTCGAAGCCCTTCTTTGCGTCTTCCCGGAGCTCGGCGAACGACTTGCCGGTGAATACGTCGGTATCGGGGTCGGCGAGCTGCTGCTGCACGATCTGGGAGCCGGCGGCGCGGGCCATGAGCTCGGAGGTGAGGCCGTGCGTGTAGGCGACGCCCGGCGAAAGGGCGGTCGAGTTGCCGGTGCCGTTGGGCTTGACGACGCCGACGATGCGCAGGTCGAGGCCGTCTTTGACCTTGCTCGCCATGAACTCGGCATCTTCGGACATGTCGGTCCAGCCGCCCGTCTCGTCGTTTTTGCGGTAGGCGTCGGAGGGCGAGAGGACCTTGAAGGTGCACGAGAGCGCGTCTTTATAAGTGAAGTCGGCGTCGGTTTCGGGCGTCTGGACCTCGCCGTCCGCGGTCATGGCGCTCGACACGAGGTCGTTCAGCTCGTTGATGTCGAGCGCTCCGATGCTGTAGAGGGTGTAGTCCCCCACCGTGCCGCGGCTCGAGAGGACGAGCACCGCCTCGTCGGGGGCCTCGGCCCAGCGGCCGGCGACGACGTCGTACTGGCTGTCGAGAAGCGCCTGGTCGTCGATCATCTCGTTGAAGACCTCGGTGCCCGTCATCATCGTGCCGGCGGTCGCCGCAGACGAGGCACCGCCGCTCATGGCCTGCGTCATCGAGTTGGGCACGAGCTTGACCGGATCGCCGCCGTCGGCCGACTCGCGGTAGATGATCGGGGCGACGCCGTAGTCGTACTGGATGGCGTTCACGTCGTCGTCGATGCCGTCGCCGCCCGCGTCGAGGAACTCCTTGAAGCTGCGCATGTCGTTGGACTTGACGCTCGCGAACATGTCCTTCAGGGCCGTGACCACGGGAATCTTCGCGTCTGCGCCGGAGGAGTCCGCCGTCGCGGCGCCGTCCGCGCCCGAGGCGTCGCCGTCGGCTCCGGACGCATGGCCGTCGAGCATCTCGCTCATGTCGTAGCTCTGCTTGGCGATGGTCAAAGGATAGCTCGAGAGCGTGTCCTCCTCGACCTTTGCGATGTACTCGTTCACGCCGTTGGACAGGGCGAGAATCGCCGCGATGCCGATGATGCCGATCGAGCCCGCGAAGGCCGTCATGGCCGTACGGCCCTTCTTGGTCATGAGGTTTCGCGCCGAGAGGCCGAGCGCCGTGAGGAAGCTCATGGAGGTGCGGCGCGTGGGCTTGGCATCGCGGCGAGGGGCCGAGGCGGCGTCGAAGGGGCCAGAGTCATCAGTGATGCGGCCGTCGGCGAGCGTGACGATGCGCGTGGCGTAGCGGTGGGCGAGCTCGGGGTTGTGCGTGACCATGATGACGAGGCGGTCCTGCGCGACCTCCTTGAGCAGGTCCATGACCTGCACGGACGTCGTAGAGTCGAGGGCACCCGTGGGCTCGTCGGCGAGCACGATCTCGGGGTCGTTTATGAGGGCGCGCGCGATGGCGACGCGCTGCATCTGTCCGCCGGAGAGCTGCGCGGGGCGTTTGTCAACGTGTTGTGCCAAGCCCACGCGCCCGAGGGTCTCCACGGCGCGGCGACGGCGCTCGGCGTGGCCAACCCCCGTGAGCGTGAGGGCGAGCTCGACGTTCTCGAGGATCGTCTGGTGCGGGATGAGGTTGTAGCTCTGGAAGACGAAGCCGATGCGGTTGTTGCGGCAGGCGTCCCAGTCGCGGTCGCGGAAATCCTTGGTCGAGATGCCGTCGATCAAAAGATCGCCGGAGTCGAAGTGGTCGAGGCCGCCGACGACGTTGAGCATGGTCGTCTTGCCCGAGCCCGAGGGGCCCAGGACGGCGACGAACTCGTTGTCGCGAAACGACAGGCTCACGTCGTCGAGCGCGACCTGGGTGAATGACTGCGTAACGTACTTCTTGCTGATGTTTCTGAGCTCGAGCATGCGGTAGGGCGCCTTTCGTAGGTGTTGCGTCAATTCCCAATATTTACCCATTGAGGGGCTCGGGGCACAAGGGCCGCCGCGAGATGTAACGCGGCGGGGCGGCGAGGTTCGCCAGACGTCGGCGTTTCTTTGCAGCTGCCCAAGCTGGAAAGAAGGGCGCTCGGCCCTGCTAGAATCAGGCCCATGGCAAAACCGATCACATACACGTTGCAGGCGGCGGGCATCGAGGTGGCCGTGGAGCGAAAGGCGGTCCGGCGCGTCAACCTGCGCGTCCGTCCGGACGGCACCGCACACATGTGCGTCCCCTGGCACGTAGGCCGAGCCGAGGCGCAATCGTTTTTGGACGCCCATGCCGAATGGCTCGCCGCCGCCGTCGCCCGCGCCGCCGCAAAGAAGGGCGCGGCGGCCGACCCCGGCGACGGCAGGGTTGCCCTGTGGGGCCGCCTCGTGACACTTCCCGAGGGCACCGACGCGGCCGAGCTCTATCGCGCCGAGGTCGCCCGGGCGCTGCCGGCGGTGGTCGCGCGCATGGAGGCGGCAAGCGGGCTTCACGCGGCCGGGTGGCAGCTGCGCGACATGCGGACTCGCTGGGGCTCGTGCACGCCCGCGACCGGGCGCATCCGCGTGAACACGCGGCTGGCCGCCTACCCGCCGACCTGCCTCGACTACGTCGTCGCCCATGAGCTGACGCACCTTGCGGAGGCGTCTCACAACAAGAGGTTCCACAGCCTGCTCGCCGCTATCTATCCCGACGAGGCCAGGGCTCGCGCCCTTCTTCGCCGCGATGCCCGCGAGGTCGCGGGCCCGTGAACAGGGGACGTACCCCCCTTTCACGATCGCGACGTGAACGGGGGTACGTCCCCTGTTCACGTCCATTTTACCGTCGCACAACACTTGTTCACGCCGTCGAAACGCTCTCCCCCGCGCTGCGAAACACACGTCGTCGAACATAAGGCCATCTACCGCACGTCCTCAAGGAGAGGGGTGGCCCATGCCCTCGGATGCACCCGTGTACGAGAGCCTCCTTTCGCACACGCCCAAGATCAACCAGCAGCTCGAGCGCTACGGCGTCAAGTTCGGGCTCTACAAGAACGGGGAGTTCAACGAGCGGCTCTTCCCGTTCGACGCCATCCCGCGCGTCATAAAGAAGGACGTCTGGTCCATGCTCGAGCGCGGCCTCGCCCAGCGCGTGGACGCCTTAAACGCCTACCTCGCCGACATCTACGGCGAAAAGCAGATTGTCCGCGACGGCGTCGTCCCGGAGGACTTCGCCTTCGCGAGCTCGGGCTACCTGCCCCAATGCGAGGGCATTACGCCGCCGGGCGGCATCTACAGCCACATCAGCGGCATCGACCTCGTCGAGGGCGAGAACGACGAGTGGTTCGTCCTCGAGGACAACCTCCGCATCCCGTCGGGCGCCTCGTACCCGCTCGTCGCGCGCCAGCTCTGCCGCCGCTGCGACGCCGAGACCTTCCGCAACACCCCCATCGTCGACAACCGAGACTACGGCGAGCGCCTGCGCCGCGTGCTCGACCACGTGAACACGGGAGGTCTCAACGTCGTGCTCACGCCGGGCCGCTACAACGCCGCCTACTTCGAGCACACCTACCTCGCCGAGAAGGCGGGCGCGGTCCTCGCCGAGCCCCAGGAGCTCTTTGTCGAGGACGAGCGCCTCTACTACCGCGGGCACTCGGGCAAGCAGCTCGTCGGCGCCGTCTACCGCCGCCTCTCCGACGAGTTCCTCGACCCGCTGTGCTTCCGCGCCGACTCGCTCATCGGCGTGCCCAACCTCATGAGCGCCTACCGCGCGGGCAACGTCGCCGTCGTCAACGCCCCGGGCAACGGCGCCGCGGACGACAAGGGCATCTATTACTTCGTGCCAAAAATGGTCGAGTACTACCTAAACGAGAAGCCCATTCTCAAGAACGCCCCCACCTACCTGCCCTTCTATCCCGACGACATGGCTTATGTCCAGGACCACGCCGATTCCCTCGTGATCAAGGACGTCGCCGAGGCGGGCGGCTACGGGGTCGTCTTCGGCAGCAGCCTCGAGCCCGAAAAGCTCGAGGACCTAAAGGCGCTTATCCGCCGCGAGCCCCGCCGCTTCATCGCCCAGGAGGTCGTCGACTTCCTTTGCCTGCCGACTTTCATCGACGGCCAAATCGTCCCGCGCAAGGCCGACCTGCGCGCCTTCGTGCTTTCCGGCGCCCGCACCGAGGTCTGGCCGAGCGGGCTTACGCGCTACTCGCGCGAGGAGGGCTCCGCAATCGTCAACTCGTCCCAAGGAGGAGGGTTCAAGGACACATGGGTTCTCTCGTAGCATCCGGGGCGCCCGGCGCGCCCCTCGCATCCTCGATCTCGCTCGAGAAGGCCGACCACCTGCTGTGGCTCGGCCGCTACGCCGAACGCGCCTACACGACGCAGAAGTTCATCCTGGCCGCCTACGACCAGGCGCTCGACGGGCAAGGCGACGCCTGGAAGGACAGCCTCGAGGAGCTCGGCTTCGACTCCGACGCCGAGACCCCGCGCGAGTTCTTCCGCGCCTGTCTCTTCGACGCCGCGTGCCCCTCGTCGATCGCGCACTCGCTCGACGCGGCCTACGACAACGCGGTGCGCCTTCGCGACGTGCTCGGCACCGAGTCGCTCTCCTACGTGCAGATGGCCGTCAACTCGCTCGCCGCCTCGCAGGCGAGCGACGCTCCCCTGCTCGACCTGCAGCTCGTTCAAGACAACATCATGGCCTTCAAGGGCTGCGTCGACGACTTCGTCGAGTCCGACGCCGCCCGCAACCTGATCAAGTGCGGCATCTCGATCGAGCGCATCGACCTCTATGCCCGGCTCTCGTACAAGCTCGGCCGCGTGCGCCAAGAAGTGCACCGCCTCACCGCGCGCATCAACCGCACCGGCGCGCCCTACAGCCAGGCCGACCTCAAGTCGCTGGTCGAGCTCGTCTACGCCCCTTCGTTCCCCGACGCCGTCACCTACGACCAGCTCGGTCAGATCCTGCGGCACGCGGCGCGCGTCTTCTAGGGGCGGCTTATGAAGATCCTCAACTACTACTTCGAGACGAGGCTGGAGTTCAGCGAGCCGGTGACGAACCACGACTTCGTCTTGCGCTGCATGCCGCCGGACACGGGCTCCCAGACCGTCATGGATGCGCAGATCATCGTCGAGCCGCCCGCGACGCTCACGGCGCAGGTCGACGGCTTCGGCAACCACCTGCAGGTCGGAAGGCTCGAGGGCGCGCACGACAACTTCTCGTTCGTCTCGTCGGGCATGGTCATGGTCGACACGGCCCGGATCAATCCCGCGCCTGCCCACCCCATCTACTTGCGCGAGAGTGAGCTCACGTCCGCGGGCGACGCCATCAAGGAGTTCGTGTCCGATGTGCTGCGCGTCAGCGCGAACCTACCCGCGCTGCAGAAGGCGCGCAGGCTGTCCGACGCGGTCTCGCAGGCAATGAGCTACGAGAAGGGCGCGACGGACGTGAGCACGACCGCCGAGGAGGCGCTTGCGGGCGGCCGCGGCGTGTGCCAGGACTACGCCCACGTGCTCGTGGCCGCGTGCCGCCGCGCCGGCGTGCCCGCCCGCTACGTGAACGGGTTTCTTATCGGTGAGGGCCAGACGCACGCCTGGGCCGAGGTCCACGACGGGACCTGCTGGCACGGCCTGGACCCGACGAACCGGCGCGAGGTGGACTGCGGCTACGTGACGCTCTCGCACGGGCGCGACTTCGCCGACTGCCCCATCGAGCGCGGCGTCTTCGTCGGCGGCGCGGGCCAGGAGATGTCGGTTCACGTGCGCGTGGTCGACGACGCGTCCCGCACCTGGTAGGCAACTGCGCCCGACCCGTCCCAAAGACGCATGGAAGGAGACTGCGTGATCCAAACGGTATTCTCCGCCGAGCTCCCCGTGGGAGAGCGGCTGATCATCCAGAAGCACCGCATCGAGGGAACGGCCCCCGCGCCCTTCGGGGGCGAGGTCGCGTTCGGGCACCGTCCCCGCATCGCGGTGATCACGGGCGTCCACGGCGACGAGCTCGAGGGGCAGTACGTCGCCCACCAGCTCGCCCAGGAGCTCGAGGCCCACCTCGGCCAGCTCTACGGCACCGTGGACATCTACCCCGCCATCAACCCCCTCGGCATCAACTCGATCGAGCGCGGTGTCCCCATGTTCGACGTCGACCTCAACCGGACCTTCCCCGGCAAGCGCGACGGCGACCTCACCGAGACGCTCGCCGCGGCCGTCTTCGACGACATCTCCGGGGCCGACGTGGCCATCGACATCCACGCGTCGAACATCTTCCTGCGCGAGATGCCGCAGGTGCGCATCAACGAGCTGTCGGCCGAGGCGCTTCTTCCCCTTGCCCCTCTTTTGAACGTCGACTTCGTGTGGGTCCACGCCTCGGCGACGGTCCTGCAGTCGACGCTCGCCTACGCGCTCAACACCACCGGCACCCGCACGCTCGTCGTCGAGACGGGCGTCGGCATGCGCATCACGCGCGAGTACGGGGAGCGGCTCACCCAGGGAATCCTGCGGCTCGCCTCGCACCTCGGGGCCTGGGGCGGCGGGTTCACGACCGCGCCCGCGCCCATCGTGTCAAACGACGGCGAGGTCAGCTACCTCAACGCCTCTGAGGGCGGGATCTTCCTGCCTGAGGCCCCGCACGGCAGCCGCGTAAAGAAGGGCCAGCTCATCGGCATCGTCGCGGACACGCTGACCGGAAAGGTGGCGGAGCGCGTCGTGGCGCCCGAGTCCGGCCTGCTGTTCACCCTGCGCGAGTACCCGGTCGTCTACCCGGGCTCCTTGATCGGCCGCATCCTGAAGGACGACGAACAATGAGAAGAATCAGCCTCTTTACGCTCGACACGCCCTACCGCGAGCCCCTGACCATCTGGGGCTACGAGTTCGGCCGCGCCGATGCACAGAAGTCTGTGGCCATCGTGGGCTCCATGCGCGGAAACGAGGTCGAGCAGACCTACGTGTGCGCAGACCTCGTGAGGCGCCTTTGCGCCCTTGAGGAGAAGGGCGCCATGGACCCCGGGCGCCGCGTGCTCGTCGTGCCCTCCGTGAACGCGTTTTCCATGAACATATCCGAGCGGTTCTGGCCGGTGGACAACACCGACATCAACCGCATGTTTCCCGGCTACGACCTCGGCGAGACGACCCAGCGCATCGCCGACGGGCTCTTCCGCGCCGTGCAGGGCTACGACTACGGCATCCAGCTCTGCAGTTTCTACCTGCCCGGAGACTTCCAGCCCCACGTCCGCGTGACCGAGGCCGGGCAGATCACGCAGGAGTCCCTCGAGCTCGCCGGCGCGTTCGGCTTCCCCTACGTCGTGGCAAAGAAGCCCTCGAGCTTCGACACGACGACGCTCAACTACAACTGGCAGGTATGGGGGACGCACGCGTTCAGCGTGTTCGTGCGCGACATGGGGTCGCTGTCCACCCGCAACGCCGACGAGGTCGAGGACTGTATCCTGCGCTTCCTCGACGACCGCGGCGTGGTCAAGTTCACCCTACCGGGCGGCTTCCGTTCGACGCGCCTCGAGGAGGCGGGGCTCGTGGACGTGCGGTGCGAACGCGCCGGGGGCTTCTTTCTACGCGACGTTGAGCCCGGCGAGCGCGTCCGCGCCGGGCAGACGCTCGGGCAGGTCCTCGACACCGGCGACGCGCACATCAAGGAGATGCTCACGACGCCGGTGGACGGCCGCGTGTTCTTCTGCCACGTGGCGCCGCTGATCAACCAGTACACGATCGCGTTCAAGATCGCGCCGGAGACGAGCTGGTCGCACAGCCAGTAGCGCGGCCGGTTGGGGGCTAAGAAAGCGCAGGTTCCAGCCCTAATCTCGCGCTCCACGGGCTATTTTGCTAAGAAACGCCGGGTCCCAGCCCTCCAAAACGAGCTGAGACCCGGCGTTTCTTAGCGCTTGATGAGAGATTGGAGCTGGAACCTCGGGTTTCTTAGCACATGAAGCCCCAAAGAATATGCACCTATATAAGCGTCAGCTGGAGAATCTTCGCGGCGGGGACGGGACGGACCGCGTGCGGCGTGCCGGCGGGGACCTTAAGCACGTCGCCCGCGGTCATCTGCACGGCATTGACCTCGGCCTTGCCCTCAACCAGGTAGTAAAGCGTGTCCCCGGCGTAGGTCTCCTCGCTCACGGACTCCCCCTCGGAAAAGGCCAGCAGCGTCGCCGCGAGCGGATCGCCGATCCTTGTGAGCGAGCGGCTCGAGACCTGTCCCGCGCGCGCCTCAACGAGCGAGGCGAGGGGCGCGGCGGCCTCGGTCGGAAGGTTCTTGAACGACATGGGGTTTCTTTCCTACGAGGCGAAAACGACGACGAGCAGCATCTTGAACGCGGTGACCCCGCGGACCGAGTGCGGCGCCCCCGCCGGGATCACGATGGACTGACCCGCGGAAAGGACGTGCGGGACGCCGTTGATGACAACCTTGCCGGACCCCTCGAGCACGTTGACCATAGCGTCCCCGCCGGCGGCGTGGCTGCTCATTCCCTCGTCCGCGTCGATCGCGAAGAGCGTGACCTTGGTGGCGGGCGTCTGCGAAAGCGTGAGGCTGTTCACGCGGCCTTCCTCGACATCGACGAGGTCGGCTAGGGTAAAGGCGGATTCCTTCTTGACGTTCTTTATGAGCTCTGCCATAGGCGTCCAATCTTTGAAGGCGTCATTTCCTTAGCTAGGCACTTTACCCCCTGCCAGCCCTCGTTGGAAAGAAGTGCGTCTGCGCGGGATTGCGGGAGCGTCGGTAATCGGGTGCCTTGCCTGCGCCGGAATCGGGGAGCGTCGGTAAAGCGGAGCCTTGAGCTGCGCGGGAATCGGGGAGCGTCGGTACCGACGGTCCGGGTTTTCGGCGCAAGAAGGGCCTGCGGTTACCGACGGTCCTTCTTTCCCGCGCAAGGCCACAGCCGGGATTACCGACGCTCCCTCATTCCGGCGCAGGACCGCAGAGCCTTTACCGACGCTCCCTCATTCTGGCGCAGCGTCCCGGCCCAATTACCGACGCTCCCCGATTCCCGCGCAGCACCCGCCTAAGCCCAGCACGCAAAAACGCCTCGTACCGAGTCGCATGGCACGAGGCGTCTACGTAACGCGCGCAGAAAGCCGAGGAGAAGCGCTTACTCGGCGGCCGGGGTGCTGGTCGCGGGGGCAACCTTGGCGTCGGCGGCAGCGGCAGCGCAGTTCTTGCGGCCGAGCTCGGTCCACTCGGGCTCCTCGTCGGGCATGGAGCCGTCCTTGGCGCCGAAGAGCTCCTTCAGGCAGTTCACGGCGACGATCAGGCCGAGGACCACGAGCAGCACGGCGAAGACGAGCTGCAGGCCAGAGTTGAACACGGACACGGCGGTGCCGGCGGCAAGCGCGTTCACGCAACCGAAGATGGACTGCACGAGCGAGGTGAAGGTGCACACGAGCAGGAAGGCGACGGGCACGTAGAGCATGGCGCCCTTACGGCCGGTGCACTTGCAGAACACGGCGAGGGTGATCATGGTCATGCCGCCGAGCAGCTGGTTGGAGGCGCCGAAGAGCGGCCAGATGGCCAGGTAGCCGCCGAAGGTGAGGGCAAGGCCCGGGACCAGGGTGACGACGGTGGCGAACCAGGGGTTGCCGAGGACCTTCATCGCGCCGGCCTTGGACTCGATGGCCAGGGCGTCGTTGGTGGAGGCGAAGAACTCGGAGAAAGAAGTGCGGGCGATGCGGGCGACGGCGTCGAGCGAGGTCAGGGCCAGGGCCGAGACGTTCATGGTCATGAAGACGGTGGCGACGGTGCCGTCGATGCCGAAGGACTGCATACCGCGGGCGATGCCGGCGGCGAAGATCTGGAACGGGGTGCTGGCAACGGCCTTGCCGGTGGCGTCGACGACGTTCAGGGCGCCGGTGCCGGCGGTGTTCATGTCGGAGAACATGATGCCGGCGATGATGATGGCGAGGATGCCGACGAAGGACTCGAGTACCATCGCGCCGTAGCCGACCTTGACGGCGTCGGCCTCGTTGGAGACCTGCTTAGAGGAGGTGCCGGAGGACACGAGGGAGTGGAAGCCGGACAGGGCGCCGCAGGCGACGGAGACGAAGAGCACCGGGAACATTATGCCGCTCTTGGTGGAGAAGCCGGTGAAGGCCGGGGCGGTGATGGTGGCCTTGCCCTGGAAGCCCAGGACAAAGATGCCGAGGACGGCGCAGACGATCATGGTGACCATCATGATGGTGGTGAGGTAGTCGCGCGGCTGCTTCAGGGTCTGGATCGGCATGGCGCCGGCGAAGACCAGGTACACCATGACGACGGCGATCCACTGGTTGAGGTTGAGGTAGAGCGGGAACTGCATGCCGACGGCGAACATCAGCACGATGGAGACCACGGCCACGCCGAACTCGGTGGCGCCGGAGAGGTTGAACTTGCGCTGGGCCCAGCCGAAGGCGATGGCGACGAAGGTGAAGAGCACCGAGATGGTGCCGGCGCAGCCGGCGGCGTAGGACTTGGCGAAGTCGACGGTGCCGTCAGCGGCGGCGGTGAACTTGAAGGTGCCGCAGACCATAGAGGTGAAGGCGGCGATGACGATGATGCAGAACAGCCAGGAGAAGAGCAGGAACAGGCGACGGCCGGTCTTGCCGATGTACTTCTCGATGAGCTGGGCAAGCGACTTGCCGTTGTTCTTCATCGAAGCGTAGAGGGCGCCGAAGTCGTGAACGGCGCCGAAGAAGATGCCGCCGACGAGGACCCACAGCACGACGGGGACCCAGCCGAAGGCCATGGCCACGATGGTGCCCGTCACAGGGCCGGCGCCGCAGATCGAGGAGAACTGGTGGGAGAACACGGTGAAGGCGGAGGCGGGGGTGAAGTTCTTGCCATCCTCCATGCGGCGGGCGGGGGTGAGGGCCTCGACGTCGACGCCCCACTTGTTGGCGAGCCACCTGCCGTAGAACAGGTAACCGCAGACCAGCACGGCCGCGGCGACGAGCATCAGTACGATTCCGTTCATTCCTTACTTTCCTTCCTGTTTGGGATTTTGAATCAAAAAGGCCGCCTGGCATATACCAAGCGGCCCCACACATCGCTTATTGCAAAGCCGCCCACTATCTTTCGGGTCGGCTCCTAACCAACCCGCGCTAAATGACGATCGCGATAATGGATAGCTCCGCGGTGAACATGTTTGATCGAAATCCCGTCTCTTGGGCGCCGAGGCGCCTCCTGTGGACGCAGCCCATAGTGGACCCGGTTAATCCACGAGCAACGCACAAACCTCGTCATCTAACACGCTTGAAACGCTGGCTAACATTTTCGAAACCTGCGCTAACACGCTCGAAACATAAAAGGTCTCCGCTGGGCGAGATTTCCCATCCGTTCGCCGGCATTCGTCTTGAATCGCAGTTGGCAAGAAGTGCGACGGCGGCGGCCTCGCCCGCAGGTGACCGAATGGTCACGCACGCCCCGCGCCCTTCTTTCTATACTTTGAGGAAGCGGAAGGAGACCCATGGCACGCATCCTGCTCGTCGAGGACGACAAGCTCATAGTCGAGGCGCTCTCGGAGCTTTTGGCCTCCGAGGGCTACGAGGTGGACGACTCCCCCACCCAGGACGGCGCCGTCGCGCTCGCGTGCGCGCCGCACGCCGGCTACGCTCTCGCGCTCGTCGACGTGACGCTCGCCCAGGGCAACGGATTCGCGGTCTGCGCGGCCATCAAGGCTGCCACCCCGCAGGTCCCCGTGATCTTCCTCACCGCCTCGGGCGACGAGCTCAACACCGTGACCGGGCTTTCGATGGGCGCCGACGACTACGTCGCCAAGCCCTTCCGCCCGCGCGAGCTGCTCGCGCGCGTGGCCGCCGCCATCCGGCGCTCGCAGCCCAAGGTCGCCCGCCTCATGCTCGGCGACGTGGTCATCGACCCCGACCGCGCCCACGTGAAGAAGGGCGGCCGCGAGGTCGTGCTGTCCGCCCTCGAGTACCGGCTGCTGCTCCTCTTTGCAAAGAACAAAGGCCGCGTGGTCACGCGCGACATGATGCGCGAGGCGCTGTGGGACGACGCCGGCGCCTACATCGAGGAGAACACGCTGTCCGTCTACATCAAGCGCCTCCGCGACAAGCTCGAGGACGACCCGTGCGCGCCCGCGCTCATCACCACGGTGCGCGGCATGGGCTACCGGGCCGTCGGCTAGGCGGCGGGCGACGTGGGGATGTCAGGGCTTCTTCGCAATAAGGACGTGCGCGTCGCCGCGGGCCTCGGCTGCGCGGCGATCGTCGCGGGCGCCGTCGGCGCGTGGGAGTTCGGGGGCTCAGCGGCGGCCGTCTGCGCGCTTTTGGGCGGGGGCGTCGCCATGGGCGCGTGGCTGTGGGCCACCGCGCGCAGGCACGCTGCGCTGGCTGAGCTCGCCTGCAAGGTCGGAGGCGCGCTCGACGGGCGGCGCGACGTGCGCTTCGACGCGATGAGCGAGGGCGAGCTCGCGATACTCGCCTCCGAGCTCGACAAGATGTGCTCGCGGCTCACCCTGAACGCCGAGGAGCTCGAGCGCGAGAAGCGCACGCTCGCCGAGGCGATGGCCGACATTTCGCACCAGCTCAAGACGCCCATGACGTCGCTTTCCCTCATGACCGTCCTCGTGCGCAGGAGGCTTTCGGAGACGGAGGGCCTGGAGGGCGAGGTCGCGCGCCTGCGCTCCATGGAGTCGCTCGAGGAGCGCGTCCAATGGCTCGTCGCAGGCCTGCTCAAGCTCGCGCGGCTCGACGCTGGCGTCGTGAGCTTCGCGCGGGAGCGCGTGGGCGCGGACAGGCTCGCGGTCAGGGCCTTCGAGCCGCTCGCGCTCTCGTTCGACCTCGCCGACGTACGCCTTAAGACCGATATCCAGGCAGGCGCGGGCTTCACGGGCGACCTCGCGTGGACCGCCGAGGCGCTCGGCAACGTGCTCAAGAACTGCATGGAGCACACGCCGGCGGGAGGCGTCGTGACCCTGAGCGCGTGGGAGGACGCCCTGGCGTTCCGCGTCCGCGTCGACGACACGGGCCCGGGCATCGCCGAGGCCGACCTCCCCCACATCTTCGAGCGCTTCTACCGCGGACCGGGCGACGCCGCGCCCACGGGCGGCGTCGGCATCGGGCTCGCGCTCGCGCAGGGCCTCGTCTCCGCCCAGGGCGGCAGCCTCCGCGCCGGAAACGTACCCGGCGCCGGCGCGCGCTTCGACTTCGCCTTCTTCAAGACCATCGTCTAGGGTCCCCATCCAGCAAGGCAAAAATGACTGCCAAATCAGACAGGCTGAAATCGCAGCTTTTTCAGCCTGTCTGATTTGGCAGCGTTTTTTGCCTGTCTGGCAGGCGCCGCCCGCCTTACGCATTAGTCACCCGCGCGTCACGAGGGCCGAAGGTCGCTTCTTCACACTTAGAATCGCAAGCAGAACAACGAAGAAGGGACCACCATGGAAATCCTCAGGCTCGACCACCTGACCAAGGTCTACGGCTCAGGCGACACCGCCGTGCGCGCCCTCGACGACGTGAGCCTCACCGTCGAGGCAGGCGAGTTCGTGGCCATCGTCGGCAGCTCGGGCTCGGGCAAGTCGACGATGCTGCACATGATCGGCGGCGTCGACCGGCCCACCTCGGGCAGCGTCTACCTCAACGGCCAGGACGTCTTTGCCCGAAGCGACGAGCAGCTCGCCGTCTTCCGGCGCCGCGAGGTCGGCCTCGTCTATCAGTTCTACAACCTCGTGCCCGTCCTCGACGTCGTGGAAAACATGACGTTGCCGGTGCTTCTCGACGGCCGCCCCGTGAACCAGAAGCGCCTCGAGAACATGCTGCACGTCCTCGGCCTCGAAGGCCGCGAGCACCACCTGCCCAACCAGCTCTCCGGCGGCCAGCAGCAGCGCGTCGCCGTGGGCCGCGCCCTCATGAACTCGCCCGCGATCGTGCTCGCCGACGAGCCCACGGGCAACCTCGACACAAAGAACTCCGCCGAGATCATGACCCTTCTTCGCAAGTCCAACGCACAGCTCGGGCAGACCCTCATCGTGATCACGCACGACGAGGACATCGCGCTTTCCGCAGACCGCGTCGTGACCATCGAGGACGGCCGCGTGGCCTCCGACGTGAGGACGAGGTAGCGCCATGGCACAGAAGAACCTGGAAAGAAGGGCGCCCGGCGCCCATGCCGCCGCAGCCCCGCGCCGCGGCGTCCTCGCCTCCTTCACGCTGCGCACGCTCGCGAAGAACCGCGCCCGCACCGTCGTGACCATCATCGGGATCGCGCTCGCGACAGGGCTTCTTGCCGCCGTGTTCACGAGCATGACGAGCCTCGCCGCGGCCCTGCGCGGCCAGGTCTCGGCCGAGCGCGGCGTCTGGCAGATCGAGTACCCGGGCCTCACCGACGAGCAGCTCGGCACCATCGAGGGCGGCCTCGACGGACACCTCGACCGCCTCGCCACGGCGCGCGACCTCGGCGCCTGCGCGCTGAGCGAGGAGAACGCCAACGTCCTCGGCACCGTCCTCAACGTCCAGACGATGCCTGCGGAGAACACCTCCGCCGGCGCCCACGCCAAGGGCGACGGCCAGTACGTCGTGAAGAAGGCCCCTGAACTCGAAAGCGGTCGGGCGCCCTCGGCTCCGGGAGAGATCGTGCTTCCCTCCTTCTACCAGGGCGAGACGCTCGCGGAGGGGGACTCCAGGTACGCCGGCGTGGCCTCGGGCGCCGTCTCGGACGGGCCCGTGGAGCTCGGCAGCACGGTGCGCCTCTGTCTCGGCAGGCGCCGTGCGCAGGCGTCTGAGGGCGCCGTGGCCCTGACCGGCCTGAACGCGATGCAGTTCGAGTACTCGGGAACCGACCGCGTCCCCCTCGAGACCATAGACGGCGTCGCCGCCCCGCGCGAGTTCACCGTCGTGGGCTTCGCGGAAAGCAGCTCCTACTACGGCTATGCCACCGCCTACGTGAGCGACGCCGAGCCCGAGGCGGACGGCGTGCCCGCCGTCGCCTGCGCCTGGGCGGCCACCACAGGCATAGGCAACAAGAACGACCTCGAGGACCTGGCCATCTCCGTCGTCGGCCTCACGCGCAAGGACACCTCGGCGGCCTACCCCTCGTTCAACAGCGCGCTCCTCAACCTCGAGGGAATCATCGACGACCGCACGATCCGGACGACGGTCATCGGCTTCATCGGCATCCTCTCCGGCGTCATCATCGTGGCTGCGGTCTCGCTCATCTCCAACGCCTTCGCGATCTCGATCTCGGAGCGCACGCGGCAGTTCGGGCTTTTATCCTCGCTCGGCGCGTCAAAGCGGCAGCTCAGGCGCACCGTCTTCATCGAGGCGGGCATCCTGGGGCTCATCGGCATCCCGCTCGGCGTCCTCATCGGTCTCGCGGGCACCTACGCCGCCTTCGCCGCCACGGGCGACGGCTGGGCCGTGCTCGTCGGCAGCAAGACTGCCGTGCCCGTGAGCGTCGACGCCCGCGCGCTCGCCGTCGTGGTCGCGCTCTCGGTGGTCACCCTGCTCATCAGCGCCTGGGCGCCCGCCAAGCGCGCCGGCAGCGTGAGCGCGGTCGACGCGATCCGCCAGACGGGCGACGTCAAGCCGAGCCGCCGCCTGCTCCGCGAGTTCGGCCGCCGCAGCGAGCCCATGGACGACTTCACGGCCGACGGAAAGAAGCCCCGCGGCATCGCCGCGCGCGTCGCGGGCATACCCGGCTTCCTCGCCCGGCGCACCCGCGTGGCGAGCGGCGGCAAGGCGCGCGTGGCCGTGGCGTCGCTGGCCATCTCGGTCGTGCTCCTCGTGACGGCGGGCATCCTGGGCACGTATCTCAACCAGGCGACGTCGCACCTCGACTACTCCGCGAGCACCGACTATATGATGTACGTCTTCAAGGACAAGAAGGGCTTTGAAGGCGACAATACGGGCGTGCTCGGGCTCGCCCAGAAGGCCGCCGAGAAGCTCAAGGGCGTCGAGGGCGTCGATTCCGCGGCTGTGCTCTCGCAGAACACGACGCTGGTCAAGCTCGCGGACGGGGTCATGAACCCTGATTGCGCAGACGAGGTCGACGAACAGACCCAGCCGGACTCCAAGGGCCGCAGCCAGGCGCCCGTTGACGTGGTCGACGACACCACATGGGCCGCGCTCTGCGAGCACGTGGGGCTCACGGGGGCCGACGCCGCCCCGGGCGCGGCGACCTGCATCGTCATCAACCGGTTCGACATCTCGGGCGGCGCCAAGTACGTCACGCTCAGGCCCCTGGTGGAGGCGGCCTCGGGCACCGACGCCGAGCTCATCCTCCCCGTAGCCACTGACGACTCCTTGTGGATCGACGCCTACGACGTGGACGACGAGAACAAGCCGGTCTACGGCGTCTACTACAGGGATGCCGAGGGCAACGTGCAGACAAAGCCGCTCGGGGATGACTCGACCCGAACCGAGCGCCTGCGCATCGCCGCGCTGACCGAGGACGTGGGCGACGACTTCCCCTTGAGCCTCAAGCAGCTGGCGGCCAACTGCCCCACGCTCATCGTCTCCGCCTCGACCGCCGAGGCGGCGGGGATAATGAACGCGCACTCGATGACCTCGCTCTGCGTCGGGACCGGCGGCAAGAACGTCGACGAGGACAAGCTCATCGAGGCCGTGGGCTCGGCGGGCCTCGACGCCAGCTACATCGTGTCCATCGGCGAGCAGCTGCGCAACAACAACGCCGTTGCCTACACCGCGCAGGTCTTCCTCTACTGCTTCACCGTCATCTGTGCGCTCATCGCCGTGGCCAACGTCTTCAACACGATCTCGAGCGGCCTTGCCCTGCGCACCCGCGAGTTCGCGGTCCTTCGCAGCGTCGGCTTGGGGCAGAGCGGGTTTCGCCGCATGATCGCGCTCGAGTGCGCCGACCACGCGGTTCGCGGCCTCGCCTACGGCCTTGCGCTCGCCCTTCTTGTCGACTACGGGTTCTACCGGATGATGAGCCTCTCGTTCGAGGGCTTCGGCGTCGCGCTGCCGTGGGGCCACATCGCGCTCTCCGTCGCCCTCGTCGTGGCCGTCCTCGCCGCGAGCACCGTCTATGCGCTGAGAAAGTCTCACGCGATGAACCTCGTGGACTCCCTGCGCGCGGAGTAGGCGCCGCCGGGCGCACGCAGCGCTAAGAAAACCCAACGTCTGGGCGCCGCGCCCCGGCAGAACGCCACTCGCGCTAAAAATCGCCGACGTCTGGGCGCCGCGCCCCGGCAAAGCATCGTCCACGCTAAGAATCCGGCACCTCTGGGCAACCTCCTCGCCCAGAGGTGCCCTTTTCTTAGCGAGGCCGCCCACACGTCGGCGTTTCTTAACGCGGCAAGAAGGGCGAAGCCCAGACGTCAGCACTTCTTAGCAAGGAAGGAAGGCCCCCGCCCAGACGTCAGGGTTTCTTAACGCGAAAAGAAGGGCGCGCACGTCAACGGCCCCGCGGCGGTACAATCGCGGTCGTGTACCCCAGCGGAAAGGCATCCCATGAACGATTTCACCTATCACGTGCCCACCAAGTTCGTGTTCGGCCGCGGCTCCGTCGACGAGGTCGGAGACGAGCTCGCCGCCCTCGGCCACGCCTGCGCGCTCGTCGTCTACGGCAAGGGCTCCGTCGTCCGCACGGGCACGCTCGACCGCGTGCTCACCTCGCTCGACCGCGCCGGCGTCCGCCACGCGCAGCTCGGCGGCGTGCGCCCGAACCCCGAGGTCGGCCTCGTGCGCGACGGCGTCGCGGCGGCCCGCGCTGGCGAGGCCGACGTGGTGCTCGCCGTCGGCGGCGGCTCGGTCATCGACACGGCCAAGGCCATCGCCGCCGGCGTCTCGATCGACGGCGACGTGTGGGACCTCTTTGCAAAGAAGGCCGCGCTCGACGCCTCCCGCAAGCTCCCCGTCGCCTGCGTCCTCACCATCCCCGCCGCCGGCTCCGAGGCCTCAGCGAGCTGCGTCATCTCCAACGACGAGCTCGGGCTCAAGCGCGGCTTCTCGAGCGAGGCCCATCGCCCCGAGCTCGCCGTCATGGACCCCGAGCTCACCTTCACGCTGCCCGCCTACCAGACCGCGGCCGGCGTGACCGACATGTGCGCCCACATCATGGAGCGCTTCTTCGGCGCGACGGGCCCCGTCCCCGTGACCGACCAGATCGCCTGCGGCATCATCCGCAGCCTCATCGAGTGCGCGCCCGCCGCGCTCGAGAACCCCGAGGACTACGACGCCCGCGCGAGCATCATGTGGGCCGGCACCCAGGCGCACAACGACCTCTGCGGCCTCGGCCGCAACGCCAAGCCGGACGGCCGCGCCGGCGGCTGGGAGAGCCACGCGCTCGAGCACGAGCTCTCCGCCCACGACCCCTCAATCGCCCACGGCGCCGGCCTCGCCGTGGTCATGCCCGCGTGGATGCGCTACGTGTGGCGCGCCCGCCCGGAGCGCTGGCTCACCTTCGGGCGCCTCGTCTTCGACATCGAGCCCGTCGACGTCGTGGAGGACTGCATCGACGGCACGCCCGAGGAGGCCGAGGAGGACGCCGTCCTGGCAATCATCGACGAGATCCAGGCCTTCTTCTGCTCGCTCGGCATGCCGCGCACGCTCGGCGAGCTCGGCGTGACGGCCGCGGACATCCCCGCCCTTCTTTCCACGCTCGAGCAGAACAAGGGCGCCGAGTTCGGCGAGATCCGTCGCCTCACCATGGACGACTGCCGCAAGATCTACGAGAGCTGCCTGTAGGGCACGGCGATGACGACGCTCTTCATCGACGCGGACGCCTGCCCCGTCACCGGCGAGGCCCTGGCCGTCGCCCGCCGCGCCGGCGTGCCCGTGGTCATCGCGGGAAACACGACGCAGAACCTCGAGCGGCACGTGCGCGCGGGCGACCCGCGCGACGCCGCGCACGCCAAGCGCGGCTTCTGGGTCGACACCCTCGCGGTGTCCTGCGGCGCGGACTCCGCCGACTTCGCCATCGTCGAGGCGCTCGAGCCCGGCGACGTCGTGGTCACGCAGGACATCGGCCTGGCCGCGATGGTGCTGGGCCGCGGCGCCTGCGCGATCGGCGTGCGCGGGCGCGTCTACTCCGAGGCCACGATCGACTCCGACCTCTTTATCCGCGCCGAGGAAAAGAAGGTCCGGCGAGCCGGCGGCCGCACCCGCGGCCCCGCCGCCTTCACCGACCGCGACCGGCGCCGCTTCACCGAGAACCTCGAGGGGCTTCTTGGCATCTGGTAGGCAGCGCCGGTTGCCCGCCGCCCGCAGGACCCGCCCGCAGGACCCGCCCGCAGGACCCGCCCGCCGGGCCCGCAAAACTGCGCACATAGTCTCTTTTCTTCTCTCCACAAACAAGAAACGCCGAGGTGGGCACCCCGGCGTTTTTTGCTAGACAAACTATGTGCGCAGTTTTTTGGTGGCAAGAAGGGCGCGGCCCACGCCGGCCGGCGCCCGCGGCGCACCCCTACCCGCAGGCCCCGCAGGCGGCGCAGGCCGCCGGCGTCGCCGCAAGGCCTCCGCGCGCGGTCTCGCGAAGGCTTGCGGGCAGCGCGTGGCCGACCTCGCTCATGGCGTGCACGACCTGGTCGAACGGCACCAGGCTCGCGACGCCCGACAGCGCAAGCTGCGCCGACGAGAAGGCCGCCGCCACGCCGATGGCGTTTCTGGCCTGGCAGGGCACCTCAACGAGCCCGCCCACGGGGTCGCACACGAGCCCCAGCAGGTTCGATATGGCGAGCGACGCCGCGGTGAGGGCCTGCTCGGGCGTGCCGCCCATGAGCTGGGCGCACGCGGCGGCGGCCATGGCGGCGGCGCTGCCCACCTCGGCCTGGCAGCCGCCCTCGGCGCCCGCCACGCACGCGCCGGTCTGGATGTTCAGCCCGATGGCCGCCGCGCAGAAGAGCGCGTCCTCGACGTCGTCCTCGGAGGCCCCCAGGTGGTCGGCGAGCGCGAGCACGCAGCCGGGCACCACGCCGGCCGAGCCCGCCGTCGGCGCCGCCACGATCACGCCCATGGCGGCCGAGCGCTCGAGCACGGCCATCGCACGCGCCACGGCGTCGGTCTGCACCGGCCCCATGAGCGAGGGGGCGAGGCGCTCCGCTGCGTCGGCCACGCCCTTCGCCTCTCCCCCGATGAAGCCGCCGAGCGAGCGCTGCGGGCGCTCGATGGGGGCCGAGGTCTCCAGGCGCATGGCCTCGACCACGCGGCGCATCTCGGCCTCGGCGCGCTCGGCCCCGATGAGCATCTGCTCGCGGGCGCGCATGACGCCGCCGATGGAAAGTCTTAGCTCGGCGCAGGCGTCGAGCAGCTGCTCGCCGTCGTCGAAGAGCTCCTCGGCGCTCACGCCGGGCCCCACGACCGCGCCCGCGCCCGAAAGCGAGATGAACGTCGCGTAGTCCACGTTCTCGAGCCCGCGAGCCATCGCGAGCACATCCTCGGCGGGCTCCCCGTCCGTCTCGAAGACGGAGTAGGCCTGGCCGCCCTTCTCGGTGCGGTACGTGCGGCAGAAGGCGATGTTCACGTGCGCGTAGGCGAGCAGGTTCGTGAGCGCGGCGAGCACGCCCGGCACGTCGCGGTGCGAGACGAACAGCGTCGAGAAGCGCCCTGTCACGCTCACGCCGACGCCGTTGATGCGGCTGATGCGCACCTTTCCGCCGCCGAGGCTCTCGCCGCGCACGGTGGCGACGGCGCCCGAGTCGCTCTCCATGTGGATGTCGACGGTGTTCGGGTGCATGGTGGCGTCGTCGCCGGCGACCACGAAGCTGTACTCGAGGCCCTCCTCGCGCGCGAGCTCGAAGGCGTCGCGGATGCGCTCATCGTCGGTGGCCAGGCCGAGCGCGCCGGCCACGAGCGCGCGGTCGGTGCCGTGGCCGCGGTAGGTATGCGCGAAGCTGTTCCACAGCGTGAAAGTCACGCGGGCCAGGCGTCCCTCGACGAGCGAGGACGCCACCTGGGCGCATCTCAGGGCGCCTGCCGTGTGGGAGGAAGAAGGGCCGACCATAATGGGCCCGAGGACCTCGAAGGCCGAGGTCGTCGCCAAGGTCTGGGGCTTTCCCGCCATCGCCTACCCCTCTGTCTTCTGGTCGGCGGAGCCGGGCCCCGCGTCGGCGGCGGCTGCGGCGGCCTCGACGGCGGCGACCTTCGTGCGGTACGCCGCGGCGATGATGTCCACGCAGCCCTGGCGCCCGAAGCGCGCACGGTTGACGACGAGGTCCTTGTTGTCGTGCAGGCCGCACTTGCCCTTGGAGTAGCGCTCGTAGAAGGCCTCGCGGCCGCGCTGCATCTTCTTCACGAGCTTCTTGGCCTTCTTTGTGTCCCAGCCGCGCTTGGCGCGCACGATCTCGACGCGGGCGTCGAAGGGCGCGGTGACGAGCACGGCGATGCGGTTCGGGTTGTCGCGAAGGATGTAGTCGGCCAGGCGCCCCTCGATGATGCAGCTCTGGCAGCCGAGCTCGTGGACCACCTCGACCACGTGGGAAAAGAGCTTGTCGGCGCTCGAGCGGGCGTCCATGCGGTCGGGCAGGAAGGCGAAGAGCTCGGCCGCGACCTGCTCGTCGTAGGCGGCGGCGTCGCTCACGCTGGAACCGGCGCGCTCGGAGGCGCGGACCAGCAGCTCGTTATCGTAGAACGGGATGCCGAGCTCGAGCGAGAGCATCTTTCCGATCTCGTGGCCCTCGGCTCCGAAGTCGCGGGCGATGGTGATGACGACGGGGTACGCCTCCACATCCGGGGAGACGGCGTCGAAGTCGATGGACATAGCGGACCTCCTTGTGGCCGAAGTGCGGCTAATAAACGAAGGCGGGCGAAGGGCTTCATCCCCTCGCCCGCCAAAACAATACTACGCGGCGGCAATGCGGCGCTGGTAGATTCGGACAAGTAGCGAGATTCCGAAGTTGAGCGCGAAGTACAGCAGAAAAACGAAGCCGTACAAAAGAAGGACCTGGCCCAGGTTGGACGTCGTGGCCATGATGACCTTCGTGCAGTACATGAACTCGGCGACGTTGATACCGGCGAGGTAGGACGAGTCCTTGATCACGGTCGTGCACTGCGAGAAGAGCGCGGGCACGATGGTGCGGAAGGTCTGCGGCAGGATGACCAGGCGCATGCCGGCAAAGAAGCCGAAGCCCTGGGACTGCAGCGCCTCGAACTGGCTCTTGGGAATCGAGTTGAAGCCGCCGCGGATGATCTCGGCCATGACGGCCGAGGTGAAGATCGTGAAGGCGAGGACCGAGATCGCGACGTCGTTGCCCTTCACCGTGAAGTAGATGAAGAGGATCCACAAAAGGTTCGGCGTGCAGCGGAAGAGCTCGATGTAGGCGCTCACGATGACGCTGACGAACTTGAGCTTGCCCGTGCAGTACTGCTTTGCCATGGCGAGCACGGTGCCCACAAGGATCGAGAACACGATGGCGAGCAAAGAGATCTCGATGGTCTTGCCGAAGCCCATCATGATGAAGCCGAGGTTGGTTGCGTTGAAGATCTCCATCGGCTACACCTCCTTCGCGGGCTCGGCGGCAACGTCTGCCGCGCCGGGGATGTCCTTGGCGCGCGGGCGGCGCTTGCTGCGGCGCTCGAGGTACTGGACGAGGAGCGCGAGCGGGAAGCAGATGATGAAGTACAGCAGGCAGCACATGATGTAGCCCTGCAGGTAGCCGTAGGTGCTCACGTAGTTGTCGGCGTTGTACATGAGGTCGCCGCCGGCGATGAGGGCGAGCACCGAGGTGTTCTTGACGAGGTTTAGGGCCTGGTTGCACAGCGGGGGCAGGATAACCTTGAACGTCTGGGGCAGGATGACGTAGATGTAGCCCTGGACGCGCGTGAAGCCCTGCGAGAGCGCGGCCTCCATCTGGCCCTTGGGCACGGACTCGATGCCGGTGCGGATGACCTCGCTGACGTAGGCCGCGTGGTAGAGGCCCACGCCGAGGACGCCGAGCGCGAAGGGCGCGATGCGGACCGGGCTCGCGGCGCCGGTGATCGCCTGCAGGACCTGGGGGCCCGCGGTGTACATAAAGAAGACCTGCACGGGCAGCGGCGTGTTCTGGTAGAACTCGACGTAGACGCGGCTGATGGCCCTCAGGACCTTGGAGCGCGTCGTGGAGAAGACGCCGAGCAGCGTGCCGAGCGCGAGCGACAGCGCGAGTCCGGCGAGGACGACCTTAAGGGTGAAGGCCCAGCCTTCCCAAAAGGGCCCCATGTTCGAGAGGGTCCTCTCCCAGCGCAGGGGGTCGAGGAGTCCGTCCAGCATGTGTTCCCTCCTTATCCTTTGCAAAGAAGCGCGGCGCCGCGGCTGCGAGGGCGCGCGGCGCCGCGTGTGAATCGTCTGCCCGGCGCGGGCGGCGCAGCGTCACGCCCGCCGTCCCGTGCCATGGCAAGAAGTACCTTCGGGGCGCAGGCGCCCCGGACGCGGCCTAGAGCAGGTTCCAGGTCTTTATCTCCTCGTCGAGCCAGCCGTTGCCCAGGCACTCGTTGACGACGTCGTCGACGGTCTTGGAGAGGTCGGAGTCCTTCTTGGTGGAGACGCCGTACTCCTGCTTGCCGAACTTGACGTCCGGGCAGAGCAGCTCGGTGGAGTCGTCGATGTAGCCGCCGAGGATGGAGCGGTCGACGGAGAAGACGTCGATGTTGCCGGAGTCGAGCGCGCTCTTGATGGACGGGTAGTCGGGGAACTCCTGGAACTGCGGGGTGGCCGAGACGTTCTGCTCGGTCAGCATCTTGGTGATGTTGTCCTTGGTCGTGGAGCCCTGCGAGACGCCGATGATCTTGCCGTCGAGGCCGGCGAGGTCGCTGATGGCGCCCTTCTTGATAAGAAGGCCAATGTAGTCGGTGCGGTACGGGGTCGAGAAGTCCCAGGACTGCTTGCGCTCGTCGGTGATGGTGTAGGTGGCGCAGACGATGTCGAGCTGGTCGTTGTCGATGAGCGGGCCGCGGGTCTTGGGCGTGACGTCGGTGAACTCGACGAGGTCCTTGGACTTGGCGTCGTCATAGGAGACGTCGAAGATCTTCGCGGCGATCTGGTAGCACAGGTCGATCTCGAGGCCCTCGTACTTGTTGGTGGCCGGGTCGAGGTAGCCGTAACCCGGGACGTCCTTCTTTACGCCGGCTTTGAGCTTGCCGTTCTTCTTGACGGCCTCGAGCTTGGAGTCGGAGGAGCCGGAGTCCGAGGAGCCGCCGCAGCCGACGAGGCCGAGGCCGACGACCGCCGCAGCGGAGGCGCCGAAGAGCTGGAGGAACGAGCGGCGAGACATGTTGGCCATGATGAATCCCTTC
Organism: uncultured Olsenella sp.; assembly: GCA_934660915.1. Classification (GTDB taxonomy): domain Bacteria; phylum Actinomycetota; class Coriobacteriia; order Coriobacteriales; family Atopobiaceae; genus Paratractidigestivibacter. The sequence continues at coordinate 18,229 of CAKUIF010000011.1, read as the reverse complement.
CCTTAAGGATTGATACGCGAATGCGGACGCCGGCGGGCGCCGGCGGTGGTGCCTGGGTTTGCCGTGGGCAAGAAGCGCGCGGCGCAGCGCCTAGTGCAGGATCTTTGAGAGGAACTCGCGACAGCGCGGGTTCTCGGGGTTCTCAAAGAAGTGCTCGGGGGTGCCCGTCTCGAGGATGCGGCCGTCCTCCATGAAGACGACGCGGTCGGCGACCTGGCGCGCGAAGCCCATCTCATGGGTGACGCAGATCATCGTGATGTTCTCCTGCGCGAGCTCGATCATGACGTCGAGGACCTCCTGGACCATCTCGGGGTCGAGCGCGGAGGTGGGCTCGTCAAAGAGGATGATCGGCTGCTTGGTGCACAGGGCGCGGGCGATGGCGACGCGCTGCTGCTGGCCGCCCGAGAGGTTCTGGGGGTACTCGCCGGCCTTGTGGGCCATGCCGACGCGCTTCAAGGCCGCCATGGCAATCTGGGTGGCTTCCTCCTTGGACTTCTTCTGGAGCTTGATGGGGGCCAGGGTGAGGTTGCCGAGGACCGTCATGTTCGGGTAGAGGTTGAACTGCTGGAAGACCATCGAGGAGTACTTGCGGGCCATCTCGAGGTGGTTCTTCTTCGTCACCTCGATGCCGTCGATGGTCACAGTGCCGCTTGTGGGCTCCTCGAGGTAGTCGATGCAGCGGATGAGCGTCGACTTGCCCGACCCGGAGGGGCCGATGACGACGAGCTTCTCGCCGGCGGCGACGGAAAGGTTGATGTCCTTGAGGACGTGGACGTCGCCGAAATACTTGTTCAGGTCCTTGATCTCGATCATGTTTGCCATGCGTTTGGTCCCCTCTCGAATCGATGCCTAGACCTTAAGCGGACATTTAGGCAACAAGTGCCGCGGACGGGCATGCGAGACGAAGAAAAAACGCGAGTGACAACTTGTTGAAACATGTTATGAACTAGGCATGCGCGCGAAACAGGGAGGAATCAAACACGTGATGTTTAGTTCATTGAAGGTGTTTGGGGCGCGGGGCGGCGGGGCGTGAGCGGTCGCGGCGCTTCAAGGCAAGAAAAAACCGGCGAGCTCGAAAGCTCGTCGGTGTTCTTTTGGTAGCCCGTACCAGATTCGAACTGGTGATCTCCGCCTTGAGAGGGCGGCGTCCTGAACCGCTAGACGAACGGGCCATATATAAAGGGGCTTTAGAGGGTCGCCCCGAGAAACTCATGGTAGCCCGTACCAGATTCGAACTGGTGATCTCCGCCTTGAGAGGGCGGCGTCCTGAACCGCTAGACGAACGGGCCATATGAGTTGAAGTAGCAAATGGCTGGGACTGAGAGAGTCGAACTCCCGTTGACGGAACCAGAATCCGCTGTCCTACCACTAGACGAAGTCCCAATTTGCTTCTTCGTTGCGCTCCTTCGCGCGAGAAATTACTATACGGGAGCCTTGCCGGCTTTGCAAGCACTTTTTTGAAAAAAGTTTTCGGACACCCAAAATAGTTGCCCAGCCCAACCAGTCCAGCCCAACCAGTCCAGCCTGTCTGAGGTGGCTAGCGCTCCGCCCGCCAGAGCAGCCTGTCTGAGGTGGCGAGTGTCCTTCTCGCCAAATCAGACAGGCTGAAATGGCGGGCCTCTCCCATCCAGCCAGGCAAAAAACGCTGCCAAATCAGACAGGCTGAAAACGCAGGTGCTAGTAGCGCAGCTCCTCGAGGAGCGCCTCCCGCTCGTTGGGGAGCTCGTCGCCGATCACGGCGGCCAGGAGCCCGCGCAGGACCATCCCCACGCCGGGCCCCGGCTCGATGCCGCGCTCACGCATGACGTCGGCTCCACCCACCTTGAGGTCGCCGATGGTGCAGACGCTCCCCCGTGCGATCTCCGCCCTCAGGACGCGGCTCATGGCGTCGAGCTCCACCGCGTAGCCCATGCAGTCGGGTGCCTTGCCCACCGCGTCCGCTCGCTTGAGGTCGATGAGGGCGTGCGCGAGGGCTTCACCCCGCCCGGGGCACTTCTCCTCAAGCTTGGCCAGCATACGGCGGATCGAGCGGACGGTCGGGTGGATGGGAAGGTCGTGGAGGCGCACTATGGCCTGGGCCTCGCGGACCGTCGCGCGGTCGACGGCAAGCCGCCCCATGACCACGCCGGCGACGCGCGCGCCCTCCTCGGGATGGCCGAAGAAATGCCCGCGGCCGCTCTCGTCAACGCTCCACGAGGCGGGCTTGGCGACGTCGTGAAGAAGGGCCGCCCACCTGAGCGCACGCGACGCCATGCCGCCCGTGAACTCCTCCACGCCTGCGCAGACGCGCGCGGTGTGCTCGAGCACGTCGTAGGCGTGGTAGGGGCTCTTTTGGTCGAAGCCGCGCATGGGGGCGAGCTCGGGGATGGCCGAGCTCATGACGTCGAACTCGTGGCGAAGCGCCCAGGCGACGCGCCCGGAGGCGAGGATGCCGTCCATCTCCTGCCCCACGCGCTCACTCGCGATGCCCCCGAGCTCCGGCGCGCAGCCTGCGAGCGCCTCCTGCGTGGCGGGGTCGATCGCAAAGCCGAGGCGGCAAGCGAAGCGCACGGCGCGCAGGACGCGCAGGGCGTCCTCCTCGAAGCGGCGGCGAGGCTCCCCCACCGCGCGAATCACGCCGCGAAGGAGGTCTTCTTGCCCGCCGTAAGGGTCAAGAAGCCCGCGGCGCGGGTGGTAGGCCATCGCGTTCACGGTGAAGTCGCGGCGGGCGAGGTCCTCGCGCACGTCCTCGACGAATCGGACCTCGTCTGGGTGGCGCATGTCGGAGTAGGCGCCCTCGACGCGGTAGGTGGTCGTCTCGACGGGCAGGCCGTCCACGACGGCGGTCACGGTGCCGTGCTGGGTGCCCGTCTCGTGCACCTCGATGCCGGCGGCGCGCAGAGCGCGGGCGGTCTTTTGCCACGGGGCGGAGGTCGTGACGTCCACGTCGTGGCCAGAGCCGCCGAGAAGCGCGTCGCGGACGAAGCCGCCGACGACCCACGCCTCGTATCCCGCGTCCTCGAGCACGTCGACGACGCGCAGGGCGTAGGCGGGGACGTCGATCGCGCAGGTCTGGTCTGTCACGCTGTTCTCCTCAGGTAGGTTGCCAGTCGAGTATAGACCGGCGGCGCGGGGCCCGAGACCCTTGGTTCGACACAAAAAGAGGACCCACCGATGGCGGGTCCTCTCTCAGCTCATATGTTTAAGGACTTAGAGCTTGGTGACGTTGGAAGCCTGGAGCTTGCCGTTCTGGCCGGTCGTGATGTCGAACTGGACAGCCTGGCCCTCGTCCAGGGTCTTGAAGCCGTCCATCTGAATCTCGGAGTAGTGGACGAACAGGTCGTCGCCGTCCTCACGAGAGATGAAGCCGTAGCCCTTGTCCGGGTTGAACCACTTAACAGTACCCTGTGCCATGTCGTGCCTTTCGTTCTTAGCCCCGCGGGGCCAAATGCTGCGCCCGGGTGGGACGCGTTACCTTGCGGCGGAATCGCCACTTTTCTAGGATACCCCGAAACCGCCGAGAAATGACCGACAATCCGCTCGGAGCCGTTTTGGCCCCGATGGGGGCATTGCTCGCCGCACGTCACGAGGGCTGCTTACAAAACGTCCACGAGCGCCGGTTTGCGCGGGCTCGTGGACGCGTTTTGGCAAGCTGCATGCCCCGGTCTTACGCCTGCGTGGGCTCCGTCGGCTTGAGGACACGGCCGACGCGCTTCAAGACCTTGGCCGGGCCCTCGTTCTTAAGGGTCGAGCCCGTCATCTTGACGAGGTGGGCCCACCAGGCAGGGTAGTTGATCTTGGGCTTGGGCAGGCCCATGACGTCGCAGTAGAACTTCTTGCGGTGCGGCGCGATGTCGTCGATCGAGAGAACGAGCTCGGGGTCCATCTCGTGGAAGCACTTGGTCACGCGCTCGCGGACGTGCGGGTTGTCCCAGCCGTCGTCGTGGATTGCGCCGAAGCTGTAGTTGATGCCTCGCTGGCAGTGGGCGCGCAGGATGCGCTTATCGGTGATCCCCAGGCGCTCGATGATGGCGAGCATATCCTCCCAGCGGTCGAACGGGCGCACGATGGCCTCGACCGTCTTGTGGTTGAGCGTCGAGCCCTCGAGGTCGGAGCGGTAGTTGTAGTAAGGCTTGTCGAGGTAGACGATGGCCTTGGCCTGGCACATGGTCTCGATGAGGAAGGGGTTGTCGGCCCAGCCGGCGCCCGGGTACTCGGGGAAGCGGATGCCCTTCTCGTCGAGGAAGCCCTTGCGGTAGATCGCCGACCAGATGGAGGGGTGCTGCGAGATGAGCTTGGGCTCCTCGCCCACCGTGATCGGGCGCGTGGAGGTCTTGATCTCGCCCTGCATGGTGGAGGGGAACGGCGCCTCGCGGTCGGGGTCGTCCCAGTAGCGGATGTCGGTCCAGGGGGTCTTGACGATGTCGAGGGTCTCGGCGAAGGAGTCGGCGAACGCGAGCATGTCGGCGTACATGCCGGCATCGATCCAGTCGTCGGGCTCGATGATGGAGATCCAGTCGCCCTTGGCCATGCGCAGGCCCATGTTGCAGCCCTGGCCGTAGCCGCCGTTGGCCTTGTCGACCATGATGACGCGCGGGTCGGCCGCGGCGTGGGCGCGGATGATGTCGGGGCTGCCGTCGGTCGAGCCGTCGTTAATGCACAGGATCTCGAGGTTCTTGTGCGTCTGGGACTCGATCGACTTGAGGCACTGGTCGAGGTACTTCTCGACGTTGTAGATGGGGACGATGACCGAGACGAGGGACTTGGAGTCGCCGTGCATGCTGTGACCTCCATGGATAAATGAGCATTAGCTCATCAATAATAGCCCATGTGAGGCGCGGCCGTGCGGCGCTGAGGCAGCACGGCCGCTTTTGGCCCTTAAAGGAACAGCTGGTAGGCGTATCGGGGCGCGTTCGGATCGCCGTCGATGTAGATCGTGCCGGCGAGCGAGAAGCCCATGTCCTCGATCACCTTGCGCATGCGCGCGTTCTTCTCGTGGGTGTCGATGCGGACCTCGGAAAAACCGCGGGCGCGAGCCTCCTCGATGAGGCGCTCGATGAAGCGGCGGGCGACGCGGCGGCCGCGGTACTCGGGCGAAACCGCGACGCGGTGGATGGCGGCGTAGGGGCCCTCGCCGCGCATCTCCCAGGCTCCGTCGATGCGGGCGTAGGCGGGGTCGGGAGCCGGCATGATGGCGGCCGTCGCGGCAACCTCGTCGCAGACGGTGAAGACGCGGCCCCAGCCCTGGAGGATGTCGGACGCGACGGCGTTCGGGCAGGGGCCCGCGCCGTTCTGCCACTGGTCGACGCCCTCGGCTGCGAGGAGCTCACGGCCGGTCTCGATGATGGCGACGATGGCGGGGATATCGTCCACCAATGCGGGGCGCATATCGCAATCGGCGGCGCTGAGCTGCTGGTTGTTCACACTCTCGGTCATTGGTCCTCTTTTCAGGGGGGGTGGGCGCATGGCCAAAGGAAAATCAAAATAGTGCGAGGCGGGCCTATGAGCCGGGTTCTGTCGTGGGCGGCCATTTATCTACGACCAACGTTACCGTTGGCCTCTAGCGCGCAACCCGAGCGCGGTGCGGGCCACACCATAGCGCTCCTATTTGCGTTTGCTCCGGATGGGGCTTGCCAAGCCGCCGTGTTGCCACGACGCTGGTGGTCTCTTACACCACCGTTTCAGCTTTTCCCTTTACGCGCGGCGAGCCGCCCGTAGGTGGGAGTCTTCTTTTCTGCGGCGCTTTCCGTCGGGTTACCCCGCCTGGCCGTTAGCCAGCATCCTACCCTGTGGAGCCCGGACTTTCCTCATGCGCGATTGCTCGCGCCCGCGGTCGCCTGGCCCACCTCGCAGGCGAGATTCTACCATCAGGATGAGGGGGGCGTGAATCATCCCGTGTTCGCGCGCGGGCACAAGACACATAATTGCTACAATAATTCGGTTTGAAATAGCCGCGGCAGTGATCCGCGCCCGCCCGAAAGGTCGCACATTGAGCCTGCTCGAAGGAATCCTGACCGTAAACTGCCGACCGGACAACATCGCCGTCAGCGGCGCAGAAGGCTCGATCTTCTCTCCCGCAACGGGTCGCGTCATCGAGCTTTCGCAGGTTAAGGACCCTGTATTCTCTTCCGGCATGCTCGGCGAGGGTTTGGCGGTGGAGCCTGAGAGCGACGTCGCGTACTCCCCCGTCTCGGGCACCGTCGAGGCTGTGGTGGACAGCAAGCACGCCGTATCGATCAAGGCGGACTCGGGTGCTGAGGTGCTGCTCCACGTGGGCGTGGACACCGTTAACCTGCGCGGGCGCGGCTTTCGCCTGTATGCCGGGAAGGGCGAGCGGGTCTGCGCCGGTGAGGCGCTCATCTCGTTCGACGGCGACCTCATCCGCACGTCGGGGCTCGACGATACCGTGATCGTGACGGTGACGAATCCCGAGGAGTTCGGCGGGGTCGGGCGCGCGTGCGGGCCTACGGTGCGCGCAGGCGAGGCCCTGCTCGTGCCCGGGAGCGCGAGCTAGGATGGGCGAGGCTTCGTACCTGACGCTTCGCGGCGGCGAGGAGTTCATCGGCGAGTTCGAGGACAGGCGCAGCAGGTTCATCGCTCAGCTTCGGCAAGTCTCAGGCGAGGCGGAGGCAGAAGCCTTCATCGCTGAGGTCCGCTCACGTCACCACGACGCGCGGCACAACGTGCCGGCGTGGATCCTGTCCGACAGGCGCGAGCGCTGCTCGGATGACGGCGAGCCGAGCCGAACCTCGGGGATGCCCGTGCTCGAGGTGTTGCGCGGCGAGGGGCTGAAGGACGTCTGCTGCGTGGTCACGCGCTACTTCGGCGGGACGCTGCTCGGGCCGGGAGGACTCGTGCGCGCCTACACTGCCGCAGCCCAGGAGGCCGTCGCGGACGCTCGTGGGCGCGGCGGCATCGTCGAGATGACGCTCGTGACCGAGGTCGTCGTCCAGCTTCCCTATGCGCTCTATGACCGTGTGGGCAGGCTTGCCTCGGATGCCGGCGGAAAGGTCAAAGACCAGCTTTTCCTCGAGGACGTGCAGATCACGCTTGTGTTCCGCGCCGGTGAGGAGGCCCCGTTCATCGACGCCGTGCGCGAGCTCGCCTGCGGCGAGGACCTGTGCCGAGCGGGCGAGCCGCGCTTCGCCGAGTTCTAGTTCTTCGGGCTCCTGGGTGTGAGCCGCTTGCCCGGCTTTTGTGACCGTCTGCGAAGCTTTCGGGTAGCTGTCGGAATGCTTTCCGTGCGAGAGTCGACTTGCCATACCGTGGCGCAATGTCTCAGCTCTTCATCATTCAATTAATTACCGCACTCTTTGGGACGGGCACCGCGCGGCCAGAATCTGTACGCTCACGCGCATGGATACCTGCATCTGCGACATATCGGCTTTGCGCTTCTGGAACACACCGCCGCTCGTGACGGCGATCATGGGTTCCGGCCCCGAGGACGCCCGCGCCCTCGGGTTCTCCAGCGCTGAGCAGATGGAAACCGTCCAAAGATCGGTCCTCGAGGAAAGCAGGCTTTACGAGCTTTGTTCCAAAGGCGGGAGGCGATGGAACGCCGCTAGCGATCATTCGCTGAACCTCAGGGAAGTCGCTCCCCTGCTCGCGGCAGGCCTCGAGCCGCCGGTCCACGTCCTTGCTCGCACACAGAGCGAGCGGTATTGCTCCGAGCTGATCACGCCCGCCCTCTGGACCTCAGAAATACCTCACGGAGCGTTCATTCAGATCGCGGAGTCGGTTCGCGTCGCCACGCCCGAGTTCGCGCTCCTGCAACTTGCAAAACGGCTCGGACTGAACAAATGCCTGCTCATCGCTTCGGGGCTTTGCGGGACCTATGCGGAGTATCGAGCGCCGCGGTCTTTGGAGCGATGCCTCGCCATTGCCGCGCGGGAAGGAGGCTGGAAGCCATATCTCATAGGCGGCAAGCTCCAGACGCTATGGCAACGTGAACCGCTGACCACGCCCGATTCGATCCGCAGGATGGCGACGCTTGCGAGCCATGCTCGCGGCGCCGGCAAGCTCCGCCAGGTTGCCGAGCTTGTTTTCCCGGGAGCGGCCTCCCCGTTCGAATCGAAAGCCGGGCTGATCTTGGGCTTGCCGGCAAGCCTCGGCGGCTACGGCCACACCGGCATGATCCACAACAAACAGGTGCTGCTCCAGATGGGGTCGCAAAGGCTCTCCGAGAAGCGGTGCTGTTACTGCGACCTGTACTGGGAGGAGGGCGTCGACGTCGAATGCCAAAGCCGAATGGCCCACGACAACGAGGCCAGCTTCCTTTCGGACGCCGAGCGCGCGGCGGCCCTGCTAAACGAAGGCATCACCGTTCTGCCGCTTACCTATGCGCAGCTATCCGACCGCTCCCGGCTCGACGAGTTCGAGCACGTTCTCTCAAAGCTGCGCGAAATCGCCCCGAAGTCGCGCAACAACCGTCAACTCCAGAAAGCCGACGCCCTCTTCAACGACCTCTTGAGGCCTTTCTGACGGCCTCCGCTGTCAAAACTGCCTAAGTGGGTGAACAAAACGCGGTACCGGCGGGTATCCAGCTTAGCGCCAGATACAAAACCGCAGGTAGATGCGCTGACCGAATATGGACTACTCCACCAAGTGCCGTTTTGTTCACCCACTAAGGAATTTATGGCTCGACGAGGGGGCATTCCTAGGCGTAATTCGCACGCAGGGTCTCCGTGAGCTGCATGTTTGCACTGTAATCGACGGGAACCACAACGACGCTTGGCGCGTCCTCGTTCGCGAAGGCACGCTCGAGCGTCGGGATGAAGTCCTCGGTGGACTCGACTCGATACCCGTGGCAATGCATGGACTCGGCATATGCCCTGAAGTCGGGGTTTGAGAACTCGACGCCGAACACGTCGCCGAACTGCTCCTCCTCTTTCCACTTGATGAGGCCGTAATGCGAGTCCTCCCAAATCAGCGTGACGAAGGGCACGTGCTCGCGCACCGCGGTCTCGAGCTCCTGGGAGTTCATCATGAAGCCGCCGTCTCCGCAGACGGCAAGGACACGTCGCTCGGGATGGAGCAGCTTGGCCGCAAAGGCGCCCGGGACCGCGAAGCCCATCGATGCAAAGCCGTTGGATATGAGGCAGGTCTTCGGCTCGTAGCAGGGATACTCGCGGCCGATCCAGATCTTGTGCGCACCAACGTCGGAGACGAGGATGTCGGAGCGTCCGAGGACCTTGCGGATGTCGGAAATCAAGCGGCCAGGCCTCATCGGGAACGCGTCGTCGCGACCCTGCTCCTCGAGCTCAGTGTGCAGGCGGGCGCCCACGGCGAGCATCGCCTCCGGCTCGGGCATCTTGTCGCGGCGGGCAGTCCGCAGAATCTGGTAGATGCTGTCGGAAAGATCACCGATGACCTCTACGTCAGGATCGTACTCCTGATTGACGTCGGCGGTCAGGGACGCGATGTTGACGATCCGCATGTCGTCATGGGTATGCCACTTCTTCGGCGCGCACTCGACGAGGTCGTAGCCTATGCCTATGACGAGGTCGGCCATATCGAAGACGTCGATGATGTAATCGTGCTGCGAAATCCCCACGACGCCCAGCCGATACTTGTTGTCGCACGGGATGATGCCCTTGCCCATCATCGTCTGGACCACGGGGATGTGAAGGCGCTCTGCCATGGTCGTCACCGCCTGGGCAGCGTCGCCGCGAACGGCGCCTGCGCCGGCGAGGATCACGGGGTTCTTCGCTTCAGAGATCATCATCGCGGCAGCGGCCACGCTCGCCGGGTCGGCATAGAGCGCCGGCGCCTGCTGCCGGTGGAGCGGCTTGGCCGGGCTCGCCATGTGCGCGACGTTCTTCGGCAGGTCGATGTGGGTGGCGCCGGGCTTGCCGCTCTCGGCGTACTTGAACGCGAGCCGGCAGACCTCCGAGATCGTGTCCGGCCTCATGACGACCTTCGAGCGCTTGGTTATGGGGCTGAACATGGCGGAGAGGTCGAGGTACTGGTGGCTCGTGAACTGCATGAGCTCGCTGGAGACCTGACCCGTGATCGCGACGAGCGGCGCGCCGTCGAGAAACGCGTCGGCCACGCCAGTGACGAGGTTCGTCGCGCCCGGTCCGAGCGTCGCCAGGCAAACGCCGGCGCGCCCGGTCAGTCGGCCGTAAACGTCGGCCATGAAGGCCGCGCCCTGCTCGTGACGCGTTGGGATGAAGCGGATCCCAGCCTCCTTGATGGCGAACATAAGGTCGAGGTTCTCCTCGCCGGGTATGCCGAAGATAACCTCGACCCCTTCCGCCTTAAGGCAATCGACGAGGACCTGCGCCGTGGTTTTAACCCCTTGAGCTGCGGACATATGATTATCTCCCTACGGGTAGCCAAATTCCCCGCAAAGAGTAGCACCCGTTGCGAGACAGGCTCGCAACGGGTGCGTTTCACGCGCGTTAGGCGAAGGCTGCGACTTTGCTTCGGCCTTGCCCGAGTCGGAAAGTGCCGGCTAGCTATAGCTGCGCTGCAGGATGGCGAGCACGTCGTCGTGCGAGAGCGGCGCCGGATCGTGCGCGTAGAGCGCACCATTGGTGGCGAGGCCGTTAGCGGCGATCGCGTTGAGCTCGGCCTCGTCAATGCCCCAGTCGCTCATCTTGAGGCCGTCCACGCCGCACGCCGCCATCAGGCGATCGAGCGCGGCGATGAAGTCGCCCGGCTCCGTCGCGCCCTCGTCGCCCATGAGGCGCGCCATCTCGACGTAGCGGTCGTCGCAGGCATGCGCGTCGATCATGTGCTGGTGGTAGGCGTGCGCGATCATGATGAGGCCGGCGCCATGCGGCAGGTCGTGATGGTGTGCGCTCATGGCGTGCTCGGTGCCGTGGCAGCCGCAGCAGCCGGAGCACACCATCGCGTACCCGCCCAGGGTGTTCGCGAAGGCGAGCTTGGTGCGTGCATCGATGTCGGAGCCGTCGTTCACGCAGGTCGGCAGCGCAGCCGCCGCATTGCGGATGCCCTCGCGACAGACCATGTCGCCCATGAGGTTGTGGTTGTTGGCGATGAAGCACTCGACGTTGTGGAAGAGCGCGTCGAAGCCCTGGAACGCGGTCAGGCGCGCCGGCACGGTGAGCATGAGCTCGGGATCGACGACGGAGAGCACCGGAAGCAGTCGAGGGTCGCCGAGGCGCAGCTTCTCGTCGGTCTGCTTGCACGAGATGACGGCGCCGGCGTCGACCTCCGAGCCGGTGCCCGCCGTGGTCGTCACGCAGACGAGCGGCAGCGGGTCGCGCTCGATGCGCTGCCCGCGCGCCGTCCCGCCCATAACGTAGTCCCAGACGTCGCGGGCGGACTCGGAGCCGTCGGCCGCCACGACGGGGTTCGCCGCCACGGCGCAGATGCCCTTGCACGCGTCCATCACCGAGCCGCCGCCGAGCGCGAGCACGAAGTCGCAGCCCTCGGTGCGCGCGAGCCAGCCGCCGGCGTTGACGGTCTCGCGCAGCGGGTTCGGCTCGATCCGGTCGAACAGCACGTGCGACACGTCCGCGCGCTCGAGCTCGCCCAGAACGCGGTCGAGGTACCCGTTGGCCTTGACCGACTTGCCTCCGGTGGTCACCACGAGCGCCCGCGCGCCGGGCAGCCCCGCGTCGCCGAGCTCGTCGAGCTTGCCCGCGCCAAACAGCACGCGCGTCCTGGAGATGAAGTTATAGGAATCGGACATGACGTCTCCCCCTCGTTCGGATGGCATTGCCGCCTACCGTAACCCCCAAACAGCAGCCCCGCCAACACCACCGCAAACGCCTCGACTAGAATTAACCATCGACTTGGATACCCAACAGGCCGGCACCGGAGGGCGGATGGACATCGGAAAGCGACCGCACAAAGTTGCCCTCGTCTGCCTCGCGGACGGAAACGAGGGCGCAGTCCTCGGGCTCGTGCTCGACGACATGGCCGCCGCCGGCCCCGTCTACGAGTGGCTCTGCCACGTGAAGGAGCCCATCGAGTTCGCCCGGCTCGAACCCTCAGACACAAACACCCTCTCCACCTGCGACTCGTTCGTCATAGCCTTCACAGGAAAGAAGGACGCCGAGACCATCGCCGCCGAGCTCCCCCTCCCCGCCGGCGCCCCTCGTTACGCCGTCTGCGACCGCGAGCCCGTGCTCCCCGGCTGGTCGGGCGCGCTTGTGGTCGACGACCTCGCCGGCCTCCCCCGCCTCATGCGCAAGCCCCGCCTCGGCCACGCGCGCCGCCCCTTCTCGGAGGCATGCGATCGCTTCCTGCTCGCCGTCCGCACCGGCGCCGGCTTCGGCACCGAGCACGCCCGTGGGCGCCGCTTCTAAACCCGCGCCCGCCCCCACCCGCAAACCGCCACATAACCGCCCGCCGCCACGCCACACCGCCCGGCGACGTGTCATACTTGACCACGTGAAGAAAGGAAGTTAGCCATGTATGACAATGATTACGTGCCCGGCCGCAACGACCCCTGCTGGTGCGGTTCCGGAAAGAAGTACAAGAAGTGCCACGCCCGCATGGACGAGCACCTCGACCGCCTGGCCTCCGCCGGCGAGGAGGTCATGCCCCGCGGTCTACTCAAGACCGCCGAGGACATCGAGGGCATCAAGCGCTCCGCTGCCATCAACGTCGGCGTGCTCGACTACGTCGCCGAGAACATCCGCGCCGGCGTGACCACCGCCCAGATCGACCAGTGGATCCACGACTACACCGTCGACCACGGCGGCATCCCCGCCGACCTCAACTACGAGGGCTACCCCAAGAGCGTCTGCACGAGCATCAACGACGTCGTCTGCCACGGCATCCCCTCCGACGACAACGTCCTGCGCGACGGCGACATCGTCAACATCGACTGTTCCACCATCCTCGACGGCTACTTCTCGGACTCCAGCCGCATGTTCTGCATCGGCGAGGTCTCCGACGAGCGTCGCCGCCTCGTGGAGGTCACCCGCGAGTCCGTCCAGGCGGGCCTCGCGGCCGTTAAGCCATGGGCCCACCTCGGCGACATGTCCCACGCCGTCCAGAGCTGCGTCGAGGCCGCCGGCTTCAACGTGGTCCGCGAGTTCGGCGGCCACGGCATCGGCCTCGAGTTCCACGAGGACCCCTTCGTCGGTTTCGTCGGCAAGCCCGGCGAGGGCCCCGTCCTCGTCCCCGGCATGTGCTTCACCATCGAGCCCATGGTCAACGCCGGCGCCCCGCAGATCACGATGAACGACCCCAACGGCTGGACCGTGCGCACCGCCGACGGCTCCGACTCCGCCCAGTGGGAGGTCCAGCTCGTGGTCACCGAGGACGGCTACGAGCTCCTGAGCTGGTAGAACCCGGCAACGGCACACCAAATCCGCACCACACAAACGGCAAGAAGGCCCGGTCCTTCTTGCCGTTTTTAACTACCATGGACATAAGCGCGCAGGGGGATGCGCGCACGCACAGAGAGGGGACTCGCCTTGAAGGTCATGCTCGTTAACGGAAGCCCGCACCAGGGCGGCTGCACGAACCGCGCGCTCGAGGAGGTCGCGGCGACGCTTCGCGAGGAGGGCATCAACGCCGAGATCTTCTGGATCGGTGGCAAACCGGTGGGCGGCTGCATGGGCTGCGGCGGCTGCCGCAAGCTCGGCCGCTGCGTCTACGACGATGCTGTCAACGACTTCCGCCAGAAGGCCGCCGAGGCCGACGGCTTTATCTTTGGCGCGCCCGTCCACTACGCCCACGCCGCGGGCTCGCTTCTCGGCTTCATGGACAGGCTCTTCTTCTCGGGGTCGGCCGACCTCGCCCACAAGCCGGCGGCGGCCGTGTGCTCCGCCCGCCGCGGCGGAACCACCGCGAGCTTCGACGACATCAACAAGTTCTTTACCATCAACCAGATGCCCGTGGTGAGCGCCCGCTACTGGAACAACGTCCACGGCACCTGCGCCGAGGACGTCGAGCGCGACGAGGAGGGCCTGGGCAACCTGCGCGCCCTCGGCCGCAACATGGCATGGCTCCTGCGCTGCATCGAGGCCGGCCGAGCGGCGGGCATCGAGCCGCCCGCTGCCGAGGACTACCCGAGGACGAACTTCATCCGCTAGCCAAGCCACGACCAAACCACGTTGGAAAGAAGGACGACCATGCCCCTCATCGACGACGTCCGGGCCTTTGCGCCCGGCTGCGAGCAGGAAACCGCCGACCGAGAGCTCATCCTGCGTCGCCTGGAGCAGGACCCGGGTGTCTGGGGCCGCGAGTCGCCCACGCACCTGACCACCTCCGCGTGGGCGGTCGACGAGCGCGGCAAGCGGGTCCTGCTCGTGTACCACAAGATCTACGACAGCTGGAGCTGGGTAGGCGGGCACGCCGACGGCGAGCGCGACCTCGCGGCCGTCGCCTTGCGCGAGCTCGAGGAAGAGACGGGCGTCGCCGGCGCGCGCGTCGTGCCCGCGCAGGGCGGCGGCCCCATCCTCTCGCTGGAGGCGCTGCCGGTGGCGGGCCACGTGCGCCGTGGCGCGTGGGTACCGTCGCACACGCACCTCAACGTGACCTACCTCGTGGTCGCCGATGCCGAGGCGCCCCTGCGCGTCGCGCCCGACGAGAACTCGGGCGTGCGCTGGGCTGCGCTCGACGACGTCCGCCGCCTCTCGACCGAGGCGTGGATGTGTGAGCACGTCTACAAGAAGCTCATCGAGCGAACGCGCGCGCTTCTAGGCAAGTAAGCCGACCACGCAAACCGCCCGAAAACACACTAACTCCCATACGGCGGACGCATCCGGCCGATTTTCGGCCCAAATGCGTCCGCCGTATGGGAGTTAGGCAAGAAGCACGATCCTAAAGGTGCGAGCAGTAGATGTCCTTGCCGTCGCGGAACAGCTGGTAGTACTGCAGCGTGGCGAAGTCGGACCGGGCCTGGTCGGTCGCCTCGACGCCGGAGTCAACGCCCGGGAGGTGCCAAGAGGCCTCTGCATCCTCGTAGCAGGCGGCGCTGATCTCGGGAAGCGCGCAGCGAAGCTCAAGGTGCGCCTTCTGGAAATCGGTAAGAGGGGCGCCGATCTTCTGCAGCACCTCAGCGCCGAGGAAACTCGCGGAAACGTCGCTGCACTCGCTCACCTGGTCGTTGCCGGCGACGTCGTAGTTCGCCCACACGATGTAGTCCGTCTGGTACACACGGCGAGCATGGACCGCCTCATCCTCGTCCGGATACCAATTATCGTTGTACCCGAGCGTCATATACGGCTGATGGTCACCGAAGAACACGAGGATGACCGGTCGGCCGAGCTCGCGGAGGCGATTCACGAAGTACTCGAGGTCCTCGTCAGAGTGGCGGATCACGGTGACGTACTCGTCGATGAGCTGATCGCTCTGGCCATCGATGTCCAAGCGAATCATGTCGTCCTCGTCGAGAAGGCCCGTATCGTAGCCGGAGTGGTTCTGCATCGTCACATCAAAGATAAACTGCGGCTCGGGGTTCGACTCGAGGGCTTCGAGCACCTTGTCGTAGGTCGCGCGGTCGGTCACGTGCCCGCGCAGAGTATCGGCGCCCTCAAAGTCCTCGTAGGTCAGGAAGTCATCGAATCCCAGGTCGCGGTACGCATTCACGCGGTTCCAATTGGTTCCGAGCTGCGGGTGCATGGCGAGGGTCGAGTAGCCGAGGTCACTAAAGAAGCGCGCAAGGTTCTCGGTCTGAGTTAGGTTGTAAACAGTATATGGATAGACTCCGGGCCCAAAATTCGCCATTGAAGCACCAGTAAGAAACTCGAACTCAGTATTAGTGGTGCCGCCTCCGTTTACGGAGGTATAGAACTTGCCGCGGCTCACACAATCACCCATCGACTTGAAGTATTGAGGACCATCGTAGCCAGCATGCATGCCATCAAAAATCGAAAGGTCCGAAAACGTTTCGTTCATGACGGCGACAACGCTCGGCTTCACATCACCGAACTGTGCCTCAGCGGCAGCCTGCGCTTCATTAAGAGCAGAGCTGAGCTCGGACGAGTCGTAGGCAGCCGCATAATCAGCCAAAAGAGCTTCGGCGGACTCAACAGAATAAGCAGCGGGCTTCTTTGGCACCATAAGCTGGCAACCAGCAATAAACGTCGGGATATAGGCATGCGCGGAATAAGTCCAGCTGATATTCCACGAACTGTAAGAAACCTCGTAAGCGGAGCAGTAATCGACGCCCGTCACGTTGGAAACGATGGCCGCGAGAACAGCGCAGCCGGCGATCGCGTTCGCAAGCACACCCGCGTTGCGGCGCGCCGGCGAGAAGGACGCTCCCCCGAGGTCTTCGGGACGGCGGCGGAACTGCGCGAGCACCGCGCACACGAGCAACGCCAGGACTCCAGCAGTGATGCCCCACAGGCATTGGGCCGAAGCCGTATAGATATATCCCTCGGCTACGGAGGCGGCGGTACCGAGCGCAAGCAGGTCTCCCGGCTGCAAAGGCTGGTCCTTAAAGAGAAAGACAAAGTACTCCGCGATGCCGAGGCACATGCTCGCAATCGGCACAAGCGCGGCCAGGAAACAGCGTCGTTGGCCGACGAAGTACAGCCCAACTAGAGCCGTCGTTAGAAGGGCCCACTCGACAAATACCGTCAAGGCATTAATCTGTTCAAAGTCGAAATTGTGCGGCAGCTCAACCGCGAGCACACAGAGCGCGCCGGCGCAAGCCAGGGCAATAAGCGCCACCGGAATCGAGATAACCCGGTACGCCACCCAGTCGGAAGGGGCAGCGGCGAACAGCAGCTTCCCCGATACCTCGCGGCGCAGCAGCGAGAAGTGCGCGGCCGCCATGCACGCAACGTTGACGACGACGACCGACGCGAGGGTAAGCGCACCCTCGTCGACCACAATCAGACCCTGCGAAGCCCAAGCAAAAACAAGAGCCTGGATCCCCACAAACAGCGTTGCCCACACGATATCGCTCAGGTGCGCCCTTCCCTCGCGTGTGACGACGCTAAAGACGTCAAAACCGCACACAAGAACGCTGCACGCAAGGCAAACGCTGCAAATGGTTGTGATATTCATGCACTATACCTTGTTTTTCGAATTCTATTCAACTTTATAAGTATGCCAGAAGTCAGCTTTTCGCAAGCTAACGGTAAGCAACACCCGTCAGTAATCCTTAAATCTCAAGCGTCAGATGCGCGTTCGCGGGTGCTTTGAGCTCGTTCGCCGAGAAGACAATTCATGAATGTTTAAATTAACCGCGTAACCTGCGACGGAGATACCCACAAGCATTCCGGCAGCGTCAGGGGCGCCGCCCAGCGTGTACGCTCCCCTCACCAAAAAACGTGACGAGAGGAGTCGAACATGAGCATCTACTTCCCCGAGGCAAACGTGGCCATCGAGGTCATACCCGAGCCGGAAGGCCTTCCAAGCGGCGGATACGGAGAAAAGACCGTAGTTTTGTACGTGGGCGAGGACCAGGTTTGCGACGATGCGCTTCTTGAGGCGCTGACCGAGCTCATCCAATCCCGTGCCTCCGCGTCCGGAGCCGAGGCCGAGATCCGCAGTGATGACGCGACCGAGCCGGAACCTGCCGCCGCCGAAAACGCCAGGACGGCCGAGGAGACCTTCGTCGACCTGCTCGACGCCCAAGACGAGCTCGCAGACGCGCTCCGCGACCGCAAGGACCACGATGGCAAGCAACTCCCCAACCCCGTGATCCTCCACCAGTTCGGCGATATCCCCGAGGGCGACGACGAGGACCGCGACGACTTCAGCTACGAGCAGATGCTCGAGGATTGGCTCGACGACATCTGCAGCCCGAACGTCGTCGGCCTCCGTTACGCCCTGCCCAGCGTCAACGTCGGTCGTTGCAAGAACCTCTACCTGACCGCCTAGCCGCTTTCCGCCCCGCCGGCACCGCGACTCGTGCCGGCGGGGCGATTTCGTTAACGGGAAAAAGTTCCACGTTAATTGTAATACTTAAAGGGGTTACGTTATGATAATACTGTTTTCGGACAGCGGGTCGAGCACACCGAATAGCAGAAAGCTCGAAGTGCATCGGCGCGTTTTTCTAAGACATCCAGACGTCACCGACATGGACGTTGAAGTGGCGTGGCGCAACGCAATAGCGATGAGGCTTCGCAATATGGAGGCACCTGCGCATATAGTCGCTGCGGGCGCAGATACAAAAGGAAGGCTCATAGAAATGGTCGGAGTCGAACTCGAGAACGATCGAATCCTTATATATCACGCTCAAAGGCTAACCGCCAAGATGCGAGCCGAACTGGGACTTTAATCAAGGAGAAAGGAGACCAGCTATATGAAGTCAAGGGCTAAACCGTAGATTCTAAGACCTTTTGATTTGTTGGAACGTTGCAGC
>CAKUIF010000010.1 GCA_934660915.1 uncultured Olsenella sp. | reverse complement strand
GAGCCCCCCTGGGCGCACCAGAAATCCACAAGGCCCCAGCCAAGGGGCCTTTTTCATTTATGGCAAGATGGCCTGGGCTCGAACCCGAGAGGACGCGAGCCCACGGACGCAAAGTCTCGAAAATCAACGACTTAATTCGCGAGCAGCAAATAGACCAGAGCAAATGCCGCCTAAAAACACAGGAGAATTCCTCCGAAACGGCACCCCTACCCAGCAGTCCTAAATTAAGTCGTATATTTTTGCGAGTTTGTGGCGCTGACGGCAGTCCGAGCGGGGCGCAGCCATATGTACGCCTCGTGGATTAGCGACGCGTGTCGCGCACCTTGCCTCACGGGCAACGTCCCTCACACGCAGCATTCATCCCCCTCGCCCTCGGCCCCCAATGACCCGCTGCTACAGCATTGTTTCCTTACGCACACCCAGAGTCTCCCCGTGCTAACATTTGCAAACTTTTGTAATCCGTCAATTTAAGGGGAAGACATGATCGCCGTCGTAAAGAACACCGCCACCTCGGAGCAGCTCTGTCACTTCGTCAAGTGGATTGAGGACCGCGGCTATAAGACGAACGTCTCCCCTGGCGAGGAAGAGACGATCGTCGGCATCATCGGCGACACCTCCAAGATC
This sequence comes from uncultured Olsenella sp., assembly GCA_934660915.1. Lineage (GTDB taxonomy): Bacteria > Actinomycetota > Coriobacteriia > Coriobacteriales > Atopobiaceae > Paratractidigestivibacter. The sequence continues at coordinate 79,579 of CAKUIF010000010.1, read as the reverse complement.
GACCCCTTCCTCCTGGAGAGCATGGACATCATCGAGCGCGTCCAGCGCGTGACCGAGCCCTTCAAGAAGGCTAACCGCAAGTTCCACCCCGAGGACACCGTCATCGACTGCGGCCACGGGGTCAAGATCGGCGGCGGGAACTTCCAGGTCATGGCGGGGCCCTGCTCCGTCGAGGGCGACAACCTCTTTGTGATTGCCCGCGCCTGCAAGGAAGCTGGGGCGACCATTCTCCGCGGCGGCGCTTTCAAGCCCCGCACCTCCCCCTACACCTCCCAGGGCATGGGCGAGCGCGGCCTTGATCTTCTCATGGAGGCCGGTGCCGAGCTCAACATGCCCGTTGTCACCGAGGTGATGGATCCGCGCGACGTCGAGCTCTTCGTTGACAAGAAGATCGACATAATGCAGATCGGCGCGCGCAATGCCCAGAACTTCCCGCTGCTCCGCGAGGTCGGAAAGACGAAGACGCCCATCCTGCTCAAGCGCGGCATGGCCGAGACGATCGACGAGTTCCTCATGGCGGCCGAGTACATCATGAGCGAGGGCAACGAGAACGTGATCCTCTGCGAGCGCGGCATCCGCACCTTCGAGACGCGCACCCGCAACACCTTCGACGTCAACGCCATCCCCGTGCTCCACCACCTCACCCACCTGCCCGTCGTCGGCGACCCCTCCCACTCCACCGGTTACACGCGCTATGTGCGCCCCGCAGCCTACGCCGCGACGGCGGCGGGCGCAGACGGGCTCGAGATCGAGGTGCACAACTGCCCGAGCGAGGCTTGGTCGGACGGCGCCCAGGCGCTCACGCCCGAGATGTTCTCCGACGCCATGCGCCGCATCGCCCTTATCCGCGAGGCCATCACGGCCGATCTCGAGGAGGCCTAGGCATGGCCGCAGATCAGAAGCGCGCGCCCCAGGAAGGCGGCACGGCGAACAGCTTCGTTCCGGGCCGCGTGGGCGTCGTCGGGCTCGGCCTCATGGGCGGCTCCTTCGCGCGTGCTTTCCGTGCCGCGGGAGTGGACGTCTACGCCTGGAACCGCACGAAGAGCACGCTCGAGCTCGCCGAGATCGAGACCGTGCGCGGAGAGCTTGACGACAGGACCATCCCGACCTGCGAGCTCATCGTGCTTGCGGGCTACCCGCAATCCGCCATTGATTGGCTCGCCGAGAAGGCGGGCCTCATCGCCGACGGCGCCATCGTCATCGACACGGTGGGCGTGAAGCGCGTCATCTGCGAGAAGTGCGGGGCCATCGCAAAGGGCCGCGACTGGACCTTCGTCGGCTGCCACCCCATGGCGGGAACCCAGTACTCCGGTTTCGCCCACTCGCGCGCGACCATGTTCAAGGGCGCCCCGATGGTCGTCGTGCCCCCCGAGGGCATGGACGACTTCGAGCGCGTCGAGATCCTCGAGCGCCTGAAGGCCCTTCTTGCCCCGTGCCAGTTCGGGAGCTTCACGCTGGCCTCGGCCCCGGTGCACGACCGTATGATCGCCTTCACCTCCCAGCTCTGCCACGTCGTCTCGAACGCCTACGTGAAGAGCCCCAGCTCCCGCGACCACCACGGCTTCTCGGCCGGCAGCTATCGCGACCTCACCCGCGTGGCCAGGCTCAACGCCCCCATGTGGACCGAGCTGTTCCTCGACAACGCCGACTACCTGTCCGACGAGCTCGGCACCATAATCAAGAACCTGCAGGAATACAAGGACGCCATCGACGACGGCGATGCCGAGAGGCTCGAGCAGCTTCTTGCCGACGGCGACCGCATAAAGAGAGAGATCGAGGGCCGATGAGCGAATCCATGGAGACGATCGTTCCCGTGAGCTGCGCGTCGCGCGCCTACGAGGTCCATGTCGGCGTGGGGAACCTCGCCAGCGTCGGCGCCGTGGCCCGCAAGGCAGCGGGCGGTGAGCGCGCCTGCGTCGTCACTGAGACGAACGTCGGTCCCCTCTATGCCGACGCGGTAAAGGCCTCGCTCGAGAATGTGGGCTACGTGGCGAGCATCGTCACCTTCCCCGCAGGGGAACATCACAAGCGCCTCTCGACGCTCGAGGGCATCCTTGAGGCCCTCGCCGAGGAGCAGCTCACGCGCGACGACGTCGTTGTCGCGCTCGGCGGCGGCGTCACCGGCGACATGGCGGGCCTCGCTGCAGCCATGTACCTGCGCGGCATTCAGGTTGTCCAGGTTCCGACCTCGCTTCTTGCCATGGTTGACTCGAGCGTCGGCGGCAAGGTCGCGGTCGACCTCGCCCACGGCAAGAACCTTTGCGGATTCTTTTGGCAACCGTCGGCCGTCGTGGCCGACGTCGCTTGCCTGCGAACCATCGAGCCCGAGCTCTTCCGCGACTCCGTCGGCGAGGTCGTGAAGCATGCCGTTCTCGCGGACCCGGATATGCTCGGCCTTCTTTCCCAAAAGCCCCTCGTCTCGGATGCTTTTGCCGATGACGAGGTCGCGCGCATCGTCGCCGAGAACGTCCGGATAAAGCGCGACGTCGTCGACGCGGACGAGCGCGAGCAGGGACTCCGCCAGACGCTCAACCTCGGCCACACCATCGGCCACGGCATCGAGGCCGCGAGCGAATTCTCGCTCGGGCACGGCTCGAGCGTGGCGGCCGGCCTATGCTGCATGGTGCGCGCATGCGCAAAGAAGGGCTGGTGCGAGCCGTCCACGCGCGACGCCATCGTCGCGGCCGTCGCCGCGCAGGGACTTCCCACGGACACCGACCTGCCGCATGAGCAGATCTTCGACTACATGACCCACGACAAGAAGCGCCACGGGGACACCATGAACATCGTTGTCCCCGCAAGAATCGGCGCCGTCGAGGTTCGCCGCGTCGGCCTGGCGGAGCTCCGCGAGCTCGTCGAGCTCGGGTGCGGCACGGGTGAGGAGGCCTGATCATGGACATGAGGATCTTTCCCGGCGCCCTCGCCGGCAGCATCGAGGCCGTCGCATCCAAGTCGGAGGCGCACCGGCTGCTCATCTGCGCCGCCCTCGCAGACGGCGTGACCGACATCGGCTGCAACACCACCTCCCAGGACATCGACGCGACCGCGGCGTGCATGCGCGCGCTCGGCGCCCGCGTCACCCGCACAAAGAAGGGCTTCAGGGTCGTTCCCGTCTGCGCCGGGTCGCCTGAGCGCGGCGCGCTCCTCGACTGCGGGGAGTCGGGCTCCACGCTCAGGTTCCTTTTGCCGGTCGTTGCCGCCCTGGGGTGCGACGCGAGCCTCACGGGCCACGGCAGGCTGCCCGAGCGGCCGCTCTCGCCCCTCTACGAGGAGCTCGTTGCCCACGGGGCCCTCCTTGGCCTCCAGGGAACCATGCCGCTTTCCGTGGGAGGCAGGCTCGAGTCGGGCCGCTATGAGATCGCCGGAAACGTAAGCTCGCAGTACGTGAGCGGGCTCCTGCTTGCGGCGCCCCTCATGGATGGTGGTTGCGAGGTCCTTGTGACCGAGCCGATCGAATCGCTCCCCTACATCGACATCACCGTCGCCGCGCTCGCGCAGTTCGGCGTCGATGTCGCGCGCGAGAAGTTCGACGACGGCGAGCGCCGCGGGCTGATGTTCCGCGTCCCGGCCGGATCTAGGCTGCGCACCCCAGGCCAGGTCCGCGTCGGCGGGGACTGGTCGAACGCCGCGTTCTGGCTTGCGGCCGGCGCCCTCTCCAAAGAAGGTGTGACCGTCGAGGGAGTCGACCTCAGGAGCACCCAGGGCGACCGCGCCATCCTCGCCGCCTTGGCGATGCTCGGCGCCCGCGTCGAGCGCGGGGCGAGCTCCGTCACCGTAAGGCCTGACGCGCTCAGGGGCTGCAAGCTCGACGTCCGCTCCTGCCCAGACCTCGTCCCCCCGCTCGCGGCCGTCGCCGCCTGCGCCCAGGGCACGACGACAATCTGCGGCGCGGAGCGCTTAAGGATCAAGGAGTCCGACCGGCTTCGGACGGTGTCCGACGCCGTCCGCGCGCTCGGCGGCCGTGTGGACCAGACCGCCGACGGACTTGTGATCGAGGGCGTGCCGGAGCTATCCGGCGGCGTGGCGGACGCGGCGAACGACCACCGCATCGCCATGATGTCTGCCGTGCTCGCATCGCGCGCCCAGGGGCCCTCGGCCATCCGCGGCGCCCAATGCGTCGCTAAGTCCTACCCGGCCTTCTTCGAGGACTTCCGCGCGCTGGGCGGCAGCTGCGCCGAGATCTAGCCACCAACCCAAAGAGGGGCGAGCGCCCTTCTTGCAGATAAGGAGAACCATGCCTTCCAGCTTCGGAAACACGCTGCGCGTGACGGTTTTCGGGCAGTCGCACTCCGCGGGCGTCGGCTGCGTGGTCGAGGGCCTGCCCGCCGGCATCGCCGTCGACCAGGGGCGCCTCGCCGACTTCATGGCGCGCCGCGCTCCCGGCAACGCCCCCTGGACCACGCCGCGCAAAGAGAAGGACGCGGTCCGCATCCTCTCGGGCCTGAACCCCGACGGCCGCACCTGCGGCGCGCCCCTGGCGGCCGTGATCGAGAACACGAACACCCGCAGCCAGGACTACGGAAACATCATGGGCATCCCGAGGCCCGGCCACGCCGACTTCGCAGCCTGGGCAAAATGGCACGGCGAACAGGACATTCCCGGCGGCGGCCACTTCTCCGGCCGCCTCACGGGCCCCTTGTGCATCGCGGGCGGCATCTGCCTGCAGTGGCTCGAGCAGCAGGGTGTCCGCGTCGCGGCGCACGTGGACGAGTGCGCGGGCGTGGCAGACGAGCACTTCTTTGCGCTCGACAACTCCCCCGCCGCCTCAGAGCGGCTCTATGCCCAGATGGACGCGCTAGCGGACGGTAGCGAGTTCCCGGCCATCGACAAGAACGCCGCGGAGCGCATGACCGACGCCATCATGGCGGCAAGGGCGGAGAAGGACTCCGTCGGCGGGGTGATCGAGTGCGTCGCCTGCGGCCTTCCCGCTGGCGTCGGCTCCCCCATGTTCGACGGGCTCGAGAACACGATCGCCTACGCCGTCTTCGGCATTCCCTCGGTCAAGGGCATCGAGTTCGGAGCTGGCTTCTCCGCGGCCGCCATGCGCGGAAGCCAGAACAACGACCCCTATGAGGTGCGCGACGGCGCGTGCGTGCCCGTGACCAACAACGCAGGCGGCATCCTCGGCGGGATCAGCACGGGCGCCCCCCTGCACTTCCGCTGCGCGCTGAAGCCCATCAGCAGCATCGGCATCGAACAGGACTCGGTCGACCTCGAGCGCATGGCTCCCGCCAAGCTCACGGTCCACGGGCGCCACGACGCTACCGCCCTCACCCGCGCCGTCCCCGTGGTCGAGGCCGTGGCCGCGTGCGCCATCGCCGATGCCCTCCTGTCCTGGCCCGCCGACTCAACCCGCTAAGATTATCTGCCGGCGCGCTATACGCGCGTCTTGGCTCGGAAAGGTGCTACATGAAGGAACTGAGCGAGCTTCGAGACGAGATCGATCGGATCGACAGCCAGATTTTTGAGCTGTTCGGCGAGCGCGCCGAGGTCGCCGCCGGGGTCGCGGAGTACAAGCGCGCCCACGGAAAGCGCGTCTTCGACCCCGCCCGCGAGCGCCAGAAGGTCGCCGACGCGGCGACGCGCGTCCCCGCCGACCTCGCGACCTACGGACAGGTCATGATGGAGCTCCTCATGGAGGCATCCCGCGCGCGGCAGCACGCGCTTCTTGGCGACGCGGAGAACAACCAGCTCGTCGCCCGCATCGAGGAGGCCAGAAAGGCCACGCCCGAGGTGTTCCCCAAGCGCGGGCGCGTGGCCTGCCAGGGCGTTGAGGGCGCGTATTCCCAGCTTGCCGCCGAGAAGTTCTTCCGCCACCCCGACATCCGCTACATGCAGTCGTTCGAGGACGTCTTCCAGGCCGTGGAGGATGGCGAGGTCGACTACGGCGTCCTGCCCATCGAGAACTCCACGGCCGGCTCCGTGAACAAGGTCTTCGACCTCATGGGCGCCCACGAGTTCTCGATCGTCCGCTCGACGCGCGTGAAGGTCGACCACTGCCTGCTCGCAAAGAAGGGCGCCCGCATCGAGGGAATCCGCGACATCTACAGCCACGAGCAGGCAATCCGCCAATGCGCGGCCTTCCTCGAGACGCTGCCGGAGGCCCGCGTCCACGTTTGCGAGAACACCGCCATGGCAGCCCAGATGGTCGCCGACGCCGGCCGCGACGACGTCGCCGCGCTCTCGTCGCGCAGCTGCGCCGAGCTCTACGGCCTCTCGGTCCTCGGCAGCGCCGTCCAGGACCGCGACAACAACTACACCCGCTTCGCCTGCATCAGCAAGAAGCTCGAGATCTACCCCGGCGCCGACCGCTCCTCGATGACACTCGTGACGCCCCACCAGCCCGGTTCCCTCTACAAGCTCCTCGCGAAGTTCTACGCCCTTGACATCAACGTCGTGAAGCTCGAGAGCCGCCCCATCCCGGAGCGCGACTTCGACTTCGGCTTCTATTTCGACATCGACTGCCCGGTCGCCTCCGACGAGTTCAGGGCTCTCATGTCCACGATCGAGGGACTCTGCCAGGACTTCCGCTACCTCGGCAGCTACAGCGAGGTGATCTAGGTGGAAACCCCCGAAATGCAGACGCCCTTCGGCCTCATCGGCCGCAAGCTTGGCCACAGCTGGTCCAGGCAGATACACGAGGAGCTCGGAAGCGCGCCGTACAGCCACCTGGAGCTTGAGCCCGAAGACGTCGCGGGCTTCATCCGCGAGGGCGCGTGGCGCGGCATCAACGTGACCATCCCTTACAAGGCGGACGCCGCCCAGGCGGCGGACGAGCGGAGCCCCCGCGTCGAGCGCCTGGGCGTTGCGAACACGCTCGTCCGCAGGCCCGACGGGACCATCTACGCCGAGAACACCGACGTGCTCGGCTTCGCGTGGATGCTCGACCGCTTCTGCCGCCGCGACCTCGGCGGCTGCGCAAATGAGGTCCTTCTTGGCAAGAAGTGCCTCGTACTCGGCTCGGGCGGCGCCTCCCAGGCCGTCAAGGCCGCCCTCGAGGACGCGGGCGCGGGCGTGGTCGTCGTCTCGCGCGCGGGCGAGGACAACTACGAAAACCTTCTCGAGAGGCACGCGGACGCCTCTCTTGTGGTCAACACAACCCCGGTGGGCATGTTCCCCTCCTGCCCGGCAACGCCGGTGCCAACAGAGGACCTTGCGCGCATGCGCGGGCTTCTTGGCGTGCTCGACGTCGTCTACAACCCCAACCGCACCGGCATCTGCCTTGCGGCCGAGAGCCTCGGGCTGCCTTCGGAGTCCGGTCTCGCCATGCTCGTGGCGCAGGCGTTCTTCGCAAGCGAGCTCTTCCAGGGAAAGAGGCTCGACGAGGCCTCCATCGAACCGATCGAGCGCGACATCGAGCGTCAGACGCGCAACATCGTCCTCATCGGCATGCCCGGAGCCGGCAAGACGACGACGGGCAAGCGCCTTGCGCGCCTCCTCGGGATGCCCTTCGTCGACATCGACGACGAGATCGCGCTGCGTTGCGGCAAGACCGCCGCGCAGATCATCGAGCAGCAGGGCGAGGACGCGTTCCGAATGATCGAGACCGAGGTTACCGGGGATATCTGCTCACGAAGCGGTCTTGTGGTCGCGTGCGGCGGCGGCGTCGTCACGCGCCCCGAAAACCGTGACCTCCTGCGCCAGAACGGCATCGTCGTCATGGTCAACAGGCCGCTCGCCGAGCTCTCGAGCAAGGGGCGCCCGATGTCTATGGCCAAGGGGGTCGAGCAGCTCGCTGCCGAGCGCATGGACGCCTACCGCTCGTGGTCGGACGTCCGGATCGAGTGCACCGGCACCGCGGAGGGCGACGCGGAGCTTATCCTCAGCAAAGTGGGGTTTTAGCGAAGGCGAAGCGGCGAGCGGGGATTTAGCTACCGCTCACCGTGGCGAGCCAAGCCGAACGCCCAGAGGAAAACCAAGCGAAACAATACCGCACGTATACTTTCTCGCGATGCAAACGCAAGGCCCGTACCTGACCGAATGGACCTGCCAAACGAAATAAGGATTGATACACCGTGAGCAAAGCGCTCCAAATAGCAAAAGAAGTTCTCGATGCCGTGGGCGGAAAAGCAAACGTCACCGGCAACGATATATGCATGACCCGCTTGAGGATCAAGACCGAGGACCCCTCCCTCGTCGATACCGACCAGCTCACCGCGACCCGCGGCGTCCTGGGCATCGTGCAGCGCGGCAAGGGGGGCATCGAGGTCGTCTTCGGGCCCGGCAAGGTCGAGGACGTCCACGAGGCGCTCGCCGACCTCACCGGGATCGAGTCGTCGGAGACCGGGTTCTCCGATGGAGGCCCCTCCCGCATGGACGTCATCGTGAGCTGCCATGCCGAGGCGGCTGACGAGGACACGGCCGTGGGCGATGACGAAGACGACGACCTCTCCTCCGTCGAGAGCCTCGTTTCCCTTCTTGACGCCGACGATGAGACCAGCGAGAAGAAGCCCGAGCCGTCGTGTGGCGACGCCGTCGAGGACGTTGAGCCTGTGAGCGTACTCGTGCTCAACGGCCCGAACATCAACATGCTCGGCATCCGCGAGCCGGGCATCTACGGCTCCGAGAGCTATACCGACCTCCTCCAGCTTTGCCAGGACACCGCGGCCGAGGTCGGCTTCGACAGGTGCACCTGCTACCAGTCCAACCACGAGGGCGACCTCGTCGACGCGATCCAGGACGCCATGGGCAAGTACGACGGCATCGTCATCAACCCCGGGGCCTACACCCACACCTCCATCGCGATTCTGGACGCCGCGAAGGCGGTGCGCCTGCCCATCGTCGAGGTGCACATCTCCAAGGTCGAGGAGCGCGAGGAATTCCGCCAGGTCAGCTACATCCGCCAAGCCTGCTTCGAGACCATCACCGGCATGGGGATCAACGGTTATCGCAAGGCCATCCTCGACCTTGCCGAGAAGCTCGACCTCTAGCTGATAGCAAGAACACCAGCACGGACGAACCATAGCGCTGCGCCCCGAGAACCAACGGCTCTCGGGGCGCATTTCTTTGTGGAGGCAAGCAATGCGGCGCGCGGTTCAGCGGCAGCTCCAAACGCACGAGTCGGTGACGATGAAATCGACGGGCACGTCGCAGGACTCGGTGGGAAGCGGGTTCGAGCTCACCTGCGTGGAGCGGGCGAGCGCGATCTTGTCGCCGGGATAGAACTGCAGGAAGCGGTCGTAGTAGCCTCCGCCGTAACCGATGCGGTGCCCCGCGGAGTCGAACACGAGCCCGGGCACGAGGCACACGGAGCCAAGCAGGTCCTCGGTTCCCAGAGGCGACGAGAGCGTGCGTTTGGGCTCGAGGATCCCCTTGAAGCCCTCCGCCAGGTCGCCCATGCCGGAGATCTCGAAGAAATCCATCTTGTGCTTATGGGGCGAAACGCGGGGCACGGCGACGCGCTTACCCGAGGCGAGCGCAGACTCGATGACAAAGCGCGTGTCGACCTCGTTGCCGTACGAGACGTAGGCCAAGACGAGCTCCGCGTCGGCGTAGATCTCGAAGCCCTCAAGCCGCCCGCGGATGCGCGCGTCGAGCGCCACCTTGGTCGCGGGGTCGATGCGACGCCTCGCCGTGAGGTAATTGGACCGCAGCGAGCTCTTGTCAGCGTCGGTACCGTATGAGCTAGCCACGATGCACTTCTTTCCACGTTATTGAGCAACTAAGTCATTCTAACAGGCTTGTGCCCCAGCCGCCGCCGAGCGCTTATTTGACGTAACATAAAGACTGATGTGAATTTGACCCGCATAAAAGGAGAACATATGCCCAACGAGGGAAGCTATGAGGCGGCGCTTCGCCGCAGCAACGAGGTCCACGAGGAGCTCAAGGTCAACCCCGGCAAGTACACCATGCTCACCGGCGACCGCCCGACCGGCCGTTTGCACCTCGGGCACTACTTCGGCACGCTCGTCGATCGCGTCCGTCTGCAGGAGATGGGCGTCCGCACGAACATTATCATCGCCGACTACCAGGTGATCACCGACCGCGACACGACCAAGAACATTCAGGACAACGTGTTCAACATGGTCGTCGACTACCTCGCCTGCGGCATCGACCCCGAGAAGACCATGATCTTCACCCACTCGGCGGTGCCCGAGGCGAACCAGCTCATGCTCCCGTTCCTCTCGCTCGTGACCGAGGCCGAGATGGAGCGCAACCCGACCGTCAAGGCCGAGCAGGAGGCCTCCGGCCACGAGCTGACCGGCCTTCTTTTGACCTATCCCGTTCACCAGGCCTGTGACATCTTGTTCTGTAAGGGCAACATCGTGCCCGTCGGCCGCGACCAGCTGCCCCACATCGAGGTCACCAACAAGATCGCCCGCCGCTTCAACAAGCGCTACGGCAAGGTGTTCCCCGAGGTCACGGGGCTTCTTACCTCGACTCCGCTGCTCCCCGGCCTCGACGGCCGAAAGATGAGCAAGTCCTACGGTAACGCCATCGCCATCAGCATGACGGCCGAGGAGACGGCCAAGCTCATCAAGAAGGCCAAGACCGACTCCGAGCGCAACATCACCTTCGACCCCGACAACCGACCCGAGGTCTCCGCGCTTCTTACCACCGCCGGCATCTGCAGCGGCCGCGACCCCAAGGAGCTCGCCGACGAGATCGGCATGGGCGGCGGTGGTCAGCTCAAGAAGGTCGTCACCGAGGCCGTCAACGGCCGCTTCGCCGAGATCCGCGAGCGCCGCGAGGAGCTCCTCCGCGACCCCGACTACATCAGGGACGTCCTCGCCGACGGAAACAAGCGCGCAAACGAGATAGCCCACGAGACCCTAAACCAGGTCCGCGAGGCCATGGGCATGGTGTACTAGGCGCTTTCCCCCGTCCCCGGGGACGGCCTTGCTAAGAAACCCCAAGTTCCAGCCCTGAACAACGCCGAATCGCTCAGAAATCCCCGGTTCCAGCCCCATAAACAAGGCTGGAACCGGGGATTTCTTAGCACCGAGAACCCTCAGCGAGCTGGAACCGGGAATTTCTGAGCACCCCAAACACAAAGCGCGGGCCGAGCATCCCCGATGCTCGGCCCGCAACCATAATTATTCCGGCTGAGTCAAGGGCCTCCTTCATGTACGCGACGAAGTGGGAGCCACAAGCCCTCTCGCCGGCTTTGTGAGGGCGAGTTCCGCACGAGCCGAACGCGGCTTAATGTCGCGTTCGCGCGAGCAGGACTGCCGAGCCATCACAAAGACGGCGAGAGGGCCCGTAGAGCTCCTACTTCAGCGTCGCGTACATGATGGCCTTGATGGAGTGCATGCGGTTCTCCGCCTCGTCGAACACGCGGCTGCGCTCGCTCTCGAAGACCTCGTCGGTGACCTCGAGCTCGGGCATGCCGAACTTCTCGTAGACGTCCTCGCCGATGGTGGTGTTGCGGTCGTGGAAGCTCGGCAGGCAGTGCATGAAGATGCAGTCGTCGGCAGCCTTAGCAATGAGCTCGGCGTTGACCTGGTACTTGGAAAGAAGCCCGATGCGCTTCTCCCAAAGCTCGTAGGGCTCGCCCATCGAGACCCAGATGTCGGTGTAGATCACGTCAGCGCCCGCAGCGCCCTCGTCGACGTCCTCGGTCAGGGTGATGGTGGCGCCGCTTTCTTTGGCGACCTCGCGGCACTCGGCGACGAGCTCGGCGGAGGGCATCTGCTCGGTCGGGCCGCACGCGCAGAAGTCCATGCCGAGCTTCGCGCACACGACCATGAGGGAGTTGCCGACGTTGTTGCCGGCGTCGCCCATGAAGGTGAGCTTCTTGCCCTTGAGGTCGCGGCCGAACTCCTCCTGGACGGTCAGCATGTCGGCGATCATCTGCGTGGGGTGGAACTCGGTGGTGAGGCCGTTCCACACGGGCACGCCTGCGTTGTCCGCCAGGGTCTCCACGATGGACTGCGCGAAGCCGCGGTACTCGATGCCGTCGTACATGCGGCCGAGGACGCGCGCGGTGTCCTCGATGGACTCCTTCTTTCCCATCTGGGAGCTCTTGGGGTCGAGGTAGGTCACGCCCATGCCGAGGTCCATGGCGCCGACCTCGAACGAGCAGCGGGTGCGCGTGGATGTCTTCTCGAAGAGAAGGACGATGTTCTTGCCCTCGAGGTAGCGGTGCGGCTCGCCCGCGCGCTTCTTTGCCTTGAGGTCGGCAGAGAGGTCGATGAGGTACTGGATCTCCTCGGGGGTGAAGTCGAGGAGCTTGAGGAAGTTGCGGCCAGAGATATCGACTGCCATGGCGTCTCCTTATGTATAGTTCGCTCGTGATGGAGCGATTCTAACGCAATCCGGGTGCTGACCTGAGCTTTGTTTTGAACCAGGACACCCGTGGTTTACAGAGACCTTACGTAAGGCTAGTAGGATAATCAGGCTAACCGAGAAGCGTGACACGAGGAGGCCCGCATGGCCAAGGAGAAGTCCGTCAAAACCGACAAGGCGACTAAGGGCGCCAAGGAGAAGGGCGCAGCGCCCGAGCGCGACTTCGGCTACACCCAGAACCGCGAGATCAGCTGGCTTCGCTTCGACGACCGCGTGCTCGACGAGGCATTCGACGAGCAGGTGCCGCTCTTCGAGCGCCTCAAGTTCTGCGAGATCTTCGACTCGAACCTCAACGAGTGGTTCATGATCCGCGTCGGTGGCCTCTCCGACCTCGCCACCCTAAAGAACCAGCCCAAGGACAACAAGTCCAACGAGACGCCAGCCGAGCAGCTGGGCTCCATCTTTGCCGCCCTGCCGCCGCTCGTCGAGCGCCACGAGAGAGCCGTCGCGCTCGTCGAGGGCGAGCTCGCAAAGAAGGGCCTCGTGCGCGTGAGCCCCGCCGACTACACCGACGAGGACCTCGCGGCGGTCAAGCGCCTGTTCGACGAGCGTCTCTCCCCCATCGTGAGCCCGCTCGTCGTCGACCCGCGCCACCCCTTCCCCAACCTGCGCAGCGGCCGTCTCTATGTCGCCTGTTCTCTCACGGGCCCGTCAGAGTCCGGCCTTCTGGGCATCGTCGAGGTGCCGACGGCCGAGCACCGCGTGGTCGAGCTCCCCTCCACGAGCAAGTGCTACCGCTACACCCTCGTCGAGGACGTGATCCGCACCTGCCTCGGTTCCTGCTTCGGCGACTTCCGGCCCCAGGAGACGGCGGTGCTTCGCGTGACCCGCAACGCCGACATCGACCCGGACGGCGAGGGCGTCGAGGAGGAGGAGGACTACCGTCAGCACATGAAGAAGGTCCTCAAGCTCCGCCAGCGCCTCCAGCCGGTGCGCCTCGAGCTCCAGGGCTCGCTCGGCAAGAAGCTCGAGGCCCTCGTGGCCGACGAGCTCGGCCTGGAGCCGCGCCGCGTCTTCAAGGTCGACCGCCCGCTCGACCTCGGCTACGTCTACGGGCTTGAGGGCTGCATCCCCGACCTCTACCGATCCGAGGTCGTCTTCCATCCCTTTGAGCCCCAGCCCTCCGACATGGTCGTCGACGGCAGGCCCATGCGCGAGCAGGTCGAGGACCACGACGTCCTTCTTACCTACCCGTACGAGTCGATGTCGCCCTTGCTGTCGCTCCTCCGCGAGGCCTCGGCCGACGACGCCTGCATCCAGATCAAGATCACCCTCTACCGCGTCGCCAAGCGCAGCCACCTGTGCGAAAGCCTCATCGCGGCCGCCGAGAACGGCAAGGACGTCACCGTCCTCATGGAGCTGCGCGCCCGCTTCGACGAGGCGAACAACATCGCGTGGGCGGAGCGCCTCGAGGACACCGGCTGCACGGTGATCTACGGCTCCGAGGGCTTCAAGTGCCACTCGAAGATCTGCCAGGTGACCTACCACGACGCCTCGGGCATCAGCCGCATCACATGCCTCGGCACGGGCAACTTCAACGAGAAGACCGCCCGCCTCTACTCCGACTTCATGCTGCTCACCGCGCACCCCGGCATCGCCGAGGACGGCAACGTGTTCTTCCGCAACCTCTCGCTCGGTAACCTCCGCGGGCAGTACAAGTACCTCGGCGTGGCGCCGCTTTCGCTCAAGCCGCTCGTCATGCGCGGCATCGACCGCGAGATCGGGCGGGCGAGGCGCGGCGAGGCGGCGAAGATCTTCCTCAAGATGAACTCCCTCACCGACCGCGACGTCATCGACAAGATATCCGAGGCCTGCGAGGCCGGCGTCGACGTCCAGATGACCATCCGCGGCATCGCGTGCATCAAGGCCGGCGTCCCCGGCAAGACCGACGGCCTCGAGGTGCGCCAGATCGTGGGGCGCTTCCTCGAGCACGCGCGCATCTACTCCTTCGGCGCCGACGCCGACATGATCTATCTGAGCTCGGCGGACATGATGACGCGCAACACCGAGCGCCGCGTCGAGATTGCCTACCCGGTCTTCGACCCCGCCTGCCGCGAGATCGTCAAGCACTTCATGGCGCTGCAGCACGACGACAACGTGAAGGCCCGCCGCCTCGACGAGAACGGCGAGTGGCAGCGCGTGCCCGTGGCAGAGGGCGAGGCGGCCGTGAACTCCCAGGAGACGCTGCTCGCCGAGGCGTATGAGCGCGCCCGCGTGGCCGCCGAGCCGGCAAGGGCGCCTCGCACGCGGGCGTCCGAGCAGCCGGACGAGCAGGTGGAGACGGCTGCGCCCGAGACGGCACAGAAGCCCGCGCCGCGGAAGGCGGCCGCCGCGGAGGCCGCGCCCGTTCGCGCCCCCGCCGCCTCGCCCGCCGACGCCCGCAAGCCCGAGCTCGCGGCGCCGCAGAAGAAGCCGACGGGCAGGATCTCGCGCGGCCTCGGCCTCATCGGAGCCGGCATCCGCACGCTCTTCTCCGGAAAGTAAGCGCCGCCAACACAAAGACAATCGACGGCCCGGGAGCTTTTGCCCCGGGCCGTCGATGTGTATGAGCCACGAAAACGCGCTTTTTCGCATAAGATATTCTGCGTTGACACTTGATTGAGGGGATGAAGATGGCAATCGGAGACAAGCTGACCCTGAGCGTCGAGCGCATGGCGTACGGCGCGGACGCCGTGGCACGAGACGAGGGAGGCCGCACCGTGTTCGTGCGCGGGGGCGTTCCCGGCGACGTCGTCGCTGCCGTCGTCGAGTCCGAGGCCGAGCGTTACGCGAACGCCCGGGTCGAGAAGGTCCTCGAGCCCTCGTGCGACCGCGTGGCGCCGGCATGCCCCTACGCCGCCGTCTGCGGGGGCTGCCCGTGGTCTGCCATGTCGTATGAGGCGCAGGCGAGGGCCAAGCGCGCCGGCGTCGTCGACGCGCTCACCCGCATCGGCCACTTCGACGCCGGTCGGGCCGAGAAGCTCGTGAGGCCCCTCGTGAGCCCGAGCGAGCCGTGGGGCTACCGCAACAAGGTAGAGCTCGCCGCCGTCCAGCGAGGCGGGCGACTCATGCTCGGCATGCACGCCGCGGGCGGCGAGGGCGTCGTCAAGGTCGACCGCTGCGCCCTTCTTTCCAAGAAACGCGCCAAGGACGTCAAGGCGATAGCAGGCGCGCTCGGCTACTTCGCGAACTCCCGCGGCCTGGATATCGAGCGCGTGGGAATCCGTGCGTCGGAGTCCACCGGCGAGGCCGAGGTCGCCCTCTGGGGCCGCCCGGGCCCCTTCCCCCGCGCCCAGGCCGCGAAGATCGTGGGCGACGCCGTGAAGGCGTCCTCCATCGTCCGCGTCATGCAGAAGGGCCCCGCGAAGGCCCGCAAGATCGCCGGCGTCGAGGTCCTCGCCGGCAAGGGCTCGTGGGGCGAGCGCATCGGCGACGAGCGCATGCGCGTCTCGGCCCCGTCGTTTTTCCAGGTGAACACCAAGGGCGCCGAGAAGCTCGTCGAGCTCGTGATGGAGGGACTCGACCCTAAGGCCGACGAGGAGGCCATGGACCTCTACTGCGGAGCCGGCACGTTCACGCTGCCGCTCGCCCGCCGCGCCGACTTCGTCTCGGCAGTCGAGTCCTATGGCCCCGCCGTCCGCGACCTGCGCCGCAACCTCGACGACGCGAGGCTCGACAACGTCGACCCCATCGGCGGCGACGCCGGCAGGGAGTTCCCCGACACCGACGCCGACGTCATCGTCGTCGACCCGCCGCGCGCGGGGCTTGCGGCCGACGTCGTCGAGCAGCTCTCCGACCAGCCCGCGCGCGCCATCGCGTACGTGAGCTGCGACCCCGCGACGCTCGCGCGCGACCTCGCGAGGTTCGAGAAGGCGGGCGTTTTCTACGTCGAGAGCGTGACGCCGGTAGACCTCTTTCCCCAGACCTTCCACGTGGAGAACGTCACCATCCTCCGGAGGCGCTAAACCATACTTGGCACAAGCAATATGCCAAGTCCTAAGTCGAAGCAGGATAACGTGCGCGTCGTCCCTTCTATCGATACTTCAAGGGCTAATGGTTAGGCTCGCGGGAGTTAATATAGGTAAACTGGTGGGAATAAAGCGCAGGTCACGGCGGGCACTTCTTTTTTAGCTCTCGTCTAAAACTAGTTGCCGCGGCGACGATAAAAGGGTACAAACATATTCAATCGGGTAAGGAGCCCGAACAAGAGAGAGGATTTCACCATGAAGGCTACGGTCAACGAGGATTGCATCGGCTGCGGTATGTGCGAGGGCACCTGCCCCGACGTCTTCGCCATCAACGACGACGGCGTTGCCGAGGTCACCGTCGACGAGGTTTCCGCCGACGCCGAGGACGCTGTCCAGGAGGCTGTCGACAACTGCCCCGTCTCCGCCATCGAGGCCGAGTAACTCTGGCAACCCATACAGGGTCGCTTAGCCCCGCTCAGACGAGCGGGGCTTTTTTATGCTTATGATGATGCTCAGACACGCAACGAAACAAGGAGCCGACGCATGATCCTCGCCTCGCAATCGCCCAGAAGAAGACAGCTGCTCGAGGAGCTCGGGTACTCGCTCGAGGTGCTTCCCGCAGACATCGACGAGACGCGCCGTCCCGGGGAGTCGCCCGACGAGCTCGTACGCAGGCTCGCCGAGCAGAAGGCAGAGGCGAGCCTCGAGCTCGCACGCGGCGAGGGGGTGCGCGACTCCGACGGCCTGCTCGTCGCCGCCGACACCATCGTTTGGGACGACGAGGGCGACGTCCTCGGGAAACCCGCCGATGCGGCCGACGCCGCGCGCATGCTGCGCGCCCTTTCGGGGAGGACGCACCGCGTCTCGACGGGCTGCTGCGTGATCCGCCTGGGGGAAGGCGCAGCGGAGCTTTGCCGCAGCTCCTTCGTCGAGACGACCGAGGTGGAGTTCTGGCCCCTCACGGACGCCCAGGTCGAGGCCTACGTCGCGAGCGGGGAGCCGATGGACAAGGCGGGAGCCTACGGCATCCAGGGACTGGGCAGGCTGCTCGTTCGCGGGATCCGCGGCGACTACTTCAGCGTGGTGGGCCTTCCCGTATCCAGGCTCGCGCGGCAGATCGACGCGCTTCTTGCCCGGGACTAAACAAGGGACGCCTCCGGAAGGAACCATAAGCAACCTGGCATAAGGGGGTCGCGATGGCAGTGAAGGATATCCGCGAGATGCGCGGTATCTACGTCGGCCACAGCACGAACAAGAAGGGCGGCACCGGCTGCACCGTCATCGTCTGCCCGAAGGGCGCCACGGGCGGCGTCGACGTCCGGGGAGGGGCGCCGGCCACCCGCGAGACCGACCTTCTTCGCCCCGAGGAGACCGTGAGCGAGCTCCACGCGGTCGTCCTGGCAGGCGGCAGCGCCTTCGGCCTCGCCGCCTCCTGCGGGGCCGCAGAGGAGCTCGAGCGCCGCGGGATCGGCCTCGACGTGGGCGTCGCGCGCGTGCCGATCGTCTCCGGGGCGTGCCTGTTCGACCTCGCCTACAAAGACCCCCACGCGAGGCCCACGGCCAAAGACGGCGCGGCTGCCGTGGTCGACGCCTTCCAGAGCGCCCAGGAGCCGCTCCCCCGCGGCAACGTGGGCGCGGGCACCGGTTGCACCGTGGGAAAGCTCCGCGGGCCCGAGAACGCCTCCAAGGCGGGCCTCGGGATGGACGTCGAGGAGGCGGGCGGGCTCGTGTGCGCGGCCGTCGCCGCGGTCAACGCCTGCGGAGACGTCGTCGACCCGCGCACAGGGAAGGTCATCGCGGGGATGCAAGGCGAGGACGGGTCGGCCGGCGGAACCGTGGAGGCCCTTCTTTCCATGGCGGCGGCCATGCCGCTCGACGCGCCGGCGCCGAGGACAAACACGACCATCAGCTGCGTGGTCACCAACGCGAGGCTCACGAAGGCGCAGGCCACCAAGGTCGCGCAGATGGCCGCCGACGCCTACCCCCACGCGATCGCGCCCACGCACACCACAAACGACGGCGACGCCGTCTTCGTCATGGCCACAGGCGAGGCGGAGGCGCCCGTCGACGTCGTCGGCGTCCTCGCGACGCGCGCCCTCGAGCGCGCGATCGTCGACTCCTGCGCCCACTAGGCCGCGCGTCCTCAACAGCTGAGGGCGAACTCCATGGCGCGCAGGCGCGCGTCGAGGTGGGCCGCGCACCAGCGGTGCGCACACGAGAGGAGCCAGACCGAGGTCTGCTCGTCCACGGGGGCCGCGAGGAGCTCGTCGAAGGTGCCGGAAAGAAGCGCGCGCAGCCACGCGACCTGCGAGGGGCTCACCGGCTCGGCGCCCGCGACGTCCTTGGCGCAGCTCTCGCACAGGAGCCCTCCCGCGAGCGGCGAGAAGCGCGAGACCAGCGCATCGCCGCACGCGCAGCAGCCGTCAAGCTCCGGTCGCCAGCCGGCATGCGCCAGAACCTTCCAGGCGAAAGCCGCGCAAACGAGATCGAGGTGCGCCCGGTCGCGGGCCTCCTCGCACGCCTTGAGCGCCCGCGACGTGATCGCGTACAGGAAGGGGTCCTCGGCGTCCTCGAAGCAGCACAGGCGCGCCACCTCGCACACGCAGGAGGCGGCGCTCACGCGCTCGAGGTCGCCGCGCAGGGTCGCGTGGGCGTCCACGAGCGATGCCTCCGAGACGACGTCGAGGCTCTTTCCGCAGGCGAGCAGAAGGTCGCACTCGCAGAAGAGCTGAACCTTGCCCGCGAGCTTGCCGCCCGGCTTCCTCGCACCCTTGGCAACGGCCCTGAGCTGCGCCCCGTTTGATCCGAGGAGGGTCAGGATGAGGTCCGTCTCGCCGAGCTTCGTGCGGTCGAGCACGCAGGCGCGGGCATGGTATGTGCGCCTGCCGGCCACCTGTCTTCCCTACTCGTCCTCGACGGAGTAGCCGAGACGCTGGATGATGTTCGCGTTGCGTCGCCACTGGGGCTCGACGCGGACCTTGAGGTCGAGGTAGACCTTGCGGCCGAGCAGCCGCTCGATGTCACGGCGCGCCTCGATGCCGACCTTCTTGATCATCGAGCCGCCCTTGCCCACGACGATGCCCTTCTGGCCCTCGCGCTCGACGAGGATGGTGCAGAAGATGGAGGCGTGGCCGTCGTCGGCGATCTCGATCTCGTCCTCGCACATGACACCGACGGAGTGCGGCAGCTCCTGGCGCAGGTTGAGGAAGAGCTTCTCGCGGACGAACTCCGCCACGAGCTCCTCGTCGGTGGTGTCGGTGTCCATGCCCTCGGGGAACCACCTGGGGCCCTCGGGCAGGTGAGCGGACACGAGGTCGACGAAGCCGTCGACGTTGAAGCCCTCGGTGGCCGAGGTCACGATGACGTCGTCGAAGTCGCACAGCTTGCTCGCGGCCTCGAGCTGGGCCTGCATCTGCTCGGGACGAGAGATGTCAGCCTTGGTGAGGACGAGCAGCTTGTAGTCGGCGTCGGAGGCCGCGACGTGCTTGGCGACCCACTCGTCCCCCGTGCCCACGTCCTTGGTGGCGTCGATGAGGAAGGCGACGACGTCGGCGTCGGCGAGCTCGCCCAGGGCCGCCTTGTTGAGCTCGCTGCCCAGGGCGTCCTTGGGCTTGTGGAGGCCCGGGGTGTCGATGATGACGAGCTGCGACGTCGGCGTGTTGATGACGGCGCGCATGCGCTTACGGGTGGTCTGGGCCACTGGCGAGGTGATGGCGATCTTCTCGCCCATACAGGCGTTGAGCAGCGTGGACTTGCCGGCGTTCGGGCGGCCGACGAGGGCGACGAAGCCGGAGCGGAAAGCCTGCTCGGAAGCGTTGGCGGTTTCGGAATTCATGTTCTTCTCCTTAGCGAGGTTAAAGGCGGGGCGCAGAGCGCCTTAAGCGAGCCTGTGTATGAGGGCGTCGGCGAACACTGCCAGCCCCACGAGGGCGACGAGGATGCTGAGCACGTAGACGGCGGCGGCGGCGATGTCCTTCGCGTGGCCCGCGAGCGGGTGGTACTCGGGGCTCACGAGGTCCACGACCGTCTCGATGGCGGTGTTGATCAGCTCCGCCGCGAGCACGACGCCGATGCAAAGAAGGACGATGGCCCAGCTTATGAGGTCGAGCTGCAGCACGAGGCCCATGACGACCGCGAAGGCGGCCCCGCCGAGCATCACGCGGATGTTGCGCTCGGTGGCCAGGGTGTAGCGGAACCCCTGCAGGGCGAAGCCGAAGCTCTTCCTGAACCCCGGGTGGTCGCTCTTTGAGCCGGGGATCATGCCTCGTCCTCCGTGCGGTGGCGCGTGATGACCACGTGCCCAAGGGTGCCGTCGGTGTCCGAGCCGGCCAAGATGTCGTCCTCAAGGGCCTCCATGGCCTCGGCCGACTCGTCGTCGAGGTGGTCGTGGCCGAGCAGGTGCAGAAGGCCGTGAACGAGCAGCAGGCGGCACTCGTCAGCGAAGGTGGTGCCGAAGCGCGCGGCCTGGGCGGCGATGTAGGCCGGCGCGAGCACGATGTCACCGAGCTCGCAGGGCTCGCCCGGCGCGAGGTCGGGGTCGTCGGGGCGCTCGCACTCGAGGCTCACGACGTCGGTCGCGCTATTGTGCCCGCGCCACTCGAGGTTTGCCGCGGCTATCTCCTCGTCGGTGACGACCGAGACCGAGACGTAGCACTCGCGGTCGACGCCCTCATGGGAAAGGACGGCGTCAGCGAGGCCGGCGACCTGCTCTTCGGTAAGCGGGAACTCGAGCCCGTCGTCGTTTGAGAAGTCGAGGGAAGCGGCCATGCTAGGCCTCCTTGCGGTCGTTTGGGGATGCGGACTTGCCCTTGGCCTCGGCGTCGGCGTTGTACGCGTCGACGATGCGCGCGACCAGGGTATGGCGGACGATGTCGTTGCGGTCGAGGTCGATGAAGTCTATGTCGTCGACGCCGGACAGAACGCGGCGGGCGTGGTCGAGGCCGGAGGCGCCCTTGAGGTCCTTCTGGGAGGCGTCTCCCGTGACGACGAACCTCGAGTTGAAGCCGAGACGCGTGAGGAACATCTTCATCTGCTCGGGCGTCGTGTTCTGCGCCTCGTCGAGAATGACGAAGGCGTCGTTCATCGTGCGCCCGCGCATGAAGGCGAGCGGGGCGATCTCGATGACGCCCTGCTCGATGAGGGAGTTGCCGCGCTCCATGTCGGTCATGTCGAAGAGCGCGTCGTAGAGCGGGCGTACGTAGGGGTCGAGCTTCTCCTGCAGCGTGCCGGGAAGAAACCCGAGCGACTCCCCCGCCTCGACGACGGGACGCGCGAGCACGATCCGTCCGACCTCCTTGCGCTTCAGGGCGGCGACGGCCATCGCCATGGCGAGGTAGGTCTTGCCGGTGCCCGCCGGGCCGATTCCGAAGGTGACGGTGTTCTTGCGTATCGAGTCGACGTAGCGCTTCTGGCCGGCGGTCTTGGGCCTGATGGCGCGCCCGCGGAAGGTGAGCAGGACGTCGTCCGCCAACACCTCCATGCGCGCGGCGCCGTGGCGCACGCGGTCGATGAGCAGGTCGACGTCGTCGGTCGTGAGCCCGTCGCCCGCCTCGACGAGGCGGATCATGCGCGAGAAGACCGAGGTGGCGAGCTCGACCTCGGCGGGGTCGCCGGCGAGGCTGATGTGGTTGCCGCGCACGGCCACCATGGCGTCGAACGCCCCCTCGACGCGGCGAAGCAGCGCGTCGGCGGGCCCCATGAGCTCGGTCGGGTCTATGGAGTCTGGGATGGTCAGACGAACGTGGGTGGGTTCCATGCTCCTCCGGAGGTGTTTGTCTTGGCGGGGCCTTGCCCGCGGTACATCGGTAGTTTAACGCGAACAGGGCGTTTAAGCACCCCGGGCTGCGCGACACCAAGCTATGCACAATAGTTGTGCTAATCTAGAATCCTAGTAATTGGAACAACCCTTGTGCCAATTACTCGCAATCGCAGCAAAACCGCAGGCAAGAAGGACGTTCACATGTCGAGCAAGCAATACAACCCCGAAGGCCGCCGCCGCATGGCGTTTTGGCTCTCCGACGAGGAGCACGAGAAGCTCCACCGCATCGCCGACGCCAATGGGCTCACCATGTCGGCGCAGATAGCCTCGTGGATCGGTGCCTTCTCCGACGAGACCGGCCGCCTCACCGAGGAGGGCGTGCCCGTGTGCTGCGACCCCAAGCTCTCCGAGGCGGTGACCGCCGCCGAGTCCCTCGACCTCGTCTCGACCGTCATCGACGGCGTGTACAACAAGTACTTCGCCGACGGAAAGGCGTTCGCCCAGCAGGCTCCCGCAAAGCCCGCGAAAAAGAAGCGCAAGAAGACAGCCGTCGAGGCCGTCAACGAGCTCCAGATGACGCTGGGATTCTAAGCACCCACGCTCAGCAAAGTGAACCGAAGAGGCCCGCTCTTCTTTCCTTCCACGGAAAGAAGAGCGGGTTTTCGGTTGGTCTTTATATGCAGCGTCTAGCGCGCGACAAGGGTCCCGTCCGCGCGCACGCCGCCGAAGACGACCGGCAGCAGCGTGTCTGTCGGGACGGCGGGATCGACCTCTACGTCGAACAGGCCGCCCGAGACGGCGCGCCCGGGGTACTGCACGACGACGAGGTCCTTCTTGCCGACGAGCCTCGCGGCCTCCTGGCTTCGCATGCGCGCCGCGAGCTCATGGGCACGGCGAGAGCGCTCAGCCATGACCTGCGGCGGAACCTGGTCGGCGAACTCCGCCGCGGGCGTCCCCGGCCTGCGGGAGTAGCGGAAGATGTGCATCTTCGCGAAGCGCATCTCCTCGCAGAAGGCGAGCGACTCCTCGAACTGCTCGTTCGTCTCGCCGGGAAAGCCGACGATGAGGTCGGTACCAAGGGCGATGTCGGGCATGGCCTCGCGCGCACGCTCGACGTTTTCGCGGAACAGGTCGGTCCGGTACACGCGCGCCATGCGACGGAGCGTGTCGTCGCACCCAGACTGCAGGCAGATGTGCAGAAACGGCGCGATGCGGCCGTCGGATGCCGCCATAAGGCGCACGAGCTCGTCGGTCACGTCGGGCGGCTCTATGGACGAGAGCCTCAGGCGCTCAACCCCCGTTTGCTCGAGCAGGAGGGAGAGAAGACCCGGGAGGCGCATCTGGCCCTCGCCGCTCCCCCACCGGTAGTCGCCGAGGTTGATGCCGGTGAGAACGACCTCATGGGCGCCTCGCCCCATGGCGGCCCGGACCTCGCGAGCAATGCCGTCGGGGTCGAACGAGCGGGCCTTGCCGCGGGCTTTCCAGATGATGCAGTACGTGCAGCGATTATCGCAGCCGTCCTGCACCTGGACGCCCGGGCGCGTGCGGCCCGTGGGCGTCACGGACGCGTGGATGGGCGCAGAAACCTCGGCTTCGCCAAGTACCTTTGCGTTTGCCTCCGCATGCGCGATGACGAAGTCGGCGACCTCGCGCTTGTTCGCCACGACGCGCACGCTCGGGGAGAGCGCCGCGAGCTCGTCGGCGAACAGCGACGCCACGCACCCCGTCGCCACCACGAGCGGCCCCTGCGGGCGTGCCGCGGCGTGCCGTATGGCCTTGCGAGTCTTTGCCTCGGCCTCGACCGTGACGGCGCAGGTGTTGATGACGATGTAGTCGGCATCGGACTCGCCCGTGAGCACGAAGCCCGCGGACTCGAGCCTGGTCGCCATCGAGTCGAGCTCCACGCGATTCACGCGGCAGCCGAGGTTCACGAGGGCCGCGCGGCGCGGCGCGGGGAGGCTCACTTGCGCTTACCCGTGAACGGGTTTTTCGGAGCGCGCCACTTGTCGCCGCTGAAGTGCTCGGAGACCTCTTCCTCGATCTCGTCCTTGACCTTCTCGGCGCGGTCGCGGAGCTTCTCGCCGGCGGAGTCGGCGGCGTCCCCCAGCCCGCGCTCGGCCACGAGCGTGCTCACGGTGAGGAGCTGCTTCTTTGTGAGGTCGGTCGGGACCTCGACCTGGACAACCGCCACGAGGTCGCCTCGGGCGATCATGCCCATGCGCGGCATGCCGCGGCGCTCGATCACGACCTGCTGGCCGAACTGGCAGCCGGCGGGCACCTCGACCTGGACCTTCTCGCCGGCCATGACGCCGTCCACGGAGACCGTGGTGCCGAGGATGGCCTGAAGCGCGTCGACCTTAACGGTGCAGTAGAGGTCGTCGCCGCGACGCTCGAAGCGCTCGGAAGGCTTGATCTCGACGCTCACGACGAGGTTGCCGCAGGTGTCCCCGCGCAGGCCCGCCTCGCCCTTGCCCTCGACGGTCACGGTCTGGCCGGAGTGGATGCCCGCGGGGATCTTCACCTCGACCTTCTCGCGCGAGGGGGTGCGGCCCTGGCCGCCGCAGGTCTCGCAGGGGTGGTCGATGACCTGGCCCGTGCCCCCGCAGTCGGGGCACTCGGACTGGGTCTGCATCTGGCCGAAGATGGTGCGCTGGACCTCGACGACGCGTCCCGTGCCGTGGCAGCGCGAGCAGGTGGTCATGTGGCCGCCGTCGGCGGCGCCGGTGCCGCCGCAGTCGTCGCAGGGCGCGAGGCGCTCGTAGGCAACGGTCTTCGCGCAGCCCGCGGCAGCCTCCTCAAGAGTAATCTGCAGGTGGATGCCCATATCGCGGCCGTGGGTGCGCGCAGACGTCCCGCCGGCGCCGCCGCGACCGCCGCCGAAGAACGAGTCGAAGATGTCGCCGAACCCGAAGCCCGAGCCGCCGAAGATATCGGAGACGTCGACGTAGTCGGAACCGAAGCCGGCAGGTCCGTTGGGGTCGCCGTAGCGGTCGTAGTTGGCGCGCTTCTGGTCGTCAGAGAGGACGGAGTACGCCTCGTTGACCTCCTTGAACTTCTCCTCGGCGTCGGGGTCGTCCGAGACGTCGGGGTGGAGCTTGCGCGCGAGTTTGAGGAACGCGCGCTTGATCGTCTTTGCGTCGGCGTCCTTTGCCACGCCGAGCACCTCGTAGAAGTCCTTCTTCGGTTCCAAGATCACCAATCTCCAAATAAACGCAAGTTCACGTGCAGGTAAAACAATTCACAGCCACTGGCAAGAAGCGCCGAGCGCTTCTTTACACGAGCATGCCGCCCGTGTAGCCGGCTCGGCCGGCGCCGACTGTGCAGGACATCATAGATGTGAAGAAGAGCGCGAGCACGAGCCCCGAGCTCGCGCCGTTGCCGATGGCGGCGGCGACGTGCTTCCACCAGCGGGCGCCCTTGCCTATGCCGTGTCGGAACCCGTTGTAGAGCCCGAATGCCAAGAGGAACGCCACGAACAGGGCAACCGAGCCGAGCGTCTGGGAAATGGCGCCGAAGACGATGAACGGAAGGGCGAAGCCCACGAGGTAGAAGCCGTTCGCCGCGCGGGGATCGAGGCGCTCCTCGGGGACGACGACGCGCGCAACGAAGTCACCGGCGGCCTCGCCGTTCGTGCCCGCGTTGCCCATGCCCTTGACGCGCACCTCGTCGCCGTCGTGCGATCCCGCGGGGATGTCGACGACGACCTCGCTCGCGGTCAGCGTGCGCCCAGACCCGCCGCATGCCTCGCAGGGGTCGGCGACGACCTTGCCGGTCCCCTCGCACTCCGGGCACTCCATGTCAATGACGCCGAAGCCCAGAAGGCTGCCGAGGTCGAGGGAGATACGCCCGCGGCCGCCGCAGATCGGGCAGGTCTCGGGGTGCTCTGCATGGACGGAGCCGGCGCCGTGGCACACGTCGCAGGCGGCGTAGCGCTGGTAGGTCACACCCCGGCGGCAGCCCTTCGCGGCCTTATCGGAATCCAGGTTGACCTCGAACACGACGTCGGCGCCGGCACGGGGATTGTACGAGCGAGACTGCTTGCCGCGGCCCGCGCCCGTGTTGAACCCGCCGCCGAAGGGGCCCCAGGCGAAGGGGCCGCCCATGCCGCCGAACGGGTCGCCGTATCCGCCCGCGCTCGGAGAGCCGTAGCCGGCGCTCGCGCCGGCGAACGGGTTGCCGGAGCGCATGGCGTCGTAGCGCTTGCGCTTATCCTCATCGGAGAGCACGGCATAGGCCTCGGAGACCTCCTTGAACTTCTCCTCGGCGTCAGGCTCTTTATTGACGTCCGGGTGAAGCTTGCGCGCCTTCTTCTGGAAGGCCTTTCGGATCTCCTCGGTCGTGGCGTCCTTCTCGACGCCGAGGATGGCGTAGTAGTCTTTGTCGTTCATCGAGGCCATGTGGCTGGGCTCCCCGTGTTTTGGCGTACATAGTCAACAGGAGTAAGTATATCCAGCTTCAGGGCCGAGCAAACCCGCGGCGGTCCGCGTTTGCGGCGTTAATCCGCGATTTCCACGCCCACCTGGCGGTACGAGATGCCGCAGCGGTCGAGGATGTTGCGGGAGATGAGGCCGTCTTCGGTGCTGTGGTACTTGTCGTCGAGGTAGACGACCTCGCCGATGCCCGCCTGGGCGAGGGTCTTCGCGCACTCGTGGCACGGAAAGAGGGTGACGTAGATCGTGGCCCCGACCAGGTCTTTATTCGACCCTCGGTAGTTGAGGATGGCGTTGGCCTCGGCATGGATCACGTAGTTGTGCTTATCGGTGAGGGGCTCGCCCGTGGACTCCCACGGGAACTCGTCGTCGTCGATGCCGGCGGGCGTGCCGTTGTACCCGACCGAGAGGATGCGGTGGTCGTGATCGGCGATGCAGGCGCCCACCTGGGTCTTGGGGTCCTTGCTGCGGAGCTTGGCCGCGACCGCGACCCTCATGAAGAACTCGTCCCAAGAAATGACGCCCTCGCGCTTGCCCGGCATGTGCTCCCCCATCGACGGATTGAACTGGTGGTTGAAAACCTTTAGGCGTATGGTGCCGCAAGCCGGCGGCTATTGCAAGCTGCGCAAGCGTCATCTTTATGCGAGAACTTAGCACAAGGCTTGTGCAAAGCAAAAGGTCGCCGTCGCGCGGGAAGCGAGACGGCGACCAAATCCAGGTCGGCGTGTCCTGGGACTCAGGGCTTAAAGGGAGTTCGCAGCGTTGTAGGCGGTGCGGATGGCGCTCGCGATGTCTGCGGTGCGCTCGCCGGAGCAGTCGCCCACGAAGGCCACGGGGACCGTCACGCCGGAGACGTCGAGGGAGTTGGCCTTGGAGCCGACAGCCATGACGACGTAGTCGCAGGCGATCTTGACCGTCTCTTCGCCGCACACGGCCTCGATGCCCTCGTCGGTGACGGCGGAAAGGCGCGTGTTCACGTGCTGCTCGACGCCATTCTCCTCAAAGTCGGCCATGATGAGCGGCAGGATGGTATCGGACTCGCCGGCGGCAATCTTGTCGAGCATCTCGACGACGGAGACCTCGCAGCCGCGCTCAAGGAGGAACTCGGCGGTCTCGGTGCCCACCAGGCCGCCGCCGATGACGGCGACGCGGCCGGAGACCTCGGCCTTGCCGGAAAGGACGTCCCAGGACGAGACGACCTTGTCCGAGTCGGCACCGGGGACGGGGATGCGGAAATCATGGGCGCCCACGGCCACGACGGCGGCGTCGAAGGCGTTGAGCTCGTCGGCGGACGCCGCGTGGTTGAGCTCGACGCTCACGCCGAGGCCCGGAAAGACCTTCTCGTAGTACTCGACGGAGCGCATGATCTCGCTCTTGCGCGGGGGAGCCGCGGCGAGGACGATCTGGCCGCCGAGGTGGTCGGACGCCTCGAAGAGCGTGACGTCGTAGCCGCGCTTGGCGGCGACGCGGGCGGCCTCGAGGCCGGCGATGCCACCGCCCACGACGGCGACGCGCTTCTTGCCCTCGCCGGGCTTGATCGAGACGGTGGCCTCGTCGCCGTTCTCGGCGTTGAGCACGCACGAGATGTAGCGGCGGTTCTGGATGGCATCGACACAGCCCTTGTTGCAGTTGAGGCACTCGCGGATTGGCTCGCCCGTTGCGGCCTTCAGCGCGATGTCGGGGTCGCACATGAGCGAGCGGCCGTAGGCGACGATGTCGGCTGAACCGTCCTCGAGGATCTTCTCGCCGGCCTCGACGGAGACCACGCGGCCCACGGTGGCGACGGGGACCGAGACGAGCCCCTTCACGCGCTCGGCCACCGGAAGCGTCCAGTTGTAGGGCATCGAGCCCATGGGCGGGATGGTGTCGCCCATGTTGCCGGTGTGGTTGGCCTGTGCGACCTGGATCATGTCGATGCCGGCCTTCTCGAGGAGAACGGCGAGCTCGCAGGCCTCGTCGGCCACGAGGCCGCCCTTGCCGCGCGGCGTGCCGTCGGCGTTGTGGGTGATGACGGGGAGCTTATACTCGACCATGAGCGTAGGCGCGGCCTGCTTGATGGCCGCGACGACCTCGAGGGCGTAGCGGACGCGGTTCTCGAAGGAGCCGCCGTACTCGTCGGTGCGATGGTTGAGCGCGGCGGAACAGAGGGAGCCGACGAGACGGTCGCCGTGAACCTCGATGGCGTCGATGCCGGCCTTCTCGGCACGGGCGGCGCTGGCCGCGATGGCCTCCTTGATCTCGTTGAGCTGCTCGACCGTGGCCTCGGTCACGAAGTGCTGCATGTCGTGGTGCAGCTTGGCGTAGGCCTCCTGGCGGATCTTCTCGGACTCGGCCATCTTTGCGGCGAAGGTCTCCTCGTCGCCGGCAGCCTTGGCGGCCTGCGCCGACTTGGCCGCAGACATAGAGCCCATGATCATGCGTCCGACGCCGGGGACGTCGTACTCGGGGTGGAAGAGCTGCAGGGCGATCTTGGCGCCGTGCTTGTGGACGGCGTCCGCGAGGGCGGCAAACGAGGGGATCTGGGCATCGGAGGCGAGCTTGGGCGTGGGGCTCGCGGTCATGACGGGCGCCACGTCGCCGATGACGATGTAGCTTACGCCGCCCTTGGCAAGGCGCTCGTAGAACGCAAGGCTGCGCTCGCCGATGGAGCCGTCGCGCTCCTCGTAACCGGTGGTGAGCGGCGGGAACATGATGCGGTTCTTAAGCTCGATGGGCCCGACCTTGATGGGCTCGAGTAGCTTCTGTGCGTTTGCTGCCATGCGCTTTCCTCTCCTCAATAGTGCGCGGGACATCTGATCGGCCGCGCTCCACAACATGCATCATGCCTAATTGCGGGAAGAAGAGCAGGCGCGCTCGGCGAATGGTTGACTTTGTCAGGCAAACGCAACGCGAAAGCGACTTAGACCTCAAGCACGTCCCCGGGAGCAAGGTCCCAGAGGCGCTCGTAGAGCTCGTTGCCGAGCAGCCAGCCACGCTCCGTGGGCGCGAGCCTCCCCACCCGGGCCGTAAGGTAGCCTTCCGTCACGAGCCCATCGAGACACTCGTCGAGCGTGGGAAGCAAGCGGCGGGCATGGGCGACGAGGCCGGGGTCGAGCCCCGCCCGCATGCGGGCACCCAGCATGAGGTCCTCCGCGGCGGCCTGTGCATCGGTTAGAAACTCTATATTGAACCTTAGTGAAGCGAGTTGTGGGTCGCGCGCGATCTCGGACCGAGAGTTCTTTACCGTAAGACGCGCCCGGGAAGCTTCGGAAGGGGGCGCGGGCAAGCATCGACACGCCTCACAAAGCTTCAAGTAGAGCTTTAGGGTTAGCATACTTGAGGCTTTGGTTCCGAGGCCAAAGTAAGGCTGCGCGGTCCAATACGCGATGTTGTGTTTGCAGACTTTATCGGCCTTTGCGTAGCTAGCTACCTCATATTGATTGAATCCATGACGTTCAAGCTCAACTTGAGCCTTTTGCATTCGGCGAGCCTGCACCTCGTCTGAGTTCCAAGCGCACTCATCATTGGAATAGCGCCGATCGAACGCCGTCCCCTCCTCGATCATCAAGGGATAGACGCTCATATGTGAGACCCCAAGCGCGATCGCGGCCTCAAGGGTTTCTTGCCAAGAAGCGTCGGTTTGGCCCGGAGTCGCGCACATTAAGTCGCACGAGACGTCAAGGCCGGAGCCCACTGCGGCGCGCACCCGCTCCTGCGCGAGCGCGGAATCATGGAGGCGGCCGAGCTCGGCGAGCTCCGTGTCGATGAGGCTTTGGACGCCTATGGAAACCCGAGTCGCCCCGTTGGATAGAAGCGCCTCGATGACGTCGTTTCCCAGCGAGTCGGGGTTCGCCTCGCAGCTCAGCTCCTCAGGGCCCAGGGCGGAGGCGCA
The DNA here is from genome assembly GCA_934660915.1 of uncultured Olsenella sp. Lineage (GTDB taxonomy): Bacteria > Actinomycetota > Coriobacteriia > Coriobacteriales > Atopobiaceae > Paratractidigestivibacter. The sequence continues at coordinate 49,285 of CAKUIF010000010.1, read as the reverse complement.
CGCCACGAGGCCCCCGAGCGTAGGCGCACCCAAAAGCGATGGCGTGCCGCCCCCGATATAGGCGGTACGCAGCCCCTCGAGGACACCGAGGTCCTCGAGCTCGCGGACCTGCGACACCAAGGCGTCGGCATAGGCGGACATCAGGGGGTCGCCCCTGCGAATCGCCCATGAGGCGAAGTCGCAGTAGGCGCACTTCTGCGCGCAAAACGGCACGTGCAGATAAAGCGCATAGGCAGAGGCCCGCTCAAGGCGGGCCTCCCAAGCACGAGCGTTATCTAATTTCGAAGCCATGATCCTCGGCCTCCGCCATCGCTTCCTTAATCCGCGCGCTCACGCGGAGGAACTCCTCGAGCGTGATGCACTTGTTTGCCTCGCCACGCCAGAACGCCGCCTCCGGCATACCCTTGAGGTACCAGTTCGCGAGGCTCCTGCCCCTCTTGAGGTGAGCCCCGGTGGCAGCGAGCAGGCGCATATGGCACTCGAACGCCTCGATGCGCGTGACGAGGCCCGGCGCGAACGGCTCCTTGCCGGCCAGGATATCCTTCGCCTGGTTGAATACCCACGGGTTGCCGTAGCTCCCGCGGGCGACCATGACGGCACGGGCCCCGGTCTCGGAAAGCATCCTCGCCGCCTCATGCGCGTCGCGGACGTCGCCGGAGCCGATGACGGGGATCTTGACCGCGCCGGCGACTCGGCGGACCGTGTCCCAGTCCGCCTCGCCGTGGTAGAACTGCGTGGCATAGCGCCCGTGGACCGCCACCGCCTGGGCGCCAGCCGCCTCCATCCGCCGCGCGAACTCCGGGGCGAGCTCGCGCCCGTCGTAGCGGCCGCGTCGGATCTTCACCGTCACGGGTACCCCATAGGGGGCAAGAGCCTCAACGCAGGCGGACACGAGGGTCTCGGCGAGCTCCGGGGTCTCCATGAGCGCGGCGCCCTCGCCCTTCTTTGTGACCTTGGGCACGGGGCACGCCATGTTGATGTCGATGAGCACAAGCCTTGTGCCAAGTCGCTCGGCTACGCCCTCCGCCGCCTCGCGGAAGAGCTCGGGCTTGGTGCCGAAGAGCTGCACCGCGAGGTCGGGCTCGCCCTCGGCGCACTCGGTGAGCTCCCAGCTGCCGTTGCCGCCGTAGTGGAGCCCGGCGCACGAGACCATCTCCGAATAGGCGACGTCCGCCCCGCCGGCGCGGGCCATCATGCGGTATGCGGAGTCGGTCACCCCCGCCATAGGGGCCATGAGCAGCGGATTTCCCACAAGGCGCTCGGCTAAGGGCGTGTCCTTCTTTCCGTTCGCGAACGGGTGGATGTCCCCGCACAAACCGACGCCCGGGCCAAAGCTGGCCAGGACGTCGGCGGGGCTCGTCTGTATCTGGGTCAAGCTCTCCCCCACTACTCGTCGTCAACCTTGAGGACGGCGAGGAACGCCTCCTGGGGCACCTCGACGCTGCCGATCTGCTTCATGCGCTTCTTGCCCTCCTTCTGTTTCTCGAGGAGCTTGCGCTTACGCGAGATGTCGCCGCCGTAGCACTTGGCGAGGACGTCCTTGCGCATGGCCTTGACGGTCGAGCGGCTGATGATCTTGTTGCCGATGGCGCCTTGGATGGGGACCTCGAACTGCTGGCGCGGGATGATCTCCTTGAGCTTGTCGCACAGGCCGCGCGCGAGGGTGTAGGCCTTGTCCTTGTGGACGATGAACGAGAGCGCGTCGACCTCGTCGCCGGACAGCAGGATGTCGAGCTTGACCAGCTCGCTCGCACGATACTCGGAGAACTCGTAGTCGAGGGAGGCATAGCCCTTGGTGCGGCTCTTGAGCTGGTCGAAAAAATCGAGGATGAGCTCGGCCAGCGGGATGTCGAAGTGCATCTCGACGGACTTCTCGGTGAGGTAGACCATGTCGCGCATCTCGCCGCGGTGCTCGATGCCGAGCTGCATGACCGCGCCGGTGAACTCGGGCGGAACGATGACCTTGGCGTTGAGGTAGGGCTCCTCGATGTGCTCGATTCGGGTGACGTCGGGGAGGTCCTGGGGGCTCCTGACCTCGATCATCTCGCCGTCGGTCTTGTAGACGTGGTAGTCGACCGAGGGGCTCGTGGCGATGAGCGACAGGTTGAACTCGCGCTCCAGGCGCTCCTTGACGACCTCCATGTGAAGAAGACCGAGGAAGCCGACGCGGAAGCCGAAGCCGAGCGCCACGGAGGTCTCGGGCTCCCAGGTAAGCGACGGGTCGTTGACGTGCAGCTTGTCGAGCGCGTCGCGGAGGTTCTCGTAGTCTTTGTTGTCCACGGGGAAGAGCCCCGTGAAGACCATCGGCTTGGCCTCGCGGTAGCCCGGCAGGGGCTCGTCCGTCGGATTGTCCGCGTAGGTGAGGGTATCGCCCACGCGCACGGCGTCGGGGTCCTTGAGACCCGTGACGACGAAGCCGACCTCGCCGACGGAGAGCTCAGACAGGAGCTGCTCGGCCGGGCGCTTGACGCCCACGCCGTCGACGAGAAAGTCGGTGCCCGCCTGCATCATGCGCAGGGTCTGGCCCTTGCGAATGGACCCGTCGAAGACACGCACCGTGGCGACCACGCCGCGGTACTCGTCGAAGTACGAGTCGAGGATGAGGGCCTTGAGGGGCGCCTTCGCGTCGCCTTTGGGGGGCGAGACGAGGAAGACGATGGCCTCGAGCAGGTCATGGATGCCTTCGCCCGTCTTTCCCGAGACGCACACGGCGTCGTCGGCGGGGATGGCGAGGTCCTCCTCGATCTCCTCCTTGACCTCATCGGGGTGCGCCGAGGGCAGGTCGATCTTGTTGATCGCCGGGACGATGTCGAGGTCGGCGTTCATGGCGAGCGTCGCGTTCGAGACCGTCTGCGCCTCCACGCCCTGGGTGGCGTCGACAACAAGGACGGCTCCCTCGCACGCTGCGAGGGAGCGGCTCACCTCGTAGGTAAAGTCGACGTGGCCCGGGGTGTCGATGAGGTTGAACTGGTAGGTCTCGCCGTCGTCGGCATCGTAGGAGACGCGCACGGCGTTGCTCTTGATGGTGATGCCGCGCTCTCGCTCGATGTCCATGGTGTCGAGCAGCTGGGCCTCCATGTCGCGCTCCTCAACCGTGTTGGTGAGCTCGAGAATACGGTCCGAAATGGTCGACTTGCCGTGGTCGATGTGCGCAACGATAGAGAAGTTGCGAATATGTGAGGTGTCATAAGTAGTCATAAGATGAATCATAGCGAAAACGAAACCAACATGCTATACTCGCGAAGTTGACCTCGCCGTGTCTGGATCCGACAACCCCCACAGTCGGTTCCGCAAGAGGGCTCAGTATTTGTAATCGAAAGGAACCGCACGTGGCTAACATCAAGTCGCAGAAGAAGCGCATCATCACCGCCGAGAAGGCTCGCGTCCGCAACCGCGCAGTCCGCTCCGAGCTGAAGACCGCCGTCAAGGCCGTCCGCACCGCCGTCGAGGCCAAGGACGTCGAGGCCGCTCAGACCGCCGCCAACAAGGCCGGCCGTCTCCTGGACAAGGCTGCCTCCAAGGGCATCATCCACAAGAACCAGGCTGCCCAGCGCAAGTCCGGCGTCCAGAAGCTCGTCAACACCATCAAGTAGCTTCTTCTCCGACATTCGGAACCTTTTATAGACCCCGGGGTGCTGCCCGGGGTCTTTTTTTGGGACAAAAGGGACGGGGTATTTTGTCCCAACTTGTGGAGCCTCTCCACGTTTTGGGACAAAATACCCCGTCCCTTTTGTCCCACGGGAGGCTAGCGGCCGCAGACGGCGCACACGAGGGCCGTGAGGGTCGACTGCTCGTCGGCGCCGGACTTGAGGGCGGCGTCCGCGTCGGCGCACTTGGAGAGCAGAAGCTCAAGCTCGCCGTCGCGGAAGTTCCCCGCCCAGCGCCCGAGGTTGCGCACCTGCCAATCCTGTTTTTTGAGCTCCTTCGCCACAAGCCCGTCCTCGCCGCGGGCGGCAAGGCTCTTTGCGCAGATGAGCTCGCGCACACGCCCGCAGATGAGGGAGCACAGGCCGATCGCGGAGCCACCGCCCAGGAGGCGAAGGAGCTGGAGGCTGCGCACGAGGTCGCGCTGGGCCAGCCGGTCGAGAAACTCCCACGGCTTGACCTCCGCCACACGAGCGACATTTGCCTCTACGAGCTCCAGCGTGACGTTGCCCCCGCCGCCGAGCAGCGCCGAGAGGCTTGTGAGCTGCGTGTCCAGCATCGTTGAGGACTCGCCCACGCGGGCCGTGAGCTCGCTGGCGGCGTCGGACGAGATCGTGAGGTTGTGGGAGCGCGCGAGCTTCTGCACATACGGGAGAAGGTCGCGGCCCTTCTTTGCGGAGCAGTCTATAACGGCCTTGGGACCGACTTTGGCCAAGGCTTTGTACAACCTAGTGGTCTTTGCAAGCGTCGTGGCGGTAAGGCACAGGGTACAGGCCTCGTTCGGATTCGCCAGATACTTGATAAGCGCCTCCGAGACGGGCTTTGCGAGCTTCTCCGCGTTCTCCACGACGACGATGCGGCGATCGGCGCCCATCGGCAGTGTGTTGAGGGAAGAGAGCAGCGCCTGGGGCTCGAGGTCCGCAGAAGCCTCGATCTCCTCGAGGTTGAACGCCTCGAAGGGGCCTGCCGCGCGGGCCTTAAGGCGACTGAGCGTCTCTTTGCACTTAAGCTCATCGGGACCTACGGCAAGGTAGGCCGCAAGAAGCTGGGGGGCTTGTGCCATGGGGTTCCTTTCTCGTGGGCATCAATAATACCCCTTGCCGCAAGGGCTCCGCAGAGGCTACAATCCAAGACAGGCGGCGAACCCGGGGGATGGGTTGGCGCGCCTCCAGTTTCACGTTTTGAGCGTGTGGGGCGGCCGTCCTCTCCTGTAGGGGGCGGCTACTTCCTTATCTCGATACCAAGCCTAATGGCGGCCAGCACGAGCGCGATAAGAGCTATCACGTCAGATGGGGTCATAGTCACCACCTCCTCGACTGCTCGGGGAAGCGCCGCCGCCTGCCCTGGACCGTAACCTCCGCGCTATTCGGTTATCAAAGAGCCCCTTTGGGTGCTCACCCGCGGACCCGACGCACCTGGGCAGACGACGACGTCGCCCGCATCGATGGTGCACAGAAAGCGACTTCCCGCCGACTCCAGCGCGTCCACGCACTCGGCACGCGGGTGGCCGTAGCGGTTGTTCTTCCCGGCGCTTGCCACGGATACCTCGGGGCTTAAGGCGCGGGCCTCCTCCGCACTCACCGACACCGCCGACCCGTGATGGCCGACCTTCAGAAAATCGATGTCCCCCACATCCCCCGCGGCAAGGACCTCGCCCGTCTGCTCCTGCTCGGCGTCCCCGGTAAGAAGCGCGGACAGGCTCCGCCCTTCCTCGTCGTACAGGACGGAGAGGACGACCGAGTCGGCGTTCCCGTCCGCACCCGCCACAGGTTGCCGCGGCCACACCACCCGAGCCTCAAAACCTCCGCAGGATATGACGTCCCCATAAGCCAGCTCACGTGGCCCGTGCCCGCAAAGGCGCTCGACGGCATCCCTGAGCTCGCCTCCCATGAGCGCCGCCACGCCCTCGGCCACATACACCTCCCCCACCGAGCACACGCCGATAAGGTCGTCGAGGCCGCCGATGTGGTCCTGGTCAAGATGCGTGAGCACGACCGCGTCGAGATGCCTCACGTGGTTGCGGGAAAGCGCGGCTGCCACCCTGTCGTCGAGCCCGGCGTCGACCAGGAGGGTGGAGGAGCCGTCGGCGACGAGGATCGCGTCCGCCTGGCCCACATCCATGACGCAGATCCTCGCAGGGGCGAAGCAACGCCACCTCACATCCGCGACCACGACCACGAGCAGCGCCGCAGCGAGCGCGCCGAGGAGACCCTGACGGCTGACCCTTGGCCAAAAGACGAGCAGCGCGACGCCCAAAAACACCGTGGCGGCAAGAAGCACCCCTGGATCGGCATCCACCCGGACGCTCGTCACGGGCAGCGCCGAGACCATCCTGAGAGCGCAAACCAACGCCGCCGCGGGCAGCTCCGCAAGCCGCAACAGAGGCGCGCGCAGCCAAGCGAGCGGAGTCGCGGCAACAGCGAGAGCACCCGCGCAGACCGTGGGGGTAAAGAGAAGCGAGAGCGGCACGTTAGCTGCCGGCGCCACGACCGAGAAGGTCCCAAACGCGGGTAGGGTGAGCGCGACCGTCGCCGTCTGGCAAACGAGCGTGAGCGCAACCGCGTCGAGCGCGGACCTTCGCAGCGAGCGCAAGGCCGCCCGGACCGCCGCAGGCAGGGCGCGCGGTGCATCACGCATGCCGGCAACCACAATGACCACGTGCTTCGCATAGGCACCGAACAGGCCGATGGCGGCGACGCAGGACATCGAGAGGAGAAACCCGAGCTCGCCTGAGCAGGCCGGACGCAGAAGCGTCATGATAAGCCCGGCGGCGGCAGCGGACGAAAGCCCGTGCCCGCGCCGCCCCGCAAGCTCGGAGCCTCCCGAGGCGAGCGACATGGCCCAGGCCCTGACGGCGGATGGAGGCGCCCCGCAAAAGAGGACGAACAGCCCCGTAAAGGCAGCATGGGCCGCGAATCGCGCGGCCCTTCTCATCCTGACCCTCGAAAGAACGCCTTCCGCCATGGCCCCGATGAGCACGAGATGGCTTCCGGAGACGGCGACCATGTGCGACGCCCCGCAGGCAGCAAAGTCCTTGTCGAGCCCAGCCTCTCGGGCGGCGGGCGAGTAGCCGCAGACCACTCCGGCAAGCACCGACCTCGGAGCGTCGGTCCCGCCCTCGCAAAGTAGCGCCGAGAGCGCCTCTTCCCGAAATCCCATGAGAATCCCGGATAGACCGTCGTCGAGGCCGCGGTCCTCGACGCGAAACGCTCGTACGGTGCCGCAGACGCCCTGCATGCGGCACGACACGCCCCACTCGTCATTGCCCGCGGCAGAGAACCTCCCAATGCAGGAGAAGCGGTGGCCGCGCCCGACGTGCACGGGGCTCGTCACCCACACGAGCGCCTCGTGCCCTTGAGGCCCGCTCGCCCGGGCACGCCCTCGCCATGAGCCGTCGCCGCCGCTCATGTCGGAGACCATCTCGAGCTCCCAGGAGGAGACCGGACTCGCGAGGAACGCCGACGTCGCGTCGGAGAGCCTCGCTGAGAAAGCGCCCGCGGAAACCCCCGCCGCGCAACCAGCGACCGTTACGGCGACCACCGCCAGGGCGAGACCGGCCGCGCCGAGGCGGCGGCACAGAACCGCAAGGGCGGCGCCAATGCACAGCGCCATGCATTCGGGCACAAGGATTTCCCCCGCAGAGGCCCCCGACGCCAAGACCCGCCGCTCGACGGCGATGGCCACGGCGAGGCACACGAGGCTCAAAGGGATGGCCGGCCGCGGCGGCAGCGGCGCCTGCCTAGACACAGATATGGGCCTTGATCTTCGCGAATTTCTTCTCGCCAATGCCCGAGACGCGCATGAGGTCCTCAGGTGACGAGAAGGAGCCGTTTGCCTGCCTATCCTCGATGATCGCCGCCGCAGTCGCCTCCCCGACGCCGGAGAGCCTCTGCAGCTCCTCGGAGGTGGCCGTGTTTATGTTCACAAGGGTTGGCGCGGCTGAAGCCGACCCCGCGGGCGCCCCGGCATTCCCAGATTCGCCGGAGGCGCCCTGCGCACCGGCGCTCAGCTCCTCGGATGTCGGGATATGAACCTTGGCGCCGTCGGACACGGGAGCCGCGAGGTTGATCGTCGAGGTGTCCGCCTCGGAAAGAAGCCCTCCGGCGGCAGCGACCGCGTCGTTGACGCGGGCATCCTCGGCAAGCTCGTACACGCCCGGGGCGGCGACGGCGCCGTCCACGTGGACGACAACGGGAGGAGTCTCGACAACCCCCTCCCCCGCCTCGCCTGCAAGGGACGAATCGCCGTCAGCCGGCTGCTCGGCAACGGGAATCCGCGTGATCTCCACCCCCGCCGACCTGCCGGAAAGAAGTGCACCCGCGACGCCAAGGAGCGCGAGCACTGCGACGAGCAATGTCGTTGCCGCCTTCCCGCCCGTGAATCCATATCTTCTTGCCATGCGCCTCAATCGCGCCCCAAGCCCGGGCGCGCCGCCTTTCTGAGCCATGCGACCACCTCCGCCAATATCGTCACCCGAGGGGATGCCGCTGCGTGTCGGCGCGAGGGGACTTCACAAACGTGTCTTGCGCAATTCTTGCCGAACGCTGGCGGAAGACTGCTTAAGGAGAGCGTCTTTGCAGCTCAGGCACCCAGTCGCGACGGCCCTCCAGCTTAGATGTCGCCTAGAAAGAAAGCCGAGCGCCCGGCGCATCTTTTCCGTTCGCGGCATAACCGCGCCCGCTCGCCACAGAAAAGCCCGCCCGCCTCCATATATGAGGCGGACGGGCGGAATTCTGGGGGTTCCTTGCATCTATGCAAGAATTTAAGGTTAGCCTACTCCTGCGGAGCCGATTTCTCGGGCGAAGGGCCGAGCTCGTTGTGGTGCACGCGGAGCCTGCCGCGCGGCGCATGGTAGCTCGGGCACTGGCCGTAGTCCTTGTACTCGATGCTCGCGATGAGGTCCTCGAGCATAGCCTCATGGTCGAAGCTCTCCCAGGCCTCATGGACCTGGTCGAGGCGCGCATGCGTCTCGGGGCGGCGAGGCATAAAGAGCGTGCAGCAGTCCGGCGCCGTCTGGCACGAGATGTCGTAGGTACCGATCTCCTCGGCACGGCGAATGATCTCCTGCTTGTCGGAGCCGATGAGCGGGCGCAGGACCGGGATCTGGACGCACTCGTCGACGGCCCAGATGTTCTCGAGGGTCTGCGAGGCGACCTGGCCGAGCGACTCGCCGGTCACGAGCGCCTTGGCGCCCTCAAGGGCGGCGACGCGCTCGGCGACCTGGAACATGAGGCGCCGGTACATGATGATGCGAAGGCTCTGGGGCACCGCGAGCGAGATCTCGCGCTGCTTGTCGCCGAACGGGCACACGTAGAGGCGCCCGACGACGCCGGAGGGCGCGAGGGCCTCCACGATGTCGTCGCATAGCCACTCGCTCGTGTCGGAGGTCTGCGGACGGCCGGAGAAGTGCACCGGCACGCAGATGGCGCCGCGACGACCGACCATCCAGGTGGCCACAGGTGAGTCGAAGCCGCTCGAAAGGAGCGTGACGACCTTGCCGGCGGTGCCAACGGGAAGCCCACCGACTCCGGGGGCCGAGGCCGCGTAGACGTAGGTCGAGCCCTGGACGACGTGGACCACGACGGTGACGTCGGGGTTGTGGACGTCGACCTTCTTTTCCGGGAACGCCTCGCAGAGGGCCGAGCCGACGAGCTGGTTCATCTCGAGGGTGTGGCGCTCGTAGGTGGTGGAACTGCGGCGGGCGTGTACCTTGAAGCTCCTGAAGTCGCCGGCCTCCCCCATCGCGCGGATGGCGGCGGCGATGAACTCCTGCTCATCGAGGCCGCACTTGTACGCAAGCGAGACGCGGGCCACGCCGGGCACACGCCTGATGGCGGCGGCCATGGCCTCGGAGGCCTGGCGGTCCTCGGACTCGACGACGACATAGCCCGAGATGCGCTGGATGTTGCGCACCTCGAAGTCGCGCAGGGCCCTATGGAGATTGGTCACGAGCTGGTTCTCGAAGGTGGAGCGGTTCTTGCCCTTGAGGCCGATCTCGTGGTAGTGGACGAGGCAGAGTCTTTCCGTCATGGCTTAGAGGGCGATGGTGTTGGCGCCCTTGATGTCCTCGTCAAACTCATCCTTGACGAAGCCCAGGGTGCCGGACTCGATCTCCTCCATGGCGATGGAGACGGTGTCCTTGCCGGAGACGACGGTGGTGATGTCGTCGAAGTCCTGGATAGCGGTCACGCGCAGGTGCTGGCCGCGAATCATGTTGTTGATGTCGCAGGCGCGCTTGGACGCGATGGAGCAGAGCAGGAACGGGTTGTGCTCGGTCTTCTCGAGCAGGGTATCGATGCTGGGCTTGGTGACGGACATCTAAAGAGACCTTTCCTTCGTCTCGTATGAATCAATGAGGTCGGCAAGCTCGCCGACCGCTCGGTCGAGGTCGTCGTTGACGATGCGCTCGTCGTAGGAGGGCGCAACCGCCATCTCGGCGGCGGCGTTGCTGAGGCGCAGCTCGATGCTCGCCTCGTCCTCCGTGCCGCGGCCCCGAAGCCTGCGCTCGAGCTCCTCCGCGGAAGGGGGCTCGATGAACACGAGGACGGCGCCCGGCCAGACCTTGCGAACGTTCAGGCCGCCTTGCACGTCGATCTCGAGGACGACGGAGTGGCCTTCGCCGAAGATGCGGCTGACCTCGCTCTTGAGCGTGCCGTAGCAGTGGCCGTGGACATGGGCCCACTCGAGGAACTCGCCGGCCTCGACGCGGCGGCTGAACTCCTCATCCGTAAGGAAGTGATAGTGGACGCCATCGATCTCCCCCTCCCGGGGGCCCCTCGTGGTGGCCGAAACCGTCAGGCCCAGGCCCGGAACCCGCTGCCGCAGCTTTGCGACCAGCGTGCCCTTGCCTACGCCTGACGGCCCGGAAACGACGAAGAGATGCGGAGTCCTCGCCACTTACTTGGAGAGCGCCTCGATGAGCTGCTCGCGCTGGCGGGCGCCGAGGCCCTTGACGCGACGGGTGGCGGAGATGCCCAGCTCATCCATGATCTTGGCGGCCTTGGCCTTGCCGTAGCCGGGGAGGGACTCGATGAGGGCGGAGACCTTCATGCGGTTGGCGATGGGGTCGTCGGAATCGAGAACCTCGGCGAGGGAGACCTTGCCAGACTTGATCTTCTCACGGAGCTCAGCGCGCTCGTGACGGGCCTGGGCGGCCTTCTCGAGGGCGGCCTTGCGCTGCTCGGGAGTAAGCTGAGGTAGAGCCATTGTGTCCTCCAAACATTGCTGCTAAAAAACGCAGTCGGCGCGCGTCGAATCGGGGCGCTCGACTTTCCGGGTAATTACTATGCCCATTTACCTGCTCAATTGCAAGAAGAAATCAGAAAAGAGCAGCTCAGCGGCTATAACTTTTTCATAACCGGGCAAATTGGTGCCATGAGCTGCGCAAACGGGGCCGCTCGGAGATCTATTTGACCCCAAGCGGCCCCGTGAGCAGCTTATATAGGCTTATGCGCTAGGCCATGAGCTCCTCGACGATGGCGTCGAAGGCGGCCACGGGGTCGTCAGCGCCGGTGATCGGGCGGCCGATGACGAGCTTGGAAGCACCGGCCTCGATGGCGGCGGCCGGGGTGGCGATGCGCTTCTGGTCGCCGACGGCGGCTCCAGCGGGGCGGACGCCCGGGGTCACGATGAGCGCGTCCGGGCCAAGAAGGGCGCGCATCTCGGAGGCCTCCTGCGGTGAGCACACGATGCCGTCGGAACCGGCGCCGTATGCCAGGCTCGCCAGGCGGCTGACCTCCTCGGCGATGGTGCCCGAGACGCCGATGGAGGCGAGGGCCTCCTGGTCCATGCTCGTGAGGACCGAGATGGCCACGAGGCGTGTGCGGTCTCCCGCGCGCTCGGCGGCGGCCTCCTCGGCGCCCTTGCGGGCGGCCTCGACCATGGGGGCGGTGCCCAGGCCGTGGATCGAGATGATGTCGGCTCCCGTCATGGAGGCGGAGCGCACGGCGCCCTGGACCTGGAACGGGATGTCGTGGACCTTGAGGTCGAGGAAGACCTTGAGGCCGCGCTCGCGCATGGCCTCGACGATCGACGGGCCCTCGGCATAGAAGAGCGTCATGCCGACCTTGACCCAGGTGGCCTTGCCGGCGAGCATGTCGGCGAGCTCGAAGGCGCGCTCGCGACTGCAGTCGAGCGCGATGATGACCTTGTCGGAGGCTTGCTCGTACGTCAGCATTCTGCGGCTCCAATCAATTCGTTGATGTCGGAAACTCCCTGCTCGGCGGCCCAGGCGGCAAGGCCGTCCACGATCTTTGCGGCAGCGGTCGGGTCATAGAAGCTCGCGGTGCCCACCGTGACGCAGGTCGCCCCGGCCAGGATCATCTCGGCCGCGTCCTCCCAGGTGGCGACGCCGCCCATGCCGTTGATGGGAATCTTCACGGCGTTGGCGGCCTCCCACACCATGCGCACGGCGATGGCGTGGATTGCGGGGCCGGAGACGCCGCCGGTGGGCTTGGAGAGCATGCTCTTGCGCGTATGGACGTTAAGGTGCATGCCGTTGATGGTGTTGATGAGGCACAGGGCGTCCGCGCCCGCCGACTCGCACGCGCGGGCGATCTCGGGCACGCGGACCGGGGCCATCTTTACCAAAAGCGGCCTGTGCACGCGCTCGCGCACCGCAGAGACGACCTCGGAGGCTGACTCGGGAGTGCCGCCCACAAGGGCGCCGCCGCGCGCGATGTTGGGGCAGGAGATGTTGAGCTCGATGCCGGAGCACCAGGGCGCGAGCTCCTCGATCTTCTCGACGGCGGCGATGTACTCCTCGTGGGAGTGGCCGGCGGCCTGCAGGATCACGCGGCAGCCGCGGCCCTCGAGCTCGCGGAGATAGTCGCCGTAGGCATCGAGCATGCCTGCGACGCCGGGGTTGGCGAGGCCGACGGTGTTCATCATGCCGGAGGGGACCTCGCACATGCGGGGCTCGGGGTTGCCGAGCCAAGGCTCGGCCGAGCACCCCTTCGTCGTGATGGCGCCGAGGCGCGAAACGTCGAAGAAGCCCTCGAACTGCCAACCGAAGCCGAAGGTGCCCGACGCGGTGTTCACGGGGTTTTGCATCTTCACGCCGCCGAGGTCGACGGCCATGTTCACGGGGCTCTCCGCCATTACCACGCCACCTCCTCGGCGTCGAAGATGGGGCCGTTCATGCAGCACGACTTGTAGGTGCCGTCCGCCATGAGCACGTTGCAGGTGTTGCACGCGCCGAAGCCGCACGACATCATGCGCTCCATGGAGACCTGACACTTAATGCCCGCCTCGCGGCAGATCGCGGCGATGCCGCGCATCATGACCTGCGGCCCGCAGGTATAGACCGTGTCGTATTCGCCCTGGGAGAGCAGCTCGCGAAGCGCGTCGGTGGTGAAGCCCTTGATGCCGAAGGACCCGTCGTCGGTCGTGGCGAGCGCCCGGCCGGCGCCGAGCTCGGCGAGGCGATCGACGCCCCAGAGCTTGGAGGCCGTCTGCGAGCCGAGCACGCCGTCGAAGGCGACGCCCTTCTTGGCAAGAAGCCCCGCCGCGGCGACTGCCGGGGGAGCGCCAACTCCGCCGCCGACGACGACCGAGCGGCCCTGTCCCTCGCGGACGACCCAGCCGTTGCCGGAGGGGCCGAGGACGGAGGAGGACTCCCCCGCCGCCATCCTGGTAAGGGCGCGGGTGGCGTCGCCGACCACCGCGTAGACGATCTCGACAGTGCCGGACTCGGCATCCGCGGAGGCGAACGAGAGGGGCACGCGCAGAATCTGCTTGGCGCCGGGAACGTGGAAGTTCATGAACTGGCCGGGCTCGAGGGAGCCGGCGAGCTTTGGCGCGCGGAAGACCATGCGCCAGATGCCGTCGCCGACCGCCTCGTTCTCGACCACCGTGTAGGTGTGCTCACGCACCCTGGACATGAGGGTCATCTGCGTCCCCTAGTGCTGCGGCGTGACGACGCCGTCGGTGAGGACGCGGCGGCCGCCGGCCCAGACGTCGGTCGCGACGCCCGTGAGGGTCTGGCCGAGCCAAGCGGAGTTCTTGGAGCGGCTCTTGAGGTACTCGGGCGTGATCTCGACGGACTTCTTGGGGTCGATGAGGGTGAGGTCGGCAGCGGAGCCCTCGGCGATGCTCACCGGATCGAGGCGCAACAGGCGGCGCGGGTTCACGGCCATGACCTCAACGAGGCGCGCCCAGCTCATCTTGCCGGTGTCGACGAGGTTCTGCAGGATGAGCGGCAGCGAGGTCTCGAGGCCCACGATGCCGAAGAAGCTGATCTCCCACTCGCAGTCCTTCTCGTGCGGGGCGTGCGGCGCGTGATCGGTGACGATGCAGTCGATGGAGCCGTCGAGGACGCCCTCGCGAAGCGCGGCCGCGTCGTCGGCGGTGCGCAGCGGCGGGTTCATCTTGAGGTTCGTGTCGTAGGTGTCGGTGATGTCGTCCTCGCACAGGAACAGGTGGTGCGGGGTGACCTCGCAGGTGACGGGCAGGCCGTCGGCCTTGGCGGCGCGGACGAGGTCGAGGCCCTTGCGCGTGGAGATGTGGCAGATGTGCAGCGGGCAGTTGGTGAGGCGGACGAGCTCGATGTCGCGATAGATCTCGAGCTCCTCGGCAAGCGCCGGCCAGCCGAACATGCCGAGGCGCGTGGAGGCGCGGCCCTCGTTGATGACGCCGTGGCCCGAGAGCGACTCGATCTCGCAGTGGGCGAGCGCGACGCGGTCGAACTGGGCGATGTACTCCATGCAGGTGCGCATCATGCCGGCGGACTGGACGCCGTGGCCGTCGTCGGAGAAGGCGCTCGCGCCCTCGATGACCATGTCGCCGATCTCGGCCAGGGACTCGCCCTTCTCGCCGCGCGTCATGGCGCCGATGGGGCGCACGTGGCACAGGCCGGCGGCGTGGGCGCGGTCGATCTGGTAGCGGACCTCGGCGCCGGTGTCGGTGACGGGGTCGGTGTTGGGCATGGTGGCCACGTCGGTGAAGCCGCCGTGGACCGCGGCCGCGGAACCGGTCTCGATGGTCTCCTTGTACTCGAAGCCGGGATCGCGGAAGTGGACGTGCATATCCACAAGGCCGGGGACGAGATACTTGTCGTGGGCGTCGACGACCTCGGCGCCGGCGGGGGCCTCGAGGGCCTCGGAGACGGCGGCTATCTTGCCGTCCTCGATCAGAACGTCGCGGAAGCCGTCGAGGCCCACCTGCGGGTCGACGACGTGGGCGCCCTTAAGCAGAAATGCCATTGTTCTCTCCTCCCAGCAGCAGGTACATCTCGGCCATGCGGGTGAGCACGCCGGCGTTGACCTGGGTCAGAATCCTAGAGCGGGCGCAGTCGGCGACGTCCGCGTTGATCTCCATGCCGCGGTTCATCGGGCCGGGGTGGCAGATGATGGCCTCGGGCTTCATCTTGTCCACGCGGCTCATGTCGAGGCCCCACAGGCGGTTGTACTCGCGGCGGGACGGGATGGAGGCGCCCTCCATGCGCTCGAGCTGGACGCGCAGCATGTAGACGACGTCCATCTCGGGGATCACGGAGTCGAAGTCGGCCGTCTGCGGCACGCCGAAGTAGTCGGGGTCGTCGACCTGGAAGGTCGGGGGGCCGACGAGGGTGACGTCCGCGCCGACGGTCTTCAGCGCGGGCACGAGCGAGCCGCACACGCGGCTGTGCGACAGGTCGCCGACGATGGCGACCTTGAGGCCGTCGAGGTGGCCGAACTGCTTGCGGATGGTGTAGAGGTCGAGCATGGCCTGCGTCGGGTGCTGGTGCTTGCCGTCGCCGGCGTTGATCACGATGGCGTCGGTGTGCTCGGTGATCTTCTGCGGGGTGCCGGCGAGCTTTGCGCGGCAGACGAACATGTCGACGTTCATGGCGTCGATCGTCTGGATGGTGTCGGCGAGCGACTCGCCCTTGACAACCGAGGAGGTGGCGCCGCCCATGGAGAGGGAGTCGGCCGAAAGGCGCTTCTCGGCGAGCTCGAAGGAAGACTTCGTGCGGGTCGAGGGCTCCAGGAAGAGGTTCACGATCGTTCGGCCGCGAAGGGCGGGGACCTTCTTGATGGCGCGGTTGTTGACGTCCTCGAACGCGCGGGCGGTGTCGAGGATCTGGTAGATGTCGTCCTCGGTTAGGCTCGTGGTGTCGATCAGGTGCTTGACTGAGAGCATTACTGCGCACCTCCGTTGTGCTTGCTCGGCTTGGTCCAGATCTCGACGGACGTGGTGTCGTCGCTGGGCTTGATGTTGACGCGGACGTCCTCGTCGCGGGAGGACGGGACGTTCTTGCCGACGTAGTCGGCGCGGATGGGGAGCTCGCGGTGGCCGCGGTCGACCATCACGGCGAGCTGGACCGTCTTGGGGCGGCCGTAGTCGATCAGCGCGTCGAGGGCGGAGCGGATGGTGCGGCCCGTGTACAGGACGTCGTCCACGAGGATGATGTCGCGCTCGTCGACGTTGAACGGGATGTTGGTGCTGTGCAGCACGGGCGCGATCGCGCGGCTGACGTCGTCGCGGTAGAAGCTGATGTCCAGCGTGCCCACCGGCGGGCGCGTGCCCTCGATCTTCTCGATCTCATCCGCGAGCATCGGGGCGATGATCGCTCCCCTGCTCACGATGCCGACGATGCCGATCCCCTCGGCTCCCTCGTTGCGCTCGATGACCTCGTGGGCGATGCGGGTGAGGGCTCGGCCCATCGCCTGCTCGTCCATGATCTGGGCCTTGAGCTTGGCCTCTTCCATGGGACTCCCTTCGACAAAAAAGATGCCCTGACCGTCTGTTCGCGGCACAGGACATCCAGCATGCGTATGGGTGTCCCTCGTGTTGAGGGAGCATCTCACCTTGCTGGTCTCTCGTACCGCGCTTAAAGGTTCTGGTTGAGTGTACGCCTGCGCGGCAGGCGGTTCAAGCGAGACGCGGCGAGCGGTGTGGACGGCGTGATGCAAGGTCATCCGAACCGGATTCGTGAGGTCCCGTCAAATAGCAGGATCACGCGCTTTGCGCCTTCGGGCGACGCATGCGGCAATGTAATGACGCACTTCCTCTCTTCGGGCTATGCAAGTGTAAAAAGTTTGCCGAAGTCGCTCTTCGTTAACTGGTGTTTTATCGACTCGACATGCCATAAATTGGCGACGCCGCCAAAAGTGCGTAGCCCGATCGAGGAAAGTGCGTCGAAAGAAAACGTAAACGTGACCCGAACCAGATAAGTGCGTAGAACCTAGTCCCGCCGCGGCGCTTGAATGCCAAAGACGAGCGGTCCGCCAAAAGGGGCCTTGCCAAAGCAGGATCAGCCCAATATAACGGCTATCTGCAGATATACGCCCGCTCGACCTCGGCGATGTAGAACGTGTGGTAGTCGTGGTCGGGGTAGCAGCGCTCGTCGCAGGACGCGTCTATGAACCCCTCAAGGCGGATCTCGTCTGCGTAGAGCTTGCGGCACACGAGCACAAGGCTTGCCTCCTCGAAGGAGACCTGACCGGCGAGCTCGACGGGAGTGAAGCCGACCTCGGCGACCTTATTGCCGTCGCGGCCGCTCTTGGTGCCGAGGACCCCGAGCTCGCGCTTGTGCTCGCCGCCGAACAGCGAGACCGTGAACCGCTCGCTCGCGTCGACGAACTGCTTGGTGTAGCGCTGCGGGCGGATATAGATGGTCGCGACGGGCTTGTTCCACAGCGTCCCGAGCCCGCCCCAGCTCACGGTCATCGTGTTGTACTTCTTGGCATCTCCCGCGGTGACGAGGCCCCAGCCCTTGTCGAATGTCGTGAACGGCGCGAGCTCGATGTCCGTAAGTTCAATCTTCTCGAATGCCATGCGTATCTCCCATTCATGCCGGAATCAGTGCCAAGGATGGTAACCCAGCGTCCCAAACCAGGCGGTCGCCACGATTCCGCCGGCAACAAATCTCTAACTCCCACACGGCGGACGCATCTGTGCCGGAAAAAGCCGAAATGCGTCCACTGTGTGGGAGTTAGGCGCTGTGAAGCCTTCACGACCCGGCAAAACCGCAAGGATTTCGATTCTGTTACTTCGGCTTGCTGCGTTCGGCGGCGGGTCCAGACTGGCTCGTGTCCACACAACGGGCGAACGTAAATCGCCGCCCACCGCGAAAGGTCGAATACCCAAGATGTTCACCGCCTCGATTATCAGCATTCTGATTATCTAGAACGGGTTGGCATACACAGCCAGCCCGTCGATAGCGGGCGGCTGATCAGCGAGGGCCGCTATGGAGCAATCCAGGCGGCCCTCGCTTTTTTGCGGCGATTTCGCGCGAGCGCCGGCAATGCCGGCAGGAAAGGAAGCGCATCAGGCATGGCAGACACGAATTGCGAGCTCCACTACGCAGTCCTCGGGGCAGGGGCAATGGGCTTCCGCTACGGCGTCCTTTTGCAGGAGCTCGCGGGCAAGAAGGTCGACTTCGTCGACTGTTGGCAGCCCAACGTCGACGCGGTGCGGGCACAGGGCGGCGTCACGGTGAGCCGCGACCACAAGAACCGTCATGTGGTCCCCGTCAACGTCTACACCCCCGAGCAGTACCAGGGCGACCCCGACGTCTGGATCGTCATGCTCAAGCAGATGCAGCTCGCAGACGTGCTCGAGCGATGCGCGAAGACGGGACTCTTCAAGGACCACCAGGTGGTCTTCAGCGCCATGAACGGCTGGGGCCACTTCGAGAAGCTCCAGAAGTACTTCAAGGACGAGAACATCTACGGAGGCACCGCCATGGTCGCGACGGTCATGAACGGCCCCGCGGACGTCGACTTCATCGGCAAGCCGGGCGCCGGCGCCATGCGCCTGGTCTCGATGACCGGCAAGAAGACCCTCGTCGAGCAGCAGATGTTCGACGACTTCAAGGCCGCGAACTTCAACCCTTCCTACGGCAACGACCTCAAGGGCACCTGCATGGCGAAGGTCATCTTCAACTCCGTCGTGAACACGCTCTGCACGATGTACCAGATCCAGATGGGCCAGTTCATCGAGTACCCCGGTGCCCTCGACATGGCCAAGCAGCTCATCGACGAGGCCTACGACGCATGCGAGCGCGCCGGCGTCGAGCTCGTCCAGGATCGCCAGCACGAGCTCCACGACGTCGAGTACTTCTCGCGCGTGGCGAACCCGCTGCACTACCCCTCGATGTATCAGGACCTCACCAAGGGCCGCGAGACCGAGGTCGACTACATCAACGGCTACATCGCGAAGCTCGGACGCCAGAACGACTGCCCCTGCAGGACCCACGAGTTCCTGACGCGCGGTGTCCACCTCGCCGAAATGGCGTTCGCCATCCACCATCCCGAGCTCTCCTCTGCTAAGGCCGCGTAACCCGGCAAGAAGGACGAACGAAATCGTCTAACTCCCACACGGCGGACGCATTTGGGCCGAAAACAGCTGAAATGCGTCCGCTGTGTGGGAGTTAGGCGTTGTGAAGCCTTCACGACCCGGAAGGGCCGGCGGCGGGCCTACTTGAACTGGTTCTCGTAGGCCTCGAGGACCTCGGCCGTGGGGCCGTCCATGCGCTGCTGGCCCTTCTCGATCCACACACAGCGGCTGCAGATATGGGCGACCTGGTCCATGGAGTGGCTCACGAAGAGAACCGTGACCCTTCCGGAGTCGATGAAGGAACGGATCTTGTTCAGGCACTTCTCCTGGAAGAAGACGTCGCCGACCGAGAGCGTCTCGTCGACGATGAGCAGATCGGGCTCGGTAACGGTGGCGATGGCGAAGGCGATGCGGGCGACCATGCCGCTCGAGTAGTTCTTGAGCGGCATCTCCATGAAGTCCTGGAGCTCGGCGAAGTCGATGATCTCCTGCAGGTGCTCGTCGATGAAGTCGCGCGAGTAGCCAAGAAGGGCGCCGTTGAGGTAGATGTTCTCAAGCGCGGTGAGCTCAGGGTCGAAGCCGGCGCCGAGCTCGATCAAAGGCGCGATGTTGCCGCGGACGGTGATGGTGCCCTCGGAGGGCTCGAGCACGCCGGCGATGCACTTGAGCATGGTCGACTTGCCGGAGCCGTTCGTGCCCACCAGGCCCACGACCTCGCCCTTCTTGACCTTGAACGAGATGTGGTTGAGGGCGCGGAACTCCTTGAAGAACAGCTCGTGCCTCATGGCCTTGATGAAGTACTCCTTGAGGTTGTTGAGCACCTCGGAGGCCATGTTGAAGATCATCGAGACGTCCTCGACCTCGATGGAGTACTCCTCGTCGGGAGTGGCGGGCAAAGAGACGTATGCCATGGTTCGACTCGTTTCCTAGATATAGAGGATGAACTTGTGCTCGGTCTTCTTGAAGACCACGACGCCGGCCACGAGGGCGACCACGGCCCAGACGAGGGCAAGCAGCAGGCACATGTGCGAGGGAGTGGACTGATAGACGATCGCGCTGCGCATGATCTCGATGTAGTTGAACATCGGGTTGAGCTTGACCACGGCGATGACAAACGCGGGGGTCTTGGGGTTGTCGGTAAGAAGCTTCAGGCTCCAGAAAATCGGCGTGAGGTAGGTCCACGCGGTAAGAAGGACGCTCCACAGGTGGATCATGTCGCGGAAGAAGACCGCGAGCGCGCCGATGAGCATGCTGATGCCGATGCAGAAGACCATGAGCAGAAGCAGCGCCACGAACATCCAGAGCATGTGGACGGTGGGCGCGATTCGGAAGAACAGCATGACGATGGCGACGGCGATGAGGCTGAAGACGAAGTTGACGGCAGCCGAGAAGACCTTCTGGACCGGGAAGACCCAACGGTCGATCTTGACCTTCTTGAGCAAGGACGCGGCGCCGATGATGGAGTTCAGGCCGCCGTTGGTCGCGTCGCTCATGAGCATGAAGGTGATGTTGCCCACGATGAGGTAGAGCGGGTAGTTCTGAATGTCGCCGCTCGCGAGGAAATACGAGAAGACGAAGCTCATGATGATCATCATCAGAAGCGGGTTCAGAACGCTCCAGATGACGCCCAGGACGCTGCGGCGGTAGCGCAGCTTGAAGTCCTTGCCCACGAGCTGCTGCAGGATAAAGAGGTCCTTCGAGTAGCGGCCCTTGACGTGGGCGCGCTTCAGGGCCTTCGTGCTAGGAGCGGATGCGGTGTCTGCCAAGATTCCTCCCGGGAATCGCTGGATACGGTTACGCGAGTACTGAGAAATCGTATCACAGCGCCGCCGGTGCCACGTAAAAGCCAGACGCCCAGGCGGCGGCGCAGGAAAGGACGAGTGGCAAGGAGGGCGCACGCTCAGTAAAACTATAAAGAAAAACCCGGCCAATGACCGGGTCGTAAATTCTGGCTCCCCGGGCAGGATTCGAACCTGCGACACGCTGATTAACAGTCAGCTGCGCTACCACTGCGCCACCGGGGAATATGTTCTGCGCTGCCTTCGCGCAAGAAAGAACTATACAGGAATCTGCGGAGCATGCAACCCACAATTTCAAAAAAATTGGGATTTTGAAAGAACCGCAGGTCAGAGACCCAACAAAATAGAGGTCAAGGCGGCAGACCCCTCGTCGGTCAGCCTCCAGGCGCCGTCTTCCTTCCGAAGCGAGACGTCGCAGGAGCGGTCCTTGATAGCGGAGGACCTCACGCAATCGAGCAGCTGCGACCCCGCTATGAGGTAGAGCCCCGACTCCTCGGAGTGGCCGCCGTCCTCGAGCGCCTTGGCGGTGTAGGCGTCCATCAAGGCGGCCTCGACGTCGCCCATGGACCGGCCCCTCACGACGACGTGGGCCGTGGCGGACGCCCCGTCGACCAAGACGTCGCCCACCTCGTAGCTGGCGCCGTCAAAAAAGGTGCCCATGAAGGAGTCAGGCGACACGCCGATCTTCTGCATGCTCGAGACCGCCTCGTCGTCGATGAGCGCGCAAGCGTCGCTCGGCGCCCATACGCGCGCGAGAACGGCCTCCACGGCTGCGCGCGGCTCGTCGGGGCTGTCGGCGCCGCAGCCCACGGCGAAAACGGCGCAGAAGGCCACGAGAACGGCGGAAAGAAGTGCTATGAGCCTCTTTTGCACTGGGCACACCTCACAGGGTCGCGGGTTCAGGCCGGTGTGATGGCACGGGGCCTCTTAGAAGCACAGCTTAACAAGCGCGAGCGTGAGCCCGTCTTTGGCGTCCCAGCTGCCGTCTGCGGCCTTCGACACGTACACCGTGGCCTCAGTGTCCTGCACGGGGGCAGAGCTGAGCGTCTCGAGAAGGTCGTCGCGCTTGAAGTGCAGGGGGTCGCCCTTGGCGGCGGTGTCCTTGATCACCTGCGTGACCGAGCGTGCCGAGAGCTTTACCTTGGCCTGGGCGCTCGACCCGGTGATCTGGACGTCCTCGACCTCATAGTCAAACTTCTGCAGGTACTCGCGGGCGAGCTCGTCCGCCGTGATGCCCATCTCGTCGAGTTTGTCCCCGCAGAGCTCCTCCATCTTTGCGATGGCGGTGTCGTAGGCGTCGCCCTGCGCCGCCTTGAGCTCGGATAAGAGCCCGTCGAGCGACGCGCGCACCTCGTCTGCGTCAGAGGAGTCCCCCGCCCCGGCCGCTCCTCCACAGCCGGGAAGCGTGACGGCGAGCAGCGTCGTCGCCGTGAGCATCAGGAATTCCTTACGGTTCAGGTTCTTCATGGTCGTTCAACCCCCAAAGAAGAAGGGCCCCGCAGTATACGGGGCCCCACAGGTTAGTCCTCCATAAACTATTGTGCTAACCCGTGAAGTGCCGTATAGGTACGTCTAGCTGGTATTCGTTTAAATTTAAGTCCATGTAAATCCGTACTAGTCTGAGGAATTGGGACCAAATAGGGACCAAGATAGTCCTATGTAGTTCAAACTATTTAGTCCTATCCCTTAGCCACGATACCGATTACCAACGGAACTTTATCATACGTGTCAACGACGGCTGTATCATCCACGTTAACGTCAACGCAGGCCGTAGTCATACGTACGTTCTCCATCGGCATAGGGTGCCCGTTCGAACCGTAGTCTAGGTTAAGCGTCCCGTCCCCGTTGACTTCGGTAACCTTGGCGAAGTTGCGCACGATTCCTAGGTTTTGGCTCTGGGTCGCCGAGCCTACGATCTGCTCAAGGGCGCGACGGCCCATGTTCCGCATCTGCTGCGACTCGTCTCTTGTAAGCATTACGAATTCCTCCGCCTGAAGATTCTTGCTTCGCACGACACCGGGCATCCGGCGACAAGCTTTATCGTCTGCGTCCTGATCTGGTAGCGCCCGTTCACCTCGCCGCTGGGATACCTGAGCATGACAACGTCGTTGAGTGCTGTTGGCGCGTAGACGTGAGAGAAGTTCACGCGCTCGATTACCGACTGCGCGGTCATGAGAAGCGATTTGGCGCGTTCGTTGGCGTACTGCTGCTGCTCTGTCCAAGTCTCCCCGGGCGGCAGCTCAGAATAGCTGTAGCTCCTCGTGATGACGCGTCCGCGAGACACGGTGGAAAGGTCGCTCTTGGGGTCCTCGTCTATCGCTTCGCCGACGATGGTCTGTTTATCGCCGCCCGAACCCATGGAGCCGTAGATGACAACGACGTGGTTGGCCGCGCTTGTGTAGTCGCGCTCCTCCGACATTCGGCCCTCGAACTTGGCCTGCGGCCCCTCCGTGAAGTCCCATACGATGGGCTTCTCTGCGGGGTCCTTGTACTTCTGCATGACGATTCGGCCCCACGGGTCGGTGAAGGCAGCGCGGAAACCAGCAAGGCTAAGCAGGTCGTTCACCATGTCTAGCAGGGTATCGCCGAGCGTCTGCGTCTCGTCGCTCTTGGACGGCTGTGAGGTAACGCCTAGGCCGTAGGCCCGCGTTAGCGTGGTCGTGAAGTCCGATACGTCGGCGATTACCTCTAGCCCGGCTTCCTCGCAAACCTGCTTGGCCAAAGCAACGGCGTTCGTGCCCGCAGGTACCGTGCGGGGCTGCGCGAACTTCATGTCAAGAAGCTCCTGCAGCCTTCCGTAAAGCTTGATTTTGGCCTTGCTGTGGCCGGGGTAGATCTCGCGCGAGGGGATGACCGGGAGGAACGTGCCGAGACAGACTTCCTCGGTCGTTCCGTCCAGCCATTCGAAATCAGCGTAGACGCGCAGGAAGTCCGGGCCGAACGAGTAGCGCCCAACCATGTCGAACTCCGCCGATTCCTTGATGCGCGTATCGTCGTTTCTTGTGATGGACCCTCCGCGAATAACGGTGATGCGCTCCGTCTCGTGCCCGGTCGCGCGAGACACGCGCATGAATCGGTACTTGGCCGATATGAACGGCTCGTACCAATACTTACTCTCCATTTAACGGCTCCCTCCACATGACCTCTTCGGGCGAGACGGAAATGTCCCAGAGCGAATAGCTCTGCGCGGCATAGCTGAACTGCCACTTGCCGTGGGCGTACATGCGGTGGCCCCAAAAGTCGCGGTACCAGAAGTTGCCGAGCTTGCGGTTGCGTGCAAGCCGCCTGATGGTCTCGTACTCCTCGCGGGTGTGGACAACATACGAAAGGCTGCGCGTGGAATCGAACGTGCCGTCCTGGTAGAACGTCGGGAGAGAGGGCGTGTCCTGCCCTGTGGCGAAATAGTACGTCTCGCCCGTGTTCTCAACGTCCTCCTTGCAGTCGGCGTTAAGCCCGAGCTTCACGACGGTCTGAGCAGCCGCGCCGAAGTTGAAGGCTTCCATGCCGTGCGAGTCGCAGGTCACGGTTACCGAGTGCATGGCGGAAGTGCCCAGTTTGGTGTTAACCGTCACCTCGTACTGGTAGGGCACGTTCAGGGGCGGCAGCGCGTCCACGATTCTGTAGCCGAGCTTGAGCTTTGTTCCCAGGGTGGTCCTGTTGCCGTCCGGCTCGACGCGCACAACGTCGTAGGTGTCGATCTCAATCATTCCGCGCAGCTTGAGCACATCGTCTGATACCGCCGCGTCTCCGCCAAGCTCGACCTCGGTTGCGTCAGCCGCCACGGGTCCGGTGAGCGCAGCGTCGGCGACGTTGTACCCGGCTTCGTCGTACTTGGCTTCCACAACGATGGTCGCGGCCAGATCGTCGTCGAATGTGACGGTGATGTTTGGCGGCACGGGCTGCGCCCAGTCGGTGTGGACGGTGGTGCCAGCCTTTCCGATAAGGCCGGAGCCGCCGCGAACGGTAACGACGATTCCGTAAAGGCTCTTGTTGGCAAAGCCTACCTCGGTGTCCAGGCTGCAGCTGCGAACGTCGGTGCCCAGGGTCTTCTTGTAGATGACGTTGTCGGAGGGGTCGATTACCTCGATTGTCTGCGAGGTGATGCCCGTCTCGTCGGTTACCTGCCACTCGACATGGATGGGCAAGCGCTCCTGCTCGTTCGTGCCGTCGTAGGGCAGCGACGGGTAGGTGAAGTGGACGGCGGGCGCGTTGGCCACGACAACGACGCAGGGCGCAGACCATGCGCCGTAATCGGCGGCAAGGCCCTTGGTCTTTACCTTGAACTTGTAGGTGCCGCACACGGCGGGCGTGTAGTCAAGGCTGGTCGCCGCGCCCGTTACGGTCGTGAGGGTTGTCGTTCCGCCCGGCGTCTCGATGCTGACAACGGCTGACGCCTGCTCAGTTCCGTCCGGGTGGTCTGGCGTCCAGACAACCTTGAGCGCGGCCCCGAATGTGGCGGGGCTGGTCGGGTTCGTCGTGACCGACGGGGCGTTCGGCGCACAGATCGTCGTAACCTCTTCGGACTCGCACCAATCGCCGTAAAGAACGCTGATCGGGTCGGTGCTTCCGCCCTTCGCGAGCCACGCGCGGATACGGTACTTGATGGTGCCCGCCGGGGCCGCGTCATCCTGCCACACGCCCACGGAAGTCTCCGCGACATTGACATCTGCCCAATCCCCGCCCTCGCGCTGGACCTGCGCGTTGACGCCGTCGCGCCAAGCCCACAAGCCGGAGCCGGTGAGCTTGACGGTAGAGGCGCCGGACTTCTCGATTGCAAGCGACGTGAGCTTTGCCGGGGCCGTGTAGATGGTGACCTCTGACGTGTAGCTTGAATAGGCGTTGTCCCAGTTCGACGCACGCAAACGGTACGAATACTTGCCGCCAACATCGGTAGTGTTGTCGGTGTAGTTGGTCGCGCTCCAATCGACGCGGGCTATCTGCTTCCAAGCGCCGTTGCCATCCCTGCGCTCGATGTGGACATAGGCCCACGTATAGTGGCCTTCAAATCCGGTGTAATCTCCAAGCCACGCAAGCTTCTGGCTGTTGTCGCTAGCGCGGTCAACGGCGAGGTTCTTTGGCGGTCGCGGGGTGTGCTGCCTGAATCGCGGGACCTCAAGCGTCACGTATGCGTCACGCTGCCCGCCGGACCAGCTGCCGGTGGCCCAGCACTTGTACCAGACGGTGACGTTGTGGGTGTTGGCGTCGCACTGGAAGGGGCCGAACGTCTCCTTGTGGTAGTCGGCAAAATGGCCGTACTCAGCACCCGCGTTCGGGGTCGTGAACGTATGGCGTTCCCGGCACCAATCGAAGCTGAATGTTCCGCCGCCCGCGTTTGCAGACGTGCCGGGAATGCCGGAGTTGCGCGCGTCGTAGCCGACCTGGGACTGCATACCCCAGTCGGTGCTTGTGTTCCAGCACTCGGTGTTGCCCGTGACAATGATGTTGTAGTGGTCATCGTCGGTGTACTCGCACCAAGCAACGACGTGGGCGCGTAGCTGCTGCCCGTTGTGGTTGCCCCAACCAGAGTAACCCTCAGCCATTAGTACCCCATTCCAGCGACTACCCCGACCTCACCGAACAGCTCACCGATAAGCTCCTGCGCGTGGGCGGAAAGGTTGTTGACCTTCGCGCCGTTGATATAGACGTTGTTGTTCGTAACTTGCACCGTCTGTCCCGAGCCGGATACGGAAGGAACGCCCGCGAGCGACGGGACCGAGTTGAACGCGCCGAGCGCCGCAGTCGGGTTTGCCGCCGCCGCTAGGTCGAGCGCGGATTGCCTGACCGTGGGGACGGCGAGGGCCATGCCGCGCGCGAAGTTCTCGCCCAAGTGCCTACCGGACGTGACGCCGCCCCTCTCGGAACCGGACCAAGGGCCATCGTCCGGCACGGAGAAGCCCATGACGGACTTAGCCGCGTTGACGAGTTCGAGGGCCTTGTTGCGTACCGCGTTCCAAGCCGATCCGATGCCTCTTGCGAACTGGCTACCGAGGTGGGAGCCGGAGGTGTTCGCGTTCCAGCTCTCAGCGCCGCCCTGCGCCGCGTTGGCAATGTCCTTACCTGCACTGGATGCAGCCGCATAGGAGCTACCAACGCCGGACGCAAACCCGCCACCAGCATTAGAACCAGTAGACCTGAGCGCGGAAGAACCACTAGACGCGCCGGAGTTTGCGCCGCTAGCGATATTCTTACCAGCCCCGGACGCAGCGGCGTAAGCGCTGCCAACGCCGGACGCAAACCCGCCACCAGCCGTGGTGCCGGTAGCGGAAAGCTTGCCGTTGGCTGCGGAGGCCCCTGTGTTCGCCCTGTCCGCAATGTTCCTACCAGCATCCTCAACCGTCTGGCCAGAGCTGAGCATTGAGGTTGCCATGGACTGCGGGCAGGTGAGACCAGCGTTGGCATATGCCTGCTCAAGGCCTGGAATGCCGCTTTGAGCGTAGCTTGCAAGGACTGAACTCGCCTGATCAACCGTGACGCTACCGTTGGCGATTCCGTCGGCCAGATTCTGTGCGACCAGCAATCCGACTTCCAGCGTATCGCCGGACATGCCGCTTAGGTTTGTGGTGACCGTGCTCCCGAGGAAGTTAGCAGCATCACTTGCAGAGATAGAACCGTTCGAGATCGCTTCGGAGAACTTCAAGGCCATCTCGGTTCCGGCCTGCTGCATGCTCGCGGGCATTTCGGAAACGGCATCCTTCACGGAACTGTCGAGGTCGGAGATTGCCAACTGTGCGCGTGCACCGAAGTCCTCGTAGTTCTTCGTTGCGGTGTCAACCGCGCCGCTGAGCTTGTCTACGTTGTCGCGGGCTTCCTTGAGCTGCGAGTTGATAACAGCCTTTGCGGCGTCCGTCGCAGCGTTGTTGTATTCATTCTCAAGGCGGTTAACCTCGTCTTGAGCCAAGGCAAGCTCGTGCTCTGCCTTGATTTTCTCCTCAAGGTACTGGGTCGCAACCTCTTGGTACGCCTGCGCTTCCGCGTTGCGCTTCCAAGCCTGCGCGTTCTCGTTGATCTTGTCGGTGTTCTCCTGAATAACCCCGCTGCCGTCGGCAATCTTTCCGTTGGTCGCGTCGGTCACGGAGTAGGACGTTCCGCACACGGAGTTGTAGCCCTCAACCGCCTGCGAAAGCTTCCATTGTTCGGTAGCGGTAAGGCCAGACTTGTTGGCAAGCTCGTTAATCACGCTGACGTACTCGTCAAGCTTGCCGCTGCTAACCTCGTAGCTTGTGAACTGCTCTTTAACAGATCCGTTGAGGTCCGCGAGCGACTTTAGCGTGCCATCGACGTTGGGCTTAATGGAACCAATGGCACTGCCGAGCTTAGAAGCCGCGCTCTCTGCGCCGCTCATAATGTCGGTAGTGGTCATGGTTGCTTTGTTGTAAAGCTCCTGCGCTTCCTGCGCCTTCTGATACTGCGTATAGAGGAAGCCTACGGCAGCAGTAACGCCTGCGACTGCGATTGAAGCAGCGTTAGCCTTAATGAACTCCGTAAAGAAGGTGCCTACGTTGCTTGCATAACTCTTTGCGGTATTGCCAATCGTGGCGAGCTTTGATCCGAGCGTACCAGCCGACTTCTTGCTGTTCTCCATAGCCTTGTTGAGGGCTTCGGTCTGGCTTGCAGCGTAGTCGGTCCCGGTCTTGACCTTGTCAAGGCTGTTGCGCAGAACGGTACAGCTCTTGCCTTCGGCTTCAAACCTATTAGTCGCCTTCTCGGCGGCTTCCGCCGCCTTCTCCGCTTCCGTGGTAGAGCCAGAGAAGGTAGAAACCAGCTTTGCGTTGGCTTCATAGACCTTAAGCGCAGACTCGCGCTGCTGGATATACGTCTTGGCAAGCGCGACCGACTTGTCACGAGCCTTTCCGGTGGAGGCCCCCGCCTTCTCGACTGCCGCCTCATACTTCTCCTGGCTGACTGCTGCGACCTTAGCCGCGTCGGTCATCTTCTCCCAGGCGGAGACGTAGTTCTCCGCGCCGCCCGCAGCCTTCGCGGCAGCGTTGCCCGCGATGCCTAGCTTGGTGGCCATGGAGTCGGTTGAAGCGTAGACGCGCATAGAAGCGCCGTCGATGGTGTTGAGCGAGTCGCCGAAGATGGCGGCTTGGGTCTGGGTCTTGCCGAACGCGGTGATGACGTTGCCCACGCCCTGCGTGATCTTGCCGGTGACGGTGAGGACGGGACCGGCGGCAGCGGCAACGCCCGCGAGGGCAAGGATGGTGCCCTGCGTGCCGGAATCCATGTCGGCGAATGCCTGGCAAGCGTCCGCTATGCCGTCGATTACGGGCGAAAGGCGGTCGGCAACGTCAAGCAACGCTTCGGCGAGCGGCCCGCCAAGCTTGATAGCGGCAGCGTCGGCCTTGTTCTTGAGCGTCTGGAAACGGCTCTCAAGGGACTCGTTGCGCTTGTCTACCTCTTCGGTGAGCGCGGTGTTGTCCTGCCACGCCGAGTTGGCGCGTCCGATGGCTTCATGCAGAACGTCGGTGTTGCCGGAGAGTCGGCGCATGACGTCGGCCTGCCTGATGCTCTTAATGCCGAGCTGGGTAAGCGTAACGTCGGTTGCCTGACCTTCGTTGCTGAGTCGGTTGATGCCGTCGATAAGGGATTCGAGGGCTTCCATCGGCGAGGACTGCCACTTGGCGGCGAACTCGTCCGCGCTCATGCCGGAGACGCGCGCGTACTCCTCAACCGCGCCAGAGCCGTTGGCAACCGCCTTGGTGATGTTCGACACGATCTGCGTCATGGCGGAGCCGCCCGCCTCGGCCTTGATGCCGAGCGAGGACATAGCACCGGCCATACCGAGGATTTCAGCCTGCGTGAAGTTGGCGGTGGTGGTCATTCCCGCAAGCCGCAGCGACATATGCGAAATGTCGGACTCGGTAGTGGCGAGGTGGTTGCCAAGGTCAACGATGGTGGAGCCGTAGTTGCTGAGCTTGTCCTGGCCCATGGACGTGATGTTGGCGAACTGGGCCATCTCGGTTGCCGCAGTCTCCATGTCCATGTTCGTCGCGATGTCAAGGCCGTTGGCAACGTCGCTGAAGCTCTTGAGGTTGTCGGTCGTGATGCCGAGCTGAGCGCCGAGGGCTTCGGCGTTGATGATCTGTGCGGCGGTGACAGGCTGCGTGGTGGACGCTTCAAGCGCAGCGTCGCCGAGCGCCTTGAGCTGGTCGCTCGTGAGGTCCGCCGTCTTGTTGAGGTTGGCGAGCGAGGTGTCGAAATCGACGGCCTGATTTACGCAGTAGCCGCCGACTACCGACATCGGGACGGTGACGTTGTTGGTGAGCGAGCGCCCGATGCTCTCAATCTTCGCGCCCGTGTCGTATATCTTGTTGCCGAGATTCTCGACGTGCTGGCCGGAGAGGGCCAAGCCCTGAGTAGTGGACTTGTCCAGCGCGGCGACACGCGCGGCCATCGTCTTAAGGTCGCTGTTGACCTTCTTAAGCTCAGGCCCGCCGTTCCACAGTGCGCCGACACTGATTGTGATTGATGCTTTGCCCATTGATTAACCCCTGTTCACAAGCTCACACGTCTCGATAACCGCTTCGTTGACCTGCTCGACGATGTGTTCCTCGTCCTGCAAAATCGCCTTGAGCAGTGCGCGGGGAGGTTCAGAGCCGATGGGCACACCTGCGCGACGGCCCGCGCGGGAGCCTGATTGAATCAAGGCCCCCTGATGCGCGAACTCCTTAACGCCGCCCGCTTCGTCGTTAGAGACGAACTTCACGCCCGTTGCGTATGTCTTTAGAGATAGGGAGGATGCGTATTTGCCCGTTGGGTATGCGCCCACGTGGGCATACGACCGAGCCTTAGCAAGCGTCGGCTTAACGACCTCGCGGATTCGCCGCTTGAGGTTCTTTGCCATCTGCGAGTCAATCTCTGCGATTGACTCAATCGTCTCGTCTAGGTTCTGAACCTCGATTGTGTACAAGCCTTATTCAACTCCTAGCTTGCGCTTGGCTTCTTCCCTCTCCTTCCGCAGGCGGTCGCGTGCGTCAACCGCCTTCTCACCGGGCTTCCTCCATGTCGGCCTCTCTTCGGGCCTTGCCTTCTCGGCGGCAAGCTCCATGTCGTAATGGAGCTGCAGCCACAGCTCCGGGCACTCGTCTGCCAAGCGGGCAAGCTCTAGGACCGAGTCACCGGTGAATTTCGCTAACCCTCGGAGGACTCGGGCAGCGTATCCGTAGGGTTTTCGTCAATCTCCTGCTCAGCGCCCGTGGACTCGGCGGGAGTCTCCGGAATGTCAAGCTCGAAATCGAAGACGGTGTTGAAGATGAAAAGGTCCTCAGCGGTGACGGTCTTCGGCTTGAGGTCGGGAATGCCCTTGATTCGGGCGAGCTTAGCGGCCAGATAAGCCACGTACAGACCCGACACCTCCTTGTCGCTGAGAACGTCAGTGTTGTTAGCCTTGGTGAGCAGCACATAGGCGAAGTTGTAAATGCCGTTAGACATTGGATAGCTGCCCACGACCTCGTCTGAACCGCACCTGGTGAACGTGATCTTGCCGTTGTTCATTCCAAATCCTTTCGTTGGGTAACGACTGGCTGGAATGGTCGGGTTGGTGTCCCCGACTGCCGGTTCGGCATAAAAAGGCCCTCCCCGCCGAAGCGGAGAGGGCAGCTAATGCAACGGCTAACGTAAGGTCACAGCTAGGTCACAGTAGGTTCGAGCTAGCCGAAGATTGCCATTGGGACTCCGACGAGAATCATCAGCGCGAGAACGACGAGCAGGACGGCGTTAATCACATCGTCTGGGTGCTCGTCGGCGGGGGAAGGGTAAGGCATCGTCGCTCCCCTACTCCGCGAGAAGCTTGCGCCACGTGGCGGGGCCAACAACGCCGTCGTTTGCAAGCCCGTGCTTGCTCTGGAAAAGGCCAACGCAATACTTGGTGTCGTTTCCGAACACGCCGTCAACGGCAAGGCTGCATCCGTAGCGACCGTTGAGGACGGCCTGCAGCGTCTTAACCTGATTGCCCCTAGAGCCTAAATAGATGGTCTGCATGGTAGCCAAGTCGAAACCTCCGTTGCTTGAAGTGTTGGTTGCGGGTGCCGTGGCGTTGCCGGAAGACACGACCTGAACGCCGCCCATCCAGCCGCACTTGACCGTATGGGTCTGGCCGTAGGTGGAAACCCACTTGGTGAGGGCCATCTCCTGGACGCCGCTGGTGACCGAGTGGCGAACGGTGCCGTTGCCGATGTAGATTCCGACGTGGCCGTAGACCTTGCCCGCGCTGGTGCCGGGCCACGAGGGAACGGCCACGATCATTCCCGGCTGAACGTCGGCAATAGGATGGTTGCACCAGTTGCGGTACTGGTCGCAGGCGTTGCCGCCGAACCACCCGGCCCCGGCGTTGCTGAAAACCCGAGTGGTCCACGTGGCGCACAGGGAAGCGCCCGGCCATGGGGTCGTGCGCCACGCGCTCTTGAGTCTGTCTAAAGTGATGCTCACTAGTTACCTCCAACGGTTATGTACTGAACGGTCCCGTCTGCGTACTCGCGCCAAGTGGAGCCGCCCGGATAGTCCTCAACGACCGTCTTGTATGCCATGCGGTCGCTTACGGTCTCCTTCGGCTCGCGCAGCATCGGCCCGCCGCCCGCGCCCACGCTCGTAGCCCACGCGGATAGGGCAGCTATAACAAGCACCTCAGCCGCTATAACAAGCGACAAGGCCACGCACAGGCGCACGATTGCTTCCTTACGCAGCGGGAACATCAGAGCCGGTCCCTGCGATGATCGCGGCAGCGTCCTTGCCGGACGCGGTGAGGGTCTTGGTGGTCTTCTCGGTGCCGATGCGTGCCACGTCAACGGCGGCTTCGCAGGCCGCGTAAATGGCAGCGGAGAGGACGGCGCACACGGTGCCGATGGTGGTTACCGCGTCGTTGCCCGTGGTGATGCCCGCGATGCTCGCGCCGATGGAGCCGAGGAAGGCCGCGATCATGAGCCAGAACTTACGGCTCGTGAGCTTAGAGAGAACGTCGTTACTCATTGGTGGAACCTCCGTTGCTTGTATCCCATTCCTGTTGCGCCAAGGTGTCGAACGCCCCCTGCTGGGAAACGCCCATGGACTGCATGAAACCGTTGCTCTTCTGCGGCATCGGCCCGCCCTTCTCCTTCGCCATCTTTAACGCAGCCATGCTCGCCGTCTCGACGCAGAACACGGCGAAGAAGCCCATGGTCACCTCAGTAGGCGGGAACACGAAAAGGGTTGAGTAGAGCCACACCACAAAGGCGAGGTAGCCGACGGTGGACACGTACATGACGGAAAGGATGACTGCAGACCCTACGCCGCTGTGTCGCTTGTAATGAGCGGCCATCAGTCGATCACCTGCATTTCCATCGAGTCTTGGAAAAGGCGGGTTCCGGTGCCGTTGCCGCCAAGGCCGTGATAGGCCGAGTAGACGCTCTCAAGGTGCCTGCGCTGGTCTACCGTCAGACCTCCTTTTGACATTGCCACCGAGTGAATCCGCTCAAGCTCGCACCAGAGCAAGGCCCTAATGCCCGCCTTCATGGACTCAAGCTCGGTCCTCTCCTCCGTGGCGCGTCGCTGCGCCTTGTGGCCCTGGGACTTGATGGAAGCCACGACGGAAGAGACGAACGCGCCCACGATGCCGGAGACGAACGCGGCGAGGGCGAGACTGAAAACAACCTCCACTACTGCGCCCCGTTCTGCATAAGCTCGTTGTCGTGCATGGTGTCCTCCAAAACTGTCGTGGTCCTTGTTGGTCCCATGCTCGAACTCCGGTCCCCCGCCGGGAAAAATCCCAGACATAAGCGGCCTTATGGCCAAGGTCCGCGTCTGGGATTTCCGGCGGTGAAAGGGGAAATATGCTGTTCGAGATTGCAGTGTCGGAGTACTTGGCGGATAAGCGAAAGAGACTAAGGGCAAGCACGGTCGAGGGCTACGAAAGCGCGGTCAACCTGCACCTGCGCCCTAGGTGGTCCGGCGTTCAGCTTGAGTCGATAACGCCCGAGGAATTGCAGGCGTTGGTTGACGGATTCGCGCTGCCAGGCGCAGCCGAGAAGGCGTACAAGACCCTGCGACAAATCATCCGGTGGGCAATCCGCCGCCTGGGAGTGCGCATGTACGATCCGACTTCTGCGGGAGTCGAGCTGCCCAGGAAGGCCGCGCATAGCCCGAAGGTGCTGGATGCCGAGGGCACGGCGAGCTACCTTCGGGCCTTGTACGGCAGCGAGTGTGAGGCGGTGGCGATATGCTCGGTAACGCTCGGGTTAAGGCGTGGCGAAGCCTGCGGGCTGCGCTGGTCAGATATTGACTTAAGGACGGGCGAGGTGAGAATACGCAGGTCAAGACAGGTTGTTGGTGGTCAAGAGGTTGTAGTGCCGCCGAAAACCGAACGCTCGGCCCGCTCATGCTGGTTGCCTAGGTTCGCTGTAAGAAGGCTCCGCGCGATACGCAAGGGCCGGACGGGCCTTCTCTGCGACCTGTCGCCAAACGTCATAGCAAGGCGTATCAGGTCTGTGTGCCGGAAGGCGGGTGCCGCGTACACGTCGATGACAGAGTGCCGCCACACATGGGCCACGCTTGCCGTGGAAGCCGGGGTCGGCATTGAGACTGTGGCGATGATGCTTGGCCATACCGACATATCAACCGCATATGAGCATTACATCGTGCCGCGTCCCAGGATATGCAAGGACGCGCAGCGCGAGGTTGAGCGCCTGATTATGCGGGCGTGAGATTCCGTATCCCAAGAGGTCGGCTTTCAATTTATGTACGGCGGGAGCTTCTCCGGCGACTTTGTCGCATACCGCAAAAAAGGTTTCATCGTCGAGATGGTTTGGAACTTCTCCCAAGCTTCAACCAGCGTATGGGAAGCCGGTACTCTGCCAGTCGGGTTCCGCCCGGCCAGAGGCTTCCTAGAGCCGTCTGTGCTGGCCAACGCAAACGGCATCGTCTCCAACAACACAGCGGAGGTCGAGGTCTGGGATTCTGGCAAAGTCGTCTTTATCAGCGCAGCGGCGGTTAGCGGCGGCCGCAACATCGGCCACTCCATCTGGATTGCCGCATAGCATTCCGTATCCCGCATTAACGTCTCTGTGTCGAAAGTCGGATTAAGCAGGAACCCTAACGGCAACTACGAGATTTGGTTCGTCGGTGATGACTTCAAAATGGGTCTTTACTTTAACGATGTGGCAATAGGGGTCTACAACGCAAAGACCGGTAAAAGCAAAGAGGTACGCCTGTCGTAGCATTCCGTATCCCAAGACATAGGCGCTACCACGCACAGCCAAGCATCAGGCCTATACCTCAACACCTACGAATGCCTAGCGGGCGTCTGCGTTGGCTGCAACGTGTCGCCCTCCGCGTCCGTGAGCACAGGAAACACGCTGTTCACGGTCACGACCGAGCGCAAGTTCATATCTGGCGGGCAAATCCTCCTTCGCGGCGTCTTCCCAAATAAGCAGCCCGGCGTGTACGTCAACTACGGGAGCGACGGGCACACGATCAAGGTCACGGTCGAGCAGTCCGTGTCGCTCGCTGCGCAGAACACGTTTAACTTCTTGATACCTGTCGCTTGGGAACTCTAAGCCGTCCTCACCCACATGTGAACGTCGCCATAGTTCTTGGTGTAGAACCAGAACTGCTGCGCGTCGCTGCCGTTGTAGGCGTAAATCTGCACGTTCGCGCTGTTGGTACCCGTTAGACCGTCCTTAATGTCGAACGCGAGTCTCTTGTTGGTGACGATGGAGAAGTACGTCCTGACCCACGTTCCCGGGATGCCTAGGGATGACGGGCTTTTGCCGTTGGCTAAGAAGACAACCGAGCCTACCGGGTGGTATTGGGATACGGAATCCCGGAGCGCGGCAAGGTCGGTCTGCGCAGCCGCGCCTAGGTTGGTGAGCGCGTCGGCAGCGGTCGTGGCCCCGGTGCCGCCGTTGGAGATCGCGAGGGTCCCGGTAAGGCTTGTCGCGGCATGGCTATGAGATTTGGGGGCGAAAGCCGCCTTAATCTTCGACCAAAGGTAGCTAAGCCCCGTGGTGTTGATGAACCTGTCTGCGGTGACCGACGTACCGGCGGCGATGCTGTCAATATCGTCCGTGGTGGTCGGGTCGATGTGAACGCCGGACTCCCCCATCAGCTCCCACTTGTACTCAATGTACATCCACTGGTCGTACTTGTCCTCGATGGTCGCGCCGCTCACCTTCGGCGTCAGGTACATAACCCCGGTCTTGCCGTCCACGGTGGGCACGTTGTGCGCTTTGTCCACCGTGTCTAGCTGGTACTCCCCTAGTCCGCACACGTGGTACGTAAGGCCACGTGCGGCAGCGTTGTTCTGCTCTTGGTCGGTGTTGTTCTTGAGCTGGTCGGCAGCGCGGGTCTGCTCAGCAGTGGCGCGCGCCTTCTCTGCGTCTGCGCGTGAGGTCTCGGCGGTTACGCGTGCATTCTCGGCGTCCACGCGCGAGGACTCGCCTAGATTTGCCTTCTCAGCCGCCTTTGTTGCCGCGTCGGTTGCGGCGTTGACCTTGGCCAAAGACTCGGGGTTCACCTCAAGCCCGAAGTAATACTCGTCGCCGTCAACGTTGATTCGGTTGATCGTGCCGTCCTGGTTGATGGGTATGGAGGTAGCCATGCGTCAACTCCTTTAAAAAAGGGCCGGGGAATGCCCCGGCCCCTCGTTGCTTGAATAGCGGTCTAGGCGGTGTAGGAAGCCGTCTTGTTAATGAGGGTGATGGTCACCGGGGACTCGCTGGCCGTCTTGATGATGGCGGCGTCCGAGGTGAACTGGATGGTGGCCTCGTTGCCCTCGGGGTCGACCTCGGGGAAATCGGCGGTGAACGGGATGTGGTTCACGGCAATCTCAAGGGTCATCTTGGCGTCATCGGTGTGGTTGAACTTGGAATAGACGCTGCCGAGAACGACCTTGGAGGAAACGCCGGTTGCGGCGGCGGAACCGGCGACCATCTTGCGGTACTCGAGGATGTTGTCCGGGATGGTGGTCACGGAAACGCCGACGTTGCAGTTGCCCTCGGCGACGTCGCGCGGCATGGAGCGGCCAAGGCCCGAAAGGTCGGTGACGTTGTTCTCGATGGTGAAGGAAGCTTCGAACACGAGGGCTTCGGCGGGGGTGTCGGATGCGGTGTCGAGCTTGAAATCGCAGTCTGTGGTGGTGTACTTGCCGTTGAAGCAGGAAGCCTCGAGGTTGCCGGGGATGGCGGAGAGGAAGGAAGCGCCGCAGCCGTGGAAGTCGGCCTGCATCGCAAGGTGCTCGTTGCCCGTGGCGGTCAGCTCAAGGGTAGAGAGCTTGCAATCGTCGGAACGGGTGAAGTTGTCGACGCCGATCTGGGACCAGATGGTGGCGTAGGGAATATCCGCGCCCATGGTGAACACGTGCTTGTAGTAGCCATTAAGGTTGGTCTCCTCGCAGGCGGCGGAAGTCACGTTGCCGAGCGCGAGGTAGAGGTACAGGCCGAACACGTCAGGGTAGCAAAGCGTCTGGATAGACGGCGTGATCTCGATCTTGTCAACGCGGGCGTCGGACGGCGCACGGTTGCCGCAGGCAACGGCGGTGTTGGCGATGGAGCGGGAAACGCCGAAGGGCGAGCCGCCGGTAAGGCCGTGGAGGAACGCCGGGGTCTTGGCGACCTGCCCGCGCCCCTTCTGAAGGGCGATACCGGCAAGGCCGATAGAGGGATTGAGTGCCATATTAGCTCTCCTTAGTTAGCGGCGGGGTCAAGCTCCGCCTTGATGTGAATTCCGAAATCGATGCTTGCTATGTACTTGCGCCCGTCCACGTCCTTAGCGGTGCCGCTTGAGGTCACGTAAGGTTCGGCGTGGACAACCAGCCCGCCCAGCGTCTTATCGGCTGCGACGGCCTTTACCAGCAGCAGCGCCCACCTCTGAACGTCCGCAGCGGCAACGGGCAGAGAAGCCTTGGTAGACCAGGCCTCAAGCCCGACGTTGAACTCAACGCGGTATGCTCCCTGGGCCTTGCCGAGCGCACAGACGGAGGTGACGCGGTCGGAGAACACGGGGTTCTGGACGATCTCGCGCACGATGAACTCGCTGGGAAGGTAGGTCGGGTTGCCGCCGACGGTGACGGTGACCCGCTCGTCTTTGAGGGCTTCTCTTGCAAGCCCCTCGACGTACTCAATGCAGTCTCTGAAGAGGTCTTCAAAAGCCATGCCCTACCTCACGAAATAGTCTTTGAACCCGTAACGGTCGATGAACGCGTTCACCTCAGGGAGCGACGTAGCGGCCCCGTTCACGCCGCCGACAACGAAGTGCATGAAGTTGTCTCCGACGGTGGCTGAGGTGGCGTTGTCTGGCGCGACACTTGGCAGCAGACGCCACGCAGCGAGGGCTATGACGGCCCCGGACATAGCAGCCGGGGTAGGTCTCATGCCGAGCAGGAGCACGGCGTTAGCCGCCGTCTGCGCCCTCATGCGCCGCACGTCGAGCTGCACGTCGGAGTGCCTACGGACATCGACGGCGTTGCCGTCCTGGTCGGTGGCGGAAAGCACGTCGATGATGTCATGCGCGAAGAAGCCGCCCATCATCGGGAGGACAACGGTCGTGCAGTTCGGGCGGTCGACGAAGCACTCGCGCACGACGGGCTGGAAGATGCGGTGGGCGGCTTCCTCGATTTGCTCCTCGGCCCAGGCGCGGGCGCACCATAGGTCCTCGTCGCTCGCATTGACGCTCAGGTACTCGTCGGCGCGGTAGTTCCTGATCTGGTCGAGCGTGCAGTAGCGGGTCGCCACGAGGTCGACGGTCGCGCTCACGGCTACGCCGGAAACCTCCCACGTGACGGTGATGAGGTCTGGGCAGGCGGTCGCGGGGAAGCCCGCCGCGCCCGCAATATCCCACTCGTTGACCTCGCCGCTACGCGCAGACTCGACGCGGGCCGTGGCGGGGCCACCCGCGAGGGTGACCCCGGCAAGCTCCGTCAGGGCAACTCTGGTGCATGTGTCCGGCGCAAGCTCAGGCATGGCTTATCGACCGGTGACGCCGGTGTCGGCGAGGTAGGAGAAGCACTTGGGGATTCGAACCTCAAGGCCGTACTGGCCGTTGATTCGGACGGTCTTCTCGTTGCGGATGAACTGGTCGTTGACAAGGCCAATCTCAAGCGTCTCGCCAAGCTTGGTGTAGAAGGTGGCGGCGTTGGGGGCGTAGGCCATCATGCCGTAGGTGTAGGTCTCGGCTCCGGTCTCGCCCTTCTCGGTGAAGAGGTTGAGGTCCTGGACCACGTTGAGCGCCCACAGCTTGCCGTTCACCATCTGGTTCATGTAGCGGCCCTGCTTGTCCTTGTTGAGGACGATGGACTCGGCGACATACGGGTGGACGGCAAGGGTGGTCGCGTAGTAGCCGGTGCCCAGGAACACGTCGTTTGCCATCTTGTAAGCGCAGTCGGCGATGGTGTCATCAGTGGCCTTGGTGAACTTCTGGATGCCGTCGTGCTCAATGATGCCGACGATGCCGGTCTCGGAGTTGGCCTTGGGGCCGCGAACGACGCGCTGAGACTTAGCAAGCTCCTGCATGTAGAGCAGGGTGGTGTTGATGATGCCCGCGAGGGTGCCGTAGTCGCGCAGGTTGTTCTCGACAATGGGAACGCCGTTTGCGATCTGCTCCATGTGGAAAGAGCGCTGCTTCCAGGCGAAGCCGGACATCTTAATGGTGTTGCCGGGGGTCCAGGTGTCGGCGGCGTTGCTGAGCTTGGTCGGGTCGGCCTCGAAGAAGGTCACGGAGTCGGAGTTGGTGGTAGCGGTCGGCAGCGTGGAGAGGATGCCGAAGTTCGGGAGGTTCTCGGCGTACTGGGCCGGGAGGTCGTACTGGGTCTCCTTGTGCTCGACCAGCTTGAAGTCCTGGAACTCGTCAAGCACGACAGCAAGACCCCTGTTGAGGTCGATGCCCTTGAAGTCCTTGGGGTTGCCAAGAACAGCCTGGGCGAGGTTCTTGGGCTTGAACACGTCGGCTGCGTTCGGGTCGGCGAGGGGGACGCCACCGGCGCGGCGAATCTTATCCTCCTCGTTGAGCACGTCGCCGAGAATCTCGTCGTAGGTCTTGACCTCGCCGTTCAGCGCGTTGATCTTGTCGCGCAGCGCGTCCTTGGCGTCGGCGTTCTCGGCGGCGTTGAACTTCTCGGTGAGGTCGGCAATCTGGTTCACAACGTCGAGCTTCTTGTTGTGAATCTGGAGCGAGGACATAGCCATTTTGGTTCTCCTTAGTAGTTAATGAACTGTCCGTTGACGCATACAGTTCGCTTGGGCGCGGCCCCCGCTCCCGCCGATACGGCCCCCGTATCCGGTTGCTCACTGTTGCTGGGGTGAATGGTCTTGCCCGCGTCCCCCGCTGCCGCCTGCTTGAGGTCTGCGGGGGCGTTCTTGAAGGACTTGAGCCAGTCGTTCGTGATGCAGGCGGTGACGGGCGCGCCGTCCGCCACCTCGTCAACAAAGCCGCGCTCCAAAGCGTCGTCGGCGGTGAACCACGTCTCCGCGTCCATAAGCTCCTCAATCTCCCCACGGGAGATTCCGGACTTGTCCGCGTACTGGACGGTGATGGTGTCGCGCACCTTCTCAAGGAAGTCGGCGGTCTTGCGCATGTCCTCAGCGCCGCCGATGCAGTAGGTGGACGGGTTGTGAATCATCATCAGGGCGGACTTGCCCATGACAACCTTGTTCGCGGTGAGGGCGAAGTAGGACGCGGCGGAAGCGGCAAGGCCCTCGATTTTGGCGGTGACGTTGCCGGAGTAGGCCCTAATCTGCTCAGCCATGGCGTTTGCGTCGAAGACGCTTCCGCCGGGAGAGTTGACGTGAACGGTGACGTCATCGCCGCCCGCGTCCTTGAGCGCCTTAGAGAACTTGGCGGCGGTCATGTTCGAGGGAGAGAAGTAGTCCTCGCCGATCTCGCCGTACACCTCAATATCAACCATTGATGATCTCCTCAATATCGGATTGCAGGTCGTATTCGATGCCCGCCACCTCGTATGCGTCGGCAAGCGGGGTCAACACCTTCTCGGCGAACTCGCGCAGCTTCGGGCTGTCGCCCTTGTCCTCAAGGCGGTCCCGCAGGCGGTCGCGCATGTCCTTGTGGATGACGGCAAGCGCGGTGCCGCTCACGTTGCTTGTATCGGCGGTGTCGGGCTGCTCAGGCTCTTTTGCCGGGGCGGAACTAAGCGACGTGTTGTGACGCTCGGCAAGCTCCTTGCCCGTCTCGGGGTCAACCGGGACCATCGAGGACTGGCGGAAGAACACCTCTCCGCCGACGAACGGCGGCAAGTCCTCCTTGGCTCGCGCGTCGTTCGCGCAGAAGAACCCGGCGTTGATTGCGATTCGGTAGCCCTCCATGCGGTCCTTGTACAGGCCGCGAAGAAGGCCGTTCATGTCAACCTGCACGTAGCAGTCCTCGTAGCCCGCAGCCCAGACGGGCGCGGACAGCGCCCGCTCAAGCGAGTCGCACTCGGGCATGAGCGTCTTGTTGGCGAAGTCTAGAGCGCCCTGCTCGACGTTGCTGTACGTGGCGTGCGAGAGGTCGTAGACCTCCTGCGGCGGCACGGAAAGCGTTCTGCACGTCTGCTGCAGAATCCACTTCTCCTGCTCGACCAGCGACATGTCGGCCATGTTCTGCGAGTTGGACTTGTACGTAAGGCCCTTGTCGAAGATGCGCACCTTGCCCGCGCGAACAATTCCGCCGCCGTCGCTCAGCTGCCGCTTAAGCGTCTCGAAGTCCTGCTTATCGAGCTTCGACGGGGTCTCAAGCCAACCGGGGAACGTGCCCTCGCCGCTGATGGTGCGGGCGTAGAACTCCTCAAGGTCGATGGAAAGCCCAAGCTCACGCGCGGCAAGCTCTGCGAGGGAGACGCCGTAAAGGCAATCGGGGTCGAGAATCGGAGACTTGACCCAGATGATCTCAGAGTCGAGGTAGCAGCCCGGCTTTGTGAACTTGTCCCCGCCGTACCGGAAAACGGGCCTGCCGTTGTAGACCTCGACAACGGGCTTATGGGCAAGCGGCCAGATGGCGACGGGAAGGCCCGCGCCGTCCACCTCAAGGCGCATAAAGGCGTTGCCCTTGATGTCCTTGGTCATCATCGCCCAACGGGTGCCCTCGGACGCGGACATGAAGGGGTTCCACTTGGTTCGAAGAATCGTCTCGTAACGCTTGCAGAACCGGTAGCTCGGGGTCTCCCTGACGCCGTCCCTGCGCCTGTAGACGTGGACCGGGAGTGATGCGAGGGGTCGGCACTTCGCAAGCTCACACGCGCGGAATGCGTTGGAGTAATAGGCGTCTCGGTGCTCGTTGCTTGAATGGAGTTCCGCGGTCACATTGCCCGCGCCGTCCGTGACGGTTATGAACTCGATACCTCCTGGGAGGGCGTATTGGTATTGATCGTTCGCGCTACCGCTGAAAAACGCCTTTGCGCGTGAGAAAAGGCCCATTGGCACACTCCTTTTTATTGGTCGTGTGCATGGTCGATTCAGTGTCCCCCGCCGCGAAGGGATACGACGAGGGACACCTAGCCCGGTTGCGCGGTGAAAGGAGGTAAGCCCGCGCGAATATCAGAGTGCCCGCGCGGTCCCCCGCTACAGGTCGATGGTGTAAATCGAGGGCGATTCGTCCTCTTCGTTGTCGTAGGCGTACATGGCCATAGCCGCCGCGATCGCAGCGTCGATACGCTTTGTGCCCTGCCCGTGGCGTCCTCGGTATGACGCAAGCCGCCTGCCGTATGCCTTGGACTCAGCTGCAACCGCGTTCATGCAGTGCTGGGCGAGAACCGGTGTGTTCGAGAACGCGGCCTTGTGGGTCTCGACGTTGCGGCCCAAAAGCTCGGACGCAGGGCACATGATGGACGAGGTCTGCGGAATCTCCGACAGGTCGATGTTGCGCTCGCGGTCGAGCCAGTTAGCCAGGAACTGCATACGCGCCGGGTCGCAGCCGCCGAAGCTCTTTCCGGGTTTCGCCGCCAACTGCTGGATTACCTCGGCAACCTGTATGAGGTCGTAGGTCCCCATGGGTCCGGGCTTCTCCCAGCACCACTCCTCGAACGCCCACATGTCGCCTTGGCGCTGAGCCGCCACCAGCGCCAACGTGTCGCCGCGAACAGCGCCGTCGAGCGCGTATGCGAACCAGCTGCTGTAGTCGATCGCAAGCTCGTTTCTCTTGCAGCTCTCAACGTCCTTGCGGTGCATGAACGGCTCCTCAACGTCCTCCATGGGCGTCCTGTTGAGGTAGTAGCGCACGAACGACTTACCGGGCGTGCCGTCCTCGTTCTTGTCGCTCTCGTACTGCTCCTCAAGCTCCTCCATGGTCACGCGGCCCGCCGCTATGATCTTCTTCCAAGTCTTGCGGTTCGACGGGTCGTCCTCGTCCGTGATGCCCAACCAGCAGATGAAGGCGTGCTTGTCGTTCTTGAGCTTGTGGTAGAGCTTGAACAGGTAGCCGTCGCGGGACGCGCCCGCCGTCGTGATGCCGATGGTGATTGCGTTCCAGATTTTGGCCTGTCCGGACGTACCCGCCTTCCAGACCGAATCGTCCTTCCAGACGTGAATCTCGTCGCCGATGAGCACGTGGAAGTGCTTGCCCTGCAGCGCCGCTTCCTTGTAGGGGTAGACGTGTATCTCCTGCCCCGTTAGGTCGTTGCGTATCACGTCCTTGTAGATGGTCCACTGCTCGGCAAGGCTCTTGTTGGCGCGGATGATGGTGACGATGTAGTTGCGCACCATCGCCGTGTTGTCTTTCGTGTCGGCCACGATGCCGTACATGCCGTTCGGTATCGGCTCCATTGTCGCGATGGTCAGCACAAGGCATGCCGCGAGCTGCGACTTGCCGAAGCCACGGTGAACGCCGATAAGGGCGCGGCGGAAAC
Source organism: uncultured Olsenella sp. (assembly GCA_934660915.1). Lineage (GTDB taxonomy): Bacteria > Actinomycetota > Coriobacteriia > Coriobacteriales > Atopobiaceae > Paratractidigestivibacter. The sequence goes on along the minus strand of CAKUIF010000010.1, from coordinate 5,782 downwards.
GCCGCCTGAACTTGCGCGTCCGCTTGTCGATTGACCCGGTGCCGAACAGCGGGTCCCAGATGTTCTTGGCAAGCCAATCAGAGATTTCGTATGGCTGGCCGCAAAGCTCCGACTCGCCCGCGAACGTCAGGAACGTCTCGGCGAAGATATGCGTTCTCTCGATTTGGTGCTTGCCCGCCGCGCTGAAACGCCCGGTCTTCGTCCTGTAGCTCATTTGCCGCGCCTGGCAATCGCACGGTCGATTTGGTCTGCGATGGAGACGGTGATAGCCTGACCAGCCGCCTGAGCAAGCCCCAGGCGGGTCCTGGCGAACCGCGTAAGGCCCAGCTCGTCCGCGAGCTTCAGCGCTTCCGCCATCGTGTCGCGCATGACCTTTGAGTAGGGGTTCGGCGCGATGTCCAAATTGCCTTCATCGTCAACGGTCGTGACCATCGGCTGCGGGGTGCCGTCCTCGCGGAACATATGGCGTTGGCACTCCTCCACAAGGACCATGTCCGTTACGAACTGCGTGATGAAAGGCACGTCCTGCGGCTCGAACGCGGCCCCGGTGCCCACGGTCAAGTCCCACATGTCGCTAAGCCGCTGGTTGTTCGCCACGGCTGCGGGCTTCTGACAGCCCTGTTCCTGGATTATCTCGGCGTTGGCTTTCACGACGGGCGCGAGCATGGCCGCGTCCTCGCCGCGCCTGACAGCCGTCGCGGCAGGTTTACGCCCTCTCATAAGCCCACCTCGCGCACAGCGGCAAGCACTGACGCGGAAAGGCTCCCGCACAGCGCCCGCATGTTGGCGGGGCCGTTCATCGACGCGGAGTCGAGCGTGGCGGCAGCGCCCTTGAGCTGGACCACCGCCTTGCTGATCTCGTTCTCGGTTATGACGCTAGGGACCTCGCGCGAAACGCCCGCGAACTCGGCGGGCGCGGCTATACGCCAGACTCTTTTCCCCCTGCTTGCGTAAACGCGGCACTTATCGCAGCAAAACTTGCTTCTTTTCGTCTTTGCCGTGTATTTCCGCCCGCAATATTGGCACTTTTTAACTTCCAAATCAGCCCTCTCGTTTATGTGTTCGGGCTATCGTGCGCGAGCCGTCCCCAGTTCCGTAACATGGGGTGTTTCGTAATTCGCCAATTTCGTTTGCGTGTATTTTTGAGGGTCGGCCGCTGGGTAGCCCGGCGGTTTCATTTGTGATGATGCACCCCCTCCCCCTAAATTTTCGTCCGATTTCGTACAATTAAGGTCTATTTGGTCCGATTTCGGACTTTTTTAGGCCATGATCTACCGCGCCGCGCCGATAGCAGGATGTATATATAAAGGTGTGGCGGGCGCACACTGGCGGCACGTTTTAGCAGGTAAACAGGGGTGTTTCACGTCGCTAGGCACGGGGTATAGCCCGGCGGCCGCGCTGCCAGTCGCTAGCAACGTTGCCATTCGCCGCTAGTTTCCTACCGCTCACAATTCCACCACAATTATTTTGAGGTACGTTTCAGCTGGTAGGATGGCTTTTAGCTCGTCGCTAGCGAAAATTCCCGTTGACTCGCCGCCGGAATCGGTGGAATGATTTAGCCAGCGACACGGAGCGACACGTTAACGGCTCCGGGCAGTCTTTCCCAGCGCCCTTTAGCGCTTCAAACTTTGAACTACTCGCGGCACGGTCCGCACCCCTTCACACTCTCCCCTCGGCACTCAGAGCCGCGCACCTTGAGAACCGCATAACCCTCGCAGCCCGCTCCTGAATCACCGACTGAGCCGCAACGCCCCAGGGCGACGGCATGCCGCAAAGCGAGACATAGGCCGGATGAATCGGCTCAACGGGTAGCGCGAGGGAGCACCAAGCCGAACACGGCACGAAGGGAGGTGAGCATATGCCGAACTTAGCCGAGTTCATGGCGTCGGCAATCGCCGACGTTGCGGCCCAGGTCCTAGGCGACGCAATCGCGAAAGCGGTAGCGCGGGCCTTCGCCGCAAAGGAAAAACGCCCCCTAAGGTGCGTAAGGTACCAGCCCAAACACCTTAGGAAGCGCTAACCAAATGGGCGCAGGTTTCGCCGCCCGCGTCCTACCAAATTCATTGTAGCAGGAGGTGAACGCAAATGTTCCAGTTCCTGGCCGCGCTGGTCGCGTCTCTGATCGTCTCCATAATTCGCGAGATCCTCCGCAACAAGTAACCGAAACCCCGGCACTACCCCAAACACAACCGAGAAGGGAAACACCATGAACGCAAACGAACTCAAGATCAAGGCTTGCATCGGTAACTATGGCTACTACGCCGAGGGTCAACTCCGCGACAAGTGGGTGACGCTCCCCATGAAGCCCGCCGATCTGGACGCGTGGCTGAAAAACAACGGCCTCAAGGACGCATACCACGAAGAGACCTACGTATCCGACGTCGAGTGCGACGCGCTTGATCTCAGATGCCTCGGCGAAGAGTCGCCCTACCTGCTCAACATGGTCGCCTGGGCGATGGACTACGCCGGGGCCGGAGCTGTTGAGACGCTCAACAGCGCCCTTGATTGCGGGATCGACGCGCCCCACAACGCGGCTGAAATGATAAACGCGCTGATAAACGCCGACGAGATCCAGTATTACGAGTTTCCTTGCGACAACTTCGGCGAACCGTCGCTTGAGATGTGCGGTTACGAACTCGCCGAGAGCGCCGGGATCCTCAAGGTCCTCGAAGACAACTGCGCTGATTGCTATTTCGACTTCAGGGCCTACGCCGAGAACGAACTCATGGACTTCTTTGTGGGCGATTCCGGCTACACGGTCGACGGCCCGGACATGGACACGTACACGATCGAGGAAGCCGAGGAAATCATCGGCATGAACGACTAGGGAGGCCCCGCAATGCACATCGACTTCGAGTCAATCGTCATCATGGCCGGTACCTGCTGGATGCTCTACCGCGCCTTTGCGTCATTGCCCGCCGAGTACGACCGCAAGAACACCGCAAACAGGAGGTACTAGCATGACCGCTTTCAAGTACGACCTCAAGAACTTCGACGTGCTCAGCACTTCCGATTGCCCGGAACGCGTGGAGTTTTCCGTCTCAGACGGTGCCGATACGCTCACCTTCTACACGAACAAGCACGGCGAGGGGCTTTTCACGAAGCACGGGACCGATTACTGCCAGCGTCTCGGAACCTGCCAGTTCAGACTCCCGCAGACCAAGAGCGGGACGCGCCGAATGCTCAAGCGCAGGTTCGACGAGCTTTGCCGCTGCGCCGCAGTGCGGATCTAACAACAAAAAATGGCCGCTGGTAGCACCACCTACCAGCTGCCCAACCGAAAGGGCATGAAATGAAGAAGCAAGCCAAAACGATCCCATTCCAGGCCACCGCCAAATACTACCGCAGGACCACCGCGAAGCGCTGCCAGTACTGGGACGGCTCCACAAACGGAAAGGGCTGCGCGATCCTGCCCGACGAAATGGTCCCCGCGATGGTCACCCGGTGGGGATTCCAGCCAAGCCGCTACCGCCGCCCGAAAGACGCCTATGTCCTCCACACCGGGGAATGGGTTTACGTCGCCGACAAGGTAGCTACCGACGTTGACGAGTTCGGCCCGGTCTACGGGGGTCTGAGCCGTGGCCACGCCTTCAAGCGCATAGAGAACCGTTGGGTCTACGACCGCCACGTCTCCCAGACCAGGGACGAGGGCCGCGACGTCGTAAAGCTCCACATAGTGGACGGGCGCGTGGTCGAGATCGTATGCACCCAGGGCGAGTTCAAGGGCGCTGACATGCTAGACGGCATGGGCGAGGAGTTCGCCCACTACTTCCTGGGCATTCCCTACGCACCCGCGCCGCTCAGGCCCTACGAGGTTCAAGCCCAGCTGCGCGTGGCGTAGCCTGTTATACAAGCAACGAACGGGGGCCGGGCATTCCGGCCCCTTACGAGAAGGGACCAGCATGAAGTACACCGAACCGCAGCACGATCCCGCCTACGACGCCGACTATTACCGCTCGTACGGCATTGACCCTGCCGAGATGGGCGTCCAGGAGAAGCCCAAGAAGCTCAAGAAGTGGCCGCAGCGTTGGGACCTCGAAGGCCCCTTCGACATCTGGCGCAAGGGCGAGGACCTCGCGATCATCACCGAGGAGCCGAACGGCCCGCACCCCTGCGCCTACCACATGCACCACCGAATTGCGTGGGAGGTCTACGAGGTCACCGAGGACGCAGGCCTTACCGAGGTCCTTGAGGGCTACAGGCCCGCCGCAGACCTCACCAAGGACGAGCACGAAGAGGTAATCAGCATCATGTGTGAGTACAAGGCCTTTGTATGGAGCGGCCACGAGTTGGCCGAGGGACCGAAGGAGGGCGAACCCGAGAAGCCCGAACCTGCTGTTTTTACCCCCATCGAGGACCCGAAGCCCGAGGAGCCGAAGCCCAGGCACAGTTTCAAGTTCTTCGGGATCGGAATCACGTTCTAACAAGCAACGAGGAAAGCCCCCCGAGCCGAAAGGCCCGAGGGGCTTTTTTCATGCCGCGATTCCGAGACGCGGGAGACGCCCTAAGAACGAATGTAGGGCATGTTTAAGGCGCGACAAAGCCCTTACCCTAGCGAGTACCCGAAAGCCGAGCGCGAGGGCCTTAAATCGCCCCTAATCCCTCCGCGCCTTCCTTGCCCTCTTCTCGGCAGACGTGATGCCCTGGGTGAGCTTGGCTATGGCGCAGGCGTTCGCGAAAGTCTCCGCGTCGTGGTACTCAAGCTTCCTCGCGCGGATCACGGCCCAGTCGGCGTTACTCACGAGCGCGAGGTTTCCCAGACCGTCGTTCATCCGGTCGTGGTCGAGGTGTATCAGCTTGTAGCCCTCCGGGACGGGGCCGTAAGCCTTCTCCCAGGCGACGCGAGCGCGGGGTTTCCAGTTGTCGTGCGCCTTCTTGCCAGACGGGAGGGGCGCAACCTTGACGTGAACGTACCCGCCGCGTATTGACTCAGAGCCGACCGGGCAGAGCTTGCCGTTCCAGGGCACGTTGCCGGGCTTGAAACACGTGTCGCGGCTGAAACGTGAGTTTGGGAAGTCGGCCCAGCTCTTGCCCTTGATGAACGGAACGTCGCCCTTCTTAAACCGGTTTCCCGTCGTGCCGGACTTGACCTTGAAATGCTGCTTGAAGTTCTTCACCTGCCCGACCGTGAGCCGGATGCCGTAGCGCTCCTCGAAAGCCGCGATGCACTCCCAGACCGAGTGGCCCGGAACGAACGCGATCAGCCAGTCGCGCTTGTCAGGCTCGATTGACCACCGGACGGTCACCGACAGTCCCCGCCCTTGCCCGCGAGCAGACGAGCGACCTTTTGGTTACCGCCGTACTCGGCTGCGAGACGCGCCGCGTCGAGCGTGAGGTTGATCGTGGCGTTGATCTCGTCGGCCACGACGCACACCGCCTTGGCCCTCTGGATCTCGAGCGCGAGCGCGTCACCGGTCAAGGAAGGGTCGTTTAGCCGCTCGATTTCATCGAACAAATGGTTGCTTAGGTCTGTGACCTGCTGCGGCACACCCATTTACCTGCTCCTTTTCGAGTTTTCAACATACTTTTCAACAAGTTTTCGACAGGTTTTCAACAATCGCACTAGCTACAAGCAACGTTAACGCTGCTGTACACATAGCTTGTGGCGTTGACGTGCGAGCGCCCGCGCCGCGTTTTGCGTGGGACGCAACGCGGGCGCTCTCTGTCTATCTATCTATCTATATATGCATAATACGTGCATGCATCGTGCATGCATCGTGCATGCATCGTGCATGCATCGTGCATGCATCGTGCATGCATCGTGCATGCATCGTGCATGCAT
>CAKUIF010000009.1 GCA_934660915.1 uncultured Olsenella sp. | reverse complement strand
GCGACGCAGCATACGAGGTTTCTGCCGAGGCGGGTGAAGCTCGGGGATACGGAATCACGCATAGCATTCCGTATCCCAGTGCACGCGACTCTGGTACAAAAAACTACAACACTGACGTAGCGCCCTCTGCCGTCACGTTCACTGCTCCCGGCGGGCTCGACAGCTACGACTACCTGATCTTCTTCGGCAAGACGAGTGAGTGGAAGCGCGTGTCTGCGACGCTGTCTAGAGACAACAGCTTCAACAGCCAGTACTTCCAGCTGACCGCGCCGTACGCCCCGACAGGCGGCACTGACATATACGAGCGAATGACGGGCTACAAGGTGGCCGTCAACGACGAGAGCGTGACCGTGTCGCCCCAGTGGTACAACGAGGTGCACTTCAGCGCGAGCGGGTGCGACGTGTCTACAGGCAAAGGCGTCCCTTTGTACGAGGTCGTCGGAGTGAGGCGCCTGCCCTAGACGCAATACGTGATGATCGCGCCGAAGCCGAACGCGTAGGTCTTCGCGGCCCCGTAGTTGTAGAGGCCAATGAACCCATCCGAACCGACACACAGGTAGACGTCGCCGACCATCGGGACGCGGATCTCGCGACGCGGGCGGAGGCCGCTCGGCATCGTGCCGAGCCTCGTCAATGTGCCTGTATTTCCCGACCAAAAGCCGTCTTTCACGCGCCTGTAGTCCACCGTCACGACGTTACCCCGCCGCCAAATGGTGAGGCTATCGTCCGACTGGCCGAGGCTTATGGTCTGACTGAGGTCAATCCGGGATACGGAATCCCCGAGTTCGGCGAGGGGGGTCAGCGTCGGGATGAGCAGCTTAAGCGTCCCGGTTGTCAGGCCGTCGAAGTCGACGCTCGCGACGGGCACCGTCGCCTCGGCGTCTCCGTCGAGGATGGACCCGGCGGGCACCGTCGGGGCGGTGGCCTCGGTCCCCGGCGTGCCCTGCAGCACCTTCCACTCGCAGGTCTCCACGAGCGTCGGGTTGCTCCCCGCGACGTCGCGCTTGTAGTGCACGCAGATGTAGTCCGTGCGCTTCTTGCCCTGCGTGCCGGAGGCCACCCTCACGTCCTCGGGGGCCGTGAGGCCGATGTGGCGGCCCTGGACGACCATGTCGCCCGTCGCGAAGCGCACGGTGTTCGCGTCCACGAGGGACGGCGCGAGCCCGCCGCCCGTCTTCAGGACGTAGCTGCCCGTGCCGACCTCGCCCGCGATGCGGCGTCCGTCGTCGGCGGAGCTGACGTGCGGGGTGCCCGCCTTGCCCGTGACTAACTCCATGTGATGCTCCTATCCTATCTTCGTCGTGCCGGGCGAGGCCCCGTAGGTGACCGCGACGCCCGCGCCGGTGGCTGTGGTGACGCGGCTGGAAATCTCGACGTTGACCGTGACGTTCGGGGAGTAGTGCCTTGCCTCCACGATGTCGCCGAGGCCGAAGCTCACGCCCTCGCCGACGGTGACCTTGACGCTGCCTTCCGTCTGCATGTCCCTCAGGCGGCTCACGGCCTGGTCGCGCAGGTCGTCGCCCTCGGAGTTGTTCGCGTCGTAGTACTCCTCCAGCTCGAAGACGCCCGCCATGGCCTTTGAGGTGCCCACGTTGCCCTTGTTGTCTGCGTAGACGTCCACGACCTGGCGGGACGCCAGCTCGCCCTTGCCGGCCGCCTTCAGGTGGTTGGTGACGAGCAGGTCGCTCGTAAGGTCGAAGTCCACGAGGTCGGAGTCGACGCGGCCGCGCCAGTCGGTCACCTTGGTCGCCTGGAGCCTACACGCGCCGTCGACCCACTTCGCGTCGAGCCGAAGCCCCGCCGACCTCATGGCGAGCCGGAGGTTCGTCCAGGCGTCCGGCACGTCGCGCGAGCACCTGTAGCTAACCGAGACGCCCGCGTCCACGTCCGGCACGGAGAAGAAGGAGCCGAGGCCGAGCCGGGAGACGGCCGAGCGCAGCACCGCGTTGGCGTCCCCCGAGAGCGTGAGGTAGTCCTGCCCCGAGTCGGGCCAGAGCAGCCGCTTGGCAAGCACTCCCGACCACGTGGAGCCGGTCCAGTGCATCTCGGAGGACGTGCGGCCGGTCTTCAGCCCGAAGCCCTCGACGCGGCCGCCCATCTCGGTTCCGTCGGCGTAGACGCGCCACGCGGCCTCGGGGAGCGGGGCGGAGGCGTCGCGCACGATCAAATCGAACGTGTTGTCGACGCCGTCGCCCCAGCCCGAGTCCATGTCGAGCTCGAAGTCCGCGAGCGGGAAGAGCGTCTTGCCCGCGCTGTCCGCGACTATGAGCTCCATGGCGGCTCGCCCTCCTCCCTGAAGGCCGTGAGCGTGAATCCGAAGCTGCCGTCCCACGAGACGGTCGAGGTGCCTGGACGCAGAGGCTCGAAGCAGTACGAGCCGGAGCCCGCGCCCTCACCGCGCACGCCGTCGGCGAAGCGGTCCTCCACCTCGCCGTAGGTGCCGATGAGCTGGATGCCCTTCGGGTGGCTCGACCCGTCAATGACCAGACGGGAGCCGCCGGGCACCGCAATCTTCACGCTGTAGGTGTTGGAGAAATCTCCCTGGGCCACGACCACGCGGGGGTTGGTCACGGGGCCGTAGATGGTCATCCTCATGTCGGCGGGGAGCAGGCCCCCGACAGTTACGGTCCGGTTCGCGCCGCTCCCGCCGTAGTCGTAGTCGAAGTCGTGCGGGAAGTCGAGCGCGTCCCCGTCGGAGACCTCCTCGGCGAAGAAGTCCGTGGACTCCTCGCGCCTCCACGCACCGTCGAGCAGAAGGACGGTCAGCGCCGCGCGCACGGCCGACCTCCCGTAGACCGTCTCCACCTCGCTCTTGGCGATGTACGCGCGCTGGTACCACTCGCCGTCGAAGACGAGCATTCCGGGCGTGCCGGAGGACACGTCGCGGTCGGCGAGCCTGCGCAGCTCGTCGGCGCGCTCGGCGGTCATCGCGGCGTCAAGCTCGGCCTCGCGGGCGTCGCGGCTGATGCCCGACGCGCCGCGCCACCCGAGCGTGTACGTCCACGCGCGCGAGCGCAGCTTTGGGGCGGTGCCGACGAAGGCGCCGCCCCCGTCGAGGTCGACGCGCTCGCCGCCGGACGAGACGTAAGCGAGCCTATGCACCAGCCATCACCGTCCTGATGTGTCGGTCGAGGTCGCGCTCGAGCGTGACCGGGGTGTACCTCTGGATGATCAGCGGGAGGTTGCGGTCGAGCCACGCGATAACGGACGCGACGTCTTCGCCGCGCTCGACGTCGATGCCCTCGCCGATGCCGCGAAGGACGCTCGGCTTGAGCGGCACGACGGCCTCGCGCCCGGCCTCGCCGACGCCGACGACGCTCGGGGACGAGAAGACGCCGCCGCTCTTGTACCAGTTCACGTGCACTGAGGGCACGGAGCCGGTCTGGGCGTCGAAGCTGCCCGACATAGAGAAGTGCGGCAGAGCGCCGACCGAGATGCGCGGGAGGGTGAGCCTGAGCGAACCCACCTCGGCGGACATCCGGCGGCAGGCGCCCATGACGGCGTTCTGTGCGGTCGAGGCCGCGTTCTTCGCCGAGTTGGCGAAGTCCCGGAAAGAGGCCTTGGCCGCCGTGGCCATGGACTGGCTCGAGAACTTCACCTGGTCGATGCTGGAGCGCGCCTGCGAGGAGGCGGACGAGGCGGTGGAGCACGCGGACGAGAAGGAGCTCATTGCGGGCGTCGCCGCGAGAAGCCCCGGAGCGGCCGCGAGCGCCGCCGCCGCGAGGGCGCCGAGCCCGGCCGCCGCGCCGGGCGCGGAGGACGAGACCAGCGGCATCGCGGCGCCCATGGCCACGATTCCCGCCGACGCCACGACCACCGAAGCGGCCACGAGCGCGAGCCCCGCGCCCAGGAGCACGGCGCCGGCGGCGAGCAGCGTCACGCCGGCAGCGGCCACGGCCACGCCCGCTCCGAGCGTCGCGAGGCCCGCGGCGGCCACGATGGCGCCGGGGCCGAGCACGAGCATCGCCGCGCCGAGCGCGAGGACGCCGACGGCGGCAGCCGACCCGTTGGCCGAGACGGCGGGCAGCGCCGCGCCGAGCATCAGCAGCCCGGCAGACGCGAGCAGCACGCCCGCGCCGAGCACAACGGCACCGGCACCCGCCACAATGCACCCGGCCCCCAGGACGGTGAGCCCGGCGCCCGCCACGAGGGCCGCCGGCCCCGCGACGAGAAGCGAGGCGGAGAGGGCGAGAAGCCCAACCGCCGCCTGGCCGCCGCTGGCCGCGATGGCCGGGAGCGCCATGCTCATGACGAGCAGGCCCGCCCCCGTCATGAGCACGCCCGCGCCGACGAGCGCGACCGCCCCGCCGAAGGCCACCATGCCGACGGCCCCGGCGGTGAGGGCCGGGCCGAGGGCAGCCGCACCCACGGCGAGAAGGGCGATGGTGCCGACCATGGCGGCCATGCCTATGGCCGCGGAGGGCCCCGCCGACGCGATCATGACGGCGGCGTTGGCGATGGCGAGCAGCCCGACGCACGCGAGGGCCACGCCCGCGCCCACCATGAGCACCGCTGCCCCGAAGGCGAGCATCTGCGCGGCGGAGACCCCGGCGGCGGTGCCTGCGGCGGTCTCGCCGCCCGCGAGCGCCGTGGTGCCCGCAGCAGCAGCCGGCGAGGTGACGGCCATGCCGCCGACGGCTGCGGAGAAGGCGGAGACGGAGCCCGCCGCGCCCTGGGCGGCGCGCATGGCCATGATGGCGAAGACGAGCCCCTGGACGTAGGGCGCGGCCTCGGCGGCATGGTCCTTGAGCCACCCGGTCGCGTCGGAGACGCCCTGGATGACCGGCTGCGCCGCGTCGAGCGCGCCCTTGAGGCCGTTGGCCGCGTCCGTGGCGGCGTCGCCGCTGGGCTGGATGCCCAGCACGGCGAGCGCGAGGCTCCCCAAGGCGCCGAGGATGTTGCCCGCCGCCCCGCCGAGCGCGCCGACCGTGTCGACGAGCTGTTGGGCCGCCCCGTTTGACTGCGCGGCTTCGAAGAAGCGCACGACCCCGTCCGTCACCTGGCCGATGGTCTCGGAGACGCCGTTGATGCCGCCCGTCACAAGCGGCTTGAACGCGTCGAGCAGGACCATGCCCGCCTTGACGCCCGCCGCCTCGAGGTTGCCCATGGCGCCCTCGATGGTGGCGGTGGAGGTGGCCGCCTCCTTGGCCGCGTCGGTCATGCCGAGGTCCATGACCGCCTTGTTGAACTCCTCGGCGGTGATCTCACCCTTCTCCATGGCCTCGCGGAAGTTGCCCGTATAGGCCCCGTTGGCCTTCATGGCCTCCTGGAGCTTGCCGGACGCGCCCGGGATGGCGTCGGAGAGCTGGTTCCAGTTCTCGGTGGTGAGCTTGCCCGCGCCGGCGGTCTGGGTCATGACCATGGCCACGGACTTGAACGTGTCGGCGTTGCCGCCGGCCACCGCGTTCAGGTTGCCCGCCGCCTCGGCGAGCTGCGCGTAGTTGTCGACGCCGTTGGCGGCGAGCTGAGCCGTGGTGTTGCGGATGTCGGAGAGGTCGTAGACCGTCTCGTCCGCGTAGGCCTGCGTCGAGGCCGTCAGGTCCTTGATGGTCGAGTCGTCGATGTCCGCGAAGGAAAGCGTGCTCGCGAACTTCTGCGCCGAGTCGCTGGCGTCCGTTATCTCGCCCGTGAGTCCTTGGATGACCCCCAAGAGCTTAGCGCCGATTGACGCGGCCAGGCCGCCCATGGCCCCGGCGATGGCCGCGCCCTTGGCGCTGATGCCCTTGCCCACGGACTCGCCCATGGCCGAGCCCGCGCTGGTGCCTGCGGTGCGGAACCGCCCGATGAAGCCGGTCCCCGGCTGAGCGGCCGTGCCGAACGCCTTGGAGAAGGACGCGCCGCCCGTCTTGCCCGCGCCGCCCAGCTCCTTGTCCATCTTGGCCGCGAAGCCGCTCATGGTCGGCATGATCGTCACGGACGCCGAGCCGACGTTGACTGCCATTTACGCACCCCCCTCCGGGATGCCGAGAATCCTGTCTATGTCCGCGCGGGCGCTCTCAGCGTTGGCCCGGCGCCGCTCGGCGTCGGCCCTCTCGCCGGGCGTCCTCGGCGGCTGCGGGGCGCGCCGCCCCCTCTGGCCGTCCTTTGTGCACAGCCTCCACTCGAGCATGTGGAGGTAGTAGACCGCCTGGTTGAGCATGTACTCGCCCGCGCTCCACTCGAGGTCCGGGAGCTGCCTTCGCGCCGTCCTCGACTCGCGCGGCAGCGCGTGCCACAGCAGTCCCCAGCGGGCGCAGTCCACGTCCTCGGCCTCCAGCGGGAGGTCGATGCTGTAGAACTGTCGGAAGTCCGCTATCACGTCCTCGCGGTTCCAAAGCCAGTCGAGGGCGAAGCTGGTTAGTTTTTTGCCGCGACGGCCTCTCCCATGGCCTTGGTGAAGGCGCCCCAGTCCTCGGCGGAGCAGCCCAGCTCGTCGGGGGCGTTGCCGTCGGCGTCGGGGACGCGGTCGATGTAATCGACCAGGTGGCCGCAGCAGATGAGGTCCATGGCCTCGTTGGCGGCCTTGGGGTCCTTGTCTCCGAGGTTGATCGCGGTCTGCACCTTCAGCGAGCCGAAGGCGGTCTTGTCGGCCTCGAACTTCTGGCCTCGGAACTCGAACTCGACGATCTCGTGCTTCTTCTTTTCGGCCATCAGCGCCACTCCTTACTGTCATTTCATTTGCTTAAAAAGGGCGCGGGGCTGTGTCGCCCCGCGCCGCATCGGGTAGCCTAGGCGGCCTGGGTCTCCGTGGACTCGTAGTAGTCGTAGCAGGTGTTTCCCTGCTCGTCGGTGAGGTACTTCATGGTCAGAGCGCGCTGGCACAGCTCGGAGCTCGCGATGGTGAGGCTGTCGAGCTCGGAGGACTTGCCCTTGGGCACGACCTTGCGCCAGCGGCGGCCGTTCTTGAGGACGAGCTCGAGCACGTAGGCGAAGACGTCGTGGGAGTCGGCGTTGTGCTTCACGGCGATGAGGCCGTTCTCGTCGGTGACGTTCTTCTCGCCGTACTGGCGCTTCAGCGTGGAGGCCTTGATCTCGGCGAAGGTGAGCTGGGCGGACTCCACGCGCTTTGAGTTGGTGGAGTCCATGACGTCGCCGTTCATGTCGTTGATGTCGTCGTCGTCCTCGTTGATACTCTCGACGTATCCGTCCTCGCTGATGAAGCCGAGGCACTTGAAGGCCGGGTCGAGCTGGGTCTTGATGTCGGTCGGCAGCGACGTTCCCACAGGGGCGGAGAAGATGTACCCGCCCTTGACGCCCTTGGCGGAGCTTACGTTCGCCTGGTTGTTGGTGTTGGATTCAGCCATTAGCAGGCCCCTTCCTTGTCTACTCGCAGACCCACAGCTGGGCCTGCACGATGTATCTCGATCGGCCCGTGTCCGGGTCGTTCTGCCGGTAGCAGTTCATGACCTCGGGGTGGAAGATGTTCGGCTCCTCGTCGAGGTCGTAGACGGCGGCCTTCACCTTCTCGAAGAGGGCCTGCGCGGCCTTGCGCTGCTTCTTCCCGGCCCAGCAGTCGACGGCGAGCTGGACGGGCTCGAACATGGAGCCTCCCCCGCCCAGCCTCTCGACGCTTATGAAGCGCTCCGGCGTGTTCTCGGTGACCTCCACGCGCCCAGGCACGCCGACGGCCTCGGAGAGCCTTCTGGCCACAACTGCCTCTACGTCCATGCGCTCTCCCCTATCCGTTCGCCGCGCCCAGCGACTTGCTGAGCGTCTTTTGCTTGGCCTCGCCATAGCTGGCGGCGAAGTTGTTCGTGCGAATCACCTTGCCGCGAGCGAGCTTGCCCTGGAAGTCGCTCATGGCGTGAGCGGCACCCTTGGCCTTGGGGTAGGAGGCGGCAACGGCGGCGTCCGCGGACGCCTTGACGGCGCTCGCCTTGCGGCTGATGACTGCCTGGACCGGCGCGGAGTCCATCAGCTGCGCGTAGCCTGGTCGGTTCCACTTGAACTTGCCGAACTTGACGCTGTTAGCCATCCGCGCGGGTCACCTCCACGGCCAGGTTCCAGGGGCCGGGAGTGGCGGCGCCGGTCGTGCGCTGCGGGTCGCCCACCACGTCGTAGCGGGCGCCGCGCACCTCGACCGAGCAGCCGCGCAGGCTCCCGGCGTATGTCTTCGGGAAGTGCAGCGTGTAGGCCACGGTGACGCCCTCGGGGCGCGTCGCGTCCATGTCCGAGGTCGCCCCCGGGCACACGACGCAGCGCACCTCCTCGCGCGTCGGCTCGCCGAGCGTCGGCTCGCCGAGGTCGTCGCGCTCCACCGTGGGGCGGATGACGGCGACGGCCTCGGTGGGGATGAGGCTAAGCATGGTCATCGCCGACCATCGGGGCGATTGTGCCGATGCGCATGCCCGCCAGCCCGAGCCGCCTCAGGTCGGACTTTCCGAGCCAGAGGTCGGCTGTGGGGTTGGCGAAGGTCACGGAGGCGTTGTAGCTGCCCGCCGTCTGGCTGTACTGCGTGGCCCCGGCGAAGGCGTCCGGCACGCTCACGGCGCGGCTCACGACGGCGCAGGCCACGGCCTTGTAGCCTCGGTCGAACGCCGGGTGGGCGCCGCCGACGTAGCAGCCGAAGCGCCCCTCGTAGGCCGTGAGCAGCATGTCGCAGGCGTCCGAGAGCAGCGCGGAGACGCGCTCGGGGTCGGGCGGCGCGCCGTAGCGGGCCGCGTACTCCTCGAGCGTGACGTTAAGATTCGCGGCCATGCGCACACCTCCTAGGAGAGCATGGAGTTCAGGGTCTTCTTCAGCTCGTTCACGAGCTTGACGACGGCGTCGAACTCGGCCTTGGTCGGGGCGGCGCCGGCGGCAGCGGCGGCGTCGGCGGAGGCCACCTTGGAGGTGCCGGCGAACTTCACCGGCTGGTCGAAGACCGAGGAGGACGCGCCCGCGCCGGGCACGAGCGTCTTGTCGAAGGCGCCCATTACTTGGCCGCCTTGAGGCAGGCGATGGCCTTGGGGTCGAGCACGGCGTAGCCGTAGACGCCCTCGGTGCGGTAGGCGATCTGGTTGGTGCGCTGGAGGTCTCCGGCGCCGTCGGGGTCGCCGTAGGGGATGATCTGGGCGGTCATGTCGCGCACGAGGCCCCACTTGATGACGGAGAAGTCGCCGGCGAAGGCGAGGACCTTGGTCGCGGTCTTGGCGAGGGCGCCGGAGACGGTGCCGGAGGTGGCGGCGGCGATGCCCTCGACGGTGCCCGGCTTGAGGTTCAGCGGGATCTCGGGGTACAGGCGAAGGCCGGTGGACGGCACGCGGACCTTGCGCAGCTGGGCGGCGAAGGTCTTGGACAGGGCGATGCCGTTGACGTCGTAGGTGGCGGCGATGGCGTCCACGATGGCGTCGATGTCCTCCACGGCGTCGCCGGTGGAGGTGACCTGCGTGGCGGTGCCGGAGAGTGCCGTGTAGCCGTCGCCCAGGGCCTCGCCGGACTTGGGGTTGATGGCGTGGTAGAGCACGTAGTCGAGGGCGCGGGCGAAGGCCGCGGCCTGGTCGGCGACGATGGACTCGATGATCTGGGCGCGGTTGTCCTCGTCGGCCCACTCGAGCTCGGAGGTGACGCGGGTGGTGGTCTGGAGCTTCACGCGCTTGGCGGTGACGGGCGTGGTGGAGACCTCGTAGGCGCCCTTCTGCGCGCCCTCCTCCACGACCTCGGCCTCGGCGGTCGGGCTGAAGACCATGTACTCCTGGTCGCGGAAGAGCATCGGCGTGCTCGGGGAGAGCGCAGCGATGGTGGAGGTGTCGGACGCCTTGTTGACGATGCCGACGGCCACGTCCTTGGGCAGGACGATCTTCTTGGTGGTGAGTGCCATTCTCAATCCTTTCGATGGTTAGTTCTCGCCCGCGAGCATGCGGGCGATCTCTCGGAAGCCGGAGTCCTCGGGCTTCGTCTCGGCATGCTTGCCGGACTCCTTGAGGGCCGGGGCGCTCGGCTTCTTGGCGAACTCCGCGACGGACTTGGCGAAGGCGGTCATGGACTCCTCGTCGGCGCCGCTGATGAGCTCGGCGGGGACGCCGGTTGCCTTGGAGACCTTGGCCCTGAGGTCGCGCGCGCGGTCGGCCTCGTCGCGCTTCGCGGCTGCGGCCTTCAGCTCCTCGACCTCCTTCCTTGCCTTCTCGAGGTCGCTCATCTGCGCGGCCTCGGCCTCGTCGAACTTCGCGGCCTTGGCCTTCAGCTCGTCGTAGTCGGCGAACTTCTCGGCGGCCTTTGCCTGGGCACGCTCGATGCGGCTCTTGATGGCCTGGTCGAACTGCTCTTGCGAGGTGATGGGCTCGAACTCCGTCTTTCCGTCTGCCATTTCGTTTCCTTTCGGTAGGTTCCCGCCCGCTCGGGCGTGTGCGAGCCTGCTTGACCCGGCAGGCGCGGTGGGGTGCCACGGTTGCCGCCCGTGGCGGGCGTATATGAAAAAAGCCCCGGACGGGGCTTGATTCGGCTGGTCGGGGCGGCGGGACTCGAACCCGCACGGGCGATGCCCACGTGCTCCTGAGGCACGCGCGTCTGCCATTCCGCCACGCCCCGATGCGTGGTATGATGCGGTTGCTTGATGGTTCCGCCCTGGGCTCGGTCTGGGGTTTGGAACCATCTTTTTTATGCGATGACTTCGGTTGATCCATCTTTAAGAATCAGGATCGTTTGGGCAAACCTGAACGGCCCTTTTGCCGAAAGATAGGTCATTGAGCTCGAGATTTGGCTTCTGGCGTCCTCGTCTGTCATCTTGCTGAACCGATTGTCTACAACCGCTCTAGGACTATCTAGAAGTTCTCCGCTGATTCCAGACGGCAGCTTCGCTCCGTCTTCGGATAGACGCACCCATTTTGAGTAACATTCGGTCATTCGTTTCTTTAAGGCATGCGTGCCACCCTCGATGGTCTTCATGTCCCAGTAATGCCATTCGCCATCTAGATGAAGCGAGATGTCGATGTTCGCCGACGCGTTCCCCTGCTCGTGAAGGAGCTTCTGCTCATACCCCAGCCTGGATAATTGGACGTAGCTCTCCCATTCAAGCGGGTTCTTCCTCTGCATCCTCGTCAGCTCGCCGGGGGCCAGGTCGGATAGGTCAAGGTTGCCAGCCCTATAGCCCGTCGAGGGATTTGACTTTGCGGCTACGAGGTTGAGCACCGTCCGCTTCGCCGCCTCGTTCTCTTCTCTCGTCAGGCTCGTGTCGGCGTCTATCTCCTCATACCTCCGCCAGATGTCGAACTCTCGGTCCGGGTCGTAGCCCTCCAGGCCTTCGGCGTCGGTGGACACGGCGATCTCGCAGTTGCACCCGCGGTGGTTGTGGCCGAAGAGCTTCGCGGACTCCTTAGACCTGTAGACGAAGCCGCGTGAGGAGAGCATCCGGCAGAACGTGCACGTCTCCGCCCCGGTCGGGACGCGGGCGTACCTCACGCCGCGCCCCTCGTCGCGCAGGGCGTTGCCCAGCATCGTCCGGTTGGCCGCCTGCCTCGTGGCGTCTGAGGCGTAGGCAGCGCACTCGCGGGCGAGCCCGAGCTGGTCCCCCTTGACGAGCTTGCCGGCCTGGTAGCGGGCGACCTTCTCAGCCTGGTCTTCATCCACTCCGGAGTGCAGCAGGGCGGGCTTTGCGCCGGTCCCCGCCGCGCTCATGACCGAGTCGTAGTAGTCGGCAGCAGCGGTAGCCGATGCGTCTCCGTAGATCTGGACGGCCTCGAGCATTACCTGCCACGCGAAATCGCGGCACTCCGCCACGCTCGCGTCAGGGTGCTGGCTGAGGTAGGCGGAGACCATGCGCCGGACGTACTCGTCCGCGCCGTCGGCGAGGTTGCCCACTTGGCGGCTGTAGCGGTCGAAAGCCTCGCGGCTAAGCACCGGCCATCACGGGCGGCACGCCCTGCGCGGCCTCCGTCGCCGCCGACTGCGCCGCCGGGAGCTGCGCGGCCGCCTGCACGAGCGCGCGGCTTTCGGCCTTGGCGCGGTCGCTACGCAGGCGCTGGATCTGGTCGTCGGAGAAGCCCAGCTCCTCCAAGGCCACGTCGGACTCCGCGAGCCACGGAAGCACGCTGATCATCTTGACCATCGCGTCGGACTGGCTGACAACGGATGGCATGGCGGGGTTCTTGAACTTCGCCTGGACGGCCAAGCGCTGGGCCTCGACGGTCGCGTAGTCGGTGCCGCGCGAGACGGCGAGGGCCATGAGGGCCACGTCGCGCAGGGCCTCGCCGTTGTCGGCGTTGAGGTTCTGCGCGTCGATGACGAGCGCCTCCTTGGCAGCGTATATGGCCTCGGCGGAGCTGGGGTTGTCCGTCACGACGCCCAGCTCTGAGAGCGGGACGTTCGTCTCGCCGGAGAAACGGGCGGCGAGCGAGCGCATGTAGTCGATGTGCGGCTGCATGCTCCCTTGGGCGAGCTGCCCGAACGAGGGGACGTCGCCGTCGGCGTCCTTGGAGACCGCGAAGATGTTGCCGATGTAGGCGTCCCATTTGCTCATGTCGCCAAGGACGTCGCCGTCGGCGCCCATCAGGTACTTCTGCGGGCTCGTGAAGAACTCGGCAGAGATCTCGGAGCGCACGGAGGCACGCATGGCGTTGTCCGTGATGTTCATCACCGAGCGCGTGATGCGCGACTTGCCGAAGGGGCGCACGAGCGTGGCCTCGTGGGCCATGGGCACCATGAGCGGGCGGCCCATGGAGTGCCAGACGTACTCAGCCGCCCAGTTGCGCGTGGTTCCGTCGCGCCTGATGCGGATGACGGCATCGTCGGTGAACACGTCCACCCACGTCGGCTCATCGCCGTGGCGCGGCCTGCGGTCGCGGTCTACCACGACCATGCCAGCCTCGATGCGGCGCATGTGGTCGTCCCATATGGCGGCAGCGGCGGTGGCGGGGTGCGCGGACACGATCACTGGCGGCTCGCCCTCGGCGCCAGCCGTGACGGTCAGGAAGGCGCAGCAGCACTGCAGCTCGCTCTTCACAGACTGCCGATACAGGCGCTTCATGGAGTTCGCCGACACGATGCGCGAGAGCTCGTTGGTCGCGTCCTCGTCGGAGGTCACGAAGCCGTCGAACTGCGAGCGGTTGGCGAGCGAGTCCACGGCCTTCGCGGGCCAGCCCACCACCTGCTCGAGGTTGCGGAGGTGCGGCGGCACGGAGATGCCCAGCTCCTTGGGGCGCCTGTGCATCAGGTAATAGCCCATGCGCAAATAATTGCGCGCGAGCTTCGTGCGGTAGGTCACGCAGAGTGCTCGCACGGCCTGGGCGTCCTCGGGCCTGAGGCCCGAAGCCGACGCGATTTCGGATGGTATCTCCTTGCGCACTACCAGGCCCTCTGCTTTCTCTTCGGGTCGCGCTTGGTCGTGCGGGCGGCCCACAAGGCCAGCGCCGCGCTCTCGACCGGGCACGAGATGGAGTCGGGGCCGTCGCCGAAGCCGAAGCCGCCGTTGCTCCCTATCTTTCGCTTGATGGATCTCGTCGCGCTCTCGTCGAGCGCCGGCGATGCGATGTGGCTGACGGTGCCCGCGTTGACCTCGTCGAGCAGCATCGCCACCGACGCCTGCGCGTCCGCCGGGGAGCACTCCACGAGCGCGCGCCTCGGGTAGCCGCGGTCGAGGAGACGCTTGACGAGGGGCGCCGTCCCGCTCTTGCCGTCGATGGCCAGCGCCGCCGTGGTCCCGGCGCGGGCGAGCAGCCAGTCGGACAGCCCGTCGGTGCCGCGCGAGGTGCCGGAGACCTCTATCAGCTCGACGTAGGACGCCCCGCCCTTCCGGGCCAGGGCCACGCTGAGCGCGGCGGTCTGCCCGTCGGGCGAGAACTTCACGCCGAAGGCCTTGATTCCGTCTCGCATGGCGTCCTCGTCGGCCACCAGGCACTCTCCCCACTTGGCGGGGTCAATGAGCGGGGGCGCCTGCGCGCCGCCGGGCTTCCACCAGCCGAAGCGCTCGCGGGCGAGGCCGTCCAGGCTCATCGTGCGGGCCTCGTTGCGGACGGTGCGCTCGTTGATGCGCGTGCCGAGCGCCGGGTTCGTCGCGTAAGCCAGCTCCATCAGCTCGTCCAGGTCGGCGTCTTCCTTGGGCAGCTCGTCGACGGCCCATTCCATCCACCACGTGTCCGGCGCCGGGTTCCCGTGCGCCTCGTCATGGAGACGGCGGAAGACCGTGCCGACGCACGTCGGGTCGGGAGGGGTGCCGATGTAGATGATCTGCGGCACGCCGTCCGGGCTCGCGGCCGTGGTGGGCAAAAGCGCGTTCAGCTGCGCGTCGGTGAGCTCCTGCGCCTCGTCGATGACGATCATGGAGCAGGTGCCGCCGCGCGACTTGCTGTTGGTTCGCGTCGAGAAGCGGATGCGCCCGCCGCTGGTGAAACGTATCTCCTGCCTGGCTGCCTGTACGGCTCGCCGTCGAGCATGGCGTGGAAGTCGGGGTAGTTGTCCTCGTTGGTGAATACGAGGTCGAGCAGCTTGAAGAACTCGGCGACCACGTCGCCGTTGTGCGCGGAGTAGACCACCTGCATGCCGCAGATGGCCGCGCACCACACCGACCACCAGCGCGCCCCGTGGCTCTTGCCGTTCTGGCGCGGTTCCGAGAGGCCGATGGTCATGGCCGCCGGGGCGCCGGTGGCGTCCTTGGCCGCGTAGAGCTCGAGCTGGTGGGTCTGCGCCTCGTCGAACTCGAACCCGTAGGCCGCGAGCGTCGAGACTATCTCCGGGCCGTCCGTTCGGGCGTAATCGCCCACGACCTCGAACGTGGGGCTCTGGTTGCCGAGCCTAGCCATTGACCACCTTCAGGTGCCGTCTCTGGGCCTGCGCGAGCGCGGAGGCGTGGCGCTCCGTCGCCTTGGTCGCCGTTTCGCCCAGTTCGTCGAGCTTCTCCTGGACGTCGATGAAGGACTTCGCGATGGCGGCGTAGTCGCGGCCAGAGTCGGTCTCCTCGAGCTTCTTCGCCATGTCGTATCGCAGCGCCTCATAGACCCCGCGCGGGTCGCCGCGGTTGCATGCGGTCGTGAGCTTGATGCGTGCCATGTTCTCACCGCCAAAGTTTTCTTGAGATGGCTAGACCTTGTATAGATAGAGCTTCCGCATCCTCTTCGGATAGGCGAAGAACTCGTTGATCTCGGCGACGTGGCTCGCCGAGAAGCGGTCGGAGCGCTCTTTGCCGCCGGGATTATCTCGCGCAGCCTCGAGCTGCTGGTACCTCTTGTAAATCCTCGCCCGCTCAATCCTTTTCGACTCAAGCTTCTTGAAGTCTTTCCTGAGCGCCTTTGATTGGGCGGGCGGGAGCTTGACGCCCACGATCGTCTTCGGAGCGTTCGAGGAAAACGCCGTCAGCCTGAAGTCGACGGTCTCGAATACCTCGTCCTTGTAAGCTTCGGCTTGCCCATCGCTCAGCACCCTTAGTTTGCTTGTGGAAATAAAGGCCCCGCGCTATATGGGCGCAATGCCCGAGGGCGCGCCTATGGGCCGGGGGGAGGGGGTCACCCCCTACCAGTCGCGGCTTCTCCTCACCGCCAGCCCGGCCGCCCCGGCGTCGCCGGGCATTCTGTTGCCCCGACGCTGGTTGCAGATGCGATGCGCGGGCTGCACGTTCGCTCGGTCGATGGGCGAGCCGCCGCGCGAGACGGGCACGATCTCGTCGACCTCGAAGCTCATCGGGTCTCCCGCGGGGAGATCGTAGTCGATGGGCCTGCCGCAGATGGCGCACGGCCTGCACTGCGCCCTGAGCCACGCCCTCACCTCTCGGCGCGCGTGGCCGTTGGCGTAGCGGCTCGGGGTGCTCATAGACATGGCGAGCCGTGGTTCTCGAAGCACCACTCCATGCCCTGGTACTTGGCGTCGCTTATCAGCTTGGCGCAAGGCTTTGGCAATGGGTAGCGCTCAGGCCTTACCACCACGCCCAGGGCGCGGAGCATGGCCCGGCTCATCACGGTGTCGTATCGCAGGGCAATGGACTCGATGACGCGCAGAGGCAGCATCGCGCCTCCTTAAAGAGAAAGGCCCCGGTGTCCCCCAGGGCCTTGCTTTGATCGTCTCGTGCGTCGTGTCGCACAGCCTACGTTATACGCGACGAATCGGCGCCACGGTCCGCCAATCGCCGCCAAAATGCGCCACGGACTGCCAAAATGCGCCAGAACCCGCCAGGGATTGCCAGAAACCGCCAGGGATTGCCAGAGCATGCCAACAAAAAAGCCCCGGCGCTCGATGCGCCGGGGCATTCCTAGAAAGACTCGGGCCTGTCCTCGGCGATGCCGAGGCCTTGCGTCATCGCGTCCATACCGTACTGGTCGCACACGTCGAGCGCGGTTTCCACGGCCAGCCTGCACCAGCTCTCGGAGCGCCCGACCTCGCGGGCCACCTTGCCCCATCCCGCGCCGTCGCAGAAGCGCCACCACATCGTGTCGGCGGTCGCGGAGCCAAGCAGCGCGTCCACGCCGCCCATGCCGGTCTGGTCAGAGCCGTAGATCACGGAGCACCCGCGGTCGATGAGCGCGTAGTCCTCCTCGAGCCGCCTGCGCATCCTGCGCTCGTAGTCGACGCGGGAGATGACGCGGGCGGTCCCGTTGACGTCGGCCCGTGAGCTCGAGACGCCAGGGGTGTACCCCTGCGCGCGCACGCCCTCCGCCGCCTCCATGCGCTCTATCTGGCTCCTCGTCCGCTCGGCCTCGTCGGCCGCGGCGCGCACCGATGCGAAGAAGTCGCGTGCTTGCATCAGTCTCCAATCCTCGTGGTGAGAATCCGTCCCGTACTATTCTACCTGCGGTTTGTCTTTCCGCGCTCTCTCCACTTCTCACGCAGTTTGTCAATCGCCCAGAAGGGCGCGTAGAGCGCGAGCACGAAGACGAGAAGCAGCAGCAGAAACGGAATGCTTAGCAGCTCCAACGTACTCGGCGGCTCTTCCTCGAATGCCATGAAGCCTCCAATCTATCTAACTTGCATAACTCTCTTAATCAATACACCTTAAATCGGACAATTAGGCGTTGTCCGCCCGGGGCATGGGCGGGAAGAAGGGCGGCGGGCGGCGCGACCAGCGGGAACGCTCCCAGGCTGCGCGTCGCCCGGGGAGCCTCCCGTGGTCCTGCCGTGGTCCTCGCCGCCCCGGCGCCAACCTTACCCGCCGAACGACTCCGCGATGCCCCTGTCGCGCGCCGCGGTCGTGTGCCCGTAGATGCCCAGCGTGGTCTTAACGTCGGCGTGGCCGAGCCTCGCCCGCACGTCGGCGATGGTGAAGCCGCGCTGCAGGGCGAGCGTGGCGTGAGTGTGCCTGAGGGCGTGCGGCGTGATGCGGCGCACGCCGGCCTCCAGGCACGCAGCGCGCAGGGCCTGACGGACGACCGCGGGCCGCACGATCGCGCCGTCCGGCGAGAGGAGCGCGTCGTCCGGCCGCTTGCCGGCGGCCATGAGGCGCAGGGTCGGCACGATGCGGGAGGGGACGGCGAGGCGCCTGTCCTCCCCTCTCTTGGCCGTGGGCTGGCGGAAGAGGCCGCCGCGCTCGCAGACGGTGCCGCAGACGTAGACGTCGGGCACCTGAGGGCGGAAGTCGCGCACGCGCAGGGCCAGCGCCTCGCCCAGGCGCATCCCGGTGCAGGCGATGAGGTCGAGCGCCGCCATGGCGCACTGCCACTCGCCGTAGTCGCCCTCCTCCGGCTCGTCGTCCCTCAGGCGTAGGGTGAGCGCGCGCAGCTCCTCCTCGTCGAGGGCCTTGCCGGAGGCGTCCGGGCTGCCGGCGCTCGGGTGGATCGCGTCCGCAGCGGGGTTGGAGCGAACCCACCCCTGCCGCGCCATCCACGAGAAGGCTCCGCTCATGAACTGGTGGTAGCCGTTCACGGTCGTGGCCGAGAGCCCGCGCGAGAGGAGCTGCGACTCGACCGACGAGACCATGCCGGGCGTTACCTCGCAGGCGGGCACGGCCGGGAAGATCTCGCCCAGGCGACGGGCGTAGCCCAGGTAGTCGTGGGCGGTGTTCGCCTTCGGGGCGCGGCCCGCGGCGCCCTTCTCGGCGACCTCCTCGGCGTAGCGCATGAGCGCGCCCTGGACCGACGCGCCCGACGCGCCGGCAGCGTAGGCCTCGGCCATGGCGCGGGCCTCGTCGGCGTCGGCGGCCTCCGGGAAGGCCTTGACCTTGCGTGCTCGGCGCCCGGTGGCCGGGTCGGCCGGGAAGATGACCCTCGCGCGCCAGACGCCGTCCCTACCTTGGTAGACGCTAGCGCCAGCCATCCGACCTCCAAGTCTCCACGGCGCCCGACGTGTACCAGCCGGGGTCGCGGACGGTCTCAGCCGCGTCACTCATCGCCGCTCACCTTCTCTGCATCCAAGAGCGTCACTCTGCCGCAGGACGGGCAGATGTAGACGTTGCACGCGCAGTCCCTGTCGTTCGGGTTCGTGGACGCGACGTCATGCCAGTAGACGAAGTCGCTCTGGTTCGTGCAGAGGAACCACAGCTTCACCGCGTCGGACTCGTGGCAATAGGGGCACTCGATCACGTCGGGCGCGTCACTCATCTATCACCACCTCGATTTTCCTTACGCACGAGCCTATGTAGTCGATGGGGCGGGAAACCCCGCTCCTCGGCTTCTCGCGCCGCTGCTCGCGGATGTACCTGCAGACGCTGGCCTTGCAGCGATCGGTGAAGGCTCGAACGGGGTGCACCCATGAGCACCCGTATACGCCGCCGAAGTCCACGACACACCAAGCCTCGACCTTCCTTGTCCGCTTGCGTGGGCCTGTCAGCGCGCTGACCGAGCCCTCGATGATGTCTGCGAGCCTTGCGTACACCTCGCGCTCGATCTCGTGCTCGTATTTGCCTTCGGCGTCTACCCCGATTGCTCCGGCTATGACGTCGAGCGAGTAGACGTGGCGGTACGCCCCGGTCGCGGCATGCCGCAGCTCCTTGACCATCAGGCGCCGTGCAAGCTCCGTGTTACGACTAGCGATAGGACTAGAACTGCCGTGAATAGGACTAAACGGGACAATATCGGGACATGTCCCGTTCTGCTCCCTCACCCACCTGCTGCCGTCGCCGTCGAGCACGACCACGTCGGCGGTGGAGCGGTAGGGCAGGTGCTGCTCAGACGGCATTGGACACCACCTCCCCCGGCCTGAGCGCGTAGTCGGCATCCTCTACGGACACGTCGACGTCGTACAACTCCGTGAGCTGCTTCACGACCTCCTCCAGCGCGCGGGCGGCGTCGCGGTTATGGCTGACGGCCCGCTCATGCCAGTTGACCGTGAAGGAACCGCGATTCGGCTTCCGCGCGGTCTTGAAGGCCATGCACTCGGGCCGCCCGGTGTCGGGGGCCTTCTCCAGCCATGAGATGTAAAAGCCCCTGTCGCCTTTGCCGAGCAGGTACCACTCGACGTGCTGCCTGCCTTCGAGGGTGACCGAGAGTATCGGCCTGCCGAGCGTGAGCTTCCTAGTCATCGTCTCCCCCTTCCGGGTCTATGAGGTCGGCGAGGCGGCGCATGATGCCGCGCCAGCTCGTGTCCTTCGTCTTGGTGATCGCGCCGAGCGCCTGCTGGAACGTGTCGCCGTAGAGAGAGTCGCTTGCGGTGCGGCGCAGTAACATGGCCACGAAGCGCCTCTCGCTGTCGCGCGCAGCTACCTCGCGCCGCTTCTCGTCGCTAATCATCGGTCACCTCCGCACGGCGGAAAACGCCGTCGAAAACGACGTAGTGGCCATAAGCCTCGTGGGGATAGGCAAGCTTTACGAAGCTAAGAAACCCTTCGTCGTTGTACTCGACCCCGCGCAGCCTTCCGCAGCGTTTGCGCACTTCGAATATCCTGTCAACCACGACAAAGTCGCCCATGTGAACGTACTCGTCGCAGCCTTCGAACCTGCAGTACAGGTCGGTCCCAAGACGGTACGGTATGCGCGTGTCGCGCTTGTCGCTAGTCATGGCAGGCCTCCTTCGCGCCGCGCTCCGCGAGGGCCTTGGCGCGGCGCATCACGTCGCGCACTGCGACTGCCGCACATGAGTCGGAGACATCTCTGGCTGGGCATTCTGCGCTGCACGGTTTGTTCAATGCAGCGCCGAAGTAGCCGCAGATGTCTTCGCCCGCGGTTTTGCTGACGTCTTTCTCCAGCTTCTCCCAGCTGTCGTGGTAGTTGAGGTGGAGACTGGCGACTTCACGTGAGCCGCCGATGACGCCGAAGTACCACCGGCCCTTCTCGCGGCTCCAGATGAAGGACCTGTAAAGGCTTCCTTCGTACTCCCTGCCGTTTATGTCGTACATCACCTCCGTGCCGAGCGGCACGACCTCGCCGTCGGCGTCCACGGGGGCGGGCACGCCATGCGCCCACGCATATCGCCCGATTTCGCGCTCGGCCGAGCAGCAAATTCCAAGAAGCTCGGCGTCAGTCTCGTCGGCGATCTCCTCAGCATCGTGGTAGGTAAGGCGGAACTCGCCGTTACCCAAGTCCCTCTGGTTCTTTATCGCCTGGCGCAGCCTCGCCGCGCCGGTCTTGTCGGCCATCACCGGCCCCTTTCCTCATCTTCTTTGAGCAGGAAACCGACCTCTGCCAGCCTCCTGCGCATCCTGTCCGCGTCCGCCTCGGCGCGCTCGGCCCGCTCGCGGAGCGTCGCCGCCTCGGCGACCGCCTCGTCGCGCTCGAGCGTGAGCCTTCCGACCTTGTCGGCGACCTCGGCGGCCACAGCGCCCTTGCCCCGCGGCGCCACGAGGTCGGCGAGCACCTCCGGCAACGTGGAGTCCTGGTTCCTGCTCCACCACGGCCCGAGCGCGGTCACAACCTGCGCGAAGGGCGTCTCGCAGCCCTTGCCTCCCGGCGAGGAGCAGGCCTGCAGCGCCGCCACGACCTCGTGCCTCACCTTGTCGGGCGGCACGCGCAGCTCGCCCTTCGCCCTCGGCTTGCAGATCCCGCCGTCCGGCACGGCGCGGCCGAGGCCGATGGCCGGCGGCAGCTTATCCTGGCTTACCCTCATCAAAGTCTCACCTCCGCGAAAACGTTCATGGTGGGCACTACTCCCCGAGCCCGGCGCGCAGGATCATCGTCGCGCCGGTGACGGCGGTGTAGAGCCCGTCGAGGTCCTCGCCCAGCGCCCCCAGCTCGTCCTCGCACTCGCGGCAGATCTCCTCGGCCGCCGACATGTCGAGCACGAGGTTCTCGGCGCCGCCGCGGCCCTGGACCTCGATGGCGTTGCGCAGCCTCTGGACTCCGGTCACATCGCTCATTTCTCCTCCAATGTTGAAAACTTGTCGAAAGATTGTTGAAAAGTTCGGTTCCCCTACTCACAAGTAAGGGAGAGAGTTTTTATCTCTATATCTCTTATCTAATATCTACGGCTTAATATCAGGCTTGATATTAGAAACGTCCCTGGCGGCCCTCGCCTTTTCGGCACGGTCGCATTTCCGCAGGTACTGCTCGTAGAACTCCGCGACGCGCTCGTTCGAGGCCCTTCCCTCGGCCCACATTTCGTGGTCGAAAAGGCCCGCTTTTTCGCACGCTTTCAGGAGCTTTTTTGTCCGGATTTTGCCTAAATTCAGGTCGCAGGCGACCCTGCGGGTGAGCGAGTCGACGCCGATGAAGACCTGCCCGTCGTTTATCGCCGTGTACATCTCGATGATGGCGGCGATCCAGACGGCGACACCCTCGGCGCCAGCCTCGTCAAGCACGAGCTGCACCTTCGGGTCGCGCAGCATGTCGAGGTCGAGCTTGCACCACCTGATCCCACGGCGTGACACCTAGCCCCTCCCCTCGCGCTCCTCGTAATACAGGCACCCGGACCGCTTCTCGCCCGGGGCCCTCGATATGAGCCGCCTCGTGCACACCATCGCCGCGGCCCAGCAGTGGCGGCACTTGCTGCACTCGCAGGGCCTCAGCGGCGGCTTGGCCGGCGGCGTCAAAACGGGATGTCCTCGTCGTAGACGTCCGCCGGCGCGGCGGGCGGCGCAACGGGCACGGGAGCCGCCGCCACGGGCGGCTGGGAGGGCGCCGGCGCCGCCGCGGCCCTCGCCCGCTCCCCGCACACGACGACGTCCTCGGCGACGATCTCGACGCGGTAGTGCCGGGTCCCCGCCTCGTCCTCCCACGCCCGCTGCCTGACCCTGCCGCTGAACACGACGCGCGAGCCCTTGGAGAGGCTCCTCGCCGCCGCGGCCCCCACGCCCCCGAAGGCCACGACGTCGAGGAAGCTGGGGTCGTCCACCCACGCGCCGTCTGCCCCCTTCTTCCTGTCCTCGGTCGCGAGGCGCACGGTCATCACGTCCAGGCCGGAGCGCGTGGCCCTCAGCTCCGGGTCCTTGCAGAGCCGCCCGCTCACCGTGACGCGGTTGATTCCGAACCCCATGTCATTCCCCTTTCTGCGGGGGCGCGTCCCTCAGCACGCAACCCTCCACGATCATCCGCGAGGTCCACCCGAGCCGCCTGAGCATCCAGGCGACGCCCTGGGCGGCGTCCTCGACCCTTCCCCTCTCGCCCTCGACCACGATGGAGCGCGGCGGGACGTAGCGGTGCCCGTCCTTGGGGCTCTCGGCCCCCTCGTCCTGGTCGAGCACGTAGGTGTAGCGGACGCCCGGCGCCGGCCGGTGGGCCAGCGGGTCTCCGGTCTCCTCGGCGTAGGCGCGGAGCTCGTCGAGCGTCATCACGCCGCGCGGCCTCTCGCGGGCCGCCTCCCCGGCGCCCACCTAGTCCACCATCGGCCCGTAGGACGCCGGCGGCAGCGACCGCACCCAGGCGTCGACGTCGTCCGGCGAGACGAGCACGTAGGTGCGCCTGCTCTCGCTGTAGGTCGCCGGCTTCTGGTACGCGACCAGCTCGCCCGCGTTGATGGCGCGGCGCAGGACGCTCTTGTTCAGCCCGACGTAGTCCGCCGCCGCGGAAAGCGACATCCAGCCCCTCGACGGGAGCGCGCAGCCCTTACTCCTCATGGTCAATCGCCCACCTCTCCATCCTGCGCAGGTACACGAACCCCCAGGCCGCGAAGAGCGCGAGGGCCGCGAGCGAGACGCGGAACAGCGCGTCTATCTGGTCTGGGTTCAAAGAAAGCTCGTCTGGTACCATGATTTGGACCTCCTTAGGTCGAGCCCCTCCACGTCTTGGCGGACCGAGGGGCCATTTTCGTTACGTTCGGATTGGAAAGTCGCTTTTCCAGCTCCTCTGCGGCGCGGCCGGAGGCCTCGTCGTTTGGCTGCTCTCTTGCTACGGATGCGGCCTGGCGCGGCGGCCAAACGAGTTATTGGAGGTAATCAAAACTGACTAACTTCGACCTCAGCCATATCCAGACGGAGACCGAGGCCATCGCTGGTGGCGTGGCAGGTATCGCAGACGCTCAGCAGCAGATGGCCAAAGCCGTCTCAAGGGCCACGAGGAAAAGGCCCTACGTGAACGTCGACGCGCTCACGCAATCCGAGATCGACGAGCTGAGGGCGGCCATCGCCGAGGGTTCCCCGGTCAAGACCGCGCAACGCATCGCCGATGACCCCACGCTCGTCGGTATGTACGAGGAGCTTTCGAGCCTGGGCCTCGTCGAAACGGCAACGGACATGGACGGGGCGGTTCGCCTCGCGTTCGTGTCCCCGCTTGGTATATGGGCCGTCGAGAAGAGGCGCCAGCGCGCCGAGGAGCACGCTTCCGAGCTGGAGCGTCAGTGGAGACATGACCGCACCATGACGTGGATCGCCGCCATCGCCGGCCTCGCGGGTGCCGTAATCGGCGCCGTCCTCACCGTGGCGCTCACGTGCTGGCTGCTACCAAAGTAGCCGGACCAACAGGACAATTGCTGAGCCGACGATCATCCCGCCCACGAGGCTGAATAGGAAGATGGGCCAGCCATCCCTGAAGACCTCGGCCAATTCCTCTCTTGTTTCCCTTTTCACCACACAGCTCCCTTCCGGCCGCCACGTCAGGCCGCATCCGTTTCCCGCTCCTTTTCGGCCAGGAGCGGTAGTCGCGTCATTTGCAGTAGCGCTCGATGAAGTACCCCCGGCGCACCGGGGCAGTTCCATGAGCGCACCGCGCCGCCGGCCGCGGCGGTGGGCAAAAGCACCTGCTGGCAGGGGAAACGCCCAGGCCGGCGGCGCGGCACGCTCACGTTTACCGAGAGCCCCCTGCGGGAGGCGCGGGCACGGGCGGCGGGGTCATGGCCCGCCCGGCTCCCGTTTCGTCCCTAGCCGTGGTGCAGGTGGTGCTATGGGGTGCATGGTCTGAGTCGCAGGAGAAAGGAACTTCGGCGGCGGTGAGGCCGCCAGGGGCACACCCGCGCTCCCCCGCAGGGAACTCTCGGTCTATGGCGCGAATGACGGCCGGTGCGGCGGCCTATGATTTTTGATTGCTGCCGAATTAATCGGAGGGTCATGGAACTGTTGCCTATCGAGCAGGAACGGCGCTAACGGACCGCTCTGGCTATCTCCCCGAGGAAATACACTGCCACGGTGAGTTGTATCATTACTGCTATAACGAACAAATGGAACTCGATTCTGTCTCTGTCGCTCATGGGCGCGGCTCCTTCCCGGCCGCCGCATCGCCCGTCATCCGCGTTGTTTCCCGCCCTTATCGGAGAGGGCGGCGCTCCATACGGTTGTCAAGATGCCCGAAGCGCAAGGCTTCGCCCGGCGCCCTTGGTGGGGCCCTTGTGGTGCTCAGTTGTGCAAAGGGTTGTGCTAAGCGCTTGTGCTAAGCGAGTCGCTCAGGGCAATAGCGCTTGATGAAGTACCGCTGGCCCTTGCCGGTGACCTTCGGCGTGCGGCTGAGCGTCACGTGGCCGTCGGAGTGCGTGACGGCGGTCTCCTTGATGCGGAAGAGCCCGAGGTCCATCGCGCGCTGCGTCGGGACGTTCGTGTTCGAGCCGGACTTGCCAAGGTAGCCGTCCTCGCGCAGGCGGGCGAAGAGGCGCCGCTGCCCGATCTCGACCCCGTTCTGGCGCATCATCTTCGCGAGCTCGCCCACGAGGCACGTGCCGTCGCTCGCGGCCACGGCGTCGGCGAAGAGCGCCTTCGGCTCCAGCTCCGCGATGCGGTCGCGCTGCCGGTCGATGGTGGCCTGGGCGAGAAGGACCGCGCGCGCCATCGTCTGCTCCGGAGTCTCGTCGCGCGCGACCATGTAGCCGCCGTCGCGCCGCAGGGCCGGGAGCACCTCGTGGGTGACCCAGCGCTGAAAGGCCTTGGCCTCCGGCTTGCGGCTGCGCATCACGAGTTTGTAAAAGCCTGGCTCGGTGACGCACACCATCTTCTGAGCGCCGGAGGGGGTGTTTACCAGACACTCCCCCTTCTCGTCGTCATCGAGATAGCGAGTCGAGTCCTGTTGACGGCCGAGGCCGAGAACAGCGCAGACATCCTTCGCAACAAGCATCGGTTCCCCAGCGGCGCTTTGAATCGCGCGCACTGCGCCAAACCCTCGTTGCTAAAAACACGAATCTCGTTCATTACTGAACCTCCACCTCCTTGTGCTTCACAAAGTCATCGGTCGAACATCCAAGTGAACTAGCCAGCTTGACAAGCGTCGGAAACTGCGGTTTCACTGCGCACCTCTCGTAATCAGAGATGACACCTGCGGAAACCCCAGACGCTTCCGCCAAATCGAGCTGCGTCCAGCCCCGCGCCATGCGCCTGGACTTCATGACG
Organism: uncultured Olsenella sp.; assembly: GCA_934660915.1. Taxonomy (GTDB): domain Bacteria; phylum Actinomycetota; class Coriobacteriia; order Coriobacteriales; family Atopobiaceae; genus Paratractidigestivibacter. The sequence continues at coordinate 60,180 of CAKUIF010000009.1, read as the reverse complement.
CGAGAAAGAAACTCGCCGTCGTACTCCAAACCACACCTCCAATTGTTTAAACGGTTTCCGTGTATGCCAATTATTAAATACACGCCTTCCGGATATGTCAAGAAAGAATTACCCGATTTCCGTATTTTTTTGCGATACTTAGCTAAAGCCAGCGAAAGGAGAGGCAGTGGAACTGCGACTGAAGGAACTTCGCAAACAGGCAAAAATCAACCAAACCGAACTTGCCAAGAAGATCGGAACAACTCAGCGGGTTGTCAGCTCTTGGGAGACAGGAGAGACAACCCTGTCAGTAGAGGACGCCTGCAAGATCGCGACGGCGCTCGGCTGCACGCTCGACGAGCTTGCGGGCCGCGAGACCCACGGCATCGACCCGAGCCTCGCCCGCAACTACCGCGCCCTGGGACCGGAGGGCCGCGCCGCGCTGGTCGCCACGAGCGACGCGCTGGCCGAAAGGCTCCCGCAGGCCCCCGAAAAAGTGTCTGGGGGGGGGTCCGTCCATGACCGCCCTTAGTCTGGTCGCGTAGATACACAACGAAGGGGGAAGAATGAGCGTAGACCCCGGCGTGCTGTCGGCGGGCATAACCGCCGCGGGTACAATCGCCGTAGCCGCCATCGGGCGGCTTCCGGGCAAGGGAAGGGACGTCGCGATGCACGAGGAGATGGAGATCGCGAGGCTGCTGGCCGACATGGACGACGGCAGCCAGGAGATGCGCGAGCTGAGGGCCGAGGTCGTGCGCGACATGCTCGACGACGCAAGGGCCAGGCGCAGGGAGCGCGAGGAGAGCTCCGCCGCCTCGGTTCTGTCGGTGGCGTCCCTGTACCCGTTTCTCACCTTCTTCGCGTGCTGGCTCGTGGTCTACATCGCCGTGGGCGGCACGTTCGAGGACGGAAGGCTGCCGCTGGCGGTCCTTCTCTGCGCGGCCTGCACCCTGCTCGACGTGGCGGCGCACCTCCTCTCGGCGCTCCACTCCGCCCGCAGGAGGCGCTGACGGCGCGTCCGTCCATGACCGCCCTTAGGCTCGCGGCGTGAAATGGCTCAGCACATCTAGTTTTCCGTAACAACTAGCCTGATTCAGGAAACGCACTATTTCTGAAAATGAGGAGGTAACTTCGTGGATCACATGGACCAAATAACGGTAGAGCGGCTTAAGCAAAAGTCTCAAGAAGCCTTCATCCTCGCCGTCGAGCTGTACAACAGGCCGACCATAAAGTATCGAGTCGAAGGATGCGCCTTCTTCCTGTGCAATGCGTGGGAACTTCTGCTCAAGGCGTATTTGACCGAGCAAAACGGGGAGAGCTCTATTTATTACCCCGATAAACCCGGCAGGACGCTCTCGCTTGAAGAGTGCGTTAGGAGAGTCTTCACCAACGAGAAAGATCCGCTCAGGCTCAATCTTTCGAAGGTGATAGACCTAAGAAACACGAGCACCCACTTTATCATCGAGGAGTACGAGGGAATATACGCCCCGATACTTCAGGCCTGTGTGGAGAACTACGACGAAAAAGCGAGGGAACTCCTAGGGATAGAAATTAGCGACCTAATACCGGAGAACTACCTTGTTTTATCGGTTAGGAGAAGTGATGCGAGCATTGAAGAGTGCAGAGCGCGCTATTCTCCCGAGGTTATAAATCGAATGATAGATGCTCGCAGCGGAATTCTCTCATCTGCAGATATCGAAGGAAATAGACGCTACGCATGCACATACACAACTGAACTTAGGCTGACGAAGAAGAAGGACGCAGAGCTAACTGTAAGAGTCAGCGCTGAGGCGAATACTCAGGTTTCAATTGTTAAGCAGCTAATTAACCCTCAGGACAAATATCCGTTCAGAACCAAGGCAGTCATCGAGCAGGTGAACCGTCGTATGGAGCGTGATGGAGTGACCCTCATGGCGAACGGCGAGCCAAAGGCAAAATTTACCTCAAATGACTTTAGGCTATTCGTCGCCGCCTACGGAATGAAAGAAGACGAAAGATACTCGATTGACACGGCAATGCCCGGAGAATCGCCTAGATACGCATATTCACAGCAATGCATTGACGATATCTATGCCCAGATCAGAAAAGACCCGACAGAAATTATCAGAAGCCTGAAAACCAGACTGACATAAAACCCCTCGGTAGGCCGACCCCTGGAGCAAGGGAATTCTAAGCCTTTCGGCCTACCCCCATTCGGGGACCCAGCTTTAATCCGTCCCAAGTCGGCCCACCGAGGGGCTTCGAAACAAGTATGGCCCAAATTATCCCAGAGATGACTGGCGTTTAAGCAAAAATACTTAGCTCTTCACAACCAGCAGAAGTGAAGGAGGAGGATACCGCCATGGCAGCGAAACAGGCGGCGGTCGGCGTGAGGCCCGTGAGACCCGGCGTCTGGGACCTCACGGCATGCCGAGGATACAGGCGCGACGGCGGGCAGCGGCGCCTGCGTGAGCGTTTCGAGGGAACCTTCTCCGAGGCGGTGGCCCGCAGGCAGGAGATGGTCGCGGAGCTCGGGGCCTCGGCCTGCGCGGGCCAGACCGACGTAATCCGCGACTTCTGGCCCCTCTTCATGCGGCGGTGCCGCGCCAAGGGCCTGACCAACGAGACCATAGGCGGATACGAGTCATCGTGGCGCCTGCGCATAGAGCCGGCCTTCGGCGACCTGCGCTGGCCCGAGCTGAGCTACCCGATGGTGCAGTCGTGGGTCTACGGCATGACGCCCGCCGTGGCCAGGAAATCGGTTCGCTGCCTGAAGCGCATGATCAACTGCGCCGTGGACGCCGAGCTCGTGGACCGCAACGTCCTCGACCACAGGCGCATAGACTACCCCGTGGAGCGCGAGGACCCCTTCGCCGAGCAACCCTTGATGTGGGGCGCCCCGCAAGTAGCCGAGGCCATGCGCCGCCTGCGCGGCGACGACGCCGAGGCGCTTTTCCTCGCACTCGTCGGCGGCGGCCTGCGCGTCGAGGAGGGCCTGGGCCTCATGTGGTCGCGGCTGCGCTTCTCGGAGGTCTCGCGCCTGGGCGAGGGCGACGGCCTCATGGCCCATGCCTACGTGCAGATGGCCTGGACGGAGCGCGACGGCTTCAAGGCGCCGAAGAACAAGTTCAGCCGCCGCGTGGCCCCCATTCCCGACCCGTTCGCGTCGAGGCTCGCGGAGCTCGCCGTGGAAGGGCCGAGGGCCTTCCTCTGGGACAAGTACCCCGGGCGCGCCCGGAAGCACTGGAAGGCGCTCTTCGAGCCGGGAGGGGCGCTCCAGGGCATGCCCTACGCCCAGCTGAAGGACATGCGCTCGGTGCACGAGACGATCATGCAGGGCGCCGGCGTCCTCGACACGGTGAACGCCCGTCTGCACGGGCGCACCAACGTCCAGACCGGCTACACGCACTACCTGAAGCCCGACGCGGCCCTGGACGCCGCTGCGCAGGCCTTCGGCCGCGCGGTGTGCGGCTGATAAAGGGTTTCTTCCCGCTATATAAGGTCTTCAACCTGTTTGGCTACCTTATGCCAACGCCGTGCCAACGCTCCATAAACAATAAAACAGGTCGCAAGGCGAAAACGCCTCGCGACCTGCGGCTTTTATGGTGGGCCCAGCAGGATTCGAACCTGCAACCCAGGGATTATGAGTCCCCTGCGCTAACCGTTGCGCCATGAGCCCCTATGAAAAAAAGGCGACGACCGAAGCCGCCGCCTGCATTTATAATGGTGGAGAATAGGGGGTTCGAACCCCTGACCTCGTGACTGCCAGTCACGCGCTCTCCCAACTGAGCTAATTCCCCGTGCGTTGGTGCGAGGAATAATATATCGGGCATTAAGAGACGAGTCAAGGACGAATTCCAACTTTTTTGGAAATCAGCTCAGGCCGTCATCGTTATTCTCGCGGACTCCGAGCTATAGGTGCGCGACGAATTCCTCAAGCCGGTCCAGTCCCAAGCTCAAATCGGCGTCTGAGACGCAGTACGAAAGGCGAAGGAACCCCGGCGTACCAAAGCACTCGCCGGGAACGCATGCAACGCCCGCTTCGCGGACAAGGCGCTCGCAGAGCTCCTGCGAGCCCATCCCCAGCCCTCGAATATCCGGAAAGGCGTAGAAAGCCCCCTCAGGTCGTGTGAGGGGCAGCCCCATCGACCGCAGCCTCTCGCAGACATAGTCCCTTCGCCGTCGATACGTCTCCCTCATTTCGACTGGATCGAGCCCGAGGGCGACCACCGCGGCGTCTTGTACAAAAGTCGGGATACTGGAGATGAGGTATTGGTGCATCTTCTCGATCTGCTCTCTAAGCGCCGGAGCAGCGGCGAGCCAGCCGATGCGCCATCCAGTCATTGCCCAAGGCTTCGAGAAAGAGTCAACGACGACGAGTTGCTCGCGCAACTCGGGGTGCGAAATCGCAAGCCGCTCATATCCGTCGAGATAGCAGAGGCGGTTGTAAACGTCATCGCAGATAACGTATATACCGGTTTCCGACGCAACCTTCGCGACCGCGCTCAGCGACTCCGAGTCGTAGACACAGCCGGTAGGGTTGTTCGGAGACGTGATCACGATGGCCTTTGTGGTGCCCCCCACGACAGCCCGGAGATCGTCTTCGCGAATGGAGAACCCGGATTGCGCCGTGTCGAGGAAGCGGACTCGTCCATGGGCGGCGCGCACTATAGTCTCGTAGAGACCGAATGCCGGCACTGGGACGATAACTTCATCGCCCGGGTCGATGAGAGCCGTGAGCGTTGCGGAGAGCGCCTCTGTGGCGCCACAGGTGACGACAACGTCCTCGGGCGCGTAGGAGAGCCCCCGCCCTCCCATATACGCCGAGAGGGCTTCGCGAAGATTCGGTTTCCCGTTGTTCGGCGGGTAATGGGTCTGACCCTCAGCAAGCGACCGCGCGACGGCGCTTCTCACCGGCTCGGGGGTGTCGAACTCAGGCTCGCCGAGGGTAAGCTTGACGCACCCTGGATACGAGTTCGCCAAAGCGTTGAAACGACGGATGCCCGACGTCGCCAAAAGAGCCAAATCACTGTTTGTCGGCTTCACACAATCACCTAGCCCCGCCAAAGCACAGACTCGTCGATGTCGGCAATCGTCGCGGCGCCGCACATCTCCATGCTGTCCTTAAGCTCAGCCATCAGCTGCCCAAGATAAGCGGCAACCCCGTCCTCTCCCCCTCCGAACGCAGCGACGACAAAAGGCCGGCACATGAGGCAGGCCTTGGCGCCGAGCGCGAGCGCGCGGAACACGTCGAGGCCGCTGCGGATCCCGCCGTCAACGAGGACCTCGAGATCGCCTCCCACCGCCTGCGCAATGCCGGGAAGCACCTCCGCCGTGGAAGGCACCCCGTCCAAAACACGGCCTCCGTGATTGGAGACGACGATGCCGTCGACACCCGCACGGACCGCCCGTTCCGCAGCGGAAGGGGTCATGACGCCCTTGAGAACAAAGGGGACGCCCTGCTCATGGCACGCCGCGGCGATCTCGGCAACCTGCCCCTCATCCTTGGCACCGGCCGGAGGGTTCTGGCCCTTAAGGAAGGGCAGGCCGGCGGCGTCGATGTCCATGGCAACCGCCGCGGGCCTCGCGGCGAGGGCGTGGTCGAGCTTCTCCTCGAGCGTTTTCGCGTCCCATGGCTTGACCGTCACGACGCCGGCGCCGCCGAGCCTCGAGATGAGGTCGCAGGACTCCGACATGATGCGGCCATCGAGGCCGTCGCCGGTCCAAGCCAATGTCCCGGACTTCTCGGCGGCGCGAAGAACGCACTCGTTATAGCCGACGGTGTCGTACTTATCGCCATAATGCCGCTGGACGTCGCCAACCGGGGCGATCATTACCGGAAGCGAGAGCTCACGACCAAGAACCGTGCATGTGGAATCTGCCTCGAAATACGGGTGGAGCGTGTCCATATTAAGAAGAACGCCCTGCCATGCGGAGTAGTTGCGCATGGCAACGGTGCCGGAACCCTTCGCGCCCGGCCCGGGAACCGTGTTTTTGCACCCGCGACCGTCGCAAACGGGGCATGCCTTGCAGTAAGGACCGATGTTTCCGCGCGCGGAGGCGGCAAGATCCGTGTACTTCATGCTGAACACCTTCCAATTGGAAAACAGGCGAGGCGCGGAAGGAGTCCACGCCTCGCCTGAAGTGTAGCGAATCAAAGAAAACGCACGGTTACGAGACCGCCGTCGATCGCAAGCCTATGCGCGGGCAGGGACGACGCGCGAGGTGAGCCACTCGGCGAGCTCGCCGAAGGGAACGTCGAAACGCTCGCCGGTCTCACGGACCTTGACCTCAGCGGTGCCCGCAGCAACGCCCTTCTTGCCGAGGATGACCTGGTAAGGAATGCCGATAAGGTCGGCGTCGGCGAACTTGACGCCCGGGCGCTCCTTGCGGTCGTCGACGACGACCTCGAGGTCGGCGGATGCGAGCTCCTCGGTAATCTTCTGGGCGACGGGCCAGACGACGTCGTCTCCGACGTTCATGGCAACAATCTCGACCTCATAGGGGGCCACGCAAACGGGCCAGCAGATGCCGCGCTCGTCGTTGTGCTGCTCGACGACGGCGCTGACCATGCGGGAAACGCCGATGCCGTAGCAGCCCATGAGAAACGGCTTCTCGCGGCCGTCCTCGTCCATGAAGGTGGCTCCCATGGACTCAGAATACTTGGTGCCGAGCTGGAACACCTGGGAGATCTCGATGCCGCGAGCGGCGTGCATGGGCTTGCCGCAGTGGGGGCACAGGTCGCCCTCGCGGGCGGTCACGACGTCGACCCACTCGTCGATGGAGAAGTCGCGGCCCATCTGGGCGTGGCGATAGTGGTAGTTGGCGAGGTTGGCGCCGACGAGCCACCACTCGGAAACCTTAAGCGAGGAATCGGCGACGACGCGGATGCCCTCGGGAAGGCCGACGGGGCCGATAAAGCCCTTGACAAGGCCGGCGTCGCGAAGCTCCTCGTCGCTCATGAGGTGATACTCGCCGAAAGCGTGCTCGGCCTTGACGTCGTTCATCTCGTGGTCGCCGGGTACGAAGCAGACCGTGGGGCGGCCGTCGCCGTCGATAAGCGCGAGCGCCTTGCGGGTAGCGCTCTCCTCGACGCCAAGAAGGGCAGTGACGTCGGCGATGGAACCGGCGTTGGGGGTGTGGACGCGCGTGAGCTCGCCGGCCTCGCCCTCGGCGACGGCGATCTTGGCCGTGGCGGCCTCGGTGTCGGCCGCGAACCCGCAGTCGCACCAAACAAGCTCGGCCTCGCCGGCATCCGCCAGCGCCATGAACTCGACGGAGGTGTCGCCGCCGATCTGGCCGGAGTCGGCGACGACGGGGAGCGCGCGAACGCCGCAGCGCTCGGCGATGCGGGCGTAGGCGGCCTTCTCGTCGTCATAGCATTCCTGCAGCGACTCTTGGCTGGCGCTGAAGGAGTAGGCGTCCTTCATGATGAACTCCCTGCCGCGCATGAGGCCAAAGCGCGGGCGGAGCTCGTCGCGGAACTTATCCTGAATCTGGTAAAGCGTCACGGGAAGCTGCTTATAAGAACGCAGCTCGTTGCGCACGAGGTCGGTGAAGGTCTCCTCGTGGGTGGGGCCGAGGACGAAGTCGCGCTCGTGGCGGTCGTTCAGGCGCATAAGCTCGGGGCCATACGCGCCGTAGCGGCCCGACTGCTCCCAAAGCTCGGACGGGGTGACGATAGGGACCTGAATCTCCTGGGCACCAATACCTTCCATCTCGTCGCGGATGACGTCCTCGATTTTCTGGATGACGCGCCAGCAAAGCGGAAGGTAGCTGTACAGGCCGGCAGCAGTCTTGCGGATCATACCGGCACGGAGCAAGAGCTTATGGCTCACGAGCTCGGCCTCGGCGGGATCCTCCTTGAGGGTGGGGGCATAGAGCCTCGACATCTTCTGATAACGCTTCACGTTTTATCCAATCTCCCTATGGAAGGCCGGGTCGCGGCCCGACTCGGATTCAGTAATTATTGATTCTAAGCCAATAAGCCCCGACGCGTCGCGCAGAGCCTTTGCGGCGGCCACGAATGGCACCGCTACCCGAAGCGGCGCTCGATCTCCTCGAAGAGCTCATCGACCATACGCTCCTCAGGAACCTTACGGATTGACTCGCCGTTAGCGAAGAGAAGAGCCTCTCCCCTGCCGCTCGCCATGCCGATGTCGGCGCCGCGGGCCTCGCCGGGCCCATTGACGGCACACCCCATGACGGCGACGGTAATCGGGGCCTTAATCGAGCGAAGCCGGCGCTCGACCTCTTCGGCAATGGGGATCATATCCACCTGGCAGCGTCCGCAAGTGGGGCAACTCACCAACTCCGGGTGAAGACGGCGCATACCGAGGGCGCCGAGGAGCTCCCACGCGACGCGGACCTCCTCTACTGGATCCGCCGTAAGAGAAAGCCGCATCGTGTCGCCGATGCCCTCGGAAAGAAGGACCGAGAGCGCCGCGACGTTCTTTACGGTTCCCTGCGTGAAGGTACCGGCCTCGGTAACCCCGATATGCAGGGGAACCTCGGGGAGCAGACGACTGAGCTCGCGGTTCGTTTCTATGGTTGCGGGAACGTCGTGCACTTTAGCGGACATGACTATGTCGGTGAACCCACGCTCCTCGAAGTGCCTTACGAACGAGACGGCGCTCTGGACGAGCTTCTCGGGCTGCGACAAATCCTCACGGGCATCGATCTCGCGGTCGAGAGAGCCTGCGTTGACGCCGATGCGAATGGGGATCGACGCCTCTCCAGCTGCATCGATGCAGGCGTCCACGCGGTCCCAAGCACCGATATTGCCCGGGTTAAGCCGAAGGGCGGAAGCCCCACGCCGAGTGGCCTCGATCGCAAGGCGATGGTCAAAGTGGATATCGGCGACAACGGGAAGGGGCGACTCGGCGCAGATTTCCTGAAACCCATCGAGGACGGATGCCGAGGGAATGGCAACGCGAACGATCTCGCAGCCCGCTTCTGCCAGCTCGCGAATCTGCACTAGGGTCGAGGCGGGGTCATCGGTCTTGGTCGTGCACATGGACTGGACCGAGACGGGGGCTCCGCCGCCGATCTGGACACGACCAACGTGAACGGGACGAGTAAGCTCGCGAGGAAGCTTGCCGGAAGCAGATTTCATGACGTTATCCAATCACGAAGCGGAAAATGTCGTTCTTGAGCACCACTACAAACACGAATAAGAAAAACGCGAGCCCCACATAGCTAAGGTAGTTCTGAACCTTGGCCGAGAGCTTCTTCTTTGTGACGGCCTGGATCGCCTCGATCAAAATCTTTCCCCCGTCGAGCGGCGGAATGGGAAGCAGGTTCATGAAACCCAGCGACATCGAGATGGAGGCAGCGAGCATCACAAGATCGGCCGGGCCGGAGCTCGCAGCCTCGGAAGCCATAACCGAGATGCCTACGACGGACGTGGACTGATTGAGCACCTCCATCGTGGTATGAGGCACCACGAGCTTGACGACGAACGAACCGACCATCTGGGCGTAGCGCAGGGTAAGACCCGCGGCTTGGACAGGGTTGGGGCGATAGACGGCCGTCTGCGAGGTAATGCCAATCCTGTCCGAGGTCTCGCCATCGGGAAGGTCAACCGTAAGGTAGAGCTCCGCGTCGCCGCGGTTCACGGTAAGCTGGAAATCAACGCCGCCCGCAAGATACGGGGACATTGCTGCCGAGAGCTCATCCCAAGTCGAGACGTCGACGTCGCCAACCTTCACCACCTTATCCCCCGCCTCGATGCCGCTGGCCTGGGCATAGGAACCCTCGACAACGGAGCCGATGACGGGCTCGTTGGAAGCCACGGGGATGCCTGTGGCCATAAAACCGGCCGTAACAACAATGAAGGCGAAGGCGACGTTCATCAGCGGACCGGCAAGAAGGACGGCGAGCCTGCGGAGAAAACCAAGCCCGAGATACGTATGGGCGCGCTCCTTGATAAGGAACTCCTCCGCAGTGCAGCCGGGGTCGCGGGCCTCCCCCGCCTTCGTGGCGCCAGCGGCAGAGAAATCATGGCCTTGATCGAACTCGGTAAGAAGGGCGGCGTCGCGCGCGACGGTCTCGAAGGCGGCGGGGTACGTCTTCTGGTTCGGCTCCTCGCCCAGCTCGGGGTTGTAGAAAGGCCGTACAGAAGCCCATTCGGACAAAGAGGCGAGCGCCGAAAGCGCTACTTCCTCGTCAATGCCGAGCTCCTCGGCAATCTTTGCGGACTCGACCCTGCCGTGGCGCTGCACGCAGTAGAGGGCCTTCGCGGCGACGTCCTCATCGATGGGCTCCATGCCGCTGATTCGGTTGTACCCGCCCAGTAGCAGGGGGGTGACGCCGAAGCGGGTGCCGACCTTGCGGCTCTTGAACGAGAAATTGTATCGACAAGGAAGACCAAGCATGAACTCGGTCACGCGAACGCCGAAGGCACGGGCGGCGAGGTAATGACCCGCCTCATGGATGAACACGAGCACCGAAAGGACGATAACGCCCCAGAACACTGAGGATACAAAACCGACGATAGCAGACAAGGGCTAGACCTCCGCGAGGGCTTCTTTGGCGAGCGCACGGGCGCGCACGTCAACGTCGAGCAGTTGCTGCAGGCTCTCTACCCGGTCGGCAGAGGTTCGAGACACAACGCGATCAACCACTCGCTCAATGTCGAGGAAACCGCACAAACCTTGCCGGAAGGCGAGGTTGGCAACCTCATTGGCGGCATTAAGCGCGCACGGGAGGATGCCGCCGGCACGACCTGCTTCTTTAGCAAGGCGGAGGCAGCCAAATGTCGACTCGTCGGCCTCGCCGAACGTGATCGGCGCACAGGAAGACCAATCAATACGCTCCACAGAGGCCTCCCAGCGCTCGGGATAGCTCAGGGCGTACTGGATAGGGGCACGCATATCATGGCCGCCGAGCTGAGCCTTAACAACACCATCGGTAAACTCGACCATCGAATGGATCTCGCTCTGCCGCTGGATAAGAACACGGATGGCGTCAATGGGCACCTGGAAAAGTTGATGGGCCTCGATGACCTCAAGGCCCTTATTCATAAGGCTCGCGGAATCGATGGTGATTTTGGCGCCCATCTCCCAGTTGGGGTGGGCAAGGGCGTCGGAGACCTTGACGCCGGAGAGCTCATCGCGATTCCTGCCATAGAAGGGGCCGCCGGAGCAGGTGAGCCAAATGCAGTGGACGTCGGAGGGCTTCTCGCCAACAAGGCACTGGAAAATCGCAGAGTGCTCGGAATCGACGGGGATGAGCCTTCCCGGTTTTGCCATAGGCATAAGAAGGTCACCGCCGCAGACGATGGACTCCTTATTCGCGTAGGCAAGGACTTTGTTTGCGCGAAGCGCCGCGTAACCCGCGTGGATACCGGCAAAACCAACGAGGGCGTTGACAACGATGTCGACGTCTGGAAGCTCTGCGAGAGCTGTCACAGCCTCGTCACCGACGCTTAGCTCACAGCCTTGGGGGAGCTCGCTAAGAACAGGGTCCTTACCGTGCTCGGCATTCGCCACGGCAACGTGAGAAACGCCGAACTCGCGGGCGGCGGCCACGAGCTTCTCGGTCGAAGAGAAGACCGAAAGCGCCACGACGCACACCTTATCGGAATGCCGGCGAGCGACATCAAGGGTTTGAGAACCCACGGAACCGGAACAGCCAAGAACGGCAACGCGCACCGGGCGGGGTCGCTCGGCGCGCGGGGCGGTGTCTTCAAAAATATTGATGCAAGAAGTCACAGAATTCCCCCAAAAAGAAGCAATATATAAGCGGCGATAGATCCGAAGAGGAGCGAGTCCGAGCGGTCAAGAAGACCGCCATGCCCCGGGATAAGGTTCCCGGAATCCTTCACTCCAACGCCGCGCTTGATTCGAGATTCAAATAAGTCCCCGATAACACCGACGACGCCGACGACCAATCCGATAGCGGCAGCCAGGGGGACGCCGATATTGGCGACACCGGCAAAGGCGAGGACGATCCAAACAGCGACGGACCCGACCAGCCCGGCCCAGAAACCTTCCCAGGACTTGTTCGGGCTGATTCGAGGAGCGAGCTTATGGGCGCCGATTCGCGATCCCACGAGATACGCCACCGCATCATTTGCCCACAGCGAAAGCATGACCCCAAGAGTTAGAAGGGCGCCGTGGACGCCCTTGTCCGACACGCGCACAAGAACAATTGCGGAAAAAGCGAAGCTCGTATAGATAGGACCAAAGACGGAAACGGCAACGTCTCCGATACCTGCACGCGGCGTCGCCACATACCAGGCTGCGATAGCGACGAGGAACAGCAGCAGCACTACGGCGAGCCCGGCAACGCCGCGGAAATAAGCGGCAAGCGGAAAGAGGATCGCGGCGGTAAGACCATAGATTTCGTTGGGCATGCGACCGCCCATTCGAGTCATGCGGAAAAACTCGGAGCAGCAGAGCCATGCCATACAGACCACCAACAGCGTCGTGGTGAATGGCCCGATAAACAGACACGCCACGATGAGAAGCGCATAGATGGCACCGGAAGTGGTGCGCGTAAGCAGCTTCTCGGTTGCGCCGCGAGCCCGCTGACCAGCAAGTTTTCCGGCCGCGCGCTGGCTTTCCTTGGCTGCGCGCCGCGCCTCGAGCTTATCGACCTGGCGATCGAGACCAACGCTTGAGCGCTCCGGCTCGCGTGCGTCGTTCTTCTCTTTATCCATGCTACTTTACGCCTCCGAAGCGGCGGTCGCGCGACTGATAGGACTTGACCGCGCGAAGCATATCCCAGCGCGAGAAATCAGGCCAGAGCGTCGGAGTCACATAGAACTCCGAATACGCGAGCTGCCAGAGCAGGTAATTCGAGAGTCTCAGCTCGCCTGAAGTACGGATAAGCAAGTCAGGATCGGGAAGCCCGCAGGTGTACAGTTTTTCGGCAACCGCGTCAGTGTCGATGGAATCGACTGCGCGCTCCCCCGCCACCGCCTCGCTTGCGAGCTCCTTTGCGGCGCGCACGATCTCCGCGCGGGAACCGTAGTTGACCGCAAGGGCGAAAACCATGCCAGTATGGTCAGCGGTTTCGTCCAGTCCCTTTTGAAACACCTTGCGCGTCTCCTCGGGGAGAGCGGACAGGTCTCCGAAGAACCGAAGCCGCACATTCTCCTGATGGAAAAGCGGAAGCTCTTTGACAAGCGTGGTTGCAAAGAGGTGCATAAGGAGGTTGACCTCGCGCTGGGGGCGTTTCCAGTTCTCGGTAGAGAACGCGTAAACGGAGAGCACGTCGAGCCCGAGTCGCACGCTCGTGGTCACGGCCTCTCTAAGCGAGTCGACGCCGGCGACGTGGCCTTGGCTTCGATCAAGGCCACGGGCAGTTGCCCAGCGGCCGTTTCCGTCCATGATAATGGAGACATGGCTCGGAACGCGAGCCATGTCGACATCATCAAGCGAGATGTCCTCAGGCGCCTCGGAGAAGTACTCCTTAAGCAGCTTTTCGTCGTAGAGCAAGCTAGATCTCCATGATCTCGGCGGTCTTGGTCTTGAGCATGTCCTCGATCTTTGCGACATAGGTGTCGGTGAGCTTCTGGATTGCCTTCTTCTCGCGAGTCGCCTCGTCCTCGGGGAGCTCCTCGTCGCGCTCGACCTTGCCGTTGGCATCGCGGCGGACGTTGCGGACGGCGACGCGGGCGTCCTCTGCGAGCTTAGAGCACTCCTTGGCAAGCTCGCGACGACGCTCCTCGGTCGGGCGGGGGAACGGAAGGCGAATGGAGATGCCGTCATTGGACGGAGTGATGCCGAGGTCGGAAGCCTCGATGGCCTTCTCGATAGCCTTGAGGGAGGATTTGTCCCACGGCTCGATGACGAGCATGGAGGCCTCGGGGACCTTCACGCCGGCGAGCTGCGTGATCGGCGTGGGCTGGCCGTAATAATCGACCTTGATCGGATCGAGGATGTGCGCGTTCGCACGGCCGGAACGCACGCGAGAGAAGTTGCTCTTCAGGGCGTCAAGGGCCTTATCCATGTGGGACTGCGCAAAATCGGTGTACTGGCTCATGCTAATTCTCCTTCTCGTAGACGATGGTTCCGACGTTCTCGCCCTCGACGGCCTTGCGGAAACCGCCCTCGGCGTTGATGTCGAAGATCATGATCGGCATCTTGTTGTCGCGGCACAGCGCAATCGCAGCCGCGTCCATGACCTTAAGGTTCTTGGTGAGCACCTCGTCATAGGTGACCTTCTCGTACTTAACGGCATCAGCGTTCTTTTTGGGATCGCAGTCGTAGACGCCGTCGACGTTGGTGGCCTTCATGAGGACCTCGGCATTGACCTCGCACGCGCGAAGGGCGGCGCCGGTGTCGGTGGTGAAGAACGGGTTGCCGGTGCCGGCCGCGAGGATGACGATGCGCCCCTTCTCCATATGGCGAATCGCGCGACGGCGGATATAGGGCTCGGCAATCTGGCGCATGGAGATGGCGCTCATGACGCGGCTGTCCATACCGGCATGCTCAAACGTGTCCTGAAGCGCGAGGGCGTTCATTACGGTGGCGAGCATGCCCATCGAGTCGCCCTGGGCTCGATCCATGCCACCGGCCGCAACCTGGACGCCGCGGAAGATGTTGCCGCCGCCGATAACGACCGCGATCTGGACGCCGGCGTCAAACACGGGACGAATCTCCTCGGCAAGGCGAGCCGGGACAGCGGGATCGATACCGAACTCCTGATTACCCATAAGGGCTTCGCCGGAAAGCTTGAGCAGGACGCGCTTATACCTAAGGTCTGACAATTCAGCCTCCATTAGAACGGACGCACCGACGGGCGTGCGCACGCATATTACGTTGCCAAAATGAAAGTTTAACAGACGAGGGCGGGTTGACCCCCGCCCGACCGAAAGCATACGCCACTGCACACAAAAGAGCCGGTCGCGTCAAACGCGGCCGGCTCTAAAAATCAATGATTAAAGCGACTACTCGCCGAAGCGGTAAAGGACGAAGGACTTAACCTTGATGTCGTCGCCAAGGTCCTTGGAGGTCTTCTTGGCGAGGCCGTCGATGGTGACGGAGGAATCCTTGACGAACTCCTGCTCGCAGAGGACGAACTCCTTGAAGTACTTCTCAAGACGGCCCTGAGCCATGCGCTCCTGGATGGCCTCCGGCTTGCCGGACTCGGCAGCCTGGGCCTTGTAGATGGAAAGCTCGTGCTCGATGGTCTCGGCCGGGACGTCGTCGCGGGAAGCGGCGACGGGCGCAGTAGCGGCAATCTGCATCGCGACGTCGTGGGCGAAGGTCTTGAACTCGTCGGCAGCGGCGGTCTCTGCGTTGTTGAACTCGAAGACGGCGATGTTGGCGATCTTGCCGCCGAGGTGGATGTAGCTGGCAAGGGCGCCGTTCTCAACGGCAAGGCGCTGGAAACGCAGGACCTTCATGTTCTCGCCGATGACGTGGATCATCTCGGTGAGAGCGGAGTCAACGGTCTCGCCCTCGAAGGTGCAGGCCTTGAGAGCCTCAACGTCGGCAGGGTTCTGCTCGGCGACAACCTGGGCAAGCTTGGCGGCAAAGCCGGTGAACTTGGGGTTGGTGCCGACGAAGTCGGTCTCGCAGGAGAGCTCGAGGATGGCGCCGGTCTTGCCGTCCTCGGAAACGAAGGTGGCGATGGTGCCCTCGTTGGTGTCGCGGCCAGCGCGCTTGACGGCCTTGGCGATGCCCATGGTGCGCAGGACGTCGACGGCCTTCTCGAGGTCGCCCTCAGCCTCGACGAGGGCCTTCTTGCACTCCATCATCGGGGAGTCGGTCATCTCGCGGAGCTGCTTGACGAGCGCGGCGGTAATCTGAGCCATGTTCTTCTCCTCTAGTTGGGGATTCTAATAAGACGAGCCGATGAAGTCGGCGTTACTCGGCGACGGGAGCCTCGGTAGCGGACATCTCCTCAGCGGTGATCTGCTCCTTGCCGGTGCCAGCCAGGACGGCGTCGGCAGCGATCTCGCACATGAGGGCGACGGAGCGGATGGCGTCGTCGTTGGCGGGAATGCCGTACTCGACGACGTCGGGGTCGGAGTTGGTGTCGAGCAGGGAGACGACGGGGATGTGCAGGCGGTTGGCCTCACGGATGGCGATCTCCTCGCGCTTGGAGTCGACGACGAAGATGGCCTGCGGCAGGCTGGTCATGTCGCGGACGCCGCCGAGGTTCTTCTGGAGCTTGTCGAGCTCCTTGCCGAGAAGGGCCTGCTCCTTCTTGGGGAGGGTAGCCATGCGGCCGTCCTCGACCATGGCCTCGAGCTCCTCCATGCGGGAGATACGGGAGCGCATGGTCACGAAGTTGGTGAGCATGCCGCCGAGCCAGCGCTGGTTGATCCAGGGCATGCCGCAGCGCTCGGCCTGCTGGGAGATGGGCTCCTGGGCCTGCTTCTTGGTGCCGACGAAGAGGATCTTGCCGCCCTTGGCAGCGGTCTCCTTGAGGAAGGTGTAGGCGGAGTCGAGGCCGTACATCGTCTGCTTGAGGTCGAGGATGTAGATGCCGTTACGCTCACCGAAGATGTAGGACTTCATCTTGGGGTTCCAGCGACGGGTCTGGTGACCGTAGTGGCAGCCGGCGTCGAGCAGGGTCTGGATAGTAATCTTAGCCATGGTAACCTCCTGTGGTTGGTCCTCCGCGCGAGGTCATCCCCGTGAACTGCCACCCGAGGCCTGGCTATTCGCCTTCGGGCACCACGGCAGGCGGGTCGTCGCGCGTGTGAGATGGTGCCGGCCGGTTGCCGGCATGCCGTGCTTGTGCACAACAGCTGATTAGTATAGCAGCAACGACCCCGCTGTCGAGCCTTGTTTATCCCTCACAACCTTCACATCTTTTTCACCTGCGATTTCAGCCTGTCTGATTTGGCAGTCATTTCAGCCTGTCTGATTTGGCAGCTCTTTTTGCCTGTCTGACTTGGCAACGGCGGCAATTCTTGAAATCGTCCATCTGCCGATGCCACAGATCTTCTCGACTTGCCTGTGGCTAAACCCAGAGTTAAGAAGCAGGCTGACAGCATCGTCACGTCGAGTAGGACTTAATCTCTTGACCTCATCAGGCTGAACACCCAGCGCATACGTAAGAATCGAACTCGCCTCCTCGAGCAGCTCATCGGGAGACCAGCCCGCCCTTCTGTCGGGAAGCGAATACAGTTTGTCGCCCGCGGCGCACGAAAAGGCCGAAAAGACCTCAACCGAGCCAAGGCAATCCATAACCAAGGAGGTGTCACAAATCTTCGGCTCGCTAACGTACTCGGAAAAGCTGCTCCACGGATAATCCGCTGCCAAGCAGATACCGCCCTTCTCGGGATTATCGTGAATGTATCTCACCGCCTCGAGCAGGTAAGCGTCCGTCTCGACGCTTTTGCTCACGAACCTAGCCTCCAGAAGATGCCCCGTCCTGCGGTGACGATTATTGAAATAATGCGCGTATGCCGAGAGCAGCTTGTGAAGCATATGGGAAAGAGCGCCTTCAGAATCAAGCAGGAGCATGTGCACATGGTTCGGCATGAGGCAATATGCGAGCACCGAAATATCGTCCTCATCTGAATAAGATGCCAGGCGCTCAAGAAACCATCTCCTGTCACAGTCATCCTCAAAAATGATTTGACGGCCCGTCCCCCTGGTCATGACGTGATGGATTCCGCTGTTGGAAAATCGCTTTTTAAGAGGACACATAGCAGGCCTTTCGACGAGTTTTTGACGGAGGGCGAATCTATGCAAAGGCAGTCTTTCCAGACAGGCAAAAAAGACTGCCAAATCAGACAGGCTGAAATAGCAGGTCAGGCGCGGGGATGGGAGGCGCGTGCGGCGTCCTTGAGGCGTTCGACCGAAAGATGGGTGTAGATCTGCGTGGTGGAGAGGTTCTCGTGGCCAAGAAGCTCTTGCACGCTTCGCAGGTCGGCTCCCCCAGAGAGCAGCTCGGTGGCAAACGTGTGCCGCATGGCGTGCGGGGTGAGGGCAGGATCGAGCCCCGCGTGAACGGCATGGCGCTCGAACACGGTGCGCAGCGCGTCCGCGCTCATGCGCCCGCCCCTCGTAGAGACGAACAATGCCAGGTCGTCCTTCTTGCGGCTTGAGTTAGCGCGGGCAAGAAGCGCGGGGCGCGCCTCCCGAACGTAACGCGCGACCCAATCGAGGGCGAGATCATAGAGAGGAACTACCCGCTCCTTTGCTCCCTTACCGAAAAGCTTGACCGTGCCGCCCGCAAAGTCTATGGATCCCACGTCGAGCCGGGAGACCTCGGAGATTCGAGCGCCGCTCGCGTAAAGAAGCTCAAGAAACGCTCGGTCACGAAGACCGGCCGGGCAGGACGCGTCGCAATCGCCGAGCAAACGCGACGCCTCGACGTCCGTCATTGTTTTGGGCAACACTCGCGCGACCTTAGGGCTCGCGACCGAGGACGCGGCGTCGGAGGAAACCCCGCCGTGAAGAGACATCCAGTTATACAGTCCTCGTATAGCCGAGAGCCTGCGATTGATGGTTGTCGTAGCGTACCGAGCGCGAGACAGCTCCGCCAAATAGGCGCGGAGCTCCTTATGCGTCACGTTGAGAGCGTCGACGCCTCTTCTCTCGCACCAGCGCGCGTAATCGGCCAGGTCGCTGGCATAGCCTTTCTGGGTGTTCTCCGAAAGGCCCCTGACACCCGTGAGCTGAGTAACATACGCATCGATATATGTGTCGAGGGAGCTCATTACTCGCTTACGGCGAACAGCTCCGGCCGCGAGGCAAGATACGCATCGAAATCGCACTCGGCACGGGCGGCAAGCTCCGCGCGGCGACGGACCTTGTCGCGAACATGGGTCTCGAGCGGGGGCACGATACCGAAATTGACGTGCATGGGCTGGTAGTCCTTGGTGGCGGGATCGGTTGCGTAGGAGACGAGCGCGCCGAAAGAACTTGTTTTAGGCAGCTCGACAGGTTCAAAACCGGAAAGGTCGGCATACGTGTTCAACGCGGCAAGAAGACCCGACGCAATCGCCTCCACGTACCCCTCGGTGCCGCAAATCTGTCCTGCAAGGCGGGCCTGGGTACCAGGAATCTTGAAGGTCTTGTCTAGCACATGCGGCGAGTCGACAAAGGAGTTACGGTGCATGACGCCGTAACGCAGAAACTCGGCGTCCTCGAGGCCGGGAATCATGCGGAAGACCCTGCGCTGCTCGGGCCAGGTCAGGTTAGTTTGAAAACCGACGAGGTTATAGGCGAGCGCATCAGCAGTCTCAGCGCGAAGCTGGACAGCAGCCCACGGACGATGGCCCGTCCTCGGGTCGGTAAGGCCGACGGGCTTAAGCGCCCCGAAGCGAATGGCATCGCGGCCGGTGCGGGCGACCTCCTCGACAGGCTGGCACGCGCAGAAAAGATCCTTCTGCTCGAAATCGCGCCCGATCACGCGCGAAGCGCCGAGAAGCGCATCGATAAATGCCTCGTACTCCTCCCTATTCATCGGGCAATTGAGATAATCGCCGATCCCCTCCTCATAACGGGACTGAGAGAAGGCGATTGTCCGATCGATGGATTCGGCGGAGACGATGGGCGCCGCGGCGTCGAAGAACGACATGTGCCCCTCCCCGACCGCAGACTCGACCGCCGAAAACAGGGCCTCGGAGCAAAGAGGGCCGGCGGCGATGACGCAGGGGCCCTCAGGTATTTCAAGGGCTTCCTGCCTCACGACATCGATGAGGGAATCCGAGCAGACGGAAGTCGTCACCATGGCGCTGAAGCGCTCTCTATCGACGGCAAGGGCTCCGCCAGCGGGAACAGCGCATTGACGAGCAAAGCCCAGAAGATAAGACCCCATGCCGTCCAGCTCACGCTTGAGCAGGCCGGCGGCGGAATCAGGCTTGGTGGACTTGAGGGAATTGGAGCAAACGAGCTCGGCGAACCCGTCGGTATGGTGTGCGGGAGAAGGATGGCAAGGCCGCTGCTCGATGAGCCTCACGTGGATTCCCCTGCGAGCGAGCTGCAGCGCGCACTCCGAACCGGCGAGGCCGGCACCGACGACGGTGACCTTCGAAGACATGCAATCCCCTTCCCGGCGCGGGCGCCGATGACGTCAAATGTCTACATTGTGCCCCAATAGATACGTTTGCGAAGGCGCATACCTTCCATCCGGCAGTCGCTCCACAAGGTTTCTTGCCTCGCGTCCGGTAAGCTCTCGAAGGATTGCCATGACATCGGCTCCCAAGGCATCGGCGAGCTCATCGGGTCGGGAAGGAGACGCCAATAGCGCAGCCATCAGGTCATCAGCCTCCTCTTGAGGCCGCTCGGATTGGAGCCTCAGGAATCCGAAATCCAGCGATATGGCAAGGGCGAGTGATTCCTCGTCAGGAATGATCTTCGCGCCCTCCGCTATGAGGGAATTCGTGCCCTTTGAGTTTAACGAGAAGATCGACCCAGGGATCGCGTACACCGTCCTGCCGAGCTCGATGGCGGCGTCGGAGGTGCCCATGGTTCCCGACCTTGGCCCCGCCTCCGTGACGACAAGGCATCTTGAGAGCGCGGCGATAAGCGCGTTGCGCTTTGGAAATGCGTAGCGACGGGGCCCCATGCCCCAACGCTCCGCCGATATGACTGCCCCCGCGCCCTCTGCCGCGCCTCGGAAAACATCCTCGGAGGTGCTTGGGTATACCGTGTCCGCGCCGCACCCAGAGACAACGATTGTGCTGCCGCCGGCGGCAAGAGCCGACCTGCTGGCAGAGGCGTCGCATCCCATGGCCCCTCCAGAGACAACGCAGACGCCGCCTTCCGCAGCGACGCGCCCGGCCATAGAGGCGATGGCGAGGCCGTAGGGAGTGGCCCTGCGGGCACCGATAATGCCTAAGCAAGGCGTTTGCAGGCAAGAGGCATCACCCACCCCATAAATTACTCCCGGAGGATTTGCAAGCTCTGCGAATGCAGGGGGATACTCGGGATCGTCGATACCGATCTCCCATCGTCCGTCATCGTAGCTTTTCATAAGCACCCCTAAAGCGTCGCCCTCGATCGAAAACCCAATGCCTCGACCACGTCCTGTTCCCCAACGAGCTCGTGTTCCGAAAGGTCGCCGATCGTTCTGGCGACCCTCGCTATGCGCACAATCGCACGGCCACCGAGCCTAAGCCGGGCCGCGTATTCCTCAAACATCGCGCAGGCACCGTCCTCAAGGCGGGCGCCGCCGGGGCCTGTCTGCTCCCCCTCGCGAGACGTGCGCCATGACCTGAACTCGCGGGCGTTCGCAACAAGTTCGCGCATCTCTGAGGAGCCCATCCCTTTGCCGCCGCGGATGATGTTCTTTTCCGAGGGCCTCGCGACGTCGCACACGACGTCGATTCGGTCCATGAGCGGGCCACCTATCTTGTTCTGATAGCTCTGGACCCTGGAGGGGCTGCAGGTGCAGGAATGCCCTGGGTCCCCCAAATGGCCGCAGGGGCACGGGTTTGCGGCGGCAATAAGCTGAAAGTCACAGGGGAAAGTGTAGACGCCATCAACACGCACGATCCTCACCTCCCGATCTTCCATCGGCTGCCGCATGGACTGCAAAACGTTGCCGGCGAACTCAGGGAGCTCGTCCAGGAACAGGACGCCTTTGTCCGCAAGCGAGAGCTCTCCTGGCAGCACCGGTCGCCCTCCGCCAACAAGTCCGCCGAGCGAGATCGAGTGATGGGGCGCGCGAAACGGCCGCACGCCCCTCGCGATCGAATCGAGGGGCTGTCCCGCGACCGAATGGATAAGAAGGGTCTCTGCCCGCTCCTCGGCCGTGAGCGGAGGAAGGATCGTCGGCAAGCGCTTGGCAAGCATTGATTTTCCGGCGCCTGGCGGCCCGACCATGAGCAGCCCGTGCCTGCCGGCGGCGGCGATGACCATCGCGCGCTTGGGAATCTCCTGATCCACCACATCGGAGAAATCAAGCCCGCAGTCGTCCAGGAACCTCTCGCGGGAATCCTCGTCGAAAACGCCGACGATTCTGCTGAGCCCCTCAAGACCGCCTTTAAGCTGACCCAGATTCTCGATGCCGATAATGTTGCTTCGCTCTCCGCCAAAGGCGGGCGTGCGCGAGGAGGCGATGAGGTCAAGGTCTCCCGACGCGGCAAGCGAGGCATAGGCCGCCGCCCCTCTTACCGGCTCGACGCACCCGTTCAGCGCCAGCTCGCCGGCAAAGACCGCGCCATCGGCAATCCTCGGAGGAATCTGCCCCGAGGCAATGAGAATCGCGACCGCAATGGCAAGGTCGTAGGCGGTTCCGCCCTTCTTCATGTCGGCTGGGGCAAGGTTGACGGTGTAGCGCACCTGGGGGATCTCGAAGCCGCACTCCCTCATTGCGCACCTGACCCGGACGGCCGCATCGAATATCGGGCTATCGTTTCCACCCGTGATGACGAACCCGGGGACACCTCCCCCGGGGCTGACTTCCACCGTTACAGGAATCGCCTCGACTCCTCGCAGGGCGGCGGCGCGCACGGCAACCGAGCGTCCCATCAGCGGTCCAGAAAGAAGGCGCCCGTGAGCAGTCGAATCTCCAAATCGCTGCCGGGTCTCACGACAATACTCACGACATCGCAGCGAGACGGCACGCAGTCAACTGCGCCGCCAAGATACTCTTTTGCGAGCAGTCCGTAACGCAGCTGCTTGTCTTCATCCACGGCGCACTCCGGCGTGCAATCGCCAAAGCCCCCGTCTATGCGGGTTTTGACCTCGACAAGGGCAAGGCAGCCCTCGGGGGTTTCGGTAACGATGTCGACCTCGCCACGGCGACAATGCCAGTTTCGCTGAATGATCGAGTAGCCGAGGTCCTCAAGAAAGACTGCGGCGAGGTTCTCGCCCATGCGACCAAGATCGGCCTTCCCGACCCCGCTCAAGTCCTCGGGGAACCCGCTCTTTTCATAAGGGTAGGTATAGAAGCTCCTTGAAACGCCGGGGCCCTCGATGGGCGTGTCGTAGGTCTCCCCGTACTCAAGGCGCGACCAGCCAGTGTTCTCAACGCACATTGCAGCTCCTTACATGGTTGTTTGCGTGTCCATGCAAGCAAGCTTCTCAGGGGCATCTAGCGGAATGCTGCCGAATCGCTGACAGACAGCTGTCGGCAGACTCGCGGCAAATGCGCCGATCTAAGATGATCACTACCCTTTGCGCATGTGTGCGGCCCAGAACCGACTGAAGACCTCATATAGATCAGGGGCCCGTCAGCTTAAAACAGCGAAGGAGTCTCCAAGAAGTTCCCACAGAAAGAGAACCTGTGGATGGGGGTAAGCCCGTGCGCGCGTATGGCCGCGATGTGCTCCGCCGAGGCGTAGCCCTTGCACTCCGCGAAGTGGTACTCGGGATACTCCTCGTCATAAAAGACCATGAGATGATCCCTCGTGACCTTAGCGACGATGGACGCCGCCGCGATCGCGGCGATTCGGGCATCGCCCTTAACGAGGGTCTTCTCCTTAGGGTGGATATGCATGGGATTGCCATCGATCAGGACGCAATCGGGCTCGACGCCGGCGTCTTTGACGGCCCCCGACATGGCAGCCCTCAGGGCCTGGGCCATGCCGATGGCGTCGATGAGCGATGGCTCGATATGGCACGTGCCTATGGCAACCGCTACGTCGGCGATTCTGGCGGCGAGTACTTCTCGCTTTGCGGGGGTCAGCTGCTTGGAGTCGTTGATGCCCCAGATCATCGGATCGTTAGGCAGCGTCACGGCGCACACGGTAAGCGGGCCGGCGATCGAGCCGCGCCCGACCTCGTCGACCCCAAGCACCACGCCGTCGCCGCCGAGCTCGCGCTGGAGCTCGTACATGCCGCGCACGCGCGCGCGTTCGGCCTCGTCGCGCTCAAGCCTTTTTTGAGCGCTGGCAACAGCTCGCTGAACCTGCTTTCGCGGGTCGTCGGCATAGCGCTCAATGAGTGCGAGCGCCTCCTCGGCGGGGGCGTCGGAAAGAAGGGCGGCGATTTCCTTTGCGGTTGACGCATGTGGGGCAAAATCGGGCATGAGAGAACTCCGGATACAAGTAAGGCCGCCCCGAAGGGCGGCCCCATAAACGGTTCAAACCAGAAACTAGCGCTTCTCGGGGATACGGGCGGCCTTGCCGACGCGATCGCGGAGGTAGTAGAGCTTGGCGCGACGGACAGCACCGTGACGGACAACCTCAAGCTTGGCAATCTTCGGGCTGTGAAGCGGGAAGGTACGCTCAACGCCGCAGCCGAAGGAGATCTTGCGGACGGTGAAGGTCTCGCGAGCGCCCTCGCCGCTCATGCGGATGACGTCGCCCTGGAAGACCTGCTCACGCTGGCGGTCGCCCTCGATAATGCGGTAGTGAACCTTGACGTTGTCGCCAACCTTGACCGCGGGGATGTCCTCGCGGATCTGCTGACGCTCGATAGCGCGGATGTAGTCCATAGTTTTCCTCGTCTCTAGAGGTGCCGACGCGACCTGCGAACGACACATAGGCTTACACACAAGGAGAAACTATAGCCGAGCTTGGTCTTTGCATCAAGAAAATTCACAACTAAAGGCAAAAACCAGCGACGACGCCGTTCTCCTGGTCGGAGGAGAGGACCGTGGAGGGATACCCGCTCGCCATGACCTGATAAAAACAAGACTCGTCGATGCCGACGAAGCTGACGGGATACGGAGTTCGCATCCACCAGTTGCCGTCAACCTGGCCGAGCGCCCCAGGCAAAACCTCATAGCCGGAAAGGTCGGTAACCCCGTGGTCCGAGAAATAGGCGTACTGAGGCCCCTCGGAGGAGATCAGCCGATCGTAGGGTGCGAAATCGGTATAGACCGTGTTCGGTATCGGCTTGGTTCCGAACTCGTGGGCAAACCACGAGAGGCCGCCGAAGACCTCCGACGCCGAGAAAAGCCACAGGTTATCTGTGGTAGACGAGACGATGTCGAATCCGTCGGTGACCACGCCGGAGTTGTTCGTCAGTTTGGACACCGGTTTGATGCTCACCGCAAGGTCGGAAGGAAGAAGCGCCATGCCCTCGGCCTCGAGCCAAGAACGCAGGCTGCTCGAGCCCCAGCCCCCGACGTTCGTTGCGGCGTCGTTCATAGGCCTCTGTGCCAAGGATGAGATCATGAACGTAAGGCCGGCCTTGCCAGAACCGTCCGCGAGGTCGTCGGCGCGAACGCTGACCACGCGACACGTGGCAACCCGCCCGTCGGACAACTGAACGGCACGTACGCAATCTGAGATTTCTCCGTCATCGCCGACGATGCCGAACCGGCGCGCGACCTCAAGGCCGGATTGGTCATCGGGTGCCGCTGAAATCCGTCGCGCGATCTTAGAGAGCTCATCCCACGAGTAATCGGAGAAGGTTTTCACGGCAAGGTCTTCGGAAGCGGGAGATTCGACCGGGCCCTCATCGCCATGGCCGGAAAGAAGGGAAGAGAGCCGACCCGTCGACGCAAGCCAGAAGACCGCCCCGCACGCAGCCACAAAAACAACGGAGAGGGCAAGCAGCAGATACGTACCGGCCCCTGAGCCCTTCTTTTTGCCCATGAATCTCCTATTCGCTCGAATTCGGTATAGACAATGTTGGCACAAAGAAGGGAGGGGAACCCTGAGGCTCCCCTCCCCTTCGGAAAACAGCGTTAAGACAACTTACTCGGTCTAACGAGCGCCGCCGTTGGACTTGATCTTCGCCTGGGCCGCCGCGAGGCGCGCGATGGGCACGCGGAACGGCGAGCAGGAGACGTAGTCAAGGCCGAGGTCGTAGTACATCTGGATGGAATCCGGATCGCCGCCGGTCTCGCCGCAGACGCCGCAGACGATCTTGTCGTTGGCCTCGTGTCCGCCCTCGACGCCGAGCTTGACGAGCTTGGCGATGCCGGGGTCGAGCGTCTCGAACGGGTTGGACTTGAGGATCTTCTTGGAGAGGTACTGCGGGATGAAGGCGCTCTCGACGTCGTCGCGAGAGAAGCCGAAGCCCATCTGAGTCAGGTCGTTGGTGCCGAAGGAGAAGAAGTCGGCGTACTGGCCGATCTCGTCGGCGGTGACCGCGGCGCGCGGAATCTCGATCATGCAGCCGATGGGGATGGAGAGGTCGACGCCGGTCTGCTCGGAGACGGACTCGATGACCTTCTCGATCTGCTCACGCACGGTCTTGAGCTCCTCGACCGTGGAGACCAGCGGGACCATGATCTCGGGCCTGGGGTCGAGGCCGCGCTTCTTGAGGTGGGCGGCAGCGCCGGCGATGGCGCGAACCTGCATCTCGGTAAGCTCGGGGTACACGATGCCGAGTCGGCAGCCGCGCAGGCCGAGCATGGGGTTGGCCTCCTGGAAGGAGTCGAGGCGCGAAAGCATGTCGCGACGGGCCTTCAGCTGAATGTCGGACTCACCGCGGGCCTCGGCGTGAGCCAGCTCAACGGCAGCGTCACGAGGGTTGTCGAGGAACTCGTGCAGAGGCGGATCGAGCAGGCGGACGATGACGGTCTTGCCGTCCATCGCCTCGAACATGCCGAGGAAGTCGTCGGTCTGGACCTTGAGGAGCTGGCCCAGGGCCTGTTGCTTGGCACCGGTGCGCTCGGCGAGGATGAAGGACTGGATGATCTCCTTGCGGTCGCCCAGGAACATGTGCTCGGTACGGTCGAGGCCGATTCCCTCGGCGCCGAAGTCGCGGGAGAGCTTAGCGTCCTCGGGGTTATCGGCATTGGCGCGGACACCGATGTTGCGGCCGCGGGAAGCGTCGGAGCGGATGGCGTCGGCCCACTCGAGGATGGTCTCGAGGTCGCCGGTGAGCTCGGGGCGTACCAGGGGCACAGCGCCCAAGATGACGTCGCCAGTGGTGCCGTTGATGGAGATGATGTCGCCCTCGTGGAGCACCACGTCGGTGCCGGAGACGACGACCTCCTTGGCCTTGGCGTCGATCTTCAGGGCCTCGGCGCCGCAGACGCAGGGGGCGCCCATGCCGCGGGCGATGACGGCGGCGTGGCTCGTCTTGCCGCCGTGCGAGGTGAGAATGCCCTCGGCGGCGACCATGCCCTTGAGGTCGTCCGGGGTGGTCTCCCAACGGACAAGGATGCAGGGCTGGTCCTTGTTGGCGCAGTGAACGGCGGCGTCGGCGGAGAAGACGACCTGGCCCACGGCGGCGCCCGGGGAGGCGTTCATACCCTTGGTGAGGACCTTGAAGTCCGCCTTCGGGTCGAACTGCGGGTGAAGGAGCTGGTCGAGCTGCTCAGGAGCGACGCGCATGACTGCCTGCTCCTTGGAGATGGCGCCCTCAGCCTCGAACTGCATAGCGATGGCGAGCGCGGCCATGGCGGTGCGCTTGCCGACGCGGGTCTGCAGCATCCAGAGCTTGCCCTGCTCGATGGTGAACTCGATGTCCATCATGTCGTGGTAGTGCTCCTCGAGCTTGACGAAGATCTCGTCGAGCTGCTGGCCGGCCTCCTCGAGGCCCGGGAGCTTCTTGAGGTCGGCGATCGGCTCCGTGTTGCGGATGCCGGCCACGACGTCCTCGCCCTGGGCGTTGACCAGGAAGTCGCCGTAGAACTCCTTGGTGCCGTCGGCGGGGTTTCGCGTGAAGGCGACGCCGGTGGCAGAGGTCTCGCCCTTGTTGCCGAAGACCATGACCTGGACGTTGACGGCGGTGCCGAGATCGTCGGAGATCTTGTTCTGCTTACGGTAGATGATGGCGCGCTCGTTCATCCAGGAGCCGAAGACGGCCTCGATGGCTAGGCGGAGCTGCAGCTGTGGGTCCTGCGGGAAGGCGGCGCGGCCGTCCGGGGCGACCTCGGGGTGGGCCTGGGAGTCGACGTTGACCGCGAAGATGTTCTTGAAGGTCTCGACGAGGTCCTTGAGGTCGTTGGCGTCGAGCTCGGTGTCGAGCTTAACGCCCTTCTCGGCCTTCTTCTCGTTGATGGCGTCCTCGAACAGGTCGCCGTCGATGCCCATGACGACGTTGGAGAACATCTGGACGAAGCGGCGGTAGGAGTCGTAGGCGAAGCGCTCGTTGCCGGTCTGGGCGATGAGGCCCTGGACGGAAACGTCGTTAAGGCCGAGGTTCAGAACAGTGTCCATCATGCCGGGCATGGAGAACGGGGCGCCGGAACGGACGGAGACGAGCAGCGGGTCCTCGGCGTCGCCGAGCTTCTTGCCCATGCGCTGCTCGAGGTTCTCGCGGGCGGCGTCGATCTCGTCGAGGACGCCGTCCTCCCACTGGTTGCCGGAGTTGGCGTACTTAACGCAGGTCTGGCAGGTGATGGAGAATCCCGGAGGGACGGGAAGGCCGATCTTGGCCATCTCGGCGAGGTTCGCGCCCTTGCCGCCGACGATCCACTTGGCCTGCTCGACGGTCTCGCCGGCGGGCTCAGTAGCGTTGACGCCGTCGATGCCGGCGCCAAAACGGTACACGTGCTTTTCAGCCATGCTAACCCCTTGCTTCTTGATAGCTTGACGTCCGGGCACGGCGCCCGGGCGCACTTACTGCATATGTCCTGCAGGGCCCTTGCAACCCCGCGTGACTCCGTCATACTAACAACGCACCGCGCCTACGCTGCGCTTTATTTGATATTCGGTAGTGTGTTGCGGGTGAGCGGCAAGTAAGGGAGAAATTGTGGACCCCCAGGAGCGGAAACCGTCGATGTGAGTTACGATGGGAACGATTTTTGGTTTTCGTCAATTCCTGCCTACGAAAAAGCCCCTTCCCGCGCAGCACGGGGAGGGGCTTCGTGGTTCCTACTTGCCGAAGGTGGCTCCGACCGCGTGGGTCGGCTCCTCTCCGGTGAGCGTGGAGAGGACCGTCACGGCAGGCCCGAGCAAATCGATCGAGGGGATGCCCCTGCGGTCGAGCTCTCGGCGGATCTCGCGACGCAGGACACCGTCGGCGAACGTGTGGAACACCGCGGTCGGGCGCTCCGGGTCGAAGTTCTTGTCGAAGTAATCGCGAACAGTCTGGACATCGGCGACATTGGATAGGCGCTCGATTTCCACAGACTCCTTGCCAAACTGAGCAGCGGCGGCGAGGACAACCGTATTTGCGGTCTCGCCGCGCGAGTCAGACAGGACATAGATCTTCGGGACCTGGTGGTTGAACAGGTCGTCGTCGATGTCGAGCTTAGTCATCGTGTTACCCCCATAAATGAGTCCCGCATTCCGACGGGACAGACCCCAAGACCTCGAGGCCGTAGAACGGACAAATCAATATTACTTCTTGCGGGAGAGCGCGCTCACGTCAGCAACGCCGGCGAAAACGCTCGCGAAGCGGTTGAGAAGGCGGAGTCGGTTCTCCCTTACATCATCATGCTCGTCCATGACCAGCACATCGTCGAAGAATCGGTCGATGGGCTCTTTGAGTGCCGCAAGAGCGCTGCAAGCGGCGTCGAAATCCTTCTGAGCGAGCGCGGAGGCCACCTTCTCCTCCCCTTCTTCACAAGCGGAAAGAAGGGCGAGCTCGGAATCGCCGAGGATCGAGGTGTCGACATCGCACCCCAGCGAGGCGTCGGCGAGGTTGTGGGCACGCGTGAACGCACCGGCCAGGGCCTCGAAGAGCTCGGGCTGCTCGGCGCGGGCGGAATCGAGCGCGCGGGCCCGGGCGATGAACTCGGCGGGGTCAATGACGCCGACGGCGGAAACCGCCTCGATGGAATCCAGACGGACGCCCTCGTCCTTGGCGATCGACTTGAGGCGACCCGCGAAGAACTGCTCGACTTTCTGGGCCACGGCCTCGAGATCGA
Organism: uncultured Olsenella sp.; assembly: GCA_934660915.1. Lineage (GTDB taxonomy): Bacteria > Actinomycetota > Coriobacteriia > Coriobacteriales > Atopobiaceae > Paratractidigestivibacter. The sequence goes on along the minus strand of CAKUIF010000009.1, from coordinate 30,636 downwards.
ACTCGAGACCCTGCTCGGCATAAGCGGCGAGGGACTCGGAGATGAGGCCCTTCAGGCTCACGGACGGAAGCGTGCGCAGCATGGCGATGATGCCGATCGCGGCGCGGCGGACGGCGTAGGGATCGGAGGAGCCGGTCGGAGGCTCATCGATGGCGAAGATGCCGCAGCAGGTGTCGAGCTTGTCGGCAACGGCGACGCACTTGCCACAGACACCGGAGGGAAGCTCGTCTCCGGCGAAGCGCGGGCGATAGTGCTCGCGGATCGCGGCGCAGACCGCGGGCGCCTCGCCCGCGGCCTCGGCGTAGTAGCCACCCATGACGCCCTGCTGGTTGGTGAACTCGACGACGGCCTGCGATACGAGGTCGGCCTTGGCAAGGTGCGCGGCGCGGACGGCGAGCTCTACGCCCTGCTCGTCCTCGCCCGCCCCGAGGGCCACGGCGGCGGCGAGCTTCTCCATACGCTGGACCTTCTGGAGCGTGGTGCCGAGCTTCTCCTGGAACGTGACGATCCCAAGGCGCTGGACGAACTCCTCCATCGGGCGCTTCAGGTCCTCGTCGAAGAAGAACTTGGCGTCGTCAAGGCGCGGGCGCACGACGCGCTCGTTGCCGGCGACGACGGTGTCGGAGACCTTCGGGTCGGCGTTGGACACGATCACGAACTCGCGGGTGAGCTTGCCTTCGGCATCGAAGATCGGGAAATAGCGCTGGTTGGAGAGCATGGACTCGCAGATGATCTCCTGGGGGACGCGGAGGAACTCCTCGTCGAACTTGCCGACGAGCACGGTCGGCCACTCGCAAAGGTTGACCACCTCGTCGAAGATGCGGGCAGGAGTGTCCACGCGGCTGCCGGGCCGCTCGGCCTCGATGGCGGCAATGCCCTCACGGATAGCCGCCTCGCGGCGGTCGGAGGAAAGCACGAAGGAGTCCTCGAGCACGCGCTCGTAGCAGGACGGGTCGGCGACAACATGCTCGCCGGGAGCCAGGACGCGGTGGCCGCGGGTGGTGTTGCCGCTCTTCACGTCGGCGTAGGAGACCGGAACGACCTCCTCGCCAAGAAGCGCGCAGATCCAGCGAACGGGACGCACGAACGTCTCGTGCTCGGAGCCCCAGCGCTGAGAGCGGTAGTTGGGCCACTCGATGGCCGCGATGACGTCGTGGCCGAGGGCCGAGAGAATGGGCATAGCGGGCTCGGAAGGAACGTTCTTCTCGGCGAAGACGTACTCGTTGCCGTCCTCGGCGACGTTGCGGGTGAGCGCGGACGCGTCGACGCCGCACTTGCGGGCGAAGCCCTCGGCTGCCTTGGTGGGGTTGCCGTCGGCGTCGAAGGCTATCTGGGCCTTGGGGCCGCGCTTGACGTCATGGATGGCCTCGGTCGCGCAAGCGACGTCTGCGACGATCGCGGCAAGGCGGCGAGGCGAGGACACGACGCGGACTTCGCCGTGGGCAAGCCCGGCCTCGTCGAGCATCTTCACGACGAGCTTGGGAAGCTGCTTGGAAGCATTGATGAGCGGAGCCGAAGGCATCTCCTCGGTGCCGATCTCGAGCAGGAAATCCTTGGTGTCTGCCATTTAGGCCACCTCGCCCTTCGTGGAATACGTGTCCTTCTTGCCAGCCACCTCGGCGAGATAGCTCTCGCAGCAGGCCTTGGCGACTGCGCGGACGCGCAGGATGTAGTTGGCGCGCTCGGTGGCCGAGATGGCCCCGCGAGCGTCGAGGATGTTGAACGCGTGGCTGCACTTCATGACGCAGTCGTAGGCGGGAAGCGGCAGCTTGCGGTCGAGGCAGGAGTGGCACTCGGCCTCATACTCATCGAACTTGCGGCGCATCATCTCGACGTCGGCGACCTCGAAGTTGTAGGTCGAGAACTCGACCTCGTTCTCGTGGAAGACGTCGCCGTAGGTCATGGGCGTGCCGTCGGGCAGGTAGGACCAAATCAGGTCGTAGACGGAGTCGACGCCCTGCGCGTACATCGCGATGCGCTCGAGGCCGTAGGTGATCTCCACGGGAACGGGGTCGACCTCGATGCCGCCGACCTGCTGGAAGTACGTGTACTGCGTGACCTCCATGCCGTCCATCCAGACCTCCCAGCCGAGGCCCCAGGCGCCGAGCGTCGGGCTCTCCCAGTCGTCCTCGACGAAACGCACGTCGTGCTCGGCGGGGTCGAGGCCGATGGCCTTGAGCGAGCCCAGGTAGAGGTCCTGGGAGTCGACCGGGCAAGGCTTCAGGATGACCTGGAACTGATAGTAGTGCTGCATGCGGTTGGGGTTCTCGCCGTAGCGGCCGTCCGCGGGGCGGCGGCAGGGCTGCGGGTAGCAGGTGCGCCAGGCGTTGGGGCCGAGGCTGCGCAGCGTGGTGGCGGTGTGGAAGGTACCGGCTCCGACCTCGGAGTCATAGGGCTGCATCACGGTGCAGCCGTGGCCGGCCCAGTACCGCTCGAGCTCGAGGATCATGTCCTGGAACGTAAGCGCGGACTTGTTCATGAGATGCTTCCTTCTTCTTGCCGTGCCCCCGGCGCCTAGAGCGGTCCGACGTCGGTGAGCGGCCAGTAGATGAACAGACCCTTCGATGATACGGCATCCACCGAGACAGGGCCGAAATAACGCGAATCAAGTGAGTTGGTGCGGTTGTCGCCCATGCAGAACACACAGCCGTCGGGAACGGTGTAGGGGTACTGGATCTGCGCGGAACCCTGGAGATTCGAGAGCGACTCCGTGGGCTTGCCTTCGGTGTAGGGCTCGTCCTGCGCCACGCCGTCGACGTAGAGCACCCCACCGCGCAGGTCGATGACCTGGCCCTCGCAGGCGACGACGCGCTTGATCAAAACAGTGCCGGACTCGAGGGGGCTGTCGAAGGTAACGACGTCGCCCACCGACGGCGCGTCCCACCTCAAGGTGACCTTCTCGCCGACGAGCATGTCGCCCTCCTGGATGGTGTCGAGCATGGAGCCGGTCGGCACGACGTAGACGCCGATGACGAACGTCCGCAGAAGAAAAGCCGCCAGCACTGCGATGACCACAGTGGCGACCACGTCGAAAAGCGACCGCGCCGGGCTTTGGCCCTTGTCTTTATCACCCATCGAGGCGCACCTCCCCCTCGCAAGCCACGCGGGCCGCAAGCTCCCGCTCCTCGTCGGTGAGCTCAGCCGCCTCGAGCATGTCCGGGCGCCAAAGCGCGGTTCGCTCGACGGCGTTTTTGCGCCTCCAGGCATCGACCTTGGCATGGTCCCCGGAAAGAAGGACCTCGGGCACGTCCATGCCAGCAAAGCTCGCAGGGCGCGTGTACTGCGCGTACTCAAGCAGGCCGGTTGGCGAGAAGGACTCGTCGACGGCGCTCATGTCGTCGCCCAAGGCGCCGGGAAGCAGGCGCACAACCGAGTCGATGACGACCATCGCCGGCAGCTCGCCGCCCGTAAGAACGTAGTCTCCGAGCGAAAACACGTCGTCCGCGAGGGAGTAGCACCTCTCGTCCATGCCCTCATAACGGCCGCAGACGAAGATGACGCGCTCCTGCGAGGAGAGCCTCTCCGCGCAGCGCTGCGTGTACGGCTCCCCTACTGGAGAGAAGAACACGATGTGGGCAGGCTCAGGACGCGCGGCACGGACCGCCTCGACGGCCTCGAAGATGGGGGCCGGCTTCATCAGCATGCCCTGGCCGCCGCCGAAGGGGGCGTCGTCCACCGTTCGGTGACGGTCATGCGTCCAGTCGCGCAGATCGTGATGCTCGAACTCGGCGATTCCGGCGTTCGCGGCGCGGCCCATGATCGAGGCGGAGAGATAGGAATCGAAGACGCCGGGGAAAACGGAGATGGTCTCGAATATCAAGAGCCCTCACCCCAATCGCCAAGGAAACCGGAGGCGTCGACCGTGATGGGGCCCTCCGGGGAAACCTCGCGAACGACGGAGCCGATCACGGGCAGCAGAAGCTCGCGCTCTCCATCGCGAATGACCCACACATCGTTCGCGGGGCCGCGCATGACCTCGGTGATGCGGCCAAGAGGCCCCGCGGCGACGTCGGCGACATCGCGCCCACAGAGCCGCTCGGCGTCGTGCAGCTCGAGATCTTCGGGAAGATCGGCCTCGCGGGCAAGAAGGTACCGTCCGCGAAGCTCCGAGGCCGCGTCGATGGTGCCCACGCCGGACAGGGCCACAAGGCAGCCCTCGCGATCGTCGGCGGCGCACGACTCGACCGTGTGCCAACGGTCAACCTTGAGCAGGGGCGGGACGACACAGACGTCCAGCCCCTCTCTCAATACGGCGGGAAGGCCGTGAACGGGAACCGTCACGACCTCCCCACGCTTTCCGTGCGGCTTGACCACACGGGCTATGCATCTAAAACGCTCTCGCATGAACCTACCCTAGGACCTCGACCTCGACCTCGGTGCCCACACGCTGCCCGAGGGCGCGCGCGAGGGTGCGAATAGCCTTGATGGTGCGGCCCTTCCGGCCGATCACGCGACCTGCGTCCTCCTCGGAGCAGCTCACCTCAATGAGCGCCCCGTTCTCGGAGTCCGTCACGTCGAGGGACACGGAGTCCTCATCGTCCACAAGGCCGCAGACAATGTACTCGACCAGATCGGCAACCTTATCGGAGGGCATCTCCTCGGAGTCCGTGCCCGAGAGCTCAACGCTTTCGGTGGTCTCCATGGAGACTACTCGGCGTCGGCAGCGGCCTCAGCGGCAGCCTCAGCGGCGGCCTCAGCGGCGGCAGCGGCCTTGGCGGCAGCCTTCTTGGAGATCTTGTTCTTCTCCTGCTTGACGGGCTCGCCCTCGCGCACGATGGCAACGAGGTGCTCGACGGCGTTGGAGAGCTGGGCGCCCTTGGCGGTCCACTCGTCGACCTTCTCGAGGTTGATCTCGATGGTCTTGGGGTTGGTCAGCGGGTTGTAGCGGCCGACCTGCTCGATGTAACGGCCGTCGCGGGGCATGCGGCTATCGGCGACGACGACGCGGTAGTACGGGCGCTTCTTGGCACCGTGACGGGCCAGGCGAATCTTGACTGCCAAGGTAAAACTCCTTCATAACAAGCGGCGCGCGAAGTAGATAAGGTCGGGCCGCGCCGCAGGCCCACAAACAGTTATTCATCTTACGACATCTGTTTTGGTGCGCAAGGTGCAGTTTTTGTGAACCCTCCGTGAATGCGGGCGGGGGCACACCCGCTTCAGGGCTTTTTAAGCGGTGCCGGGTAGCATATGCCCCAGAAAAGCTCAGGTGCCTGAAAGATAAGGAGCGGATATGAACGTGCTCGTAGTTGAAGACGAGAGGAACCTCGCCGACGCCATCGTGAAGATACTTGAAGATGAAGGATACAACGCCGAGGCCACCTACGACGGCAAGGCCGGCCTCACCTGCGCGAAAAGCGGGCTTTACGACGCCATTGTCCTCGACGTCATGCTTCCCGGGATGAGCGGCTACGACGTCGTGAACAAGATGCGCCACGCCGGCGTCTCCACGCCCGTTCTCATGCTCACCGCGCGAACCTCCACCGAGGACAAGGTGCGCGGCCTCGATTCGGGGGCCGACGACTACATGACGAAGCCTTTCGAGGCCCCCGAGCTCCTCGCGCGCCTGCGCGCGCTCACCCGCCGCCGCGGCGACGTCCTTATCGACGAGATCAAGTTCGCCGACATCAGGCTCGACCTCAATACCCACGACCTTTCGTGCGCCGAGAAGTCCGTGCACCTATCCGGCAAGGAGTTCGAGGTTCTGAGCATTCTTATGGGCTCATCGTCGCGCGTCGTGTCCAAGCAGGACCTTCTTACCCGCGTCTGGGGAACCGACGGCGAGGCATCGGAGAACTCGGTGGAGGCCTACGTCTCGTTCATCCGCAAGAAGCTCTCCCACATCGGCTCGAAGGTGCAGGTCACCACGCTCCGTATGCTCGGATACCGCCTAGAGGTGCTCTAGTCCCCGCGCGCGAGGAGAAACCCAATGCTCGACAAGCTCAAGCGGCAGTTCACCGTCATCTCGCTCGGCCTTTCGAGCGCGATCCTTATGCTCGCCCTCGTCATGTCCTTCATAACCAACTGCGGCACGCAGAGCTCCATCACGATGTCGCTTCTCGATCGAAGCCTCGAGCGCGGCATGGCGGTCACGCCGACGATGGGCTCCAAAGACCGCGAGGGAACCGTGGGCGCCGACAGCATGCTCACGATCACGGTGGACGTCTCGGGCGGAGGCGTCATGCTCAGCCGCTCCGAGTCGCCGGTGGACATAAACGAGGATGACCTGAACGAGGTTATCCAGCAAGCAATGTCTTCTGGCGACACGCACGGCTACGACATGGGGCGACACGTTGCTTGGGCAACAAAGACGACGACCTACGGCCTGAGAATCGCGTTGTGCGACACCTATTCGCGTGACCAGGCACTGAAGAAGCAGGCGATCTCGAGCCTGAGCATCTTCATAGTTTCCCTCGGGCTCCTCTACGGCGTCTGCCGCTGGTTCGCGACGTGGGCCGTGCGCCCGGTAGAGAAAGCCTGGGACGCGCAGCGTCGGTTCATATCCGACGCGTCCCATGAGCTCAAGACCCCGCTCGCCGTGATCATCGCCAACACGCAGATTCTCCAGCGATCAGAAGGCGTCGCAACGGAAGATAAGCGCTGGGTAGACAGCACGGCCGACGAGGCCGACCACATGAAGGGCCTAGTGGAAGACCTTCTTACCCTCGCGCGCGCCGACGAGGCGAAGGCGGGGACCGTGACCGCGGCGGGGCCCATGGTCGACGTCGACCTTTCCGCCGTGGTCGAGGAGTCGGCGCTGGAGTTCGACGCCGTGGCGTTCGAGCGAGGATGCCGGATAGATTCCAACACGGCAGATAAAATCATGGTGAAGGGCGACAAGGGGCAGCTTTCCCGAGTGGTTCACACGCTGCTCGACAACGCCACGAAGTACGCGGCCAAGGGGTCCGCCGTCAAGGTGTCGCTTTCACGCGAGGGCAAGCGGGCCCACCTGAGCGTGAACAACGCCGGCGCCGCCATCGACCCTGAGGACCTGAGCCATATCTTTGACCGCTTCTACCGCACCGACAAAGCCCGCAGCCGAGAAGAGACAGGCGGGTTCGGGCTCGGTTTGGCCATCGCAAAGAGCATCGTCGAGGCGAGCGGGGGCAGAATCTGGGCAGAGAGCACCGCTGCCGACGGCACGACCTTCCACGTCCTCCTTCGCGCCTAAGGAATCCCGCGGGCAGCCGCACGCGGGTATAATCCCGTCATGCAACAAAAGGCTGACATAGAACGCTTCGACACGTGGACGGGGCCGGCCGTGGGGCTTCTTGACCTCGACGCCTTCTTTGCGTCGGTGGAACAGCTCGACCATCCCCAGTGGCGCGGCAAGCCCGTGATCGTGGGCGGATCGTCAAAGAAACGCGGCGTCGTCTCGACGGCGTCCTATGAGGCGCGCCGGTACGGCGTCCACTCGGCGATGCCCGCGTATCAGGCCGAGCGCCTGTGTCCCCAAGCCATCTGGACCCACGGGAACTTCGCTCGGTACCGCGAGGTAAGCGACAAGGTGATGTCGTTTCTCTGCGACGAGACTCCCTTCGTCGAGCAGGTGTCGATCGACGAGGCTTTCTTCGACGTCACCCCAGGCAGATGGTCGCGCGAAAGCCCCGTCGACATCTGCCGCCGCATCCAGGCCCGCGTCGCAGAGCTCGGCATAACCTGCTCAATCGGCATCGGCGTGAACAAGACCGTGGCTAAAATCGCGTCTGAGCGCGAGAAGCCCCGCGGCCTCACCGTTGTGTTCCCCGGCACCGAGAGGACCTTCCTGGCGCCGTTGCCCGTGGGTTCCATGAGCGGCATCGGCTCGGCAACGCAGGAAAAACTCAAGTCGATGGGCATTCGAACCTTAGGTCAGCTTTCCCGGTTCCCCGAAGCCGAGGCGCAGCGCTCATTCGGCGTGTCCGGCCCCCGCATGGTGCAAAGAGCCGCCGGCCTCGAGCGCTCCCAAGTGGCGCGCAGGTCGGATCCGGAAGAGCCGAAAAGCGTCTCGAACGAAAGGACCTTCGGTGAGGACCTCACCGACGAGGCAGAGATTCGCGCCGCGATTCTGCACATCGCCGGAATCGTGGGAGCAAGGCTTAGAAAGAAGGGCCTTAAGGGCTCCACGGTCACGCTCAAGGTCAAATACGACGCAATGACGGGAAGGTCTGCCCAGGCGAGGCTCTCGGCTCCCACCGATGAGGAGCGGGCGTTCGGCAAAGAGGCGCTCGCCCTTCTCCCCCAGCTATGGAGCCCGGGAATGCGCGTCCGGCTTTTGGGCGTTGGCGTCTCCGGATTCGACCAGCCCGAGCCGCTGCAGCTCGGGCTCTTTGCCGATCCCGAGGAAAAGAAGAACGAGGAGGCAAGCGCGCTTTCCCGCGCCTGCGACGAGCTCAAGACGCGCTTCGGGGATGCCGCCGTGCGCTACGGCAGGGACCTGCGCTTCGACGGCCGGGTGTCGGACACGCAGCCTCAAGGCAAGTAGCCCGGTCGGTCCGGGTAGAGAGCAAGGGAGGGGGCGTCGCGAACGACACCCCCTCCCTCAAGCAAATGAGCCTCCGAGCGGCAATCCGGATATCCTACTCGGCAGTCTCGGCGGTCTCCTCGGCAGACGCGACGGCATCCTCAACGGGAGCCGCGCCCTCAAGGTCGAGCTTCACGCGGGGAGCCTCTCCCCAGAGACGCTCGAGACGGTAGAAATCGCGCGTCTCGGGGTTGAACACGTGGACGCAGACCGAGCCATAGTCCACAAGAACCCAGTTCAGGCCCTCGCGGCCTTCGCAAGAGAAGGGTCGGACGCCGCAGTTCTGGAAGATTTTCTCGCGAATCTCGTCGACGATGGAGTCCACCTGGCGGTTGTTCGCGCCGGTGCAGATGACGAAATAATCGCAGACGTCGGTCGTGCCGATGAGGTCGATGACGAGGATGTCGGTCGCCTTCTTGTCGTCGGCCGCGACGGCGGCGACGCGGGCGATGTCGAGAGAGCTTGCAGCCATGTGTTTGGTTCTCCTAACCAGCTTCGTGAAAATCTAGCGGGCGCTTCCGGAGCGTTCCGCAGCCAGAGCATTATAAATCCTTATGGTTCCCTCGTAGAGATGGCGAGAGCCTTCGAGCACGTAGATGATGCCACCCACAAAGGAATTCCAGAACACGTCGTCCAAAGGCGCGCGCCCGACGAGGGTGCGCGTGGCCTCAATGCCCGGGGAAGAAGGCCTTAAGGGCTCGATGCCGTCGGCGACGAAGAGTACCTTGTCGAGAGGGCTCATGCGATAGCCGGCGGTCGTGTGCACGCTGATGGCGTGCCACACCTCCTCAGGAAGATCGGGGTAGAGCGCGGGCAGCTCGCAAGCGGCCACGCAGCCGTGAAGCAGAGGCTTTACGTCTTCTAAATCCGCCCCCTCGAAGTCGAGCTCGAGGGCACGGGCGCGGGAAACGAGCTCCTCGTCTGGCACGACCTTATCCCAATCGTGGAGCAGCCCGGTGACGCGGGCCAAAAACGGGTCGACCCCGTACATGAGCGCCATCGACTCCGCCGTCGAGGCGACGGAGATGGAATGGGCAAGGCGGCGCGGCTTTACGGCCAGCTGGGTTGCAACGTCAGCCTCGATCTGGGCAAGCGCGGCGAGCTGGGCGGGTGTGTAGCAGGCTACGGGACGCCGGGTCTCGTTCTTCTTCTTTGAGCTCATGCTAGGCGAATACATCTCCAGTCTGTCCATAATGGCGAGCCGAGGCCCCATAGAGCCGATGCTTATGGAGGTAGCCGGTAACCGGGTCGGGCGTGAGGTAGCGCAGGCTCTGGCCGTTGTGGACGCGCTCGCGCAGATACGAAGAGGAGATGGCGAGCGCGGGGACCGAGAGGTACGTCACGTCGAAGTCGATGCCGGAGGCCGCGATGGCGTCCATGGCGCGGTCGAGGTTATAGCCGGGCCTCGTGGCCGCCACAAGATGAGCGACGCGCGCGATAGCGTCGGCGTCGTGCCAGGCAACGATCTCGGCGATGGCGTCGGCGCCGGTGATGAAATAGAACTCGACGTTGTCGGGATAGAGTTCGCGAAGACGCCTCAACGTGTCCGCGGTGTAGGTCACGCCCTCGCGGTCGATCTCGAACCGAGAGGCCAAGAAGTGCGGGTTGTCCGCCGTGGCGAGGAGCGTCATGGCAAAGCGGTCCTCGCCTGAGGCGACCTTCTTGTCGAGTTTGAAGGCGGGTCGCCCCGCAGGCATGAACACGACGACGTTAAGCCCTAGATCCGAGTAGGCCTGCTCGGCGGCGACGAGGTGTCCGTGGTGGATCGGGTCGAAGGTCCCGCCCATGATGCCCAGGCGGTACTTCTTTCCCTCGGTAGCGCCCAAGATGGGCAGGCCCAGGGACTCAAGCCGGTCTTTCCAGTCGCTGGGCATGCTCATCGTACCTGGCCGTCCCCTCGAATCTGGAATTTGGTCGTGGTAAGGGCCTCCGCTCCCATGGGCCCGCGGGCATGAAGCTTTTGGGTGCTGATGCCGATCTCTCCCCCGAGTCCGAACACGCCCCCGTCGGTAAAGCGGGTCGAGGCGTTCACGTACACGCAGGCCGCGTCGACACGCGAGAGAAAACGCTCGGAGGCGGCGTACGACTCGGTGACGATGGACTCCGAGTGCCTCGTGCCGTAGCGGTTGATGTGGTCGATGGCCTCGTCTATGCCGGAGACGACGCGAACGCTGATCTCGAGGGCAAGGTACTCGCGCCCCCAATCGTCCTCGGTGGCGTCGACGAAGCTGACGAGCGCGGTATCAGAGGCGAGCGAGCGCGTGCGCGCATCGCCGTGGATGAGGACCCCGGCGCAGGCGAGCTCGTCAAGCATCGCGGGCAGGAAGAAATCGGCGACGCCCTCGTCCACAAGAAGCGACTCCGCGGCGTTGCACACGCCGACGCGCTGGGTCTTCGCGTTCATGACGATGGCGCGGGCACGGTCAAGGTCGGCCGACTCGTGCACGTAGATATGGCAATTGCCGGTGCCAGTCTCGATGGTGGGAACGCGCGCGCCCTCGACGCAGGCGCGGATAAGGCCCGCCCCGCCGCGCGGGATGAGGACGTCGACAAGGCCGACGGCGCCGAGCAGCTCCGCCGTCTGGGAGTGCTCGGCGTCGTCCTCGACGTACGACACGGCATCGGCGGGAAGCCCGCAGGCATCGCAGGCTCTGCGGCACAGCCCAGCGATGGCCATGCAGGTCTCGTTCGCGGCGCTTCCGCCCTTGAGGACACATGCGTTGCCCGCGCGCAGGCAAAGCGCGAAGGCGTCTGCTGTGACGTTGGGCCGCGCCTCGTAGATCATGGCGACGACGCCAAGAGGAACCGTGACCTTCTGGATACGAAGGCCGTTCGCGTTCACATGGCCGCCAACGACCTTGCCAAGAGGGTCAGGCTGGGAGGCGACCTCGTCCATCGCGTCGGCTATGGAGCTGATGCGGGCCTCGTCGAGCATGAGCCTGTCAAGAAGTCCCTCGCTCATTCCCGACTCCTTGGCCCGGGCCATGTCTCGCACGTTAGCCGAGACGACGGCGCCGGCATTCTCGCGAAGAAGGGCAGCAGCGGCCCGGATGGCGCCCGAGCGGACCTCGGCGGGCGCGGCGGCGATCTCTGGCGCGGCGTCGCGGGCGGCGCGCGCGAGTTCAAGGGCAAGTCCCATGGAAACCCCCAGTGCTTAGAAGACGAGAAGCTCGTCTCGGTGGATAGCGGGCACGGCAGCCGCGTCGCCCAGGAAGCGGGCGATCACATCGAGCTTGAGCCCGCGGACGCGCTGCATGTCATCCGAAGAGTACCGCACAACCCCGCGTCCAATAAGGTCGCCGGAGGGATTCGTAACGTTGACGACCTCGCCGGAGGCGAAATCGCCCTCGACTTTGGCCACGCCAACGGGAAGGATCGAGGCCCCGTGCTCGAGGACCGCGTTCGCGGCGCCCTCGTCAAGGCGCAGGGTTCCGCGAACGACCTCGGCAAGGCCGATCCAGAGCTTTCTGCCGCTCTCGTGGCTCGAGTCCGCGGGAGGCTGGAACCTGGTGCCGACGGCCTTCCCGGAGGCGACCTCGCACAGCACGTTCGGCCTTCTCCCCTCGCAGATGACGGTGGGGATGCCCGCGGCCATCATGGCACGGGCGGCGCGGACCTTCGAGGACATCCCGCCGGTTCCGAAGGAGGTGGAGGAGTCGCCCGCCATGGCCGAGATCTTGTGGTCGATCTCCGTCACGAGGGGGACGAGCTTCGCGTCGGGGTCCTCGGAGGGGTTGGCGGTATAGAGACCGTCGACGTCGGACATGATCACATAGAGGTCGGCGCCCACAAGGCCGCTCACAATTGCGCCGAGCATGTCGTTGTCGCCGAAGGTGAACTCGGCGACGCTCACCGTGTCGTTCTCGTTGACGACGGGGACGCACCCGAGCTCAAGCAGCCTCGTGATGGTGTTGCGCGCGTTGAGGTAGCCCTCGCGGTCGACGACGTCGCGACGGGTAAGAAGGACCTGCCCGCAGGCGACCCCCCGCTCCCGGAGCACCTCGGCGTAGGCCTCGGTAAGCGCCGATTGGCCAACGGAAGCGCACGCCTGCAGCGTCGCGATGTCGCTCGGGCGCTCCGTCATGCCGAGCGCGTCGCGGCCGGCGGCGGCCGCGCCGGAAGAAACGACGACGACCTTATTGCCAGCCTCGCGCAAGGCGACGACCTGGTCGGAAAGGCTTCGGATAAAGGGCCTGTCGAGAGCCCCCGACTCGTCGACAAGCGTCGTGGAGCCTATCTTGAAGACAATTAATCTGTCCGCCATCGTCCGCTAGGCCTCCTCGTCGCCGAATGCGACCTCATCCTCGCGAAGCTCGGCGAAGCTGTCGGGCTCGTCCCCCTCGTAGTCGAAGGCGAAGCCCAGGATGCGGATCTCGTCGCCCGTGACGGCGCCCGCGCGGCGGAGCTTGTCGTCGAGGCCGCAGCGCGAGAAACGGTGCTGGAGGTAGGCCACGGCGTCCTCATTCTCCCAGTCGGTCTGGACGACCATGCGCTCGATGGAGCCGCCCGTGACGCGCCAGGCGTTGCGCTCCTCGCGGGAAATCCTGATGGTGTTGTCGCGACGCTGGCGGTCGCGCTCCCACTTCTCGGTGAGGTCGCGTTCGGGCTCGGCGGCGGCGAGCTCCTCTCGCAGCTCGGCGACCTGGGCGGCGACCTTGGTCACGAGCTCGTCGAGGCCCTCGCCCGTGGCGGCGGAGACGGCGAAGAACTCATGCCCATCGGCCTCGGCGGCGGCGCGCAGGCGCTCAATCTCGTCCTCATAGCCCGGAAGGTCGCACTTGTTTGCGACGACGATCTGGGGGCGGCAGGAGAGCTCCTCGGCGTACGCCGCAAGCTCGGCATTGATGGTCTTGTAGTCCTCCACGACGTCGCGCGCCTCATATCCGCCGGTGATGTCGACGACGTGGAGAATGAGCGCCGTGCGCTCGATGTGGCGAAGGAACTGGTGGCCCAAGCCCTTACCCTCGCTTGCGCCCTCGATGAGCCCGGGGACGTCGGCGGCGACGAAGGACTGGCCGTTGGCCGCGCGGGCGACGCCGAGGTTCGGGACGAGCGTGGTGAAGGGGTAGTCGGCGACCTTCGGGCGCGCCGCGGAGATGCGGGCGATGATGGAGCTCTTGCCGACCGAGGGCATGCCGACGAGCGCGGCGTCGGCCATAAGCTTCATCTCGAGCTCGATCCAGTGCTCAAGGGCGGGCTCGCCCTTCTCGGCAAAAGCGGGCGCGCGGCGCACGGAAGTTACGAAGTGGGTGTTCCCGAGGCCGCCGCGGCCGCCAGGGGCCACGATCACGCGCTCGCCGGGCTGGGTAAGGTCGGCAAGCTCGCACACGGGTTTCTGGGTTTGGGCGTCGAGCTCGCGAACGACCGTTCCGAGGGGAACCTTAAGGATAAGGTCGGCGCCGTCGGAGCCGTGGCGCTTCGCGCCCTTGCCGTGGGTGCCGCGCTCGGCGCGGAAGTGGTGCTTATAACGGTAGTCGATGAGGGACGAGAGCTGGGCGTCTGCAACCACCACGACGTCGCCGCCGTGCCCGCCGTCGCCGCCGTCGGGGCCGCCCTTGGGGACGAATGCCTCGCGGCGGAAGGACATGCAGCCCGCGCCGCCGTCGCCGCCCTTGACGTTGATGTGCGAGAGATCGGTGAAAGTGTTTTCCACGTGCGGCTCCAAAGTCGTGCGTTGTTTGCTACCAGCAAAAGAGTATAGCCAGATAAAAACAGGGACCCCGCGTAAGCAGGGTCCCCGAAAAGAACAATCAAAAAGCGGTCTTACGCCTCGCGGACGTGAACCATGTGCTTGACGCCCTTGGTGAACTCAACCTTGCCGGCCTTGAGGGCGAACAGGGTGTCGTCCTTGCCGATGCCGACGTTCTCACCGGGGTGGATGTGGGTGCCGCGCTGACGGACGAGGATCTCGCCGGCCTTGACGTTCTGGCCGCCGAAGCGCTTGGTGCCGAGGCGCTGCGCCTGCGAGTCACGGCCGTTACGGGAAGAGCCGAGGCCTTTCTTGTGAGCCATAGTGCTACCTGCCTTCTATAAAAACTAAGAGCTACGCGGGGATGGAAGCGATCTTGATCTTGGTCAGCTGCTGACGGTGACCCTTGTCTCGCTGGTAGCGCTTGCGCTTCTTGAACTTGAAGACACGGACCTTCTCGCCCTTGAACTGCTCGAGGATTTCGGCGGTGACGGTCTTGTCCTGGAGGGGGGCAGAGCCAACGACAGTGGACTTGCCGTCGCTGATGAGCAGGACGGGGAGCTCCACCTTGTCGCCAGGCTGCGCATCGAGCTTCTCGACGGCGATGACGTCGCCCTCGGCAACCTTATACTGCTTGCCACCAGTTGCGATGATTGCGTACATTCTTGAACCCTTCATTGCTGGCGTTAGTGCAACAGTCACTCATATTACTCAAGCCGCTCTGACCAGTCAACGGAGCATGTTGTTGGCCAACTGGGTCCCACCGGGGAAACGGTAGCGGTACCAGCTGGTCGTCGGCAGTCAGGCAACCTGTAAAAATATAGAGGTAATCGGCCTAAATGGCACAACATCTAGAGCGGCTTCACAAGAAGGCCACTATTCTCGTCCTCGTGGGCCTGCACAACGCGGCAGACCTTGAGGCAGTCGTAGCCCAAAGACCCCTCCACGGCGCCTGCAAGGGCGTGGTCGATGAGCAGCTGCGGGCGCAGCGCGCCGGCATTGCTCGACCGCGTGTCGAGGGCGAGCACGACCCCTCCCTCGGCGTCGAGGCACTCCCAAGAGACGAGCGCCCGCGCGACGTCGATCGTCTTTTTCTTCTCGCCCCTCAGGTACTCGAGGACGCCGGCGTCCTTGAGCGCCGAGATACGGCCGGAGAGCTCGCGGGCGTCCACGGCGCAGTCGCGAACGAGCACCTCCCACCGGGACCTCGTGAGCCAGCTCTCGAGCGCAGCCGCGCGGCCGGCGACGTAAGCCGCGCGCGTCGGGGCGAGCGCGGGCGGCGTCGCGGCGCGCAGGCGCTCGAGCACCTCGTCGGCAGGGACCTCCTCCGAGAGCCTCAGGTCGAAGTACTCGCAGGTGGACGAGGCCCCCACGGGAAGAGCCTGGGAGAACTGGATCCTCATGCGGCGCGCGAACCCGTTGCCGATGGAGAAGGGCAGGCGCGCCCTGCGGATGCAGCGGTTCTGGGTCTCGAGCACCTCGAGATGCCCGAGGAAGGCGAGCCTGTCGCCCTTGCCGTACTCCACGCGGATGCGCGGCAGCTCTTTGATGAGTGAGAGGTCCTGCGGCTTCGCGTCGCCCCAGGGCTGAGGCCTGGCCCCGCTCATTTGCGCTCCTCCTGAATCACGTTGTTGACGCCGAGCGTGGGACAGACGCCGCACCCGACGCAGCTCTCGCGCGTGCAGTCGGGCGTCGTGACGCCCATCGCGGCGCGGCGCCACTCCCTCTGCAAGAAGCCCTTGGACACGCCGGGGGACGTGTGGTCCCAAGGCAGCCGGGCGTCGACGTCGAACTCCTCGCAGGCGATGACCTCGAGGTCGTAGCCGCACGCCGCGGCGGCCTCGCTCCAGCGCTCGAAGGAGAACTCGCTCGTCCATGCGTCGAAGCGGCACCCGCGGCGCCATGCCTCGAGCAAAAGGCCGAAGCCGTCCCTGCCCATCTTTGAGATGGCGCCCTCCACGAGCGAGGTAGACGAATCATGGTAGTTGATGCGGACGCCGCGATCGGTGCATGAGTGCAAAAGCAGCTGCTGACGACGCCTGACCTCTGCGGGATTCAGCTGGCCCGCCCACTGGAACGCCGTGAAACACTTGGGCACGAACACGGCGACCGATATGGTGACGGACACGCCGCTCTTGTAGCCGCGGCCCACAACCTCGCGGCCGATCTCGAGCACACGCTCGGCTGCTCTCACGATACCGACGATATCCTCGTCGGTCTCGGTGGGAAGGCCCATCATGAAGTAAAGCTTGCAGCGGCGCCACCCGTTCTCGAAGGCGTTGCGAGCGGCGCGCTCGAGGTCGTCCTCCGTCACGTTCTTGTTGATGACGTCGCGCAGGCGTTGGCTGCCCGCCTCGGGCGCGAAGGTGAGGCCGCCCTTCTTGCCCCCGCCGACGGCCATCGCCATCTCGACACCGAAAGAATCGAGGCGTTGGGAGGGAATCGAGACGCGGATACCGCGGTTGGCGAGATTGGCGTGCATGCGGTTGAGGATGGCCGCGCACTGCGAGTGGTCGGTGGTGGAAAGCGACGTGAGGCTGATCTCGTCGTGGCCGCTGCGGGAAAGCCCCTCCTCCCCCGCAGCCACGACCTGGTCCGCCGGACGCTCGCGGACCGGGCGGTACGTCATCCCCGCCTGGCAGAAACGACAGCCGCGGGCGCAGCCGCGAAGCACCTCGAGCGAGAGGCGATCCTGGACGATGCCCATGTACGGAACGATGGTCGACGCGACGGGAGGCGTCGCCGCCAGGTCGGGAATGCAGCTCTTGAGAACCACCTCGCGCGCCGGGGTGCCGGGCTTGGGCACGGCGTAGCCCCAGCGAGTCGAGGACTCGTCGTAGACGACGTCGTAAAGCGAGGGGACGTAGACACCAGGCAGCTCGGCTAGACGGCAGAGGAGCTCGGAGCGTGAGACGCCCTCCGCCCGCGCGTCGCGGATGCAGGAGCACACCACGACGATCGACTCCTCGCCGTCGCCCAGAAGCACCGCGTCGAACACAGGCGCCATCGGCTCGCAGTTCCAGGCGGAAGGCCCGCCCGCCAGGATGATGGGGTCGTCCTCGTCGCGCTCGGCGCTCGTGAGGGCGATGCCCGACAGGTCGAGGGCCTCGAGGACGTTCGTCCATATGAGCTCGTGGGCAAGCGTGAAGCCGACGGCGTCGAAAGAGGCCAAAGGCGCCGCGCCCTCGAGCGAGAGCATGGGCACCCCGCGCTCCCGCATGAGGGAGCTCATGTCGCGCCACGGCAGGTAGGCGCGCTCGCAGCTCATGTCGGGGAGCGCGTTTATCGTGTTGTACAGGATGGAGACGCCAAGGTTGGGCTGGCCCACCTCATAGACGTCCGCATAGCACATGCACAGGTGGAAAGGCCCCTCCTGCTCCTCGCAGGCGCCCCACTCGTGGTCGAGGTAGCGGCTCGGATGCTCCACGTGGGGCAGGAGCGGCTCGAGCAGGTGGAAAAGGTTCTCGCGCTTGGCCCTCACTCGGGGTCCTCCTTGCTATGGTCTTCGGAGATAAGGACATAGGGCTGATCGATGCCGGCATCGTTGACGGGGGCAATGGTCTCCTGCAGAGGCGCAGGGCGTAGGCATCCTTCGCGCTCCCTGGCGCCCCCGCGCTCCCCCGCGCTCTTCTTTGCGGGTTTTGACGTAAGCGAGAAGCGCGCCTGGACCGCCTTGGCGGTGGCGACGGTGCCCGCGTAGCCCATGGCCGCCTTGAGCGCGAAGCCGAGGCCCGGGACGAAGCCCGCGGCGGCGCGCGCTACGCCGCGGTACGCGAGCCCCGCGCCGAAGACGCCGGCGACCTCGAGGGCACGGGAAAGCTCAATGCCGTTGCCGTAGCAGGCGGCGATGTCGAGCGCGAGCTTCGCCTGGTTCGCGCACATGATCGGGTAGTCAGAGCCGGGGATAAGCGAGATGGCCCCGACGGCGGCGTTCTCGGCGGCGCAGCGGGCAGCAAGGCGATTCACCGCGGCGTCGCGGCAGAAGAGGAAGTTCGCCGCGAGCGCGATGGGGTTGGAGACGACGCCCGTCAGCCATTCAGAGAGCTTCTGCCCCAGGGCCTCGGCGTCGGACGCGCAGACGAGGCCGAGGCCGGCGCTGCCCTCCTCGTCGAGGTTCGAGGTGTCCAGGAGCGTCTCCACCACAAGGGCGCACGGAACGCTCTCGGCTAGGTAGGCGCCCAGCACAGAGCGAAGCCCCGGCTCGTGAGCGCCGGCGAGAACAACGGCAGCGTCGGGAGCGGCGGCGCTCACAACAGGCATAGAGAGGCCCATGACCTCGACCACTCCCCCGGCGCGTTGCGCCGAAAGAGCCTCCTTGGCGGCGAGGACGAGCTCACGCGGGCACTCCGATCCCACATGGACGCGAATGCGCACCTCGTCCTCCATGGCATCGAGACTCTCCCTGCCGGAGGCGAGGACATCGATGAGCCCGGAGATAGAGAAGGACGCGCCGCCCTTCTTTGTGCTATGTGCGGCCTTCGCCATATGAACCCCTTCGTACCTGTTAGGCGGCCTTCTGGCGGTGTCGCCAGACGGACTGGACCATCCCGACCGCGATGAGCTGGGAAACCATCGAGGACGAGCCGAAACTGATAAATGGAAGCGGGATGCCCGTGATAGGCATGATGCCGATGCACATACCGATGTTCTCAAGAACCTGGAAGGTCCACATGCCGCAGCAGCCGACGAGGACCATCTTGCTGAACGGGTTGTCGATCCTCACGGCAAGAAGCAGCGTAGCCAGAATCATCCAAGCGAACAGGCCAAGAAGGACAACGGAGCCCACAAAACCGAACTGCTCGGCAAAGAGAGCGAACACGAAGTCCGTATGCGCCTCGGGCAGAAAGCCGGAGCCGGCCTGCGAAGCGTTTCCGATTCCCTTGCCAAGAAGCCCCCCGGAGCCGACGGCTATCTTCGCCTGCCTCAGGTTATAGCCGTAACCGGAGGGGTCAGCCGCCTCGTCTACGAACACGATAAGGCGCTTAAGCTGGTAGTCCTTGAGAATGTGGGGCAGCCCATCCGTCATCGAGGACCAAACCACCAGCGCGACGGTGGCGACGATGAGGCCGATGGTGGGCACCACCCACTTTGAGGGAGCGCCCGAGCAGATGATGATGGCGGCGCCCGCAAAAAGAATGACGAGGCCGGTGCCGAGGTCAGTCACAACGAGGAGCCCAAGGGGCAGAAGCAGCGTCCCGCAGAGCTTCGCGTAGTCGGTGAAGGTCTCGATCTTTCCGTTGTACTGGGCGCTTGCGCCGGCCATGAGGAAGATCGTCACGAGCTTGGCGGGCTCCGAGGGCTGAAAGCGAAGGTGAATAAAGGGGAGCTGGACCCAGCCGGTCATGCCCTTTGCCTCGACGCCGAGGCCGGGCAGGTGAGGCATGATCATGAGGAAACAGTCGAGCACAAGCAGGACCGTGACCATGCCGGAGAGAGCGCGGGTGTCGTATCGCCACACGAGCGCGGCAAAGACGGCGCCGAGCGCGATGCCCACAAGGTGGCTCGTGAAGCGCGCCTCCGCGATGGTCAGCGAGGCGGACCAGATGGTCACCACGCCAACGATGACAAGAAGGGCGGCGGGGATGAGCTGCGACAGATAGAGGTCGGCAAGCGGGCCGGTCTTGCCCCTCACCTTAGCCCCTCGCTCAGCCCTGCCGGACATCTTTCCGGCGATTCTATCCATCAGGCCGCCGGAGGCGGTACCGAGGCCGGTCATCGAGCTTATTGCCATGCAGTCTTCGCCTCCTGGCTAGTCGGTCGTGTCGGAAACGGTGGTGGCGGTGTCGGGCTGGCCGAATATCTGGCCGAACACGTCGCGCACGACGAGCATGGCCGTGGTCGAGCCCCAGTCTCCGCCGTCGACGTTGGCGGCAACGACGTACTTGGGATCGTCGGCGGGAGCATAGGCGACCATCCAGCAGATATTGCGCTCGACAGCGGTTTGCTCGCCGGTGCCCGTCTTTCCCGCGACCTTGACGTCGAGGTTGGTCCAGTGGGCCGCCTGGCTCTCGCTCTCCTCGTAGATGACGCCCGAAAGGCCGTTCTCCACGAGGGTGCGATCAGAGTCCGTCTCCTCGATGTTTGCCGTCTGCGAGACGTTGTAGTCGATGACGGTTCCCGAGCCGATCCCGCTCTTCACGCTCTTGAGAACATGGGGCTTGTACATCGGTCCGCGGTTAGCGATGCTCGTGTACGCGTTTGCCATCTGGAGGCAGGTCACGAGCATGTCGCCCTGGCCGATGGCGATGTTGCAGTAGTCGCCCGGGTGCCACTCGCGCTCGGCGTCCGGGACGTTGGTGAAGTAGTTCCACTTCCACTCCGCGTCGGGCACGCGGCCGGCGGCCTCGCTCGGCAGGTCGATGCCGGTGACGGAGCCGAGGCCGTATTCACGGAATGTCTCCTGCATGCCCTCTTTGTTGCTCGAGTTGGAAAAACCCTTGCCAATCTCGTAGAAGACGACGTCGCAGGAGTAGGTGATGCCGCTCTGGAGGTTCATGCCGCCGTGGCCGTCATGGTTGTAGCACCACATGCCGTAGGCATCGCCGAAGCCTGTCCACCAGCCGTTGCAGTAATAGCCGGAATCCGAGGTCGCGATGCCGTTCTCGAGGGCGGCGAAGGCCGTGAAGGGCTTGATCGTCGAGGCGCAGGGGTACTGACCCGATATCGCGCGGTTGAGCAGCGGGTAGTGCGAGGACTCGTTGGTGAGGTTGTCCCAGTCGGAGTTGGCGATTCCGCCGACGAAGATGGATGGCGAGAAGGTCGGGGCGCTCGCCATGGCGAGGACCTCGCCGTTCGTGCAGTCAAGGCACACCACGCTTCCGCCCGCCGGGTTCTTCTCCTTGTCCTTGAGCTGTTTCAGGATCTTCTGGAGGGACTCCTCGGCCGCGCGCTGGATATCGATGTCGATGGTAAGGACGACATCGCTGCCGCTTTGGGGGTCGATCTTTGTTGAGGACTGCAGGATCTTTCCGTTGGAGTCGACGTAGACGGTCTGCTCACCGCGAATTCCCTGCAAGACGCTCTCGTAGACCGCCTCGACGCCGGACTGGCCGACGATGTCGCCGGACTTGTACTGGACCGAGTCCTCGTCGTCCGCGCTCGACTCGAGCTGCTCGCTCGTCACGGTTCCGGTATAGCCGACAACGTGCGCCGCGAGCGAACCCTGGGGATAGGCCCTCTGAGAGCGCTGCTGCACGGAGATGCCGCTAAAAGTAGACGGGTGCTCGCCAAGATAAGCGACGACACGGCGGGAAACGTCCGTGGCGACGGTGCGGGCGCTCTGGGCGCCCTCGGAGGTGTCTATTACCTTGCGATACACGGCCTGACGCGGCATGCCGATCAAATTGCCCAAAAGCTGCAGCTCGACCTCGTCGTCAGCGACATCGGACTCGGCGACCACCGTCAGGCTCGATCGGTTGGTGACGATCTCCACGCCGTGGCGGTCGAGAATGCGCCCGCGCGGAGCCGAGGTCGTGACGGTGCGGGTGCGGTTGGACTCCGCCTCCTTCGCGTACTCGTCGCTCGAGACGAGCTGCATGGACCACAGCCGGGCAAGAAGGGCACAGAACACGCCTCCGATGAAGACCCCGAAGCCCATGAGCCTCGACGAGAACGTCGTCTCGGCGGACTCGTCGCGCCCGCCCGAAGCCCTCGGAGAGCCCCCGCCGATGTCAAAGGTGTAGGCGGCCTCAGACCGCCCGAACACAAGGAAAAGCAAAATAAGAAGAACCGCGAGCACAATGCACACGGCGAAGATAACGTGGGAGAAGTCCATAGCTCCCCCTAGATTCCCCTGCGGGAGAAGTGCCCGCCGGAAAGCGACGAGGCCTTCACGCGCGAGAAGAAATAAGCGAAGGGGATGAATGCGACGATGGAAAGGAACGTCGTGGGAACCGAACGGAAAATGACGGCGTCGATGATCGAGTTGGCGCTGCCGACAAGCAGCATGGCGATCGAGTACGCGACCGAGACGGCGAGCGACGAAACCGAGAAGATGGCGACGCTTGCGGCGAAGTCTCCAGCCATTCGGTTTCGCTGCTCGGAGCCAAGGACGTAGGAGGCAATGGTAAGCAGAAGCGCCATGAGGCCAATGGGGCCGGTGCTCGAAAGATCGAAGAACAGCCCTGCCACGAAACCGGCGACGACACCCTGAGCGCCGCCGCGCGACAAGGCGATGCACGCGCAGAAAACGAGCGCGAAGTTGGGGTGCCCGTTTCCGATGGCGAGATTGGGCGAGAGGGCGAGCTGAAGCACTGCGCAAATCCCCGCGAGCGTGACCATGCCCTTGGTATCGTGGCTCTTGTCGGCTATCTGCATTGTCCCTCCCCTACTCGGACGTGGAATCGTCTCCGGAGCCGCCAGCGGAAGCGGAGGCGTCGGAATCTTGGTCGTCGGAAACCGAAGAGGACCCGGACGCCGAAGCGGACCCGCCGGACTCCTGCCTATCCGCCTCAGCGATATCCTCTGCCGTCGCGCTCTGCCCCTCGGTCAGGGAGGTGATGACGATGACCTCCTCGAAATTCTCCGTGCTCGCAAAGGCCTCAACGGTGATCTCGAGGTACAGAGATCCGGGAGTGCTCTCGACGTTGGTGACCTTGCCAAGAGGCAACCCCTTGGGGAACACGCCGCCCAAGCCGCTTGTAACGACGACGTCGCCGACGTTGACAGTCTGGTCGGTCGCGATCATATCGAGCGTGAGCTGGCCGGTTGCGGAGCCGACAAGCATGCCCTGGGCGCGGCTCGACTGAATCATCGCCGAGACGGACGAGTTCTCATCGGTAATGAGCCTCACGGTCGAGGTGGTGGCACCGCACTCGGTAATCTGCCCGATAACGCCGTTGGAGGCCATGACGGGCATGCCCACCGTAAGCCCCGAGGCCGACCCCATATTGATGGTGACGCTCGAGGTCCACGAATCGGTGGAGCCTGAGATGATGCGGGCCCCCGTCGACTGAAGGCTGTATGAATCCTGAAGGTTCAAAAGGTCCTGGAGCCTTTTCGCCGTCTGCTCAGACTCCTCAAGCTCGGCGTTTCTTGCCTGAAGCCTCTCGTTCTCGGCCTTGAGCTCGGAGAGCGTCTCCTGGTCGGACGTCAGATTGGCAAAGATGTTCCCGAGACCCTGGAACGGGACGCTCACCGTGGCGCCTATATAGCGCACCGGTGAGGTCACGAAACCAAAGACGCCGCGCGCCGCCTCAAGCGGGCCCGCCGAGCCCATCCGGCAACTGGCCGTAAAGAGCACGAGCGATATGAAGCCGCACACAAGCAGCTGCCGCACCCCGGAATTGTTTGAGTTGTTGCCGATGGAAGGGCCGTGGGCACGGCCAAAACCGGGTTTTGACACGCCTACTGGCCTGTGCTCTGGACAAATCCGCCAGACAAGGCGTTGGCCTCGAGCACCTTTGCGCAGCCGTTGACGACGTTCTCGAGAGCGGTGGGGCTCACGTTCACGGGAACGCCGGTCTCTTCGCGAAGGCGCTGGTCAAGACCGCGGAGAAGTCCGCCGCCGCCGGTGAGGAGGATGCCGTAGTACATAAGGTCGGAAGCAAGGTCGGGAGGCGTGACGTCAAGGGCGTCCTTGACCGCCTTGGTCACCTCGTCAAGCGGGCGGTTGAGCGCGCGGCGGATCTCCTCGCTCTCGATGCGCACGGTCTTGGGCAGGCCGCTCATGACGTCGCGGCCGTTGACCTCGACATCGAGCTCCTCGGTCAGAGGCGCCGCAGAGCCGACCTTGATCTTGATGTCCTCGGCGGTGCGCTCGCCAATCGAGAGATTGTACGCATCGCGAACGTGCTGGAGGATAGTTTGGTCGAACTCGTCGCCGGCGGTCCTTATGGACTGCGACACGACGATGCCGCCCATGGAGATGACGGCGACCTCGGTGGTGCCGCCGCCGATGTCGACGACCATGGAACCGGTCGGGTCCTCGATCGGCAGATCGGCGCCGATGGCGGCGGCCATCGGCTCCTCGATGAGGTACGCCTGACGGGCGCCGGCCTGAATCGTCGCCTCAAAGACGGCGCGCTTCTCGACGGAAGTGACGCCGGAGGGGACGCACACGACGACACGGGGCCTCGGGCTCCAAGGATAACGGCGCTCGCGGGCCTTCTCGATGAAGTACCGGAGCATGACCTCGGTGACGTCGAAATCCGCGATAACGCCGTCCTTGAGCGGGCGCTCGGCGATGATCGAGCCGGGCGTGCGGCCGATCATGCGCTTTGCGTCGGCGCCGACGGCCAGCACGCGGCTTTCGCTCTTGTCGATGGCGACGACAGAGGGCTCGTTGATGACAATGCCCTGACCTCGCACGGCGACGAGCGTGTTTGCCGTGCCGAGGTCGATGGCGAGGTCCCCGCCGTATTCGCCGAACAATGAATCGAAGAGAGACATCCGGTTCCTTTGCCTTACGTGTCTTCGTGCGTTAGTTGTTGCCGGTCTGGGAGGAGTACTCGGTGTCGACCGAGACGACCTTCCAAGAAATGCCGTCCCTGACCATATTAACGGTGTACTGCTGCTCGCCGCCGCCGGAAAGCTTGGCAACGACGTGGACGGTGGTCTCGTTCATGGAGCGGTCGACACCGTCTACCGTGGCCTGGGCCCCGACAGGAAGGGTGTCGGATATGGCCTGGGCCTGAGCGGAGGCGGAAGGAGCGATATAACGGCTGATCTCGGTTCCGTCGGTCTTTGCCTGGAAGAGAGACTCGGCCACCGACTCCTGGGTCGGCCAGCCAAAGCCCTGCGTGTACGCGAAGGCCGCGCCTCCGCCGATGAGGGCAAGAAGGATAAGGATAAAGAGGAAGACCTTCAGGCCGCGGTGCTTGTGCTTGCGCTTGACCTTACGGTCCTTCTTGTCCTGGGCGACGAGCTCCTCCTCGGTGACAGAGAAAAAGCCGGTGTCCTCGGCGGAAGGGATGAGCTGGCCGGATGCGCCCGTGGGATCAAGCGGGTCCACCTCGGCGCCGTAGCCTGCGGCGGCGAGGAAGGCGTCGGTGTCCGAGGGGGCAGAGCCAGACTGCTGCTGCTTGGCGGCAGCGACGGCGATGGCCTTGCGGGCAGCGTCGAAGGAGGCCTGGGCCTCCGGGCTCATGACGAACGAGGGGTCGCTCGTGGCGTGCGTGAAGGCGTCGACGGCCTCGGGCATGCGGTTTGCGGCAACATAGGCAAGGCCGAGATCGCAGTAGACCCTGGACTGATCCTCGAGCGGAGTGGTGAAGTCGAGGGCGGTGCGGTAGGCCTCGACGGCATCAACCGGGCGGCCAAGGCGCATGAAGCAGCTGCCGAGGTCGGAAAGCGCGCCGGCAGGGGCGGGGTTGTTCTCGTCGATGGCGGCGGAGCGATACGCGATTCCGGCGTTTCGAACATCGCCGGAAGCCTCGTAAGCGCGGCCAAGCGCAAGGTAAGCCTTGTAAGGCGTGGAGTAAGAGGCATCCTGGACGGCGGTCGTGAGGGCCTGCACGGCCTCCTGGGCGCGACCGGCCGCGAGAAGCGCGCGGCCGCGGTTGCAGGAAAGGGCGCCGACCTTGCCGTAGGCGGTGTCGGAAAGGGCGCTCGCATACGCATCGGCGGCGGACTCGTAGCGTCCAAGCTTCATGTACGCGTTGCCGATGAGGTGATCTACGGCGCCGTTAACCTCGCCGGGCTCCTTCGCGTCAGAGAGCGAGGCGACTGCCTTCAGCCAATCACCGGACTGATAGGCGGCTTTTCCGGCATCGTAAGCCTGTTGATTCATGGGTTCCTCCAAGAAATGGCGCCGCTAGGCGACGTGCTCAATCCTGATCGAGTTGATGACGTCGCCGGCGCGAAGCTGGGAGATGACGTCCATTCCCTCGACAGTCTGGCCAAAGACGGTGTAGTCGCGATCGAGGGCGTGCTGAGGACCAAGACAGAAGTAGAACTGAGAGCCTGCGGAATTGGGGTCGGACGAGCGCGCCATGGCAAGGGCGCCGTCGTCGTGGGAATTGCGCGGGTTCGAGGTGAACTCCTCCTTGATGCTGTAACCGGGGCCGCCCGTGCCGGGATGGCCGTCGGGGCCCACGGCGCCGGACGCGACCTCGGAGGGGGACATCTCGCGAGTGTTGGGGCAGCCGCCCTGGATAACGAAGCCGGGGACGAAACGGTGGAACTTGAGGTCGTCGTAGAAGCCGGACTCCGCGAGCTCGCAGAAATTCGCAACGTGCACAGGGGCTCCCTCGCCGTCGAGGCGGACGCGGATAACGCCCTTGCTCGTATCGAAAACGGCGAGCTCGTCGCCCGCCACCTCATATGCGGGGGTATAGAGCGGATCTCCGAAAAATCCCATGGTCTCTCCTCGCTTGTCGTCAAAACAGGGCGCAGACGCACCCTTCGGTCAATTATCCGATGATACCAGTAGCCGCAGCGTTTCACACAATCGGTAGACGAACGGCAGCTTTAGGAGGTCGCCGGCGAGGGTTTCCAGCCCTCGACGTTTTGATCGAACAAATCCTTATAGGCCGAGTTGCCGGAGATCTTTCCTAAGATCTGGTCCTTGTTGGCGGCGGGGTCGGAGGAATCGCACGCCATGTCCCAAGCGGAGGTGAGCGCGTCGCAGCGGTTGCGCAGCCAGTTGCCGAGCGTCTTCAAGTTGCTGATGGTCTCAGCATAGGCTCCGGCGCCGTCGGAGGTCGAGCCGAGCGAGCTGATGGTGTTTGAGACCTCGATGGAAACAGCCCAGGCGTCAGACGAGCCCTGGGAGCGCTCCTCGTCCGTTCCGGACACGCCCTTATCCGCAAGCGTGGCCTCGCTCGCGTCAACCCGCTCGGCGCAGGAGACCAGGGATTCGTAATCCGACATGAGCGAGTCGTAGATGGGGTCTTGCGACTCGTCCTTATTCGCCGAGGCCGACTTGTCCTGCGAATCGAGGGACTCGATTTTGCCGGGAGAGCCCGCCCGCGAGGTGTCGAAGGGCAGCTTCGCGGAAATGTCGTTCGCGTTTGGGTCCCAGGGGTGCGTGATGGCGAGCGCGGTTCCGCCGACGATTAAAACGGCGGCGCCCGCGGCAACGATGAACTGCTTGAACCTGGGGAGCACGTCGGGCGCCGACGAGGCGGTGAAGCTGTCCGGTCCTGTCGGCGGGATGGCGCTCTCAAGCCCCGGCGCAGGACGCGCAGGCTCGGAATCGGCCTCGGGCTCGGGCTTCTTCGCGCTTCTTGCCGCGTGGACGCCGGGCATGGGGGATGAGCATTTGGGGCAAGTAGCCTGGCCAGCCGGCACAAGGGCGCCGCAGACCGGGCACCAGGAAATCTGGTCGAGATTGATCTTCTGCGTGGCACAAAGCGGCTCGCCGCAGTACGGGCACTCGAAGCTCCCGTCGGGAACCTCGCTATGGCAACTAGGGCAGATCAAGAGGCGACCTTTCGGTTGCTCGCGGGACGTCTAAACGAAAAAAGCCTACCCGAGCGGGGTGCGGCCATGGCACCGGAGCCAAAAACCACACAGACCCAAGGCTACTTCCTCGGCTTCGCAAAACGAGACGCGGGAACGCCCCCCTCGATCCTCTCGACGGCGGCGAGGAGGAGCCTGTTGGAGTCGGCGTTGCGCTCGAACCCCGTTGAGAACCGCTCAAAGAGAAGGACGGCGAGGACGCAGAACACGACGGTCGCGACCGCGACGTCGAAGGGAAGCGCGACGACGTGGAAGAAGGACCCGCACACCGTGCACGCGAGAACAACAAGCACGGCCATGCTCACAAGCAGGAGCTTTCGCAAGGCGGTCAGCGGCTGGGAGATGCGGAAGATGAGGGCCAGGCCCACAACGATCGTGATGATCATGCACACGGTCGAGATCTCATCGAACTCGTGGCCGAGGAAACGGCCCAGCACGAGCTCAAATAGAAGGAAAACAATGATCGCGCCGGAGGCGGGAAGCGAACGCGACAGCACGTTGACGAGGAAGTTGCCCTTGACGCGCTCTTTATTCGGCTCGAGCGCGAGCACGAACGACGGAATGCCGATGACGGTCGTCGAGATGAGCGACATCTGGATCGGGATGAAGGGATACGGCGGGAGAACGATGCAGATAAGCGCGAGCACCGCCGCGAAGACCGTCTTGACGAGGAAGAGGGACGCCGAACGCTGGAGGTTGTTGATCGAGCGGCGGCCCTCGGCGACGACTTCGGGCATGTGCGCGAAATCGTTGTCCGCGAGGACGATCTCCGAGACGTTGCGGGCCGCGGCCGACCCCGAGGCCATCGAGATCGAGCAGTCGGCCTCGCGAAGGGCCAGAACGTCGTTTACGCCGTCGCCGGTCATCGCCACCGTGCGGCCGCGTCGATGCAGGGCGTCGACGAGCTCGCGCTTCTGCTGAGGGGTAACGCGCCCGAAAACGCGGGCCTCTTCGACGGCGGCGTCGAGCTTCTCGGGGGTATCGAGCTTGGAGGCGTCGACATAGCGCTCGGCTCCGGGGACGCCGGCAAGGCGCGCGATGGCGGAAACCGTGCGCGGGTCGTCACCGGAAATCACACGGAGCTCGACCCCCTGCTCGAGGAAGTACTCCATTGTCTGGCGAGCGGTGTCGCGAATCTTGTCGCGGATGCCGACGCACGCCAAAAGCGTCGGCGAACCGATGATTACGTCCTGGTCGGTGAAGCCGTCGCACTCGCAGACGACCATTCGGCGCTCGATGTCATCGAAGCCCTCGCAAAGCGCGTCGGCCTCGGCCATGCGCTCCTCCCCCAGCACGAACTGCGCCGCGCCCATGACGAGGCCCCGGCCGTCCTTAAGGACGCAGCCGGAGTACTTGCGAGAGGAGCTGAAGGCCACGGCGCGGGCCGCCACGGGGACATCCTGCGCGTCGGAGCCTTCTCCAAAGGCAAGAAGCGCCTTAGCGGTCTCGTTGACATCGGAGCAGTTTGCCCTGGCGATAGCGGTAAAGGCCGAGACGGCACGCCTATTATCGATTCCGGCGGCGCTCCGAACGTGGGCCACCTCCATCTCGCCGGAGGTGATGGTGCCCGTCTTGTCGAGGCACAGGGTGTCGACACGGGCGAGGGTCTCAACGCAGTAGGACTGCTGAACGAGGACCCCGCGGCTGCCCAGACGAGTCGTCGCGATGGCGAGCACGGTAGAGGTGAGGAGCACGAGGCCCTGCGGAATCATTCCAAGGACCGCGGATGTGGTCGTGAGAATGGCGCTCTCGATGGATGCCGACTCCATGAACACAGTGCGGAGGAAGAGGCCGATTCCGAGGGGAATCAGAAGCTCGGTTCCCAGGCGGATGATCGCCTTCAAGGTTGCGAGAATCTCGGACTTGACGTCCTTGACGTATTTGGCCTCGGCATTGATCTTTGCGGCGTAACCGTCGCGACCGACCTTGGTCACGCGAGCCACGAGGCTGCCGCTCTCGATGAAGCTGCCCGAGAACAACTCGGAGCCGGGGGCCTTGGCCACCGGAATGGACTCTCCCGTGAGCAGGGACTCGTCGCAATAGACATTGCCCTCCACAACCTCGCTGTCTGCGGGGACCTGATCGCCGTGGGAAAGGCGCATGAGGTCGTCGAGAACGAGCTCCGAGGGCGCAATGGCCAACTCGGCGCCGCCACGGATCACCGTGACCTGCTTCTGCGTGATGAGGGTCAGCTTATCGACCATGCGCTTCGCGCGGATCTCTTGGAACACGCCGATGACGAGATTGGCGCCCACGATGGTGAGAAACAGCATGTTCCGATACTCGCCGGTAAAGAAAATGAGGGCCGCCATGGCGATATTGACGGCGTTGAAGAGCGTAAAGGCATGAGTGGCGAAAATCTGCCAGATTGATTTGGTCTTGACGTCGGTATCGTGGTTCACGCGGCCGTCGGCAACACGCGCCGCAACCTCCTCGGAAGAGAGGCCATGCAGCTCGCTATTCATATCTGACATGCAGCTCCTAGCAAATAAGAAGGCCGGGGCATTTTGCAAAACGGCCAAAAGTGTTAACTGTTGCTCGGTCAATATTATCGCAAGGGCGAAACATATAAAGGTATAGTGCCCAACCTTACGAAGTCGTAACCCTGCGTTGAGGTTTTCTCCAACCTTGCGCTATACTTCCACTCGCACTGCGCCCATAGCTCAGCGGATTAGAGCGTCTGCCTCCGGAGCAGAAGGTCGAGGGTTCGAGCCCCCCTGGGCGCACCAGAAATCCACAAGGCCCCAGCCAAGGGGCCTTTTTTCATTTACGACGGGGAGTCATGGGCTCGAACCCGAGAGGGCGCGAGCGAAAAAGCGGACGCGCGAGCGTCCGCCGCGAGCGGGCGAGCCCGGCGCAAGCCGGGCGAGCAAGGGCGGACCCGCGAAGCGGGGACGCGGAGCCCCCCTGGGCGCACCAGAGAATACTAAGCCCCGGCAATGGGGCTTTTTTCTTTTACGGCGGGGAGCCATGGGCTCGAACCCGAGAGGGCGCGAGCGAAAAAGCGGACGCGCGAGCGTCCGCCGCGAGCGGGCGAGCCCGGCGC
>CAKUIF010000008.1 GCA_934660915.1 uncultured Olsenella sp. | reverse complement strand
TGCCATTTCAAAACAAACTGCACCTCCCGAACCCGGACTTTTATTTCACGGTCCAAATTTGGGGGTGCAGTTCAGCCGCGTTTTGAGGAGAAAACGGGGCTGGAACCCGGGGTTTCTGCGCGTCCGAGGGCTGGAACCCGCGATTCCTGAGCGCGTCGCCCGCGGCAAGAAGGACCCGGCAAGAAGGGCGCCCCGTCCCGCCCGACCTACGCCAAAAGCGACGTCATCGCGCCCTGCGACAGCACGGTCACGCGGTGCATGGCGCGGCTGATGGCCGTGTACATGCGGCGGCGCGCGAGCGGCGTGTCGGGGTAGACCTCGGCCTGCGCGTCGGGGATGACCACGTGGTCAAACTCGAGGCCCTTGGCCACGCGCAGCGGCAGCAGCACGACGCCCTCGCGCGGCAGGTCGGAGTCCTTGCCGAGCACCTCGACGCGGTCGCCGAGCTGCTTGGCGAGCCAGCCGCAGCGCGGGTCGCTCTCGGCCACGATGGCGGTGAGGCCTTCCTCGCTGTGCGCTTCCTCGACAATGCGCCGCAGCTCAGAGACGTAGCCGTCCACGTCATCGGCCGCGAACTCGCGCACGACGGGCGCGACGCCGCCGCGGTGCACGGAGGTTAGGCGCAACTGCTCGTCGGGCTCGAGCAGGCTCGTGAACATCGCCGTGATCTCGGGCGAGGAGCGGTAGCTCGTGAGCAGGCGGCACTCCTCGACCTGGCCGTGCGTGCCCTCGAACACCTCGCGCATCTGCGCGAACGTCGCGGTCCCCTCGAAGATCGCCTGGTGCTCGTCGCCCAGAAGCAGGAAGTGCGCGCGCGAGAAGTGGCGTGCGAGCACCATGAGCTGGGCCACGGTGTAGTCCTGGACCTCGTCGACCATGACGTAGCGCGCGGCCTTGTCGCCGGCGCCGGTAATGCAAAGGCGCAGGTAGAGCCACTCGGTCGCGGAAAGCGCGGGCTGTCCGAGCAGGCGCATGCCGATGCGGTCGAAGCGCAGCCACGAGAGGTCGTCGATGCGGTCGTGCGCCGACGCGTAGCGCTGCTCGACGTAGCGGCGCGCGAGGTCGGCGCAGGCGTCCTCGTTCTCGGGGCTCACGGTCTCGCCGAACCACTGGACCTGCTCGTCGACGTCGAAGCCGAGCACTTCTTCCTGCAGTTCCTCGTCCTTTGCCATCTGCGCGAAGCGGCGGTTCAAGCGGTCGTGGAGCTCGTCTTTGACGAGGGCGCAGAAGCGCGACCCCGCGCCGAAGCGCTCGAACTTGCGGACGGCGCCCTCCACCTGCGAGGCCTTGAGGAGCACGGCGTCGTCCACGCGGATCTCGCGCACGTCGTCGGCCTCGATGGCAAGGCCCTCGACGGCGCGCTCGATGCGCTCGAGCTGCGCCGGGTCGGTCTTCTCGCCGGCGTCGCGGTTGCCCGCGCCCTGCGCCTCGATGAAGTCGCGCCAGGTGAAGACCTGCGGGTTCGCCTCGCCCATGGACGGCAGCACGGTGTCGATGTAGCGCTCGAACACGTTGTTCGGCGTAAAGAGGTAGACCTGGTCGGGGTTGAGGGTCTTGCGCTCGCGGTAGAGCAAAAACGCGATGCGCTGCAGCAGGACGGACGTCTTTCCGGAGCCCGCGATGCCGTTGACCAGCAGGACCGGTACGTCCTCGTGGCGCACGATGGTGTTCTGCTCGCGCTGGATCGTGGCGGTGATGGCCTGGAGCTTCTCGGAGTGGTGGCGCTTGAGCGCGCCCAGAAGCAGCGAGTCCTCGATGGCCACGGTGGTGTCGAAGTACATGTTGAGCTGGTCGCGGACGATGTCGAACTGGCGGCGCAGCTCCAGGTTGACGGTGCGCTTCTTTCCATCGACCTCGTAGGAGGTCTCGCCCATCTCTTGGTTGTAGTAGGTTTCGGCCACGGGGCTGCGCCAGTCGACGACGAGCGGGATCGAGTGCTCGTCGGTCATGCCGGCGGCGCCGATGTAGACGTCGCGCGCGGGGCGGCCCGGGCGCATCTGCAGGCGGACCTTGGCGAAGTAGGGCTGCATGAGCAGCAGGATGACGCGGCGGAGCTTCTCGACGTTGAAGTCGTGGTACTGGTTGTAGGCGTCGATGACGGCGTTCAAGGTTTCGATGGCCGCGAGGGTCTCGATGGTCTCGTCCGCGCCGCCGAAGTCCAGGCGGACCTCCTCGGACATGTCCAGAAGGTCCTGGCGCGCGCCGGCGTGGTTGCTCTCGAGGTCGGCCGCGATGTCCTCGCGCATCTGGAGGAGCTTGGCGTAGAGCGCCGAGAGGTGCTTCTGCTCCTGGTCGAAGACGGGATCTGCCTGCTGGTCGTGCTGGTCTGACATCTACGCTCCTGCGTTCGCGGCGAATATCGGATTATTAATCCTACGCCATTCAGCCGCATCGCTCCGGCAAGAAGCGCCTCCACGATTTGGGCCAAAAGGGACGGGGTATTTTGTCCCAAGATGTGGGACGTCTTCACAATTTGGGACAAAATACCCCGTCCCTTTTGGCCCAAATTGTGGAGGTTAGTCGTCGACGAAGCCGACGCGGTAGTTGGAGAAGACGACGGCGCCCTCCTCCTGCGTGGCGTCGAGATCGACGTCGGCCCAGATGCCGAAGTCGCGGTCGTCGTCGGAGTCGCGGAAGACCTGGTGCACGTGCCAGACGTGGCCGCCGTCCTCGCGCGCCCGGCGCTCGTCGGACTCGTCGATCGTGTAGTAGGCCGACGACCGCGCGTCGCCGTCGAGGACGATCTCGTCGTGCTCCTCGTAGAAGCGCGCGAGCGCCTGGTCCCACACGGGCTTGCGCCAGCCCCACTCGCCGTCGAGGCCGCCGAGCTCGTCGGTCGCGCCGAAGGCGGCGAGGCGCACGCGGGCAAACAGCGCGTTTCTTACCAGCAGCGTGAGGGCGCGGCGGTCGTGGACGACCTCGTCGGTCGCCTCGGGCGGTGCCACGTCCACGCCCTCGGCAGAGCCGGCGGCGCTCCACTCGTCGACGAGCGAGGAGTCGACGCTGCGCACGACGAAACCGAGCCAGCGCACGATGTCCTCGAGGCGCTCGTCGCGCTTGTCGGCCGGCACGGTGCGGTCGAGCGCGCGGTAGGCCTCCGACAGGTAGCGCAAAAGCGTGCCCTCCGAGCGCGAGATGTTGTAGCGGCCCACGTACTCCTTGAAGTCGCTTGCCGTCTCGACCATGTCGCGCAGGACGGACTTGGGCGAAAGCGCGAAGTCGCTCGCCCAGGGGACCTTGGCGCAGTACTCGGCGAAGGCGGCGTCGAGCAGCTCCTCGAGGGGCTTGGGCCAGGTGACCTCCTGCAGGCGCTCGAGGCGCTCGTCGTAGTCGATGCCCTCCGCCTTCATCTCGCCCATGGCGCGGTCGCGCGCGGCGCGCTGCTGGGCGCGCAGAATCTGGCCCGGGTCCTCGAGCGTGGCCTCGGCCATGCTGATGACGTCGAGCGCGTAGGTGTCGCTCTCGGGGTCGAGCAGCTCGAGCGCCGCGAGCAAGAAGGGCGAGAGCGGCTGGTCGAGCGCGAAGTCGTCGGGCAAATCGACGGTTGTGGAGTAGACGACCTGTGGCGCGCCGTCCTCGCCTGCGACCTCCTCGCGCGTGACCACGCCGGCGTCCATGAGGGTAGCCATGATCTCGTCGGCGCGCTGGTGGAGCGCGAGCTTCTCGCCATCGGGCTGTGCGGAGTCGTCCACGAGCTTGTGCACGCGCGCTATGGCGTCGCCGCCCTGCTCGACCTCGGCGAGCACCATCGAGTGGCTGACCTTCATGCGCGGGCGCAGCGGCTCGGGCACGGCGGCCTCCAGGCGCTCGAAGGTCTGCTTGTTCCAACCGACGTAGCCCTCAGGGGGCTTCTTTGTCTTGATCTTGCGGGCCTTCTTTGGGTCGCCGCCGGCCTTGGCCAGGGCGCGCGCGTTCTCGATGTCGTACTCGGTGGCCTCGGCGATCACGCGGCCCTCGGTGTCGAAGCCCGAGCGGCCGGCGCGGCCCACGATCTGGTGGAACTCGCGCGCGTTCAGGTGACGCATGCGACGGCCGTCGAACTTGGAGAGCGCCGTCAAGACGACGGTGTGGATGGGCACGTTGATGCCCACGCCGAGTGTGTCGGTGCCGCAGATCACGGGAAGAAGCCCCTGCTGGGCGAGCTTCTCGACGAGCAGGCGGTAGCGTGGCAGCATGCCGGCGTGGTGGACGCCCACGCCGCAGCCGAGCAGGCGCTGGAGGGTCTTGCCGAAGGTCGTGGTAAAGCGCGTGCCCTTGATGGCGTCCTTGACGGCCTCGCGCTGCTCCTTGGTGGAGACGCCGTAGCTGGCGAGCGCCTGGGCGGACTTCAAGGCGGCGTCCTGCGAGAAGTGCACGATGTAGAGCGGTGCCTCGCCCGCGCGCAGCGCGAGCTCGACCGTGCCCTCGAGCGCGGTGTCCACGAACTCGTAGGAAAGCGGCACCGGGCGCGGCGCGTCGGCGAGCACGTCGACGGCGCGGTCGGTGTGGTCGGCCAAGGTGCGCTCGATGCCGGCGGTGTCGCCCAGCGTGGCGCTCATGAGGAGGAACTGCGCGTGGGGCAGCGTGAGCAGCGGGACCTGCCAGGCCCAGCCGCGGTCGGGGTCGGCGTAGAAGTGGAACTCGTCCATGGCCACGCAGCCAACGTCGCAGCTTTCGCCCTCGCGCAGGGCCTGGTTGGCCAGGATCTCCGCCGTGCAGCAGATGATGGGCGCCTCGGCGTTGATGGAGGCGTCGCCGGTGATCATGCCGACGTTCTCCTTGCCGAAGAGCTCGACGAAGTCGAAGAACTTCTCGCTGACCAGGGCCTTGATGGGCGCGGTGTAGTAGGAGCGGCGGTCGGTGCACACGCTCATGAAGGCGAGGCCGAGCGCGACCATCGACTTGCCGGAGCCGGTGGGGGTGCCTAAGATCAGGTGGTCGCCGGCGGCCAAGTCCAGAAGCGCCTCCTCCTGGTGGGGCCACAGCTCGATGCCGCGCGACTCGACCCAGCCCAAGAAGAGCTCGAGCGCCTCGTCGGCCGGGATGTTGGGGTAGGTGTCCTCGTCGGGCCAGGGGATGAGGCGGCCGAGGGAGCCGGTGCCGTTCGGGCCCTCGTCAAGGGTTTCTGACATGGGGTGCGGGTGCCTTTCTTCGCGGGTTCAACGGTCTTCATTCTAATGCGGGCGAGCGCTGTTCGCCGGGGAGCGCTGCCGCATATGTCGCAAAACGTGCAGGTTGCGACGAGAAGCCCTGCGCTCGCGGCGGCATGGGGCATGCTAGGGCCAACGATGGAGCGGACCGGACGGCGAGTCGTGCACGGCCTCAAATCCCTGCGCTGACGATCTTCCCTTCCTCCCTTCCTTAATCTGCCGCCGTGCGTCTCCGTCGCCTTCCCTAGCACGGGCCGGGCGCCGCGGCGGCACCCGGCCCGACGGCTATTTGTTGGCAAGAAGAAAGGCCGACCATGACCAAGGCAGCGGGCACGGGCTCTCGCGCGGGCACGGGCGTACATGCAAAGAAGGGCGCGGGCGCTGCTCCGAGCACGGCCGCCGGCGCCCTTGCGAACATAACGAGAAGAGACCTCCTTGCCTTGGGCGCGCTGGGCCTTCTGGGCGCTGGCGCCGCTGGCATCGCGGGCTGTTCGGCCGCGGGTGGCGCGGGCGTCGGCGACGAGGCCGCCCGTGCAGTGTCCGGCGTCGAGCCCATCGCCGACACCTCCGGATGGGATAGCGCCTACTACGTGCCCAAATACGCGAGCTTCGACGAGGCGCGCCTTGCCTCCGAGGAGGTCGCGCGCGAGGTCGAGGCGTCAGGCATCGTCCTGCTCAAGAACGACGGCGTGCTGCCGCTCCCGGCGGACGCGCACGTCTCGCTGCTCGGCCGCGGCGCCGCGGAGCCCGTGCTGGGCGGCACCGGCGCCGCCCTCATAGACAAGACCCACGCCGTCGACGCGCGCGAAGCGCTCAGCGCGTTCTTCTCGGTAAACGACGTCGCCTTCGACTGGCTTTGCGAGCAGGCGCCCAACTACCCGCGCGCGGTCGTGGGTGCCCTGGACAAGCCCGAGACCGTATCGCATTACCTGGGCGAGATCCCCTGGTCGGCGTACCCGTCGGCCGTTGTCCAGAGCCTTGCCGACACCGTGGGCGTGGTCGTCATCGGCCGCCCGTCGGGCGAGGGCGCCGACCTCAGCCAGAACCTACTGCAAAGCCTCGAGTCCGGCGTATCGGACGTCTTTGTGCCCAACGCCGAGACCGCCAACTACGCGCCCGGCCAGCATCAGCTGGAGCTCTGCCGGGAGGAGCTCGAGCTTCTTGCCGCCGTGAAGGCTGCGTGCTCGAAGATGGTCGTGCTCCTCAACGTGGCCACCTCGATGGAGGTCGGCCCTCTGGTGGAGCCCGGCGGCGCCTGCGAGGCGGATGCCATCCTGCAGATCGGCTTCCCGGGGACCGTCGGCCTCGGTGCCGTGGCCGACGTGCTCGCGGGCAAGGTGAACCCTTCCGGCCGCACCTGCGACCTGTGGGCGGCCGACTTCGCCGCCACGCCGAGCTTCAACAACTTCGGGAACCACACCTACACCGATGTCACGGACTACTACACCTCCATCGGCTCGGGCGCGCATTTCGTCGAGT
Source organism: uncultured Olsenella sp. (assembly GCA_934660915.1). Classification (GTDB taxonomy): domain Bacteria; phylum Actinomycetota; class Coriobacteriia; order Coriobacteriales; family Atopobiaceae; genus Paratractidigestivibacter. The sequence continues at coordinate 97,306 of CAKUIF010000008.1, read as the reverse complement.
ACGAAGAGGGCATCTACGTCGGGTATCGCTACTACGAGACCGCCGACGCCGAGGCGCGCGCCGGGAACTACCCGGGCTTCGACTACGACTCGGCGGTTGTCTTCCCCTTCGGCTTCGGGCTTTCGTACACCGAGTTTGACCGGCGGCTCGAGGACGTCGCCCTCGACGGGGACGAGCTCGTGGCCAAGGTCGAGGTTGCCAACGCGGGCCAGGTGGCGGGGCGCGACGTCGTCCAGCTCTACGCCACGGCGCCCGTGAGCAAAAGCATCGAGAAGAGCGCGGCCGTGCTTGTGGCCTTCGCGAAGACCCGCGAGCTCGCGCCGGGCGAGTCCGAGTCGCTCGAGCTGCGCTTTGCCGTGCGCGACCTCGCGAGCTGGGACGTCTCGCGCGGGGCGTGGGTGCTCGACGCAGGCGACTATCGGATCAGTCTGCGCAGCGACTCCCACACGGAGCTGGCGTCGAGGGACGTCCGCCTCGACGGCGCGACCTTTGACACCGACTCGGCCACGGGGAACCCGGTCAAGAACCGCTTCGAAGACGTGACGGCGTACATGGAGGCCTATTGCACGCAGCTTGCGCGCGGGGACTTCGCGGGAACCTTCCCCGAGCCGGCGCAGGACAAGACGACGGCGTCGGTCGACCTTACGCTTACGGAGTACGACGCCTCCGAGCACGTGAACCCCGCCGACGAGATGCCGAAGACCCGCGAGAAGAACGGCGTCTCGCTCATCGACCTGCGCGGGCGGCCCATGGACGACCCGCTGTGGGAGCTGCTGCTTGACCAGTTGCACCCCAACGTGATGAGCATCATCTTGAACAACCACTCCTATGGGTCGGATTCCGTGCCGTCGGTGGGCAAGCCACGGACCTTCGAGGGCGACGGCCCGGCGGGAATCTCGGTCTACGTGAGCGATAAGGGCCACTGCGGTTTTCCCAGCGAGTATCTGCTGGCGCAGACCTGGGACGCCGACCTGGCGCGCAGGATGGCGGAGGCGATTGGGCAGGAGATGCTGCTTGCGGGCATGAGCGGCTGGTGCGCGCCGGCCATGAACTGCCACCGCAGCCCCTTCGGCGGCAGGAACTTCGAGTACTTCTCGGAAGACCCGCTGCTTGCGGGCACGTTGGCGACGGCCGAGGTCGAGGGCGCCTTCTCGTGCGGGGTGTACTCGCAGATGAAGCACTTCTGCCTGAACGACCAGGACACGAATCGCTGCGCGCACCTGCTCACGTGGGCGAACGAGCAGGCGATCCGTGAGATCTACGCGCGCCCGTTCGAGATCGTGGTCAAGCGCGCCCGCGGCGGCGTGCCGTACCTGGACGACGTGACAGGGGAGCGCAAGGAGTACGAGGTGGGCGCCGCGAAGGCGGTCATGAGCTCGTACAACTACATCGGCTCGACCTGGGCGGGCGGCTGCGAGGCGCTGTGCACCGGGCTTCTGCGCGACGAGTGGGGCTACGACGGGCACGTGGTCTCGGACTGGACGCTCTATGACTATACTGACAAGAACCAGGCCTTCTACGCTGGTACGGACGTCAATTTCACCACCACCGCCCAAACCGGCGAGATGAGCGACTCCGACAGCGCGACGGCCATCCTCGCTATGCGCCGCGCCATGCACCGCTACCTGTACTCGGTGGCAAACAGCAACGCGGTCAACGGCGAGGCGCCCACCGTTTGCGTCACCTACAAGTGATGAGGAGCATTGCCATGAACGATTTCCTTTCCCTCGCCCGCGACCGCTACTCCTGCCGCGAGTTCACCGACCAGCCCGTCGAGGCCCAAAAGATCGACGCGCTCCTCGAGGCGGCGCGCCTGGCGCCCACCGCCGTGAACAAGCAGCCCTGGCACGCGTGGGTGGTCACCGATCCCGAGGCGCTCGCCAAGCTCAACGCCACCACGCGCTTCGGCTTCGGCGCCAAGGTTGTGATCGTGCTCGGGGCCGCGCGTGACGAGGCGTGGACCCGCAAGTTCGACGGCGCGAACTTCGCCGATGTGGACGCGAGCATCGTGGGCACCCACATCATGCTGGCGGCGCACGATATGGGCCTGGGCACCACGTGGGTCGCCTGCTTCGACGCGCCTGCGCTGCAGGAGGCTTTCCCGCAGATGTCCGGCTACGACCTCGTGGGCATGTTCCCGCTGGGGTACCCCTCACCCGACTACGCGCCGGCGGCGGGGCACCTCGCTTCGAAGAAAATTGATGAACTCGTCGACCGAATCTAGCCGTTGGCCGAGCGGTCGGCGCCTCCGCCTCCCATTGCGAGTACTTTGATTGACGCAGCGTCAGGAGACTCGTGGGAGGTAATTTAAATGGAGTCGACGCCGACCGCGGCGGTTCGCCGCGAGCAGATCGTTCGAGCCGCTCTTGAGCTCTATGAGCGCAAGGGCATTGAGCGCACGTCGGTCAAGGACATCACTGAGGCGGCGGGAATCACCCGCAGCCTCTTTTATCACTATTTCAATCGCAAGGAAGACGTCACCGATGCCATACTCGACCGCTACGCCGACGGCTTCATCCAGGCCGTGCGCGAGTGGAACGAGTCGCGCACCCATCTGGACGTGGCCGGCTCGCTGCGCGGTTGCGTCAGGCTCCTGCGCACGCAGCTCTTTGAGCGCGATGCTTTCCGAGAGCTCCTCCTTAAGGACGAGAACGCCTCGCTCTACCTGCAGTTCCTGCGCCGCGCCTCGGAGGCGGTCGCCCGTTATCTGGCCGATACGACCGCGGAGGAGTACGCGCGCTTCCACAAGGTCGAGATTACGCACGTGTACGAGACGTTCTACCTGCTGGTCTTCGGCCTGATCGGCTATCTGCGCCAGCACCCCGACGCCGATGACGACCTCGTGGCAGACCTCATCGCCGAGACGCTGCACCTGGACATTTAAGGCCCTCGGGGCCGTTTTCCAAAAAGTCGGTGCCTTAAATCGGAACCCCCGAGTATCGGAGCGGTTTGGCTCACGCCCAACTGGGCAAACGCAGCCAAAACCAAGCTCAATACTCAGGGGGTTCCAGATTAAGGCACCGACTTTTTGGAAAACGGCAATCAAACGTTGAGCCAGAGAGCTCCGGACGGCCGCGCATGGTAGCATTCGTCCATGGAGACCATCATTTGCGACATATCGGCGTTTCTGTTTTGGCGGACTCCGCCAATTCTGCGACTTCTGGCGGCGGCGCCAGAAGATGATCCGTGCTTGAGCAGATTGATCGGTCGCGACGAGCTCTTGTCCCTGCGCGCCGAGGTGGCCGAGCGAATTCCCCTCTGCAAAAAGAGCTTGGAAAACGGGACCATGTGGCGCGGCTCCGCCGAAACGGCGCGCTCTATCCGTGATGCCTCGATGTACCTTGCGCCGAGCCTCGACTTTCCGGTTGACGTCCTGGTGGCCGAGCGGCGTCATCAACACATATCGTCTTCGACCAAGACGCGGCTTTGGACGGGCGGCGTGCCCACTGGGCACAAGGCCTCGATTTCCGACGAGCTCTGGGTGACGTCTCCGGCGTTTACGCTTCAGCAGCTGGCAGCTCGAGCGACGCTTGGCAGAACGGTGCTGCTGGCCGCCGAGCTTTGCGGTTCGTTTTCGGTCTATGAAACCCCGGAGCCGTTCAAGTCCTTACTCGAGTGTTGGGCGGCGGCGGGCGGGATTCCCTCATACGGAGGCTGGTCCCCGTGTTTCGATGCAAAGGGAAACCTTACCGACCTGTGGACTCACGGGCCGCTGACCACGCCAAATGAGCTCTTGGAACTTGCCCAAAAATCGGAGTCGCGCCGCGGAAGGGCGAGGCTTGCTGCGGCCGCCGAGCTGGTGACTGCGGGTGCGGCATCTCCGTTTGAGGCAAAGATCGGCACCTTGCTCGGCCTCCCGAGGCGTCTGGGCGGGGAGGGATACGGCGGATTCGTTCACAACAAACGGATTCAGCTTCCGGACTTCGCGCGGGCGCTTGCTCAGCGGGACTGCTGCTACGGCGACCTCGTCTGGGAGGATGGGCTCGACCTCGAGTGCCAGAGCGCCGTGTATCACGACAACAGCCAGAGCTTCCTCTCGGATGCGGACAGGACGGCCGCTCTCGAGTACCTCGGTATGAAGGTTCTGCCCGTCACGTACGAGCAAATCAAATGCCCGATTCGCCTCGAGGCGCTTTCGCGGACGATTGCGCAGCTTCGCGGGATCTCGTATCGGGATAAAACACCGCGCGAGGCAGCCGCCTCGGCGGCTCTCCACTCGGAAATCCTTCTGGATTGGACCGAGCTTCCCTTCGTCTGAGCGTTTCCAGAGCCGTTTCCCAAAAAGTCGGTGCCTTAAATCGGAACCCCCGAGTATCGGAGCGGTTTGGCTCACGCCCAACTGGGCAAACGCAGCCAAAACCAAGCTCGATACTCCGGGGTCCCAGATTAAGACACCGACTTTTGCGAAATCGGGCAAAACCACCCGCGTGGCGCGCCCTCGGCGACTACTTCACGCCGTACTGGGCGTAGTACTCGTCGATCGCGGCGTGCAGCTCGGGGGTGATGAGGCTGCCGTCGAGCGCCTCGACGACCTCGGCCATGCTCACGATGCTCGCCACGGGGAAGCCGTACTTCTCCTGGATCTCCTGCTGGGCCGTGACCTTGCCGCCCTTGCCGACCTCCATGCGGTTGAGCGAGACGATGAGGCCCTTGACCTCGACGTCGGCGGCGGCTATGACCTTGGGATAGGTCTCGTCGATGGACTTGCCGGAGGTGGTCACGTCCTCGACCATGACCACGCGGTCGCCGTCGGCCAGTTGGTAGCCGAGCAGGTTGCCCTTGTCGGCGCCGTGGTCCTTGGCCTCCTTGCGGTCGGAGCAGTACTTGACCTCCTTGCCGTAGAGGTCGTGGAACGCGACGGCGGTCACGACGGACAGGGGGATGCCCTTGTAGGCGGGCCCGAAGAGCACGTCGAAGTCGTCGCCGAAGTTGTCGTGGATCGCGCGGGCGTAGAACTCGCCGAGCTTCTTGAGCTGGTAGCCCGTCACATAGGCGCCGGCGTTCATGAAGAACGGCGACTTGCGGCCGCTCTTGAGCGTGAACTCGCCGAACTTGAGGACGTTGCTCTCGACCATGAAGTCGATGAACTCGCGCTTGTAATCTTCCATCATGTCTCCTGCCGCTCGGGGTGTAGTTGAGGTCGTGCGCTGCATAGATTCTAGCCGCTCGCGCGCTATTGGGGTACGGTAGAGCGGTCAAGAAAAAGTGTTATCCCAAGGGAGCCCCATGGATCGCAACACCATTGCAAGTCTTTATGCGGACGCCGACGCGCTCGGCGGCCAGACCGTGACCGTCGCCGGCTGGGTTCGCTCCATCCGCGACATGAAGAACTTCGGCTTCGTTACCTTGAACGACGGCAGCTGCTTCAAGGACCTGCAGGTCGTCGTCAACCGCGAGCGCCTCGGCGACGAGGTCTACGACGGCGTCATCGCCCAGTCCGTGGGCGCGGCGCTCGTCTTTACCGGCGTGCTCGAGCTCACCCCCGACCGCCCGCAGCCCTTCGAGCTGCAGGCCGAGACCATCGAGGTCGAGGGTACCTCGGCTCCCGACTACCCGATGCAGAAGAAGCGCCAGACGCGCGAGTTCCTCCGCACCCAGCAGCACCTTCGCAGCCGCACAAACCTTTTCCGCGCCGTCTTCCGCGTTCGCAGCGTGGCCGCCTTCGCCATCCACAGCTTCTTCCAGGAGCGCGGCTTCGTCTATGTGAACACCCCGATCATCACCGCGTCGGACGCCGAGGGCGCCGGCGAGATGTTCCGCGTGACCACCATCGACCCCGCCAACCCGCCGCGCAACGAGGACGGCAGCGTCGACTACAGCCAGGACTTCTTTGGCAAGGCGACCAACCTCACCGTCTCCGGCCAGCTCCAGGCCGAGAACTTTGCGCTCGCCTTCGGCGACGTCTACACCTTCGGCCCGACCTTCCGCGCCGAGAACTCCAACACCCGTCGTCACGCCGCCGAGTTCTGGATGGTTGAGCCCGAGCTCGCCTTCTGCGACCTCGCCGGCGACATGGCCTGCGCCGAGGATATGCTCAAGTACGCCATCAACTACGTGCTCGAGCACTGCCCCGACGAGATGGAGTTCTTCAACAAGTTCGTCGACAAGGGCCTGCTCGAGCGCCTGCACCACGTGGCGAGCTCCGACTTCGCGCGCGTGACCTACACCGAGGCCATCCAGATTCTCGAGGACGCCCAGAAGGACGGCAAAAAGTTCGAGTACCCGGTGGAGTGGGGCTGCGACCTGCAGACCGAGCACGAGCGCTTCCTCACTGAGGAGCACTTCCGCCGCCCGACCTTCGTCACGGACTACCCGGCCGCCATCAAGGCCTTCTACATGCGCCTGAACGACGACGGCAAGACCGTCGCCGCTGCGGACTGCCTGGTCCCGGGCATCGGCGAGATCATCGGCGGCTCCCAGCGCGAGGAGCGCCTCGACGTGCTCGAGTCCCGCATCAAGGAGCTCGGCATGGATCCGGAGCAGTACAAGTTCTACCTTGACCTGCGCCGTTACGGCGGCTGCAAGCACGCCGGCTTCGGTCTCGGCTTCGAGCGCCTGGTCATGTACCTCACCGGCGTGGACAACATCCGCGACGTCCTGCCGCACCCGCGCACCGTGGGCAACGCTGACTTCTAATCCAGGGCCCTAAGCTATTCCGCACAAAGAAGCCCTCCGGCCTTCCGCACACGAAGGAGCACCAATGAAGAGCCTCTCCCGCCGTGGTTTCGTCGCACTCGCCGGCGCGTCACTTCTTGCCGGCTGCGCCCCGAGCCAAGCATCGGTGGGGGAGGCTCCCGCCAAAGAGGTGGTCTTCGACCGTGCCTACGACGACTCGGCGACCGATGCCGCTCTAAGCAAAGAGGCGCAGGTCACGCTGGGCATGGTCGGAGACGTCCTCGTGCACACCTGGGTTTGGAAGACCGGCGAGGCCGCCGACGGGACGCGCAACTACGACGGCGTTTTCGAGCAGGTCAAGCCGACGATCGAGGCGCTTGACGTGGCGATGCTCGACCAAGAGACCATCCTCGGAGGAACGGCCTTTGAGTTCTCCGGCTTCCCGACGTTCAACAGCCCCCAGGAGTTTGGCGACGCCGAGGTCGCCGCGGGCTTCGACGTAGCCCTGCACGCGTCCAACCACTCGATGGACATGGGCTTCGCCGGCATCGAGGCGGACCTCTCGTACTGGCGCGCGAACCACCCGGACATGGTGGTCGCGGGCATCGCTGACACCGAGGAGGCATCGCGCGTCATCCCGATGATCGAGCGTGGCGGCCACAAGATCGCCCTTCTTAACTACACCTCCACGATCAACGGCATCCCGCTGCCCGCGGACGCCCCGTGGTGCGTGAACATGCTCGATGAGGCCCGCGTCGAGGCCGACTTCGCCGCCGCGCGCGAGCTCGGCGCCGAGGCGATCGTCTGCGCGCCGCACTGCGGGACCGAGTACGCGGAGGGCCCAGACGGCGTGCAGACCTACTGGGCCGGCAGGTTCGCCGAGCTCGGCGCCGATGTCGTGTTCTGCAACCACCCGCACGTCGTGCAGCCCTTCGAGTGGAAAGAAGGGCCCGGCGGCAAGCGCGTCGCGGTGTTCTGGTCGCTCGGCAACTTCGTGTCGACGATGGTCCGCATGGACGCGATGGTGGGAGCTCTCGGGCACGTGACGCTCGATTTCTCGGGCGGGGAGTGCACGGTCGCCGAGGCGGGCATCACGCCGCTCATCACGCACAAGGTGTTCGGCCCCGGCCTGACCACCTACCGCCTCGCCGACTACACCGAGGACCTCGCGGCCCAAAACGCCATCCGCCAGTCCGAAGGCTGCGAGGGCTTCTCGCGCCAGTGGTGCGTCGATTTCTGCGCTCAGCGCCTAGGCGACGGCTTCGACCCGGAGGCCTGCGAGTTCACAGCCTAAGGTTGCCTCAGGAACGTGAACAGGGGACGTAGCGCTGTTCACGTTGCCGGTGGGTGGGGAATGAGCGCGTCAAGCTCGAACGTGCCGCCGTGCGCGTTCATGGTGAGGACGCCGCCGTACTTCTCGGCGATGAGCCTCATGGACTTGACCCCAAAGCCGTGGTTCTCGTGGTCGGGCTTTGTGGTCTGGGGCAGGCCGTCAACGAAGTGAACCTCGCCTGCGCAGCTGTTCTCCACGTGGACACATACCGCGCCAAGTCGGCTCCGCACGTCAATTGAGATTGCGCGGACGCCGTCCCGCTTAGCCTGTACGGCTTCGATGGCGTTGTCCAACGCGTTCCCAAAGAAGGAATAGATGTCGGCTGCGGACATGAACTCCAGGGCGGAGCCGTCGGCAATGAGGGAGAGCGAGATTCCGTCGCGCTCGCAGATGAGCCCCTTTTCGGTCAGGACGACATCGAGGGCGTCGTTGCCGGTGTACGCTACCGCATCGTACACGTTGACCTCGCGCGTGATCTCGGCGAGAAACCCCTGGTCAATCGAGGCTCCTGCGGGGCTTCCGGCAAACAGGTGGCGGATCTGGTGGCGAATGTCATGGGCCTTTATGTTGACGGACTCGATTGTCTGACGGCTGATCTCATACTGTCTCCGCTGGGCGTCCAGCAGGTATGTGAGGCGCCTCACCTCCTCGAGGGCGCTCTTTCTAAATACCATTTCGAACTCCATAAACAGGACCGATGTCCCCAGGACCATATGAACGGCCCTCATTGCGAGCTGATAGCGAGGGGTAAGGCCAAAGTCCGAGCTGACTGACCAAAAGAGGGAGTCGTCCAAGATGCTCACGGCTATGGCTAAAAGGCACATAGCGGCAACGGTATGGCTCCCTACGACGGGCACCGACGCGCCCTGGACGTAACGGCTGAAGAGGTGACGGACGACGACGCACACGAGCAGAAACGACGTCCAGATGGCAAGGTGAGTAATCGCTCCCGCCCCCCAAAGTCCCGCGCACAGCAGAAATGACGTGCCCAGGCTCGAGGCCAGGTTCTGGACGAGAAACCCCGCCGAAGCGCAGAACAACGCCGATGCCAGGCTCATGTCCATGAGCTCGTGGACGAGCACAGCCACGCACGTGAGCGTGAGCGAGAAGGTCACCAGCGACCCCGCGGCGTTTTCCGCACCCAGCCAGGGCAAAACCAGTCCCGCAATCCCCATGAGGCAGGTGGCAAGAAGAGCGCCCGCAATGGCGAGCAGGGTGCGCGCATCTTGCGGCCTTCTGGGCATGTCCCATGTGATGACGGCCGTTGAGATCGCAATCTGGGCTGCGGTCTCCAGAAGCGTGACCAGATGGAGAAGGGCGGGCATCATCGGGCATCTCCCAAGAACCGCGCCATTGCCTCAAGTGCTGCTTTCTTGCGCGAGCGGCTGAAATAGAGCAATTCGCCGGACTCCATCCTTACGGAGTCCGCCCGGAGCTGGGAGACTCGCGCTGGGTTGATGAGCGCCTCGTTCGAGATGCGCACGAAACGCTCGTCGGAAAGGTCGCGCTCAAGGTCCCTCATGCTCCCGCGCGAGACGAGCGGCTCGTCGTAGCCGAGGACTTGGTAACTGAGCCTGTGGCCGCCCACGATCACGCTTTCGATGTCGCTTGAGGCAACGAGAAAGCTGCCGCTTGGAGTCTTGACCACGATTTTGCGGGTGGGCCTATGCTCGACATGGTGGATAATCCGATCCATTCGGAACGAGAAGTTCTCGTAGTCCAGGGGCTTCACGATGAAATCGAGGGCGTCGACCTCGTACCCGCGCACGGCGAAGCGCGCAAGGTTGGTGACAAAGACGAGGGGCGTTACCTTGTCAAATCCGCGCAGTGTTGCGGCGGCGTCCATGCCGCTTTCCCCAGGAAGGTCGATGTCCATGAATATGAGGTCGTAATGACCTGGTATCTGGGACAGGTCGGCCTCGGTGACCCTGCTGTGCCAGTCGAGCCTCGCTTCTAGGCCGTTTTCTTGTGCGTATCTGCGTACGCAGCCGGCCAGGGCGCGCTCTTCAGTTGCGTCGTCCTCGACCGACAGAAACCTGTACATTCTCTTCTCCTGTCACTGTGTGATGCCGTTGCGTCGGGCACCTCAATGCAATCAGATGCCCCTGGCGTTCTCAAGCGTCCTCACCGAACGCCGGAACGGGATGTGGCGCAAAAGCGACGGGTTAGGGCAAGGCGGAGAGACGCCCCTATTCTCGTGGCTACAGAGATCAAGCGCCCGTCGTCGGGCGTCCATGTGGAAGGAGAGGACCATGGCACTTACCAGAAGGGGCTTTTTGGCCGGAACGGCCGTCGCGGCTGGTCTCGTGGGGCTTGCTGGCTGCGCCGGCACCGGGCAGGGGGTCGCCAAGGACCCGCTGGTGGTTCCGGCGGCAGACAAGTACCCCATTGAGCCCGACAAGGAGGGCGTCAACGCAAAGTACGCCTCCGAGGAGGTTCGCGACGGCTGGACGCGCGTGACCAACGAGGACGGCGGTGCCGTACTGGGCGTCATGGACGCCGCAAAGATCATTCAGGTCGACGGCTATGCCTTCAAGGACATGGACGGAGACGGCAAACTGAGCCTTTGGGAGGACTGGCGCCAGACGACCGACGACCGAGCCCAGGCCCTCGCCGACGAGCTCTCGTCCGACGAGGCACTTCTCCTCATGTTCCACGGCGGCACCGAGGCGGCCGGAATTCCCGGTCAGGAGCCCGATCCGGTAAAGTCGGAGAAGAACGCGCTTCTGAAGGCCGGGTCTCGCGCGGGCGTTTCTCGCCTGGCGTCAAACATCGAGTCCTACGCCTCTGACGTCGCATGGATCAATGAGGTGCAGCAGTACTGCGAGGCAAACGACCCGCACGGCATTCCGTACCTCAACTCAACCGACCAGTACCAGCTCTTTGACATTCCTCCCAACGTGGGCCTGGCGTCTGCTATGGACAAGGAGGTCTGGCGCAAGGCTGGCATGTGGCTTGGCCGCGGCTGGCGTGCCACGGGCGTGCGCTGCGAGCTCGGTCCCCAGGTTGACGTCTACTCAAACCCGCTGGGGTCGCGCCTATACGGATCGATCTGCGAGGACCCTGCCGTCAACCGCGACTTCACCCAGGCGTTTGCGGCCGGCCTGCAGTCCACTTGGGGCGACGACGCCGCCAGCGAGGACAACGGTTGGGGCAACGACTCCGTCATAGCCATGCTCAAGCACTATGTGGGGGAGGGGTGCCCTGAGGGCGGCCGCAACGACCACTACGAGGCCGGAAAGTTCAACGTCTTCCCGGGTGACAACTTCGAGGCCCACCTGATCCCCTTCCTTGACGGCGGCCTGAACCTGGACTCGAGCACCAAACAGGCTGCGGCCGTCATGCCCTGCTACGGCATAGCCTTTGACAAGGACGAGGCCTATGGCGAGAACGTGGGCGGCGGCTACAACAGGCGTAACCTCTCGATCCTGCGCAATGCCGGCTGGGACGGCGTGTTCTGCACGGACTGGGGCATCCTCGACACCCAGACCTTCGGCGTCGAGAAACTCAGCGAGCCCGAGCGCTATGCGAAGATGGTCGAGGCCGGCATCGACCAGTGCGGCGGAAACTTTGAGCCTGAGATTGCCCAGGACGCCTTCAAGCTCATGGAGAAGGACCTCGGCGCGGACGAGGCACTTGCTCGGGTCCGCGATTCCGCCCGCCGCATCGTTCGAGCGATGATGAACGTGGACCTCTTCGAGAACCCCTACTCTGACTCCGCGGCTGCGAAGAAGGTCCTCGAGAATGAGGCCGGCCTCGCGTTTGGCCTGGAATCCTCGGAGAAGTCCATCGTCATGCTCAAGAACTCGGGGGCGGCGATCTCCAAGGTGATGGCTGACGACAAGCCCAAGGCCTACATCCCGCAGTTCCTCTCTGGCGGCGCCTTTGCGCTGGGCATTGACGAGGAGGTCGCCAAGGGATGCTTTGACGTGGTGACCGACGTCGTGGGTGACCCCACCGGCACTTCGTTTGACATGATGAGCGGCATGACGGTGACCGCCTACCAGGAGAGCGACTGCACCCGCGCAACCGCCGAGGAGCTCGCCGACGTCAAGTACGCCATCGTCCATGTCGCCGGTCCGACTTTCAACGCGTATGGCGCCGGCATGGACAACCCCAACGACACCAAGGAGTACCTGCCCATCTCGCTGCAGTACCGCCCGTACACCGCAAAGACGGCCCGTGACCCCTCGCTTGCTGGAGAGACCCTGCCTGACGGCTCCATGGAGAACCGCACCTATCGCGGCAAAAGCACGATTACCGCAAACGAGTCCGATCTTGACTTTGTCATCTCTGTCCGCGAAAAGATCCCGGCCGATGCCAAGCTCATCCTGGTCCTTGACCTCATGAACCCGATGGTTTTCTCCGAGATCGAGCCCTATGCCGACGCCATCCTCATTGGCATGCGGTTCATGACCGAAGGCCCGAGCGCCAAGGCCTTTGCCAACATCGCCTGCGGGAAGACCGAGCCCTCCGGTCTGCTCGCCTTCCAGATGCCCAAGGACATGGACACCGTGGAGGCCCAGCTCGAGGACGTCCCGCGCGACATGGATTGCTACGTCGACGCCGACGGCAACACCTATGACTTCTGCTTCGGCCTGAACTGGTCCGGCGTCATCGACGACGAGCGTACCAAGACCTATAAGGCCGCTCCGCTCACCAAGCCGGAGACCGAGGTCGTCGCGACCGACTAACGCCATCCGCACGAGCAACGGCTAAACAGTGTCCCGCACGCCGGCCCCGTACTCTTCCCCGGGGCCGGTGTTGTTTGCTGGCACGAAACGCGCGCAAAAAAGAAGGACCGGCTGCCGCGAGCCGGTCCTTCTTGCTAATTGATGGGTCGAACGCGCTAGAACAGCACACCGAGGACGATGAGCGCCACGCAGCAGGCGAGCACGGCGAAGTCGGCGCCGGCCATCGGGTAGCGCTTGTAGCTGCTCTCGCGCGTGCGCAGATAGAATCCGCGCTGCTCGGCGGCGAGCGCCGTCGCGTCGGTCTTTCCCACGGAGCTCACGAGCAGCGGGATGCACAGCGGCAGCATGAGCTGGAGCTTCTTTAGCGGGTTCTTCGTGTCGTACTCGACGCCGCGGGCGGTCTGGGCCTCCATGATGGCGTTCATCTCTTGGCTGAACACGGGCACGAAGCGCAGCGCGGTCGTGAAGGTGAAGGCGTAGCGGTAGGGCACGTGGAGCACCTCGACCACGGCGTTGGCCAGGTCGTTCAGCTTGGTTACGGTGAGCATGAGGATGAGCGGCAGGGCAACGCCGAGCAGACGCAGCGCCGCCTTGGAGCCCGTGACGATTCCGTCGACCGTCACCCACGCGAACACGGGGTCGCCCGTGCGGATGAAGGCGGTCTGCAGCACGAGCATGATCGCGGACAGCGGTACCATGAGCTTGGCCAGGCTCACGAGGCCCGACGTCGCGCGCGCGTACGCGCCGAGCGCGAAGGTGAGCGCGAGCAGGGCGATGAGCAGGCCGTAGGTGTCCGCGAGGAAGGTCGCGAGGATGATCGCGGCCGCCAGCGCGAGCTTGGTCACGGGATTGAGCCTGTGCAGCAGCGAGCTGCCGGGGATGTAGTCGATGACGCTACCCACGGCCGACCATCTCCTCCACGATATCGACGATTGCAGAAACCTGGCTCACGCCGGCAAACACCGGGTCCACGTCGCGCGCGAGCTCCTTGGAAAGGGCGATGACCTGCGGCGGCTCGACGTAGGCGGCGGCCATGAGCTCGTCGTCGGCAAAGATTTGGTCGGCCTCGCCGCGCGCGAGGATGCGGCCGTTGGCCATGACGACGAGGCGCTCGGCGAAGTCGCTCACGACCTCCATGTCGTGGCAGACCATGATCACGGCGCAGCCGCGCTCGGCCATGTCGCGCACCGTCTCCATGACGGTCATGCACTCGCGGTAGTCGAGGCCGCTCGTGGGCTCGTCGAGGAGCACGACGTCGGGGTCGAGCACGACGACGCTGGCCAGGGCGACCATCTGGCGCTGCCCACGCGAAAGCGAGAAGGGCGACTCGTCGAGGGGCAGGCCAAAGCGCTCGGCCACGGCGGCCGCGCGGGAGCGCGCCTCGTCCTCGGCGACGCCGTGCAGCGTGAGGCCGAAGGCGACCTCCTCGAGCACGGTGTCCTTGCAGATCTGGCGGTCGGGGTTCTGGAAGAGCGTCGCGCAGTGGGCGGCGATGGTGCTCGTGGGCACGTCGCGCGTGTCGATCCCTGCGATGCGCACGGTGCCGGACGCGGGGCGCAGAAGGCCGTTGAGCAGCTTGGTCAGGGTCGTCTTTCCGGCGCCGTTCTGGCCGACGATGCCCACGAGCTCGCCCGGGAAGACGCGCATCTGCAGGTCGTCGACGGTGGCGCCGCCGTTGGGGTAGCCGAAGTTCACGTGGTCGAGCTCGACCACGGGCTTGGCGTCGACGCCGCGCGGACGGGAGGCCGGCAGGTGACGGGAGCCGGCGGGCGCGGCAGTGGGCGCCTGGCCCTTCCGGTTGCTTTGCTCGACGAGGCCGGCGACGAGCTGCTTTGCCTCCGGCACGTTGAGGCACGGGCGGCCGCCGGCGGCAAGCACACCGTGCTTGACCAGGCTGTTTGCCATTCTTGCCACGCGGGGGCTGTCGACGCCCATCTCGCGCAGCTCGTGGGCGTGCGCGAACACCTCGTGCGGCTCGCCGTCGAAGGCCAGGCGCCCGTCGCTCATCACGAGGACGCGCCCGCAGTACTTGCACAGCAGCGCGACCTTCTGCTCGATTACGATGACGGTGATGCCGGCGAGCTCGTTGACCTTGCGCAGCGTCTCGAAGACGAGCGTGGAGCTCGCCGGGTCGAGCGCCGCGGTGGGCTCGTCGAGCACGAGCACGCGCGGGGCAAGCGCGAGGATGGCCGCGATGGCCACCTTCTGTTTCTGGCCGCCCGAGAGCGTGGCGATCTCGCGGTCGCGCAGGTCCTCGATGCCCACGGTGGAAAGCGTCTGGCTGATGCGCTCCTCGATCTGGTCGTGCGGCACGCCGAAGTTCTCGAGGCCAAAGAGCATCTCGTCCTCGACGACGGAGGCCACCATCTGCGTGTCGATGTCCTGCAGGACGCTGCCGACCACGCGGCTGATGTCGGTGAGGGTGACCTCGCAGGTGTCCTGGCCGTCCACGAGGGTCGCGCCAAAGAGCTGGCCTGCGAAGTGGTGGGGGATGGCGCCGCTCATGACGGCGGCGAGCGTCGACTTGCCGGCGCCCGACGGGCCGATGACGCCCACGAACTCGCCCTCGCGCACGGCGAGATCGATGTGGTCCAAGGCGCGCTCGGCGCCCTGCCCGTAGGCGAAGGAGACGTCCTTCAGCTCGATGATTGTTTTTTCGCTGCTCACGTGGAGCCTTTCTCTATGCACAAAAAGAAGCGCCGACCCATGGGCCGGCGCGTTACATGGTACCAAGAACCTACTTGTTGAGGACCTTCTCCAGCGGGAAGAAGAGCGCCTGAACGACGATGGCGTTGAAGACGGCGGTGCCCAGGACCAGCGGGACCTTGACGATGACGGTGGGCAGGGCCGCGCCCATGATGAGCGTGCCGCAGACGGCGAACAGGGCGCCCGAGACGAGCGTGGTCAGGAAGGCAGCGACGAGCGGGGTGATGTTCTTGCCGCCGACGTTGATGTTGGCTTTGATGAGGGCAGCCATGACGAGCGCGCCGGCGAGCTCGGTCGCGAAGTTGAGGCCGGGGATCGAGGTGGTGAGCTGGATTACGCAGGCGGAGATGATGCCGAAGACGGCCGCCTGGACGAGGCCGGCGTCGGTGAGCAGGATGGCCAGCGCGTAGGCGGCGATGATGAACTGCGGCTTGATGCCGACGATGGCCAGCGCGTTGCCGAGGGTCATGTTGAGGATGAAGCCGGCCGCCAGGAGGATGGCAAGAAGAACGAGGGACTTGACGTCGAGGATGCCGCCCTGCTTGGCGGTGGCGGAGACGGTGCGGGCCTGCTGAGACATGATGGGTTCCTTTCGAGGAAGAAGGGCGCGTGCGGCGCGGGAGTTTTTCGAGTCGTCGTGGGCAGGGTCGTCGAAGGGGCAGGTTCGGTGCGGGTGCGTTGCTTGGGGCAGGCCTTAGAGCTTCAGGGCCTTCTTGATGGGGAGGTGCAGCGCGGCGACGATGATCGCGTTGGCGACGCCGGTGGCGGCGACCACAGGGGCCATGACGCCCACGAAGGCGGGGTTCTTCATGATCAGGAACGAGAAGATCACGGCGTAGATGATGCCGGAGATGAAGGTGACGACGAAGGTGCCGACGAGCGGGAGCAGACCCTTGGCCTTGGACTCGGCGAACGCGGAAACGAGGAGCGCCATGACGACGGCTGCGACGGGCTCGGCGATGAGGTCGGGGCCCTTGACGGAGGCGGTGATCTGGATCACTACGCCGGCGAGCAGGCCGATGACGGCGGCTTGGCCGATGTTGGGTTTGATGATGAGTATCTCGAGGCAGAAGGCCGCGATGATGAACTCGGGCGAGAGGAAGCCGCCGGTGAGGCCGCTGAAGAACTTCGAGACGGTCAGGTTGAGGACGAAGCCGGCGGCCAGAAGGATCGCGTAGAGGGTGAGGGCCTTGAGGTCGAGCTTGCCGTGGTCGACGGCGGCAACGGTGCGGGCCTGCTGGGCGTTGGCGGTGTTGGTGTTCTGCTGGGACATGGTGTTTCTCCTTTGCTTGGTGGCTTGTGCCTGGAATTTTGCGAACAAAAAAGGGCCCCCGGTCAAACCGGGAGCCCTTCCATTCGCGTAATAATGGCGCGACAAGACTCACGATCGACCGACCGAGTTCGAGTTGCGCCACCACCAGTTGTTGTTCATGAAGTTGGACATCTGGGCGCTCCTCTCTACGGTCGTCGTTATCTCTTGCGCTTGGCGCACACTTTACTCCGCTGCATCGCCGCCGCGCAACCCTTTTTTCGTTAACGCTTTGTGAACTGGTGTCAGCGGATTGAAACCAGTCGGCGGCGGCAGGCGGGCGCCCCCACCTTTGTTCGGGCAATGCTGTTTTGTATGTTACTAACACGTATGTTACTAACACGTATGTTACTAACATACAAAACAGCATCCCAGCTCAGCTAGCGTGTGACGTAGATTTCAAAGGAGTTGCTGGCGCCGCGATACCTTGCGATGGAGTACTCGACGGCACGCCCGGCAAGCGGTCGCGCGGCTCACGCCATAGGACTCGGCGCGTTTTGTCTCCAATAGGCGAGTTACCCGAAAGCACACGGTCTGGTTCATACCCCGCGGTAAAATGCTGCTCTACGACTTCGCGACCATCCAGGAGCATCAATTGCCAAAGACGCTGAACTCGCTCATGAAACATCTCCGCGACAGTGGCATCGACATAAACGGCTCGACGCAGAAGCGCCGGCTCAAGAACATTGGCTATTACCACGGGTACAAGGGCTATCGCTTCGCGGGCAACGCGGCAAACCGGCTCCCGCTTACGGACTTCTCGCAGGTGGCTGCGCTATACGACTTCGATACACAGCTCAAGGCGTTGTTCTATCCTCGCGTCATGTCCATCGAGACTGCGCTCAAGAACTACACCTTGGAGGCCGTGATAAAGGACGCGAAGTCGGGCGCGTTTGAGGACATCTGGAAGAAGAGCCTCACCGATTACCGTAGCTACAAGGGCGGGGCGTACAAGAGCGCGTGGGACAGGCGGCAGCGCCTGCGCGGGGAGATCGATGGAATCATCTTCTACAACCACAAGAGCCGCGACGTGATAGGCCATTTCCGTGATGCGGACAAGGACATACCCATCTGGGCCATTTTCGAGGTTATGACGCTGGGGAATTTCGGCTCGTTTTACGACTGCCTCGACCGCCGCGTGAAAACCGGTATCGTACGAGACCTTGGTATGCCTACCAATCTCGACTCCGAGCTGCGCCTCAAGGACGTCATCTTTGCGCTCAAGGATTTCCGTAACGCAATAGCCCACAACGGCGTCGTGCTCGACGTGCGCTTCCAGTCCGGCTCGATCAACACGGGCGTTGCGCAGCTTCTCAAGCAGGAGACAGGCGTGGGAAAGATCGATTTCTCCGACATAACCGACTATGTCGTCCTGCTTGTCTACCTCATGTGCCGCATGGGCTTCACCAAGACGGAATGCAAGCAGCTCATAGCCGGGTATGAGGCCATCATCGAGAGGTACCGCGCTGAGCTGCCCTTCAACGTGTTCTCGCGGATTATTAAGACCACGGCTCGGGGCAAGCTGTTCGCTCTCCGCCAGTTTGTGAGTAATGGCTGAACAAGGGCCTAAAAGCTTGATGGGCGTGGTAGAATGCAGAGCAATAGCGGAGAAAGGTTTCGGCCGACTCCTGGAAAAGCCCGATGCGTCGGGCTTTTCTTATATCTCGAAGCCTAGCTGCTAGACAGCAGTGCCTTTCTTGATGCGGCAATCGATACTCTTCTCGGCACAGAACTCGCACGCTTGTAAAACAGCATCCCAGCTCAGCTAGCGTGTGACGTAGATTTCAAAGGAGTTGCTGGCGCCGCGATACCTTGCGATGGAGTACTCGACGGCACGCCCTTGGGCGTCGTAGCCGATGGTGTGGAAGAGGATCAGGGGGTCGCCGTCCTCCACGTCAAGAAGCGCCACCGTCGCGCCCTCCGCTTTGATGGCCTCGAAGCGGCGCTTTGCGTTGGTCACCGGCTCGCCGCATTCCTCCATCGCGGCGTAGAGGCTCTTGTTGTTGAAGTCGAACTTATCGAGGCCGGGGTAGAGCGCGCACGGGATGTAGCTCTCGACAAAGACATTCGGGAGGTCGTCGACGTAGCGAAGGCGCACGAGCTTGAAGACCTTCTCCTTGGCCTTGAGCCCGAGGCGGCCGGCGACCTCCTCGCTCGCCAACTCGGAGCGGAAGAGGATGACGTTTGTCTTGGGGAGGCGGCCTTCCAGGCGCATGGCGTCCTCAAAGCTGCGGACGCTCATGGTAAAGGACTGCTCTACCTTGGGCTTGGTGACGATGGTGCCCCTACGGCGGCGCTTCTCGACATAACCGTCCGCGGCAAGGATCTGGAGCGCCTGACGGACGGTTGCGCGGCTCACGCCATAGGACTCGGCGAGCTCGAGCTCGGAGGGAATCGTCTCGCCGACCGGGTACGTCCCGCTCTTTATCTTGTCGAGGATGTCTTCTTTGATGTTGTCATACAGGTTCATGGTGCCTGCCGTTCAGGGTGAGGATGTGGCTTCTTATTGTACTTGCCGAGGCCACGATGAACTTTGGGAAGCAGCGGGCGGGGCCGCCGTGTGAGCGGTCCCGCCCGCGAAGGAGCGTCTATTTGCCGCCGGCGTGGATTAGAACACGCCGATGAGGCACAGCAGCGTGACCGCCACGGTGAGGATCACGATGACCTTGGTGGGGCTGTACTGCTTCTTGCCGAGCATCCACCAGGTCAGAAGAACCGCCGCCAGGGGAAGGATCCCGGGGAACACGCCGTCGAGCGTCGTCTGGAGCGGCTGCCACTCGCCGCCGAGCGGGATGTTGATCGCGGTGGTCAGGGCGATGTTGCCGGCCGAGAGCGCGCCGATGACCATGACGCCCAGGATGTTGAACGCGTCGGTGATGCGCCTCGCGTTCTCGCCGACGATCACGTCGATGGCGCCCACGCCGAGCTTATAGCCGGTGTGATAGCTGACGTAGGAGATCGTGGTGCCCACGATGGCGTAGGCGATCATGTAGAACAGGGGGCCGATGACGCTGCCGCCGGAGGCGAGGCTCATGCCGATGGAGAGCAGGATCGGGACGATGATGCCCTGGATGATGGAGTCGCCGATGCCGGCGAGCGGGCCCATGAGCGTGGCCTTGATGTTGTTGGGCATCTCCTCGGAGACGCCGCCGTCGTTGGCGATGTTCTCCTCAAGGGAGGTGACGATGCCGTTGATGATCTGACCGGTCTGGGGCTCGGTGTTGAAGAAGACCGAGTGGCGGACCAGCAGGCGGCGCTTGGCCTCGGGGTCGTTCTTGTAGTACTTATTGGCAAAGGGGATGTAAGCCCAGGCATAGGCGTGGCCCTGGAGCTTCTCGTAGCTCATCGAGGCGAGGTGGGTGAAGCCCCAGCGCAACCAAATCTGGTTGAGTTCTTTTTTGCTGAGGTGGCCCTGCTCGCTTGCTTCGGTCTCGGGGGTGGCAGCGATCTGCGTATCCATGGTTAGTCTCCGTTCTTCCTCTTAAAACAGGTCGTCGTCTTCGTAAACCGCGTTGGCGGTGCCGGCGGTCTCGGCCCCAGCCGCGGCGGGCGCGGCCTTGCCGTTGGAGAGGAACACGAGATATGCGACGAGCGCGGCGATGAAGACGATCGCGATCATGGACAGGCCGGCGAAGGAAAGAAGGACGAAGCCGGCGAGGAAGAAGATCAGCTGGAGCTTGTCCTTGATGACGATGTTCATCAGCATGCCGATGCCGAGGGCGGGAAGGACTCCGCCGAGGACCGAGATGATGTGCGTGACGATCTCGGGGACGCTGCTCAGGAGCGTGTCGACGACGCCCTGACCAAAGAAGACGACGAGGAACACGGGGACCGCGCGGATAAAGAAGGTGCAGATCTGGGGATAGACGATGTGCCACAGGGTGATGCCGTGGTCGTCGTTGTTCTCGGCGGCCTTCTGGGCGCCGTTGTTGAAGAACGAGTAGAAGGCCATGCGGGTGTTGTAGAAGATCAGGCCGAGCGTCTGGCCCATGAGG
The DNA here is from genome assembly GCA_934660915.1 of uncultured Olsenella sp. Lineage (GTDB taxonomy): Bacteria > Actinomycetota > Coriobacteriia > Coriobacteriales > Atopobiaceae > Paratractidigestivibacter. The sequence goes on along the minus strand of CAKUIF010000008.1, from coordinate 76,654 downwards.
ACCGAGAGGGTGACGGCGATGGCGGGGTCCTTGGTGGTTGCCAAGGCGAGGCCGATGCCGCCGTAGGACGCATAGGTGATCTCGGAGTTCGTGGCGCCGCCCGTGGAGAGGTTGGCGATGAAGACCGCCTGGACTGCGACGCCGCACAGGACGCCGGCGGTCACGTCGCCGAAGACGAGGCCGCACAGAAGGCCGGCGACGAGCGGACGGCCCATGATGTAGTAGCCGCCGGTCATGCCCATCAGGCAGCAGCTCTCGATGGCGCCCAGGTAGCAGAACACACCACACATGATGGCCGGGAAAAGCAGTGAGAGGTTCATATCCGTTCCTTTCTTTGTGTCGCGGCGTTGCCCTAGAGCGCCAGGTACTTCGCCCTCATGTCGTGCCAGGTGCGGACGTTGTCGTCCGGGAGGAGCTGGAACTGGAGGTCGACGCCTGCGGACTCGAGCGAATCGAGCGCGGCGAGGTCCTCGTCGTTAAGAAGCACGGTCCTGCCGAGGTCCTTGGTGCCGGGGCGGGTCGCGTTCATGTTTCCGAGGTTGAGGGTCGCTCCGAAGTCGGCGCCCGCGCGCTTGAGCTCGTCGAAGGCCTTGACCGAGTCGGAGATGACGAAGAACTTCTTTGCGGAGGCGTTGGCCTTGGCGAGGGCCTCGACGCCCTGGGCAACCGTGTAGATTCCGAGCTTGTACTTGCCCGCGGCGGCCTTGAGGACCTTGCACCTGAGCTCGTCGGCGGCGACCTTGTCGCTGATCACGAGGATCGCGTCGGCGGGCTTCACCGCCATCCACCTGGTGGTCGTCTGGCCGTGAATGACACGGTCGTCAACTCTGGCTAGAACAATTGACATGCCTGCTCCTTTCCCTGCGCCTCGTTGAGGCACTGAATTCGCATGGGGCTCTGCTTGCTTGGGGTTGCCGGAGGCGTCTTTCTCGTTATCCTTCTTGTCCGGCTCTGCGCTTGCCGCGACGACGCCGGCGGTGCCTGCCTGAACCGCGATCGAGACGATCTCGTCGAGGTCGTCGGTGTCCGGGGCGGCCATCCCCGCCTCGATCAACATGGGGAAGTTGACGCCGGCGACGACCCTGAGGTTCTCCGGGTCTGCGAGATACAGCGCGAAGGACTCGTTGAAGGGAGTCCCGCCGTATAAGTCAGTCAAAATAAACGTCTTGGCCGTACTTTTGCTCTTCTCGACCTCGGCGACGAGGCGGTCGCGGAAGTCGTCGATCCCTGTTTCGTTCAAACTAACGGTTGTAACGGGGATTTCGCTGGAAGCGAGCATGTGGAAGGCGTCTGCGAGCCCTTCGCAGAGCGTTCCGTGTGAAGCTACGATCAGGTTCATTGGGTGCTCCTTTCGACGAGACTTATTGTAATAGAGCAGACATAAACGTCAATCAAAGCAACATATGAAGAAGATGAACGGTATTAAAACAGCCCTAAACGGTAATTTTGGCGGTTCTATAGCAATAGGACCGTACATATGCTAGATTGCAGTTGTCCCAAATCCACCGAAAGGAGCCAGCAATGAAGTCCTACACCCTTGATGATCTTGCTCGCCTGGTCGACCACACGAACCTTCACCCCGACGCCACCCGCGCCGACATGGAGAAGCTCTGCGACGAGGCCAAGCGCTACCACTTCAAGATGGTCGCCATCAACTCCGTCCAGTCTAAGCTCTGCTCCGAGCTGCTCGCCGGCACCGACATCGACACGGGCGCCGCGATCGGCTTCCCTTTGGGCCAGACCACCATTGCCACCAAGGTCTTCGAGACCAAGGACGCCCTGGCCAACGGCGCCAACGAGATCGACTACGTCGTTAACCTCACCGAGGTCAAGGCGGGTAACTGGGACTACATCCGCGACGAGATGACCCAGATCGTCGAGGTGTGCCGCGAGGCGGGCGTCCCCTCCAAGGTCATCTTCGAGAACTGCCTGCTCACCGAGGACGAGAAGCTCGGCCTTTGCAAGGTCGCCAGCGAGGTGCTGCCCGACTTCGTCAAGACCTCGACGGGCTTCTCCACCGGCGGCGCCACCGTCGATGACGTCAAGCTCATGCGCGAGCACGTCGATTCCCGCGTGAAGGTCAAGGCGGCGGGCGGCATCCGCACCGCCGACGACTTCCTCGACATGGTCCGTGCCGGCGCCGAGCGCATCGGCTGCAGCGCGGGAATCCCTATCATCGAGGAGATCGGCCGTCGCATGGCCGAGGCCAGTGTGGACACCCTCGAGCTTTAGGAGGCCAATGTGGGACCGCTTCTGCTTAAACCGAACCTGATCTCGCCCGTTTGGTCCGGAGACGCGATCAACCGCCTGCGCGGCATCGACGGAGACGTCGCGTACGGCGAGTCGTTCGACGTCTCGGTTCATGAGGGACTCGTGAACGACGTCGAGGGCGGGCCGTATGACGGCACGCCGCTGGACGCCCTTCTTGCCGACCACAGGTCAGAGATCATGGGCGACCTCGAGGGGGACGGCATCGTCCAGATCATCACCATGAGCGCGGGGCAGAACCTTTCGGTGCAGGTCCACCCCGACGAAGCGTATGCCCAGGCCCACGAGAACGACCACGAGAAGACCGAGTCCTGGTACATCGTGGAGGCCGAGCCCGGCGCGACGATCATCTGCGGCTCGACCACCGACGACGTGGATGCCCTGCGCGCGGCCGCGGCCGACGACACCATCGGCGAGAAGTACGGGCGCCGCGTCCCAGTGTCCGAGGGCGACTTTGTGTGCGTGCCGGCGGGAACGCTGCACGCCCTGGGTGCGGGCGTGCTCGCCCTTGAGGTCGGAAGCTTCGGCTTCTGCACCTACCGCATCTGTGACTGGGGCCGCGGCCGCGAGCTCCATGTGGAGAAGGGCTTCGACGTCCTGCGGACGCAGAGTCGCCCCGAGCCCGTCCACCTCGGCGCGTACGACCCCGCCGGCCCGGCGAGTGTGCGCCGCGGCGTGACCCACCGGCTCTTCGTCGCCGACGTTGCCGACGTGCACGGGAGCTGGGAGCAGGAACTCGGCGGGCGGTATCATGTGGTGTCGTGCGTGGGCGGGACCGCCCGGTTGCGAAGCGCCGGGGGCACGGTTGAGCTTCCCTGCACCCGGTCGGCGTTGGTCCCCGCGAGCGCCGGCAGCTATGTTGTCGAGGGGGATTGCCGCGTGATCCGTTCGTACGCCACGCGCCCCGGCGAGGAGGAGTAAGCATGAAGAAGGTCCTGGTCACGGGGGCGCACGGGTATCTTGCCAGCCTAGCGCGGCTGTACAACTCCGGTCGGATCGAGTTTAGCTGCGTGTCCCACACGGACGTGGACTTCTCGCGCCCCGATGAGGTCGAGAAGTTCTTCGAGGCGGCGGATTTCGACGTCTGCCTGCACATGGCGGCGGACGCCACGACGGCCCACTGCGAGGAACAGCCCGAGCTCACGCACCGCGTGAACACGGAGTCTGCCATCGCCATCGCCAAGGTGTGCCGCGAGCGCGCAAAGCGCATGGTGTTCATCTCCACCGAGCAGTGCTTCAATGCGGCCCCGGGCGAGGCGCCCTTCTTTGAGGACGACGAGCAGGCGTCTGCGAGCGCCTACGGCAGGCAAAAAATGGAGGCCGACGCCTGGATTCGCGAGAACCTAAGCGACTACCTCATCCTGCGGTTCAGCTGGATGTTCGGCCTGTCCATGCCCGGCGTCAAGGCCTCACCGAACATCCTCGGCAACGTCCTTGCCGCCGTCAAGGGCAATAAGCCCACGGCGTTTCGCGTCCACGAGCTGCGCAACATGACCTACGCGCAGCGCTTTGCCGAGCAGCTCCCGCAAATCCTCGAGCTGCCGAGCGGCGCGTACCACTTCGCGAGCCAAAACGGCCTTTCCACCTACGAGACGGCGCGGCTGGTGGCGTCTCGCCTCGGCTGCTCCGAGGCCGAGGTCGACCGCCTCATCCTTCCCGACCAGAAGACCTACGCCGAGCGCCCGCGCGACTTCCGCCTGGCGTCGGACAAGATCCAGGCCGCAGGCATCGAGCTCGGCTCTTTCGAGGAGGACCTCGACCGCTGCCTCGCCGACTTCGGCTGGTAGCCCACCTGCCAAATCAGCCTGTCTGATTTGGCAGCTTTTTCAGCCTGTCTGATTTGGCAGTCATTTTTGCCTGTCTGGAATGGGCGCCGCCTCGCCCCGTCCGCCCGCAACCGGTAACCGCCGGCTGCGGGCGGCTTTGCATTTCCATAAATTCAACGCTTACGAAGCGTGCCCTTCTTTGTATAGAATGGCCCGGCCGCGCTGGCTCCGGGACGTGCGCCTCTTTGGGCGAGGCCCGCCCCGTCGAGTCAGGACTACGATTCGTGAGGAGTTTTCTTTATGCCCAAGAACAAGCGAGAGAGCCTGCTGTTCACCTTCATCATGTGTTTCTTGATGGTGCTCTGGATGAGCATCTACAACGTCGCGCGTATGAACGGCGGCCTTTCGGCCGAAGTCGTCGTTGATGCTTGGGTCGGTTTTGCGCCCGCGTACGTCTTTGCCATGCTTTGTGACTGGTTCGTCGCAAGCCCGCTTGCCAAGGGATTTGCGTTCAAGCGCCTCGTGACGCCCGGCAAGTCGAGCCCCCGCGCCATGGCGCTCGCGATCTCAACCTGCATGGTCTTCCCGATGGTCGTCATCATGAGCCTCTACGGCGCTTTCGAGGGCGCGCTCCACGCGGGCACGCTGGCCGTCGTTCCCATGGCTTGGCTGACCAATATCCCGTGGAACTTCATCATGGCGCTGCCGTGGAACCTGCTCATCGCCGGGCCCCTCGCTCGCTTTGTGTTCCGCCGCGCCTTCCCGGAGGGCACTATCCTCGCTGAGCCGCAGGTTGGCTAGGGTATCCAAGCCAGTCAGGCAAAAAACGCTGCCAAATCAGACAGGCTGAAATGACTGCCAAATCAGACAGGCTGATTTGGCAGTTTTTTTGCAGGGAGAATGTGGGTGGATCGGTTGCGCTAAAGTAGACAGGTTGTTTACAAAGAAGGGCGCCGCAGATCGGGCCCGGAGTTAGGATTCTTATTTCATGACCCAAAGCAATACCCCCGGCGCCGCCGAGCGCGTCGCCTTCAGCGATCTCGGGCTTTCCGAGGCCGTCCTCGCTGCCGTGAAGAAGCTCGGCTACACCGAGCCCACCTCCGTCCAGGCGCAGGCCATCCCGTATGTCCTCGAGGGCCGCGACCTTCTTGCCGCCGCCCAGACTGGCACCGGCAAGACCGCCGCGTTCCTGCTGCCCTCGATGAGCCGCCTGCCCCACGCCGAGCGCGGCCACGGCCCGCTCATGCTCGTCGTGACCCCCACCCGCGAGCTCGCCCAGCAGATCGAGGACGTCTGCACCTCGATTGCGCACAGCACCCGCCACAAGTGCACCACGGTGGTCGGCGGCGTGGGTATGGAGCCCCAGAAGGCCGCGCTTCGCCGCGGGACTGACATCCTCGTGGCCACGCCCGGCCGCCTCGTTGACCTCATCAACCAGGGGGACGCGCGCTTGGGTGAGGTCGAGGTGCTCGTGCTCGACGAGGCCGACCGCATGCTCGACATGGGCTTCTTGCCCGATATGCGCAGGATCGTCAATCGGACGCCCGCCACGCGACAGACGCTGCTCTTCTCGGCGACGCTGGACGAGGACGCCGTGGGCGGGATCCGCGACCTCGTGAGCGACCCCGCCGTGGTCGAGATCGCGCGCAAGGGCACCGTCGCCCAGACTATCGACCAGTACGTTCAGCCTGTCTCGCTCGAGGCCAAAAACGCGCTGCTTGCGAAGGTGCTCAAGGCCGAGGGCACCGAGCGCGTGATCGTGTTCTGCCGCACGAAGCACCGCGTCGACGCGTGCTGCCGTCGTCTGCGCAGGGCCGGAATCTCGTGCGAGCCCATCCACGGCGACCGCAAACAGAACCAGCGCGAGCGCGCGCTCGAGGCGTTCCGCGCCGGCAAGACCGACGTCCTTGTGGCCACCGACGTGCTCGCGCGCGGCATCGACGTGTCCGAGGTTCGCTACGTCGTCAACTTCGACGTGCCCGTGGACCCCGAGGACTACATCCACCGCATCGGCCGCACGGGTCGCGCGGGCGAGGCCGGCTGGGCGCTCACCTTCGTGACCGAGAACGACGTCGACGACCTCCTTAGCATCGAGCGCCTGATGGGCATGGCGGTGCCCGCCTACGAGCCAGACATGGCGCTTGAGCTGGGCGAGAACCCGGTCGTGCTCGACCCCGACCGCGATCCGGCGGCCACCCGTCCCGCCGGCAAGCGCCGCGCAAAGAAGGGCGGCGTAAAGAAGGGCGGCGCAAAACCTGCGGCGACTAAGGGCAAGAAGGGCGTCGAGGCGGCCAAGCCCGCGGAGAAGCCCGCGGCGGCAGAGAAACCCGCGGAGCCCTCGAAGTCCGCCAAGTCCCGCAAGGCCGCGAAGCCCGTGAGCTCGAGGCCCGCCAAATCCACCAAGCCCGAGGGCCCGAAATCCGTCAAGCCCGCGAAGTCCGCCAAGCCCGCGAAGAAGAGGTCCTCCGCGCCCGCCTGCGACTCGAAGCCCCGCAAGCATAAGGCCCAAAAGCCCCCGCGTCACGACGCCGCCCCGAAGCCCACTGGCCGTGGGGGTGCCAAGCACCGTCGTCGCGTGGGAGACCACGCGGGGCGAGACCTCGGCGTACACTAGCAAAACCTCGCGGCAAATCTAGTCCGCCCCCTGTCAATTGTGTACAAATGGCGTGCTTGTTGACTTATCAACAAGCACGCCATTATTGTTAGTATGTTGAGTAACGCGCGCCGCCGTCGGCGTCGAGAGGAGGCACTGTGGTCGAGGACCGCTTTGAGGGGTTCGTTGGGTTGATCACCGCGATCGAGAAGGAGATCTCGCGCATCAAGACCGCCGAGCTCGCCCGCTTCGGGCTGCGCGCCGGCGACCTCATGTGCATCTACAACCTCGACAAGCACCCTGAGGGTCTCACGTCTGCCGAGCTCGCGCGCCTTGCGGGCGTGGACCGCGCCGCCGTGTCGCGCGTGGTCGCGCGCCTTTCGGCCGACGACTTCATCGAGGTAGGGGAGGCCGCCGACGGCTCGGTCGGCGCCCGCTACCGCGCCCCCGTGAAGCTCACCGAGAAGGGCAAGGCCGCGATGGTCGAGGTGGACGAGATCATCGGCCGCATCGTCGACGAGGCGGGCGGCGGGCTCACGGCCTCCAGGCGCCAGGCCATGTACGCCTCGATGGAGTCCGTGCTCGAGCGCCTTAAGGAAATCTCGCGCTAGCTATTTGCTTTTGCGCCGGCGCTCTTCTGAAAACCAAGCTAAACACCTAGTCAATGCGGGGCAGCCGCCCTGGAAGGAACCCACTATGTCTGTTCGCATCATCACCGACTCCGGAAGCGACATCCTGCCCGGCGAGCACGAGGACCTCGTCGTCCTGCCGCTCTCCATCATGTTCGGCACGACGACCTACGCCGACGGCGCGGACCTGTCCCACGAGCGCTTCTACGAGCTGCTCGTGGAGGAGGACGACCTGCCCAAGACCGGCCAGGTCAACCCCTATGCCTTCAGCCAAGCGTTCGAGGAGGCCTACGAGGCGGGCGATGAGGTCGTGTGCATCACGCTTTCGTCCAAGCTTTCGGGGACCTATCAGTCCGCGCTCACGGCGGCGTCCGAGGCTAAGGTCGTCGTGCGCGTGGTCGACAGCCTGAACGTGTGCGTGGGCGAGCGGGTCCTTGTGGAGTACGCCCTGCGCCTGGCGGCGACGGGAAAGTCCGCGGTGGAGATCGCCGAGGAGCTCGAGCGCGTGCGCGGCAGCATCTGCGTCGTTGGTCTTCTTGATACCCTTGAGTACCTCAAGCGCGGCGGCCGCATCAGCGCCGCGGCGGCTGGCGTGGGCGCGCTTCTTTCCATCAAGCCCGTGATCACCATCGACGACGGCGAGGTCAAGGTGCTCGGCAAGGCCCGCGGCTCCAAGAACGGGCGCAACCTTCTGTCCGAGCAGGTCGAGAAGGCCGGCGGCATCGACTTCGCGATGCCCGTGGCGCTCGGCTACGCGGGCCTCTCCGACAAGCTGCTGCGCAAGTACATCGAGGACTCGAAGGCCATCTGGGAGCCTGGGTTCCCCGACGGCGAGCTGCCTGTCCATTCCGTCGGCGCCACCATCGGCACCCACGTGGGCCCCGGCGCCATTGCGCTCGCGTTCTTCACGGCATAGCCCGGGCGCAAAATAAACTCTGCAAAGAAGAAAAAGCCGCAGGTCGATGGCCTGCGGCTTTTGTTGTTGAGCGATTTTGCTGCCCGGCTGGAGGGGCGTGAGTTCCCTACTTGTGGTACTCGGGCTCGAAGCGATGCGCGTAGAGGGCAAGAAGTGCCACGGCGCAGGCGGCGATGGGTGCGCCGGCAAGGGCGGGCGCGTTGTAGGCGGCGCCGGTGTTCAGCACCGCCTGGCCGATCTGGGCGCCGATGGCGTTGCCGCCGTTGAAGGCAACCTGGACGCACGCGCCGGCGATCATCTCGCCGCCGCCGACGCCGACCTCGACCATGGCGAGCTGCTGCGGGCTCGACGGGAAGAAGAGCCCCACGCAGCACAGGAACATCAGGGCCGCCGAGGCGAGCAGGCTTTGCGAGAACGCAAAGATGAGCAGCATGGACACGCAGCTGATGGCCTGGCCGATTGCCGCCGCGCGTCCCGGGGAAAGTCGGTCGCCGCAGCGGCCGCCGAGCTGGGAGCCCACGATCATGCCGAAGCCCGCGAGCACAAGAAGCGCCGGAAGCGCCGCCGCGCTCCAGCCGCCGACGTTCTGCAGCCACGGCGACACATAGCTCCACCAGCAGAAAATGCCCGAGTTGCCCAGCAGGACGGCGCCGAGCACGATCCACGGGCCGGGACGTCCCAGGAACTTGAACTGACCTGCGAACCCCGCGTCCTTGACGGCGGGGATGTCCGGCACGAGCCTCCAGATGAGCGCGAACGACATGAGGGCCCATACGGCGACGAAGACGAACGCCGCGCGCCAGCTCACGAGGTTCGCGAGCAGGGTGCCAAAGGGCACGCCGAGGGTGTTGGCAAGGGTCTGGCCGAGGACCATGACGGCGACGGCCTGGCTCTCGCGGCCCTTCTCGGCCATGGCCTTGGCGGCGATGGTGGCGGTGCCGAAGAACGCGCCGTGCGGCATGCCCGAGATGAAGCGCGCGACGGTGAGCGTGGTCGCGCTGGGCGCGGCCGCCGCCATCGCGTTGCCGGCGCAGCACAGCAGCATGAAGGCCATGAGCAGGCGCTTGGGCTCGACGTTGTGGCCGAACACGAGGATGAGCGTGCCGAAGCACACCCCGATGGCGTAGGCGGAGATGAACCCGCCGGCCTCCGGCACCGTCACGCCGACGCCCGCGGCGATGTTCGTGATGATGCCCATGAGCAGAAACTCGGCAAAACCCAAGGCGAACGCGCCGGCAGCGAGTGCGAGCAGGCCCTTCTTCATAGGTGGAACCCCCAAGACCAAAAAACGGACAAGCGCGTGAGAGTATAGGGGACCGCCGGCGCTCGCCGGGTGACGGTTATCGTTTAGCAACCGAAACCGGCGCAAAATCAGCCTGCGGGCCGGTTTTGCACCGGTTTCGGTTGCTATTCACCGCCGGGAGCGGGCCGTCTTGGAAAGAAGGGCGCTGTGCGCCGGTTTCGGTTGCTAATCACCGCGAAGGCAAGCGCCCGTCGGGGAACACCGCGTGGACGACGAGCGCGATGAGCTGGTGGATGGGCATCGGGTCGTCTGACGCGAGCCAGGCGCGCACCGCGGCCAGAAGCCCCGCGAGGTAGAACTCCGAGAGGATGGCGCGTTCCCGCGGCTTTAGCCCCCCTGCCGGCAGGACGAAGCGGTCCACGAGCGGGCGGATCGTCTCCTTGAAGCGTTCGACGAAGGCCGGGTCCCCGTTTTGGCCAAGAAGCACCGCGGTGTAGGGCCGCCACTCGCGCGCCATCTGCAGGATCGGCCCCATATGCTGCGAGAAGTCGAGCGTATCTCCCCGCAGGAGGCGCCCCTCCACGAGCGACCCAAGCCCGTCGAGAATCAGGTCCTCGACCTCGGCCAGGACTTCGTAGACGTCGTGGTAGTAAAGGTAGAACGTTGCGCGGTTGTAGCCGGCCCGCTCGCAGATCTCGCGCACCGGGATGCGCTCGATGGGCCGCTCGGCATACAGCGACCAGAACGCCTGGCGCAGGTTCGCGCGCGTCTGCTCGGTGATCTGCGGCTGTTTTTTCATGTACGCCCCTCCCAAAGCGGCGCTGCTCGACAATTATTGCCCGCGTGTCGAGAAGTGCCGCGGGCAAAGCCTTGTGCCCACTATACTTCGACCATACGACACAGTGTCGAGTAATCCGCGCGGCCCGCCGCGCTGAACGGAGCGGTCATGGCATACATAGAGTTCGGCGACGTCGTCCGAAGCTACGGCGAGGGCTCGGCGCAGATCAACGCCCTGGACGGGGCTTCTTTTGAGGTCGAGAAGGGCGAGCTCGCGGTCATCCTCGGCCAGTCGGGCGCCGGCAAGACCACGGCGCTCAACATCCTCGGCGGCATGGACCGCGCCACCTCGGGCCGCGTCGTGGTCGGCGGGCGCGACATCAGCGACGCCTCGGAGGCCGAGCTTGTCGACTTCCGCCGCGGCGACGTGGGCTTCGTCTTCCAGTTCTACAACCTCGTGCCCAACCTGACGGCGCTCGAGAACGTCGAGCTCGCGGCCCAGATCTGCCCCGACTCGCTCGACGCGGAGGAGACCTTGGGCAAGGTCGGCCTGGCAGATCGCCTCGAGAACTTCCCGGCGCAGCTCTCCGGCGGCGAGCAGCAGCGCGTCTCCATCGCCCGCGCCCTGGCAAAGAATCCCAAGCTCCTGCTCTGCGACGAGCCCACCGGCGCGCTCGACTACCAGACCGGCAAGCAGATCCTGCAGCTTCTGCAGGACACCTGCCGCCGCGACGGCATCACCGTCGTCATCGTCACGCACAACGCCGCGCTCGCCGACATGGCCGACCGCCTCATCCGTTTCAAGAGCGGCCGCGTGACGCAGATGACCACCAACCAAAACCCGCTGCCCATCTCGCAGATCGAGTGGTAACACGTGGCTAGAAACGCTGGCATTCTACGCGGGGCCTTCGGCCTGGGCATCCTTCGTACTTTGCGGGGAAGTCTCAAGCGCTTCGTGGCCCTTGCGACCATCTGCGCCCTCGGCGTGACCATGATCTGCGGCCTCAAGGTTGCCTGCATCGATCTGCGCGCCTCGGCGGACCGGTTCTTTGACGAGCAGGACCTCTTTGACCTGCGCGTCCAGTCGACGCTTGGCATCACCGACGATGACGTGGCGGCGCTCGCCGCGCTCGACGGCGTGGAGACCGCGGAGGGCGGCTGGGTCGAGACCTGCTACACAGCCGTCGGCTCGGGTTCCGAGAAGGTCGACGTCAAGGCGCTCTCCGCCTCGGGGCTGAATCAGCCGCGCCTGCTCGAGGGCCACCTGCCCGTGACCGCCGACCAGGTCGCCGTTACGCGGCGCTACCTCAAGGAATCCGGCAAGTCCATCGGCGACACGCTGAGCTTCCGCGGCTCCTCCGACGACGATGAGGACGCCACGAGGGTTTTTGCTCGCAAGGACTACACCATCTGCGGCGTGGTGCTCGACCCAACCGACGTGAACGCGGGCGAGGGCACCATGTCGTTTCGCGCGAGCGGCAGCTCGCAGTACGCGTTCTTCTTGCTGCCCGCGGCTGTGGAGTCCGAGGTCTACACCGTGGCCTACGTCAAGGTCGCCGGCTCCGAGGCGCCGCTGTGCTACTCGGACGCCTACGAAGACCTCGTGGGCGAGGTCAAGTCACGGGTCGAGGGCATAGCCGCCGAACGCGAGGCCGCCCGCGGCGAGGGCCTGCGCGCCGATGCGAACTCCCAGGTCGATGATGCCGAGAAGGACGCGCTCGACAAGCTCGCCGACGGCCAGCGCCAGATCGACGAGAATCAGGAGAAGCTCGACTCCGGCGCGGCCGAGATTGCCGACGGGCGGGCGCAGCTGGATGCGCAGGGCGCCGACGCTGAGCGCCAGATGGCCGACGCGCAGGCAAAGATAGACGCGGGACGCTCCGAGCTCGCGGCAAACGAGGCACAGGTGACGGCCGGTCTTCAGCAGATCGCCGACGGCCTGGGCTGCTCGGTGGACGGCATCCCCGGCGCCATCTCCCAGAAGCGCGCTCAGCTCAACTCCGCGCAAGAAGAGCTTACCTACAACCGCGGCGTGATTGACGGCTCGGCAAAGATGCTCTCGGCCCTCATGGGCGACGAGTGGCCCGCCGACGCCTGGTCGCGCCTTACGTCCGCGACCACGGAGCAAGAAGCCCGCGCGGCCGCCAGCGAGGTTAACGCCGCACTTCTTCCCTTCGCCGAGAAGGCGACCTCGTTTATCGACCAGCTTATGGAAATCGTCGACTCCGAGGAGTTCCGGCAGATCGCCGCAAGCTACGACAACCTCCCGCCCGAGCTGCGCCAGCGTGTCGACGAGGTCTTGGACCTCTTGCCGGCGTCGGTGAGGGAGGCGGCCCGCCAGATCCTGGCCGCGAGCGCCAACGCTGACCAGATCCTGGCACAGCTCGAGTCCCTGCGCGACCAGTTGTCGCAGCTCACGGGGCTGGCCGACGGCATGGTGCAGATCGTGGTTGGCCAAGCACAGGTCAACGCCGGGCGCGCCCAGCTCGACGAGGCCGCGGCGGCCTACGCCCAGCTCGACGCCGCCCGCTCCCAGCTCGCCGCCGGGCGCGCGGAGCTCGACGCCGGTCAGTCGCAGCTCGACGCCCAGCGCAAAAGCGCGCAGGAGCAGCTCGACGCCGCGCGCTCCCAGCTCGACGCCGGTGCCCAGGAGCTCATCGATGGCCAGGCCCAGCTTGAGGCGGCGCGCGCCGAGTTCGCCCAGCAGCGCGCCGACGCCCTCGCCGCCATCGCGGACGCGCGCGACCAGATCTCGTCCATCGACGACGCCGCCTGGTACGTTCAGGACCGCACGAGCCTGGCGAGCTACTCCTCCGTGGAGTCCGACGCCGGATCCATCGAGGCCATCGGCACCGCCCTGCCCATCGTATTCTTTGTGGTTGCCGTCCTTATCAGCCTGACCACCATGACGCGCATGGTCGAGGAGGAGCGCGGGCTCATCGGCCTGTACAAGGCGCTCGGCTACGGCCGCGGCCGGATCCTCTCCAAGTACGTCGTCTACGCCTCCGCCGCGTGCCTCGCGGGCGGCGTTGCCGGCAACATTCTGGGATTTGTGGTGCTGCCGCTCATCCTCTTCACGATCTTCTCGACCATGTATGCGCTGCCGGGGTTCTACCTGAGTTTCGACGTCGTCTACGCGCTCGTGTCCGTGGGGCTCTTTGCTGTGGGCATCGTGGGCGCGACGGCGCTGACCTGCCGTCGTGAGCTCGCCGAGCAGCCGGCTATGCTCATGCGGCCCAAGGCCCCCAAGGCGGGCAGCCGCATCCTGCTCGAGCGCATCGCCCCGCTCTGGCGACGCCTCTCGTTCCTGAATAAGGTTACGGCCAGGAACATCTTCCGTTACAAGCGCCGCTTCCTGATGACGGTCTTTGGCATCGCCGGCTGCACGGCGCTTCTTGTCTGCGGCTTCGGTATCCGCGACTCGGTGGTGGCGCTTTCGGGCAAGCAGTACGGCCAGGCGGGCGTGACCCGCTACGACCTCATGCTCGTGACGTCGGCCGCCGACCTCGAGGACGTCGCGGCCGAGCTCGACGCGGACGCGCAGGTGACGAGCTTCGTCCCGGCGCGCGTCGATAGCCTTACGGTGGAGTACGGCGGCTCGAAGGAGTCCGTCACGCTCGTGGTGGTCCCGGACGGCGCCGACCTCTCCGACTACGTGGCGCTCACCGACGACTCGGGCGCCGCCGTCGACCTCGCCGCCGCGGGCGCCGCCATCACGAAAAACGCCGAGCAGGTGCTGCACTTCTCGGCAGGCGATACGCTGCATGTCCAGGACGCCACGCTGCATGAGGCAGACGTCGAGGTGGGCTCCGTCGTCATGAACTACCTCGGCAATACCTTCTACATGACCCAGTCTGCCTACGAGCGCGCGTTCGGGCAGAAGAGCGGCCTGAACGGGCTGTTGGTCAAGCTCGGCGGCACCGACGAACAGAAGATCGCCTTCTCCGAGAAGGTCGCCGCCGACGCGCGCACGCTCTCGGCGGTGTCGACAGCAAAGCTCACGCGTGACTTCTCGAGTGCGTTTACCTTGATCAACACCGTGGTTTACGTGGTCATCGTCCTTGCGGCGGCGCTGAGCTTCACCGTGGTGTTCACGCTGTCGAACACCAACATATCCGAGCGCGAGCGCGAGCTCGCCACGATCAAGGTCCTCGGCTTCAGGCCGCGCGAGGTCCACACTTACATCAACAAAGAAACCCTGCTCCTCACGGGGCTGGGTGTGGTCTTCGGCCTGCCCGGCGGCTACCTGCTCGCGCGCGGGCTCACGTGGATCCTGCGCATGCCGTCGTTGTACTTCGACACTACGGTGGAGTGGCTGTCCTACGCGATTTCCGCTGCGCTCGCCTTCGTCTTCACGATCGCGGTGAGCCTGCTGACCAACCGCTCGCTCGACCGCGTCGATATGGTCGGGGCCCTGAAGTCGGCGGAGTAGTGGAGGGTTGGTGCTTCTTGGCCGCGCCTGTTACAATGAGCAATTAGTGCTGCGACTGACGGATAATCGCGGGTAACCGCGGGGGAGCAGCACGATCATATTCAGTGCCGACCGTCTGGGCAAGCCGTTCTCTGTACCAGAGGTTGGCTTGCCTTATTTATGGCGGCCAACCGGGCAGGGGAGCGGCTCATCACCGAAAGGATGCGCCGATGCAAGACCTGACCGAGCTCCTCCGATCCAACCCGTACCCCGGCCGTGGCATCGTGGTGGGCAAGGACGTCGTCTACTACTGGATCATGGGCCGCAGCTCCAACTCCCGCAACCGCGTCTTCGTGCCGACCGAGGACGGTATCCGCACCGAGGCGCACGACCCCGCGCTGCTCGAGGACCCGAGCCTGATCATCTACCACCCCGTCCGCACCATGGGCAACAAGCTCGTTGTCACCAACGGCGACCAGACCGACACCATCGTCAACGCCGGCAGCTTCCGCGACGGCTGCATGGCGCGCGAGTTCGAGCCCGATGCCCCCAACTTCACCCCGCGCATCAGCGCCGTGATCAACGAGGACGGCACCTTCGAGATCTCCATCCTCAAGCACCAGGACAACGGCCGCTGCCAGCGCAACTTCTTTGCCTACGAGGGCGTCGACGAGGGCGTGGGCTACTTCATCTCCACCTATCAGGGCGACGGCAACCCGCTGCCGACCTTTGCCGGCGAGCCGATCGAGGTCGCCCTTCCCGCCGACCCGGCCGATGTCTGGGCCGCCCTCAACGCCGACAACAAGGTCTCGATGTACGTGAAGGCCGGCTCCGACGTCCGCATCTACAACAAGCACCTCGGCGACTAAGGGCCGCGCGCGACCCACTCACCTGATTTCCAACTGTATCTAAGGAGAAGAAATGCCTTCCGAACTCGAGCTCAAGTACGGCTGCAACCCCAACCAGAAACCCTCGCGCATCTTTATGAAGGACGGCTCCGAGCTGCCCGTCAAGGTCCTCGCCGGCCGGCCTGGCTACATCAACTTCCTCGACGCGCTCAACTCCTGGCAGCTCGTGCGCGAGCTCAAGGAGGCCACGGGTCTTCCTGCCGCGGCGTCCTTCAAGCACGTGAGCCCCGCCGGCGCCGCCGTGGGCCTGCCGCTCTCCGACGTCGACAAGCAGATCTACTTCGTCGACGACGAGGGCGAGCTCTCACCGATCGCCTGCGCCTACATCCGCGCCCGTGGCGCCGACCGCATGAGCTCCTACGGCGACTGGGCCGCGCTGTCCGACGTCTGCGACGAGCGTACCGCCCTCTACATCAAGCACGAGGTCTCCGACGGCATCATCGCCCCCGGATACACCCCCGAGGCCCTCGCCATTCTTTCCGCAAAGAAGGGCGGCAAGTACAACGTCGTCCAGATCGACCCCGACTACGTCTGCCCCGCTATCGAGACCAAGGACGTCTTTGGCATCACCTTCGAGCAGGGCCACAACTTCTTCCGCATCGACGAGGAGATGCTCGGCGACGTCGTGACCGAGAACAAGGACATCCCCGAGGCCGCGAAGCGCGACATGATTGTGAGCCTGATCACCCTCAAGTACACGCAGTCCAACTCGGTTTGCTACGTCAAGGACGGCCAGGCCATCGGCGTCGGCGCCGGCCAGCAGAGCCGTGTCCACTGCACGCGCCTCGCGGGCAACAAGGCCGACACCTGGTTCCTGCGTCAGCACCCGAAGGTGCTCGGCCTCAAGTTCGTCGACGGCATCCGCCGTGCCAACCGCGACAACGCCATCGACGTCTACATCTCCGACGAGCACGACGACGTGCTGGCCGAGGGCGAGTGGCAGAAGTGGTTCGCGGAGAAGCCCGAGGTCCTCACCCGCGAGGAGAAGGCCGCTTGGATCGCTACGCAGACCGGTGTGACCCTCGGCTCCGACGCCTTCTTCCCCTTCGGCGACAACGTCGAGCGCGCCCACAAGTCCGGCGTTTCCTATATCGCCGAGCCCGGCGGCTCCATCCGCGACGACAACGTGATCGAGACCGCGGACAAGTACGGCATCGCCATGGCCTTCACCCACATGCGCCTGTTCCACCACTAAGACTGGGACTGGGACAAAAGGGACGGGGGATTTTGTCCCAAAACACGACGAGCCGCGGGCTTCCCAGCCTGCGGCTCGTTTCTTGTGCCAGCTTGTCCGACCTGCGGTTTGGGACAAAATCCCCCGTCCCTTTTGTCCCAGTCCCGGCTAGAGGGCGAGGAAGCCGAGGTGCTCGAGGAGGACCTTCAGGCCGATGAGGATGAGCATGACACCGCCGGTGATGGTGGCGGGCTTCTGGTAGCGCGATCCGAAGTAGTTGCCCACGAACACGCCGCCGATGCTGAACGCGAAGGTCACGATGCCGATGAGCAGAACGGACGGCACGATGTCGACCGAGAGCGCCGCGAACGAGATGCCCACGGCAAGCGCGTCGATGGACGTGGCGATGGCGAGGATGAAGAACTCGCCCAGGTCGATGCGGTCGGCGGGCTTGCCGTCGTCCTCGCCCTCCTCGTCGTGGAGCGCCTCCCCGATCATCTTTCCGCCGATGACGGCGAGCAGGCCGAACGCGATCCAGTGATCAATCGGCGCGATGAGCCAGAGGAACTGGCTGCCCAGCGCCCATCCGATGAGCGGCATCAAGCCTTGGAACCCGCCGAAGAACAGCGCTAGCACCACGGCGACCTTCATGTTGACCTTTTTCATGCCGAGGCCCTTACAGATGGACACGGCAAACGCGTCCATCGAGAGCCCGACTGCGATGAGCAGCAGCTCGACGATACCCATGATTCTCCTCTCGCGCGGTGATTCCCCAATCGCCGCCTTGTTATGTCCGCAGAGCTCGTAGAGGCAAACAAAAAGACCCGTGGCGAGCACGACGCACGGTCGCACAGGCCACGAGTCTCGTTGATTAAGATGCGCCAGGCTTTTTGTTGCCAGTCTGTTGGTCGCATCGCGCGGGCAAACCGCGCCACTACTCCCTCGTTAGGGCATTGATGCTACCACAAGCGCTAAACGTGCGGCTTGAATGCTGCGATTTACCTCTCTCAGCCTATAGCTCTCAAAAAAATACACGAAGTCGGTATCCTCTTTTGAAAAGTGCGAGTACAGCTCGGTATGCCAAGTAGATTTACAGGCAAAATGCCTTCGGTTTCCTTTGTCTACTCAGGGTTTTCAAAATAGGATACCGACTTCGCATAGTTATTTCACTGGATGGGGATTTTGGTCGTGCGCGGGCTTTACCTGAGCCGTCGCTGCGCGTGTTTCAAGCGCGAAAACCGCGCTACTCGGCCGTTGCACTTTAGCGCGCTAAAGCGTATAGTCTCCAAACGTCAGCACTTTAGCGTAGTAAAGCGCCCGTGGCCCGGACAACGGCACCGCGAGCTTCCAGGGAAGGGACCCACCATGAAGATGAACCTCAGCCGTCGCGAGTTCCTCGCGGCCTTCGGGACCGTCGCCGCCTCCGCCGTCCTCGCCGGCTGCGGCAGCTCCGCCGCCGGCACCGACTCCGGCTCCAAGGACTCCGGCGCTGCAGCTGCCTCCGACGACAAGTCCGCCACCGCGACCAAGAAGCTCATCGTCGGCTTCGACTCCGCGTACCCTCCCTACGGCTACGTCGGCGACGACGGCTCCTACACCGGTTTCGACCTTGAGCTCGCCCAGGAGACCGCCAAGCGCAACGACTGGGAGATTCAGCTCGAGCCCATCGACTGGGACGCCAAGGACACCCTTATGGACTCCGGCGCCATCAACTGCATCTGGAACGGCTTCACCATCGAGGGCCGCGAGAACGACTACTCCTTCTCGGGCAACTACATGATCAACGCCCAGGTCATCGTGGTAAAGAAGGACTCCGGCATCACGGACTTCACGGGCCTCGCCGGCAAGGCCGTCATCACCCAGACCGACTCCGCCGCCTATGAGGTCCTCGCCGGTGAGGACGCCGACAAGGCCGACGTGGCCGCGACCTTCGCCTCCCTCGAGACCATCGGCGACTACAACACCGCCTTTATGCAGCTCGAGTCCGGCGCCGTCGATGCCGTGGCATGCGACCTCTCCATCGCCGCCTATCAGCTGGCCGCCAAGCCCGACGCCTACGCCCAGCTCGACGAGAAGCTCTCCGAGGAGCACTACGCTGTCGGCTTCAAGAAGGGCGACGACGCCACCGCCTCCACCGTGACCGAGACCCTCAAGGCCATGGACGCCGACGGCTTCGTCAAGGACCTCTGCGACAAGTATGCCGACCAGGGCATCTCCTACGAGAACTGGTGCCTGGCCTAAGCAATCCGCCCATGTTCGCATCGGCACCGCTGCCTCGCGAGGGCAACGGTGCCTTTGCGGTTTTATCGAAAGGGGAGGGCTTTGGACCTTCTAACCATGACAGGCATGCTGGGGCAGGGTTTCCTCGTGAGCCTCCAGATCTTCGCCTTCACCCTCGTGGGCTCGCTGCCGCTCGGCATGCTCGTGGCCTTCGCGCGCATGAGCAAGTTCCGCCCGCTCGCCCTTCTTGCCCGGGCCTACATCTCGATCATGCGCGGCACCCCGCTGATGCTGCAGATGTTCGCAATCTACTTCATGCCGTACTACGTCTTTGGCATCAGCCTGACCACGGACAGCAAGTGGTACGCCACCATCGTCGCCTTCATCATCAACTACGCCGCCTATTTCGCCGAGATCTACCGCTCCGGCATCCAGTCCATCCCGCGCGGCCAGTACGAGGCCGCCGAGATCCTCGGCTACTCCCCGTCCCAGACCTTCGTGCGCATCGTGTTGCCGCAGGTCGTCAAGCGCATCCTGCCCGCCGTGACGAACGAGGTCATCACGCTGGTCAAGGACACGTCGCTCGCCTTCTCGATCGGCGTCATCGAGATGTTCACCGTGGCAAAGCAGCTCGTCGCCGCGCAGGTGAGCATGGCGCCGTTCGTGATTGCCGCCGTGTTCTACTGGGTCGCCAACTTCGTGATCGACCTGGTCGCCGGGCGCATCGAGCGCCGTCTCGACTACTACCACGACTAGCGGGCGCAAGGACTCCCCGGCAACCCGCTTTTGGAGGATTGAATGGCTGATTCAAGCAACAACGCCCCCGTGGTCGCGGTCGACCACGCGCAAAAGAGCTTCGGCGACGTGCAGGTGCTGCGCGACATCTCGCTGGCGGTCAACCCCGGCGAGGTCGTCGCCATCATCGGCCCGTCGGGCGGCGGCAAGTCGACCCTGCTTCGCTGCATGACGCTGCTCGAGCGCATGGACTCGGGCGACCTCAGCTACGGCGACCTCGCCATCTGCCGCGACGGCTCCTACGGCGACAAGAAGGTCCTCGCCGAGGCCCGCCAGCGCTTCGGCCTCGTGTTCCAGAACTACAACCTGTTCCCGCACTTCTCGGTGCTGAAGAACGTCATGGACGCGCCGATCTGCGTCCAGAAGCGCGACCGCGCCGAGGTTGAGGAGCAGGCCCGCGGCCTCATCGCAAAGATGGGCCTCACCGGAAACGAGGAGAAGGTCCCCTGCCAGCTCTCCGGCGGCCAGCAGCAGCGCGCGAGCATCGCCCGCGCGCTGGCCATGAACCCGCAGGTCGTTTTCTTCGACGAGCCGACCTCCGCGCTCGACCCCGAGCTCACCGCCGAGGTCCTCAAGGTCATCAAGGGGCTCGCCGCCGAGAACATGACGATGGTCATCGTCACCCACGAGATGAGCTTTGCCCGCGAGGTCGCCGACCGCATCGTCTTTATGGACGGCGGCGTGATCGTCGAGCAGGGCCCGGCCCGCGAGCTCATCGACAACCCGAAAGAGGAGCGTACCCGCGCATTCCTCGCCCAGCGCGGCGCTTAGGCGCAGCGCCTAAATCAACCCGAAGCGTTCGAGGGCGGTGGCGACGCCGTCCTCGGTCACGACGTCGGTCACGTAGTCGGCGTGCGCCTTCACGTTGTCGCGGGCGTTGCCCATGACGACGGCGACGTCGGCCTCCGTAAGGATCGCGAGGTCATTCTCCGAGTCGCCGAAGGCATAGACGCGCGACGGCGCAAAAGGCAGCGCGTCGATGAAGGCGCGCGCGCCGACGCCCTTGCTTGTGCCCAGAATCGCCAGCTCGTGGTAGCCGTCGCCGACGTCCATGTAGTGGTAGCGGGTCATGAGGAACTCGCTTGACTTGCACGCCGCCAGGCTCGAGTCGGTAAAGTCAATCTTTCCGAACTCCATGCGCCCGCCCGCGGCCTCGTAGTCCTCGATCATCTGGATGCCGGGAAGCGCCTCGCGCAGCTCGGAGCAGGCGGCGTCACCGGCGACGACCACGTTTCCGTAGGTGCCCTCGACGAGCGCCTCCATGCCCACGCGACGGATTTCGGCGACGGTCTGGGCAAAGAAGTCCGGCTCGATCGTGCGGTCGTAGACGACCTCATCCCCATAGATCACGTGCGTGCCGTCGAGCGTGACCGCCCCGGCAAAGAGTCCCGTGCCAAGCAGGTTCTGGATGCCGAGGACGCTGCGCCCGGTGCACACGGCGGCGACGTTTCCTGCCTCGACGAATCGTCGAATGGCGTCGGCCACGCGCGGCGTCGGCACGTCGGTCGGCCCCGTGACGGGGTCGCGGTACGTAAGGGTTCCGTCGACGTCGAAGAACGCGACTACGGGATTGGGCATTCGATTCCTCCGGTTGGATGGGGCTGGGTCGTTCGTTGCGCCTACAGGCAAGCCTCGGCGATGCGGCTCTTGAGCTCGTCGATGCCCTGGCCGGTCTCCGAGCTGGTAATGATCATCTGGTCGCGCGGGACCTCGAGCTGCTTGGAAAGAAGCGCCGCCTGCGCGTTCTGCTTGTTGCGGCTGAGCTTGTCGCCCTTGGTCAGCACCACCAGATAGGGGAGGCCGGCGTCCTGCAAAAAGGCGATCATCTGGCGGTCGAGCTTCTGCGCCTCGTGGCGGATGTCCACGAGCGAGAGCACGAGGTTGAAGCTGCGCTCGAGCTCGAAATAGCCGCCGATGAGGTTGCTCCAGCGGTCCTTCTCGGCCTTGGAAACGCGCGCGAAGCCGTAACCGGGCAGGTCGACAAAGGTGATGCCGTCCACGTCAAAGAAGTTGACGTTGCAGGTCTTGCCGGGCGTGGACGAGACCTTGACGAGGTTCTTGCGCCCAAAGAGCTTGTTGAGCAGCGAGGACTTGCCCACGTTCGAGCGGCCGGCAACGCTGACCTCGGGCTGCGTGGGCTCGGGGATCGACTCGACCGTGCCGTAGGAGGCCTCGAAGCGGGCGAGCTGATAGTTGATGGCGGCCATGGGAAGGTCCTTTCTGTGCGGTTAACCTGCCCATTCTACCAGCCAAGAAGGACTGCGGCGCGTGGGCTTCTTGGCAGTGCACTTCTTTCCACTTGACCCCCCCTCGATGGCAAAACTGATCACCTAGTCTTTGTTTTACGAATTCCAACGGACAAAACCGCAGGTCAGCGGTTGGCAAGAATTCAAAACAAACACTAGGTGATCAGTTTTCGGTGCCCTACGCCCGGGCGGAAAGAAGCCCTGTGCGCTCGCCGCGCTCACTCCGGCACGGGGACGAGCGCGTCCAGGTGGAACACGTCGTCGACGGCGCGGCAGGTGAGCGACCCGCCGAGCCCCTCGACGATCATCCGCATGCTGCGGGTCCCAAACCCGTGGCTCGCCGGATCGTTCTTGCGGGTTCTCGGCAACCCCTCGCTGCCGAAGTCAACCCGCCCGTCGAAGTAGTTCTCCACGTGGATGCTGACCATTCCGCCGACGCGCTTGACCACAAGCCCGATGCTGCGGCGCTCCGGGTCCCCGAGGCGCTCGACCGCCTCAATGGCGTTGTCCAGCGCGTTTCCGAAAAACGAGTACAGCTCGATCGGCTCCACGAAGCCGAGGGCCTCGCCGTCGGCGATGCAGGAGAGCGTGATGCCGTGCTTCTCGCAGTAGAGGCTCTTCTCGGTAAGGATGGTGTCGAGGGCGTCGTTGCCGCTCTTTACGATTGAGTCGTACATGCCGACCTCGCGCGAGATGTCGTCGAGCACACGCCCGTCGACCGCCGCCCCTCCCTCGGCAAGCGAACGGATTTGGTGCTTCAGGTCATGGCACTTTATGTTGATGGCCTCGATGTTCTCGCGGCTCATCTGGTACTGGCGCGCCTCACTCGCGCGGAGGCGCTCGATGGCCGTCATGTTGATTAGCAGGCGCCTGTTGTAGACGATCTCAAAGACCGAGTACATGATGTACACGCAGAGCAGCAGGTACACGATGCCCAAGGTGTTCGCGTCGTGGGACGGCACGCCCAGCGAAGGCACCGCCAGGTCCTTGACGATGAGATCGAGCACCATGTTGACCACGATGACCAGTACCGCGACAAGGACCATGATGGGGTCGGAGATCTGCAGAAGCCCGGTCTTCTCGACGCGCTTGACCAGCAGCGGGTAGGCGATGAGGTAGACGGCGATGGTTATGCCCCAACAGCGCAGCGAGGCTTCAAGAACCAGTGGCGGCATCTGGGAGTACGGCATGTACTGGCTGAAGATCCGCTCGGTTGCCGACGACAAGTTCTCCAGCGAGTAAGCCATGGAGCAGCAGAAGACCGAGGTCAGCATGGGGCAGTCGTAGACGATGCGCTGGATGAGCACGGCCACGAGGAGCTCGCCGGTAAACGTCAGCACGGCGACGAAGAGCGAAAGGTCGTCGGTCAACGTCGGGAACATGGAGAACCCGAACACGGCAGATCCTGCGATCAGGGCGACAACCAGGATCATCGCCACGGTGCCTCGAAGAGGCCCCTCGCCGCGGTGGGGAAGGGTCCGCGAGAAGAGCCAGGCGGCCAGCGCGAACTTGATTATCGAGAAGATCGAGAGCGCCGGCGACTCGAGCGTCATCAGATGCTCCCGCCAAGGAACGCGGCGATTGTCGCCACGGCCTCGCGCTTGCGCGAGCGGCTGAAGAAGAGCTCCTCGCCGCGGTGCGTCCGCAGCGAGCCGCCGCGAACGGAGCGGATCTGGTTCATGTTCACGAGGCAGCTGTTCGAGATCCGCACGAACGGCCCTCCCTCGACCTCTTCCTCGAAGGCCTTGAGGCTCCCGTAGACGACGAGCGGCTCTTCTTCGCTGACGAGGTGGTACGACAGGTCGTGCTTGGACACCTCCACGTACTCGATGTCGGACACGGGCACCACGCGCAGGCCGTCCCGCGTGTTTATGACGACGGAGCGGCCTCCGGCGCGGGCGATGCGCCGCATGGCCTTGTCCATGCGCATGCGGAAGTTGTAGTAGCTCACGGGCTTCACGATGAAGTCGAGCGCGTCGACCTCGTAGCCTTTCACGGCATACTGCGCGAGATTGGTCACGAATATGATCGGCGTCTCGCTGTCGTAGGTGCGCATCAGGTGCGCGGCCTCCATGCCGTCGATGCCCGGCATCTGGATGTCCATGAACACGAGGTCGAACTTCTGGTGCGTGAGCTCGAAGTCAATCGCGTTGCAGAAGCGCACGATCGTGAACCCCACGCCCTTCTCGGCGCCGTAGCGGTCGATGAACGACGCAAGCACGTCGGCGGCTTCCGCCTCGTCCTCTACAAGTGCGATTTTAGGCATAGCTCCTCCTCATTCCCCTTGATGGAGATAGTAGCAATCCGAGCGGCCCAAATGGCAAAGAAGTACGGGAAGCGCGCGGACCTTGCCGCCGATATGCGAGGGGGCGCAAAACGTGCGGCGAAATCGACCGACCGTGCGACGCACCAGTTCAGGGAAGTGCTGACAGCTTAACTGTGCCTTAAAGCGCGAGGGCATGTGGCGCCTCGCAAAACCATGACGAGGGGCGTGCGCGCCCCCATTCGACCAAAAGAAGGAGAAGCACATGAGCAACATCTCTCGCAGGGGCTTCTTGGCGGGCTCTGCGCTGACGGCGGGCCTCGCCGCGACGCTCGCGGGCTGCGGAGCCGAGGGCGGCACCGGGGAAGACCCGCTGGCCGCCCCCGCCGCCGACAAGTACCCCATCGACCCCGACAAGGAGGGAACCGCCGCCAAGTGGGCCTCCGAGACCACGCGCGACGGTTGGATCCGCGTGACCAACGAGGACGCGGGCGCCGAGCTCGGCGTCATGGAGGAGGCCAAGATCATCCAGGTCGACGGCTATGCCTTCCGCGACGCGAACGGCAACGGCAAGCTCGACCTCTACGAGGACTGGCGCCAGCCTGTCGACGTCCGTGCAAAGGCCTTGGCAGACGAGCTCTCCGCCGAGGAGATCATCCCGCTCATGTGGCACAACGGCTTCATGAGCACCGCGGCGCCGCTCGACGACGACTCCGTGGCCACCCTCAAGGAAGGTATGCGCGCAGGCGTCTCGCGCGCAAACGCCGATCCGGACAACTACGCCGGAGCCATCGCGTGGATCAACGCCGTCCAGGAGTGGTGCGAGAAGAACGATCCCCACGGCATCCCGTACATGAACTCGACCGATCCCTACCAGCTCTACGACATCCCCGACAACCACTGCCTGGTTTCCTGCTTCGACCCTGAGCTTTGGAAGAAGTCCGGCCGCTACACCGGTCGCGCCTGGCGCGCCGGCGGCGCCCGCGTGAACCTCGGGCCTCAGGTCGACATCGGAACGAACATCGTGTGGACCCGCCTGGGCGGCTCGATCTGCGAGGACCCCGCGGCCAACCGTGACCTGTGCAAGTCCTTCGGCGGAGGCATGCAGTCCACGTGGGGCGATGACGACGCCACCGACGATAAGGGCTGGGGCAAGGACTCCGTTGCCGTCATGCTCAAGCACTATGTGGGCGCCGGCGCCGTGGAGGGCGGCCGCAACGACCACAACGACGCGGGCAAGTACGATGTCTTCCCCGGCGACAACTTCAACGCCCACCTGATTCCGTTCCTCGACGGCGGCCTTCACCTCGAGTCCGAGACCGGCCAGATGGCGGCCGTCATGCCCAACTACGGCATCGCCTACACCGAGGACGAGTCCCTGGGCCCCATCTGGGGCGGCGCCTACAATGCCCGCAACCTGGGCATCCTGCGCAACGCCGGCTGGGACGGCATGATCACCACCGACTGGCAGATCCTGCGCGCTACCGACTTCGGCGACCGCGCCCACGGCGTCAAAGACCTCACCGAGCCCGAGCGCTTCGACAAGCTGCTCGAGGCCACCGTCGACCAGGTGGGAGGCGACTGGGCTCCCGAGATCGGCCTCGAGGGCTATAAGCTCTACGCCAAGGACCACGGCGACGACGAGGCCCTGGCCCGCGTGCGCGACTCCGCTCGCCGAATCTTCACGGTGATGAACCGCGTGCAGCTCTTCGACAACCCCTACACCGACCGCGAGTACGCAAAGCAGGTCCTGAGCGACCAGGGCGCCTACGACTTTGGTCAGGAGTGCTCCAACAAGTCCATCGTTATGCTCAAGAACGCCGGCAACGTCATCTCCAAGGACGGCATTTCCGGCAAGCCCAAGTGCTACATCCCGCAGAAGTTCGTCTCGGGCGGTATGTTCGGCGGCGGCGCACCCGCGCACTTCGAGCTCGCCATCGATGAGGATGTGGCCAACGAGCTCTTTGACGTGGTGACCGACACCGTGGGCGAGCCCACCGGCAAGCAGATGGCCTTTGGCCCCATGGCGGCCCCTGCCTCCGACGACCCGGTCTACCAGGCCTCCGACGTCGTGCGTGCCACGCCCGAACAGATCGCCGAGTGTCAGTACGCCGTGCTTCTCATTGCCTCCCCGTCCACCGGCGCCGGCGAGCCTGGCGGTGGCATGTTCGGAGCCGCCCCGGCAGACACCCCCGCCGATCAGAAGTACCTGCCCATCTCCCTGCAGTACCGCCCCTACACCGCCGACACCGCCCGCGATCCCTCGCTTGCCGGCGACGTCATCAACGGTCAGAAGGAGAACCGCAGCTACAAGGGCAAGTCCGTCACGGCCAGCAACGAGAGTGACCTTGACCTGGTGCTCAACACCCGTGCGGCCCTGCCTGCGGATGCCAAGCTGATCCTCATCGTGGAGGCCACCAACAACGCCCAGTGCTTCCATGAGATCGAGCCCTCCGCCGACGCCATCCTGTGGTCCTGGGCAAGCAGCGGCCGTGCCTTCGGTCCCGCCTATGGCCGCATCCTCAAGGGCGAGGTCGAGCCCTCCGCGCTTCTGCCGTGCCAGATGCCTAAGAGCATGGAGGACGTCGAGGCGTCCCTGGAGGACGTGCCTCGCGACGTCGAATGCTACACCGACTCCGAGGGCAACACCTACGAGTTCGGCTTCGGCCTCAATTGGAGCGGCGTGATCGACGACGAGCGCACAAAGCAGTATAAGCAGCCGCCGCTCACCCAGCCCGAGACCGAGGTCAAGCCGGGCGAATGGTCCAAGTAGGCCGCTAGGCGTATCGCGGGGACCGGCAGAAACCCTGGCTCCCAGGCAAACGACGGGCACGTCTTTTGACGTGCCCGTTTTTTTGATGCGCGGGCCCGCGCGGCAAGAGCCGTCCGGTAGAGGAGGGTGCGAGCCGTGCGGGCAAAACGACAGGCTATGCGAAGCCTCGGCGCCGTCTTTTGCCCTGTTCTTTAATCCAAATCAACAAAAGCACCTCGATCAGCAAGGGAGAAGATCATGGCAAACGTATCGCGCAGGAACTTCCTGCAGGCCTCGGCGGCAGCGGCCGGCATTGCCGGTATGGCGGGCCTTGCGGGCTGCTCGGGCTCAGGAACCGGCTCGACGACCGACCCGCTGGCCGCCCCCGCAGCCGACAAGTACCCCATTGACCCCGACGCCTCCGACGTGGCAGCCAAGTACTCCACCGAGACGAGCCGCAAGGACAAGTGGACCCGCGTGACCAACCCCGACGGCGGCGCCGAGCTCGGCGTCATGGACACCGCGAAGATCATCCAGGTCGACGGCTACGCCTTCAAGGACCTCAACGGCAACGGCAAGCTCGACCTCTACGAGGATTGGCGCCAGTCCGACGAGGACCGCGCGAAGGCCCTCGCCGACACGCTCTCCGCCGAGGAGATCATGCCGCTCATGTGGCACAACGGCATGAACAACACCTCCGCTCCTCTTGCCGACGCCGACGTCGAGACGCTGCAGGCCGGCATGCGCGCCGGCGTCTCGCGCGCCCAGGCGAGCCCCGACAACTACGTCGAGGCCATCAACTGGATGAACGCGGTCCAGGAGGAGTGCGAGAAGAGCACCTACGGCATCCCCTACCTCAACTCCACCGACCAGTACCAGAACTTCGACATCCCTGACAACGACGGCCTCGTGGCGAGCATGGACATGGACATCATCCGCCGCGCCGCCAAGCTCCAGGCGCGCACCTGGCGTGCGACCGGCGTCCGTTGCCTGCTCGGGCCCCAGATCGACATCTCCACGAACCCGCGCTACTGCCGCTACAGCGGCTCCGCCTCCGAGGACCCGGCGCTCAACCGCGACTTCGCCCGCGCGTTCATCACCGGCCTCCAGTCCACGTTCGGCGACGACGACTGCACCGACGACCAGGGCTGGGGCAAGGAGTCCATCCTCGGCATGGCCAAGCACTACTGCGGCGCCGGCGCCGTCGAGGGCGGCCGCAACGACCACACCGATGGCGGCAAGTACAACGTCTTCCCCGGCGACAACTTCAAGGCGCACCTCGTTCCGTTCCTGGACGGCGCGCTGAACCTCGGGTCCAAGACCGACGCCTGCGCCTCCATCATGCCCAACTACGGCATCGCCTACGACGAGGACCAGAAGTACGGCGAGAACGTGGGCGGCGGCTTCTCCGAGATGCGCACGGGCTACCTGCGCAACGCCGGCTGGGACGGCATGGTCACCACCGACTGGCAGATTACCGGTGACTCCGAGCCCGGTGCCATGATGAAGAACCGCGTCTGGGGCGTTGAGGACCTGACTCCTGCCGAGCGCCAGTTCAAGGGTCTCAAGGCGGGAGACGACCAGTTTGGCGGCGAGTTCGACGTCGAGAACCTCACCGAGGCGTACTCGAAGCTCGAGGCGGAGGTCGGCAAGGACGAGGCCTTGGCGAAGCTCCGCGATTCCGCGCGCCGCATCTTTACCTGCATGAACCACGTGGACCTCTTTGATCAGCCCTATTGCGACCGCGAGGAGGCCAAGGCGATTTTCGAGGACTCCAAGAGCACCGAGCTGGGCGTCGAGGCCGCCGAGAAGTCCATCATCATGCTCAAGAACGCCGGAAACGTCATCTCCAAGGACGGGCTGGGGGACAAGCCGAAGGTCTACATCCCGCAGGTGCTCTCGGGCGGCGGCATGTTCTCCACGACGCCCGCCAAGTTCCAGCTTGCCCTGGACGAGGACATTGCCAACAAGTACTTTGACGTCCTGACCGACACGGTGGGGGAGCCCACCGGCAAGGCCTTCGGTGGCTTCCCGGGCATGCCTGCCGCGACTGATGCCTCAAGCGACCCCGTCTACCAGGCCTCCGATGCCGTGATGCCCTCTGACGAGGAGCTCGCGCAGTGCAAGTACGCCATTCTCGTCGTTGACTGCCCGACCGGCGAGTCCTCCATGACCGTAAACCCGGACGGCTCCGTCACCTGCACGCCGGCCTCCCTGCAGTACCGTCCCTACACCGCTGACGGGGATTACGTCCGCCGCGAGTCCATCGCCGGCAACATCGTCGATTCTGCCAACGGCGCCGTGTGGGACAAGCAGTCCGGCGGCGTGAAGGAAAACCGCAGCCACTACGGCCAGACGACCGTTTGCGGCAACGAGTCCGACCTCGACCGCGTGATCGAGATCAAGGGCAAGCTCGCCGACGGCGCGAAGCTCATCCTGCTGATCGAGGCCACGCACCCCATGTGCTTCCACGAGATCGAGCCCTACGCCGACGTCATCCTCATGAACTTCAAGATGGAGCAGGGCGTCAACGGCGTCGCCTTGGCAAACATCCTCACCGGGCAGACCGAGCCGAGTGGTCTTCTTCCCAGCCAGCAGCCCAAGGACATGTCTGAGGTGGAGGCCTCTGACGAGGACGTCCCGCGCGACATGGTGCCCTACACCGACTCCGAGGGCAACAAGTACGATTTCGCCTTCGGTCTCAACTGGTCGGGTCCCATCTCCGACGAGCGCACCAAGACCTACGGCGCAGCACCGCTCACCGAGCCCGAGGCCAGCTACGAGGCCTAACCCATTCAAGCCAAGCCATAAGGAGAACCGAACCATGAACAAAAAGCAGATCATCGCCGCCGCGCTGACGGCCGCGCTCGCCCTCCCGCTCGCCGCGTGCGGCGGATCCTCCTCGAGCTCCTCCACGAGCACCGGCTCTTCGACGAGCTCGACCACGAGCTCCCCGTCAAGCTCTTCTTCCGAGAAGGACGCTTCCTACTACGCCGGCACCTGGCGCGGGTCTGTGGCCACCACCGGCACGAGCGTCTACGGCACCACCGGCGGCTCCGAGCAGATGCTCGACGTCATCCTGAACGAGGACGGCACCTGCGAGACCAAGCCGTGCAAGAACCACGAGGACCTCGTCACCGACACCGGCACCTGGGAGCTCGACGGCACGACCGTCAAGATCAAGCTCTCGGGCGGCACTGAGGCCACGATGACGATCGAGAACGACAACGCGATGTCCGCCGACCCCAAGGACTTCGGCATCGACGGCTTCGACCAGATCGATTTCGCGCTGTACTAATCAATTCGCGCTCCACCCCCTTCCATAGCCCCGCAGGCCGCACCCTCCTCTTCCCTTGTGCGCCTGCGGGGCACTTCTTGTCGCGAGCTTCTTGGTGGTCTTCTTTCCCCGCGGTGCGGCAAAAACTGATCACGTAGTCTTTGTTTTGCGAATTCCAGCGGATAAAACCGCAGGTCAGTGGTTGGCAAGAATTCAAAACAAACACTAGGTGACCAGTTTTCGGCGCCGGAGGGGCCGGGCGGAAAGAAGTGCCAGATGGAAAGAAGCCCTCCCCGGCTACTGCGCCTGCGGCTCCGCGAGCAGCGCGTTCAGGTAGAACACGCCGTCCTTCGCGCCCACGTGCAGCGTGCCGTTGTAGCGCGCGCAGGTGGCCTGCATCGACTTGACGCCGAAGCCGTGGTTGGCCTTGTTGGCCTTGGTCGTCGTGGGCAGGCCGTCCTGGAACCTGGGCATGAGCTCGTAGAAGTTCTCGATGCTCACGGCCACCATCTTTCCCTGGCGGGCGACGTTCAAGGTGATGTTTCGGCGCTCGGGATCGCTGACCTGGCGCACGGCCTCAATGGCGTTGTCGAGGGCGTTGCCAAAGAACGAGTAGATGTCCGAGGGGCTCATGAAGTCGAGCGCGGCGCCGTCCGCGATGCACGAGAGCACGATGTTCTCATTCGAGCAGGCGAGGCTCTTCTCGGTAAGGATGGTGTCGAGCGCCTCGTTGCCCGTCTCGACCACGGAATCGTACACGTTGACCTCGCGCGCGATGCTTACCAGGGCATCCTTGTCGATGGCCTCGCCGGTGTCGGCAAAGTGGCGGATCTGGTGGCGGATGTCGTGGCACTTGATGTTGATGGCCTCGATGTTCTCGCGGCTCAGGCGGTACTGGCGCTCGCGCTCGGCGAGCACACGCTCGGTCTCGGCCTTCTCGTCGCTCATGCGGCGAGCGTAGAGGATCTCGTACTCAGCGAAGAGCACGAACGCGCAGATAAAGGAGTGAACAAGGCGGATCAGCACGAGGCTCGAGAAGCGGATGCCGTCCCAGACGAGGGTCTTGATCACGATGTCGAAGCCGATGATCACGAATACGACCACAATGAACATCGCGAGCATGGACTTGTCTTCTGCCAAGGCGAGTCCCCGACGGTCAATTTGTCGAATAAACACCAGGTAGCCAAAGGCATAGACCTCAAGCGGGATGCCGAATCCCAGGATGTTGTTCCAAGGTTCGGGGAGCGCGCCGCTCGCGCGGTGCGAGACGAGGATTGAAATAAGGACCTCAAGGCCGCTCGCGAGGTTTTGCAGCGTATAGCCTGCCGTCGCGCAGAACAACGTCTGCCAAAGGCTCGCGTCGAACACCCAAAGCAGCAAAAGCGCGTACACGCCCAGAAGCAGGCTGAACGCGAGGAAGCTCTCTTCGGCTCCGAGCCCCGTGATATAGCCCGCGGCCACCGGGTAAATCATGCCCACCGAGAGTCCCGCGATTGCAATGATCCCGCGCACGAGCGAGTCTTCGCGGTGGGGGAGTCTGTGACCCAGAAGGAAAATCGGTATCGTGAGCGTGACGACGATCTGGATGACCCAGCGGGCGGAAAGAAGGCCCGCCCCGATGACGCCGATGCTCATCGGCGCCCGCCCAGGTAGTCGGTGACCTTGTCCACGACCTCGCGCTTGTGGGTGCGGCTGATGCGCAGCACGTCGCCGTTGGACATGACGAGCTCGCCGGAGCGCACCATGCTGATCTGGTCCATGTTCACAAGGCAGCTCTTTGAGGCCCTGACCACGGGGGCGTCGGCGAGCTCCTCCTCGATCTGGACGAGCGAGCCGCGGGCATCCATGGGCTCTTCTCCCTCGATGTGGTAGGTGAGCTTGTGCTTCATGACCTCGATATAGACGATCTTCCGCAGAGGGATCACTCGGATGCCGTCCTCGGTGGACACGGTAAGCGTCCTGCCGGAGTTTTGGCCGACGGTGCGCAGCGCGCGATCGAGCGCGAGCGTGAGGTTGCCGTAGGTCGCGGGCTTGACGATGAAGCCGGTGGCGCCGACCTCGTAGCCCCTGACGGCGTACTTGGCGAGGTTCGTAACAAAGATGATGGGAATCTGGTCGTCGTAGGTTCGCAGGAGGCTGGCCGCCTCCATGCCGTCGATGCCCGGCATCTCGATGTCGAGCAGACACAGGTCGTAGCGGCCGCGGTCGCTGAGCATCTCCATGGCGGAGTTGTGCCAGGTGATGGCGAGCTCGTGCCCATGGGCTTTCCCATAACGGTGTAAGAGGTCGGTAAGGTGCTGGGCTTCGTTCGCCTCGTCCTCAACGACCAGCGTGCGCAAGATCATGGTTCTTTCTCCCTTGTCCACGACACAAACGGTGCTTGTAAGGCTATGAACAGGCCCTAAGGACGCAATTCGTGTCGCATCTCCCACACAATAGGTTACCTGACGGCGTAACTGGTATGGTCGAAACCGTTCATCGGCCAAATCGACCGTTCACGGAAACCGCTCGCGGCGGGGCGCCTCGTTTCGTGCCCAAGCCGCGGGCCTTTGTGACAAATGTTTCGTAACGGTAAGCTTGGCCGCTTAAGTTAGTTTCAGGCAATAGAAGGCATATCAATCAACTGCAGGTGGCGGATGTGCCTTGGGGCTTCGGCCCCGGTCAAAAAGGGGAGCCTCCGAGCACCTCGGAGGCTCAAGAGGAAGAAAGAAGAACCACTATGAAGAAGCAGGTTATTCTGGCAGGCCTCCTTGCCGCCACCCTCGCGATGCCGCTCGCCGCTTGCGGCGGCAGCTCCGCCGGCACGTCCACTTCTGGTGACTCCGGCACGCCCGCGGCTAGCGCCGCCAAGGGCGACTTCGACGCCAACAAGACCTACGTCGGTCAGTGGCGCGGCTACGTTGAGATGACCGGCCAGACCGTCTACGGCACCACCGGCGGCACCGAGTCTATGCTCGATGTCAACTTCGCCGAGGACGGCACCGTGACCGTCGAGCCCCTTGAGGCCCACGCCGACCTCCTTAACGATAAGGGCACCTGGGAGGGCACGGCCGATGAGGTCACCCTTCACCTGGACAAGGCCGGCGACATCAAGCTGACCTCCGCCGGCAAGAACAAGCTCGAGGGCGACGCCCACGCGTTCGACATCGCCGACTTCGACACTATCAAGTTTGATTTCTACGGCTAAGCCCTAGTGAGCTGTTCTTCATTTAGGCGAACTTAGCAATACGGCTTAATAATTTATGTTCTGCAAAGAGGGGGCGGCTGCACGTCGCGGCCGTCCCTAGGGAAGAGTCTTTTAAAGAACGGAGAAATCATGCGCACCAACGTCTCTCGCAGGGGCTTCCTCGCAGGCAGCGCCGTCACCGCCGGTCTGCTGGCGCTCGCGGGCTGCTCCACCGACGGCGGCTCCTCCACGACCGCCAAAGGCAACGGCTACACGGAGACTGACTCCGGCAACGGCTACACGATCGTTGATAACGGCAACGGCAAGCAGCTCTCCTACTCGCCCGAGTCCGGCCTCAAGCTGATCGAGAAGGACGGGTACGCGTTCAAGGACTTCGAGGGCACGGGCGAGCTCGTCCCCTACGAGGACTGGCGCCTTTCCGCCGAGGAGCGCGCCGAGGACCTCGCCGGCCGTATCTCCATCGAGCAGATTGCCGGCCTCATGTGCTTCTCCGCGCACCAGATGAAGATCGAGGACGACTGCTCCGTCACCGATGATCAGAAGGCCTTCCTCGATGGCCACGTCCGCGCTGTTCTGAACGCCGCCTCCGGCTCTCCCGCTTTCAAGCAGGCCACTTGGGCCAACGCCATGCAGGCCTACGTCGAGGGCTCCGACAACAAGCTCCCGATCAACTTCTCGTCCGATCCGCGCAACGGAAAGAACTGCACCAACTGGCCCAACAACCTCGGTTTGGCTGCGACTTTCGACCCCGAGGTCGCTAAGCAGGCGGGTGCCGGAATCGCCAAGGAAATGCGTGACATGGGCGTGGCCACGTTCCTCGGCCCCCAGACCGACGTTGCCACCGATCCGCGCTGGCAGCGCTTCTCCGGCACCTTCGGCGAGGACCCTGCGCTTTCTCGCGACACCTGCCGCGCTTTTATCGACGGCCTGCAGTCCACGGTCGACGACAAGGGCGAGGACCAGGGCTGGGGCACCGGATCCCTCAACGCCATGGTCAAGCACTGGCCCGCTGAGGGCGCCGGCGAGGGTGGCCGCGAGGGCCACTCCGACGGCGGCAAGTTCGCCGTGTACCCCGGCGATAACTTCGAGGCCCTGATGATCCCGTTCGTCGACGGCGCCTTCAAGCTCGAGGGCAAGACCGGCTCCGCTTCCGAGATCATGACCTCCTACACCATCGCTTACGATGATGATGAGCAGTACGGCGAGCTCGTCGGCTCCGGCTTCTCGAAGTACAAGGTCCAGGAGCTCCTGCGCGATAAGTTCGGCTTCAAGGGCGCTGCCTGCACCGACTGGATGGTCCAGCGCGATCCCGGCGACTCTCTCGCGTGGACCTGCTGGGGCCTCGAGGACACCACGAAGTGGAACCCCGACAAGCGCTGCGCCAAGGCGGTCGAGGTCGGCGTCGACCAGATCGGCGGCTGCAACGAGCCCGAGCAGCTTGTCGCCGCTTTTGACGCTATGAAGGCCGAGCTCGGCGAGGAGGAGGCCGAGAAGAACTTCCGCGCCTCCGCCAAGCGCCTGCTTCTGGGCTACTTCAACACGGGCATCTTCGAGGACCCCTATGTCGACCCCGAGAAGACCAGGGAAGAGGTCGACAAGGGCGTCGAGGAGACGCAGGCCGCCGCGCTTGACGCCCAGGTCAAGGCCATCGTTATGCTCAAGAATCATAACAACGTGATTAAGAAGGGCGAAGACGGAAAGAAGCTCAAGGTCTATGTCCCCATGCGCTACACTGCTGCCGCCGAGACCGCTTCGGGTATGGGCGTCTTCAAGTGGAGTGAGACCTCTGCCACCTGTGAGCTCCCCCTTGCCAAGACGACTCTTGAGAAGTACTTCGACGTCGTGACCGACACCTTGGCGGACACCCTTACTGGCCCCGCCGATGCCAAGACCGGCAACCCCACTCCCGCCGAGGCGGATCTCACTCGTCTTACGGCTACCGACATCGCTGATGTGGATGCCGTGCTCGTTTGCGCCAAGGCTCCCGCCAACGCCTCCGCGCGCCGCGGCCAGGACAAGGACGGCAACTTCATCCCGCTGTCCCTGCAGTACCGTCCCTACACTGCCGACTCCGAGTACGTTCGCAAGGAGTCCATCGCGGGAGATACCGTCGATGGCGTCAAGGAGAACCGCAGCTACTTCGGCCGCACCTCGATGGTCAACAACGAGTCCCAGCTCGACCAGATCCTCGACGCCGCCAAGCTCGCCAAGGAGATCGGCAAGCCCTGCATCGTCATCCTCGACATTACCCAGCCCATGTGCGTGCACGAGTTTGAGTCCGAGGTCGACGCCATCCTCGTCTCTATGTCCAGCTGCACCGAGGCGGCCTGCCGCATCGTCGCCGGCCAGGACGAGCCCTCCGGCCTGCTGCCCATGCAGATGCCCAAGGATATGATCACCGTCGAGAAGCAGCTCGAGGATGTCCCGCGCGACATGGATTGCTACACCGACGTCGACGGCAACACTTACGACTTCGCCTACGGCCTCAACTGGTCCGGCGTGATCGACGACGCGCGTGTCAAGCAGTACAAGGTTGCTCCGCTCACTCAGCTCGCCTCCGCCTAAGCAAGACCCTTGCGGGATGTGCCGCGCAATCGTCCGAACGTGCGGCACATCCCCAAATAGCAGCCTGACCCGCTTGAATTAAGGCCGCTAGCGCAGTTCACGTAAAGCACCGCCCGTCGCCACTCCCTTCTTCCTCCTGCGGCGGCGGGCGGGCTTTGTTTTTCGTCTGAAAGGAATCATCCATGGCAAACGAGAAGCCCGAGGCCGCAAAGCCGAAGAAGCCCATCACTCGCCGCAAGTTCGTGGCAAACGCTGCGGTGTCGGCGGGCCTCGTGGGCGTGACCGCTGCGGCCAACGTGGGCACGAACATGTTCCGCTCGCTGCTCGACCACTACCTGGGCGGTCGTCCGTCCACCGTCGAGCACGTCGCCGGCTCCGAGAACTGGGACACCAACTACTATGACGCCCAGTACCGCGGCCGCGCCAAGGCTACCGAGGTCGCCAACGAGCTCGTCGGCCAGATCCTCGGCGAGGGCGCCGTCCTTTTGAAGAACGACAACGCCGCCCTGCCGCTGTCCGCCGGCACCGAGGTCTCGCTGCTCGGCCGCTATGCCGCCGACCCGATCTACGGCGGCGCCGGCTCCGGCACCGTCGACGCCTCCGCCTGCGTGAACCTCCACGACGGCATCGCCGCCGCCGGCCTCAACATCAACGAGACCGCGTTCGAGTTCATCAACGGCGTCTACGCCGACTACCCCAAGGCCGACATCACCATGGACAACCCGTCCACGGCCTGCTACTACATCGGCGAGATTCCTTGGGAGAAGTACTCCTCCGACGCCCAGGCCTCCATCGCGGGCACGACGGCCATCGTGGTCATCGGCCGTGGCGGCGGCGAGGGCGGCGACCTCTCGCGCGACCTTCTTGGCGACCTGAACTCCGGCGTTTCCCAGACCTTCACCGCCAACGACGAGACCGCCAACTACGAGGAAGGTCAGCACGAGCTCGAGCTCACGGTTGAGGAGAAGTCCGTCCTCGCTGCCGCCAAGGCCGCCTGCGACAAGGTCATCGTCCTTATCAACGCTTCCACGCCCCTCGAGGCCGGCCCGCTCATGTCGGGCGAGTACGCCGCCGACGCCATCCTGTGCATCGGCTCTCTGGGCGCGACCGGCGCCAACGGCGTGGGCAAGCTGCTCGTCGGCGAGTACAACCCCTCCGGCCGCACGACCGATATCTGGCCTGCCGACTTCACCGCTGACCCGACCTTCAACAACTTCGGCGGCAAGCAGTACGTGGACGTCTCGGGCTACTACACCAAGAACTCTAACTCCACCGCCTCTGACGGCACGGCGTACTTCGTCGAGTACAAAGAGGGCGTCTACATGGGTTACCGTTACTACGAGACGGCGGCCATCGAGGCCGAGGCGGGCAACTACGCCGGCTTCGACTACGACTCCGCGGTCGTCTTCCCGTTCGGCTATGGCCTGAGCTACACGACCTTCTCGCAGACGCTCGATGCGGTCGAGGTCGCGGGCGACGACGTCAAGGTCTCCGTCACCGTGACGAACACTGGCAATGTCGCGGGCAAGGACGTCGTGGAGATCTACACGAGCGCCCCCTACACCGCCGGCGGCATCGAGAAGCCCGCCGTGGTCCTTTCCGCCTTCGCGAAGACCGACATCCTCGAGCCCGGCGCCTCCGCCGCAGTTGAGCTCTCCTTCCCGGTGCGCCAGATGGCTTCTTGGGACTCTTCCAAGGGCGGCTACGTCCTCGACGCGGGCGACTACCAGGTCAGCCTGCGCAAGAACTCCCACGAGGTCATCGACACCAAGGCCGTGACCCTCGAGGCCCAGACCTTTACCACCGACTCCGCCACGGGCGCGAAGCTGGAGAACCAGTTCGCCGACCTGACCGAGTACATGGAGAAGAACTGCAAGGGCCAGATGCTCTCGCGCGCGGACTTCGCGGGGACCTTCCCCCAGCCCGCCGAGGACAAGGACGCCGCCGACTGCGGCATCGAGTTCGTCGAGTACAACTGGAAGGACCACCAGGACGACTCCGCGAAGATGCCGACCACCGGTGCGGACAACGGCCTGCAGCTCATCGACATGCGCGGCCTCGACTTCGACGACGAGAAGTGGGACACCCTGCTTGACCAGGTGACCGTCGACGAGATGGTCAACATGCTCAACGACGCGGCCTACAACACCGCCGCCATCGAGTCCGTGGGCAAGCCCGAGACCGCCGAGCCCGACGGCCCGGCCGGCTTCACGTCGCTTACCGGCCCCACCGGCAACTGCGCGTACTGCTCCGAGTTCATCATGGCCCAGACCTGGAACGTCGACCTCATGCGCCAGATGGGCGAGATGGTGGGCCAGGAGGCCCTCGCGTCCGGCTACAACGGCTGGTATGCCCCCGCCTTCAACACGCACCGCAGCCCGTTCGCCGGCCGCAACTTCGAGTACTACTCCGAGGACCCGCTGCTCGGCGGAAAGATCGGCGCTGCCGTGGTGTCCGGCGCGGCGACCAACGGCTGCTACGCCATGATCAAGCACTTCGCCCTGAACGACCAGGAGTCCTACCGCGTCCAGCACGTGGCCACCTGGGCCACCGAGCAGGCCGCGCGCGAGATCTACCTGCGCCAGTTCGAGATTCCCGTCAAGGAGGCGACCTGCGAGATCAAGTACATCGCCGACGAGAACGGCACCGTCAAGACCAAGCAGATGAACGCCTGCACGGCCATGATGAGCTCCTTCAACTACGTCGGCACCGAGTGGTCCGGCGGCCGCAAGAGCCTCTGCACCAACGTCCTGCGCAACGAGTGGGGCTTCAAGGGCTGCGTCATCACCGACTTCAACCTCTACGGCTACATGGCCAAGAACGCGGCGCTCGCGGGCGGCACCGACCTCGAGCTGACCTACTCCGCCATGACGCCGGACTTCGAGGGCAAGAACACGGCCACCGTCGTCAGCCAGCTGCGCGAGTCGACCCACCGCGTGCTCTACACCGTCGCGAACTCCAACGCGATGCAGGGCCTCGCCCCCGGCTCCAAGGTGACCTACGGCGTGGCGCCCTGGCAGATGGGCGTCTGGGGCGGCAGCGCCGTCCTCGTGGGCCTCGCCGGCCTCTTTGGTTGGCGCGCCTACCGCGCGAACAAGCTGCTCAAGGAGCAGGAGGCCCAGAAGGCCACCGTCTCCGAGGGCGCTGAGGACGGCTCCGTGACCGAGGAGTAGCGCCTCAGGCTTTGTTACCCCTTTGGGCCTCGTCGAGTTTTCGACGGGGCCCTTCTTATTAAGGCCGCCGCATGCTTTCCCGCCGGTGCCTCCTGCCGATAAAACTGCGCACATACTCTGTTGCAGCGAGTCCTTCTTTGTAAAGTCGCAGGTAAGTTTTGTTTTGAGGAATTGGAAAGAGACTATGTGCGCAGTTTTTGAGCACGAAGAAGAACTCTACCCGCTGCCGATCTATGAGCCGCCGGCGCTGTACGCCTTCGTGGGCTACGGCTCGGCGGTTCAGTGCATCCGCCGCATCTCGGGGACGGCTCTGTGGAAAGAAGCGCCCCGCTGGCCGGCCCAGGCTAGGGTGC
This sequence comes from uncultured Olsenella sp., assembly GCA_934660915.1. Taxonomy (GTDB): domain Bacteria; phylum Actinomycetota; class Coriobacteriia; order Coriobacteriales; family Atopobiaceae; genus Paratractidigestivibacter. The sequence goes on along the minus strand of CAKUIF010000008.1, from coordinate 37,138 downwards.
TCCCCGTGTTCGGGGACTGCGTCTGCAATCAGCGGGCGTTCAAGAAGCTTGCGTCGGAGGTCGAGCTCGCGCGGTACGGAATTGAAACCAGGCCTGTTGACCTGCTCGTTCCCGACCGAAGGATGCGCAGTCAGGGAAAAGGCGCCAAATTCCATCCATGGACCCACGTGACCTTTCCGCACGCGTTCGTCCGCGTTCACGAGAACCTGCTGGTGAGCAGGCCCGAGCTCGTGATCGTGCAGCTGAGCGGAGCGCACGCGAAGCTCGACGACCTCTTCGACGGGTTTATGGCGTCGCTGAGGGCCGAGGAGGAGGCGCGAGCGGCGTTTGGTATCGAGGGAGATGGGCCGACCGTTGAGAATCCCGTTAAATGGGAAAACCGACGGAGATTGGTCGAAGCGGCTGTTCTTGCCTGCGAGTTCGCTGGGCGCTATCGCCTGCCGGGGGCGGGCGGCGGAGTTGATTACGACGCTCGCCCTGTGATGTCGCTAACAAGTTTGGGGGAGGTCCTAGAGACGCTCGGTTCGCGAGGCTACAGCCAGGCGGTTCATCGCGCGCAGTCGGTTCGCGCCCTGGCGTTCGACGGCTCCGCTTCGCCTATGGAGACGTCCCTGGCGCTGATGCTCACGCTTCCGCTGGAATTCGGCGGGTTCGGGCTTCCGCGGCCTCAGTTAAACGCGCCGATCAACGTGTCGGTTCCGGGAGGACGGATGACGGTGACGCCCGATTTCCTATGGCGAGAACAGCGCGTGGCGCTCGAGTACGACAGCGACGAGTTCCACGCGAACAAGGGTCGTGAGCAGGCAGGAAGGGATGCCTTGCGGGCGAACGCGCTTCTTGCCGGTGGGTATCGCGTGTTTCGGGCGACAACGCAGATGGTAAGGACCTTGGAGGGGGTTGCGTTGCTTGCCGGGCAGCTTGCAGCTGCGCTTGGAGTCGACCTGGCAGAGCCGACGGAGGTCGAAGGGCTGAGGCGCCGGCGGCTCTTTGCGGAGCTTATGCCGAAGGAAAAACTGCGCACATAGTCTGTTCTTCTTGGTAGCGGAAAGAAGAACGCGCTGATAAATCGTGTCAGCTTTGTTTTAAAACAAAGTATGTGCGCAGTTTTCGGACGTCCGGAGGCTTTGGCAAGAAGAGCGTGCCGGCTAGTCTTTTGGCAGCGCTCGCGCGGCAAAGAAGGCCTGGGCGGCGAGCGCGAGGCCTGCGGCAACCCAGAGCGCAAGGTAACCGCCTGCGCCGATGACGGCTCCGCCGATTACGCTGCCCACGCCGCCGCCGGCAAAGACCCCCAGGCCGATGAGGCCGGTGCAGAGACCCGAGTGCTCGGGGTCGACGTCCATGGAGAGCGTGACGAGGGTTGGCTGCACGAGGATGTAGCCGCAGCCGAGGCAGGCTGCCGCCGCGAGCGCCGGGATCCACGAGCCGGTGAGCGCCGAGGCGGCAAGAAGCGCGCAGGCCGCGATGCCCGACGTCTCACCGACCGCGATGACGCCGCGTTTGCCGCGCGCCGCGCCGATGCGACCCGAGATGCTGCCGCCGGTAAGGCACGCCAAGCCGTAGAACATCATGAGCAGGCCGGCCTGCGTGGAGGCCAGGCCGCACTTCTCTGCGAGGAAGGTTCCCATAAAGCCGTAGACGCCGAGGTAGATGATGCCGGTGGAGCAAGCGGTTATATACACGGCGCGCCCGTTGAAAAAGAAGATGCGGGCGGCGTTGGAGAGGAACTTCGCGGGGCGGAACGGCTCGGCGGGGTACTCGGCGAGCGCGGAGGAGTCGTTTTCGGGCTCCCTCCCGGGCTCTCGAAGGCGCATGGCGCCGAGCCACGCGAGAGCGCCGAGGACGCCGAAGCAGACGAACGCGGCGCGCCAGCCCACGAGGTCGCAGATGATGCCGCCGAGCCCCGCCGAGAGGCCCTGGCCGGTAAAGGTGATGCCCATGAGCAGGCCAATGGCGCCTTGGCGGTCCTTCTCGTCGACCACGCTGCCGACAAGCGCCTGGCTCACGGTGATGATGCCCGCGGCGAAGCAGCCGGTGATGATTCGCGCGGCGACGAGCGTCTCGAGCGTGGGCGCGATAGAGCAGATGATGGTGCTCGCGGCGAGGCCGGCGACGATGATCCTCAGGAGCCGGATGCGTCCCACGGCGTCGCCGATGGCTCCGCACAGGGGTTGGAGCAGGCCGTAGGGGACGAGGTAGGCGGTGAGGATCACAGCGGCGGCGCTCGGCGCGATCGCGAGGGCCTGCGCGATGGCGGGCAGGGCCGGCGAGACGAACCAGTTGTCGGCCGCCGAGACGAGGCCGCAGAAGCCGAGGGTGATGACGACGTTTCTTTGCGCGGGGGTCATGCGGGGCGCTCCGATCGCGGGTCTGGCGAGCAGTTAAACAAGTGTTGCGAAACTAGACGATAGCACCAATGAGGTGGTGGCGCGTAGACTGGTGGGGTCGGCTGATTCGAAGGAGGCGGCAATGGCGAGCGAGCTGATCAAGGAGTTCTGCGCAGAGAACGTTGAGCGCGTTCCGGAGGCGATTGCGGCGGGTGCGGGGCGCATCGAGCTGTGCGATAACCTGGCTGTTGGCGGAACGACGCCCTCGCACGGAGTTATCCGCGCGGCGGTCGAGCTCGCGCGGCCCGCTGGGATTCCCGTTATGTGCATGATTCGTCCGCGCGGCGGGTCGTTCGAGTACTCGGGCGCGGAAGCTCGCATCATGGTCGACGACCTGCGGCACGCGGCCGAGCTGGGTGTCGATGGCGTGGTCTTCGGCTGCCTGCGGGGCGGCGAGGTCGACCGCGAGCTCACCGGGCGGCTGGCGGGGCTTGCCAAGGAAGCGGGCCTTATGGTCACGTTTCACATGGCCTTCGACGAGATCTCGGCGGATGCCCAACCGGCTGCGCTTAATTTGCTGGCCGGGCTCGGCGTCGATCGCGTGCTTACGCACGGCGGGGCGGCGGGCACGCCGATCGCGGGAAACCTCGAGCGGTTGCGCCGGTTTGTCGTTTACGCCGCCGGGCGCCTGGAGATTCTGCCGGGCGGCGGTGTGACCTGGGAAAACGCCGAGGAGGTCGCGGATGCCGTCGGCGTGCGCGAGGTTCACGGCACGCGAATCGTAAAGCTGTAGGTCGAGGCTCTGGGGGAGATACATGATCGATTCGGGCGCATCGCTGGAGCAGGTCCAGCGGATATTCAGCAACGACCGCTTTGCGACGGAAACCACGGGCTGCCGTGTAGTCGAGGCGGGGCCGGGCCATGCCGTCTGTGAACTCGATGTGTGCGAGCGGCACCTCAACGAAAAAGGCGGTGTGATGGGCGGGGCCATCTTTACGTTGGCGGACTTCGCCTGCGCCGTCGCGTCGAACATCGGCGAGGAGCCGACCGTTTCGGTTGCGTTCTCGATCCAGTACTTGAGTGCCGTCAAGGGCAAGCGGCTCATTGCGACGGCGGACGCTCGGAAAAACGGTCGGACGCTCGGGTTTTACGACTGCGTGGTGCGCGACGACCTCGGGCGCGACATCGCACACGTCACGGGCACCTGCATGCACACTGCGCCGCGCCCGACGGAGGCTTAAAACGCACGCCCGATGCCGATTGGCAACGGGCGGGCAGGGGAGACTCAGGCTATTACTACAGGCTATTGAGCTGTGCGGGCAGCGTGCCTGCGAGCGGGGCGACGTAACGGACGAAGTCGTCGGTCACGCCCATGCCGTCGTCGCAGATCCACTCGCGCGGAACGGCCTTGACCTTGTTCGCGACCTCGAGGACGTCGACAAGCTCGTACTCGACGGTATAGGGGTCGTCGCCTGTGCGCGTAAGCGAGCACATCTTTACCGATTCCCCGGCGAGTGCAGCGGCGACGCCATGGCGACCAAGCTCAAAGGCCTCGTCGAGGTCGATGCCGCTCGCGCAGTGCGACGCGCAGCGCTGGAGCGTCGACAGCTCGACGGCGCGGGTCTTACAGCCAAGGCGCTCCTTGACGACGCCGGCGAGGTAGCGGCTCGGGCCGGAGAGCTGCGCCAGGTGGCCGAACTCGTCGACGCCGGTGCCCGTGGCCACGGTCTTCTCGGCGATGAGGTGACCGTCGGGCGTGCGGATGCCCTCGCTCATGGCCACGATCACGGTGTTCTTGCGCTCGAGCACCTCGGCGATGTGCGCGACCAAGGCGCCCTCGTCGAGCGTGAACTCGGGCAGCAGCACGAGGTCGGGGGCGGCCAGGCAGGCGGAGCCGGCGAGCCAGCCGGCATCGCGGCCCATGATCTCGACGAAGGTCACGCTCTTGAGGTCGTAGACGTCGGCGTCGCGCGAGACCTCCGACACGGCGGTCGCGACGAAGCGGGCAGCGCTGCCGTAGCCGGGCGTGTGGTCGATGCCCACGAGGTCGTTGTCGATGGTCTTGGGCACGCCGATGAAGCGAATGGGGGAGTCGATGCGAGCGCCGTACGCGCCCAGCTTGGCGATGGTGTCCATGGAGTCGTTGCCGCCGATGTAGAGGACGGCGTCGAAGCCGCCGTCGGCAAAGGCGGCGAATGCTTTCTGGTAGAACTCGTCGGCGCCCTCGGCGTCGAGGGCCGGGAGCTTGAAGCGGCAGCTGCCGAGCCAGCTCGACGGCGTGCGGCGGAGCAGCTCGAGGGCGTCAGCGTCCGGGAGCGCCTCGTCGAGCGCGACCGTGCGGCCGTCGAGGAATCCCTGGATGCCGAAGCGCATGCCCACGGCCTCGGCGCCGGCCTCGCGCGCGCCCGCGACAACGCCGGCGAGGCTCGAGTTGATCGCGGCCGTCGGGCCACCGGACTGTCCGACCAGGATGCGCTTCTTTGCGTTTGCTGCCATGGGGCTCCTCTCGCCGCCGGGTGTCTGCTCCCAAAAGAATACCGCCGCCGGCGCGCAGCCGACGGCGGGGAATGGCACAAATGCTTGAGCCGGGGCTATCGTCCCGATGCCGCTACGCGATGTTGTAGAACGCCGCCTTCTGGAGGTACTCGGCAGAGTCGCCGAGGGCGTCCTCGATGCGCAGGAGCTGGTTGTACTTGGCGACGCGGTCGGTGCGGGCGGGCGCGCCGGTCTTGATCTGGCCGGCGTTCACGGCGACGGCCAGGTCGGCGATGGTGGTGTCCTCGGTCTCACCGGAGCGGTGCGAGACCACGGCGGTGTAGCCGGCGCGCTTGGCCATCTCGATGGCATCGAGGGTCTCGGTGAGCGTTCCGATTTGGTTGACCTTGATCAGGATTGCGTTGGCGGCGCCGGTCTCGATGCCCTTCTTGAGGCGCGAGGTGTTGGTCACAAAGAGGTCGTCGCCGACAAGCTGGACCTTGTTTCCGATGCGCTCGGTGAGCTTCTTCCAGCCCTCCCAGTCCTCCTCGGCCAGGCCGTCCTCGATGGAGATGATCGGGTAGCGGGAAACCAAGTCCTCCCAGTAGTCGACCATCTGGTCGGAGGTCAGCGTGCGACCCTCGCCCTTGAGCTCGTAGAGGCCGGTCTCGCGGTTGTAGCACTCGGAGGTGGCGGGGTCCATCGCGAACATGAAGTCGACGCCCGGCTCGAAGCCGGCGGCACGGACGGCCTCCATGAGGTAGACGAAGGGCTCGTCGTTGGTCTTGAGGTCGGGCGCAAAGCCGCCCTCATCGCCGACACCGGTCGAAAGGCCTGCTGCCTTGAGGGTGCCCTTGAGCGTGTGGTAGACCTGCGTGCACCAGCGCAGCGCGGTCTTAAAGTCGGGGGCGCCGACGGGCATGATCATGAACTCCTGGAAGTCCACATTGTTGTCCGCGTGCACGCCGCCGTTCAGGATGTTCATCATCGGGACGGGGAGGGTGTGGGCGTTCGGGCCGCCGAGGTAGGCGAAGAGCGGCAGGCCGGCGGAGTCGGCGGCGGCGCGGGCGATGGCGAGCGAGCAGCCGAGGATGGCGTTCGCGCCGAAGTTGCCCTTGTTGGGCGTGCCGTCGGCGGCGATCATGGCCTCGTCGCAGCCACGCTGGTCGATGGCCTCGCGACCGATCAGGAGGTCGGCGAGCTCGTTGTTCACGTGGGCGACGGCCTGGGTCACGCCCTTGCCGAGGTAGCGATCGCTATCGCCGTCGCGGAGCTCGACCGCCTCGAACTCGCCGGTGGAGGCGCCGGAGGGGACGATGGCGCGGCCGAAGGAGCCGTCCTCGAGCATAACCTCGACCTCGACGGTGGGGTTGCCGCGGGAGTCCAGGACCTCGCGACCGTAAACGCTGGTGATGAGCGCCATATAGGTGTCCTTTCACTAGTTAGACATGACTAACTTACCGATCGAAAGTATACCCTATCTAACTCTTGGAGCAACAATGAGTGTGTTACTGAAAAAATGTGCGAAGTCGGTATCCTATTTCGGATTTGACGAGTAACACCTGCGAAAACAGGCTGTTTTCGCAGGTGCAGTGAGGCAAAATGCCTCGGCTACTCGAAGATTCGAAAATAGGATACCGACTTCGTGCAATTTTTTGTGAAAGCCGGCTCTGGAAGTACACCCAAAGCCTTTGGTTCGCCTAGTAGAAGCTCTCCCCGCGGTCGATCATGCCCTTGAGGAGCTTGGCGATGGCCTTGTAGTTGTACGGCAGCATCATCTTTTTGAACAGTGGGTTGAGCAGGCCGGGAACGCCCTGGTACTGCATGACGATGTTGTACGCGGTGTTGAGGCCGACGGTATCGATGACACGGAACGGGCCCTTGGGCGCGCCGGTGCCGTGCTCCCAGGCGATGTCGATGCTCTTCGGGTCGGAAACGCCGCTGGCCCACAGGTCCATGCCGGACAGCAGCCACGGCACGAGCATGGAGTTGAGCAGGTAGCCGTTCTTTTCCTTGCGGACGGGAAGGGCGATCATGCGGATCTGGTTGGCGAATTCGATCATCTCGTCGAAGACGGCCGCGTCGGTGCCGTCGTGGCCCATGACCTCGGCAGTGTTGTTCTTCCAGATGGAGTTCGCAAAGTGCAAGGCCACGTACTTGGCGGGGCGGCCGGTGTTCTTGGCAAACTGACCAGGCAGCAGGGTCGAGGAGTTGGTCGAGATGACGGTCTTCTCGGGCAGCAGGGGAGCGAGCTTCTCGTAGAACTCGATCTTTGCCTTGGGGTCCTCGGCCATGGACTCGATCACGAGGTCGGCATCGGCGACGGCCTTGGCCATGTCGAGCTCGAGCTTGAGGCCCTGGTAGGCAGCCTCGACGCGGGCGAGACAGGCGTCCTTGTCCAGCGGCTTATCGGAGTCCGCGATGCCGGCGCACCACGGGCCGGATCCGTCGGCCATGGCCTCGATCGCGTCGATGTAGGTCTGGCGGAGCTTGTCGATCTTTGGCTGGGTGCGGCCGATCGACCCCTCGCTGCGCAGCCAGATGGTGACGTCGAATCCGCAGTACGCCGCCTGGAAGGCGATTTGGCTCCCGAGCACGCCGCCGCCGGCCACCACAACGTTCTTGAATGCCATGGTTTTGCCCTTCTCTTCAAAAATCTTGAATACGAGTCAATTTTCAGAGTTTGACGGAGGAGGGTGAAAAAGAAAAGGGACCGCGCGAATGCGGTCCCGTGAATGGCTTGATTATCGAGGGGAACGTGCGCGGCTCGCGCTACGCCATGTCCTCGAGGCGCCCGTGCTTCTCGTAGCGCGTGGTGCGGGAGATGCGGTTCTGCTCGTCAACGAAGACGACGTGCGGCTGGTAGCAGTCGGCCTCGGCCTCGTCCATCTGGCAGTAGCACATGATGATGACCTTGTCGCCCACGGTGACGAGGTGCGCCGCCGCGCCGTTAAGGCAAATCATGCCGCTGCCGCGCTCGCCGGCGATGACGTAGGTCTCGAGGCGCGAGCCGGAGTCCACGTCCGCGATCTGCACCTTCTCGTACTCGCGGATGTTCGCGGCCTCCATCAGGTCCTCGTCGATGGTGATGGAGCCGACGTAATCCACCTCCGCCTGAACGACGGTGGCACGGTGAATCTTGCCCTTGAGCATGTTCAGAATCATTCGGTAGAGACTCCTAGGTCGACTGTGTGCTCCCGGCTCGAATGAGTCGCGCCGATATAAGGTACATCACCTCGATGAATGTGCCGTTTCCTTTGCTCCAATCACCAAAAAGACAAGTTAGCTGAAGGCCCGGAAAGGCTCACCCCCCCAAAAAAAGAAGCCTCGCGGCGCTGGAGGATTGCCGCGGGGCTTGGAACACTAGGGAAGCGCGTGGAAAGAAGGGCGCTACAGCGAGAGGAACAGCTCGTGGATACGCAGGTCGTCGTCGAGCTCGGGGTGGAAGGCGAGCGCGAGCTGCGCGCCTTGGCGGGCGGCGACGATGCGCCCATCGACCTCGGCGAGCGCGCGGGCGCGCGGACCCGCCTTGACGATCCTCGGCGCGCGGATGAAGGTCATCGGGACCTCGCCCACGCCCTCGAGCGCACCGACCGTGCGGAAGCTGCCGAGCTGCCGGCCGTAGGCGTTGCGCTCGACCTCGACGTCCATGGTGGCGATACGCGGCGTGCCCTTATCGTCGTGGGCAGCGAGCCGCTCGGCGAGCAGGATGAGCCCGGCGCAGGTCGCGAGCACGGGCATACCCTCCTCGATGCGGCGGCGCAGCGGCTCGAGCATGCCGAGCTCGGCGAGGAGCTTGCCCTGCGTGGTCGATTCGCCCCCGGGGAGCACGAGCCGGTCGAAGGGCTGCTCAAGGTCGGAGGCCTGCCTCAGCTCGATGCACTTCTCGCCAAGGCGGGAAAGGGCGCGCTCATGCTCGATGAAGGCGCCCTGGACGGCGAGGACGGCGGTCGTGCCGGCCACTAGTGGCCACGCTCTTCCATGATGATCTCGATCTCGTCGGCGTTGATGCCCACCATGGCCTCGCCGAGGTTCTCGGAGAGCTTGGCGATGAGAGCGGCGTCCTCGAAGTTGGCGACGGCCTTGACAATGGCCGCGGCGCGGCGGGCGGGGTCGCCGCTCTTGAAGATGCCGGAGCCGACAAAGACGCCCTCGGCGCCGAGCTGCATCATGAGCGCGGCGTCGGCGGGGGTGGCCACGCCGCCGGCCGCGAAGTTGACGACGGGCAGCTTGCCGGTCTCGTGGACCTCTCGCAGGAGGCCGACGGGGACGCCGAGCTGCTTGGCCGCCTCGAAGAGCTCGTCGTCGCGAAGGGCCACGACGTCGCGGATCTGCTTCTGGATCTTGCGCATGTGGCGCACGGCCTGGACGACGTCGCCGGTGCCCGGCTCGCCCTTGGTGCGGATCATCGTCGCGCCCTCGGCCACGCGGCGCAGGGCCTCGCCGAGGTCACGGGCGCCGCAGACGAACGGCACGTCGAAGGCGGTTTTGTCGATGTGGTAGGTGTCGTCGGCGGGGGTGAGGACCTCGGACTCGTCGATGTAGTCGATCTGGATGGCCTGCAGGATCTGCGCCTCGACGATGTGGCCGATGCGGCACTTGGCCATGACGGGGATGGAGACGGCCTCCTGGATGCCGCGGATCATGGCCGGGTCGCTCATGCGGCTGACGCCGCCGGCGGCGCGGATGTCGGCGGGGATGCGCTCGAGGGCCATGACGGCGCAGGCGCCGGCCTCCTCGGCAATGCGTGCCTGCTCAGGCGTGGTGACGTCCATGATGACGCCGCCCTTGAGCATCTGGGCGAGCTGACGGTTGAGGGTGGCGCGGTCCTGGTTTTCGTTTGCCATTCTGGCCTCCTGGATCTGTGGGCTGTTTGGTGCTCATAGCCTAGGGCCTGTCTGGACTTGGCAAAAGAACCAGTTAGCGAGAAAATCATCAGGTCAGAACAAGGTCAGATGCACAGAATCGATAAGGCCAGATGCTTGACTACAACCTCGAATCCCGTGGCGAGAAGAGCCTCTACGACTATCTTTACCAGCGGATTCGCGACGACATAACGAGTGGGGCTATCGGAGCCGGCGACCGCCTTCCGTCCAAGCGCGCGTTTGCGCAGCACTTGGGCGTGAGCGTCGTCACGGTTGAGGCGGCCTACGCTCAGCTGGTGGCAGAGGGCTACGTGAAGCCGCGTCCCCGCAGCGGCTACTTCGCCGTCGCCCTTCAGGGCCCGGGGGAGGCGAAGCCGCGTCTGCGGGCACCCGCGCCAAAACCGCGGAAAGAAGGGCAGAGCATTGCCGTCGCCGTCGACCTTACCGGCAACGAAGACGCGGGCGCCGCCGCCCTGTGGTCGCGCGCCTTGCGACGGACGCTCGCGGAGGAGCCTGAGCACGAGGTCTTCTTGCCGACGCCGGCCGCCGGATCGGAGCGTCTGCGTCAAGCCCTGGCCGATTACCTGCGGCAATCCCGCGGGATGGAGGTCGACCCCGGCCGCATTGTTGTCGGTGCCGGCGCGCAGGTGCTCGACAACATGCTCGTGCAGCTGCTCGGTCGGGATGCCGCCTTTGCCGTCGAGGACCCGGGGTACCCGCGCCTGAAGCGGCTCTACGAGGCCAATGGGGTGCGGCGCGTGGTCCAGGTCCCGCTCGACGGGGAGGGCGTACGCACCGATGCGCTCTCCGTCTCGGATGCCGACGTGCTTCACATCATGCCGTCGCATCAGTTCCCGACGGGGCGCGTGACGAGCATTTCTCGCCGATACGAGCTCCTGGGGTGGGCAAGCGCAGAGTCGTCCGAGCACAGGCGCTGGATCATCGAGGACGACTTCGACTGCGAGTTTCGCCTGGCAGGCCGGCCGGTGCCGCCGCTTGCGGCCATCGACGCCGAGGGGCGCGTGGTGTACACGAACACTTTCTCTAAGGGCTTGGGGTCCGGTATGCGCCTCGCGTACATGGTCCTGCCCGAGGAACTCGCGGAACGATACGCCAGTGAGCTGGGGTTTTATTCCTCAACGGTGAGCTCGGTGCAGCAGATGACGCTCTCGCGCCTGCTCGAGTCGGGCGACTACGAGCGCCACGTGAACCGTATGCGCAAGCGGCGGCGAGAAGAGCGCGACGCGCTGATCGGGGCGCTGGACGCGAGCGCCGCGGGCGGCCGGTTTTGCTCCGAGGAGGCTGACTCGGGGCTTCACTTTGTGCTCGCGGCCGAAAGCGCGCGCGGCGAGGGCGAGCTTGCCGCCGACTTGCTTGCGCGCGGCGTGCGCGTGGCCCCTCTTTCCAGCTTCGCCGCAATGCCCGAGAACGCGACCCGGCCGGACGGCCTGCGCCGGTTCGTTGTCCAATACGGTGGATTGACGGCGAGCCAGATTGAGCTGGTTGCCGAGTCCTTTGCACGCGTGCTCGGGTAGCAAGAAGGGCCACCGAAGGCGAGGAGCCTATATCTACCTGGACCGCAGTGTTGCGAGCCGGATGCGAGCCCACATTACCCCTCGGCGCAGTGCCCGCGTCGGGTTGAGAGCCCACGTCGCCCCCTCGCGCAGTGTTGAGCGGCACTGCGGGAGGGGGTAATGAGGGCAGAATCGGGCCCATCGGCCCTGCGGGCGAGCTGGGAAACACTGCGATGGGGGAGAAAATAGGCCCGGTCGTCCACTGGGGAACGGCCGGGCCCATCGGATTACTTCCTGCGAGCGGCGATCTCGAAGAGCTCCTCGGTAAGAAGCTCGTAGACCTGCCGGTCGCGGCCATCGAGGCAGGCCAAATGGCCGTCGATGGTCGCCTGGTCGCCGCGGGCGGCGGGGCCGGTGAGGGACGCCTCAACGCCGTCGGACGCGATGTGCTGCGCGTTGCCGAGGAAGAGCGCCGCGAGCGCGGACTCAGCCTCCGCGCGGTCGAGTCCGCAGCGTGCCAGCTCGCCGGCGGCCATGTCATACAGGCCAACAACGAGGTTCGATGCCATGACGGCGGCGGCGTGGTAGCGGGTCTTCTGCGCGGCGTCGATACGGCCGTGCTTGTTGCCCAAGTTATCGAGAAGCGCCTCAAGCGTACCCACCGCTGCCTCGTCGCCCTCGAGCGAGAACCACGCGCTGCCGAGCTCCTGCCAGCAGCCGAAGCGGCTGCTCACGGCGTACAGCGGGTGCATCGATGCCGCGAGCGCACCGGTGTCGCGGCAAGCGGCGAGCGCGTCGGACGACGTGGCGCCCGAGCAGTGGACGACGATCTTTCCGGCGAGGTCCACGCCGCAGGCGGCGAGCTCCTCCGCGACCTCGCGGATGGCGCCGTCGGGTGTGGTGACGAACACCACGTCAGCAGCCCAGGCGACCTCAGCCAAGGCCGTGAACACCTCGCCCCCGGCGAATTCGGCGGCTTCGCGCGCGGACGATTCGGAGCGGGAAAAGAAGCCGGCAATGTCGACCGCCCCAGACTCGCCCAGGTAACGAGCGAGGGAGCAGCCGACCTTGCCGGCTCCGATGAAGGCTATGCGCAAGCGCTTATCCAAGATGCGCTACGCCTTCGGGTCAAAGATGAAGTTGTCAATCAGGCGCGTCTTGCCGATGTAGACCGCCATGGCGCACAGGATGGGCTCGTCGGCGATATTCTGGATCTGGACGATGTTCTCGAAGTCGACCATCTTGACGTAGTCGATCTTTGCGAGGGGCTCGGCCTCGATGATGGCCTTCATGGCGTCGAGCACGCGGGCGGCGTCACGCTCGCCGTCCTCGACCATCTTCTGGCCGGCGAACACGGCGCGCGAGAGGCAGAGGGCCGCCACGCGCTCCTCGGCGGAGAGGTAGGTGTTGCGCGAGCTCTTGGCCAGGCCGTCCTCCTCGCGGATGATCGGGCAGCCGACGATCTGGATGCCGAAGTTGAGGTCACGCACCATGCGGCGGATGACGGCGAGCTGCTGGGCGTCCTTCTGGCCGAAGTAGGCGCGGTCCGGCGTCACGATGTTGAACAGCTTGGACACGACGGTGCACACGCCGCGGAAGTGGATCGGGCGCGTGAGGCCGCAGAGCTCGTGGGTGAGCTCGTCCATGTTCACATAGGTGCAGGCGTTGGGCGCGTACATCTCGGACGGCTCGGGGTGGAAGACCAGCGCGGCGCCGGCCTCCTCGCACAGCTTGCAGTCGCGGTCGAAGTCGCGCGGATAGCTCTCGAGGTCCTCGGTGGGGCCGAACTGCGTCGGGTTCACGAAGTCGGAGACGACGACGCGGTCATTCTCCGCGGCGGCGCGCACGATGAGGCTCTTGTGGCCCTCGTGCAGGTAGCCCATGGTGGGGACGAGGCCGACGGTCAGGCCCTCGCGGCGCCAGGCGCGCACCTGCTCGCGGACCTCAGATACGGTGGTTGCGGTCTGCATGTTAGAAGCTCCTCTTTACTTGATCCATTACATCAGCGTCGATCTTGTAGCTCTCCGCGGCGGCGGGGAAGTCACCGGACTGGACGGCCTCGTCGTAGGCGTGGAACGCGTCCACGACGGCGTTGCCGATCTGGGCGAACTGGCGAACCATCTTGGGCTTGAAGCCGCCGGTGGTCATGCCCAGCATGTCCTGCACCACGAGCACCTGGCCGTCGCAGCCGTTGCCGGCGCCGATGCCGATGGTGAAGGCGGAGGTCAGCTTGGAGGTCACGTAGGTGGCGAGATCTGCCGGCACGCACTCGAGCACGATGGAGAAGGCGCCCGCCGCCTCGACGGCCAGGGCGTCCTCGACGAGCTGCTTGGCGGCGTCGACGGACTTGCCCTGCACCTTGAAGCCGCCGAAGGCGTTGACGGACTGCGGGGTGAGGCCGATGTGGCCGACCACGGGGATGCCCGCCTGGACCATGGCGCGGATCTGCTCGCAGACGGTGGCGCCGCCCTCGAGCTTGACGGCCTGGCAACGGCCTTCCTTCATCAGGCGCGCGGCGTTGGCCACGGCGCAGGGCACGTCGGTCTGGTAGGAGCCGAAGGGCATGTCGCCCACGACGAAGGTGTTGTCGCACGCGCGGGTCACGCAGCGGGTGTGGTGGACCATGTCGTCCATGGTCACGGGCAGGGTGGAGTCGTACCCCATCATGGTCATGCCCAGCGAGTCGCCGACGAGGATCATGTCGATCCCGGCCTGCTCGGTGAGGGCGGCCATCGTGTAGTCGTAGCTGGTCACCATTGTGACCTTGCCGCCTTCGTCGACCTTCTTTTTCAGGGTGAGGACGGTGTTCTTTGCCATAGTGCCGCGCGCTCCTTTTCGGGTGAAAAGACACCCACCGGGCCGCGCAGCCCGGCGGGCGTCGTCGGTTTGTGCATAGTTTAGCGCGTTGGCGCCCTGCCTCTCAATGCTTCACATGTTGCCGAACAAGAAGTCCTTCACGACGCCCATGACCTCACGTAGCACGTTGTTTGGGACGTACCACGCGTCCGACGGCGCGGCGATGCCGTGGGCGTTCGCGTAGCCCTGCTTTGCCGCGATGCGCGTTGCCCGCAGCACGTGGAAGTCGTTGGTCACGATGCCGACCGCATCGCCGGCGTCGGCAAGAAGTGCGCGGGAGTTCCTCAGGTTCTCGACGGTGTTCGTGGAGGCGGCCTCGACCTCGATGCGAGCGGCGTCGATGCCGCAGGACTCGAGGTAGCGGGCCATGGCCTCGGCCTCGGAACACGGCTCGTTCGCTCCCTTCCCGCCCGAGACGATGCAGCGGGTGGAGGGGTTTTCGCGCAGGTAATCGGCTGCGGTGTCGAGCCGGTAGCGCAAAACGGTGCTCGGCGAGCCGTCGGGACGCACCTGCGCGCCGAGCACGACGAGCTCATCGAGGCCTTCGGGCGCAGGCTCGTGGGCCGTCGTGAGGATGAGCGCGCCTACGCCGAGCGTGATCGCGACGGCGAGGGCGGCGGCAATGCCCACGAACATGCGCAGCGCGCGGGGAAGCGCCTGCCAGGCGCCCAGGCGCATGGCGAGGCCGACGCCGGCGAGCGCCGCGCCGATCACATACCACACCGCAAAGAAGCCGGACCCGGACCAGATGAGCATGACCGAGACGCCGTAGACGATGGCGAGCGCCCCCAGCGCGATGAGCAGGACGGACATCGGCACCTCCAAAGCCGCGGAAAAAGGGCCGTCCCTCTACAAAGAAGGACGGCCCAATTGTACGGTACTGCGACCCGCTTACGCGGCGGTCTCGGCGTCGAGGGTCTCGCGGATGGCGAGGATGAACTCGCGCGTGCCCAAGGTGGTGGGGTTCTCCAGCGAGGTGATGCGGGCGAGGTCGCCCGTCATCTTGCCGGCCTCGATGGTGTGGATCGTGGCGGCCTCGAGGCGGTTCGCGAAGTCGACGAGCTCGGGGGTCTCGTCAAGCTCGCCGCGCTTGCGCAGGGCGCCGGTCCAGGCAAAGATCGTGGCCACGGAGTTGGTCGAGGTGGGCTCGCCCTTGAGGTGCTTGTAGTAGTGGCGCTGGACGGTGCCGTGGGCGGCCTCGTACTCGTAGTAGCCGTGGGGGCTCACGAGCACGGAGGTCATCATGGCGAGGCTGCCGAAGGCGGAGGAGAGCATGTCGCTCATGACGTCGCCGTCGTAGTTCTTGCACGCCCAGATGAAGCCGCCCTCGGCCTTCATGATGCGGGCAACGGCGTCGTCGATCAGGGTGTAGAAGTACTCGATGCCGAGCGCCTCGAACTTCTCCTTGTACTCGGCCTCGTAGAGGTCGGCAAAGACGTCCTTGAAGCGGTGGTCGTACTTCTTTGAAATGGTGTCCTTGGTGGCGAACCACAGGTCCTGCTTGGTCGACAGCGCGTACTCGAAGCAGCTGCGGGCAAAGCTCTCGATGGAGTCGTCGAGGTTGTGCATGCCCTGGACCACGCCGGCGCCGGTGAAGTCGTGGACGAGCTCGCGGGTCTCGGTGCCGTCGGCGGCGGTGTAGACGAGCTCGACCTTGCCGGGGCCGGGGATGCGCATCTCGGCGTTCTTATAGACGTCGCCGTAGGCGTGACGGGCGATGGTGATGGGCTTCTTCCAGCAGCTGACCACGGGGTCGATGCCCTTGACGACGATGGGCGCGCGGAAGACTGTGCCGTCGAGCATGGCGCGGATGGTGCCGTTGGGGCTCTTCCACATCTGCTTGAGGTGGTACTCCTCGACGCGCTGGGCGTTGGGGGTGATGGTGGCGCACTTGACGGCGACGCCTAGGCGCTTGGTAGCCTCCGCGGAGTCGACGGTGACCTGGTCGTCGGTCTTGTCGCGGTACTCGAGGCCGAGGTCGTAGTACTCGGTCTTGAGGTCAACGTAGGGGCAGATGAGCTCATCCTTGATGATCTGCCAGATGATGCGGGTCATCTCGTCGCCGTCCATCTCGACGAGCGGAGTCTTCATCGCGATCTTGGTCATTCGAACCTCCATGGGGTCGCCGTGCGCGGTAATGACGCGACTTTATCATGCCGGCGCGCGCGCCGGGGCGTCAGTTGCCCGCTCGAGACGGTCTCGTAATTTGTTGCAAGTCGTCGGGGCGCCGTGCGCCGAGCGCGTGCGAGACGTTGAGCAGCACGAGGCCGAGCAGGCTCGCGAACACGCTCGCGGCGAGCACGGCGCACTTGGCGGCGAGCTGCTCGGGGCCGCTGCCGAACGAGAGCCCCGAGATCAGGATGCACATGGTGAAGCCGACGCCGCCGAGCACGCCCACGCAGAGCATCTGCCCCCAGTTGGAGCCTTCCGGCAGGGGAGAGAAGCCGATCTTTACCAGCAACGCCGTCACCGACACGATGCCCAGCGGCTTGCCGAGCACAAGGCCGAGGAACACGCCTTGCGCCACCGGGTCGGAAAGGATACTTGCAGGGTCCACCCCGACTAGGCGCAGCTGCGCGTTGGCGAAGGCGAACAGCGGCAGGATGAGGAAGTTCACGGGCGTGGCGATGGCGGTCTCGACGCGCTGCAGCGGCGGCGTCACGCGGTGCATGATGTTCTCCACGCGTCGGGCGGTCTGGGTGAACCCGTGCTGGCCGAGCACGTGGAGCTCGGGGTCGTAGGCGTCGTCGAGCTCCCCGCCGCGGTCGCACAGCCAGTCCTGGACGTTCTCGAGCTTGATGTCCGACTTCACGGGCAAGAAGAACGCGAGGATGACGCCGGCGAGCGTCGCGTGGACGCCCGAGTTGAGCATGCAGAACCACAGCACAAGCCCGAGGGCGATGTACCAGCGGGAATGATAGACCTGCAGCCGGGTGAGGCCCCACAGCGCAAGGCAGATCATGGCGGAGGCGGCAAGCCACGGCAGGCTCGGCGCCTGGCCGTAGAACAGCGCGATCACGATGATGCCGAGCAGGTCGTCGGCGATGGCGAGCGTCGAGAAGAACACCTTAGCCGCCGGCGCGACCTTATCGCCCGCGAGCGACATGATGCCGAGCGCGAAGGCGATGTCGGTGGCGATGGGCACGGCCCAGCCGCCTTGAGCCCCGCCCCAGTTGAGCAGCGTGTAGATAAGGGCGGGGGCCGCCACGCCGCCGCACGCGGCGAGGATGGGCATCATTGCCTGACGTGGATTGGTGAGGACGCCTGCCGTGAGCTCGTACTTGAGCTCGATGCCGACGCTCAAGAAGAAGATCGCCATGAGGAAGTCGTTGATAAAGCTCTCGAGCGACATCGAGCCGACGTAGGGGCCCACTTGGATGGCCAAGGGCGCCTCGAGGAACGCGCGGACGGGGTAGTGCGCGTCGGTGTTCGCAACGATCACGGCGAGCACGGCGGCGGCGACCATCGCGCCGGCGGCGATGGTGCCGTTGCTCGTTATGCGCGCGAGGCGCTTCTTGTTTTCGCAGCGCCGCACGACGGCGGGCACGGCGACGATGGGCGTGGTGCTCATGGGGTCCTCCGGGAATTTGGGGCCGACGGCGCTTGGTCGCGCCTTGGGGAGGGGGCGGCCAAGTGCCCCATTCCTTCTCGCCGTTTGGTTATAGCGCAAAAACAGCGGTGGTCTTTTGGCGTCAGATATAAAAGACCGTCTTATTTCACGAACGACACAAGTTGGTTACGGCGGTTACGGATAGTTTTCGACCGTTCAAATGACATCGAAGCTCTGTCAAGTTGTTTTTGGCGAGCGAGGCTCAGCAGGCTTGTGAGCGGCTGCTTTTGCTCGTCAGACGGCGAACGCGTGCGCCGCAGAGCACTTCTTTGTAAGGAAATCAGCCCATAAAGGAGGCTTATATGTTCAGCTCGGCAGACGTGACTTGGACGCTCGTGGGAGCGTTTCTCGTCTATTTCATGCAAGCTGGCTTCGCGTTGTGCGAGGCTGGTCTTACCCGCGCGAAGAACACCGGCAACATCTTGATGAAGAACCTCATGGACTTCTGCATCGGCACCCCGGTGTTCTGGATCTTCGGTTTCGGCATCATGTTCGGCGGCACGGGCGCCTTCATCGGCGGGTTCGACCCGTTCATCCAGGGCAGCTACGACTTCGGCACGTTGCCCACCTGGGTCTACGCGCTGTTCCAGACCGTGTTCTGCGCGACGGCCGCCACCATCGTCTCGGGCTCGATGGCCGAGCGCACGAACTTCAAGGCCTACGTGCTCTACTCCGCGATGATCAGCCTGATTGTCTACCCGGTCTCGGGCCATTGGATCTGGGGCGGCGGCTGGCTCTCGCAGCTCGGCTTCCATGACTTCGCCGGCTCGACCGCGGTCCACTTCGTCGGCGGCGTGACGGCCTGCCTCGGCGCCGCGCTCCTGGGGCCGCGCATCGGCAAGTACGGCAAGGACGGCAAGCCCCGCGCCATCCTTGGCCACAACATGACCGCCATGGCCCTCGGCGTCTTTATCCTGTGGTTCTGCTGGTTCGGCTTCAACGGCGGCTCCACCGTGAGCATGACCGGCGACGACGTGATGACCAACGCCGGCCTCATCTGCTTCAACACGAACCTCGCCGCGGCGCTGGCCACCCTCACCGCGATGGTCTTCACCTGGTGCCGTTACGGCAAGCCCGACGTCTCGCTGACGTTCAACGCCTCGCTCGCCGGCCTCGTTGCCATCACCGCCGGCTGCGACGTCATGGACCCGTTCGGCGCTGCCGTCACGGGCATCGTCGCGGGTATCGTCGTGATCCTGGCGGTCGAGTTCTTCGATAAGGTCGCGAAGATCGACGACCCCGTCGGCGCCATCTCGGTCCACGGCTGCTGCGGCGCCCTCGGAACGCTCTTCGTCGGCCTCTTTGCCACCGACGGCGGCCTGTTCTACGGCGGCGGCGTGGCCATGCTGGGCATCCAGGCGCTCGGCCTGGTGGCTGTGGCGGCATGGGTCCTGGCCACGATGTTCGTGATCTTCAAGGTAATTGACAAGTTCGTCGGCCTCCGCGTGCCGGAGCAGATCGAGATCGACGGCCTCGACTATGCTGAGCACGGTCTGCCGACCGCCTACGCCGGCTTTGCGATCAGCGACCCGACCTACGCGAACCTCGAGCTCGTGAACCCCAACGAGGGCTGCGACCTGGGCGAGGACGATATCCAGAAGGCGTCTGCCGCCAAGGTCAACGCGGCCGTCCCCGTGGTCGAGCCCTTCGCCCACAGCGGCATGCACAACATCGTGGTCTGCTGCAAGGCGAGCAAGCTCGACGAGCTCAAGGTCGCCCTCAACAAGGCCGGCATCACTGGCATGACCGTGAGCCAGGTCACGGGCTACGGCCTGCAGAAGGGCGCCGGCGAGATGTACCGCGGCGTCGAGGTCGACGCGCGCCTGCTGCCCAAGGTCAAGGTCGAGATTGTCGTCGGCAACATCCCGTACCAGCGCATCGTCGACGTGATCAAGCAGGTCCTGTACACGGGCCACATCGGCGACGGCAAGATCTTTGTCAACAGCGTCGAGAAGGTCGTCAAGGTCCGCACCGGCGAGGAGGATCTGCTCGCGCTCACGGACGAGGCGGAGGAGTAACGGCCGGACGGCCGATAAACCAACGGTATGGAAAACGCCGCCCCTCCGAGTGAAGGAGGGGCGGCGTTCGCGTTTGACTCCGTGCTCTCTACTTGCCCAGCCAGGCGGGCTGGTCGGCGCTGACCACGCGCGCGCAGGCTCGCGCCGCCGCAGCCTCGACGGGCCCGTAGCCGAGGGCGTACGCCTGCCCGTCGACGGGAACAAGCACGTAGACGGCGTCGTTCACGGCGTCGTAGGCCTGCGTGGCCACACGGGGGCTGCGGGCGACGAGCGCGGCGGCGCGGCGCAGCGCGGGGTCTCCCGTTTCGAGGAGCTCGCGCGCAATCTGGCCGGCCTCGGGCATCTGCGGCCACGTCGCCGGGCGAGCCTGGGCGTTTACCGAGAAGCATGTGAGCTCCCAGTGGATGTCCCCGTCGTGCGGCTCGAGGATGGCGGCGATGGGCTCGCCGTCGGTGGAAAGAAGCCCCGTGTCGAAGGCGGCCGAAGACCCGTCGTCCGCCATCGAGACCAGGCGCTCGCGCGCGACGCGGCGATACCGCATGGCGAGGTAGTCACGAAGAAGGGCGCGCCCTTCTCCCCAGTCCTCGGGGGCGGCCAGCGCGGAGAGCTCCTCGAGGAGCTTGTCCCAGGAGCCGAGCACGGCGAACTGCGCGAGCTCCGCCTCGGGGCTCGTCGCGTCCTTGAGCTGGTCGTCGTTTGCAAAGGCGGCCCAGGGACCGGCGGCCTTGCGCTCAAGGGCGCCCATGCCGATCTCCTCGGGCGCGTCGGCGTCGATGCTCGCGAGCGTCCAGTGCTTACCGGTGACGGCGCGGGCGCGGCGGCGCAGCGTGACCATGACGGGGGAGCCGTCCCTGCGCTGGAAGCGCATGGGGAAGCTGACCTCGCTGCGCGTCCCGTCGAGGGTGCCGGTCGACCGGGCGATGCGGAAATCCTCCTCGAGCGTGGCCACCGGATCGACCTCGAGGGGAAGCACCTGGTAGAGGGCCGAGAGCGGCTCGTCGGTGACGATGACGTCGGCATAGAAGTCCTGCGGGAGGTTGTTTGCCGGGCGTGCCGGGCGTGCCGGGCGAGAAGGGCGCGGGGTCGCGGGCGCCGCGGGTTCCTCGGCCGGCGCCTCATCGGCCGTTGCCTCGGGCAGCGGGTCGGGGGCGATGCCCTGCTCAATCGGCTCGGGGGCGTAGGTGATGGTGAACTTAATGGACGGCTCGGGCGCAGGTTCCGGCTCTGGATCGGCGGCGAGCACCTCGTATGCCTCGTCCTCGGGCGCCGCCTCCGGAGCGGGCTCGACTTCCTGCGGGGCCGCGACCTCGGGCTCTGCCTGCGCCTCGATTGCGGGCTCGGCGGCGAGATCCTCTTCGGCTGCGACCGCCGGCTCGGGCCCCGGCTCGACCTCGGGCGCCGCTTCCGGCTCCGGCGCGGCCTCAATCTCGGGCTCCGGCTCCGGTTCGGGTTCCGGTTCAGGCTCCGGTTCGATGTGCTTCGGACGCAGCGGCTTCACGTTCTTCACGCCGCGCTGTCGCTTGAACGACTTCGCGCCGGCGGGATTCTTGCCCCCGTTCTTCTCGGCACGGTCGAGCGCCTGTTCGTACTCCTCGTTGGCGAGCACGGTCACAAAGACGGCGCCCTTCTTGAAAACGGTGACCTTGATGCACTCGTCGAGCTCCTCAAAGAGGCTGCGGGCATCGTCGAAGCCAAGGTCGGCGGGGGCGAGGCCGTCTGCCTCGAGCACCTCGGCCGCGCGGGCGAGGGCGGTCTGCTTTCCGACGCCGAGCTCGCGGCGGAACAATCGATACAGGTATAGGCGGTGGCCGGGCTTGATTTGCGACATGTTTGGCCCTTTCGCGCGAGGGCGCGGCGAACGCGAAGGCTCGCCGCGCGCGGTTTTCGACTCTCTACCTTACTACCCAAATACTGTGAATGTCGTCCGGCGTCGGCAGATGGGAGGCTGAAGGCCCTCCGGCCAGTCGCCGGGCCGCGGCGATGCGCCCCCGGACCCTCTCGTGGCATACTAAGTCCCATTACATTCGCTTAACACTGGCAAGAAGGGCGCTTCTTCTTGCCATGGAGGCTTGAATATGAAGGCAAAGAATATCCTGGGCTGCGCGGCGGTCGCCGTGGGGTCCGCGGTCGCGGCGGCGGGCCTGACCTGCGCGCTTGTGGCGCCCCGCCACGGCGACCCCGTGATCGACCAGCAGTGGCGCGAGATCGCGCGCTACCGGTACGCGCACCGCGGCCTGCACTGCGAGGGGGTCCCCGAGAACTCGATGGCGGCGTTTCTCCGCGCGCGCGAGTTCGGCTTCGGCGTGGAGCTCGACGTGCACCTGACCGCCGACGGAGAGCTCGTCGTGATCCACGACTCAGATATTCGCCGCATGTGCGGGCGTGACGGCATCGTCGAGGAGATGACCCTCTCCGAGCTGCGCGAATGCCGTCTTCTGGATACCGACGAGCAGATTCCCACCTTCGATGAGGTGCTCTCGGTCTTCGACTGCGACCCGACGGGCGAGTTCGAGATGCCGGCGCCCGTGATCGTGGAAATCAAGGTCCATAACGGCAATTACGCCGAGCTCTGCGAGCGCGTCATGCGCTGCCTCGACGATCACCTCGTGCGGTACTGCGTCGAGAGCTTCGACCCGCATGCGGTCGCGTGGATGCGCCAGAATCGCCCAGAGGTGATTCGCGGCCAGCTCGCGTGGAATTACTGGCCCGAGCGCGAGCGCCCGCTGTATGAGCGCGTGGGCGGGACGGCGCTTCTTTCCAACGTGGCCACGAGGCCGGACTTCGTGGCGTATCGATTCTCCGACCGCGACAACCCCGCCGTCCGCCTCTCGTGCGATGTTCTGGGCGGGCACCTCGTGGTGTGGACGGTGCGCAACGAGCAGGACCTGCGCGCCGCCGAGGCGGCCGGGGCGGTCGTCATCTTCGAGGGCTTCTTGCCGGAGTAAAGAATCGGAATAGAGCGGCGGAATACAGCTCGGGCGGCCTTGCGGCCGCCCGATTGCTGTTGGGGTGTTGTTTGGGGATGGCGCCTACAGCGTGATGCCGCGGCTCCAGTCGCCGCCGTCCTTGGCGGCGCGGTTGCGCAGGTTCTCGATGGTGCCCTGCATGCCGTGCGGCGCGTAGGCGTCGAAGCTCGTGAGGTCGTCGGGGATGTAGGCGGCGAGGCTCATCTCGGCGGTCTGCACGGGGTTTTCTGGCGCGGGCCCGGGCACGGTGACGTAGGAGTTCACGCGGGCGCCTTGCGCGCCCAGGCGCTCTTCGTACTCGCTCATGGGGTCGTCGGGGCGCTCTGCGCGCGCGTCGCGGCTTTGCCACTCGATCTCGTATCCGGCAAGAGGAACCTGCGTGAGCGCGAAGTCAAAGAGCGGCTGGCTGTCGGTGCGCAGGCGCACCTCCCCGCCGGGCACGAGGACCTCTCGGTAGTCCATGAGGCGCTCGAGGTTGACGAGCCTGCCGGCCGAGTCGCGCTTGCGCGGGAAGGGCGTGGGGAAGTTGAGGTAAATGACGCCCAGCTCGCCGGGGGCAAACATCTCGCGGATGCGCATGCCGGTGCCGGGGACAAAGATGACGTTGGGCAGCCCCGACTCGAAGCCGCGCTGCGCGGCGTAGGCGATGCAGATGGGCTCGGAGTCCATGCCGATGAACAGCACGTCGGGCTCGCGGCGCGCGGCCTCGACGGTAAAGGAGCCCTTGCCGCAGCCGAGGTCGAGGCGGACCTCCGAGAACGCTTTGCTGCCGGCGGGCGCGCAGGCGGCAGCCCAGGCGCCGGCCCAGGAGTAGGGGTCCGGCTCGATGCAATCGCGGTAGCGCTCGAGGCGCTCCTCGAGGACGAAGTTCTTGGGCAGGCGCGCGTGCAGTCCGTGCATGTGGGTCCTTATCTAGCGGGTTGGGACAAAAGGGACGGGGGATTTTGTCCCAATTTGTGGCGGCGGGAAGGAGTATCTCCACAATTTGGGACAAAATCCCCCGTCCCTTTTGTCCCAGTTACAGGAGTTCGTCGAGGGTGGAGCCGTAGCCGGGGAGGAATTCGGCGACGAAGTCGGCGACCTCGGGAAGCTCGGCGGTAAGCTCGTCCACCGCGGCGCGGCAGGTCTTCTCGGCGCTCTCGAACTCGCGGTTGCCGGCGCGCAGCTCGTCGACGCACTTGATCAGCGCCGAGATCTTGTCGGCGGCCTTGACGAGGCGGCGGAGGTAGGCGTCGTTGTCGTTCTCATCGCCGTCCGCAGGGACGAATACCGGCTCGTAGGCCGGGCGGATGTCGTCGGGCAGGGTATCGAGGAGCCGCTGCTCGGCGCCCGCCTCGACGGCCTTGTACGCGTCGAGGATCGCCGGGTCGTGGTACTTGACGGGCGTCGGCATGTCGCCGGTGATGATCTCGCTCGCGTCGTGGTACAGGCCGATGAGCGCGGCGCGGTCGGCGTCGAGGTCGCGGCCGTGGCGGACGCGACCCAGCACGCACAGCATGTGCGCGATCATGGCGACGTCGAGCGAGTGCTCGGCGAGGTTCTCGGCGCGCGAGCTGCGCATGAGGGCCCAGCGGTCGATGTAGCGCATGCGGGAGACCACGGCGAGGAAGGAGGACCCGCGCGAGGCGATGCCACCGCGCGGGTCCGTTGCGCCGATTATGGTGCGGGGATCGGACACTAGTCCTGCTCCTCCTGGATCTTCTGGAAGGTAGCCATGAGCGGCGGCACCATCTGCTTCTTGCGGGAGACGACGCCCGGAAGCACGGCCATGCCGTCCTTGACCTCGACGCCCCAGGCGCGGCGGATGACGTCCTCGGCGCCCTCGCCGAAGTAGAGCAGCTCGGTGGTGGAGGTCTTCACGTCGGTGAACATGTAGAAGACGAGCGGGAGCTCCTCGTTGGCCGCGGCCTCCTTGAGGTAGGGCCCGACGAGCTTCTCGGCGGCCTTGCGGGAGTTCTCGGTCATGAAGGAGCCCTGGCCCACGCCGAACTTGGCGTTTCCGCGCGAGAAGACCTTGAAGTCCTGGTGGAAGACCTCGTCGGCGGAGCGGCCGGTGAGGTCGGCACCGGCCTCGAACATGGCGTCGGAGTAGGTGGGGATGTCCTCGCCGCAGAGCTCGGCGAGCGCCTCGCCGGCGTTGACGTCCATCGAAGTGCAGGTGGGGGAGCGGAAGGCGAGGGTGTCGGACATGATAGCCGAAAGCATGAGGCCGGCGATGTTCTTCGGGATCTCGATGCCGGACTCCTTGAACATCTGGTAGATGATGGTGCTCGTGCAGCCCACGGGCATGTTGCGGAAGAGCGCGGGGGCCTCGGTCTCGATGGAGCCGATGCGGTGGTGGTCGATGATCTCCATGATCTCGGCCTGCTCGAGGCCCTCGACCGCCTGGCTGCGCTCGTTGTGGTCGACGAGGATGACGTGCTTCTTCTTTGCGGTGAGCAGGCTCGGGGTGTTGACGAGGCCCACGTACTTGCCGTCCTCGTCGATGACGGGGAAGAAGCGGTGGCGCGAGCTCGCGATGGTCTTCTTTGCGTCGTCGACGGCGGTGTTCACGCTGAACTTGATGGTGTTCTTCTCGGGGATCATCTTTGCGCGGACCGGGATGGACATGCAGATCAGGCGCGCGGCGGCGTAGGTGTCGTAGGGCGTGGCGATGATGGTGCAGCCGTGGCGCTCGGCGGACTCCCTGACCTGGTTGGAGACGTGCGCGCCGCAGCAGACGACGATGCAGCTGGCGTCGGAGCCGACGGCGAACTGCTGGGTCTCGTAGCGGTTGGTCACCAGGACGAGGTCGCCGGCCTTGACGGTGTCCTCCATCATCTCGGGCGTGGTGCCCACGCGCAGGCTGCCGGACATGACGCGCGCCTCGGGGTCGCCGAGGATCATCTGGCCGTTGAGGGTGGAGACGATGTTGGCGTACTTGGTCTTGGAGCTGCCCAGGACCTCGATGTCGAAGATGTCGAGGTTGGCGTTGGCGATGTCCTTGGTGGCGATGAGGCCGAGCAGGTTGTCGTTGCCGTCGGTGATCGAGAGGGTGTCGGTCTTGGTCTCGCGCATGACGCTCCAAGCCTCGAACAGACTCGTCTCGGCGTCGATGCCGTCCTGCTTCTGGACCTCGGTGTCCTTGATCTGCGGGGTCACGGTGGTGATCAGCGGGGGCTCGGCGAAGCCGAAGTGCTTGAGCGCGAAGGCGGTCTCGCGGTTGACGGCGCCGGCGCGGCGGGCCTCGTAGATGTTGGTGTCGCCGGCCTTGTTCTTAAGGTAGGCGTAGGCGATTGCCGAGCAGATGCTGTCGGTGTCGGGGTTGAGGTGGCCAATGACGTTGACCTTGCGGATTGCCTCGGGCATTCTTCCTCCAAAGTGCGGGCGGATTGTGAGTCATTCCCGTATTCTGCCACGTCATGGGCGGGGTTTGGGGCCTGATGAGGCCTGCACACGAAACCGCTAGGCATCTGCGGCGTCGCGGGCTTCTTGCTGCCGGACGAATAACACGCAAGTTTGACGTCAAGAGGCGATTTTTCGCGCCGTTGAAGTCAAACTTGCGCGTTATTTTGTGGGCAAGAAGTGCGCCCCACCGCAAGCCCGCCGCGCCTGCGCTACGGCAGCGGGATCAGCGCGTCCACGCGATACGTCCCGTCCTCGGCCGCCGCCGCGAAGCTGCCGCCGTAGCGCTCGGCGATCTGCCTCATCGAGCGCGTCCCGAACCCGTGGTTCGCCTCGTCGCCCTTGGTCGTCTGGGGCGTCCCGTCTGCCAAGAAGCGCCGTGCCCCCTCGTAGAAGTTCTCCACGTGGATGCTCGCGCACCCCATCGCGCGGCGGACCACGAGCGTGATCGTGCGCCGCGCCGGGTCGGCGAGCTCGCTGGCGGCCTCGATGGCGTTGTCGAGCGCGTTGCCAAAGAATGCGTAGAGGTCGGCGGGCGCCACATGGGCGAGCGCGCTTCCGTCCGCGATGCAGGTGAGTGTGATGCCGCGCGACTCGCAGACCAGGCGCTTCTCGGTAAGGATCGTGTCGAGCGCCTCGTTGCCCGTCTTTACGCCGGAGTCGTAGATGCGCACCTCGCGCGCGAGGTCGTCGAGCACGGCGCCGTCCACGACCGTCCCGCCCGAGGCGAGCGCGCGGATCTGGTGGCGCAGGTCGTGGCACTTGATGTTGATCGCCTCGATGTTCTCCTGCGACATGCGCAGCTGGCGGTCGTGCTCGGCCAGGAGCCGCTCGGCCACCTCGCGGTCATGCTCGAGGCGTTGGCGGAACAGCATCTGGTACTCGACCCAGAGCGTGGCCACGCAAGCGAGCCCGTGCAGAAGCCGCAAAAACACGCTGAAGCCGAGCACAAGACCGGCGCCGTCCATCGCCTTGATCATCACGTCGAAGCCGATGATGACCAGGCTCACCACGGGCATCATCGCCACCATCGAATGGCTTTCGACTTGCGCGAGCCCCTCTTCGTCGATCTTGCGCGCCATGAGGCGGTAAGCGCCGGCGAGGCACGCGAGGATACAGGTGCCGTAGGTGAGCAGGTAGACGGCGGGGGTACCGGGGTCGATCCCCACCTCACGCAAGATCCGCGCGCAGAGCTCCATCGAGCCGGATGCCAGGTTCTGGATGGTGTAGCCGGCGGTCGCGCAAAAAACTGCCGACCAGACGGAGGCACGCCTTACGCACATGACGCTGGCGATATAGCCGCATAGAAGCACCGTGTAGCACAGGAATGCCGCCAGATAGCCGCCTTCGGGGCTAAGGGGGTTGCCGTAGCCGATCAAGGTGATGCTCAACGCTTCCGTGACAACAATGGAGAGAACGAATAATCCGCCGAGGCGTGCGAAGAAGTGCGTCCGCGGCGGAAGGCTTCGAGAGAAAAGGCGGATCGCGGCGACGACGGTTCCGCAGGAGATCACAAGCGAGATAAACCCAAGGTAAAGCGAGGTATCTGCGAGTTGGGTGCCCATCCAGCCGGTAAGCTCGCCCATCATGCGCCCGCACCCGCGAAGCGCGTGAGTGCCGTCGCCGCCTCCACCTTGCGCGAGCGAGAGATCGCGAGCTCGGTTCCGTCGCTCATCGTAACGGCAGCGCCGCGGAGCCGGACGACGTGGGCCATGTTCACGATGTGGCTCGCCGCGATGCGGCAGAAGCTGTGGGTTCCGAGCTCCTCTTCTGCCGCCTTGAGCGACCCGCGCTGACGGATCGGCTCCGCCTCGCCCTCGATGTGCCAGTACAGGTCGTGCTTGAGGATCTCGACGTAGATGATGTCGGCCAGGCGAACGATCCGCAGTCCTTCGGCGGTGGGCAGGCTGATGGTGGCGCCCGCGTTTCTTTGCAGCGCGCGCAGAGCACGACCCATGCGCAGGGCGAAGTCCTCGTAGCGCACGGGCTTGAGCATGAAGTCGAGCGCATCGACCGAGTAGCCGCGCACGGCGTACTGCGCGAGGTCGGTCACAAAGACGATCGGCGTCGACTCGTCCGCTTGGCGGATGATTTGCGCTGCCTCCATGCCGTTGATACCGGGAAGGCCGATGTCGAGGAAGTAGATGTCGCACGGGTGGTCGCCCTCCAGGAGCTCGAGGGTGGAGTTCAAGACCTCGACTTGGAAGCGCACGCCCTTCTCGGCACCAAAGCGCGCAAGGTGGGCGCGCAGGGTGTCGGCAGCCGCCGGGTCGTCCTCGAGTATGAGCGCTCGGTACATCCGCCGTCTCCATTCATCTAGGTCACTTTAAGCGCATTCTAAGTCACCTTTGCCGCGCCGTGCCATCTGCGCCATACGATTCGGCGTGCTGTTATGGTGCGGGCTTCTTGCCCGCGAGGGAAAGGAAATGAGGATGGAAGAAGGGAAAAAGAAGGTCAAGGTGCCCAGGCGCCCCAACCGGCCACTGCTCGTGTTGGTCAGTCTGCTCGTCGTTGCCTTGATCGCGGTCAGCGGCCTGTTCTGGGGGCTTGTGAACCCGCACTTGGACATCGTGAACGTCTTCACGGCGCGGCCGGACGCCACGACCGAGGAGTACAAGCAGGCTGCCCAGGCGACTGCCGACATAACGGAGGAGGTCGAGTCCGAGGGCATCGTCCTGCTGAAGAATGACGGCGGCCTGCCCCTTGGCGGCACGACCAAGGTAAACGTCCTCGGGTCCACCGCCGGCAACAACTTCTCGTATGGCGGCACGGGCTCCGGCGCCGGCCACGAGGATTCCAACGTCACGTTCTACCAGGGGCTCGAGAATGCCGGCCTTGAGATCAACCCCGAGCTCAAGAGCTTCTACGACGCCAACGCCGTCGAGGCGACGAAGTATCTGGGCGTCGGCACCGACTGGAACCTCTACGAGCTTCCGCAGTCTGCCTACGAGGACGGTTGGGCGGCCAAGGCCCGCGAGTACTCCGACACCGCCGTCGTGGTCATCACCCGCAAGGGCGGCGAGGGCGAGGACCTGCCGCTGGACATGGCCGACTACACCGGCTCCGAGGCGGGCCGCAGCTATCTTGAGCTCACCCCCAACGAGGAGGAGCTCATCGCCGCGGCGGAGGAGAACTTCGAGCACGTGGTCGTTGTGCTCAACAGCCCCAACGCCATGGAGCTCGGCTGGCTCGAGGACTCTCGCATCGACGCCGCTCTGTGGGTCGGTACCGTGGGATCCACCGGCTGCAACGCCATCGGCAAGGTGCTCACGGGCGCCGTCAACCCCTCTGGCAAGACGGTCGATTCCTTCCCGTATGAGGTCGAGGCTGCTCCGAGCTACTACAACTTCGGCGCCTACGACTACAACAACGCGACGTATAAGAACGTCTCGCTGTTCGCCGGTACCGGTGACGCCGCCTCTGGCGACGACTGCTACCACTACGTCGAGTATGCCGAGGGCATCTACGTCGGCTACCGCTACTTCGAGACCGCCGCTGCCGACGGCTTCATCGATTACGACGCCACGGTGCAGTACCCCTTCGGCTACGGCCTCAGCTACACCACGTTCGACCAGAAGCTCGACGACGTGACCGACGACGGCACGACCATCACGGCCACCGTGACCGTGACCAACACCGGCTCCGTTGCCGGCAAGCAGGTCGCCGAGATCTACGTCGCCGCCCCCTACACCAAGGGCGGCATCGAGAAGAGCTCCGTGGTCCTGGCCGGTTTCGACAAGACCAAGCTCTTGGAGCCCGGCGAGTCCCAGACGCTCGAGATCAGCTTCGACCGCGAGGACCTCGCGAGCTACGACTACACGGGCGTCAAGGCCGAGGGCGGCGCTTACGTGCTGGAGGCCGGCGACTACGGCATCCAGCTCCAGACCGACTCCCACAACGTCGTCGACAAGAAGACCATCCACGTGGACGAGGACGTCATCTACAACGACGCCCACGACGGGAAGCGCGACTGCGACGAGATCGCCGCGACCAACCAGTTCGACGACGCAAGCTTTGGCGATGGGCTCACCTACCTTTCTCGCGCTGACTGGGCAGGCACCATGCCCACCGAGCGTTCCACGAGCAGCAAGGACGCCACGCCTGAGCAGCTCAAGGTTCTGACCGACCCCGAGCCCCTGGACAACTCCGAGACCGAGGACATCACAACTGGCAAGAAGAACGGCCTCAAGCTCTCCGACATGAAGGGCCTTGACTACGACGATCCCAAGTGGAGCGACCTTCTTGACCAGATGACCCTGGGCGAGATGGAGGTCCTCGTGGGCAACGCCGGCTGGCTTACCGCGAGCGTCCCGTCCGCCGGCAAGCCCGCCCTGGTGGAGTGCGACGGCCCGAACGGCATCAACAACCTGATGATCGGCGTTGCAGGCACCCAGTTCACCGGCCAGAGCGTGCTTGGCCAGACCTGGAATGTCGAGCTTGCGCACCGCCTGGGCGAGCTGTTCGCCGATGAGGCCAAGGCAAACCAGGTCGCCGGCATCTACGCCCCCGCCGTCAACACGCACCGCTCCGCCTTTGGCGGCCGCAACTACGAGTACGTCTCTGAGGACGGCCTGCTGGCCGGCAAGGTCATCGCCGCCGAGGTCCAGGGTATTCAGGGCAACGGAGTCTACTGCTACCTCAAGCACTTCGCCGTCAACGACCAGGAGACCCACCGTGCCGATGGCGGCCTTGTGACCTGGCTGAACGAACAGTCCCTGCGCGAGATCTATCTGCGCCCCTTCGAGATCATCGTCAAGGAGGGCGGAAACACCGGCATGATGAGTTCCTACAACCGTATTGGAACCACGCCCACTGCCGAGAGCTACGCGCTTCTTACCACCGTTCTTCGCGACGAGTGGGGCTTCCGCGGCGCCGTTATCACCGACTGCACCATGGCGTCCTACACCTGTGATGTCAACCGCAGCGTGCGCGCCGGCAACGACATCAACCTGAACTTCCTTCAGGACCTTGCGATGACGTCCGACACCAAGGACACCGCTGCTGGTCACCAGGCGCTGCGCCGCGCGTCCCACAACGTGCTCTACACCGTGGCGAACTCTGACGCGCTCGAAACCGCTCACCAGAACACGATGATGGGCACGATTCGCACCGTCGTTACCGCGGTCGACGTCGTGGCGGCAGCGCTCTTCGGCCTGTACCTCTGGCGCCGCCACGTCAAAATGGTCCGTTGGCGCGAGGCGGGCAAGCCCGCCGGCCGCATCGCGACCTGGATCGCGAGCCGCAAGGCAAAGGCGTAAGGGCTTCTTTCCGCCCATAGGCTAGGCATTTGAGGGCCGGCGCCGGGAATCCGTTGGGTTCCCGGGGCCGGCCCTTCTTGCCGGCGGATGAATAACGCGCAAGTTTGACGTCAAGAAGTGATTTCTCGAGCCGTTGACGTCAAACTTGCGCGTTATTTTGTTGGCAAGAAGTGCGCCGCGCGAAGCACCCGCGCCTCGGGGCCCGCCTCGGCCCGTGTGCATGGCGTCGTGTTCGGGGACGAGCCGGGAGCTCGGCCGATGGCTGGCTATAATATCGAAGGTTTGTCGCATAGATTGGAATTACATGGCCAGCCTCAAGGACCAGATCTCTTCGCGCCGCACGTTCGCCATCATCAGCCACCCGGACGCCGGCAAGACCACCCTAACCGAGAAGCTCCTCTTGTACACCGGCAGCATCCAGACGGCCGGCTCCGTCAAGGGAAAGAGCTCCGCTAAGCACGCGGTCTCGGACTGGATGGACATCGAGAAGGAGCGCGGCATCTCCGTCACGTCGTCGGTCCTGCAGTTCGAGTACGACGGCCACTGCGTGAACATCCTCGACACCCCGGGCCACCAGGACTTCTCGGAGGACACCTACCGCACCCTCATGGCCGCAGACGCCGCCGTCATGGTCATCGACGGCGCCAAGGGCGTCGAGGCCCAGACCATCAAGCTCTTCAAGGTCTGCACCCTGCGCCACATCCCGATCTTCACCTTCGTGAACAAGCTCGACCACGACGCGCGCGACCCCTTCGAGCTCATGGAGGAGATTGAGGGCGTCCTGGGCATCAACACCTACCCCATGAACTGGCCCATCGGCTCCGGCCGCAACTTCCGCGGCGTCTTTGACCGCCAGTCCCGTCGCGTGCTCGCCTTCGAGGGCGACGGTCACGCCAACGCCACAAAGAAGGTCCGCGAGATCGAGGCCGAGCTCGGCAGCGACACGCTCGAGGAGCTCATTGGCCAGGAGAACCACAACAACCTGATGGACGACATCGAGCTCCTCGACGGCGCCGGCGATGAGCTCGACCTCGATGCCGTGGGCTGCGGCAAGCTCTCGCCCGTCTTCTTCGGCTCCGCGCTCACGAACTTCGGCGTCGAGCCCTTCCTCCAGGACTTCCTGCGCCTCACGTCCCCTCCGCGCGCCTACACCGACCAGCTCACGGGCGAGCTCGTCGATCCCGTGGAGAACGACTTCAGCGGCTTCGTGTTCAAGATCCAGGCAAACATGGACAAGAACCACCGCGACCGCATCGCCTTCGTGCGCATCTGCTCGGGCAAGTTCGAGCGCGGCATGAGCGCCTACCACATGCAGGGCGAGCGCAACCTCAAGCTTGCTGTGGGCACCTCGATGATGGCCGACGACCGCGCCATCGTGGACGAGGCGTACGCCGGCGACATCGTGGGCCTGTTTGACCCGGGCATCTTCAGCATCGGCGACACCGTGTGCGCTGGCAAGAAGCGCGTCCAGTACCCGCCGATCCCGACGTTCGCGCCCGAGCACTTCGCCAAGATCTCCCAGGTGGACACCCTGAAGCGCAAGCAGTTCGTCAAGGGCATGGAGGAGCTCGCCCAGGAGGGCGCCGTTCAGATCTTCCGCGAGCTCGGCGCCGGTATGGAGTCCGTGATCGTGGGCGTCGTGGGCGTGCTGCAGTTCGAGGTCCTCGAGCAGCGCTTGGAGAGCGAGTATCACGTCAAGGTGTACCGCCAGGGCCTGCCCTATAACCAGATTCGTTGGATCCAGAACCCGCCCGACGAGGTCGACGTGCCGCGCCTCAACCTCACGCGCGACACCTGCCGCGTCGAGGACATGCGCGGCGGCAAGCTTCTGCTCTTTACCTCCGAATGGAACATCAACTGGGCGGTGGAGCACAACGAGGGGCTCAAGCTCTCCGAGTTCGGCAACGTCACGTTCTAGCCCTCGCGCGGTTCGCGTGTGTCTCGTTGGGTATAAGGGGATTCGATTCGTTTAAAACCAAGCTGGGAGGCTTGCATGAAGACCTTGGTCGCGTACTTCTCGCACGCAGGGCAGAACTATGTGAACGGCGGCGTCACCGAGCTCGAGCACGGAAACGCGGAGGTGCTCGCCGGCTTTGCCGCGCAGGCCTGCGGAGGCGACCTGTTCCACATCGAGCGCGCCGAGCCGTACCCTTCGGAGTACAAGGCTTGCGTCAAGGAGTCGATGGCCGAGCTCAAGGCGAAGGCGCGTCCCGAGCTCGCGTGCGACGTCGACGTGTCGGGTTACGACCGCGTGGTCGTCGTCTTTCCTAACTGGTGCGGGACGATGCCGATGCCCGTGTACACCTTCCTCGAGGGCCACGACTTTGCGGGCAAGGAGGTCTGGCCGCTGTGCACCCATGAGGGGAGCGGCATGGGCCAGATCGAGCAGCACGTGGCCAAGGCGTGCCCCGGCGCGACCGTAATCGAGGGCCTTGCCATCAAGGGCTCCAACGCCGCCGCGAGCGCCGACGCCGTTGCGGCTTGGCTCGCGTAGCGCCTGCGCTCCGTCGAAATGACTGTGCCCCGCACGGGACTTCGGGTTCCGTGCGGGGCACTTCTTTTTTGCTGAGATTTGGCCTAAATCGCAGCCTCCACTGCCTTGGCAAGAAACGCTGTGGCTCCCTCGCCGCAAGGGTCGTCGTAGTAAGCAACGAAGCGCGGGTCTGCGAGGTACCCCTGAACAAGCCCCAGGTAGGCTGCATCGTCGGGCGCGGTGCCCCAGTGAAGGCCAACCCACTGGCGATGCATGGCCACGAGCTTTGCCGCCTCGGGGCCGCAGGGGTCACCCTCCGCCAGGGCGATCGAGAGCTGGCCCAAGACCGCGCGCTCGAGCTCCTTCAGGTCGTTCCATGAGGTTGCGTCCATATCCAGGATTCTCTCGTTTGCGGCATCGACCGCCTCGTTCCCATAGCGCTCACGGGCCTCGGCGCCAAAGCGCTCTTCGTTCTTGCGGACGGCGCGCCAGCGCTCGAGCTGCGGCAGCACCGCACCCATGAGCGAGACGGCCTCATCGAGCGTCATCCCCTCGTTCTCGGCGAGCCGCGGTGCGCAGTCCTCAATCATCGCCTCCATCGTGGTGTCGTAGGTGTACTCGCCGTGGTCGTAGCACCACTTGCAGTAATGGTCGGTCTTCTTGCCGGAGGCGTCGGTGCCGAGGTCGTCGGGGGTGAGGTACATGCCGCAGCTCTCGCAGTAGTGCTCGGGCATCTCGAGCAGGTGCGAGAGCGGCTCGCCCGTGACCGCGCCGATGAGCTTCATCATGTCGATGCCCGGGGTGACCTCGCCGCGCTCCCAGCGGCTTACAGCCTGGCGCGTGACGTAGAGCTTGGCGGCGAGGTCTTCTTGGGTGAGGCCATGCGCCCGGCGGATGGCGACGAGCTTGTCTGCGAATGCCATGACGGCTCCTTCCTGCGGGTTTGTTCGTTGGCCTAAGTATGGCCGCGGCTACGTGCGCTGCCAAGCAATCGTTGGTTGCGCATGGCAGAAGCCCCGCCGGAATAACCGACGGGGCTTCGGTTCGTCTAGCTTTGAGTGCTTGCCTGGATGGCAAGAAGTGCGCGGCTTAGAGCTCGTTGCGCTTCTTCATGACGACGGCAGCGCCGAGGGCGGTCGCACCGAGGGCGACGACGGCGAGGGCGTTTGCGCTCTGGTCGCCGGTCTGGGGAACGGCCTTGCGAGAGGTCTTCTTTGCAGCGGGCTTCTCGGTCGGGGCGGCGATCTCGTGGGTGTTCGTGATGTACTCGCCGAAGCGGCAGGCCGCGCGAGGACCGGCATTGTGCAGGTTGGTATCATGTGCGGGTTAAACAAACGTGTCGGCGAGTCCTTGCGCCGGCGAAAAAAGACGCCCGGGGGAACGATGAGGCCAATCGCGCATATACGCACCGACCTGCCGCAGAAATTCGGCATTCCGCGCAATAGCTTCCTGGCGCCTGACCTGCAGGGTCGCATCGTCTTTGAGCCGGAGTTTGCGCTTCCGTCGGTGGTGACGGGGCTCGAGGGCTTTTCTCACCTGTGGTTGCTTTGGGCTTTTGAGAACGGGTTGCCGGGCGGGGGAGCCGAGGATGTTGCGGCAGATTCGACGCATGTGGCGGCGCTGGACGTGGCCGTCGCCAACCCGAAGTGGTCGCCGACCGTGCGCCCGCCGCGCCTGGGCGGCTCCGAGCGCATGGGGATCTTTGCCACGCGCAGCCCCTTCAGGCCAAACCCCATTGGCCTTACCTGTGTGAAGCTCGATCACGTCGAGATTGGTGACGAGGGCCCCGTTATCCACGTGCTCGGGGCCGATCTGCGCGACCGGACGCCGATCTATGACATCAAGCCCTACATCCCCTTTGCCGACTGCCATCCCGACGCCACGGGTGGCTGGATCGAGGGCGCGCCGTGGCAGGAGCTGGACGTCGAATTATCGGATGAGTTGCGAGGGCGCGTGCCCGCGCAGAAGCTCGCGGGCCTCATCGAGGTGCTGCGCCAAGACCCGCGCCGCGCCGGGAGCAAGCACGAGCCCGAGCGCGTGTATCACCTGGCGTACGCGGGTCTTAACGTTGCGTTTTGCGTCGATGGGGAACGGTTGAGCGTCGTGGGCGTCGAGGCGGGGGAGTAACGCCGCTGCGCGCCGGCCCTTCTTGCCTATTCCTTATAAAGCTGCCAGTGTTCCACGCGCCCGTGGTCCTCGACGTGATGGGGTACAAAGCCGAGCTTTTCTTGGACGCGGGCGGACTTGGCGTTGCCCTCGAAATACGCGCACCACAGCTGGTCGCATCCGAGGTCAACAAAGGCATGGTCAATCAAAGCGCGCGCCGCCTCGGGAATGAGCCCGCGCCCCCAGTAGGGCTTGCCGATCCAATAGCCAAGCTCAAGCGCGTGCTCGGTCGGCTCGATGT
Organism: uncultured Olsenella sp.; assembly: GCA_934660915.1. Classification (GTDB taxonomy): domain Bacteria; phylum Actinomycetota; class Coriobacteriia; order Coriobacteriales; family Atopobiaceae; genus Paratractidigestivibacter. The sequence goes on along the minus strand of CAKUIF010000008.1, from coordinate 988 downwards.
CCTGGAGTCGCGGCTTCATGAGGCCGATCGACCCCACGGGCTCGCCGGTATCGCGCAATACAGCCGCGTAGGTCTCGGGCGCCTGGAGCACGTCGCGGATGACCTCGCGGCTCATCTGCACCGAGGTGTGGACGGGCCACCCTGCGGCGGGGCCGACGTCGGGGTCGGACGCGTAGGTATAGAGCGCCTCGGCGTCCGCGTCCTCCCAGGGACGCAGGATTAGGCGTTTGGTTAGGAGTTCCACGACGTCGCCTCCCAGTCGATGGGCTTCGCACCGTGCTCTACCAGCAGCGCATTTGCTTGCGAGAAGGGCTTTGAACCCATAAAGGCGGGCAGCCCGCCGCCGGCGCGGTTGGCCGAGAGGGGCGAGGGGTGCGTCGAGGCCAGGCGGAACTTGTTCGCGGCGACCTCGTCGCCCAGGGCTGTCATGGCGTCATCGACCAGTTTGACGGCGTGACGTCCCCAGGTAAGAAACACGACCGGCTGCGGCAGCGTGAGGCATCGGCGCACGATGTGATGCGTGAGGACCTGCCACCCGAGCTTGGCGTGCGAGTTCGCGGCCCCTTGGCGCACGGTGAGCGTCGTGTTGAGAAGCAGCACGCCCTGGCGTGCCCAGCCCGAGAGGTCGCCCGATGCGGGGGTCTCGCACCCGAGGTCGGCTGCCATCTCTTTATAGATGTTGCGCAGGCTCGGCGGCAGGCGGCAGCCCTCGTGTACCGAGAAGGACAGCCCCATGGCCTGCCCCTCCTCGTGGTAGGGGTCCTGGCCGAGGATCACGGCGCGCACGTTGCCGGGGGCTGTCCAGGCGAGCGCATTGAGGATGTCGTCTTGCGGCGGGTAGATGGTCTGGCCGTCCCTGCGCATGCTCGCGACCTCGGCGAGCAGACGCTCGGTGGTCTTCGTGACCTCTGCCGGCGCATCGCCGAGCCATTCCTCAACACTCATGCAGCCTCCACGTGGGACAAAAGGGACGGGGGATTTTGTCCCA
>CAKUIF010000007.1 GCA_934660915.1 uncultured Olsenella sp. | reverse complement strand
AAGCTGCAACGTTCCAACAAATCAAAAGGTCTTAGAATCTACGGTTTAGCCCTTGACTTCATATAGCTGGTCTCCTTACGTCGTGCGAGAATAGAGTCGTGACTATTATAGTCTAGACTATTATAGTCACGACTCTGGTTTATCGGCGCGACTCGCGAGCAGTATGGCCTACGGCTTGCGCGGGAATCGGGGAGCGTCGGTAAACGAGCCATTGAACTGCGCGGGAAACCGAGAGCGTCAGTATCGACGGTCCCCGATTCTGGTGAAAAGAAGCCCTTCTCGCCACGCTCTGCACGGGAATCGGCGAGCGTCGGTACCGACGGTCGGCGATTCCGGCGCAGCGCTTCCCGTGCTCTACCGACGGTCCCGGTTTTCGGCGCAGCGCGGCGGCGGTTTTACCGACGCTCCCGGTTTCTCGCGCAGCCATTTACCTGCTGTTTTGCCTTGTGTGACGAACGTGTGTTTGCTATCATATTTGCTTGAAGACAAGCCTTTACCCGTGGTATAAAAGAGGTGGTCCTCCCGCAAGGGTCGGCCTCCAAGAGCCGGGGGGTTTCCCCCGGCATTTTTATTCGCAAGGAGGTCGTAACGATGGAGGAGCTGTCCATTTTTGTCGACGAATCCGGCGATGCCGGCGAGACATCGACGTACTACCTGATCACAATCGTCCTACACGATCAGGCCAAGGATATTAACGAGGTCCTTGAGCCCTACGAAGCCGATCTTCGTGCCCGAGGGGCCGAGGATATCCCAATGCATCTGGGCCCGCTGCTCAACGGCAACGACGACTACAAAGGTCTCGGGGTCTCAACACGCAAGGCGCTCCTCAACAGTTTCCGCGTGATGGCCGACAAACTCCCCTTCCAATACATGACCTTCGCCTACCGAAAAAGCGAATATGCCGACTACAGGAGCCTCTTTACCAGCATGAAGAGAGACCTTGTTCTGACAATCTTCGACAACCTCGACTTCTTCCAGAAGTTCGAGAAGGTCAAGGTCTATTACGACAACGGTCAATCCGTCGTCACCAACGCTCTTCATGATGCGGTTGAGTACGCACTGGCGAGGGATGCCGTTATTTACCGCGACGCAAAGCCGGCCGACTACCGCCTTTTCCAGCTTGCGGATTACATCTGCACGCTTGAGCTCACGGCGCTCAAATACCAGTCGCATGCCGAGACCGCCACGGACCGAATGTTCTTCGGCCAATGGGGCTCGTTCAAGAAGAACTACCTCAAAAAGCTGCGCAAGCATCGGCTTGAGTAGTGGATGGCGACATTGAAGATGGTCTGAGTCTCCAAGGCTGGGATGTGATAAAAAGGAACCAGACTTTCCTAAAGGAAGGCCTGTCGAAGTTGCCGGGGGGTCTCCCCCGGCTCTTTTGTTAAGGAGGCGGGCCTGCGAGAGAGCTTTCGGTATTTATCGACGAGTCAGGCGATATCGGCACTGGTTCCGAATACTATCTCCTGACCCTTGTCTTCCACGACCAGTCCGTCGGCATCAACTCTTGGCTCAACAGCTATGAACAGGCCTGCGCGGCCAGCAACCTACCAAAAGACGCGTTCCACTTCACGCCTGTTTTACGCGGCCATGCCCCATTCAATTCCATGGACTATTCAACGAGGAAGAGGCTTCTAAGTCGTTTCCGATCATTTGTCGAGAGACTCCCCTTCAAATACGCGTGTCTCTCCTATGAGAAAAGGTACTATTCTAACACCGCCGATCTGCAAGTCAAAATGCAGCGCGACATCGAGCTGCTCATCCATAACAACCTTGTCTTCTTTCAAGAGTTCGATGTCGTAAAGGTCTATTACGACAACGGCCAGAGCATCGTCAGCGCATCCGTTCACGGAGCAATAAGCGCGGCGCTCTTCGAGGACGCCGTTGTGTATCGCAACATCAAGCCGAATAGGTACCGCCTCTTCCAGGTTGCGGATTATATCTGCGGCATTGAGCTTGCCGCCATTCGCTATGAGCACAATCAGGCGGGATTAACCGAGGAGCGTTTCCTCGGATCATGGAAAGACTTCAAACGGAGCTACCTCAAGAAGCTGCGCAAACATCGACTTGGGTAGCGGACAGTGGCTGACATCTTTGCCCATTCGGCGGCGATGCGATTGGCCTAGGCTTGCGCGAGAATCCGGGAGCGTCGGTAAATGCGCCGTCGAACTGCGCGAAAAACCGGGAGCGTCGGTACCGACGGTCCCGGTTTCTGGTGAAAAGAAGCCCTTCTTGCCACGTCCTGCGCGGGAATCGGGGAGCGTCGGTACCGACGGTCGGCGATTCCGGCGCAGCGCGGCGCTCGCTTTACCGACGCTCCCCGTTTCCGGCGCACCCCGGCGCTCGCTTTACCGACGCTCCCCGTTTCCGGCGCACCCCGGCGCCCGCTTTACCGACGCTCCCCGATTCCCGCGCAGCGCAGACGATACCCCCTCCCCACGCAAAACAGCCCAAACCCGCCGTTGGCGGATCGGACGGCCGCCCTCCCCTGCCGGCGCGCTATAACGTCTGCGTGGCGTTATCCAACCAGCGAAAGGCGGTTCCATCGTGGACATCAAGGACGTCAAGAAGGTCACTATCGCGGGGTGCGGCACCGAGGGCAGCCAGATTGCCTCGATGGTCGCGTACAAGGGCTTCGAGACCACCGTGTGGCTGCGCAGCGAGGCCTCGATCGAGCGCGCCAAGCCGCGCCTGGAAAGCGTGAAGAAACAGATCGTCGCCGCGCTCGACGCGTGGAAGGCGGATCCCGCCCAGTACTGCCGCGGGCTTTCTGACGAGCGAGACCTTTCGCCCGAGGGCATCGATGAGCTCAAGGCGGCCGCGGAGGAGCGCCTGCCGCAAGTCCTTCTTACCACCGACGTCCAGGAGGCGTTCGGCGACGCGGACATCGTGATCGAGTGCATCAACGAGGACCCGGCGCAGAAGACCGCGCTCTACGAGGCAATCGCCGACGTCATGCCGCAAAAGACGCTGCTTCTGACCGACTCCTCGACGTTCCTTCCCAGCACCTTCGCCGACGCGACCGGGCGCCCCGACCGCTACATGACGCTGCACTTTGCCAACCAGATCTGGCGCAACAACCTCACCGAGCTCATGCGCCACGACCGCACGAGCGACGAGTCGTTCGAGCTGGCAGACAAGTTCTCCTACGCCATCGGCATGATTCCGCTCAAGCTCAACAAGGAGCAGCCGGGCTACATCCTCAACACGCTGCTCATCCCCTGGTTCCGTGCCGCGCTGCAGCTCGTGGCCACGGGCGTCTCGGACCCCGCGACCGTCGATCTGTGCTGGGAGCTGGACACCGGCGCCACGCCCGACCAGACGCCGTTCCGCAAGCTCGACAAGGTCGGCCTGCCGCTGGCGCTGCACATCATGGGCATGCAGCCCGGCGCCGACGACCCCGACTCCGTCTCGGGCAAGATCGTCGCGATGCTCAAGGGCTACGTCGACGCGGGCAAGACCGGCATCGCTGTGGGCGAGGGGTTCTACCGCTACGACGCCGAGGGGAACGTAGTGGAGTAAGGCCGGAGGCCCGCAGGGACTGACCGCAACGTAGTCGCCCGGCCCGATTCAGCTTGCAACTGAATCGGGCCGGGCGCTTTTTTCATGTCCCCGGTGATAGCGTCAGCCAACTCCTCCCAGCACCTCTAAACGCCAGCCCGCCACTCGTCGTGAACTGCACCCCAAAACGGCGGTTGAGCAAGCTAGTCGAGTAGCCACTTCCAAGCGGGAACAACCTGGATACGCCCAGATCTGGTGGCGATCGTCTCCTCTGAGTCCATGGTCACGATGGTCGCCTCATCGATTCCGTACTTCTCCATAGCGGCTTCCAACGCAGAGACCTCGCGTTTTCTGGTCTTAGGATTTGCAAGGTCGACGCTAACCTGGATCAGACGGTACACGTCGCCCAGCAGGGTGTCGCCCGCAACAAAATCGACCTCGTGCGACGCGCTCTCATGCAAAAAGGTTAACCGCGCAAGAGAGCCCGCCCGCGCAGCAGGGGCCGTTCGGCGCAGCTTGTTGAACACCGCGGTTTCCAGCCGCTGGCCCTCCTCTTTGCTCGCCGCCCGAGAAAAAGCCGTGAACATCCCGGGGTCAACGGCATAGACCTTCGAGCTGGAACGAGGGTTGTCCGCAAGCGCGCGGTTCAGGTCTCCCAGCGAGAAAACCAAATACGCCTCCTCGTAATACGCCAAGAGGCTCGCCAAAGTCTCGCGTGAGGTCGAGACGCCGCGGCTCTTGAGCTCGTTGGCAACCTTGTTCACCGAAAGCTCGCGGGCAGACGAAGCAAGGCACCTGGAGAGAAAGCCAATCGCGACCTGCGGCGTTCGCAGGTTGTAGCGCTCGACAACGTCCATTGCGGCCGTTCGATACGCGTACTCCTGCATAAGCATCATTCCCTCGGCCGCGGGGAGTGAGAGCGCCGCCATAAAGCCGCCTCGCAAAAGGTAGTCACCCAGCGCGTTTCTAAGGGCGGCGGCGTCAAAAGATGAGAAGGCGCCAGACTCGGCAACAAATAGGCCTTGTTTTAAACGGACAAACTCGGAGAAGCTCAACGGAAAGAGCTCTTTCGAAAGAGAACGCCCCCTGAACTCCGAGGCAAGTTCCGCCGAGAGCATCTTGGACGATGAGCCCGTCACATAGACGGTGGCCTTGGTCGAGTCTATGACCCGCCGCAAGAACAGGCTCCAGTCGGGAACCTCCTGTATCTCGTCGAAGAAAAGAAAGCAGCCCTCCTCCTTCGCGGCGGGGCGCATAGCAAAGAAGGTGTCGACAACGTCGGCGAGAAGATCCGAGGAATACGGTTTGAGACGTTCATCCTCGAAGTTGAAGTACAGCATCGTCTTTGGATCGTAACCCGCGGCTATGACATCGTGCATCTCCTGAAAAAGGCGGTAAGTTTTGCCGCAGCGGCGCGCGCCGACGATTACCTGCGCAAGGTTGTTTCGCTTGGGCTTTTGTATTGGAAGAAGCTGGAGATCACGACTGAAAACCTCGGGAATTCCAAGCTGCTCGAAATCGAGGATCTTCTCCTGCACAAGCGAGTTGAAGGGCATTATTGCTCCAATCTTGCAAAGCTAGACTGCAAGATATTATGAATCTTGCAGTTCTACTTGGCAAGATTTGGCATTTGCCACGCTCGTTCTTCTCGCCCATACTCAAAAGACAGTCGTAACTATTACTTGATCGCCGGGCTACGGCTGACTTGCCCACATAAGAAAGCAGGCCAGAACTATTAGATTCTGACCTGCTGAACATTTGGTCGCGGGAGCTGGATTTGAACCAACGACCTTCGGGTTATGGGGGACCGAATGAGACAGAACGATGCGTCCGGACGCGGGAAGGCTCGGCACCACGTTCCACGACCTTCGCCAACATCGCCGTGGCCAACAGCGTGGACATAAAGATCGTCTCGGTGCTGCTGGGCCACGCCGACCCCGCGATGACGCTGCGGGTCTACGCTGACAGCCTGGTGAACAGCAAGCACTCGGGGATGGAGCGGCTGGACGGGATCTTGTAGGGGGCGAGGAGCCCAAGGTCGCCGTAGCGGACGCAAATCATGACCCCCGCATAGCGGGTGGTTTGCTCTTAGGGTATAACCCTAAGGTCCCAGGCCAGGGGCTCAAGCCCCTGGCCTGAACTCCGTTCAGGCCCGATAGCCCCTTGACGCATGGCGGCCCGTCAAACGGGCGGGCACGTCACTTCCCGGCGAACGGGTCCTCGTACTCCTTGACGCTCAGCCGGTCGAGCGCGATGTCGGCGCTCTCCTGCTCGCGTATGCACTTCCCGATCGTCGGCTCATTGAGGCCGACGGTCGACACGTAGTGGCCCCCTGCCCAGAACTTCCTGTTCCCGAACCTGTACCTGAGGCTCGCGTGCCGGTCGAACATGAGCAGCGAGCTCTTGCCCTTCAGGTAGCCCATGAAGCTCGAGACGCTGAGCTTCGGCGGGATGCCGACCAGCATATGGACGTGGTCGGGCATGAGGTGCCCCTCGATGATCCCCGCCCCCTACCACATGCACAGCTGCCTGAGGATCTCCCCCAGGTCCTTGCGGTATTGGTTGTAGATCGCCTTCCTCCTATACTTCGGTGTGAACACGATGTGGTACTTACACAGCCATTTCGTGTGCGCGAGGCTGTTGGCCTTCTGGGCCACGGCAATCACCTTCCCTCTCGGGGCATGATGACCTGAACAATCCTCATGCTAGGGGGAAGGTTTTTTGCCGCGTAGCGGAAATTGCCCTCCACCCGCTGAGCGGGTGGTTTTCTATGCCGCGCGTACCGCGCGGCACGGGCTAAAGTCCATGAACAAAGCACGGCGGCTCGAGCCGCCGTGCCGGGGCTGCCGCCCCCGTTAATCCCTAAACTCCTGCTCGAATCTATCGGCCTCCCAACAAAGCGGATACAGCGGCAAGAGGAAGAGGAACAGAAGGCACGCTACGATGGCCACCAAGCAATCGCTTCCCGGAGTTTCTGCCGAGTTGCGACAACATCTCATTCACGCGGCGCTGTACGGCCGCGCAGTTGGAGCTGAGGCGCCGCTTGCGCTCCTCATCGTTGCCGTAGTCGCCGTTGATGATGGCACGGGTCAGCGCATCGATGTCGTCGCTGCCACCGGACGAGGAAGACCCGCCTGTGGAACCGCCGTAGCCAAGCACCTCGTTCAACACGGCCATTTGCTAAGTCCATCTTTCGGGGTGATCTCAAATGAGACGTATCGTCTGTGGTTTTTGCAAAGTGAGCAATTTTCAGTTTTTGAAGATATTGTGTACGTTGTTATTAGTTCTTAACTGCTACGTACGTAGCAGTTTGATACTTCAAATACAGGAAGGTGAGCGGCATGATGCAAGCTAAAGAGATCTGCCGCATGGCAGGAATTACAAGAAGAACCTTGCACTTCTACAGCGAGCGCGGAATAGTGCGCCCAACAGGCAGAACAGAGTCGGGCTACGGGCTCTATTCCGATGAAGACCTTATGAGACTGTTCTGCATTAGGTTCTATGCCGCAATGGGCTTTTCCCTTGAGAAGGCCGTCGAGTTTTACGAAACGGATGCTAAGCCAACAAGAGAAGAACTCGCCATTGAAATCGAGCGAATTGAGGCCGAGATTGAGCAAAAGAAGAAAATCTTGGCTTTCCTCAAGTTGGAGAAAACGATGGGTTTTTACGTCGTTCCTGAGGTTGAACCAGGCGAGTCATTCGAAGAGTGGCTGGACCGAGCGCTCAGCTACAACATGAACCTTCTAAAGACGATTGAAGTCGTGGCCGAGAAGGATGAAGCTAAGCCACTCAATGATCGCCTTATTAAATCGCTCTCTTCAATCGCTTCCATGAGGCGAAAAGGCTACGAGGCAGATTCCCAAGAGGTTCTAGAGCTGGTTAAGAAGAGCGTCAAAATTGCAGAGAGCCTCGGGGAGCTATTCGTGAAAGAAGAAGAGACCCAGTCCGACATGGGGTTGAGGGCACTCTCGCTTCTAGGCATTGCAGTAACAGACCGAGACTCCGACATCGGCCGCATCTTTAAACCCGAGGCAGCTACGTATATTCACGAGGCAATAGACCACTACTGCGTGCTCAACAATGCCGGTTATATTCTCAACGACAACGAGGAATTGATCAGCAGAGAAGAGCCGGGAGCATAGAAAAAGTCCTATTAGCGCAGCGTAATACTCAGGCAGCATATTGAGTAAGGAGCAGAAAGATGGACGGTATTGATACTGGTTGGGTTTACTCGGACTATACGGCATTGGCAAAGAAAGCCGGGGGGCCAGAAGAGCTTCTTATCCAGCGGGAAAACGTCGGCTATGAACTAGGTTTCTCAGACGGGATGGTTGCGGGGCTGATTGTTGGAGCAGGAACAGCCGCCCTAGTGTGGGCTGTCGTCAAAGTTAAAGGCCTCATAAATGCCAGGGCAGCAAGTAAAGCCGCCTTAACAGAAGGGGAGCCTGTAAAGGCTAACCTCATGGTAGATAGGCGTGAGAAGTCCCAGGTTGAAGCGACAGCCGCGCAAACTATGGAAGCTGAAGCCGCAAAAACGTTGTAGATAGCCTAGGTATACTCGCCAAGGGCTATCGAAGTTAGCCCTGCGTCCCAACCAGGAACGCGGGGCTTCTCTCTATTCCGCCGTCAAATACCCAGCGCTCCCCGCCGCATCCACCCGCAACCCAACGGACACCTTTGCAGGAGGCATTCCATGCAACAAATAACGCCGAACCAAAAGAGCCGCGAGGAAATCGTCCCCGCTGTTTCATACGTCGATGTGGTTCCTCAGCCCGAGCCCCAGCCGAGCCTTTCCGATCTAATCTGCGAGCGTCCGCCGTTGAAGTTCGGCATTGTCGCGCTCCTGATCGTCGCCGCCCTTCTCTCGGAGTTTGTCGGGCGCCCGCATTTTGAGAACGTCGAAACCTGGAGCGGCTGCATCGAGGTGATCGATGCCAAGAAGAACAACGTGCTGGCGCTCACCGCCTCGACCATTGCGCTTTCGGCCGCCATCTCGGCCCTCCCCGACGACACCGGCACCCCCGTGGCCGAGCAGCTCACCCAGCTCTCCAGCAACTTGGGAATCGTGCTCGCGGTGCTCTATCTCGAGAAGTACCTGCTCACGATCTTTGGTTTTCTCTCGTTTGGTGTGCTCGGACCCGCGGCTTTTGTGCTTCTTGCCATCTCGCTTCTCGCGCACGGCCACCTGAGCACCGGTCACATGCTGTTCACTCTGGGCATCCGCCTGTTCCTCATAGGCGTCATCGCCATAGCAGTGGTGCCGGCAAGCGTATGGGTCACGCAACGCATCGACGAGACCTACCAGACAAGCATTTCGCAGGCGGAGTCCGAGGGAAGCGCCGAGGAAAGCGAGCCCACAGACAGTGAGAGCCAGGAGAACAAGAACTTCTGGGACAGCATCGCCAGCGGCGCCGCGCAGCTCGTCTCGAACCTGAAGGATGGCATCAAGAGCGTGACCGACGGCGTGGTTGAGCAAGTTACGAATCTGATTGAAGGCGCCATCGTGATGATCGTGACCTCGTGCCTTATCCCCCTTTTGGTGCTCGCCGTGTTCCTTTGGATGGCGCACTCGCTGATGGGCATCAACGTCTCTGCGCCAACCAGTTACCTGTCGCAGCGTTTGCCTAGGAAGAAGCAGCACCAAAAGCGGGGCTAGCTAAACGCATCTTTGAACTGCGCGGGAATCGGGGACCGTCGGTAAACGGGCTTTTGGGCTGCGCGGGAATTGAGGACCGTCGGTGGCGACGCCCGGGCTTGTGTGCGCGGGGGCTACCGACGGTCCCGGTTTTTGGTGAAAAGAAGCCCTTCTTGCCGCTTCCTGCGCGGGAATCGGGAAGTGTCGATACCGACGGTCGGCGAATCCGGCGCAGCGCAGCGCCCGCTTTACCGACGCTCCCCGTTTCCCGCACAGCGCGGTGTCCGCCTTACCGACGGTCCCCGTTTCCCGCGCAGCACCGGCCCGCGCCCGCGCGCCCGTGCGCCGGCGCCCCAGCCCCCGCTACGCCCCGCCCGTCTCCGCGACGAGCTCCTCCCACGTACGCAGGAGCTCCGCAGGCTCGCCGCAACCACCGCAGTTGCTGCAACCGTTGCAGGTCAGACGACCGCCGCAACACCGGCACTTCTTGCGAAATCGCGGGACGTAGAGGTCGTCATCGGACAAAGGCAGGCCAAGAGAATCGGTGAGCCGCCATTCGATGGGCTTGCCCTCGTAGCCGACGCCGGATTTGTACGCCTGCTCAGCCTGAAGGCGCTTGGGAATGCGGTATGTGCGGCCGTCCACCACGAAGTTCGAGCCCGTCTCGATGAAAGAGAACGTTACGTCGTGCTCACGGCCCTCCGCGGAAAGCGCCTGCACCCACGAGAAGTCGCACGGCCGCGAGCCCTCGTAATTCTCGCCACCGCAAATGATCTGCTCCAAGCCGGCGCCCTGTGAGGGGGCACCGAAATAGCGGCCCACGCTCACCGGCCCGATAAAGGGCGCGCACATGATGCCCTTGTGCTTGGCGTGCGTCGCGAGCAGGATCGGGATCCGCTCGTCGGCGCGGCGCTGATTCTCGCACGTGACGTTGAGCATCACGTTGTCCCAGCCATCACCCCAATCCGGCGGCAGGCACTCGGCGAAGCGCTCGGGTCGCTTGGTGAGGATAAAGAAACGGACATCGGGCCGGGCGTGGATGATGCCCCACACCTCGTCGCGCCAGGGGTCTGCCTGTTCAATGAGGAAGTCCGAGTTCATGCAGATGCGGATGAGCTCGCCGGAGCGCACCTTGTACGCGCCGTCCCGCGTGCGCTGGAGCGGATAGTCGAACGTCGTCTTGTTGCGACGAACGACACCGCCGTCGAGCCCGCGCGCGGCGTCCATCGTGAACATATAGCAGTGGGCACAGCCCTCGCTCACGCGAACGCAGCCGTGCCAGGGGTTCCAGATGTCATGCATGGCGCACGTCCTTAATTTGGGACAAAAGGGACGGGGGGATTTTGTCCCAGCCTGTGGAGACGCTACACAAATTGGGACAAAATACCCCGTCCCTTTTGTCCCAGCTTTGTCCCGACATAAAAAAGTAGGGACCCGAATGGGTCCCTACCAGCAAGTTTATGGTCGCGGGGGCAGGATTTGAACCTACGACCTTCGGGTTATGAGCCCGACGAGCTACCAGACTGCTCCACCCCGCAATATTTGCGAGCGCGTTTGCGCAAGAAAGAACTATACGCGCAGTCTTGAGCAGAGTCAACGATGTGAAGGGTTCTCCACAAATCAGAACTCGATGAAGCCGCCCCTACTCCTTGTCGACGAGCTTCGCGAAATCGTCCTTCTCGCCAATGCCGTCGCGGACGCTGCGCAGGCGCACCTTGCCCGCCGCTGCACGCTGCGCGTTCTCGCCGCACGCAAAGTCAACCCAGGCGCGGGCCTGCGCAAGGTTCGTCGCCCCGCGCGCGATGGCCGTGCACCCGCGCACGACGAGGCAGCCCTCGCGCGGAAGCACGACCTCGACCTCGCCGGTGAGGTCGGCCACCGCCGCCGCGGCCTGCTCGTACACAAGCCCCGCCACAGCCTCGCCGGAAAGCACGTCCTCGAGCACATCTTCGCTGGTGGCGCGCACGTTTCCACCCGTCTGCGCATCCATCGCCACGAGGAAGGCGTCGCCACCCGGCACGACGCTGCCATCCTCCGCCGTGGACACGAACGCCGGCAACAGGTTGCCCACCTCGTGAACCGCCTCGCGGGAGGACTTGCCAGCGGCATCCGTCTGCGGGTCGGCCACAGCCACGAGCCCGGCAAGCCGCTCGTCGAGCAGGTCGTCGTAGCCGGAGATCTCCACCCCAAGCTCCGCCGCCTTCGCGGAGTTCACCGCAATGGCGCACACCTCACGCGTAACGGGGGTAACGAAGCCGTCGGCGTTGCGACACTCATCGAGCACGCCAGTGTTCCCGGATGAGAAGTACTTCTCGAAGCACGCCTCCCCCGCCGCGTACCAGTCCTCGTCGCCGCCCCACACCACGTCGGCGATCACGCGCCCCGCGGCGACCTCGGCCGCCACGTCGTCGCGGCACTCCGCCGCGCTCTTGCACACCACATCGACCACGACGCCCGTTTCCTGCATGAAGCCGGGAACGAAGGCGTTGATCAGCGCCTCGTCGCAGCACGTGTACATGACGAGCTTGCCGCCGACCTTGGCGTCCGAGCCTGCGTCCGCACCGGAACCGGACGCCGCGTCACCGACCTTGGGCTCCGACGGCACCTCGGCGTCGCCTGCCGAGCAGCGCGTCACGCCAAGCGCAACGCCCGCCCCCACGGCAAGGGCGCCAACGCCCATTCCAACGAACGATCTCCTGGTCAGATGCGGTTTCTCCATAACGCTCTACCTCTGGAGGAAGGCTGGCATCTGGCCGGTCTTCGCTGCGTGCGCGATGTCGAAGAGCGCGTCGGCCACGCCCTCGTCCGCGCATGCGCCGATGTGGTAGTTCGCAGTCGCGGCGACCTCGGGCGTCGCGTTGGCGACGGCCACCGAGTACGGGACCTCGCGCAGGATCTCGAGGTCGTTCTCGGCATCGCCGAACACGACGACCTCGTCGATGCCGATCCCCGTAGCGTCGAGCAGCTCGTGGAGGCCGCGCGCCTTGCTCACGCCCTGGGGCATGATGTCGAACCAGCCCGGAATGGGCGAGACGATGCGCAGCTCTGGCACCTTTTCCGCCACAATGCGGCGCGCTTCTTCCATCTGCTCGGGTCCGTCGGGGCACGCGATCGTGGCCGCGACGAAGTCCACGTCGGGCACCTCGTCGACCATGCCGCCGACGAACTTGACGCGCGCCTCGTAGCGGTTGAGGACCTCCTCGGAGGGCGCGCCCACGGCGTAGGCCGGGTTGAGCAGGTTCGACTCGGCCGGGTAGCACGCGAGGAACATCGTGGTGCCCTCGAGCTCGCGCGCGATCGCCACCAGCCCGTCATGCGGAATCAGCGTGAGCGAGACCGTCTTTCCCTGGGCGCGCACGCGCTTGCCATTGGAGAGAACACCGGTCTGGAAGCACGACTCGTCCGCGCGGAACAGCCTCATGAGCTCTACCGTATCGCGACCCGTCGAGGGCCCAAAGAGCACCCCGGCGTCCATCGCCGCGTGGATGGCCTCCAGCGTGCGGGGACTCGCGCCGCGCGCACCGAGGGGAACCAGTGTGTTGTCCATATCGGAAAGAGCGAGCTTAATCAACTTGTTCCTCTTTTTCCTTCTTGGCGCGCGAGTCGCGCGCGAACGGTTGCCAGGGCTTGCGCTTCATCTCGGAGAAGTCGGGCCCGCCGACGCCGAGCGACTCAAGGACGTCGAAGCGGTCCACGTGAAGAAGGACCTGCTCGATATCGATGATGCCCTTGATTTTGTACCTGCGCCCGTCAATGTCGGTGATCACGAGGTCGCGGTAGCCGGAGGCGCGCCGCGGGCCGCTCCACCTTATCGAGGCGATGTCGGAGTAAAAGAAGCAGATGCTGCGGCCCACCAGGGGCACGATCACCCCGCGGTCCTCGAACAGCGACACCTTGTAGCGCGCCATCATGAGCCACATAACGAGCGCCATCCACGTGAACGCGTCGGTAAACGCGAGCACGCAGATCATGTCCGAGTCAAAGAGACCCACACCGCAGAACGTGCCCAAAAGCACCCCGAGGCACCCGACGAGCAGCATCGCCACGGCAAGCGAACGCAAAAAGTCGGGCGGCACGAGGTAGGTGTCGTGGTGGCTGTGGTGGCGCTCAGCCAGCCGCATCGGGGCCCCCGCTCGCTCAAAGAGCGCGGCGATGGAGCCGGGCAACACGGCGAGGATGCTGAGCGTAAAGAAGTTCACGCGCCTACGCCCCCTGCGCGACCGCGAACTTGGCCACAAGGCGGGCGAGCATGTCCACCGTTGCCTCCATGCTCGCCACGGGGATGAACTCGCGGACGGAGTGCGCGTTGTAGCCGCCGGTGGCGAGGTTCGGGCACGGCAGGCCGCGGAAGGTGAGCTGGGCGCCATCGGTGCCGCCGCGCACCGCCACGATAGAGGGCTCAAGACCCGCCTCGCGGTTGGCCTCGAGGGCGTTGTCGATGAGGAACTCCTTGCCCTCGAAGTGCTCGGCCATGTTGCGGTACTGCTGGCGGACCTCGACCTTCACCGTACCCTCGCCGTAACGGCTGTTGAGCAGCTCGGCGATCTGGTGGAACGTGGTCTCGCGGGCGCTGAACTTATCCGCGTCGAAGTCGCGCAGGATGTACTTCAAGGTGACCTCGGACGCGGAGCCCTCGATGTCGGTCGGGTGATAGAAGCCCTCGCGGCCGCAGGTGTGCTCGGGGCGCTCCCACGCGGGCACGAGCTGCTCGAACTCGGAGGCGACGGTGATGGCGTTGACCATCACGTCCTTGGCGCTGCCAGGGTGCACCATAACGCCGCGCACGCGGACCGTGGCCTCGCACGCGCTGAAGCACTCGTAGTTGAACTCGCCCAAGGTCTCGCCGTCGACGGTATAGCCGTACGCCGCGCCGAGCTTATCGAGGTCCAAAAGGCCGGCGCCGTGGCCGATCTCCTCGTCAGGCACGAAGGCGACCTTGATGGTGGGGTGCGCGAGCTCGGGGTCTGCCACCAAGCGGGCAAGAAGTGCGCAGATCTCGGCCACGCCGGCCTTGTCGTCTGCGCCCAGAAGCGTCGTGCCGTCGGTGACCACGATGTCCTGGCCAACGAACTTGGCAAGGTCGGGAACCTGGGCGGGCGTGGTCTGGACGGGCGCGCCGTCGACGACGCCGGCCACGAGCGGGCCGCCCTCGTAGCGGACGACGTGCGGCTTCACACCGGCGCCCGGGGCGTCGGGCGCGGTGTCGATGTGGGCGCAGAGCATGAGCGCGGGGACGTCCTCGGCGCCCGCCGACGCCGGCAGCGTGGCCGTCACATAGGCGTGCTCGTCGACCGCGACGTCCTCAAGGCCGATGGCGGCAAGCTCCTCGCCGAGCACGCGGGCCATCTCGTGCTGGCGCGGCGTGGAGGGCGTCTCCAGCTCGTTGTCGGGGTCGGACTGGGAATCAACCTGCACGTAGCGCAGGAAACGCTCGAGAACGTCGCTCATCTGGATGGCCTTTCTTTGCCGAGGATCAATCCCTTCGATTCTACCGCGGCCGGCGCGCCCGCGACCCCGCGCCCTTCTTGCCACCCGTGAAGCCTTCACAACGTCTAACTCCCATACAGCGGACGCATTTTGGCCATTTTCGGCCCAGATGCGTCCGCTGTGTGGGAGTTAGATTTCCCAGCCCACCTCGGCCGCCCAATCGTGCAGAATATGCCCACTATCGAGCGCGAACGCCGTCCGCGAAGGGAGGCGCCGTGGGAAAGAGGTTCGACGAGCAGGTTGACATAATTCTTGACGAGGCGGAGGACAAGCGTATGTGCTTCACCGCCTACAACGACGCGAGCCGCAAGGACCTCAAGCGGCGCCTCAAGGAAGGCTCGGTCATCTCTCCTTTGCCGGGGCTCTACACCCGCCCCGCTTACTGGAAGCAGCTCGACGAACGTGAGCAGGCGCTCCACAAGATTCGCGGCCTGCAGCAAATCCACCAGCTTTGGATCTTCTGCGGCGCAACGGCCGCGCTCGCGCAGGGACTCTCCGTCTCGCGCAACCTCTACGAGCCCTACACCATCGCCGACGAGCACGGAACGCGCGACCTCCTCGGCGGCGTGGTCTCGACACGCCACACGACGGGCGACCGACCCGTCTTTATCGACGGCGTCTCGTGCACGCCGCTGCTTCGGACGCTCTTTGACTGCGCGCGCTGGCTGAGCCTGCGCGAGGCGACCGTTGTCCTCGACTCGGCGCTGCGCCAGGGCCTCGTCACCAAGGAAGAGACGATCGCGGACTTCGAGTCGCGCAAGGCCGGCTACCGCGGCGTAAAGAAGGCCATCGCCGCAGCGCGCTTCGCCGACGGGCGCGCGCAGAACGGCGGGGAGTCCGTGGCCCGCGCCGCCATGTGGGAGCTGGGCTTCAGGGCGCCTGACCTGCAAACCGAGATTTGTGAACCCCTCGATGGAAAGAAGTACTACCTCGACTTCAGTTGGCGCCTCCCTGACGGCACGTTGATCGCCGGAGAGCTGGACGGGGCGCAGAAATACACCGACTCGCAGATGGCTGGGGACGGCGGCATCGTCGACGCCATGCGCCGGGAGCGGATCCGCGAGTCGAGGCTCACCGCGTGCTGCGACGCCGTGGTGCGCTTCTCGATGAAGACGGTTGGAAACGCGTACGAGTTCAACCGACTGCTCACCTCGTTCGGGATACCTAAGGACCACCGGCCGACGATCAAGATTCCCTCGCTGCCCGCATACCTGCGCGACCCGGAACCGGCCTGCGCGCCGGATGAGTTCGAGCGGGTCCCCCTCGAAGCGTACGGAATCTAGCCGGGCAGTCCTTCTTGGCCGCCCGTCCTTCTCGCCACCCGGCGCCCCGCCGAGTTGTGAAGCCTTCACAACGCCTAACTCCCACACAGCGGACGCATCTCGGCCATTTTCGACCCAGATGCGTCCGCTGTATGGGAGTTAGATTATCCGGGGGCGGCCCGAATGGAAAGAAGGCCCGGGAGACCCCTTACGACTCGATGCCCTCATTGATGGCGTCGGCGATAGCCTTGCAGTCGTCGGAGGTGCGCAGGAGGGTCTTGAACTGCTCGCGCATCAGCAGGACGGCGGTCTTGGACAGCAGCTTGATGTGGGTCGTGCCGGCCTCGACGTCGGGGACGAGCAGTGCCAGGCAGATGTCGACCGGTTTGTTGTCGAAGCTCGGCCAATCGAGCGCGTGATCGTTCTTGAAGACGATGACGGCGGCGTGGTCGATGGCGGCGCTCTTTGCGTGCGGCACGGCGAAGCCGTCGGTCATGCCCGTCTCGCCCATGTCCTCACGGTCGAGGAACGCCTGGTAGACGGCATCGGGATCGGCGGTGATGCCCAGCTCGCCCGCGCGGTCGGCGAGGAAGCGGAGAACCTCCTCGCGGCTCTGCGCGCTCTGGCCGACAAAGACGTTCTCTTCCTTGACGAAGTCGCTCATGGGACTCCCCTCTCTGTGAAAACTCACAACGTTTGTATCTAACAGCCCGGCCCCCGGCCCGGCCGTTACTTCAATTTGTTTGCGAGCAGCACGCTCGCGACGCCGAGCACGGTCATTATCCCCAGGACGGGGAGAAACGAGCCGCAGACCCCATACAGCATTCCCGCGCCGAACGAACCAACGAGCGAGGCAAAGATGCTGTAGGTGTTGACCATAGCCATGTTCTGCGCCATGTTGGCCAGCCCCCACTCGGTGCGGGAGACGAACGGCATGGTGACCACGGCGGCTCCCCAGCTCATGCCGGTGAGCAGGCAGGCAACGGCTTGGACGGCCAGGCTGCCGGAAAGAAGCGACGCGATCATAACGACGGGCGCCACGGTGCCGCCGAAGCCGATGATCCTCATGGTGCGATGACGGCCGAGCTTGTCGAGCGCGATGCCGCACGAGAGACGGCCCACGCCGCTGCCCACGTTGACGAAGCCGATGACCACGGCGGCTGCCAGGTCGCTCGCACCGAGCGAGAGCGGCAGCTCGCGGCCGATGCCGGTGATGCCCATGCCGATGCTGCCGAGCATGAACAAAAACGCGTAGAGCAGCCAAAACGTCGGCGTCCGCAGCATCTGGCCCGAGGACATGAAGCGATCGTCGGCAACCTCCGCCGCGTCCGCATCACCCGCACCCGCGCCCGCGCCCGCCGCCAACGCCGCGAGCTCAGCAGCCTCCGCATCGCCGGGGGCCTTGAGCACGGCGGCGCCACCCGCCACGAGCGCGGCAAAGACGACGGCGAACCCCACGAGGGTCCCCCGCCACGGCAGGACGGAGTAGAGCTGCGTGGCCACAGGCCCCAGCACGAACCCGCCGGCTCCGAAGCCCATGAGGCAGACGCCCTGGGCAAAGCCGCACTTGTCGGGGAACCACGAGGTCACCGTGGGGATGACCACGTTGTAGACCCAGCCGATCCCGAAGCTGGCCGCAACGCCGTAGGCGGCGTAAGCCATGTAGAGCGCCGCGCCTCCCGAGGCGAACGCGGTGCCCAGGAAGCCCGCCGCGAGCATGGCCGCGCCGGCAAGAAGGGCCACCGCGTTCTTCTTTGCGCGGACCAAGGGGCCCACGGCAAGGCTGCCCAACGTAAACGAGCAGATGGACAGTGCAAAGACGAGCGTCATCTGCGCGACGGACCAGCCGAACTCGACCTTGAGCGGCGCGAGCAGGACGGAGTAAGCGTAAATCAGGCCCAAAAACAGAAGCAGGGCCGTGGACACCACCAGGAGTTTGTTTCTCTTCTTGTCGAGCATCATCATCCCTTAGACGCCGGACTCGGCGTAGGCGTTGCGGGCAAAAAACGACGGGGCGCGCGGCGTGGGAGGGCACCGCGCGCCCCGTTTTGCCGCCTAACGGCGGATCCGCTTAGCGGGCAGCCTTGAGGATGTTCTCGATGTCCTCGACGTAGAGGAACTTGAACGCGCCGGCGTGGTCGCCGCCGCGGGCGTCGACGGCGCCCTGAGCCATCTCGTGGATCTGCTCGTCGGTCGGCTCGATGCCGAGCTCAGAGAGGCTGGTGGGCAGGTTGATGGAGTGGCACCACTCGTCCCAGGCCTCGATGCCGCGAAGGCCGGTCTCCTTGGGGTCGTGGAAGTTGTTCTGGACGCCCCAGACGTTGACGGCGAACTGGGCGAAGCGCTCGGGGTCGACGTCGATGACGTACTTGGCCCAGCTGGACCAGATGGCGGTCAGGCCGGCGCCGTGGGCGACGTCGAACATGGCGCCGATCTCGTGCTCGATGGCGTGGCACGCGAAGTCGCCGACGCGGCCGAGGCCGGTCAGGCCGTCGTGGGACTTGGCGCCGGCCAGCAGCAGGTTGGCGCGGGCGGCGTAGCTCTTCGGGTTGGCGAGCGCCTCGGGGACGAAGGTCTTGACGGTGCGCATGAGGCCCTCGGCCAGCTCGTCGGAGAGCTCGACGTGCTGCTCGGTGGTGAAGTAGCGCTCCATGGTGTGCATCATGATATCGGCGCCCGGCGCGGCGGTCTGGAACGCGGGCAGCGAGTAGGTGAGCTCGGGGTTCAGGATGGCGAACAGCGGGCGGGCGCACTCGTGGTTGTAGGAGCGCTTGAGCATGGTCTCGCCCATGGTGTCGATGTTGATGACGGTGGAGTTCGAGGTCTCGGAGCCGGTGCCGGCCAGGGTGGAGATGGCGCCGATCTTTGCGATCTTATCGGTGCTCACCTTGCCGAGGAAGAGGTCCTCGAGCTCGAAGTCGTTGGCCAGGCCGTAGGCGATGGCCTTGGAGGAGTCGATGGCCGAGCCGCCGCCGATGGCGAGGACGAAGTCGACGCCCTCCTTCTTGCACAGCTCGACGCCCTGCTTGACGAGCGAGAGGCGCGGGTTGGGCACGACGCCGTCCATCTCGACGTACTCAATGCCCTCGGCCTCAAGGCCGCGCTCGATGCGCTCGAGCAGGCCGGTGGTGCGCACGTAGTCGCCGCCCCAGTGGATCAGGGCCTTGTGGCCGCCGAACTCCTTGATCAGGCGGCCGGCCTCCTCCTCGGTGCCCTTGCCGAAGACCATCTTGGTCGGAACGAGATACTCAAAGTTGACCATTGCTGGCGTTTCCTTTCGTAACGGATTGAGCGGGAAAGAAGTGCCTTACTCCTTGGTGAAGTACATCGAGATGCCCTGGCCGCCGCCGATGCACATGGACACCATGGCGTCCTGCTTCTCGGGGTGACGCTCGGCGAGCTCGTAGGCGCACTTGATGGCGAGGATGGTGCCGGTGGCGCCGATGGGGTGGCCGATGGAGATGCCGCCGCCGTAGATGTTGACCTTCTCGGGGTCGAGGCCGAGGTCGCGGGAGACCGCGAAGGCCTGGGAGGCGAAGGCCTCGTTGATCTCGAAGAAGTCGATGGCGGTAAGGTCGAGGTCGAGCTTCTCGGCGAGCTTCTTGGAGGAGAAGTACGGCGAGTAGCCCATGAGGGAGGCCTCGTAGCCGGCGACGGCGAAGTCGCGGATGCAGACCATCGGGGTGCAGCCGAGCTCCTCGGCCTTGGCGCGGGTCATGATGACCACGGCCGCGGCAGCGTCGTTGAGCGAAGAGGAGTTGGCGGCGGTGACGGTGCCGGTGCCGTCGGTGACGAAGCACGGCTTCAGGCGGGCGAGGCTCTCGGCGGTCACGCCCTCGCGGGGGTTCTCATCGGTGTCGAAGACGGTGACGGCGCCCTTGCGGCCGTGGATCTCGACGGGGACGATCTCGTCCTTAAAGACGCCCTCGGCGATGGCCTTGCAGGCGCGCTGCTGGGACTGGGCAGCGAAGGCGTCCTGCTCCTCGCGGGAGACGTTGAACTTCTTTGCCACGTTCTCGGCGGTGATGCCGTTGTGGGACATGTCGAGCGGCCAGGTGAGGATGTCGATCACGCCGTCCTCGAACTGCTTGTGGCCCATGCGGGCGCCCCAGCGGGCGGAGGGCACGTAGTACGGGAGCTGCGAGAGGGACTCGGAGCCGCCGGCCACAACGACCTCGGCCTGGCCGCACTTGATCTCCATGATGCCGTCGGCGATGGACTGCAGGCCGGAGCCGCACTGACGGTTGACGGAGTAGGCGCAGGTCTCGTTGGGCAGGCCGGCCTTCAGGCTGATGGCGCGGGCGACGAAGCCGTTGGGGCCCCAGCCGCCCACCTGGCCGATGATGCACTCGTCGACGACGGCGGGGTCGATGCCGGCGCGCTTGACGGCCTCGGCGACGACGATGGAGCCCATGTCGATGGCGGACATGGTCTTCAGGCTGCCGCCGAACTTGGCGACGGCGGTGCGGGCGCCGGAGACGATGACGATGTCGTCGGGGCTGTTCTCGAACTTGCGGTTGCTCATGGCAATGCTCCTTTTATGGGAATCGCTGGATGCTGGCGTGGGGTGTTTCGAAGCGCGACGAGCGGCGCTCGGGCGGGGCTACTCGGAGTAGTCGTAGAAGCCCTTGCCGGTCTTGCGGCCGAGGTTGCCGGCGTCGATGAGCTCCTTGAACACGGGGGCCGGACGATACAGGTCGTCGTGGTCGTAGCCCTCGTAGAGGTTCATCAGCGAGGCGTAGACGACGTCGATGCCGGCGAAGTCCATGAGCTCGCAGGGGCCCATCGGGTGGTTGCAGGCGAGCTTCATGGCCGTGTCGACGTCCTTGGCGCTGACGCCCTCGGACACGAGCCAGGCGCCCATGTTCTCGTAGGGGTTGATGATGCGGTTGACGATGAAGCCCGGGGTGTTGGGGGCGTCGACCGAGACCTTGCCGAGGGCGTCGGCGAACTCGTGGGTCTTTGCCGCGGCCTCGTCGGAGGTCTTCTCGCCGCGGATGATCTCGACGAGCTTCATGACCGGGGCGGGATAGAAGAAGTGCAGGCCGAGGACGGACTCGGGGCGCTTGGTGGAGGCGGCGATCTCGTCGATGCTGATGCCGGAGGTGTTGGTAAGAAGGACCGCGTCCTCGTCGGCGAACTCGTCGACCTTCTGGAAGGTGGACTGCTTGAAGTCGAGGCGCTCGGGGACGGCCTCGATGACGAACTTGGCGCCGGCGACCTCAGAGTAGTCGGTGCTGTAGGAGAGGCGGTCGAGGATGGCCTGACGGTCCTCGGCGCTCATCTTGCCCTTGTCGACCTTCTTCTGGAGGAGCTTGCCGACAAGAGCCTCGGCCTTGTCGAGCGGGCCCTGGGCGATGTCGATGTTGACCACAGTGAAGCCGGCCTGAGCGCAGGCCTGGGCGATGCCGCCGCCCATAAGACCGCTGCCGATGACCGCTACCTTGATTGCGTCCATTTTGGTTCCTTTCGAACGATGTGCCTGAACTGCGGTTGGTTTGAACGTGCAACCCAGATGCCGAGGCTTCTTGTCGGACCCGGGGTAATCTACTTGGAGCGTGCGCGGGCGCTTGCCCGGCGCCTTACTTGGCCTCGAACCCGGAAAGAAGCCCGGAGGGGCCGTCCTGGTTAAAGAGGGACGCGTCCATGAGCTTGAGGTCGTCGGCGACGATGGGCGTGAAGTCCATCATGTCGAGGACCTGCGTCTGGAGGTCGATGCCGGGCGCGATCTCGACCAGCTTGACGCCCTCGGGCACGAGCTCGAACACGGCGCGCTCGGTGACGACGACCACGCGCTGGCCCTTCTTTCTGGCGGCCGGGCCGTTGAACGAGAGCTGGCCGACGTGGGAGACCATCTTTTTGATGGCGCCCTCCTGCAGGATGGTGAGCTTGCCGTCCTCGAAGGAGTACTTGGCGCCCTTGGCGGTGAAGGTGCCGAGGAAGACGACGGTCTTGGCGTTCTGCGTGATGTCGACGAAGCCGCCGGCGCCGGCGCAGCGCGGGCCCATCTTTGTGGAGTTGACGTTGCCGTCGCCGTCGAGCTCGCCCATGCCCATGTAGGTCACGTCGACGCCCGCGCCGTCGTAGTAGTCGAACTGCTCGGGGTGGCTGACCATGGCGAGCAGGTTCTGGCCGATGCCGAAGTCGATGCCGCCCAGCTGGACGCCGCCGTAGATGCCGCTCTCGACGGTGATCATGACCTTGTCCGAGAGGCCCTCCTCGGCACAGACGCGGCCGACCATGTCGTTGGGGATGCCGGTGCCGAGGTTGACGACGCAGCCCGGGTAGAGCTCCTCGCAGCCGCGGCGGGCGATGAACTTGCGCTCGTTGAAGGGCGCGGGCTCGACGGCGGACTGAGGAACGCGGAGCTTGCCCACGTAGGAGGGGTCGAAGTAGATCGAGGAGGTCATGCGGTGGTCCTCCTCCGGGTTGGGGCAGACCACGACCTCGTCGATGAAGACACCCGGGACGGTGACGTCCTTGGGGTTGATGGTGCCGGTCTCGGCGACCTCGCGGACCTGGGCGACGACCTTGCCGCCGTAGCGCTTGGTGGCAAGAACCGCGTTGAAGACCTCGAGCTTCATGGCCTCGTCGGTGGTGGTGAGGTTGCCCATCTCGTCGCAGACGGTGCCGCGGATGAGGCAGACGTCGATCGGCACCTCGTGGTAGAACATGTACTCCTCGCCGTGGATCTCGATGATCTCGGAGATGTCGGGCAGGGGCTTGGTGCGGTCGTTCATCTTGCCGCCCTCGACGCGCGGGTCGATGAAGGTGCCGAGGCCGACCTTGCTCATCTTGCCGGGAAGGCCGCAGGCCATCGAGCGGTAGAGCTGCGCGATCTGGCCCTGGGGCAGGCAGTAGGCCTCGACCTGGTTGTTGGCGATCATGTCCATCCAGCGAGGCTGGAGGCCCCAGTGGGAGCCGATGATGCGCGTGACGAGGCCCTCGTGGGCGAGGTGCTGGATGCCGCGCTGGCGGTCGGACTGTCCGCAGGAGTGCAGCAGCGTGAGGTTGCAGGGGTGGCCGGTGGAAAGGAAGCGCTCCTCGATGGCCTTGAGGTTGGACTCGGAGGCCGACACGAGCGTCATGCCGATGGTGCAGATGGTCTGCCCATCCTCGATGCCCTCCGCGACCTGCTGCGGGGTGACGAAGTTTGCCTTGAGGGACTTGCCTGCCATGCTCTTGGTTTCCTTCCTTTACGACTGGTTGCCGAGGGTTGCGAGGACCGCGTCGCGAACGGCGGACCTGTTGGGCTTATCGCCCCTCGTCTGGGGGATCTTGTCCACGAAGGCGAAGGCGACGGGAATCTTGAAGTGGGCGATCCTGGACGCGAGCGCGGCCTGGATGTCCTCCGCCGAGATCTGCGACCCGGCGGCGCGCACGATGGCCGCCACGGGGACCTCGCCGTAGAGCTTGTCGGGCATGCCGGCCACGCAGGCCTCCGAGACGCCGTCGAGCTCGCAGAGGACCTCCTCGAGCGCCGAGCACCAGACCTTCTCGCCGCCGCGGTTGATCATGTCCTTCTTGCGGTCGACGACCCAGACCATGCCCTCGTCGTTGGCGTAGGCGAGGTCGCCGGTGTGGAGCCACCCGTCCGGCTCGATCTCGCCGCCGTCGTGGCGGAAGTAGCTGCCCGTCACGCAGGCGCCGCGCAGCAGGAGCTCGCCGGTCTGCCCGCAGGCGACGTCGGCGCCGTCCTCGTCGACGATCCTGGCGTCGACGCCGGGGACCGGTTTGCCGGTGGCGCCGGCGTACACGGAGGTCGGCGAGTCGAGCGGAAAGAGGAGCGCCGGGCTCGCGGTCTCGGTCATGCCGTAGACCACCTGGAACGTCGCGGTGGGCATCCACTCGTGGAAGCGGCGCATCGTGGCCACGGGCTCGTAGCTCGAGCCCGAGAGCATGCAGCGCACCGAGGGAAGCGCCGGGAACTCGTCGCGCAGGGGCACGAGCTCCGCGAAGGAGGTCGGCGACCCGTGGAGGTAGGTGATCTGGTCGTCGCGCACGGAGGCGAGCACGCGCCTCGCGTCAAAGAGCCGGTGGAGGTAGGTCGTCGCGCCCACGTACACGAACTGGACAAGAAGCGCGATGAGGCCCGTGACGTGGTAGATGGGGATCGGGATCAGGCAGCGGTCGGCGGGCGTGGTGCCCATGAGGCGCTGGTAGACCATCGTGGCGTGGACGACATTGCGGTTCGTGAGCATGACGCCCTTGGCGCCGGAGGTGGTGCCGCTGGTGAACATCATGATGGCCGCGTCGTCCGGGCCGCCGCATGCCTCGCACACGGGGGCGAAGCCCTGGGCCTGCGGGAAACCGAAGCCCTTCTCGCAATTCGTGGCGACGACGGTCTCGGAGGGGCGCACCGGGAGGCTCTGGCGCCACGGCTCGAACTCCTCGCCCATAATGAGCGCCTTCAAGTCGGCGGCACGCGCGATGGAGGCGACCTCCGGCTCACGGTACTTGGTCGGGATGGGCACGCAGGTGCAACCGGCCTTCGAGATGGCGTAGAAGGCAACGGCGAACTCGGCGTCGGCGTGCATGAGCAGGCCCACGCGGTCACCCGCCCGTACGTTCGCGTTCGCGCAAAGGTACCCTGCCAGATCGTCGGCATAGTTCTTGAGCTGCGCGAACGTGGTGCAGTGGCCCCAGTCGTCGACGATGGCCACGGCGTCGGGCGTCCTTGCCGCGGTGGCGGCGAGCTGCGCGTAGAGCGTGGGCTCGGCGGCGTCGAAGGTGTACACGTCGCGATCGCCCGCGCGCACAAGGGACATCCCCTGCTGAACCGACTGGTTCCAGCAAGAAGCGCCGCTGATCATCGTTTTACCCCCAATTTGCCGCCGATGGAAAGAAGCGCGAACGTGCGCTGGGCAGCCAAGCGGAAGTTGACCTCCGCCGCCGCGAGAACCTCCTCGATGGAGGAGACGTCGATCACCGTGGGAACGAGCGCGTCGACGCCAGAGCCAATAAGCTCGGTCGCGTCGGCGCTCATGCCGCCGACGACGGCGACGCAGGGCACGCCCGCCTTGCGGCAGCGCGCAGCGACGCCCGAGACGACCTTGCCGTGGGCGGACTGGGAGTCGGCGTGGCCCTCCCCCGTCACACAGAGGTCGCAGTCGGCGAGCGCCTCGTCGAAGCCGACGAGGTCGAGCACGCGGTCGACGCCGCCCACAACCTCGGCGTTGAGGAAGAGGCGCGCGGCGGCGCCGAGGCCGCCCGCGGCGCCCATGCCGGGTTCGGCGGAGACATCGCAGCCAAAGGTGGCGGCGAGCACGGCGGCGTAGCTTTTCATGCCGGCCTCGAGCTCGTCGGCGCAGGCGGGGTCGGCGCCCTTCTGGGGGCCAAAGACGTAAGTGGCGCCGCGGGGCCCAACGAGCGGGTTGTCGACGTCGCACATCACGTGGAAGCTCGTCTGGGCCACGCGCCCGTCCATGCCGGAAAGGTCGATGGAGCCGACGCGGGCGAGGTCAGAGCCGGTGCCCGTGAGCTCGGCGCCGAACTCATCGAGGAAGCGGGCACCGAGGGCGCGCATGGCCCCCATGCCGCAGTCGTTGGTGGCAGAGCCGCCGATGGCGAGCGTGATGTCGCTCACGCCGCGTGCGATGGCGTCGGCGATCAGCTCGCCGGTGCCGTAGGTACTGGTAAGGCGAGGGTCCCTCTCCGCAAGGGAAAGCAGGGGCAGACCGGAGGCGGCGGCCATCTCGATGACCGCGAGGCCCCCGGGAAGAAGCCCGTAGCTCGCCTCGACGGGGCGGCCCAGCGGGTCGGACACGGTAAGCGTCACGCGCTCGCCGCCGAGCGAGGCCACGAGGGCGTCGACCGTCCCCTCCCCGCCGTCGGCGACCTCGAGCGAGTCGAAGGTCGCGTCCGGAAAGAAGGACGAGGCCTCCTCGGCCAGAAGCTCAGCGGAGCGGGCCGAGGAGATGGTGCCCTTGAATGAGTCGCATGCGAAGAGGAACCTCGTCATGGGTGTTAGTCCGTCTCTTCCATCTTGTCGTCGGAGAACTGGTAACGGCCGGCGGAGCCAAAGAGGTCCATGTAGCGCTCAAGCCACTTGGAGGCCTTCTCCTCAGCGTCGGTCGCAACAAAGATGTAGTCCGGGCTCTCGTTGGCCGCGAGGAACTCGCGGACGGCGCCGACGTAGGCGCGGGAGTAGTCGGTCCACAGGTTCACCTTGTTGATGCCACCGGCGACGGCCTTCTGGAAGTTCTCGTCGCCTGCGCCGGAGCCGCCGTGGAGCACGAGCGGGTAGTTCTGGCCAAGGGCGGCCTTGATTTCGGCGAGTCGGCCGAAGTCGAGGCGGGGCACGTAGTCGGCGGGGTACTTGCCGTGAGCGGTGCCGATGGCGACGGCCAGGCAGTCGCAGCCGGTGCGCTCGACGAACTCGACGGCCATGTCCACGTTGGTGTACATGTCGTCGGAACGGCCATCACCCTCGGCGGCCTGGCCGACGTGGCCGAGCTCGGCCTCGACAGAGGCGCCGTGGGAGTGGGCAAAAGCCACGACCTGCTGGACGCGGCGAATATTCTCTTCGAAAGGCAGGCTGGAGGCGTCGCACATGACGCTCGAGAAGCCGGCCTTGATGCAGCGGCAGATGTCCTCGAACTCCGCGCCGTGGTCGAGGTTAAGCGCCACGGGGACGTTCAGGGGCTCTGCGATGGCCTTGACCATGGGGGCCCAGACCTCAGGGGTGGCGTTCATCTTGAACTGACGGGGAGACAGGTCCAGGATGACCGCGGACTTCTTTGCCTCGGCTGCCATGCAGGCGGCCTTGACCATGTTGTAGCTGGGGCAGTTCGGAGCGGGAACCGCGTAGTGGTTGACGCTTGCGTGCTGGAGAATTTCCTTCATTGAGGTGTACATGCCTGAGTCCTTCCTAACCTTTTCTGTGTGCCTGACTCGCCGGCGGGAGCTATTTCGACCAGCCGAAAGCGGTTACGTGGGTACGGCGTTTACAAAGAAGGGCGGGGAGACACGCCGTGGAGTCTCCCCGCCCTGGCGGAGCGAACGTGCAGGGGACTAGCCGAGGAGCTGGTCGAGGACGCCGTTGCCGGCCATGTCGCCTTCCTCGCTGACGGGCTTGCGGAGGAGGAAGTACAGGATGCCGTTGACGGCAGCGCCGGCGAACCAGAACAGGACGAACTGGAGCGGGTTGCTCATCATCGGGATGACGAAGACGCCGCCGTGGACAGCCGCGGACTCAAGGGCGAAGAAGCCGCAGAGGCCGCCGGAGATAGCGCCACCGATCATGCAGGGGACGATGCAGCGCCAGGTGTCCTGAACCAGGAACGGGATGACGTACTCCTGGATGTAGCAGCAGGCGAGGACGAGGCCGGAGACAGTGGTGGAGCGCTCCTTCTCGGTGAACTTCTTCTTGCCGGCGAAGCGGTCGATGATCTGAGCGAAGCAGACGCCGAGCGGGTTCTGCATGCCGCCGCACATCTTGCAGGCCGCGGGCCCGAGGATGCCGTCGGCGTTGAGGCCGTTGGCCACGAGAGCGACTGCCTTGGAGATCGGGCCGCCCTGGTCGGTGGACATGCCGATACCGATGGCCGCGCCGAAGACAGCGCCGCCGACGCCCTGGAGGTTGGTCAGCAGGGAGGTGATGGCGGTCATGAACCAGCCGATGGGCACACCGATGACGTACCACATAAGCAGGGAGGTGACCATGGTGCCGACGACCGGGATGATCAGGATCGGGAACACGGACTGGACGGAGCTCGGGACCTTCTTGGAGGCATCCTTCAGGAAGTTCACGACGTAGCCAGCGACGATGCCGCCGACGACCGCGCCGAGGAAGCCGGCCTTGATGGTGTTGGAGATGACGCCGACAGCGAAGCCAGGAGCGAGGCCGGGCTTATCGGAGAGGGCGTAGGCGGTGTAGGCGCCGATGACCGGCACGCACACGTCGAAGATCGCGGAGCCGATGGAGTAGATCACCATGGCGAGCGTGTAGTCCTTGTAGCTGCCGCCGTCGGCAACCAGGGCCTTCATGTCGGCCGCGATGTTGTAGCCGCCCATGGCCTTGGCGATGCCCCAAAGCACGCCGCCGCCGACGATGAACGGGATCATGTACGAAATACCGGTAAGAACAGCATCCCATGCCTGACGGCCGGCGCTCTTCTTCTTTGCGTTCTTGCGCTTAATCTCTGCCATTGTTACTCAATCGCCTCCAGAACCTCGTCAACAACGCCAAGAGCGGTCTCCGGCGTCATAACCTCATTGGTCTTGCAGCTCAGCGTGGGGATGGGGTCAAAGCGCTCGCCGTGCTTGATCTTGACGTCGGCCGCGATGATAGCGGCGTCGGCGCGAGCGAGGTCCTCATCGGTGATGACGTTCTCGGCACCGGTCGCGCCCTGGGTCTCGATCTTGGCCTCGCAGCCGCGGGCCTCGATGGCCTGCTGCAAGGACTCGGCAGCCATAAACGTGTGGGCGATGCCGATCTGACAAGCGGTAACGCCAACGATGAACTTCTTGCCTGCCATTCTCCTACTCCTCTCCGTTCTTTCCTTGTGTGTGCAGAACCTGAACCTGGCCAGTACCTCCGCCCTTGCGGGTTCTACTCCTGTGGAGGTTTGTTGGCATGAATCATATTTCCGTCACAGAGTTTGTTGGGCGTGATTGGCTTTTTTGGGTTTTCATCACGGTTTCGCCATTTTTTGTTCTTGTCCTGTTCGTTTTGTACCCCCATGCTGATTGACAGTACGCTATTATTCGTCAATTCTACACACGTTTTCTTCATATTTCGCGAGTTGTGCTCGATTAGAGAGACAAGATTACCTATGATTCAGCCAACGCAATTACTCGCGTGCGCCCGCACGCACTCAGGAAGGAGTCGCGGATGTCCCGTGCCATGGAAGGCGAGAAGCTCGCCATCAACGCGAACGTCGTTCTCCTCGCTTCTTATTTGTTTATGGGAGCCTGCCTTCTGCTCGGCGCGATCCTCGTGCTCACGCAGCCTTTGCCCTACGCCGAGAACCTCCTCATCATGAAGGTAGGCATGGGTTGGGTCATGCTTCCCGTCTCGGCCTTCATCATCGGCTCGAACATCACGAAGATCATTCGTCGCCGCAACGCCATCGTCATCGACGAGAAGGGCATCACCGACAACACCGACTCCATGGGCTCGGGCTTTACCCCTTGGGACCAGATCGCGGACGTGCACCTTCTTAAGCTCAAGGACGACACCTTCCTATGCGCGGTCCCCGTGGACTACGACGCGTGGGTCAAGACCCGCAACCGACGCCAGGCGCGCCTCGCCCAGGCAAACATGGACATGGGCTTCGCTCCGATCCGCATCCAGTTCAAGAAAGCGAGCGACCGCGTCAACGCGCAGGACGGACTTGCCGCAGTCAAGCGTTTCCACCCCGAGAAGGTTAGCCGCATCCGCAAGCCCAAGTACTAGAACCTATATATAAGTGCCTTTCCTTTGAGGGCCGGTGCCAGCCGGCCCTCACCCTTTTACTGCCTCAAGTTGGGAGCTCAACCCCGTTATGCTCGACGTCTTAGCCAAAGTCGCGTCCTTCGTCGTCATCATCCTCATAGGCACGGCCGCAGGCCACAGCGGCAAGTTCGGGGAGGGCGCCGACCGCCTGATCTCAAAGATCGTCTTTAACCTGACGCTCCCCTGCGCCATCATCCGCGCCTTCGAGGCGTCCGAGCTCGACCGTTCGCTTCTGTGCCTCATCGCGATCGGCTTCGCCGCGAACGCCGTGCCCTTCTTTCTTTCGCTCGTCGTCTACGCGGGCAAGCCGAAGGACGAGCGCATTCTGCAGCAGTCAAACGTCGCCGGCTTCAATATCGGCTGCTTCGCCCTCGCCTTCGTGCAGGCCTTCTTCCCCGCTCAGGCGGCCGTGGCCACGTGCCTGTTTGACGCCGGCAACTCGCTCATGTGCACCGGCGGCACCTGGGCGCTCATCCGCGCGTGCGTGCTCGGCACCGATTACCAGTGCTTCCGCGACAGGGCAAAGGTGTTTGCCCGTGCGCTCTTCTCGTCTGTTTCGTTCGATTGCTACGTGGTCCTTATCTTTATGGGGCTCTTTGGGCTGCGCATCCCCCAGCAGGTCATCACCCTCATAGACCCCATTGCCAACGCGAATTCTTTTTTGGCGATGTTCATGATCGGGCTTATGATTAGGTTCACGGTCAACAAGGCCAAAGTTGTTGAACTGATTCGCCTACTGAGCTGGCGCTTCGTATTTGCAACCGCGCTGTCGCTGGCCGCGCTGTTCCTGCTGCCCTTCGACCCCGTCATCCGCAAGACCGTCGCCGTCCTCGCGTGGGCGCCGGCGCCTTCGATGGGTCCGGTCTACACCCTGTGGGCCGGCGGCGATAAGGGCCTGGCCGGAATGGCGAACGCACTGACCATCCTCGCGGGCGTCGTCGTGATGACCTCGCTCGTGCTTATCCTGGGAGTATAGCCATGGGCATTCTTTGCTTTGGCGAGCCTCTAATCAGGCTTTCCACCGTTGCCCACGAGCGTCTTGACGACGCGAGGAACCTCGAGATCTCGTACAGCGGCGCCGAGGTCGTCGTCGCGACCACGCTGGCGCAGCTCGGGCAGAGCGTCGCCTTCGTGAGCGTGGTGCCCGAGAACCGCCTCGGCTCGAACGCCATCATGAACCTCGCGCGCTATGGGATCGACACCGCGCGCATCCTGCGCTCAAACCACCGCATGGGCCTCTACTACACCGAGCGCGGGCGCTCCATCCGCCCGACCGTCGTCACCTACGACCGCTCCGACACCTCGATGGCCAACGCCCAGCGCGAGGACTTTGACTGGGACCACATCTTAAACGGCGTCGAGGTGTTCTTCTTCTCGGGCGTCGTGCCCGCGATCTCGGACGAGATGTACCACGCGTGCATCGAGGCCCTGCGCGCCTGCAAGGGCCGCGGGATCAAGACCGTCATGGACCTCAACTACCGCGAGACCATGTGGTCGCGCGAGGAGGCGCTCGCAAAGATCGGCAAGCTCATGCCCCTCATCGACGAGCTCGTCGCCTCCGAGGACGACATCATCTCCATCGAGCATGCGAGCGTCGAGGCGCCCGATCTCTTTGACTTCTGCCTCAACTGGGCACGCGGCATGCTCAACGACTACTCGCTGCGCTCGGTTTGCTTCGTCGTGCGCCAGATCGACCGCTACGACGTCGCACGCATCCGCGGCGCCAAGGTCACGCGCGAAGAAACGTTCCTCTCGCTCCCCCAGCACGTGGCGCTGGCCGACATCTCCAGCTGCGGCAGCGTCTTTGCCGCGGCCATCGTCCACGGCGAGACGAACCGCTGGGAGCCGCAGTTCCTCGTGGACTTCGCCACGATGTCGTCGGCCTTCAAAGCCACGGTCTCGGGCGACCTCTCCAACGCGACCGAGACCGAGATCGCGTCGCTTCTTGCCGCCGGCGTGAAGCCGAGCATCCGACAGTAAGGAGGCCGTAGGCCATGGCGTTCAACCAGGTTATCGAGGCTAGGATCGGCTGCAACTGCCTGACCAGCGGAATCATGCCCAAGCCCGGCGCCGTCCTGTGCGGGGACGCCGGCATCGAGTTCGAGACGACCGATGGCGTGCGGCAGCTGCACGTGGCTTGGGACGAGATCACGAGCGTCGAGGCGGACATCTTCCGCGGCGATGTCCGCGAGCTCGAGGTCCACACGGATGCGGGCCAGGTCCACACCCTGATCCCGGAGGACGGCGCCGCGCTCGTCAAGGCGATGGGCGCGCATCTGGACCGCGACGTCTTCACTTCGCCGAACGAGGCCGCGGCAGCGGAGCCGAGCCTGCTGGATAAACTCCGCGACCGCCTGCGCAGAGCCGCCCACTAGATCGCGAAGCCTTCACGACGTTGTGAAGGCTTCGCGACGCCTAACCCCCACACAGCGGACGCATCCGGGCCGAAATTGGCCGAAATGCGTCCGCTGTATGGGAGTTAGTTTTTCCGTAGACCCTCCGGCGGCAAGAAGGGCTAGGCCATAGCCGAAAGGATCGGCTCCAGGTAGGCCGCCACGCCGGCCTCGTCGCAGGAGGACGTGACGTGGTCGGCCGCCGCGAGCACCTCGGGGATGGCGTTGGCCATCGCCACGCCGTCGCCGGCCGCCCGAATCATGGACAGGTCGTTGTCCCCGTCGCCGAACGCGACCGCGTCCGCGACGTCGACGCCCAGGTAATCGCACAGCCACGTGAGCGCGGCGCCCTTGTGGGCTTCTTTGTGGGTAATCTCGATGTTCGACGGCAGCGATGTGGAGCGACGCAGCATCGGATTGGCATCGACGACGTTCCAAGCGCGCCGCTTCGACTCATCGTCAAGAAAGAACACGTTGATGCGGCAGATGTCCCCGCACTCCCCCATCAGCTGTTCGAAGTCCCCGTCATACCGAACGCGGAACGACTTGAGCTGGCGGCGGGTCGGCTCGTCGCACTCCATTTGGTCGATGTAATCCCAGCGGTCGTCAAAGGTATATATCTTTCCGTCCGCAAAGATGTCGAACGTGATGGGAAGGTCCTCGAGCTCGTTAAACAAGCCGCAAACCGTGTCCTTATCCAAATCAACCTCATGCAGGATTTCGCCGGTGCGAACATCGCGAATCAAGGCACCGTTGCAGCACACCGCATAACGGACCGCTGGGTGATCGACCATCTCCGCGGGGATGCCGTTGACGTTCCTGCCCGTGCACGGCACGAACTGGACGCCAAGACGCGCGGCCAGGTCCATCACGTCTTTATTGCGCGGGCAAACCGCCTTATTTGAATCGAGGAACGTTCCGTCCATGTCGACGAATATCAGTTTGAGCACGGAGAACACCTCACAGATGAATTACGAGAAACGAATTCTATCGATCGCGGTCACGCGGTTTGGCGGGACAACACCATCCTTGAACGCGATGATGTTGTCCACCACCACGTCACCCATGCGCATATTGGTCTCGAAGGTCGAGGAGCCGATGTGCGGCGTGGTCAGGACGTTCGGCAGGGTCATCCACTGTCTCAGCGTCGGAGGCTCATGCTCGTACACGTCGGTGGCGAATCCACCGAGTTTGCCGGAAAGAAGGGCCTTTTCGAGCGCGCTCTGGCGAATAATGTCCTCGCGCGCCGTATTAATCAAGAGCACCCCGTCCTTCATCCGCCTGAACTCCTTCGCACCCAGCAGATTGAGGGTAGCGGGCGTTAGCGGGGCGTGGATGGTAATGACGTCCGATTTGGCAAGAAGCTCGTTCAGGCTCACGTAGAGCAAGCCATAGTGGGTCGCCTCCTCGCGCTGGACGATGTCGTTGCCGAGGATATCCATGCCAAAGCCCATGGCCCGCTTGGCCACGGCCGTGCCGATCTCGCCGACGCCGATGATGCCGAGCGTCTTTCCGTAGAGGCTTCGGCCGGGGATCTTGTTCCAAACACCGGCCTTGAGCTGGTTGACCGACTGCGTGATCATACGCGCGAGGTCGAGCATGAGCGCGAAGGTAAGGTCCGCCGTCTCTTCGCGGTTCGCGCCGGGGGTATTGGTCACGGTCAGGTCCCTGCGCAGAACCTCAGCAAAGTCGATGCCGTCCAAGCCGGAACCGTGGCGGGCAATCATCTTTAAATTGGGGAGCTGGCGAATGGTCTGCGCATCGAGGAAGTCGTTGCCAAGGATAATCACGTCTGCGCCATCGGCGTATTCAAGGATTTCCTGCGAGGTTAAGGGGCGCCCATAGGGATTGATAAGGACATCGCATCCCGCAGCCTTAAGCCTCTCTACAGGCTCTTGGCTAAAAATACCGAACGTTGCCGCGCACGACGCAACCAAAAAACGATCTGACAAGCCCTTATCACCCCTCACGTATTCCCATCAATGATATTCCAGACCGCTGGGGGGGTATATTCAGCCCTCCGCAATTCAAGGCAAATACCGCCTAAGAACAAAAAACGGCGCCGAGCATGCCAACGATCGAGCACACCCGGCGCCGAGAAACGAACCAAGAAGAACGCGTTAGCCGATGACGGCACCGGTCTTTGCGGAACCGACCTGCTGAGCATAGCGGGCCAGGAGGTGACCGCCGTTCTCGTGGATGACGGGCTTCCAGTCCTGCTTGCGACGGGCGAGCTCGTCGTCGGAGACCTCGACCTCGATGAGGTTCTTGGTGAGGTCCACGTGGATCATGTCGCCGTCCTGGATGAGGGCGATTGGGGCGCCGTCGAGAGCCTCCGGGCAGAGGTAGCCGACGGAGAGGCCGCCGGAAGCGCCGGAGAAGCGGCCGTCGGTGATGACGGCGGAGTTCGGGATGCCCTTCATGATCTCGGTGACGCGGTGGAGCTCCTTCATGCCGGGGCCGCCCTTGGGGCCCTCGTAGCGGACGACGACGCCGGTACCGGCGACGATGCGCTTCTCGTTGTAGGCGGCAAACGCCTCCTCCTCGGAGTTGAACACCATGGCGGGGCCGCTCCAAACGTGCTGGTCGGCAGGCACGGCGCTCGTCTTTACCAGGGCACCCTCGGGGGCGAGGTTGCCGTAGAGCACCTGGATGCCGTTGGCGATGGAGGCCGGGTCGTCCTGGGTACGAATCACGTCGCGATCGACGTGAATCTTGCCCGAGAGGTTCTCCTCGAGCGTCTTGCCCGTGACGGTCATGACGGACGTGTCGAGGTCGCCCTCGATGGTCTTCAGGACCGCGGGGATGCCGCCGGCCTTGTACAGGTTGACGCAGGAGATATCGCCGTTGGGGACGACGTTGCACACCACCGGGGTGTGGGACGTGGTCTCGGCAACCTGGGTCCACGTGCACTCGAGGCCGAGCTCGTTGGCCAGGGCGGGCAGGTGGATCAGGGCGTTGAGCGAGCCGCCGATGGAGGCGAGCAGCTTGACGGTGTTGTCGATCGCAGCCTGCGTCATGATGTCGCTCGGCTTGATGCCGCGACGGACGAGGTCGACGACGGCAGCGCCGGTCTGGCGCGCCGAGAAACGACGCTGGCTCGTGGAGCTGGGCCAAAGCGCGCCGTTGGGGAGCATCATGCCGAGGCCCTCGGTGAGGCAGCCCATGGTGTTGGCGGTGCCGAGGAACGGGCAGACGCCCGGGCCGGTGTAGTACTTGAGGGTACCCTCGATGACCTCGCGCTCAGTGGCCTCGCCGGCGAGGAAGCGGGCGCGGAGCGCCTTGGATTCGGACGGCTTGATCTCGTCGTAGCAGGGGCCAGCGGTCACGAGCGCGGCCGGCAGGTCGATGCGGGCGGCAGCCATGAGCATGGCCGGGATGATCTTGTCGCAGCTGCCCATGTACACGACGCCGTCGAAGCAGCCCTCGCCAACGATCATGGCCTCGCAGGAGTCGGCGATGATCTCGCGGTGCGGCAGGCAGTAACGCATGCCCGCGTGGCCCTGGGCAACACCGTCGCACATGCCGATGGTGTTGAACTCGATGGGCTCGCCGCCCGCCTCGAGGATGCCCTTCTTGACCTCAGCGGCGAGCTGACGAAGGGGCTCGTGGCCGGGGCAGACCTCGTTCCAGCTGTTCGCAATGGCGATCAGCGGCTTATCGGGATTCTCTAGCGAGTCAATGGAAACACCGGCAGAAGCCAGGTGCGCCTTTGAAATCGCGCGCTGGAAAGGCTCCAGCTGGTCGATCTTGCGCTGCATAAGATGCAGTCCTCTCTATAACGGCTAATTGATAGAGCTGGACGGACGCCGAGCACTTGACCCAACGCCCGCCCAAGAAGTTCGTCAGATGAGTCTTACTGCTCGTCGCACTGGGCGGCGTAAGCCTCGATCTTCTCCATGCCGATCTTCTTCTCGACGAGGAACCAGATGGCGGCGAAGATGGCGATGACCACGGGGACCACGATGACGGCGTTCTGGGAGATGCAGCTCCAGAAGACGATGGCGGTCTGGGTCAGGGACGGGCCGGCCATGGAAGCGATCTGGCCATCGAAGGTGAGGCCGGTGGACTGCGCAAGACCGGTGAGGTAAGGAGCAGCGAAGGTGCCGGCGTAGAGGATGGCGGACATGACGGGGATGCAGATCAGGATGGAGCGGAACACGTTGCCGCGGCAAAGGGCGACGACGAGAGCAACGCGGAAGGTGACGACGGCGAGGTCGGCCAGGGGCATCATGCGGTTGCCGGGGAGGATGAAGGCAAGCAGGATGGTGACCGGGATCATGATGAGGGCGGTGGTGATGACCTCGGGGTTGCCGACGACGACAGCAGCGTCAAGACCGATGGACAGGCCGTTGCCGCCGAACTTCTCGGAGGTCAGCTTCTGGGCAGCGGCGGAGATCGGCATGAGGCCCTCGACGAACATGGCGGTCATCTTGGGCATGAGCACCATGACGGCGGCGACGTTGACGCCGGTGAGGAACGCCTTGTCCACGGGGAACATGGCGAGGGCGCCCATGGCGATGCCGAGCAGCAGGCCGAGCATCATCGGGTCACCAAAGAGGCCGAGGTACTTCTGGACGCTCTTGATGTTGAAGTTAACCTTGTTGAGACCCGGGATACGGTCGATGACCCAGTTGATCGGGGCAGCGACGATAATCGAGGAGGTGTAGGAGATGGTCGGCAGGGTGACATCAGGAATGCCGAAGAAGTGCTCGATCAGCGGAGCGGTCCAGTCGGCGAACTTGAGGGTCATGACCGCGGTCATGGCGGTGGCAATGAGGGCCCAGACGATGTTCTCGGTCACGTAGTAGACGAGGATGCCGGCGATCATCATGTGGTGGTAGTTCCAGATGTCGACGTCCATGGTCTTGGTCGCCTTGATGACGAGCATCAGGATGTTGATGCCCAGGATCTCGAAGACGAGGAAGGCGACGATCGGGGAAGCCCAGGTGACGGAGGAGATGGCGCCCCAGCCCACGTCAGTGACGTCGAGGGTCAGGCCGAAGTTCTCGACCATCGCGGCGGCGGCGGGAGAAACCGCGGACTTGAGCAGGTTGACAAGCAGGTTGATGCCAACAAAACCGCAGGTGATGGTGATGCCGCTCTTGAACGCCTTGGAGATCGGAAGGCGGAAAATCAGACCGATGACGGTGATGATGATCGGCAGCATGACGTAGGAGCCTGCGTCGATCAGCGCCTTAAACGCATTGAACAGGATGTCCATTAACTAACCTTCTTTCCTTAGTGTAAGCTTTCAATTCATAGCCGAAGACTCGGGCTAGTCCTTAAGGGCGTCAACGATCTTCTTGAGGGTCGGCTCCTCGTTGATGCCGGTAAGAAGCGAGATGGCCATGATGCAGGGGGTCTTGACGTCGGGGTCGGAGAACTTGCCGGAGGTGACCACGAGGTCGTAATCGTTGGCCTTGTCGTGGAGCTCGATCATCCTGCACTGGGTGACGTCGATGGACACGCCGTTGGCGGCGCAGTAGTCCTTGACCTTGGCAGCCACGACGGTGGAGGTGGCGACGCCGTTTCCGCAGGCGATGATCACGCGCTTGTTAGCCATTTTTCGAATCCTTCCAACTGTTTTTACGAACCACCGTGGTCCGTAATCTCTGAATTTGGGCGCCTGATTAGGCGAACTGGGGAGCGACGAGCTCGAACGCCTGCTCGGCGGTCTCGGAAGCGATGACCTTCTTGACGAGCTCCTGGTCCTGAACGAAGCCGACGACCTTCTGGAGCATGTCGAGGTGGGCGTGCGCCTCGGTGAGGGCGAGCATGACCACGACGGAGACCTCGCAGGTATCCTCCGGATCGTCCATCTTGTGCCACGCAACCGGGTTCTTGAGGACGGCCATGCAGAAGGCGGCCTTGTTCACGTTGGCGACGTCGCAGTGAGGAATGGCGACGTTGAGACCGCTCATGTCGAGGGCGGTCGGGAAGTTGGCCTCGCGGTCAAGGATTGCCTGGGCGTAGGTGTCCTTCGCGTAGCCCTGCTCGGTCAGGACGCCGGCGACGCGGCGCTCGACGTCGGCGCAGGTCAGGCCCTCCTCATCGATGAGGACAACGAGCGAGCTGTCAAAAGCGAGGTCTGCCATGTTGACTCCTTATTTGATCTAGCCTTGGATTGGCTGTTACCAGTTGATGTTCTCTTCGAGCTTCTTGATGGACGCGGCGAGGTTGGCGGAGTTGCACTCCTCGATGTCCTTGGGGTCGAAGATACCGGAACCGATGCCGGCATACGTCGCGCCCTTGTCGAAGTAGGACTGAACGTTGCCGGTGCTCACACCACCCACGACCATCAGCGGAAGCTTGCCCAGAGGAGCCTGAACCGCCTTGATGTAGTCGGGGCCAAGCTGACCGGCGGGGAACACCTTGACGATGTCGGCGCCCATGTCGAACATGCGCTGTATCTCGGAAGGGCTGAAGGCGGCAGGCACGGTGATGACGTTAGCGGCCTTGGCCTCGGCAAAGATCTCCTCGGAGAACATAATCGGCGAGAGCATGAACTCGGCGCCCGCGGCGATGGCGGCCTTCGCACGCTCGACGGTGGTCACGGTACCGGCGCCGATGTGAACCTCAGAGCCGAACTCCTTGCGGGCGGCGGCGATGCTCTCGGCCACATGCGGGGAGTTGCTCGCGACCTCAACCGAGTTGACCTTCGTGCCAACCAGCTGCTCGACGACGGACAGAACCTGCTTGGTCTCGTAGCCGCGCAAAATCACGGTCACCTTAGGAAGAATGAGCTTCTCCACGCGCTTCTCCTCACCTGTGTATGGATGATTTCCATGGCCTGATAGTAAGACGGCAACGCTGTATTTTCAATATTGCGTTTCTTCACAGTTTCAACACGGATTTATCAGCAGCTTTTTTCGTTGTAATACCCCTTCTATGGGGTGTATTTTCCTTAAATCTAACGGGGATTAGTAACCTTTAGCTGGTAGTTAGCTTACTATTTTTGAGAGATCTTTCTTTTCTTTATGGTTAACCTAATTAGAGAAAACGTTCACGTAATCTCGTGATAGCGATTTTAGAAATACTATCCTGGATAATATTTCGGTGCTTTTGAATATTCTCTTGGATAAGGATGTGAGCTTCTCCATAACTTGAACACATTTGGAAGCCAAGAAGCCCGACTTGATATAGAGTTGCTTTCTGAAGACGACCCAAACAGCTCAATCGATTCACGGGAGGCGCCATGCAGTTCTCCAGCACCCTGAGCGAACTTAGGCAAAATAAAAAGATGAGCCGCGAGAAACTCGCAAAGAAGGCCGGCATTTCCGAGGAAGTGCTCGCAGCGTGGGAAGGCGGCAAGGAGTACCCGGACCAGGAGCACCTCCTGCTTTTGGCCCGCTCCCTTAAGGTCAGCATCGCCCGCCTCGTCGACCCCGACCGTGAGCTCATGCTTCAGGTGATCGACGGCGTCGAGACCGAGGAGACCGTCATCATGGCGGGCCTCTCGGTCATTCTGGTTGCCTGCGCCGGAGCACTTCTTGGCATCACTCATATCTCGCCCGAGTTGACCACCGTGGCCACGCGCGTTACCGAGGTGCTGCTGATCCTCGGCTTCGCCGTCCTGGCGTTCCTTAAGCGGACCCCCAATGCACGTCGTGCCCAGACGTTCCGCGACGCCATCGAGGCGGCCGAGGGATCCGAACGCGGGCTTCTGCAGGTGACCGCCGGGCGCAACACGCGCCTCGTTGTGGCGCAGTTCATCCTGGGCGTCATCATCGCAGGCACGCTCATCGTGCTGCTGAGCGTCATCATGCCGGAGTCCCAGCTCCCCTGGGTCATGCTCTAGCCCGCCAGTCACCCTCCAAGCCGTGAAGCCTTCACGACGTTGTGAAGGCTTCACAACGCTTAACTCCCACACAGCGGACGCATCCGGGCCGAAAAAGGCCGAAATGCGTCCGCTGTGTGGGAGTTAGTTTGTACGGGAAGGTACCCGGGGAGGCACCGGGCGGCAAGAAGGGCTAGGCCATCGCCGAAAGGATGGGCTCCAGGTATGCCGCCACGCCGGCCTCGTCGCAGGAGGACGTGACGTGGTCGGCCGCCGCGAGCACCTCGGGGATGGCGTTTTCCATCGCCACGCCGTCGCCGGCCATACGGATCATGGAGAGGTCGTTGTCCCCGTCGCCGAACGCGACCGCGTCCGCGACGTCGACGCCCAGGTGGCGGCACAGCCACGCGAGCGCGGCGCCCTTGCTCGCCTCGGCATTTGCGACCTCGGTGTTCATGGGCAGCGACCAGGTCCACTCGACGCCCTCGAC
The DNA here is from genome assembly GCA_934660915.1 of uncultured Olsenella sp. GTDB lineage: Bacteria > Actinomycetota > Coriobacteriia > Coriobacteriales > Atopobiaceae > Paratractidigestivibacter. Next base: position 89,444 of record CAKUIF010000007.1, on the reverse strand, counting down.
CGACTCGGCGGCCGCGCGCACGGCGGCGGCGTCGATGTTTCCGGGGTGCAGCATGGTCACCTTGGTCGCGGGGCCGCGCTGGAGGAGCTCCTCCAGGCTGCAGTCATAGGGAGTACGCAGGCTGTAGAAGAACTTCTCCGCAGCTCTGTCGCCCCCGGATGCCTCGTGCGGAATCTCCCAACGGCTCCGCTCGAGATATACCTTGCCATTGATAAAAACATCGAAGGACACGCGCAGATTGCGAACGCGCTCGTAAAGCTCGAGCACCTGCTCGTTGCTCATCGGCGCGCTGCGGAGCACGCGGTCCTCGCGCAGGTCGACCACCAAGGCGCCGTTGCAGCAGATGGCATAGCGCACGGCCGGGTGGTTGGCCAAATCGGGCAGAACGCCGTTCGCGTTGCGACCCGTGCACGGCACGAACTGCACGCCGCGTTCCGCCGCGAGGTCGAGCACGCGCGCGTTGCGCTCGGGCACCAGCTTCTGCGAGTCCACAAACGTGCCGTCGAGGTCGGTAAATACAAGCTTGAGCATGTTTTTCTCCCCTACTCCTAAATCGCCCACAGCGGCATCGCCCACGCCCGAGAGCTGACCGGAAAAGCGTCATCCGCCATACAGACAATGGCGCCGGTTCCTACCTCTCGCTTAAAGGCAACGAGTTCGGGCGGCAAATCGTCCGCCTCCACACCGTCCAGCGCGCTGAAATTCTTTGCGTCAGTCGCAACGGGAGAAGCGCTCTTCTTTACCTCAATCGGGAACAGCGTGCCGTTCTGCTCCAAAAGAAGGTCTATTTCCTTGCGGTCGTTGGTCCGGAAGAACCAAAGCTGGGGGCGCTTACCTGCGTTGCAGTAGCTTTTATAGAGCTCGTCAAATACATAGGTCTCGAATACCATGCCCGACATCGCGCCCAGCTCAAGCGTGGAAGCGCTGTCCCAGCCGCAAAGATACGCAGCAAGCCCCGGATCGGTAAAGTGCATTATGGGCTGCTTGCTCAGCCGTTTAAGCAGGTTGTTCGAATACGGCTCCACAATCTTGACCAAATACGAGCTCACCAGAAGAGAAAGCCACGCCTTCGCCGTTTTCTGGTCGATGTCCGCCAGGCGGGCAAGCTCCGCGTAGACCACAGGCTTCGAGGTAAGCGAAGCGCAGGCAGTCATAAAGCGCCTGAACTTGAGCTCGTCCGCCACCTGCGAAAGGTCGCGAATATCTCTCATTACGTACGTATCGATATAGGACTCGTACGCCGCCGCGCGCAAATCCTCGGGCAGCGAGCGAATCCCCGGAAACGAGCTGGCAGCTATGCGCTCAAAGGCATCGTGTACGCCGAACTTCGGCATAAGGCCCACTCTGCGCAAATAGTAATCCGACGTTGGCGAGAAGGGCTCCGACGCGACGCCTGCGATCTCAGCGTTTGAAAGGCCGAGCATTTCGACGATGCCGGCACGCCCGGCGAGCGACTCGGAAACTTCTTTCATGAGGTGAAGCGGCTGGGAGCCAGTGAGCCAAAACTGGCCATTTAAATCGTCGGCATCAACCGCGAGCTTGATATACGGAAGCAGCTCGGGCGCTTTCTGAATCTCATCGATCAGAACGGGCGGCTTATAACGCTGGAGAAACAGCGCGGGATCCGCCTTTGCGGCCATGCGAAGCGCCGAGTCGTCAAGAGAAACATACGAACGCCGGACGCCGGTGAGCTCTTGCTCCTTTTCGATAAGGTGCTTGAGCATGGTTGTTTTGCCCACCTGGCGCGGACCAGTGACCACCACAACCTTGAAGAACTCGGAATACCTGGACACAACAGGTTCAAGGGCCCGGGAAATGTACATTGCCGTACTCGATTCTCTCAAAAATGGAATACATTCCAGATTTGAGACGATTATATCGCAAGAATCGTCTCAAAACTGGAATCGATTCCGGATTTGAGATGATTCGAGGTTCCCGGCTCGTCCAAAAAAGAATGGTTCACGAAGGCGGCCTCCTTGGGAAACCGCTCCTTCGCGAACCATTCTATGGGCGCCGGCCCGTGCGACCGCTCAGTTAGTCGACCGCCGCGCGCGCCTTAATGTCCTCGAGGCGGGCGCGCTGCTCATCGGACAGCGGGATGCCGTAGTCCTCGCCGCCGCCCACGGTCGGGTCGTCGTCGTTCACGAGCTTGAAGTCCTCGCCGCGGGCGTTGCGGTAGTTCTCCTTGGCAACCGAGATCATCAGCTTGATGCGATTGAGCTGGTTGACCTCGGACGCGCCCGGATCGTAGTCGACGGCCACGATGTTGCTCTCGGGGTGCATCTCGCGCAGGCGCTTGATGACGGCCTTGCCCACGACGTGGTTGGGCAGGCAGGCGAACGGCGAGCAGCACACGATATTGGGCGTCCCCGTCTCGATCAGGTCGCACATCTCGGCCGTGAGCAGCCAGCCCTCGCCCATCGTGTTGCACAGGCTCAAGATCTTGCCGGCCTTCTCGGCGAGCTCAAAGACGCTCGGGTACGGCTCGAAGCGCGTGGACTTCCGCAGCATCTTGTTGATGGGCTCGCGGAAGGCCTCGATCGCCTTGATGCCCGTGCGGTGCGTGAAGCGGCTTGTGGCCTTGGTGCCCAGCTCGTCCTTCATGTTGATGGCGTTGGTCATGCCAAAGAGGAAGAAGTCGACGAGGCCGGGGACGTTGGCCTCGCAGCCCTCCTGCTCGATCACGCGGACGACCTGGTTGTTTGCCGTGGGGTGGAACTTGACCAGGATCTCGCCGACCACGCCGACGCGCGGCTTGGAGCGGTCGTTGGTCAGCGGCAGTGCCTCGAACGCGTCGACGGTCTTCTGGCAGAGCTGGTAGAAGCCCGAGCGCGAGGTGTGCAGCAGCGTCGCCTTGGCCTGCGCCATCATGCGCTCGTAGAGCTCGTCGGCCGAGCCCGGGCGCGTCTCGTAGGGGCGCACGCGGTAGAGCAGCTGCATGATGAGGTCACCGTAAAGAAGCGCGTAGAGCGCCTTGATGAGCAGCGCCGGCTTGAAGATGTTGAAGCCGGAGTTGTCCTCGTCGAGGCCCGACGCGGCGGTCAGGCTGATCACGGGCACCTCGGGGTGGCCGGAGTCCTTGAGCGCCTTGCGGATCAAGGCGATATAGTTCGTCGCTCGGCAGCCGCCGCCCGTCTGGGTGATGAGCACGGCGGTGCGGGTGAGGTCGTACTTGCCCGACAGCACCGCTTCCATGATCTGACCGGTGACGAGGATGGACGGGTAGCAGATGTCGTTGTTCACGTACTTCAGGCCCATGTCCACGGCGCCCTGGTCGACGGAGGGAAGAAGGACCGCGTTGTAGCCCTCGTTTCTGAGCAGCTCCTCGATAAGCTCGAAGTGGATGGGGCTCATCTGCGGCGCGAGAATGGTGTAGCCCGCGTCCTGCATCTCCTTGGTGTAGCGCACCTTGGTGAACGCCGAGCTCGCGGCCTCGCGATAGACGGGCACCTCGCCGTTGTCCTCGCGCTTGCGCTCGGGCGCGCCGTTGGCCTTGACGACGCCTGCAGGCTCGACCTCGTGGATCTGGCCTGCGGCGGCCTTGCGCTCGAGCTCCTCGCGCTGCTCTTTGAGCGCCGCCATGAGGGAGCGGATGCGGATGCGCGCGGCGCCGAGGTTGCTCACCTGGTCGACCTTGAGCATGGTGTAGATCTTGCCGGAGGCCTCGAGAATCTCCTGGACCTGGTCGGTGGTCAGCGCGTCCAGGCCGCAGCCGAACGAGAAGAGCTGGATCAGGTCGAGGTCGTTGCGAGACGCCACGAAGCGCGCCGCGCGGTACAGGCGGCTGTGGTACATCCACTGATTGACCACGCGGATCGGGCGCTCGGGGCGCATCTTGTGGGCGACGGAGTCCTCGGTGAGGACGGCGAAGCCGAAGGAGTGCACGAGCTCGGGGATGGCGTGGTTGATCTCGGGGTCGTTGTGGTACGGACGGCCGGCGAGCACGATGCCGTGGCCGTGGTGCTCCTCGATCCAGCGCAGCGCCTCATCGCCCTTGCGATGCATGGCGTCGTGGAACTCGACGTCGGCCTCCCACGCGGCGTTGACGGCCTCGTCGATCTCGGCGCGGGTAATGTGGGCGCCGCGCACGCGACCGCGGCCCTGCTCGGCGTCGCGCTCGCGCTGCTCGGAAATGAGCTCATACAGACGGCGCTTGAGCTCGCCCTTCTTGTCATAGGGAATGAAGGGGTCAAGGAACTCGACTGCGGTGCCGTGGCCGAGCTCGTCGACGTTGAGCTCGAGGGCCTGCGGGTAGCTCATGACGATCGGGCAGTTGTAGTGGTTCGTCGCCCCCTCGTCCTCCTTGCGCTCCCAGCGGATGCACGGCATCCAGATGAAGTCCGGGTCCTTGGCGATGAGGTTCATGATGTGGCCGTGGGAGAGCTTGGCCGGGTAGCAGACGGACTCGGAGGGCATGGACTCGATGCCGGCCTCGTAGGTCTTGCCGTTGGTCTGGTCGGACAGCACGATGCTGAAGCCGAGCTTGGTGAAGAACGCGTGCCAGAACGGGTAGTTCTCGTACATGTTGAGCGCGCGCGGGATGCCGACGGTGCCGCGCGGGGCCTCGTCGGCGGCGAGCGCCGGGCGGTCGAAGAGCAGCTTGTTCTTGTACTCAAAGAGGTTCGGCGCGTCGTTCTTGGCGCGCTTGCCGCCGCCGGCGCCCTTCTCGCAGCGGTTGCCGGTAATGAAGCGGCGGCCGCCGCCGAAGTCGTTGACCGTGAGCAGGCAGTTGTTCGAGCAGCGCCCGCAGTGGACGTTGGTGTGCTTGACCTGCAGGTTGTCGATTTCGTCACGGGAAAGAAGCTCGGAGGTGCCCTGCTCGCCCGCGCGGTCGCGGGCAAGAAGCGCCGCGCCGTAGGCGCCCATGCAGCCCGCCACGTCGGGGCGGATCACGTCGCGCCCGGTCAAAAGCTCGAAGGCGCGCAGCGTAGCGTCGGACATGAAGGTGCCGCCCTGGACCACGCAGTACTTGCCGATCTCGTCGAAGTCGCGCAGCTTGATGACCTTAAAGAGGGCGTTCTTGATCACGGAGTAAGAAAGGCCGGCGGCCACGTCGCCGATGGTCGCGCCCTCCTTCTGGGCCTGCTTGACGCGGGAGTTCATAAAGACGGTGCAGCGGCTGCCCAGGTCCACGGGAGCCGTGGCGCGCACGGCCGCCTCGGCGAACTCCTGAACGCTCATGTTCATGGAGACGGCGAAGGACTCGATGAAGGAGCCGCAGCCCGACGAGCACGCCTCGTTGAGCATAATGTGCTCGATGACGCCGTCCTTGACCTGCAGGCATTTCATGTCCTGGCCGCCGATGTCCAGGATGAACTCGACGCCGGGGATGAAGGCCTTCGCGCCGCGCAGGTGCGCGACGGTCTCGATCTCGCCGGAGTCGGCGCGCAGGGCCTCGATGAGGATCTGCTCGCCGTAGCCGGTGGTGGTCACGTGGCCGATCACGCAGTCGGAGGGCATCTTGTCGTAGATGTCGTCGGTGATGGTGCGCGCGGTGCCCAGGATGTCGCCGTTGTTGTTGCCGTACCAGGTGTAAAGAAGCTCGCCGTCCTCGCCGACGACGGCCGCCTTCATGGTGGTGGAGCCGGCGTCGATGCCGATGAACACGCGGCCGTGGTAGGTGGCCAGGTCGCCCTTGGGGACGACCTGCTTGTCGTGACGCTCCTTGAACTCGCGGTAGTCGTCCTCGGTGGCAAAGAGCGGGTCTAAGCGCTCGACCTCGGAGCCCTGGGTGTCCTTGAGGTCCTCGAGCAGGCGGATGACCTCGGCGAAGGTCACGTGCTTATCGGACTCGCCGGCGAGCGCCGCGCCCGTGGCCACAAACAGGTGGGCGTTGTTGGGCACGATGATGTGCTCGTCGTCGAGGTTCAGCGTGACGTAGAAGCGGTGGCGCAGCTCGCTGAGGTACTGCAGCGGGCCGCCGAGGAAGGCGACATAGCCGCGGATGGGGTGGCCGCAGGCGAGGCCCGAGACGGTCTGGTTGGCCACGGCCTGGAAGATGGAGGCGGCCACGTCCTCGGGGCGCGCACCCTCGTTGAGCAGGGGCTGGACGTCCGTCTTTGCAAAGACGCCGCAGCGGCTGGCAATGGGGTGGATGCGCGTGGCGCCCTTGGCGAGCTCGTTCAAGCCGGTCGCATCGGTGTGCAGAAGCGACGCCATCTGGTCGATGAAGGCGCCCGTGCCGCCGGCGCAGGTGCCGTTCATGCGCTGCTCGATACCGTTGTCGAAGTAGATGATCTTCGCGTCCTCGCCGCCGAGCTCGATGGCGCAGTCGGTCTGCGGGATGAGCGTCTCGACGGCGCGCTTGCTCGCGATGACCTCCTGGACGAACTCGAGGCCGAGCCACTTGGCCAGCAGCATGCCGCCGGAGCCGGTGATGGACACGCGCATGGGGGCGTCGCCGATGACGCGCTGGGCGCGGATAAAGAGCTCCTTGGCCGTGGCGCGCACGTCGGTGTGGTGACGCTCGTAGTTGGCGTAGATGAGGTTGTCGTTGTCGTCGATGACGGCCAGCTTGACGGTGGTGGAGCCCACGTCGATGCCCAGGCGCAGGTGGGCATAGGTGAGGTCGTAGGGGCGCGCCGGAGACAGCTCGGCGCCCTCCTGTTTGAGTTCCAAGGCCTGGCGGGCGGCCTTCTCAGCCTTGATGGACGAAGCGGTCTTATCGGACATCGTGATTCTCCTCACAACGCATGATGGCCAGGGCAAAGCCCGGGATGTCGAAGTCGATGGGGTTGCCGTAGAGGTCGCCCGGGCGGACGAACATGAGCGCGGTCATGAGGCGCGCCATGGCCTCCACGCTCTCGCGCATGCCTCCCTCGAGCCAGCGCAGGAGCACCCCCACCTCTGCGGAAATGGCAAAGGTCAGGTAATAGTCAAAGAACGAGCCCATCGCGCGGACGTCGATGCCGTCGAGCGCGCGGCCCACCACGGCGTCGTAAGCCATGCGCTTGAGGCGCTCGGCGAAGGCCGGGTCTCCCCCGTCGCCCAGAAGCGGACGCAGATACTCGCCGCGCTCGGCGACGGCGCGCAGCAGGCACTCGGACCCGGGGGCGGGCTCGTGCGCCTGTAGCGACTCGGAAAGGTGCCCCAGGTGGCACTGCGCAATTCTTTCCACGTGAACACGCAGGTCGGCCAAGGCCTCGTTCTCGATCTGGGTAACGAGGTCGGGGATGTCTTTGTAGTGGGAGTAGAAGGTGCGGCGGGTCACGCCGGCGCGCTCGGTGACAGCGGTCACGGTCACGCGGGTGAGGTCGCCGGTGGCGTCGATCTCCTGCGCGAGCGCAAGGCGCAGCGCGGCGCGGGTGCGGACGCTGCGGCGGTCGTTGCTGACCAGGCAGTCTGATGTGGGCATCGGGCCCTTTCGTCGTTATTGCACAACCCGAGTAGTATTGCACAGTCTGTGCAATACGAATTGACACCGCACGTAATCTGTCGAGTTTTACACAAGTCGGCGCCGGGGGTACCGGCGCCGACTAAGGGCTTGAATTCGGTTGGGGTCCGCGCGCCTAGAGGAACTTGACCGACTGGCGCTCGATGAAGGTGGTCGAGAGGTGCGTGACGCAGGTATAGTCGCGCGGCTCGCGGATCTGCTCCATGAGGCGATGGGTAGCGATCTCACCCATCTCGCGGTTGGGGACGCGCGCCGTGGTCAGCGGCGGGTTGCAGATGCTCGCGTACGGCAGGTCGTCGAAGCCGATCACGCTCACGTCGTCGGGAATCTGGATTCCGCGCTCCGCCATGGCCCTCATGCAACCGAGGGCCATAATGTCGTTCTCCACAAAGAAGGCCGTCGGGAGCTGCGGGTTCCTAGAGAGCCACAACTTCATGGCGTCATAGGAGGTGTTCACGGTGGTACCCACCTCGACGCGCCACGCCGGATTGATGTCAAGGCCCGCCTCGCGCATTGCCCTGCGATAGCCGCGCTCGCGCAGCGGGAAGTTCTTTATACGGTAGTTACCCGCGATGTAGCCGATCTCCTTGTGGCCGTGCTCTGCCAGGTAGGTAACGGCGCGGAAAGCCGAGTTCTCGTTCTGGGTGACCACGGACTCAAAGAAGTACCTGTCGGACCAGCCATCGACGACGACGAGCGGCGCCTGCGGATCGCGGAAAAGGGCGTAATCCTCCTCCGTCATCTCGGTGCCCAAAAGCACGATGCCGTTGCTCATGTCGTGCGTGATCTCGTAGGCCTGCTTGGCCGCGGCGTCGCGGTTGCCGAGCTCGACAGTGGTAAAGGTCGTCTGCAGCTTGTACTGGGCTGCCACGCGCTCGACGCCCTCGATCACACCGGGATGGAAGGTGCCCTCGTCGAGAATCTTTCCGGACTTTCGGGCAAGGACGAATCGGATATGGTCGAGACGCTCGGTGCGCTCGTAGCCGAGCTCCTTGGCCACCCGGCGAATGGTCTCGGCGGTGTCTTTGTTTACTCCGCGTTTATTGTTGAGGGCATTGGAAACCGTCGCAGGCGAAAAGCCAGTTATACGGCTAATCTCTCGAACTCCAACGTTGCGCATGGTACCCTCCGGCTCGACAGTCGTCCCAAGGTAAAAACCGAACATTATCCTAAATGCAATCGAAGTGTTTAGTTACTGTTAAGTTGCCAAACGGAGCAAAAATGCCCGTCAGTAACGCGAATATACCCCCGGGTACCCGGCCAAACGCGCCCGAGAGACACCATGATGGTATTATTTGCGCTGTTTAAACGTCTACTTAGTCGCGTTGACCGAGAGGGGGCATCGGATGCGCAACGACGACGAGTTTTTGGCCCGCAAAGAAGAGCGCGCGGCAAGAAGGGCGCAGAGGTCCGGCCAGGCGCCCTCGCGCGACACGGGGCGGCGAGCCGGCGCCGCGCAGCCCGCGGCCCCCTCGAGGCAGCCGCGGCGCGCGCCCGTCGCTGATCCTCTCGCCGGCCGGAGCGGGTCGAGGAGCGGCTACTCCGGCGAGTCCGGTGCCGGTGCCGGGGCCGTCGCCATCGCCGGGACCCTGTTGCGCGGGCTCGGGCGCGTCCTCGCCGCCATCCTGCGCGCACTTCTTGCCCTGCTGCACGTCATCGCTCGGGGGCTCGCGGCCTTTGTGCGCTGGCTTTTGCCCGCATGCGCGCGTCACCCCAAGCGAGCGCTCGCCTTCGTCGGGACCACGGCCGTCGTCATCGCCGTGTTGTGCGTCCGCGCAAACGTCATCGCCGAGCGCCAGGCCGCCTTCGACGCCGCGGCCACGGCCGACGCACAGGTCCAGGCCCAGGCCATCGTCGGCGCCGTCGACGACACGACGCGCAACCTCGTCGAGCCCACAAGCACCCCGCGCGATCAGTGGACCCGCGGCCAGATGCCGTACCTGTACCAGATCGACCCGCAGTGGTCGCACGAGACCTACTCGGGCGGGCGCATGCGCCTGCAGGGCTGCGGCCCCACCGCGCTGTGCATGGTCTACATTGAGCTCACGGGCGCGACCGACATGGACCCCGTCTCGATGGCGCAGTTCGCGACCGAGCATGGCTACGCAACCGAGCAGAACGGCTCTTCTTGGTCGCTTATGACGGACGGCGCCGCGTCGCTCGGCCTTGCCGGCAAGCAGCTCACGCCGAGCGAGTCGGTGCTGCGCGCCGAGCTCGAGGCGGGCCGTCCGGTGATCTGCATCATGAACCCAGGGCACTTCACGAGTTCCGGCCACTTCATCGCCATCGAGAAGCTCGATGCGGACGGCAAGGCCGTGGTCCACGACTCGAACAGCTGGGCCCGCAGCCAAAAGACCTGGGATTTGTCGACGGTCTGCAGCGAGGCCGCGAGCGCCTGGAGCTTCCGGACCGCCTAGCGGCAGCGAAGTGCGCCTAATCGGCAGATAAAAGCGCGCGGGCTTCGGATACTCCGCAGCCCGCGCGTTCTTCTTTGTAGGTGGGTCGAGTCGGCGGCTTAGCGCTGCGCCCGCTCGTGCTCGAGGAGCTTCTGGTAGCCGGCAGAAAGGCGCTGCACCATGGCGTCCGAGGCGCCTGCGGCGGGCACCACGCCGTGCTCGTCGCTGCAAAGGAAGACCTGCTCGGAAAGGTCACCGGACGCGGCGACGTCCAGAAGCGCGGCGTCGCGCGCGACCTCGATGTCAAGCGTGGACGCCAGGTCGAGCACGAGGCTCGCCGCGCCGTGGGCGTAGGCGTCGTCCGCCACGCCCCACACCAGCCCACCGTCGCGCACGGCCCAAAGAGTCTCGGGCGCGACGCCGGTCTCGGTGCGCTCGCGGGCGCTGGACGCGGCGCGCTCGGCGAGCGCGGCGGCGGAGGTATTGGCAAGCGGCTCGTAGGGGCCGACCGACATGGCCGCGCGGCCCTCGGCGTCCATCAGGAGCATGAGCACGCCATCGGGATTGGCGGCGGAGCCGTCGGCCAGCGTCCACTCGATGTGCTGCTTGGCCCAGCTCAGAAGCTGGGTGGAGACAGGGCGGCCCACAACGGTGCGCGCACCGAGCGCGCGCAGGTGGCGGTTCTCGAGCGGCAGGCGCCCGCCGGCGATCCGCCAGCGGCACACGAGCGCCGGCTCGCCCAGCTCAAAATCCTTGACCCACTGCGTTCCCTGCTCCATGACCGTCCCTCGGATTCGTAACTCGGCTGGAAAAACGCCCTAGACCTGCTCGGCGAGCTTCTCGGCGCGCTCGGCGGCCGCGAGGGCCTCGATCACGTCGGAGAGGTTGGTGCCCAGCAACACGCCGTTGTAGGTGGAGTTGAAGCCGATGCGGTGGTCGGTCACGCGGTCCTGCGGCTGGTTGTAGGTGCGGATCTTCTCGGAGCGGTTGCCGTGGCCGATCTGCGAGAGACGCTCGGCGCCCTGCTCGGCCTGCTGGCGCTCGAGCTCCATCTCGTAGAGGCGGGCGCGCAGCATCTGCATGCAGACCTCGCGGTTCTGGATCTGCGAGCGCTGGTCCTGGGACTGCACGACGGTGTTGGTGGGCAGGTGCGTGATGCGCACAGCCGAGTAGGTCGTGTTGACGCACTGGCCGCCAGGGCCGGAGGCGCAGTAGGTATCGATGCGCAGGTCGGACTGCTCGATGTGGATGTCGATCTCGTCGGCCTCGGGCAGGACGGCGACGGTGGCCGTGGAGGTCTGGATGCGGCCCTGGCTCTCGGTCTTGGGGACGCGCTGGACGCGGTGGACACCGGACTCGTACTTCATCACGGAGTAGACCTTATCGCCCGTGACCTTGAACTCGATGGTCTTGAAGCCGCCGGCGTCCGACGGGCTGCTGGAGAGGATCTCGACCTTCCAGCCCTTGGACGCGGCGAAGCGCTCGTACATCTTGAAGAGGTCGCCGGCAAAGATGGCGGCCTCGTCGCCGCCCACGCCGGCGCGGATCTCGACGATGGTGTCCTTCTCGTCGTTGGGGTCGGCCGGGATGAGCAGAATCTTGATCTCGTCCTCGAGCGTGGGGAGCTTGGCCTCGTTGTCGGCGATGTCCTCCTGGAGCATGGCCTTCTCCTCGGCGTCGGAGGTCTCGTGGAGCATCTCCTTGGCGGCATCGATGTCGTCGAGGGCGCCGAGGTACTCGCGGGCCTTCTCGACGAGCTCGGTCTGGCTGGCGTGCTCCTTGGCCAGGCGCGCGTACTCCTTGGGGTCCGAGGCGATGGCGGGGTCCATGAGCTTCTGCTCGAGCTCCTCGTACGCGGCAATAATCTTTTCAAGCTTTTCGGGCATTATGGTGCTCCTTCGATAAATAAGGTATAGGCATAACTAGATGGGGCGCGGCCCCGTGGGGTCGACCCAGCTAGAACTTGTCCATCCTCAGGTACATCTATGCCCTCCTCGCGTTAACCCTCATAGGATACCCCAGTGACAAGGCAACACGCCCCGGACGCAGGGCGGACAAGTATTCAACAGACGTGAACAGGGGACGGTGCTACGTCCCCTGTTCACGTCCCCTGTTTGGGTCGCGCCCGGCGCGAAGGGCCGCGCGCTGTGGGAAACTGTGCGTATACGGATTGGAGACGCATGGACGATTTTGAGAAAAACGGCAAGAAGCCCGAGGCCCCGCAGGAGGAGCCCGCCGCCCAGACGAGCGAGCTCGACCGCCCCGACCCGCTCGAGCCGACGCGCGAGCGGCCCGTCATCTTTGCGCCCGAGGAAACCGCCGTGCAAGAGCGGGCCCAAAAGCCCCTCGCCCAGTCCCCGAAGCTCGCCGAGGCGCGCGCCTACATCTGTGAGCACCGCGTGCCCTTCGCCATCGGCGCCGCGCTCGCGGCAGTCGCCATTGTGCTTCTTGCCTTCGCCGGGGCACACGCCGCGAGCGTCCCGGCCGACGACGTGATCGTGGCTGACGCCCGGTCACGCGTTGCCGCTCCCGACTACGACGGCGGTTTGTGGGGCAACCCCGATGAGCTGCGGCTCGTTGACGTCAAGGTCAAGTCCGCGCACCGCACGAACTCCGCGGCCGACCCCGCCTCCGCGCAGTTCGGCGCCTCAGCGTACGCCACGGCGACGGTCGTCGCCACTTACGAGAACGACTCGGTTCGCGCGACCAAGGAGGCTTCCCTCGGCTTTGCCAAGGTCTCGGGGAGTTGGACGGCCATCGGGCAGGAAAGCGATACGAGCCTCTCGTTCGAGCCGCTCGCCGGCGTGGACGAGGCGCAGGTAAAGGCCAATATCCGCGACCTTCTGGACCGCGCTGAGCAGGGGCTGCCCACCACCGGCGGGGCGAGTAGCGGAACCGGCGAGCTCAGCCTCGCGGGAATCTACGCCGACGGGAAGGTCGAGGTCGTCTCATCCGAGTTCGATACCAACGCAAAGACGGACGTCGTCAAGCTGAGTTGCGAGAAGGACGGCGCCTTCGACAAGCGCGCCTGCCAGATCGAGGCCACGTTCTCGTTCCGCTCGGTCAACGGCCTGTGGGAGATCACGCAGATGAGCGTGCCCGCCGACGCGAAGGCGCGGGATTTCTCGCCGCTGTTCGGCACGTGGGAAGGCACGTTCCAGTCGCAGGAGACGGGCGGCGGCAAGTGCCTGGCCGCTGTCGACGCGCCGCTTTCGCTCACCATAGGCTCGCAGGAGGGCACCGGCAGCTTCGACGGATCGGGGGCGCAGCTCGTCGGCACCGTCGATGTGCTCGCGCACCTGCACGACCAGCCCTCGCGCGACGCAAAGACGTCCAAGGGCGACGAGGAGCTCCAGAAGGTCGCGCTCACGGCGGCCTACGTCGAAGACTCCGCCGAGGACGGGCTCGTGTTCCGCGGGACGCTGCCCGACCAACCGAGCGGCACGGTCGAGGTCGAGCTCGAGTTCGGTGTCGGCGGCGACCCGACAGCCGTCGTCGCTAAGGTAACCACCCGCTACGAGCACACGACGTCGTTCCTCTTTATTCCCTACTCCGACACCGTGACCTTCACCGACACCTACCTCCTCCGCCGCCCCTGACCCGCGTTTTCAGCCTGTTGATTTGGCGGGCAGGCACTTCTTTCCAGATGCAAAAAGGGCCCCGAGCGCGATGCTCGGGGCCCTTCTGCGATGCGATGAAGCTATGCGCTACTCGGCAGCAGCCTCGGTCTCGGCGACCTCAGCGGCGGGAGCCTCGGCCTCAGCCTTGGCGGCCTCGGCAGCGGCCTTCTTCTCGTACTCAGCAGCGCGAGCGGCCTTGGCGGCAGCCTTGGCCTCAGCGGCGGCCTTGCGGGCGGCCTCGGCCTCAGCAGCCTTGGCGGCCTTGGCAGCCTTGGCCTCCTCAGCCTTCTTGAGCTGGGCAGCAGCGGCGCCACCGAACTTGTCGGCGAAGCGCTGGACGCGGCCGCCGGTGTCGACGAGCTTCTGCTGGCCGGTGTAGAACGGGTGGCACTTGTCGCAGAGATCGATGGTCATCTCGGACTTGGTGGCACGCGTGGTCCACGTGTTGCCGCAGGTGCAGCGAACGGTGCACTCCACGTAATTCGGGTGAATACCTTGCTTCATAGCAGGACTCCTGTTCGTCGGCCCTGGTTCCGACCAGGGCAGGGGTTTTGCCCTGGTACCGACCAGGGCAGTCAAGCTTTTCGAGTTTAGCAGAACTCGCGCGGCACCGTTCGTACGTTATGTGGAGATTTGCGTTACAGTTGTCTGGCACCGCGCAATCAGCGCAGCCGACGAAAGGTCACCGCCATGTTCCTTGCCATCGACGTGGGAAACACCCAGTCAACGCTCGGCCTCTTCAACGACGACGGGAGCCTGGAGCACGGCTGGCGCATGGCCACCGCCGCGACCGACACGTCGGATATGCTCCACTCGCGCCTCTACGGCTACTTCGCCAAGGACGGCTACGACCTCGACGACGTGACCGACGCCGCCGTGGCGAGCGTAGTCCCCGCCCTGCAGCGTGCCTGGTGGGTATGCCTGCAGGAGCAGCTCGGGTGCGAGCCCGTCATCGTGAGCGCCGTCGCCGACTACGGCATGCCCATCGACATGCCCCGCCCCGTGACCGTCGGCGCCGACCGCATCGCCAACGCCATCGCCGCCGAGCAGACCTACGGCGCGCCCGTGATCGTGGTGGACTTCGGCACCGCGACGAACATCGACGTCGTGGACGAGCGCGGCGCGTACCGCGGCGGCGCCATCAGCCCCGGCCTCATGCTGAGCGCAAACGCGCTCTTCTCGAAGGCGGCAAAGCTCGCGAGCATTCCCGTGATCGCCCCGGGCCGCGCGCTTGGCGACACGACCGAGACCGCCATGCAGTCCGGCCTCGTCATCGGCGCGGCGGCGCAGGCCGAGGGCCTCGTCTCGAGGATCAAGGCCGAGCTCGGCTGCCCCGACGCCACGGTGGTGGGCACCGGCGGCCTCGCGCGCACCGTGAGCGCCGCGACGGACCTCTTTGACGCCATCGACCCCGACCTCACGCTGCGCGGCATCCGCGAGATCTGGCTGAGGCAGGCCAAGTAGCGCAAATACCGGCAAGAAGCCCTAAAAGCAAGAAGCCCTAAAGCGCGCGCACCGAGGCCTGCCCCGGAGCGATCTCCACGTCGCGGCCGTCCACGAGCTTGACGGTCACGCGGCCCCAGATGTCCATTCCGGCGAGCGTGCCCTTGCAGGCGATGGTCCCGTCGTTGCGCACGACGGCGACGGACTTGCCCATGAGCAGGCAGGCGTCGAAGTACTCCTCGAGCACCGCGGCCAGGGGCCCGGCCTTGCTGCCGGCGGCGACCTTGGCGGCCCAAGCGTCCACGCGGGCGGCGGCCGCGTCCATGGCCGCCTCGCCGGCGGCGTCGCCCTCGAGCTCGCAGGTCACATAGATGCCCTCGTCGTCGTAGCCCGCGCGGGTGGCCACGTGGGCGAGCGGCTCGCCGTCCTCCCCCACGACGTCGTGGGGCCACGCGACGCGCGCGCCCATGGCCTCCGCGGCCCCGAGCGCCGCCACGAACGGCACGCCGTCGATGAAGCCCATCGGCACGCCGGGACGCAAAACAGCAGCTACACCCATGAAATCTCCCCCAGATCAGACGTGACGGCGCCCACGCGGTCCTCACGCGGCAAGACCTCGACGCCGCCGTGCTCGAGGAAACGCGTCGGGTTGTGCATGAGGTCCTCCATGGGGACGATCACGTAGTCGCGCTCGCCGAGGCGCGGGTGCGGCAAGGTGAGCTTGCGGCCCTGGTGCGTCTCGCCCTCGACCCACGCGAGGTCGCAGTCGATGATGCGCGCGGCGTTTCCGGGCTTCTTTGGGTCGCGCTCGAGGTCGCGCTTGCGGCCGAGCTGGTCCTCGACCTTGAGCAGGTGCCCCATGAGCACGAGCGGGTGGAGCTCGGTGCGGATCTCGGCCACGCAGTTGGCCACCGGCGTGGCGATGCCGTAGGCGGGCTCGGTCTCGTAGGCGTGGCTCACGTTGGCCACGCAGGTGAGCGGGATCTGGTCGATGAGCTGCACGGCGCGCGTGAGGTTGGCCACGCGGTCGCCCACGTTGGAGCCGAGGCTCACGAAGCCCTGGCGCGGGTCCTTCTCGCTGACGGCCCAGTACGCGTTGATGGCCTGGGCGCAGCCGGCGACGTCGTGGACGCGCAGGATGCGCGCGCCGTTGGCCACGGCGGCGATGCAGATGCCCTGCGTGGCGGCATCGCGCTCGACGGCCTCGTCCACGCCCGAAACGGCGCCGACAAAGCGCTTGCGGCTCACCGCGGTGCACAGCGGGTAGCCCATCGAGACCATCGAGCGCGTGGCGCGCTGGATGACCACGTCTTCGTCGGCGAACTTGTCAAAGCCGGGGCCCGGGTCGATGCAAATCCGGTCGTGCGAGATCCCCGCGCGCATGAGCGTGCGGGCCTGGTCGCCGAGGAATCCCATGATCTGGCGCATGATGGGCGCCTGGTCAGGCAGGGTAAAGCGGTGCTGAGAAACGCCTGTGCCCATGGTCACGGTCGCGGAGCGGCGCGCGGGGCGCGAGTCGTCGAGCTGCACTTCTTTGCGCGTGGGCGCGGACTGGCGCGTACCGAGGCCCGCCTTGTCCCAGTGCATGACGAGGCAGCCGCAGTCGGACTCGGCGGCGACCTCGACCATCTTTGGGTCGGTGAAGCCGGTCACGTCGTTGATGATGGCGGCGCCGAGGCGCATGCAGATCTTTGCCACGTCGGCGTGGCGGGTATCTACCGATACCACGGCCCCCTCGGCCACAAGCGCGCGGACCACAGGGACGATGCGACGGGCCTCCTCCTCGCTGGACACGGGGCGGTGCCCCGGGCGCGTGGACTCCCCGCCCACGTCGATGATGTCGGCGCCCTCGTCGAGCATCTTGAGGGCGTGGGTGACGGCCGCCTCGGTATCGAGGTTCTCGCCGCCGTCCGAGAAGGAGTCGGGCGTCACGTTGAGCACGCCCATGACGCGCGGGCGCGCGAGGCTGATCTCGTGTTTTCCGCATCGCCAGACGGCGCGGTTCTCCCTGAGCATGTGCCGCTCCCCTTTCGAGTCAAAGTCAAAAACACGTCAATTGTACCCGCTGGGAGGTTGCGCTCCGAACGCCGTGCGCAACGTCCTCAGAAGTCGAACGCACGGGCGATGTCGCAGGTGCACACGAGGTTGGCGGCGCGGTCCCGCGGCGTGGGCTGCTTGTTCACGATGACGAGGTCGTCGCCGCGGAAGTACTGCACAAGGCCGGCCGCCGGGTACACCACAAGCGACGTTCCGCCGATGATCAGGAGGTCCGCGTCGGCGATGGCGTCCACGGCGCCCTCGATCACGCGCTCGTCGAGGCTCTCGCCGTACAGCACGACGTCGGGCTTTATGAGGCCGCCGCACTCGGGGCAGCGGGGCACGCCGTCGGCGTCGTCGTTCTCCCGCCCGAGGACCCACTCGGCCGAGTACGCCGCGCCGCAGCGCTGGCAAATGTTGCGGTGCACGGAGCCGTGCAGCTCAAAGACGTTCTTTGACCCGGCCGCCTGGTGCAGCCCGTCGATGTTCTGCGTGACGACGGCGGTCAGCTTTCCTTCGGCCTCGAGCTCAGCGAGCTTCTTGTGCGCCTGGTTCGGCTTCGCCTCGAGCGCGATCATGCGCTCACGGTAGAACCTGTAGAACTCCGCCGTGTGTTCGCAGAAGAACTGGTGGCCGAGCATGGTCTCGGGCGGGTACTTGAAGTGCTGGCTGTACAGGCCGTCCTCGCTGCGGAAGTCCGGGATGCCGCTGGCCGTCGAGACCCCCGCCCCGCCAAAGAAAACAACCTTCTTTGCCGCGTCGACGCGCTCCTTGAGCTGCGCCGCCGCCTCAACCGGGTCCGTGATCGTATGTGTCATGTGCCCCTCCTCGCCCTGGTTTTTCTCGAAGTATAGTTCGTGCCCGCGGCGCGTTTGGGTACATACCTTCTGTTGAATCGAATCGGAAAGGTGGCTTTAGCTGTGGAGAAGCTCGTAAGTAACGTGACCGACTGCGCCCTCGTCTTTGAGGGCGGCGGCTATAGGGCGGGTTACACCGCCGCGATGGCCAACGTGCTTCTTGCCAACGGCATTTACTTCGACTACGTGTGCGGCGTGAGCGCGGGCGCGAGCAACACCGTCGACTACCTGAGCCGCGACCCCAAGCGCACAAAGGCCGCGTTCGCCGCGACCGATTGGGTAAGCGGGCACGTAGGCCTCCCGTCGATCGCGCAGGGCACGGGCTACTTCGACGCCGACGCGCTCTACGAGGGCGCCGTCCGCGAGGGCGTGCTGCCCTTCGACTGGGAGACCTTCTCCGCGAACCCCGCCGGGCTCGGCCTGCAGGCCTTCGACCGCGACACGGGGCGCACGGTGCGTTTTTGCCGCAACGACGCGACCGACCTCATGGCCCTCATCGATTTCGTCCGCGCGAGCTCGACCTTGCCGGGCATGATGAAGCCCAAGCCCGTGGACGGCCGCATCCTCTACGACGGCGGCCTGGGGCAGGGCGCCGGCATCCCCGTGTGCATCGCGGAGGCCGCCGGCTACCAGAAGTTCGTCTTTTTGGCCACGCGCGAGAAGGGCTACCGCAAGACCGAACCCACGCAGGCCGAGGCGGCCGTGATCAAGCGCGCGGCGGCAGATCACCCCTACCTGCGGCAGGCACTTCTTTCCCGCTGGGAGCGCTACAACGCCGAGCTCGACCGTGTGGAGGGGCTCGCCGCGGAGGGAAAGTGCCTGATCATCTACCCCGACCACATGCCGGTGAGCAGCACGACGGTGAACCCCGCCAAGCTCGAGGCTTCTTATCAGATGGGCTGGCAGCAGGCGGTGCGCGAGCTGCCGCGCCTGCGCGAGTTCGTCTTTGGCGCACGCGACGCCGGCCCCAAGGGTCCCAACGGCTGGGACGGCTATATCACCATCGGCTAGCGGCGCGGCTTGACCGGCCGGTTGCGGACAGGTACAAACGAGCTGTCAAACAGCCAGCCAAGGAGAAGCACATGCTCAAGCTCGTCTCGTGGAACGTGAACGGCCTGCGCGCCGTTGTAAAGAAGGACCCGAGCTTTACGGACGTGTTCCGCTCGCTCGACGCCGACGTCTTTGCGCTGCAGGAGACGAAGCTGCAGGAGGGCCAGCTCGAGCTCGACCTCCCCGGGTACACGCAGACGTGGAGCTACGCCGCGCGCAAGGGTTATTCGGGCACGGCGGTCTTTAGCCGTCAGGAGCCGCTGCAGGTCGTCCGCCAGATCGGCTGCGCGTGCGCCGACGACGAGGGGCGCGTGTGCGCGCTCGAGTTCCCAACATACTGGTTCGTGGACGTGTACACGCCCAACGCCAAAAACGAGCTGGCGCGCCTCGACGAGCGGCTTGAGTGGGACACTGCCTACCGAGAGTTCCTCGTGGGGCTTGCTGCGCAAAAACCGGTGGTCACCTGCGGCGACTTCAACGTTGCGCACCAGGAGATCGACCTTAAGAACCCCAAGTCGAACCGCGGAAACGCCGGGTTTTCGGACGAGGAGCGCGCGAGCTTCGGGGCGCTTCTGGACGCCGGTTTCACCGACACGTTCCGCGCGCAGCACCCTGACGTCACCGGCGCCTACAGCTGGTGGAGCTACCGCTTCAACGCGCGCAAGAACAACGCAGGCTGGCGCATCGACTACTTCCTGGTGAGCGACGACGTCGCCGACCGCGTGGCTGACGCGAGCATTCACGGCGACGTCTTTGGCAGCGATCACTGCCCCGTCGAGCTGAGAATCGACCTGTAAACCCGACCTGCTTTTTCAGCCTGTCTGATTTGGCAGTCATTTTTGCCTGGCTGAAACGGGCGCCCTGTCATCTCAGCCGTGCTGATTTTGCAAGAAGACCACTCGTCAAATCAGCACGGCTGGACTGGCAGGGCGATCAGTCAGAGGTTACGGGAGAAGCGAGAGGAAGCGCTCGGCACTGGCGCACGCGACGAGCTCCTCGGGGAAGTCGACGGACTCGAGGAGCTTCTTGGTCTTCGCGTAGCCGCCAATCTTTGGCGAGATGTGCGCGTCGGAGCCGAAGCTCACCATGCAGCCGAGCTCGGCGCAGCGGCGCGCGACGTCCTCGCAGCGATGAAGCGACTTCTTTGCCTTTACCGGCTCGGCAATGCTTGACTCGTTGATCTCGATGAGTTTGCCCAGGTCGCGAGCCGCCTCGAGCACCGGATCGAGCTCGAAGTCTACGCCCGAGCGCCCCACATGCCCAAGAATCAAGACCTTGGGGTCCTGCAGCGCGTTGATGTACATCTGCGTGTTCTGGGCGCGGGTGGCGTTATCGCAGAAATCGGCGCGGTGGATGCTCGCGATCGCGTAGTCGCAGGCCGAGAAGCACTTCTCTTTCAGAGTCGTCTCGGGGCGAGGCTCCTCGGTGATGTTGGCCGTCACCGGAATGTCCCAGCCGAACAGATGCCCCTCGACGTCGACGATGTCCGCCTCGCAGCCATGAAGCAGGCGAACGCCCATCCACTCCTTCGGCCAGGCGATCATGTTGATGAAGTACTGGAAGTTCTTGAGAGTCTGCTGGTCAAAGAGCATGCACGAGAAGTGGTCGGTCACGCCCAGAAGCTCGAGATTCTGGGCCGAGGCTGCGCGGACGTTCTCTTCGAGGGTCGAGTACGCGTGGCGGGAAAAGAGCGTGTGCGTGTGAACGTCGCAGGCGATGCGAATCATGGGGGCCTCCAAGCCAATGGTCGTCGGCCCTATTTTAGTCACGGCGAGCGCCCTCCCGCCGTCTCGGCCTGCCTGATTTTGCAAGAAGGGAGTTCGCCAAATCAGGAAGGCCGGACACGGGAGGACGCCCAAGACCGCGGCGGCGCTACTTCGCGGCAGAGCTACTTCGCGGCAGGCTCGAGAACGAGGGTGTCCTCGTAGTCGGCGCCGTAGGTGTCCAGCAGCGTCTTCTCGTAGTCGGCGTGGAAGAACTTCTTGCCGCCGAGAGTGTAGAGCTCGTTGTTGACCCAGTCGAGCAGCTCGGAGTTGCCCTTGGCGACGGCCGGCGCGATGGTGTCCTTATCGCCCAGCTCGTCGATGCCGACAACGTACTCGTCAGAGCCGGAGGACTTGGCAAAGGCGATGACCTCGGTGTTGTCGTTGGCCCAGACGGCGTCCTTGTTGTTCTCGAAGGCGGTCTTCGCGGCGGCGTAGGTGTCGTACTTCTCAAGCTTGAGGTCGGGGTTGTGCTTGGTCAGGTAGGTCTCGGCCGTGGTGCCCGAGATCACGATGACGGTGCGGTCCCCCACCTGCGAGAGGTCGGTCACGACGTTGTCCTTGTGCGAGACGACGCCGAGGGCGACGTTCATGTACGGCTCGGCAAAGTCGACCTTTTCGGCACGCTCGTCGGTCACGGTGAAGTTGGCGAGGATGAGGTCGACCTTGTTGGTCTCGAGGTACTCGACGCGGTTGGCTGCCTCGGTCGAGACGAGCTCGACGTCGACGCCCAGGTCGGTGCCGATCTGGCGCGCGAGCTCGACGTCGTAGCCCTGATACTCGCCATTCTCGTCGACGTAGCCGAAGGGGCTCTTGTCCGAGAAGACGCCGATGACGATCTTGCCGGAGTTCTTGATGTCGTCGAGGGAGCGGAAGCCGGACTGGCTGGAAGCGCTGGAATCGGAGCCGGAGTTGCCGCCGTCGGAGGTGGCGCTAATGCTGCATCCGCCAAGAGCGATGGAGCCCAGAAGCGCGGCGGTGGTCGCCGCGGTCGCGAGGAAGTGCCTACGGGAAATGCTGGTTGCCATGATGTTCTCTCCTTGTGGTTCGGCCGCGGCGCTCGATGCGCGCGGCGCTTTGCAATGGCGGGGTCGAGTAAAGCACTCAATTCCTAGCAAAACAATAGGAATTCGTGTTACGAAACGGTGTCTTACAGAAAACAGTACGTCTACCTGCGGAGATATGGAATTCAAGCTTTTAGATAATGAGTTATCGTAAATTTCGTTGCACTCGCGCAGCAATGAAAACGTGCTCGAATAACCAGCCGCGCGATCAAAGTCGCGAAAATAAACGACTTAATTTGGATTCATCGAGTATCAGGGGTGTTTTCGGGCATCTTTGCGAGGAAAACTACGGTCGATACTCCCCAACCTCATATTAAGTCGTATATTTTCGCGACTTTGTGCCGCAGCTTCCGTTTGTCACCCATGTTACGAAGCGCGCAATTCAGAATTCCTAGCCGCAAGGTAGGTTTATAGTCGCGCTCACGCAAATGAGGGGGTTTGTTTTGGACTTGCAGGCAATGGCGGAGTACCTTCCGCTGTACAAAGACGCAGCGCTGCTCACGGTGGGCATCGGCTGGGCGGGAATCGCCGGGTCGATCGTCATCGGGCTCGCAGTGGCGCTCGTAATCCACTTTCGCATACCCTTAGCCCGGCAGCTTTGCTGCGCCTACGTGGAGCTCTTTCGCAATACGCCGCTGCTCATCCAGTTGTTCTTCTTTTACTTCGGCCTTCCGCGCTTCGGCTTCTCCATCACGCCGCAGCTTTGCGGAGCGCTCGGGTTGGCCCTCCACGGCGGTGCTTACATGGCCGAGTCGTTCCGCTCGGGCTTCGAGTCGGTCGACACGATCCAGCGCGAGAGCTCCCTCGCACTCGGCCTCACCCACCTGCAAGCCATCAAATACGTCATCCTCCCGCAGGCAGTGACCCTCGCCTTCCCGAGCTTTGTCGCCAACGTGATCTTCCTGCTCAAGGAGACCAGCGTTTTCTCGGCCATCAGCCTCATGGACCTCATGTTCGTGACCAAAGACCTCATGGGCCTCTACTACCGAACGACCGAGTGCCTGCTTATGCTTGTCCTCTTTTACCTGGCCATCCTCCTGCCCGTAAGCATCATCGGCAGCATCATCGAGAGGAGGCTGCGCTATGCAAGCTTTGGGGATTGACGTTCTGTTTAAGGGAACGAACCTCCTGCGCCTGTTGCAGGGACTCTGGATCGCCGTGCAGATCAGCGGCATCAGCGTGGCGCTCTCACTCGTGCTGGGCGTGCTCGTGGGCATCTTTATGATGTGGAAGAACCCGGTGGCGCGCGCCGTCAGCCGCCTCTACCTCGAGATTGTCCGAATCATGCCGCAGCTCGCCCTTCTTTACATCGTGTTCTTCGGGGCCACGCGCGTGCTCGGCATCAACCTCACCGCCGAGTTCTCCGCCATCATCGTCTTTACCTTCTGGGGCACCGGCGAAATGGGCGACCTCGTCCGCGGCGCCCTTGCGAGCACCCCGCGCCACCAGTACGAAAGCGTCGCCGCTCTCGGGCTCACCCGCGCGCAGGCGTATCGCTACGTCATCATCCCGCAGGCCGTCCGCCGGCTCGTGCCCGCCGCGATCAACCTCATAACACGCATGGTCAAGACCACGTCGCTTCTGCTCATGATCGGCATCATCGAGATGATGAAGGTCGGCCAGCAGATCATCGAGGCAAACCGCATGACCTCTCCAAACGCCGTCTTTGGCGTCTACGGCACCATCATGCTCCTGTACTTCGCCGTGTGCTGGCCCATCAGCCTGCTCGCAAATCACCTGTCAAAGAAATGGAACTAGGGGACCGAATATGAGCAACAAGAAGGACGTTCTGCTCCAGGTCGAGCACCTGCACAAGGCATACGGCGACCACGTTGTCCTCGACGACGTCTCGCTTGAGGTCGAGCGCGGAGAGGTCATCGTGATCATCGGCCCCTCGGGCTGCGGAAAGTCGACCTTCCTGCGCTGCCTGAACGCGCTCGAGCCCATCCAGGGCGGCAAGGTGTCCGTAGCCGGAAAGTCCGTCGACGGCGGCGAGCGCGACCTCGTTGAGCTGCGACAAAAGGTCGGCATGGTGTTCCAGAGCTACGACCTCTTTCCGCATATGACCGTGCTCGACAACATCACGCTCGCCCCCATGAAGGCCCGCGGGGTTGCGAGGGAGGCGGCCGAGGCGCAGGCGCGGGCCCTGCTCGAGCGTGTCGGCCTCACCGAGAAGGCGGGCAGCTACCCCCGGCAGCTCTCCGGCGGCCAGAAGCAGCGCGTGGCCATCGCCCGCGCGCTCGCCATGGAGCCCGAGATCCTGCTGCTCGACGAGGTGACCGCGGCCCTCGACCCCGAGATGGTGCGCGAGGTCCTCGACGTCATCCTCGACCTGGCCCGCGAGGGAAAGACGATGCTCATCGTGACCCACGAGATGCAGTTCGCGCGCGCCGTCGCCGACCGCGTGCTCTTCTTTGACGGCGGCGGGATCGTGGAGCAGGACATCCCCGAGCGCTTCTTTGCCCACCCGTCCACGGAGCGCGCGCAGCGCTTCCTCAACACGTTCGAGTTCGACGCCGTCCGCAAGCACTCGGCATAAACAAGCAGCCGGCCCACAAGATCAGCCTGTCTGAAGTGGCGAGCGTTCTTCTCGCCAAATCAGACAGGCTGAGATGGTGGGCCTCTGTGGATAGTGGCCTCTATCCAGACAGGCAAAAATGACTGCCAAATCAGACAGGCTGAAAACGCTGCCAAATCAGACAGGCTGATTTGGCAGGTGTCTTTACAAAAAACCTCGCACTCCCCTATGTGGCGGAGTGCGGGGTTAGTAGTGCTATTTGGAGATGTTCAACTAGCGGTTGCGACGCCTTACGGCCACGCCGACGGTACCGGCGGCCACACCTGCGACAAGAAGGCCGACCGCCGCTGCGGGCGCAGTGGCGTCACCAGTCTTGGGGACGCCGCCCTTGGCCTTCTTTGCGGGCTTCTTGGTGTTGTCCGCGCTCGGCTTCGTGGTGTCCTCGGGCTTCTGCTCGGGCTCGGGAACCGTATAGGTAACCGTCGGGACCGGGAACTCGTAGGACTCGCCGGACACGCCGTAACCATCGATGGGATTCAGGAACGCGCTCTCGTTGACTTTTAGCGTATGGGTACCGGGCTCAGTGGGCACGTTGACCAAGTGCTCGCTGTACTCGAGGACAAGCGGCCTACTCGGGGATGCAGCCTCGTTGAGCATGAGCACGAGCATCTCCTGATCGCCATCGACGTAACCCAAGGTGAACCTATAGGAGCCGTCCGCAAGCTTGCCGAAGCCATAGGTCGCATCGTCGATCTTCTCGGGGGCGAGCTTCTCGCCGTTGGCAGTGAGGCTAATCTTTGCGGGTTCGTTGACGAAGTCGAAGTCGGCCCCGATCACGTCCACAACAGTCGAGCCAGCGGCGATCTTGTCCACGAGCTTAGCCCTGATCTCGGCGAAGTCTTTGTCGAGCTCGCCGTTGTTGGTAATCCTGGCAAGGTACTTCAGGAAGTTCGAGCCATCAAAGTCAGCCTCGTTCTTGAAGTAGACGTTCATGTCATAGCCCGCGTTTGCCATCGCCTGGAACGTGTCGTCCGCGCTGATATAGGCGATGTCACAGTTGCACGGCGCATTCACGTCAAGGGGAATGGGGTTCGTGGTCCCGTTATTGGCCGCTTCAACGGTGTACTCGTAGTCGTACTGAGCCCAGTTCTTGTCAGAGTTCTGGTACTGGTCCTTGTAGTAGGCAAGGTACTCGGCAAGCTTCTGAGGGCTGGTCATGGCCTGCGAGAAGATGAAGTTGGAGCCGTCGGAGAACTTCTTCCAAGCGTTGTCGGTATTGTACTCACGCCTCTGAGACTCCCAGATACCACCCATCGAGTTCTCGCCGTTGACGCTGCCGAAGGACCTGGTATACGGAGTGGTGTAGTCGCCGTTTTTGCAGTAGAGGTAGGTGGCGCCGTCGCTGATCAGGATAACGTGTTTGTTCTCCGCCTTAACAGCAGTGTCTGCGTCAAGGATGCTCTTGGCGGCAAGAAGGCCGGCGTGCATATTGGTGCCGGAGCGAACCGTCGAGTTCATCGCGCTCAGAATGTCGTCGTAGCCCGTAACCACATCGGTCAGCGGCTGCTGGACATTGCCGACCTTGTTAAAGAGGACCACGCCGACCTTGATGTCCAGACCATCATCCTTGGCCTTCTGGCTAATCTGGCTCAGGAACTCCTTGGCCTGGTTGAAGATGTCCATCTGCGCGGAGGCGCCGGACTTATCAAGCACGAACACAACGTCGGACGGCTCGGCCTCGCGCTTGCCCGGGAACGAGAGGGTGACCTTGGTCTCCAGGTTCTCGTCGAGCTCGGTCGCCGTCTTTTGGTTCTGCTCTAGCGCGGCCGACGAATCACCCCCCCCGCAAGATCCGCGGCGAGCGCCGTCGTTGCCGGCGCGGCCATTCCGAGCGTCAGGGCCATCGTCGCCCCGATCACAGCTACGCGCTTGAGCGCATCCTTGAGTTTTCGCATTGTCCTCTCCTTAAACAAAAAGTCCCGGGGACCCAAACGGTTCCCCGGGACACAATACTAGGCCTTACTCGTGGCGGCGCGATTTAACGCCCAGGCCAATTACGGCAGCGGCACCGCCGAACAGCGCGAACGGCAAAGCTGAGGAAGTCTCATCGCCGGTCTTCGGGACGCTCTTCTTTACCTGCTTCTTTGCGGGCTTGTTCGTCGTGGGCTTCTGGGTTTCCGCAGGCGTCGCAGGAGCCTCGGGGTTCTTGGTCCACTTGCCGTAGAGCGTCATGGAGCCGGGCAGCTCAGTGCCGTCGACCCACTTGGTGGTGCAGGCTTCGTCGGTGTACCAGCCAGCGAAGGTCCAGCCGTCGACGGGGTCCTGAGTCTGGGCGGTGTAGGAAGAACCAACCTCGAGGCCCTCGTCGTCATCGGGCAGCACAGCGTTCGCGGGCTTGTCGCCGACGTACTGGTAGTCGACTTTCACGAGGCCGTGGGCAGCCTTGAAGGCAACCTCACCCTCGTACTTGCCGGGCTGGGCAAGTGCCGTGAACTTGGGCTCTTCGTGAGCGGACCAACGAGAGTCCTTCCCGTCAACATACCAGCCGTCAATCGTGTGGTTGCAGTCATTCAGCGTCCAGTCGGCACCCGTTCCGCCAAAACTGATAAAACCCTTGCTGCAGATGTCGTCGCCGGACTTGTCAGCATGGTTATTGTAAATGATGGCATCGGAGGGAAGCGTGAGCATGCCGGAGGCGTAGTTAAAGACACCGCCGCCGTTACCCGTCTCATGGTTACCGGTGATTGTTAGTTTAGAACCCTCCTCGAACGTGAAGGAGCCCTTGTTTTCAAGGCCATTGCGCTTATTGTCGCAAACCTCAACCACGGCGCCGGAAGCAACATGACCCGTGGCAGTAGACGCCATCGCCCGGAGGCCGCCACCGCCCTTTCCCGCATTGCGGTCAACCGTCAAAGACGACGTTCCGTCAATGTCGAGCTTCCCCGTGAAATAGAGGCCTGAATAACCGTTGTCATTGCAGGCGACCTTAGAAGAAGCGGAGATTGAAACGTTGCGGGCGGACATGCCATGCGAGCCATTGCCGCTCACGTTTACGACTGACTCGTTGCGAATAATGAAGTCAGAACCATTCGAGCCATGCGCGCGATTGTTCGAATCCGTGAGCTTGGAGCCATCAACCGTGACCTGAAAGTTGTTGGTAAATCCCGCATAATTGTTCGCGATCTCAAGGTCGGAACCACTCATGACGTTAACCTCGGTCGAATAGGGCGTCGTTGCCGGAGTCTCGGTGGCAAAGCCGTTCGAGGAGAAACCTTTCACCGACATCTTCGAGTTATTGAGCGTCAGCTTCGCGCCGGCGTGGAAATAGGCACCCGTGTTCACGCTGCCAGCCTGTGCCATGGTGATGGTCGAATTGTTGAAAATCGCGTGGCAATCGTAGTTGAGAACAGCAACAGCCCAGGTTTTCTTTTCGCCGCCTTCCATAGGAGTTCCTTCGACAGGCGTCATGTTAAGCGTGACATTATTGAACGTAAGCGTCGCGGGTTTACTGCCCTTGTAGAGATATATGCCGAGCTTGTTGGCGGTAATGGTATGGTTATTGCCATTAACCGTAAGGTTCGTGCTATCAAGGCCAAAGCCATTCTTGGTCTCGGCATCCTTGCACAGCTCGATTGTGTCGCCATCCTTAGCGGCGGCGACGGCATCGTCGAGGGTTGCGTAGCCTGTCTCACCGATCTTTGCCACGGGTTCGGAAACGGGGGCCTTCGCCTCGGGAGCGGCAGTGGTCGACTCGTCGCTCAAAGCGACGGCGGAAACTGCGGAGACGACGGCGTCATCGCTGGGCGCAGCATCAGCATCGGCGGCAGCACCGTCAGCAACGTCGGCGGCGGGATCCTCGGCATCGGCGGACTGAGAGGTAGTAGCGGGCGCTGCGGCAGTCAGCTCGTCGGCGCTCACCGTGGCAGGAGCGAGGGCGCCCAGAGATGCGACCAGACCGGCTGCGATCACGGCAGCAGCTGCGCTCGTTCGGTTCATCTTCATTTCTTCTCCTTCTGACGAGCGGCAGCGCACAAGCAGACGTCGAACCGCTATAAGAGTCGTATTTGCTTATTTTTCTGCAAAATGACGCTGACGGCGTTTTCACATGACTTCATGTTTTATGTGATGAGTGCAAATAGAGGAGTCCCTGGTTCCCCAAAGCCGCGATTGGTAATTTTGGTCGCTGTCCTCATCAGATTCCGCGCAAGCCAATCAGTTCGAGGTGAAGACCGCCTTTACCATGATTGCGGCTTATGACTACCCCCCCCCCCCGAGGAGTACTAGATAATAGACCAGGGGGTATATTTTTTAGTTCCAGTATTAATTTGAGGCTCCTGGAGCGCTTCACAATATCTACATCTAGCTAAACAGCTCGCATAGCTCGTCTTATTCCGAATGTACCCCCTCCTTTTGATTTTCCTTCTTGCATCTTCGAAACTTATATGTCTTCACTAAACAGCTTTTTGGAATGAAGTAAGAATGAGAAAATGTACCGGGAGGAAATCAGACCTCTCGTTAAGCCCCTCTCAAAAACAAATCCTTCGGCACATAGCCGCCTCCGACAGCGACGGAGGCATTGCGATCAGCAAGCGCAAGCTTGCCGAGGAGCTCGGATACTCCGTCGCCACCATTGAAAACGGCCTGCGCGTTCTACGCGTTAAGGGTCTTGTGCGCGCAAAGGCGGAGCACAACGAGAACGGCGGCCAGGCCGCCAACCTCTACCGCCTAACCGCCCTATGCAGAAGAAAGCTCCCGAGCCTGCTCGCGATCGCACCCACCGACCCGCGCCCGTAGAAGTCGTGTCCTGCGGAACCTCCCTGCCTGCAGAATCTCCCCGCCCGCGAGGGTTGTGAAGGCTTCACAAGTCTTGAAGGCTTCACGACTTACGGACACGTTTGCAAACCCGCAGGTAGGTGCGTTGCCGCAAAACGGCGAGAGTTGTGAAGGCTTCACAACTTGCGGGGAGGGTGCAGGAGGGCGCGGCCAAGACTCATGGGCTACCCAGCAGCGAAAGTCGTGAAGGCTTCACGAGCTGTGAAGGCTTCACGACTTGCAGCCGCGTTAATAAACCCGCAGGTAGATGCGTTATCGAAACTCGGCGATACTTGTGAAGCCTTCACTACTTGAGGAGAAGTGCGCGCGAGCACGCGGACGCTGCGCCCGCCCTACTCGAACAGCACCGGGTATTTCTTGCGGACAGCAGCCGTCACCTTATACGCATTGGCGACCTGCCCGCCCGCGCTCGTAAACCGAGGAGCGGAGTCGACGAGCTTCCTATGGCGGAGATCGGCAATGAGGCGGTCAACGGTCTTCTCGCTCTTCTTTAGATGAGCAGCGATCTCGCGCTTTGTAAGCGCCACGGCGCCCTCGCCGGCTTGATGCTCGACGATGAAGGCAAGTATTCGACGTTGGGTCGGGGTGAGGTGGTCTGGGCCCTTTTGCCTGCCCGCCTCCATCCACTTCGGCCATCTTTCTGGAGAGAAGCTCGCACCGGACTCGTCGACACTATGTAAGGATTCGTCAACGGGGGTTATATCGGGAATCGTACCTTCTTCGTACGAGCTCATATCCATCCCCCATTCTGTTGCAACGGCACATGCCATACCTGCATTTTTACCCCGAAATCAGGTAAACAGCAATATGTGAAGTTAAACATGTACCCCCCTGTATTTGTTTTACATGCTGTTGAAGCAAAACTGCTCCAGTTTCTTATTCTTCACGCGGGAGGGTACGGCAACAGACCTCGAACTAATAGCAACCCCGCCCTTTTGCTCGGAGGATAACCGACGGTTGTGACAACAATTGACCGATAAGGGAATGGCCGGTCAGAAAAGCAAAGGGGGTCTTAGATTCGCAAAAAGGGAGACGAACAGCGCAAGCGCGCAATTCGTCTCCCCAGTGAGCTTATGTGTTGAAATTCGACGCCAACTTGCAAGAACAGGACTCCCGATCAGAAGAACCGCCACATGTGATCGAGGGGCCCGGAGCCATGACCCAGATCGAGGTAGGCCCGCAGACAACCGTCGAGGTACTTCTTTGCGCCTTCGACGGCGGCCGCCAAGCTCAGCCCCTGGGCAAGCCCGCAGGCAATCGCGGACGAGAGGGTGCAGCCGGTGCCGTGCGTATTCGGGTTGTCGACGCGCTTGGCGCGAAGCCAGCAGACGTCACCCGCCGGCGTGACGAGCACGTCGTTGGCGTCGTGGGCGCCGTGCCCTCCCTTGACGAGAAACGCGCAGCCGAAGTGCTCGGTAAGCGCCCTTGCCGCATGCTCGGCGTCGTCTTCCGAAGCAATGCGGCACCCTCGCCGGGCCACCCGCCCCAAGAGCGCCTCCGCCTCGGGGATATTCGGCGTCACCACCGTGGCCATGCCGAAGAGCTCGGAGGACACGGCGCCCTCATCCGAGAGCGCGGCGCCGCTCGTTGCCACCATTACCGGATCGACGACGACGTTGCGGGCGCCATGGGCGCGCAGGCGGTCGACGATTGCTCGGGCAACGTCGCCGGTCGGAACCATCCCGACCTTAACGGCATCGGGAACGATGTCGGCAAACACGGCGTCGATCTGGGCGGCGACCATCGAGGGCTCCGTGGCGGCAACGGCAGCCACCCCCGTCGTGTTCTGCGCGGTGAGGGCCGTGATGGCGGTCTGGGCGTAGAGGCCCAGCGCCTCGATGGTCTTTATGTCCGCCTGGATGCCCGCGCCGCCCGAGGAGTCGGAGCCGGCGATGCTCAGGACCGACTTGGGGCGTCGCGGGCAGGACAGGGCCTCGGCGCTCATCACGAAACGACCTTCGCGAGCTCGCGGGCAAGCTCAGCCGACGCGAGGCGACAATCGTCGGCGGCAAAGATCGCCGAGACGACCGCTCCCCCAGCCACGCCGGAACCCGCGAGCTCATGGGCGCTCGCCGCGTCGACGCCACCGATCCCGACGACGGGGATGGAGACCGCCCCGCAAATGCGCCGCAGCTCATCCATGGTGACGTCGACGGCATCGGGCTTGGTCGGCGTGGGATGCAGGGCGCCCACACCAAGGTAATCGGCGCCGGCTGCCTGGGCGGCGAGCGCCTCGTCCACCGTCTGGGCGCTCACGCCCACGATCGCGTCCTCACCCAAGATGCGGCGGGCCTCCGCACAGGCCATGTCGGACTGGCCCACGTGCACGCCGTCGGCGCCCACCTCGGCCGCGAGCGCCACGTCGTCGTCGATCACGAACGGGACGCCCGCCTCGGCGCACACCGCCTTGAGCTCCCGGGCAAGAAGGGCGGCCTCGTCGTGCCCTGCGCTCTTCTCGCGGAGCTGGACGAAGGTAACGCCACCCTCCACGGCCTCGCGCACGCAGTCGGCGAGGCTGCGGCCCCGCAGCCAAGCGCGGTCGGTCACGGCATAGAGGAGCATCGAGCTGCGGATATCCTCGGCAGACCACTTGCCGCGGGCACAGGGAACGTCCTTCTTTCCAGCGGCCATTACGCGACCCTCTGCACGAGGGCGCCGGCCGCGAGCTGCTCGCCCGTCATGTTGTAGAGCGCGTCGAGCAAATACGTGCGGAAGCTCCCGTTGCCGTCGAGCTCGCCCATGCGGCTGCCAGCGACCTGGCCGGCAAGGCCCATGGCCGCAACCGCGGCGACGGCGGCCTCGAGCGCGTCGCCGTGGGCCACGAGGAAGGCCGGTGCGATGGCCGAGAGCATGCAGCCCGTGCCCGTGACCTTGCCCATGACGGGCAGGCCGTTGCGCACGGCATACGCGCGGTCGGCATCGGCGATGAGGTCGATCGCGCCGGTGACGGCCACGACGCAGCCGGCCTTTGCCGCGAGGGAGCGGATGAAGGCGGCGGACTCGGCGAGGTTCTCGTCGGTCACGGCGTCGTCCGGGTTCGCGTCGACGCCTCGCGTGGCGGCCGCGGCGCCGGCGACGGCCTTGACCTCGCTCATGTTGCCGCGCAAAAGCGTGACCGGCAGCTCGTCCAGAAGCGCGCTCGCGGTATCCGTGCGCAGGTCGGAAGCGCCGGCGCCGACGGGATCGAGCAGGATCTTGTGGCCGAGCTCGCCGGCGACCTTGCCGGCGGCGTGCATACCCTCGATGGAGCGGCTGTTCAGGGTGCCGATGTTCAAGTCGAGACCGCCGCAGATGCGCGTGATCTGGGCCGCGTCGGCGGGCTCGTCGCTCATGATGGGGCTTCCGCCGATGGCCAGAAGCGCGTTGGCGCAGTCGTTGACGGTCACGTAGTTGGTGATGCAGTGCACCAGCGGGCAAGAAGCGCGAACCTCGTCGAGCGCGGCGCCCACGAAATCAAACTCGGTCATTACTTCTCGTCCTCTCCCAGGTCGATGGTCAGGCCCTCCATGATGCGGTTAACGGTGCGCGCGGCGCACATCTTTCCGCACATCGTGCACGTGCCGTCCTCCGAGGGCGGCGCCTGGGCCAGGATCTCCTGCGCGCGCTCGGGATCGAGGGCGCACTCCCACATGCCGTCCCAGTCCACGCGGCGGCGGGCGGCGCTCATCTTGTTGTCGATATCGCGGGCGTGCGGGACGCCCTTGGCGATGTCGGCGGCGTGCGCGGCGATGCGCGTGGCAACGAGGCCCTCGCGGACGTCGTTGGCGTCGGGGAGCCTCAGGTGCTCGGCAGGCGTCACGTAGCAGAGCCAGTCGGCACCGGTGCTCGCGGCCACGGCGCCGCCGATGGCAGCGGTGATGTGGTCGTAGCCGGGCGCGATGTCCGTCACAAGGGGCCCGAGCACATAGAACGGCGCGTTGTGGCACAGGCGCTTCTGGAGCTTCATGTTTGCCGCGACCTCGTCCAGGGCCATGTGGCCCGGGCCCTCGACGACCACCTGGACGCCGGCGTCCCAGGCGCGCTTGGTGAGCTTGCCCAGCTCAACGAGCTCGGCCACCTCGGACGCGTCGGTGGCATCGTAGGTCGAGCCGCCGCGGCAGGCGTCGCCCAGGCTGATGGTCACGTCGTACTCGTGGCAAATCTCGAGCACCTCGTCGAAGCGCTCGTAGAAGGGGTTCTCCTTGCCGGTGGTCATCATCCAGCCGAACAGCAGGCTTCCGCCGCGCGAGACGATGTTGGTAAGGCGACCCGTCTCCATGAAGGTGTCGAGCACGCGGCGGTTGAAGCCGGCGTGGATCGTCATGAAGTCGACGCCGTCCTCGGCGTGCGCCCTCACGACGCGCAGCAGGTCGTCGCCGGTAAGCTTGACGAGCGGGGTCTCGAGGTAGCCGATTGCGTCGTACATGGGGACGGTGCCCACCATCAGCGGGGTCTTCTCGATGAGCTGACGGCGGAACACGCGCGTCTTGCCGGAGTTGGAGAGGTCCATGATGGCATCGGCGCCGTACTTCTGGGCGATGGCGACCTTCTCCCACTCCTGGGGCGCATCCTGGATGTCGCCCGAGATGCCGAGGTTGACGTTGACCTTCGTGCGAAGGCCCTCGCCCACGCCGCAGGCGCGCAGGTTCGGGTGGTTAATGTTTGCCGGAATCGCGATGCGACCGGCAGCCACGCCTTCACGGACGAACTCCGGATCCCGGAACTCGTCTTTGGCCACTTGCGCGATTTGTGGGGTGATCTCGCCGCGACGTGCAGCATCGATCTGCGTCATACGCACTCCCTTCGTCGGAATTACCCGCATCAGGTTCAAGGGTCGAGCGGCTTGGGGTCGCTCCTCTCAGCCGGGCCTTCTGTCCCAGCTCCCCTGGACGATATGCAGTTGTCGAGACGGACTATACCATACCTGCTATTTCAGCCTGTCTGATTTGGCAGCTATTTCAGCCTGTCTGATTTGGCAATCGTTTTTGCCTGGCTGGATTGGTTGGTGGGCCTGCCGTCTATACAAGTCGCGCGTAGTCCTGGGATTGATGGAAGACGCGAGAGACGACGACCCCGTTCTTCTCCGTACGGTATAGCGCGATATACCCCTTTAGCGAGGCCTTCCGATAGCCGAGCTGGGCAAGATGCGAGTCGGCGCACTTTTCGTAGGCCTCGGGGTACTCTTCGAAAACGTCGACGAAGGCGTCGTAAGCGTCCAGCAACTCGGTAGCCGCCGCCGGGGCCGCGAGGACCTCGCAGAGATACGCGACGATGCCGTCAAGATCGTGCGACGCCTCGTCGGCAAGTCGAACGCTATAGCCCATACCGGGCCCGGAGCTCGGAGCTCTTTCCACGGGCATCGATCAATCTGCCAGCGGCGATATCCGCCTCCGCCCGATCGATGGATTCATAGAGGCGCGCCCGGGCGCCCTCGCGCACCATGGATTCGTAGCAATCGAGCGACATCGAGACGAACGCCTCCTTGCCGTTCTTTGTCACGATAACCGGACCTTCTGCCTCCTGGACAGTCGCCGTGAAGCTCTGGGTGTTCTTAAGCTCTTTGGTGGGAACGCATATCACCGGCGCCACAGGACCTCCCTTGCCGTATCTAATTTGGCGAAATAATACCATTATCGTGGTATCTATCTAGCCGTAGGAGGCCTGCCGTCTCAGCCTGTCTGATTTGGCAAGAAGGACACTCGCCACTTCAGACGGGCTGAGACGGCAGGCCGCTCCGGCGGGCGTCCTTCTTGCCGATTCAGCCAGGCAAAAATGACTGCCAAATCAGACAGGCTGAAAAAGCTGCCAAATCAGACAGGCTGATTTGGCAGGTGAGCGCCTACTTGTACGACTCGGCGAGCTTCTTCCAGGCCGGCATCGAGTTGACGATGGTCTCGTGCGCGACACAGTAGCCGACGCGGACCCAGCCCGTGCAGCCGAAGGAGTCGGACGGCACAGGCAGCAGCTCGAACGACTTCGCGCGCTCGAAGAACGCGTTGGCATCGGGCTCGAGCGCCTTGACCCACAGGTAGAACGCGCCCTGCGGCTCGATGAACTCGTAGCCGAGCGCAGAGAGCCCCTCGGTGAGGGCGCGGCGGTTCTCGGCGTAGGCCTCCACGTCGGAGGGCTCGTCGATGCAGTCGATCACCACGCGCTGGAAAATGGCAGGGGCGCAAACGAAGCCCAGCTTGCGGCCTGCGCCGGCGACCGCGAGCACAAGCTCGTCGTGCTCAGGGTTCGTGTTGGGCACGAGCACCCAGCCGATGCGCTCGCCCGGCAGGCTGAGGCTCTTGGAGTAGGAGTAGCAGACGACGGTGCGGTCGTAGATGGCAGGCACCCAAGGCACCTCGGCGCCGTAGGTGATCTCGCGGTAGGGCTCGTCGGCCACGAGGTAGATCTGCGTGCCCAGGCGCTCCTCGGCCGCGGTAAGCGCGGAAGCGAGGTCGCGGAGGTTCTGCTCGGCGTAGACGGAGCCGACCGGGTTGTTCGGCGAGTTGATGACGACGGCCTTCGTGCGCTCGGTGATGGCGGCGGCAACGGCGTCGACGTCAATCTGGAAAGTATTGGCATCGGCCATGACCTCGACGCAGGTCGCGCCGGCGGTCTCGATCCACACACGGTACTCGGGGAAGTACGGCGCGATCACGATGACCTCGTCGCCGGCGTTCACCGTCGCGTGGAAGGTGATGGACAGCGACGCCGCGGCTCCGCAGGTCAGGTAGACGTCGCCGGCCGCGTAGTCGGTGCCGAAGCGGCGGTTCAGGCTCGCGGCCACCGCCTCGCGGGCGGCGGGCAGGCCGGGCGCCGGGGTGTAGCCGTGGAGCTGCGTCGGCGGCAGCGTGAGCGAGCGCTCGATAGAGGCGCGCACGGCGTCGGGCGCGGGGATGGACGGGTTGCCGATGCTGAAGTCGTAGACGTTCTCGGCGCCGATCTGGGCCTTGCGGGCGGCGCCGTAGGCGGCGATCTCGCGGATGGACGACTTCTGCGCACCGTAGGCGTAGCTCTTCTCGTTGATGCTCATTCGTGCTCCCTTCGGGGGCCTAACAAAAAAACGGGGCCCTGCGTCACATTTACGGGAAAGTGTGACACAGAACCCCGTCCCTCTTTGCAAATTTTACTTACTGGCCTCGTTGGCCTCGCACTCGTCCCAGGTGCCGTTAAGCAGGGCGTCGACGGCGGCGCCCTCCACGGTCTCGCGCTCCAGAAGGACGCGCGCCATGGTGTCCATCTGGTCGCGACGAGCGTCCAGCACCTCGCGGGCACGGTCGTGCGCCTCGCGCATGATGCGCTCGATCTCGTCGTCGATGCGCTTGGCGGTCTCGGCGCTGAAGTCGTTCTTCTGCGCGTAGTCGCGGCCGAGGAAGACCTCGTGCTGCGCCTCGCCGAAGACCTGCGTGCCGAGCTCCTCGCTCATGCCGTAGCGGGTGACCATCTCGCGTGCCACCTTGGTCGCGCGCTCGAGGTCGTTGCTCGCGCCGGTGGTGATGTCGTCGCAGAAGAGCTCCTCGGCCGTGCGGCCGCCGAGCAGCACCGCGATCTGGTCGAGCATGCCCTCGCGGGTCTGGAGGAAGTGGTCCTCCTCGGGCACCTGCATGGTGTAGCCGAGCGCCTGTCCGCGGGCAATGATCGAGATCTTGTGGATGGGGTCGGAGTTCTCGAGGATGTGGCCCACAAGGGCGTGGCCGCTCTCGTGGTAGGCGATGGTGGAACGCTCCTTGGCGGTGATCACGCGGCTCTTGCGCTCGGGGCCGGCCATCACGCGCTCCATGGCCTCCTCGACCTCGTCGGGGCCCACGCACGCGCGGCGGCGCCTGGCGGCAAGAAGTGCCGCCTCGTTGCAGAGGTTGGCCAGGTCAGCACCGGTGAAGCCCGGGGTGATCTTTGCCAGGCGCTCGAAGTCGACGGACTCGGCAAAGGGCTTGTTTGCCGCGTGAACGCGCAGGATCTGCTCGCGGCCGCGCACGTCGGGACGGTCAACCGTCACGCGGCGGTCGAAGCGGCCGGGGCGCAGCAGGGCGGGGTCGAGGATGTCGGGGCGGTTGGTCGCGGCGATGAGGATGACGGCGGAGGAGTCCTCGAAGCCGTCCATCTCGACGAGGAGCTGGTTCAAGGTCTGCTCGCGCTCGTCGTGGCCGCCGCCGAGGCCGGCGCCGCGCTGGCGGCCGACCGCGTCGATCTCGTCGATGAAAATGATGCAGGGCGCCGCGGCCTTGGCCTGCTTAAACAGGTCGCGGACGCGGGAGGCGCCGACGCCGACGAACATCTCGACGAAGTCGGAGCCCGAGATGGAGAAGAACGGCACGCCCGCTTCGCCGGCGACGGCCTTGGCCAAAAGTGTCTTGCCCGTGCCCGGAGGGCCCACGAGGAGCAGGCCGTGCGGGATCTTTGCGCCCATCTTGTGGTAGCGCTCGGGCTCGGAGAGGAAGTCGCGGACCTCCTGGAGCTCCTCGACGGCCTCGTCGACGCCCGCCACGTCGGAGAACTTGACCTTGGGGCGCTCCTCCTCGGTGGTGCGGGCCTTCGTCTTTCCGAAGGACATCGAGCGGCCGTTCTGCTCGCCGATGCGGCGCATGTAGAACACAAAGACGCCCACGAGCAGGACCGTCGGCACGACCGAGACGAGGATGGTCTCCAGAAGGTCGTCGTTGGAGGTGTCCACCGTGAACTTGGTGTCGGGGTGGGCCGCCATGAGCTCCTCGAGCGAGTCGTGGCCGATGTAGAAGGTCTTGAACCTGATGAGCTTGGAGTCGTCGTCCTTGCCGGAGCCGTCGGGCCAGTACTTGCCCGTCGCCGAGCCGTCGGAGGTCTTGTACGTGACCTCCTCGACGCGGTCGTCGCTGACGGCGGTCACGAACTCGTTGACGGCCAGGGTGTCGACCTTCTCCTGCGCGGCGAGGGGGTTTTCGCCCACGGTAAAGATGAGGTAGATCGCGATGGCGATCACGAGAATCAGCGCGGTGCCGTAGGGGCTCTTTCCCTCGGGGCCCTCCGGCAGGGGCAGCTT
This sequence comes from uncultured Olsenella sp., assembly GCA_934660915.1. Lineage (GTDB taxonomy): Bacteria > Actinomycetota > Coriobacteriia > Coriobacteriales > Atopobiaceae > Paratractidigestivibacter. Next base: position 51,487 of record CAKUIF010000007.1, on the reverse strand, counting down.
GCTTGGTTTTTCTTCCTTGTCAGACAAAAGTGAGCTCCTTGCTGTGTTCAGGTAAAACTAGGGCGCGGCACCGGCCCTTCTTTGCAGTTCAGCCCATCGGGCCCGGCGAGTCGTCACTCGCCAAGCCAGACGGGCTGAAACGGCAGGCGGTGCTTGGACTGCTAGATCAGCTGTAGACCTCAGGCTTGAGGATGCCGATGTAGGGCAGGTTGCGGTAGCGCTCGGCGAAATCGAGGCCATAGCCGACGATGAACTCGTCGGGCACGTGGGAGCCGACGTACTGCGGGTGCACCGCGGGCTTCTTGCCCTCGACGTCCTTGACCAGGAAGGCGGCGACGTGAACGGACTTGGCGCCGCGGGCCTCGAGCATGCGGATCAAGTAGGAGAGCGTGAGGCCGGAATCGAGAATATCCTCAACGATGAGCACGTCGCGGCCCTCGATCTTTGTGTCGAGGTCCTTGACGATGCGGACGACGCCGGAGCTCTTTGCGCCGTCGCCGTAGCTCGAGACGGCCATGAAGTCGATGGCGATCGGGCAGTCGATGGCGCGCATGATGTCGGCGGTAAAGACGACCGCGCCCTTGAGCACCGCCACGATCAGCGGGTTCTTGTCCTTATAGTCCTCGGTGATCTCGGCGCCCATGCGGGCGACGATGTCCTTGATGTCCTCTTCGCTGAGCACGACTTCCGAAACGTCCGGGTGCAGTGCCTCCATGAGCGTCCCCTTCCTGGGATTGTGCGCGTGGGCGGCGCGGCGCTTCTCGCGGCGCCTGCCGATACAGGTCATAAGGATACACCGTGGGCGCGCCGGCCGAGGATACGAGCATGCTTTTATCGCAACCGACAGGCGAGCGGCTGCGCGAGCGCGTCGCGCGGGCTTTTGGTGCAAAGAAGGGCTATTCGGCGCGGCTCGCGAGCGTCAGCTCGAGCAGGATCCGCGTCGCGGGCACCACACGGCAACGCTCGTCGGCCCGGACTCCCGCGACCCAGACCACCGCTCCCGCGGGGGCCGTGCGGACCACGGGCACGGAGGGCTTCTCGGCTGCGGGAACGCGCGCGGAGTTGAGCAGGTCGGACAGCTTTTTCGACTGGCCGTGCATGCCGAGCGGGCAGAGCACGTCGCCGGGGCGCGGGCCGTCGACCCAGAGCCGGCCGCCTGCGGTGGCGTCGATGCCGGCGGCCGCGGCGTCGAGGAGCACCGACTCGCCGTCCCACTCCAGGCCGTGGGCCCGGGCGAGGGCGGGAAGGTCCGTCGCCTCGGGCGCGGGAAGCAGGCGCGCGCGGAGCACGCGTCCGCCGGGAAGCTCCAGCTCGCCCACGGCGCCCGGGCCTTCGTCCGTCCCGGGGACCTCGAGCCAGGCGGCGCACGCCTCGCTCGCCGCCGCGCGGCCGCGGAGCACGAGCAGCCCATAGCCCACGCGGGCGTCGACGCCCATGGGGATGGTGGCAGAGCCCTCCTGCGCAGCAACAATCCGCAGCACAGAGGCTATGTGGCGCGCCTCGAGCCGCGCCTCTGGGCACACCTCGAGGATCGCCGCGCGCACGACGCGGCGCGCGATGGCCGCCTCGGTCGCGGCGAGTCGCGCGGCGTCGAGCGCCATGAGGCCAGGGTCGGCGCGGCGCGTGAGGTCGCGCAGGGCGCGGGCGGCCACCGACGTGAGGTAGGCGTCCTCGTCCGAGAGGATGTCACAGGTGGTGGCAAGGCTCGCGGCCAGGCGCGGGTTGCGCTTCTTTGCGATGGGCAGGACCTCGTGGCGCACGAACGCGCGCAGGTAGCGGGTGTCGGCGTTGGTCGCGTCCTCGCGCCAGACGATGCCGCGCATGCGCAGCAGCTCGCAGAGCTCGTCGTGGGTCCTGTCGAGCAGCGGGCGCACGATCCGGTTGCGCCGGCGCGGGATCGACGAGAGCCCGGCGGCGCCCGTCCCGCGGATCGCGTTCATAAAGAAGGTCTCGGCGCGGTCGTCGGCGGTGTGCGCGGTCAGGATCCGCGCCGCCGAGCGGGGGCAGCCGACCTCGGCGCACAGCTCGTTGGCCAGCTCGACGGCGGCGGCGTAGCGGGCGAGGCGACCGGCGTTCTCGACGTTTCCGTCGCCTGCGGCCGCGAGCTCGGCCACATCGACGCGGCGCACGTCGCACGGAATCCCGTAGCGCGCAGACAGCTGGCGGACGGCCTCCTCATCCTCCTCGGCGTCCAAGCCCCTGAGCTGGTGATTCACATGGAGAACGTGCAGGCGCTCGCGCGCGATGCGCGCCTCTCCCCGTCCGTCGTCGATGTCGAGCGTAGAGGTCGCGGCGAGCACGAGCAGCGCCGTCGAGTCCGCGCCGCCCGACACCATGAGCACCACCGGCGCGGCAAGCTCGGCGTCCGCCTGGCCGCTCGGACGTTCGAACCTTTGCAGTGGCGTTGCGTATCTGCGCGAGACGCTCGGCATTGTTGTCTCCCCCGACGTGTATTGTGTCCATTGGCAGTTTAGCGTTACGAGAGGAACTTGATGTACCCGCAGATTCACCTGCATGTGCTCGCGAGCGGCTCCAAAGGCAACGCCGCGCTGGTAGAGGGACCCGACGGCTTCGTGCTCGTGGACTGCGGGATCACCCGCAAGTCGCTCATCGCCCGCAGCCGCGAGCTCGGGCTCGACCTTGGCCGCGTGCGGGCGGTGCTTCTAACCCACGAGCACGGCGACCATACCCGCGGACTGCCCGTTTTTGCCAAGCACTTCGACGGCCCGATGTTCGCGACGGCAGGCACGGTCGGGGCCCGCAAAGACCTCTGCGACCTGCCCTTCTCCATCGTCGGGCACGCAGACGAGCTCGACCTTGCCGGCATGCACGTGCGGCTCTTTCCCACGAGCCACGACGTCTGCGACCCGATGTGCTTCCGCTTCGAGACCGACGACGACGCGCTGGGGTACTGCACCGACACCGGCGTGCTCACGCCCGAGGCCGCAGACGCGCTCTTTGGCGTGCGCATCCTCGCGCTCGAGTCCAACCACGACGAGCGCATGCTCGCCACGGGCCCCTACCCCGCCTTCCTCAAGTCGCGCGTGGGCGGCGACCACGGGCACCTCTCGAACGCCCAGGCAGCCGAGGCGCTGCGCGACCTCGTGGACGAGGATACCGAGACCGTCGTGGCCATGCACCTCTCACAGGAGAACAACCGCCCGAGCGTGTGCGTGCGGACGCTCGCCGCGGCGGTGGGCGCCGAGGCCGCAGGCGACGCGTGGAGCGAGGCGCGCACGCCCGACGGGCTTCTTTCCATCTGCGCGGCGTCGCAGGACTGGCCCGCGACCATCTGGTAGCGCCCTTCTTTGCAAAGAAGCGCGACACAAAAGCAGCCCGCCCGGCCTGGCAAGAATAACACCAGGTCGGGCGGGCTTTCTGGCTTAGCCTAGCCTTGCGCCGCAGGAGTTCCGAAATCCGCGAAAGCTAGTCGATGGAGATCTTGGTGACGTTGGCCTTCTCGTCCTGCTTGGGGACGTTGACGGTCAGGACGCCGCCCTCGAACTTGGCGGACAGGCCCGCGGTCGCAGCATCCTTGAGGTAGACGCCGCGCGTGGCGCTCCACTCGCCGGTCTCCTTGTACAGGAAGTTCTTGCTCTTCTGCTCGTCGGATTCCTTCTTGTCCACGCTGATGGACAGACGGCCCTCGTTGAGCTCGACGTCGATCTCCTCGCGCTTCACGCCCGGGAGCTCGGCGGAGACGACATACTTATCGCCGGCATCCTCGACGTCCATCTTGAAGGACCCATCGTTGGAAAGCTGGGCGAGCGGCGCGCCAAAGAAGTCGTCGAAGCTCTCGAACGGCCAAGTGCGAAGACCACGGGCGAGACGATCGTAAGGAACCATGCTAGACATAGTAACCACTCCTTTGCTTACCTTGGGCGCCCTGGTGTTTCGGCGCCCCTCGTTACGTAGTTACTTATGCCCCTTGGCACGGCTTCTAAACCCTAAATCGTAAGTTTTCTTAGCGACATATACTCATCATATCTAAGTGTGCTCGACTTAGGTTTGGCCTTGTGTGGAATCGCCTCGCCCGGCAGCCGCGCGAAGCCTGCGCTAAAATGGACGCACTGTTGGTCAGACGACTCCGGAGATCTTATCCATGGGCGATGCAAACGAGTACGACGGCGCAAAGATTCCGCAGGTAGACGACGAGCCGATGCCGGACATGCCTAGGCACCAGGCGCCCGAGCACCCCGCGTACGTCCGCCAGCGCCCGGCCCACCGCAGCGTGGGCACGGTGAGCGACTTCGACGACTCCGGCAAAGAAGCGCCCGCGTCGATAGCGCACGACTCCGGCTACACCAACCGCGGCTCGCTCGTGGGCGCGAACTCATACCGCAGGTCGCGCTCCGACGCCGAGAAGCTCCGCCGCGACCTCCACTACGGTCAGTACCTCGAGATTCCCAAGGGCAGGCGCGACATCTTCGTCAAGCGCGAGCGGAGCTCCAACATAAAGACGTTCCTCGTCCTTGTGCTCGTGATTGCCATCCTTGCCGTGGCGGTCTACTTCATGTGGCAGTACATGCAGACGAACTGGGGCGCGGCCGGCATCAGCCATTAACCTGGCGCCGTGCTAGGCCCAAGGATCGCGCTCGAAGAGCGGCTCGCTCACGGGACGACGGTCGGAATACGGGTCGTAGCCGTCGTCGTCCTCGTTCTCGGCGCGGATGAACTCGCGGCGCTCCTCCTCGGCGGCACGCGCGGCGGCAGCGTCCTTATTGCCCGCTCCTGAAGTTGTCTGCAGAGACTTCTGCGGCACTGACACCCTCCCCTTTCTGAGAGACGACGGATGCGTCGTACAGGTTCGCATACGCGATGAACTTGGCGGGGCTGTTGCCGAACTGCGAGAGGTCCACCGCCCCGGAATACCGGCTCTTGAGGAACGCCATGGCCACGACGTTGGTCTGGCCCTCGGGGCCTCCGATGAGGACGGCCCACGAGCTCTGCCAATCCTCGCCGAACGCGCAGATGAAGTGGCGGCCCTCCGCGGCAATGCCAAGGCCCTCGAGATCAGAGGCCGTGCAAGTCTCCTTGAGGCCCGTGAAGCCGCACGCGTACATGACGGCTCGGACGCCGTCGCCTGTCTCGGAGAGCGCGCCCTGCGGGGCCGCGCCCGAGGCAAAGACGTAGCGCACGCCGCTGATGGGGGCGCCCGCCGCCAGAACGTCATCGGATTTATTTCCCGCGTAGGAGCCGACTTCGGGGTTGGCGGTGAAGGTGATCATGTTGCCGTTCTGGCCGGTGTACACCGCGTGCGCGTCTCCGTTCGAGAAGGTAGAGCCGTAGGTGAGGGTGTACTTCTCGTCCTCCATGTACTTCGCGACCTCGCTCGATGTGCACGAGAAGTACTGCGCCAGGGCCTCGACGGCGTCTGGGTACGGGCTCGAGACCTGGAGCTCCACGGTGTCGCCCTCGGAGGCCTGGGTGCCGGCCTCGGGGCTGGTCTCGATGACCTCGTTGTGGGGCTTTTCGGACTTGACGAAGTTAACGTGGGCCGTGAGGCCGGCCTTCTCGACGGCGGCCTTGGCCTCGTCGACGTTCTTTCCCACGACGGAGGGCACCACGTACGGAGTGGCGACCGAGAGGGTGATCTCGTCGGTCGACTTGAACTCGGTGCCCTCGGCAGGCTCGACGGAGACCACGGTGCCGGCCTCGGCGTCGGAGTTGACGGGCTGGATGTGGATGTTCACGGCGCCGGCAGCCAGGAGCGCCTGCTGGGCGTCCTCCATCGGCTGGCCCGTGACCTGCGGAATCGTGCGCGCGACCGCGACGGTGATGGTTGCGCCGCCCTTGGTCTCGGCGCGCTTGCCCGGCTCGGGGTCGCACTCAAGAACGGTGCCGATGCCGTCGTCGGCGGCCGACTCGACCACCGTGACCTTGAACCCGGCGGCCTCGAGGCGCTCGGTCGCCGTCTGCTGGTCGAGCCCGATGACGAGCGGCACGGTGTGTCCGCCCCAGTACTCGTGCTCGTAGGTGTACCAGGCGCCGGCGCCCATCGCGACCAGGGCGAGCACGATGGCGAGGACCACGCCCCAGATGGGCAGGCCCTTCTTTTTTGTGCTCTTTACCGGGGACTCGAGGTCGACGGGCCGGCGCGCGGTCGTGAGGTTGCCGAGATCGACGGGCGAGATGTACGGGTCGCCGAGGGCATCGATGCCGTCGGGCGCGGGCGCGGCGGCAGGGGCCGGCGAGACGGTGGTGGGTGCCGAGTCGGGAAGCATGGTCGTCTGGGCGGCGCGGGGCGGGAGCTCGGTCGTGGGCAGGTCGCGCAGGCGCGAGGTCATGGCGGCGGAACGGGGCGCGGGCGCGGGCATTCCGCCCATGAGCTGCGTCTTGTTGGGGTCTTGGGTATCCATGGCGGCCTCCTGGGTCGCGTAGATTCGTTAACCTCAACATCGTAGCGCGAAATCGCGCGGGGACGGCGACGGCAACGGCAGGCGGCCGGCTGAGTGCTCCCGCACGCGAAGAAACCCGCGGTTCCAGCTTTGAGAATCGGCTGGAACCGCGGGCTTCTTAGCAAAAATGGGCTGGGACTTGGGCTTTCTGAGCGCGACAGGGCTGGAGCCTGCGGTTCTTGAGCGCCGCGGGGCTGGAGCCTGGGTTTTCTTCGCAGCTCAACGCTGGAAAGAAGCCCCGGCGTCCCAGCCCGCCGCCCCGCCCGCCGTTCCAGCCAGGCAAAAATGACTGCCAAATCAGACAGGCTGAAAAAGCTGCCAAATCAGACAGGCTGAAAAAGCAGGTGGGGCTACTCGACGGAGTCGGGCTCGACAGCCTCGCTGGCCTGCGCGCCGCGGGTGGCATAGAGCTTGTCGTCCGCACCCACGTCGACCTTCACCACATCGCCCTCGTGGACGTCGCCGGCAATGATCAGGTTAGCGATATTGTCCACGACCTGGCGCTGGATCAGGCGCTTGAGCGGACGCGCGCCGTAGACCGGGTCGAGGCCATCCATGGCCAGGGACTGCACCGCCTCGGGCGTGAGCTCGAGCTTGATGCGGTCGCGGTCAAGGCGCTCGCGGATGTCCTTGAGCTGGATGTCCACGATCTTCTCGATATCGGAGAGGCCCAGCGGGCTGAAGACCACAATATCGTCGATGCGGTTGAGGAACTCGGGCTTGAACTGCCCGCGCAGCGCCTCCATCGCCTGCTTGCGGCCTTCCTCCGCGTCGCCCGACGCGCTCGCGCCGGCGATGAACTGGCTGCCGACGTTGGACGTCATGATGATGATCGTGTTCTTGAAGCTGACCACGCGGCCCTGGCCGTCGGTCAAGCGGCCGTCGTCGAGCACCTGGAGCAGGATGTTGAACACGTCGGGGTGCGCCTTCTCCATCTCGTCCATGAGGATGACGGAGTACGGGTGACGGCGCACGGCCTCGGTGAGCTGGCCGCCCTCGTCGTAGCCCACGTATCCCGGGGGCGCGCCGATGAGGCGCTGGACGCTGAACTTCTCCATGTACTCGGACATGTCGATGCGCACGAGCGAGCGCTCATCGTCGAACAGGCACTCGGCGAGCGCCTTGGCGAGCTCGGTCTTGCCCACGCCGGTGGGCCCGAGGAAGAAGAAGCTGCCGATGGGGCGGTCGGGGTCGGAGAGCCCGGCGCGGCTGCGGCGCACGGCGGCGGCCACGGCGCGCACGGCCTCGTCCTGGCCGATCACGCGGCGGTGCAGCTCGTCCTCGAGGTTCTTGAGCTTGTCCATCTCGCCCTGCATCATCTTTGACACGGGCACACCGGTCCACGCGCTCACGACCTCGGCGATCTCCTCGGAGGTGACTTCCTCCTTCAGAAGGCCACCGGCCTCCTGCTTGGCGGTCAAGGCCTGCTCGGCGGCCTCGTAGTCGCGCTGCAGCGCGGGGATGGTGGAGTAGCGCAGCTCGGAGGCGCGGGCAAGGTCACCCTCGCGGGTGGCGCGCTCCATGGCGGTCTTGGCGTCCTCGATCTGGGACTTCAGGTCCTGGACGCGGTCGATCGCGCCCTTCTCGTTCTGCCAGTCGGCCTTCATGCGGTCGAGCTTCTCGCGGGTCGTCGCGATCTCGCCCTGAAGGGTGGCCAAGCGCTCCTTGGAGGCGTCGTCCTCCTCCTTCATGAGGGCCTGCTCCTCGATCTGCATCTGGGTGAGCTGGCGGTCGATGGCGTCGATGTCGGAAGGCATGGAGTCGAGCTCCATGCGCAGGCGGCTCGCGGCCTCGTCGACGAGGTCGATGGCCTTATCGGGCAGGAATCGGTCGGAGATGTAGCGGTTCGAGAGGTCCGCCGCGCTCACGAGCGCCGCGTCGGTGATGCGGACGCGGTGGTGCTGCTCGTAGCGGTCCTTCAGGCCACGCAGGATTGAGATGGTGTCCTCGACCGTGGGCTCGCCGACCATGACGGTCTGGAAGCGGCGGGCGAGCGCCTGGTCCTTCTCGATGTACTTGCGGTACTCGTCGAGCGTCGTCGCGCCGATGGCGTGCAGCTCGCCGCGGGCCAGGGCCGGCTTCAGGATGTTGCCGGCGTCCATGGAGCCCTCGGTCGCGCCCGCGCCCACAATGGTGTGCAGCTCATCGATAAAGAGGATGATGCGGCCGTCGGACTTCTCGACCTCCTTGAGCACCGACTTCAGACGCTCCTCAAACTCGCCGCGGTACTTCGCGCCGGCGACGAGTGCGCTCATGTCGAGCTCCACGAGGTCCTTGTCACGCAGGGTGGACGGCACGTCGCCGTTGACGATGCGCTGGGCCAGGCCCTCGACGATGGCGGTCTTGCCGACGCCCGGCTCGCCGATGAGGACGGGGTTGTTCTTCGTGCGGCGGCTGAGCACCTGGATGGTGCGGCGAATCTCCTCCACGCGGCCGATCACGGGGTCGAGCTTGCCCTGGCGCGCGAGGTCGCAGACGTTGCGGCCGTACTTGGAGAGGGCCTCGAACTCGGTCTTGGAGTCCTGGCTTGTCACGCGCTCGTCGCCGCGCAGCTCGGAGTAGGCGGCCTCAACGCGCTTGCCGGTGACGCCGGCGGACTTGAGGATGCTACCCGCGTCGGTCTTGTCGTCGGCCAAGGCGCAGAGCAGGTGCTCGGTCGTCACGTAGGAGTCGCCGAGCTTGGTCGCGAGCTTCTCGGCAGCGTTGGCCACGCGCACGAGGTCGTTGCCCACGCCCGGCTGGGAAGCGTCGCCCGAGACGCGCGGCTGGCGCGCGATCGCGGCGTCGACCTGCGACTCGATGGCACGGGGGTCCGCGCCCACGCGCTCGATGATGGCACTCAGGTTGTGCTCCCCGCTGGAAAGAAGGGCCTTCAGCAGGTGCAGCGGCGTGAGCTCGGACGCGTTGGCGTCCGTCGCGATGCCGACGGCGGCCTGCAGGGCCTCCTGGGCGGTTACTGCCCACTTGTCTAGTCTCATACTGATCACCCTTTCTGGGTCGCCGCGTCGGGGGCACTCTGGCTCCGCGCGGCTCGTCGTTTATCAGTACGAGTTATGCCCTCTAAGCGTGGATGCTATACAAAATCTAAGTGCGTTCACATTAGGTTTAAGATAGCCGCATCAAACGGAGGAATGTCGGGGGCTTCCGCGATCAACCGTCGGTTGAGTCGCTCCATTAGTGTACATTTCCCAACCCGCTCGCACTTCTTACCAGGCACTTCTTGATGGCCGGGTTAGGATATGTACGCTATTCGCGCGCGATGGCGTTTGGAAAGAAGGACCATCGCATCGGCACTCGGTCCGCCAGCCTTGCATGCGGTGCAATCGCAAAGGCAGCCGCACCGAACAGCGCAGCTAAACAGACCATCAGTCCAATGCCCCAAAACGACCCCTCCAGCCATGCGCCCCACGCAACGCTCGGAAGCCTTGTTAGCAGGTATAGCGGATTGAAAACATCGAGCGTACCCCCGAGCGCCCGAACAATCTCGTAGACGAACGAATACTCCCCTTGGGCAACCGTCAGGCCAAACAGCAACTCGATGAGCAGCGGGGCGACCGAAGACCCGAGCAACCACCTAAGAAGAACAAACGAAGCGGCGCCAAACAGGCATATGGCAAGAAGTGCCGCGCAGCACAGCACCAGAACCAAACCGAGGCTCGGTTCTGCTCCCAAGACATGTCCTGTCTTATACGCGAAATAGGAACTTCTTTCCGAAAACGAGAGCAACGCAAGATCCGATGCCCCCACACCAATCAGAGCAGAGACGCAAATCAACGCGAATTCGGCGAGCCCCACCCCTAAAGCCACCCGGGCTGCCTCCCTCAGCTCCTCCGCACAAAGCCGACGCCAGCTTTCCGAAAGAACAACATACTGAGCGCTGCGCTCGCGCTCCCAAAGCAACGAAAGCATCGAGCATTCGACCCCGACGGCCAAAAACCACGAGCACGAGATCGGTCCCTCCCCGCTGATAGGCTGAATGACCAAGTCCGCAAAGCACGGCATCGTTCCCTTTTGAAGAGCGTCCAGAGTAAAGCTCAGCTGCACGTAACGGATAACCACAAAACACGCAGCCACAGCGAACGGGGCAACCAACGGTACTTGTTTTCTTCTCATCGCGTGACCACCAGCCAATCACGTCGCCAAGAAACGAACGCTCCGGCCAAAATCAATAAAAGCGAAAGTGCCGTAGATGCCACTGTCGCTGCGAGTGCAGCGGCGCTACCTTGCCAGATCCACGGGCTTCTTTCCAGCATCATCCAGGACGGCGGGAGCGCCGCCCAAGGACCAATGAACGCGAGCGTCGAGTAAATAAACGCCACGCAAAAACCGACGATTGGCCCAGCAAGAAGAGAAGCCACCGCCTGAGCAAGGAGCAATGCGAGCAATGAGACAAGCTCAAGCGCAATGATCTCCGGCGCTCCCTCCCCAATCCGTGCGCTGAGGCCTAGAGCGGCCACAAAGCATGCAGTCAGCGCGAGAAGGATCCACGCAGCCACAATCGCCATCATAACGATGCATATCCCTAGCCACGCTTTTACCGATGACCCGATTCGTAGAGTCACTTGAGCGCCCCAACGACCACGGCTCTGCACCATCACCGCGACGCATGCGGCCTGCGCACCTGCAACCATGAGCAGCCAATCCAGAGGGACCAGGACCCTGCCGCCAACAGGATAGGCAACCCCCGCAAAGAAAGAGCGGAGCACGCCGTCGGTCTCGTCCGCACCATATACCCCAGGACCCTGCCCGTAGGACAGAAACGCTCGAAGCGCAAAAAAGACTGTCACTCCAAGCACAAGCCCTGCATAAGCTGCGTTTCTGCCGATTTTCATATGACTTCGAACTCCTCAATGCGCCTATAAAGAAGGGTCACCGAGGCCACCGCGAGGAAGCAGATTTCGACCAAGACCCACATCGGTTCGATTCCGAGTACCGGTTGACTTGGCATGATCACCCTGCTCGGTGCATAACCGCCAAGCCCAAGGCAGAACAACGCAAAATAAAGAAGCTCATCGGCGATCAGCGGAAGCGCGGCCACAAGTCCCGTGTTGCGAAGCGGCATAGCCAAGAGCATCGCGAGTACGCTGAACAGGCCCATTGTCACGGCGGAGATCAACAGATACAGCCCCACATAGAGAATCGGCCAGCTATAGAACAGCTCTGAGAACGCCGACCGCGCGAACACGGCATACATCCCCGCGGCTGGATCGGGAGACAAGATGGGAACGCACAGCGCGCTCAGCCAGAAGTTGGCCACCTGCGGCACGACCACAACGGCAGCGGCAGCAAGGAAACACGCAGCGGATTTCGCCCGCAGATACGATTTGGCGTCGCATCTTTGCACGAGCACCCCCGCAAACCCGCCATGAAGATCTGACCCCAAGCTCCATGCATAGGGAAGACAGCAAAACAGCGGCGCAAGCACGTAAAAAAGCTCCGAGAACACCGAGCCGAGCGTCCCGCCCATCCAGGTCCCGTAGAGCGAAGGAGGCGTCACCCCATACAAACCCGAGCGCCACCGGGCCCATATTTCGCCGAAGCCATACGCCAGCGGCCCTGTGATCAGCTGCAGCAACGACGGCACGAGCGCCACCGCCATGGCAAGGCAAAATCGGCGAGAACAAAACGCGCGCCTGAGCTCATAAAGATAAATGCCCATATTGCCCCCCCTAGCCCAACGAAGGCAGCGCCCCCGTGGCCGGTCTGCCGAGCTCGACGGCTTTGCGCGTCGGCCAAAGCGAGCACACGAGCTCATACTCATGGCTCGTCGGCGAGGCCCAAACGGCATCGCTGCACGTCTCGGGGAAAAGAAGAAACACAAGGTCGAACTCGCTTTTGCCCGGCGAATCGCCCGTCTGATAATACAAAGAGGCGCTGATCTGCTGGTCGGGAGCCCATGCGCACGGCCCCGTCGTCAATCGCAGCAAGGAAACAAGCGATGCCAAGTTGGCATCCTCGCTCCTTACCGTTACAAGAAGAGCCGGGCACGACCTTTCGGGAGTCGTTGACAGGGCCCAAGATTGAAGCTGCAGCACCTGTCCCTCGTCAAGAAAAGCGACGGATGTCACTGCGATATGTTGCTCCCCTTGCCCCGTGCCCCAGCTCATCTCGACCGGCACTTCTTGGCCCATGGAGAAAGCGCGGTCGCTATGGGGATACATGCCGTCCAGAGCTTCGATTCGAACATGAGACGCAAGCGCAAGCGCAGCCAGCATCAATATGCCCGCAAGAAGGCGCGCGTTTCCGCCCTTCATTTTGGCTCCTCCTCGGGGCCCGACGGGCGCAGCCTTCCCTCCACCATCAGAAACGTCTGGTCAAACAGCCCTTCTATCTCACCAGAATCATGGCACGCGACGACCACCAAAGCGCCTCGAGAACGCGCACTTTGCAAGAGCCCGGCCACAAGGGCGACTCCTTCGGGATCGAGAGCGTTTACCGGCTCATCGAGCAGAATCAGCTTTGGGCTCTCCATGAGCGCAGCAGCAATTCCCAGGCGCTGCCTCATGCCCAAAGAACAGGCCCTTACAGGCCGTCCGTCACCCGGATTGAGGCCGACGGACGCCAGGGCTTCGTCGACCTCGTCCTTGTCGATTTTGTTATTGATTCTTGCCAAGCCCATGAGATTCTCTCTGCAGGTATACCCCGGAAGAAACTCAGGGTTCTCAATGAGCACGCCGGTACTCTGAGGGAACCGGCCGCGAGGCAGGGGCTCGCCGTCTATGAGCAATTGTCCCGACGTCGGCCGGATCAAGCCGCACATAGCCCTCAGCAACATGGTTTTGCCCGAGCCGTTCTTGCCCTTGAGACCGTAAATCCGTCCGTCCTCGAACCTCACGTTGATATGATCGAGCACCGGAACCCGCGCAATGGTTTTGCAGTAATCGACCATCTCGACCATAGGCCACCGCCTCTGTTGAGCCTTTTTTCGCGCCCGGCGGCCAAACGTGGGCACTTTCCCGCATTTAGCCGCCGGGCTTCGTCATTCAACCGGACTGATTAGTGATATGAATCCGCAGCAAAATGCCCGTAAATCGTTATTCCGGTATTTATCAGATTGTTGAACCAGAGCTGTGCTTTACGGTAGCCTCGCTCATAAACGTAATTAGTCAGGGTTCCCGCCTGCCCCGCGCTCCACGTATATACAGGGCTTCCAACAAACTGGATGTTGTCATTTGCGTTGGCAACCACTTCGACCGTATGGGTCGCGTTATAGTCAACCTTTGTGCAGTAGTTATAACTTGGGGAGCTGTTGTTTTTTGCCATAATCGGTGTATAGCTCACATTATGCGCCGCCGCATAGCTCTGGTAGTAGACCTCGCCCCTTGCAATCGACGGCATAAGGGCACTTGCCCAGACCAATATCGCAAGAGCAGCACCAGCAATAAGACGTCGCTTGGAAAACGTTCGGGATTCCATTGCATCCCTCCGTTTCTTAGTCAATCTAAGTCAATTAACCGTGCCCGGGCGAATTGGCTGCATCAAACCACATGGAGGGCGGCTGCGTCGCGTATTATTCGGAATGTGATTTCTTATACAGCTCTCTACCTCGCACTTTGTTAAAGAGCTCTCTTAGGTCATCCCTTCCGCTTACGCCTAATTGGCTATATGCCTTTGTTCGGTACGAGTTGACCGTACCGGGTGAGATCATCAATTCTTGGCATATTTCCCTGCTAGAGCAGCCATCCGCGCACAGCACCGCCACGCGCGCCTGGAGCTCATTCAGACCCCTGGACTCCAGGTACGTTCGAAGGAACGCTGCGTCCATCTGCCCAATCTCGCAAGAATCCCGGCGACTGCCAATTGCTGCTACGAGTCGAGCCGCCGTCACAAGAGCCAGCCCCAAACAAGCCGCCCAAAGTAGCCCTTCGGCAAGATCGAATTTCCAGGACACCTGGACAAGCCAAGGAACAAGGGCCGCTCCCTCACCGCGAGCGCCAATCAGCTCGCCCCTCGCAACGACCTGCGAAGCGATATTGCCGACAAAACACGCAAATGCCAGCTCCGCTAAACGCCTGTTGCCGGCTGGCATTGCGAGAAAGACGAGCAACATAAGCGCAAGCGATACGAAATCGCAGCAGGCCCCGTGAGCCTTGCCCGTTAAGGAGTCAGCCGCCACAACGGCTATCGACCACGCCATCATGAGGCGCAGCGCCTTCAGCGAGGCCCACCCCGTACCTAAGCCGTAGAGCAGAATAAGAACGCCGGGAACGCACAGCAAGAGCCGGCGCAGCGGCTCCGGCAGGCCCTCATCCGACCCGGTATTCACGGAATCGCGAGGATCGAGGTCCTCCATACCATCGATGCCCAGCCGCTGAAATGCGCGGCGCTTGTGCTCACCGACCGCGCCCGGCGTAATCCCCAACTCCGCAGCGATCTCACCGGCAGTCTTCCCTTTGGTCAAAGCAGAGAGCACTTCTTGCTGACGAGGGCTTAATTCGGAGAATCGCCGCCCGTCGCACGCTCCCCCAGTCCACTGAACATCTCTTTTGACCCCGTTAGCAACAACGAGCACGGCAGCTGCGAGCACTATCGCCGTGACAAGCCGGAGCGTCGGCATTCGGTCCCCAGCGTCAATCTGCAAAAACGTATCGAACCGCAGCGCAACCGCAAGCGCGAGGCATGTACAGCCGTCAAGAAGCCCACAAGAGCTCCCACGCAGCTCCCCCTCGAACACGAAGGCAACCATCACCGTCAGGAAGCAAGCACAAAGCAGGCAGATAAGCCAGCTGGACGCAATATCAACAAGGAGCAGAGAGCCCTCGAGCAAGAGGCCCAGGCAAAATCCTACTCGGTCAAACTCAGGCTCCGGCTTTCGGACAAGACGGCAGATCGTGCCCATTACCACCAGCTCAACGCATTGCAGACCTGAGCTCGCGAAGAACAGCCCATCGAAGCCTCGCACAAAAATCCCCGACAATAGTCCGGAGAGCGGGGTCATGTAGACGAGCAATTCAAGCAGGACGCAAAACAGGACTACAAAGATCAGCGCGCTTTCCGCCCTTTTGTGACCCAGGGCCCTCTTGATGACGGGGTAGCCTGAATTCTTGCCGATTAAAAGGACGATCAAGGAAGCCACGATGGCTGCCCTGTAGTCATAGCAGGGCACATAGTCCACCACGTTCGCCCATCGCAGCTCACACAGGAAAACCGGTCGCGGAAGGAAAACGACGAGCAATAAAAACAGTTCAGCATAGCGTGAGTAATCGTTCCGGACTCTCACTGGCAAGGCCCCCAATTGATGCGTCATCCCCCCTAGGGGTGACATCGCAGCATGATTCCGTATTATCGGCCAAACAGGAGACAGCAACTCAACGAAAACGAGATTTGTTAGTGTACATTTCCCAACCCGCTCGCACTTCTTACCAGGCACTTCTTGATGGCCGGGTTAGGATATGTACACTATTCGCGTGCGACGGCGTTTGGAAAGAAGGACTATGCAACTTGCGCTTTCGGGATTGACCGCGCTTCGCGTTTGGCGCGCCATTCGCGCGGGAAAGCTGCCCGGGGTACGCGTCGGCGCCCGCGTCGATTTGCCGGCCCCCGACCCCGCGCCCGCGAACCGCTGGACGCAAAAGGCCTTTGACCTCGCGTTTCTTGGCATCGACGAGCCGCTCGACCAGAAGCACCCCCTGCACATCGCCGTCCCCGACGCCAAGCTGCGAATCCGAACCCGCGGGACGGTGTGCTCCGTCTTTACCCGAATCCCGGCGGGCTCGTTCGTCGACGTCGGCCACGGCGTGGCGATCGCCTGCCCCGATCTCGTCTTTGCCGAGATGAGCGCCGCAATGAGCCGGCCCGTCCAGCTCCTGCTGGGCTACGAGCTTTGCGGCGGCTACTCCCGCGACGACGTCGATCCGCGCGAAGGCAAGGTGACCTACTCCGTCGACCCCCTCACGACCCCCGAGGCGATTGGCGAATACCTCGAGGGCTGCCGCCACATGCCCCGGATTTGGCAATCGCGCGAGGTCCTCCCCTACCTGCTGGGCAACGCCTGGTCGCCCATCGAGGCGATAATCGCGCAGATGATCGTGCTCGATCCCTGCGAGTCGGGCTACGGGCTCGGCGAAATCGAGCTCAACCGCCGCGTCGGCGCCGCAAAGAAGGGCTCCCGCGTGCCGGACATCCTCTTTGCCGGCACGCACGTGGGCCTCAACTACGACGGCGGGGTCCACTTCGGGCTCAAGGACGTCGTCGCAGCGGCAGGCACCGAGGGCGAGCGCGCGGCGGTCGCCGCGGCCAGGGCCAAAATCGTGGGAGACAAGCGGCGCGACCGAGAACTTCTTGCCAATGGATACACGGTGTTGCCCGTCACGAGCGAGGACCTCTACGAGCCCGGCGGCCTCGACGTCGTGATGGACCAGGTCATAACCCTCATCGAGCGAGAAACCGGGCGGGACCTCTCCAACCAGAAGAAATGGCTCGCTGCCCCGGGCGCCATCAAGTGGCGGCAGCAGCTCCTTTGGTCGCTTCTTCCCGGCGAGCGGGGCGCGAGGCTGCTCCAGGAGATCGCGGCCAAGGACAAGCAGGCGCTCGAGCGCTACCGCCGCGTCGTGCGCGAGGCCAACGAGTGGTTTCGCCAGATCGGACCGCAGCGTGGCCCGGGGATCAAAGCCGCCGTCATTCGCTTCGAGCGGTAGAACCGGCGGCGCTGCATTCGCGAAATAGTGTACATATCCAAAAGCGGGCCCCAAGAAACCGCAGGATTCCTTGGGGCCCGATCAGGGATATGTACACTATTTTCGCCGATGGCAAGAAGTGCGCGCCGTCCCAGACGCGGCTACTCGGCCTCACCTTCCGGCGCCGCGGTCGAAGCCGACCCGTTGCCGAGGAGTTTGCGCATCATCTGCTCGGGATTGCCCTCGTAACGCGCGATCGCCGTGATGCGTTCCTGGACACGGTACTCGTGGAGCTCCTCCTCCATGGCGCGCATCTGGTCGCGCATGGACTCGAGCTCGTCCTTGAGCTGCAGGGTCTGCTCGCGCATGTCGAGGATGCGCACGACGCCCGCCAGGTTGATGCCCTCGTCGGTGAGCTTGGAGATGAGGTTCAGCCGGTCGATGTCGGCCTGGCTGTACAGGCGGGTGTTGCCGCGCGAGCGGCCGGGGTTCACGAGGCCCTTCTGCTCGTAGACGCGCAGGGTCTGCGGGTGCATGCCCGTGAGCTCGGCGGCGACGCTGATCATGTAGAGCGGCTTGTTGCGGCCCTCGTCGTTACGCGCCATAGCGCTCGACCTCCTCGCGGTAGCTGCGCTCGTCGGCCGACTTCAACGCCTCCAGCGCGTCGCGTTCCTTCTTGGACAGCATGGAGGGGACCTTGACCTGGACCGTCACGTACAGGGCGCCCTTGCTTCCCTTGCGCTTGACGTCGGGGGCGCCGAGGTCCTTGAAGCGGAAGGTCTTTCCGTTCTGGGTGCCGGCCGGGATCTTGAGGCGGACCTCCTTGCCCTCGGGCGTGGGGACGTCCACCGTAGTGCCGAGCGCCGCCTCGTACATGGACAGCGGCAGTTCCATGCGAACGTCGGCGCCGTCGCGCTTGAAGAGCGGGTGCTCGGCCACGTGCGTGGTGATCACGAGGTCACCGCGCGCGCCGCCGTTGGGACCGACCTCGCCGCGGCCGCGATAGCGGAGCTTGCCGCCGTCGACCGCGCCGGCCGGGATCTTTACCGTGAGGCTCTGCTCCTCACCTGTGGAGGGCACGCGGTAGGTCACCTTGCGGGTCGCCCCCGAGAACGCCTCCTCGGCCGTGACGTCGATGGACATGGTGAGGTCCGAGCCCTTGGCCGGGCCGCGGGACCTACCCGCGCCCGCGGCTCCACCGAAGATCGACGAGAAGTCGAACCCTCCGAAGCCGTCGCCGCCCATGCCGCCGAAGATATCCTGCCAGTTGCCGCCGACGTTGGTGGTGTAGCCACCGTAGCCGCCGCCGGGGCGCCCCGCCCCGGGGATGCCGCCGAACATCAGGAGCTGGTCGTACTCCTTGCGCTTCTGTTTATCGGAAAGCGTGGTGTACGCCTCGCTGACCTCCTTGAACTTGGCCTCGTCGCCGCCCGCGTCGGGGTGGTACTTGGCCGCCAGCTTGCGGAAGGCCTTCTTGATGTCGTCGTCGGTGGCGTCGCGCTTGACGCCGAGGATGTCGTAGTAGTTTCTATCTGCCATGGCTGCACGAGCCCCCTCTCAAAGAATCACGCCCGGGCACGGATGCCCGGGCGCACGTGGAATCCGTTGCTATTTGGCCTCGTCGGCGCCGGGCTCGCCCTCGGGCTCGGGAGCGGGGCGCTTGGGGCCGCCGAAGGTCACCGTGACCATGGCGGTGCGGATGACCTTCTGTCCCATGCGGTAGCCCTTCTGGTACACCTGGGCCACCGTCTCGTCGTAGGCTTCCTTGTCCTCGACGCGGCCGACCGCCTGGTGGGAAAGCGGCTCGAACGGCTCGCCGACGGGGTCGATGACCTCGACGCCCTCCTTGGCCAGCACGCCGACCATCTTTGCGTGGACGGCCTCGATACCCTCGACGAAGTGCGTGAGCTGCTCGTCGCCCTCGGTCGCGCCGGCGTGCTCGATGGCGCGCTCCATGTCGTCGATGACGGGAAGAAGTGCGAGCACGAGGTTCTCGGCGGCGCGCTCCTTCTCGGCAAGGCGCTCGGCGGCGGTGCGGCGGCGGTAGTTGTCCCAGTCGGCCTGCAGACGGACCAGGCGCTCGGAGGCGTCGGCCGCCTGCTTCTTTGCGGCGGCGATGTCGTCGTCGACGGCGGCGAGCTTCTTTGCGAGCTCATCGCGCTCGGCACGGAGCTTGCCGGCGTCGGAGGCGAGCTCCTTCTCGGCGGCCTCCTCGCCGCGGCGAATGGCCTCGGCCACGCGGGCGGCCTCCTCGTCCGGGTCGAGCTCGGGCTCGGCGGTCTCGGCGGCGTCTGCGGCGGTCTCTGCGTCGTTCACGGGCTCGGTCTGGGCGGCCTCGTCCTTGATCTCGTCAGATTCGATGGGCACCTTCACGTCACCCTCCTTTTTTCCTCAACAGGGAGGCGGCCGGTTGCGGCCGCCTCCCA
Organism: uncultured Olsenella sp.; assembly: GCA_934660915.1. GTDB lineage: Bacteria > Actinomycetota > Coriobacteriia > Coriobacteriales > Atopobiaceae > Paratractidigestivibacter. The sequence continues at coordinate 32,047 of CAKUIF010000007.1, read as the reverse complement.
ATTCGATTGATTACCTGCGGCGCGCTTGCGCCACGAGTCGCGTTTGGTCGGCAGCTCGATTACTTGTCGTCGTCGACGACCTCGTAGTCGGCGTCCACCACGTCGTCGCCCGCGGGAGCGGAGCCGGCCTGGCCGGCAGCGGCCTCATCGGTCGTGGAGTAGACGATCTGGGCGAGCTTCTGGGAAGCCTCGGTGAGCTTCTCGCCGGCAGCCTTGATGGCCTCGATGTCGGTGCCCTCGAGGGCCTTCTTGGCCTCGGCGATGGCGTCCTCGACCTCCTTCTTCTGGTCGGCGGGAACCTTGTCGCCCAGATCCTTCAGGGTCTGCTCGGCGCCGTAGCACAGAGAGTCGGTCTGGTTGCGGATCTCGATCTCGTCCTTCTGCTTCTTGTCCTCCTCGGCGTGGGCCTCGGCGTCCTTGACCATGCGATCGACCTCGTCGTCCGAAAGGGCGGTGGAACCGGAGATGGTGATCTGCTGGGACTTGCCGGTGGCCTTGTCCTTAGCGGTGACCTTCACGATGCCGTTGGCGTCGATGTCGAAGGTGACCTCGATCTGCGGGATGCCGCGGCGAGCAGCCGGGATGCCGGTGAGCTGGAACTTGCCGAGTGACTTGTTGTCGCGGGCGAACTCGCGCTCGCCCTGCAGGACGTTGATCTCGACGGAGGTCTGGTTGTCCGCGGCGGTGGAGTAGATCTCGGACTTGGAGGTCGGGATCGTGGTGTTGCGGTCGATCATCTTGGTCATGACACCGCCCATGGTCTCGACGCCGAGGGACAGCGGGGTGACGTCGAGCAGCAGGATGCCGGAGACGTCGCCGGTGAGGACGCCGCCCTGGACGGCCGCGCCGTCGGCGACGACCTCGTCCGGGTTCACGGACATGTTGGGCTGCTTGCCGGTCATCTGCTTGACGAGCTCCTGGACGGCGGGCATACGGCTGGAGCCGCCGACGAGGATGACCTCGTTGACCTGGGAGATCTGGAGGTTAGCATCGTGGAGCGCCTTGGTGACGGGGCCCTTGCAGCGGTCGAGCAGGTCGCGGGTGATGCGCTCGAACTCGGCGCGGGTCAGCGTGTAGTCGAGGTGCTTGGGGCCGGAGGCGTCGGCGGTGATGAAGGGCAGGTTGATCTGGGTCTGCTGCGCGGAGGAGAGCTCCTTCTTTGCGTTCTCGGCGGCCTCCTTGAGGCGCTGCAGAGCCATCGGGTCCTTGCGCAGGTCGATGCCGTTGTCCTGCTGGAACTTGTCGGCCATCCAGTCGATGACGCGCTGGTCCCAGTCGTCGCCGCCCAGGTGGTTGTCGCCGTTGGTGGCAAGAACCTCGACCACGCCGTCGGCGAGGTCAAGCAACGAGACGTCGAAGGTGCCGCCGCCCAGGTCGAAGACGAGGACCTTCTGGTCGATGTCCTTCTTGTCGAGGCCATAGGCGAGGGCCGCGGCGGTCGGCTCGTTGACGATGCGCTGGACGTTGAGGCCAGCGATCTTGCCGGCGTCCTTGGTGGCCTGGCGCTGGGCGTCGTTGAAGTAGGCCGGGACGGTGATGACGGCGTCGGTGACGGGCTCGCCGAGGTACTTCTCGGCGTCGGCCTTCATCTTGGAGAGGATCATCGCGGAGATCTGCTCCGGAGTGAAGTCCTCACCCTCGATCTCGACGACGGCGCGGTTGCCGGTGCCGCTCTTGACGTTGTACGGGACGGTCTTCAGCTCAGAGGTGCACTCGTCGTAGCGACGGCCCATGAAGCGCTTGATGGAGAAGACGGTGTTGGTCGGGTTGGTGACGGCCTGGTTCTTTGCCGCCTTGCCGACGATGCGATCGCCGTCGGCGCGGAAGCCGACGACGGACGGGGTGGTGCGCTCACCCTCGGCGTTGACGATGATGGTAGGCTGACCGCCCTCGAGAACGGCCATGGCGGAGTTGGTGGTGCCGAGGTCGATACCCAAGATCTTGCCCATGATGCGATCCTTTCTTCAATGCCCGCGGCGTCCGTGGACCCGCGCGCCTTAATACACTCTTTGTACGTTCGAGTTTATCCCCTGTGCGTCTTGATTCTATACATAATCTAAGTCTCTTCACATTAGGTTTTTTAAAGCGCGGAATATAGGGGCGGATTCCAAGGATGCGCGACACAAATAACGGCGCGCCGGGGGTCCCGACGCGCCGCGAGCTGCACGCAGGCCTCACGGCGCGCGCAGATTATTCAGCTGTTCGCCTACTCGATGAAGCCGACCTGCGAGCTGATGCGCTCGATCGCCTCGTCTTTGCGACGGTTAAACTCGACCTTGTTCTCCTCAAAGAGGTTGCGGCCGTTGCTGTCGATGCTCACGATGAGCGGGCCGAATTCCTTGACCTTGCAGCACCACAGGGTCTCGGGCATGCCGAGCTCGTCCCAGTGGTGCTCGGCGATGCGCTCAACCTCGGTCGCGGCCACGACGGCGCAGCCGGCGGGGAACACGCAGTGGATGGCGCCGAACTCCTTGCACGCGCGCTCGGTGTTGGGACCCATTCCGCCCTTGCCCACGATGACGCGCACGCCCGTGTGCTCGACGAACTCGTACTCGAACTTCTCCATACGCATAGAGGTGGTCGGGCCCACGGAAACCATCTCGTAGTCCGGCTCCCCCTCCGCCGCGTCCTCGATGGGACGCGTGATGGGGCCCGCATGCAGGATCGCCTTGTCGCGGACATCGTAGGGCAGCTCGCGCCCATACTCGACGAGGCGGCGGTGGGCAACGTCTCGGCAGGTCACAAGATCGCCGTCGAGCCAGACCACATCGCCCGCGTTGATTCCCTCGAGGTCCTCAGCGCTGACCGGAGTAATAAGGACCTTCTTGTCGCCACGAATCTCAAGCATTAGAGCTCCACCCCCGAGTGGGTCGTCACGGTCGCGTTCAGGTTTGCGTCGAAGACCACGTGGCCACGGCGGTGGCTCCAGCAGCCAACATTCACGGCAACGCCGATGGTGGACGGGTGCCTGGCGGTGTTCTCGATGTTGACACCCATAACCGACGCCGCGCCGCCCATGCCCTGCGGCCCCAGCCCGATCGAGTTGATTCCCTCCTCGAGCAGGCGCTCCATCTTTGCCGCTCGCTCGTTGGGGTTGCTCGAGCCGATGGGACGCATAAGAGCCTTTTTGGAAAGAAGGGCCGCGGTCTCGACGCTCGTCGCCACGCCCACGCCCACGAGCAGCGGCGGGCAGGCATTGATGCCGTAGCTCGTCATCTGGTCGAGGACGAACTTGGTCACGCCTTCGTAGCCGGCGCCGGGCATAAGCACCGCGGCACGACCGGGCAGGCTGCACCCGCCGCCCGCCATATAGGTGTAGACCTCGCACCCGTCCCAGCCGGGCTCAATCTCCCAAAACACCGTAGGGGTTCCCTTGCCCACGTTCTTGCGAGTGTTCACCTCGTCGAAGGTCTCGACCGAGTTGTGGCGCAGCGGGGCGGCAAACGTGGCCTGAACCGTCGCCTCCTTAAGAAGCGCCTCGAGATCGTCGATGAGGGGGAAGCCCGTTCCGCACTTGACCCAGTACTGCAAAACGCCGGTGTCCTGGCAGCTCGGGCGCCACAGCTCGCGAGCAAGGTCCTGGTTCTTCTGCATCGTCTGGTAGATGGCGCAGGCGAGGGGCTTCTTCTCCGCCTCCTGCAGCTCGGAAATCTTTTTGCGAACATCGTCGGGGAGCACCTTGGCGGTGTACTCCACGAACTTGGCGACCTTGTCCGTCATGAGGCGGACCTGCTCGTCATGGGTCATTGCGAGACCTCCTTCGTCTTTGCCGCAGCGGCGAGCGCCTGCGCGGCAAGAACCACATGCCCGATAGTCCGGAGAGCCGAGGAGGCGTACGGCGACGCTCCCGCCTGCGAAATAACGGCAAGGCGAGCCGCCTGGTCTGCGCGCCCAACTCCCCTGCGCTTGCCCAGAAGATACTTCGGCGCCGGACTCGGGACCGTCCCGCGCAGGGAACTTCGCCACTTCGGGCAGGGATTCGCCGCCGCCAGACCCCGGCCGACATCCGGAAACGCATGTCGACACTTATAGAAGGAACCGCCTCAAACGTGTCGAGAAGGGCCCCGGCACGCAAAGAGCGGCGCCGCCGGACAGGCAGCGCCGCTCATGTTTGAACCGGCGGTCAGGGCTATCGGCGCGCGGCGTCGTCCTCGAGCAGCAAGACGTGGAGGAAGACGAGCAGGCTACCCAGGCCGTCGAGCTCTATGCCCAAAAGGCGGAAATCGAGCTCGACGAGCCTGTCCGCGAGCTTGGCCATAGCGGGATCGTCGCCGCGCAGAAGGGCCAGCAGCCCGGCGAGGGCGCCGCGTTTCTGGGCCTTCCACCGGCGCAGGCCGTCCTCCGGCATGATCTGCATATAGGAAAGCTGCGCGATGAGGCGCGCCGTTGCGGGGGAAAGGGCTAGGCCGAGCTCCCTGTTCAGGCCCTCTATCCCGCTTTCCAGGAGGCCCTCGAACGCCGCGAGCTTCTCGCCGCGCGTGACGCTGCCGCGCGCGAAGTGGCTCTCGAGTGCGCTCAGGTCGCTCGCCAGCCCCTGCCGAAGGGCCCGCAAGGCATCGCCCTTCTTTCCATCAAGGCCTTCCAGGGCGCCGAGGGCCTCGTAGCGCTCGACCATCGGGTCGACGAAGCTCTGAAGGTTCCTGCGCGAATAGAGCTCCGAGCAGCGCGTGGTGTCAACGAGCGAGCCGTCGGCGTCGACTTCGCGCGCGTCCGCTCCGGCGAGGACGGACGCGGGCAGGCAGTAGGTGCGCACGACGATGCGGCCCTCGCCCTTGCTGAACAAATACGCCTCGGCGCAAGCGTTCGTGATGCTGCGGCGCAGCTCGCTGATGTTGTCTTCGTACGTCGCGTTGACGAGGCACGAGAAGGCGCCCTTGCTCACGAACACGTCGACGCCCATGCGCCTCCCCTCGTCCTTGAGAAAACGAAGGGCTATCTGCGTGCGCTCCTCGAGGGTCCGCCCTTTCAACGAGGGGATGCGCACGACGACGGGCAGGCGATGGCGCAGCTCCCCGGCGCGCGCCGAATCCGGCGGGAGAGTGCTCGAGAACACGAGCCTCAGCCCGCGCTCCGGGCTTCCCTGCTCGGCGCGGGCCGCAAAGAGTGCCTCGGAAAACAAGTACTCCTGCTGGGGGATGGGCAACGCATCGATGTTCTTAAATAAAAGAAGCCCGCCCTTGCCCTTCTCGATAAGTCCCGGCTCGCCGCCCGACCCGAGATAGTCGCCCACTATGCGCTCGGGATTCAGCATGTAACGAGCGCAATCAACCGCGAGCAACGTGGCCTCGGGGCCAAGAAGCCCGACGTCTTTGCCGTACTCGAGCATGAGCTTGGCCAGGTACGTCTTGCCGGTACCCGAAGCGCCCATGATGAGGACGGGCAGGCCGCTCGGAGGGTAGCCCATGGCCACGCGCATTCTCTCGATCGAGCTCGTGAGGCTCAGGTCGTGCCCCACGGCTCGCTCGAAGTTGCGCGCCACGCGAGACCCGCGAAGCGCGAGGAGCTCATCGATGCCTTGGTACGACGACTTCTCGATTCGCGTTTGCAGATAGCGTTCGATATTGTGCCGGTGCAGGTAGTACAACGGTCTCGTCCCGACCTTCACGACCAACCCCTCGCGCACAAGATCGTTGAGGTATTGGCTCGCGAGGTTGCGGGAGACGGACACGGCGGAGGCGATGTCTTGGGTGGTAAACCGCTCGAGGCGCGCGGGGTCGAACTCCCTTGTTTGGAAATCGAGATAAGAATAGATATCCCTGCGCGTCTCCGAGACCGTCATCGATGCCTCCACCGTCCTAGGCTTCACCTCTCCTAGCACAGTCTAGCCGATGCGCTAATCGGCAACGGAACGGGCCACACCGCTTAGGCGAGCGGCCTGCGCAACGGCGGAAGAGACCGCCGGGACCACTCGCTCGTCAAGCGCGGCGGGAACGATGTGGTCGGCGTCGAGCGTCGGGGCCGCCAGGTCGGCGAGCGCGCGGACGGCGGCGGCGAGCATCTCGTCGTTGATCTGGGTTGCCCGGGCGTCGAGCGCCCCGCGGAAGATCCCCGGGAACGCGAGCATGTTGTTAACCTGGTTCGGAAAGTCGGAACGGCCCGTGGCGACCACGCCGGCGCCGGCGGCGGCAGCCTCGTCCGGCATGATCTCGGGGGTCGGGTTGGCCAATGCGAACACAATCGCATTGGGCGCCATCGACCGGACCGCCGCCGCGGGAATCGCGCCCGCCTCCGAGACGCCGATCAAGACGTCGGCACCTTCGGCCGCCTCACCGAGGCCGCCGAGGACGCCGCGGGGGTTCGAGCGGGCGATGACGTCGTGCGTATACGGCGTGCACTGGGCAGAGCCCTCGCCGACGACGCCCCCTCGGTCCACGAGCACGACGTCCTTCACCCCAAGCGAGAAGAACAGGTCGGCAATAGAGATTCCGGAGGCGCCCGCCCCCAGTATGACAACGCGGGCGTCCTCGAACACGCGCCCCGTCACGCGGCATGCGCCCATGAGCGCGGCGGCGGCGGCAACCGCCGTCCCGTGCTGGTCGTCGTGGTAGACGGGGATATCGAGCCTCTCGCGGAGACGCTCCTCGATCTCGAAGCAACGCGGGGCGGCGATGTCCTCGAGATGGATCGCCCCAAATGTTCCGGAAAGAAGCTCGATCGTGCGCACGATCTCGTCGGTGTCCTCGGTTTTGATGCACATGGGGAAGCCGTCGACGTCCGCTTGGCTCTTGAGGAGCGCCGCCTTGCCCTCCATAACGGGCATGCCCGCCTCGGGACCGATGTCCCCGAGCCCAAGGACCGCCGAGCCGTCGGTCACGACGGCAACCAGATTGCCGCGGCGCGTATAGTCGAAGCTCAGGGACTGGTCGCGGGCGATCTCCTTGCACGGGGCGGCCACGCCGGGAGTGTACACCTTAGCGAGCGTCGCCGCCGAATCGATGGGCACCCGGTTCACGACCTCGATCTTGCCATGCCAGTTGCGATACTCCTCAAGCATTGCCGCGGACGTCATGCTTCTCCCTTCGTTGGATTGGCTCATCGCAAGCGTAGGCCGCAAATAGAAGGCGCCGCGGGCGGGACGCCATTCTCGCCACTACGGTTTGCGTTTCGACGGATGGCGAGCGCGGGGAGGCAATCGCGCGCGGGCATTGACCATTTCCGCGAGCGCGGCGCCGAGCAGCCAAAGGCCGCAGCGGCGCCGCGCTCATCATGCTATTCGGCTTCCCCTCGGGGCAATGCGAGAAGGTCGAGTCCTGCGACTCGCCCAGGGTCAGGCTGCGCCCCTACTCGTCCTCGTCGTCGGAGTCGGTCGCGTAGGTGTTCACGAGCACCATGGCCTGACGCGCCTGCGCAATCGTCTCCTCGATGAAGGCGGACGTGAGCTCATCGGCGCTGAGCGCAAGCTCCAGGCAGCAAGCGACGTTCACGCCCGCGACCACAAAGACGTGCTCGCCCAGATACGGCACGAAGGCCTGGTTCACGCTGCCCTGAAGAATATCCGACAGGACGAGCACCTCGTCTTCCGGCCCGACCTCGGCAAAAGCCTCGGCCACGTGGTCCTCGAGCGGCGTGTCGTCCACATAGGCGCACACGGCGCGCATGTTCTGGACGCCCCCGATGAACTCCAGCGTGTCTTTAAGCCCATCCGCGAAGCGGTGGTGCGAAGCGATGATCACGTGTCTCATAACTGCTCCTCAAATGCGTCAAGTACTTTTTCGATGCCGCCAGGAGGCAGCTGTGTCACGAACGACTCGTAGCCGAGGCCCCAATCGCCCTCGGGGACGAAATACCCCTGCGCGTCGTTTGCATAGCCCACGACGATGCACGTCTTGGCCGGGAACATCGACTTGATGCGCATGCCGAGGACGCTCCCGAGCTCTCCCGGGAAGGTGACGAACACGACGTCGCCCATCTCGATGATGCGCATGACGATGGGAAACGCCACGCGCTCGATCTGCAGCTTGTGCCCAAGCTTGGAGACCTCGGTCACCGCGAGCTTCTTTGCGTCGGCCGTCGCGCCGTCGTCCTCGAGCACCGCGCGCGCCTCCGCGAGCTTGCTCTCGTACTCGGGCCAGTACGCCGTGTTGTCGTAGTCCACGTCGTAGACAAACTCCCTGACCTTTGGCCCGGCAAGCGCCACCGGCTCGAACTCGGCCTTCATGAACTCGGCCGCGATGCCGCAGGAGACGCGAGCGAGCTCGGCGAAGTCGTTTCCGCGGCGGAACTGCCGGTTGCCCAGATCGCCCGAGGCGCCTGTGAAGGCGTACGGCACGACGCCGAGCCATTCGGCGAGCTGCGCCCGGACACCGCCCTGCAGGTCAGACGTAATCAGCATGTTCTGGGGCCCCACAACCGTGGAGTGACAGTTGAAGTTCTGCATAGCGGCGACGGTTTTGCCCGACTCGTCGCGGAACCTGATCACAAAGGCCTCGTCGTCAAAGGGCTTGTCTTTGCTGTTCCTGTTCGAGTACCAGTCCCTTATGCGGGTCTTGAGCATCTCGGGCTTCGCCTCCGTAAGCGCCTGGGGCAGAGTGGACGCCGCCTGCACCACAAGTCCGCTCACGTAGTCGGCGTAACCCGGCGTCTCGCGGTCGATCAGGCTGCCGTCGCGAAGACCGTTCGGGCAAGAATGGCTGTGCACCGTTGACACAACGAGCAGCTCATCCTTCAGGCCCAGAAGCTCGCAGAGCTGACGGCGCATGCCGCGGGTGCGGCTGAGGCTCAGCAGGCACACGTCCACCCCCACGAACAGCGCCCGTTCGCCGCCCTCTTCCACCAGCAGCAGCACGGCAAGGGGGTCATCATGAACTCCCGTCCCGGGATTCTGCCGCATATCGTTGAGATAGCCGTCCAGATAGAACGTCCCTTGGGGCGTTATCTTCACGGATGTGGTTGAAACCTTCATAAGTCCCCCCTTGTTAGGCTCGCGGCTCCGCGCGCTCGCCGGGCAAGCTTCCTGCGGGCGCGCGGAGCCATGTCCTTAACCCAGGATGCCGAACGCGGCGCAGACCCAGGAAACGACGATGATGCCGATGATCAGGACGTTGGTGGAGACCTTCTTCTTCATGAGCTGATAGACGACCACCGTGGCCACAATGGGAAGGAAGCCGGTCAGGATCTTGTCGAAGAGCTGCTCCTGAAGCCCGAAGCTCGCATCGCCGATGGTGATAGCGAGCGGGGTGGAGATCTTGATGACGGTGGGAACCAGGGCGCCGACGACGGTGAGGCCCAGGACGCTCATCGCCTCGGAGAGCGCGGCGACCTTATCGGCCAGCGTCGTGATGATGGCAGAGCCGAACTTGTAGCCCCAGCTCCAGCACTTGATCTTCACGCCAAGGCTCATCGCGAGCATAACGAGCGCAAAGATGATGGCACCAAGGGGGTTGCCCTCCTGAGCCATGTAGGCAGCCATGGAGCCGAAGATCGTGGGGAGCATGACCCACAGCAGGGCATCACCAATGCCGGAGATGGAACCCATGAGGCCGACCTTGAGGTCCTGGACGGCGTCGAGGGCCGCGGTCTTGCCCTCCTCCTCGATCGCCAGGCCGGCGCCCAGCAAAAATCCGGACACGGGCGGGGTGGCGTTGAAGTACTTGCCGGCGTTGGCAAGGGACTTGCGGTAGCCCTCATCGTCGTCGCCGTAGATCTTCTTCAAGGCGTCGGCCTCGGCAAAGACGACGGACGGGGCGAGCTGGGTCTCGTAGTTGAAGCCGTTGACGGACATGCACCAGCGGCGGCCGCACTTATCGAGATCCTCCTGGGTCAAAACCTTGCCCTCGGCGGGCTTGATGGCGTCGTTACTCATCTTCGAGAACCCCCTCGGCGGTAGTCGCTGCAGCGGAAGTGGTGGTCAGCTTCTTGTAGATCTCGTACGCCGCGGCGCCACCAAGAATGGCGATGGGAAGCACGGCGAGGCCCAGGTACGCGGAGAGCACGAAGCCCACGGCGAGGAAGCTGAAGTACTGCTTGACGGGCATGTAGGAAAGAAGGGCGGCCATACCGATGACGGGAAGGATGCCGCCGGCGATGGAGAGGCCCGCGGTGAACCAGGCAGGCATGGCGGAGATAATTCCGTTGACCACGGCCTCGCCAAAGATCAGGACGATGAACATGGGCAGAGCGTCGGTCAGGCCGAAGAACAGGGGGCCGAGGAACGTGACGCGCTTCATCTTGCCGTACTCGCCGGCCTGCGCATAGGCAGCCTGCTTGCGGGCGGTGAATCCGTTGAGGACCTTCGCAACGACGTCGAGCTGGACGCCGAGCGTTCCCACGGCGATGCCGGCGGCAAGGCCGACACCCATATCCTGGCCAGTCGTGATGGTGATCACGGTGCCGACCATGGCGCCCAGGGGCCAGTCGGGCACGGAAGAGCCGGCGATTGCCGCGACGCCCAAGCTCATGAGCTGGACGGAGGCGCCGATGGCGAGGCCGGTTGCGCCGTCGCCGAGGATGAGGCCGACGAGCCAGGCGTAAAGCACGGCGTTGTAGTTGAGGACCTGCGTGCCGTAGCGCTCAATGCGGTACGCGAACGCCAACACGGTAATGACGACGATTTGCCAAACTGCGATCTGCATGAAGGCTCACTCCTTTCAGAGGGAAACGTACTTGGACAGGGGCTCGCACTTGTCGGCGCAGACGTACTGAACCGTGACATCGCAGCCATTGCCCGAGATGGCCGAATAGACGGGCACCTGGGAGTCGAGAACGTAGGCACGGCGGCTCACCTGCGTGGCGGGGACGCCGGGCTCGGGATCAACCGTTCCGCCCACAGTGAGGCGAGGCACTTTCTGGCCGGCCTCCTGCAAGTCGAGGATGATCTGCGGGTCGCGCACGACAACGAACACGGTGTGATCGTCATACTTGCCGGCTGCGAAGTTGGCGTACGCCTTGTCGCGGTCGATGATGGAGAGCGCCACACCCGCGGGCTTGGCCATGCGCATCCCGGCCTTCTTCGTGGGATCGTTCGCGTACACGTCATCAATGATCATGAGACGTTGGGGCTTGAACTCGGGCACCCACTGAGTGGCAACGATTCCATGAAGCAGACGGTTATCGATTCTTGCTGCGATGATGCTCATACGAGCTCCTCCTTCCCTTGCGGGATTCTTTGCAGGCCCTCCCGTTGGGCCCGCTGAATTACTTCTTTCCTTGTGTCTCCGGCCGTCGCCGGAGCCCCGCTACTCGTCCTTGATTGACTCGACCCCCTCTGTCACCTGGGAGCACCCGCGCGCGGCGCTCTTTGAACTGATGTAGTCGAAGACGTACGCGATCTCGGTCACGGGAACCTCGACGCGATAGTGGGCAGCTATGTCCGCGAAGCTAGAGCGGAACGCCTCGATGAAATCACCGTGGGCCCGAGAGAAGCTCTTCTCGTTAGCGTGGGCGGCAACGGGCGTCTTTGTGACGAGGCGTTCGACTAGGCAGCAAAGGTGCACGTAAAGCCCAAGCGTTGCTGCGGGGGCAATCGGTTCGCCGGTAAGCTCGGTAAGAAGGCCGACCGCTCGCGACACCTCCGCATAGAGCTTCTCGGGGTTAAGAATGGTTATGGACTCGATAACGTTTTGAAGGGTGAGGCACTTAATGAGGTTCGCGTGGAACGCCTCCGCGCCGCGGTTGTCCAAATAACGAGAGAAGACCTTGTCCAAAAGCTCGGTCGGGCCCTCATAAAGGACGCTCTCCAGGGCAAGGAACGGCACGCCCTCAATACCGGGGTCCATGGTTCCCACGATGCCGCGGACGGAAACCCTCGAGAGCGCAGGCGCAGCAAGCCCGTTCGCCACGAGCTCGTGATAGTCAGCCACAACGAGCTCGGGGGCGGCGCCCGCAGGCAGGCTCTCGGCAAAGAGGCGGCGGATCATATCCGCAGCGTCCATGCCCGATTCCGAGCAGAAAACGATAGCGTCCGAGACGCGCTCGCAGCGCGAGACGCTGAACGTCGGCGTGCAAAGAGAGGCTATCTGGCTCAAGCCGGCCTCGATGTCCTCGCCCGACCTCAGGGCCGAGCCGACCTCAAGCGCAAGCCCGGTGGATGCGTTGTTGATAGTCACGATGTCAATATCGGTTTTTTGCCTGAGGGCGCTCACTAGATCGGTGAGCGAGCCCATGTCCACCAGAAGGACAGCCGACTTGCAGTAAGGATATCGGTCAATGAGGCGCATAATCGGTCGAACGACATCGGTGACCTGCTGGTCGTAGGTCATGTCAACGGCGTCGAACACATGCGCTCGCAAGATGCGGTTTGCGGCGTCCGCGATGCTCGTGGCAGTCGAGTAGCCGTGACAGCAAACGATGCCCATGCACTCGCGCATGCGCTTATCCGTCACGCTCGAGTTCACGTCGAGCGTGAGGACAAGGCGACTCAAGGGATCGAGGTCGAGGCCCAACGCAGATTTAGCGGCGGAAGCCACCTGCTCGGCAACTGCCGCGGTCGCGGGAATATGCCGAGCAAGCAGCGCGACGATGTTCGCTATCTCCTCAGCTTTGTCGCGGCGCCAATCTACATAGGAGTCGCCTCCCCACAGCTGGCTTGCCAGGCACTGCGCGAGCAGACGGGAGCTTTTGCGAGAGAGATCGACGTCGTGCGCGCAGCTCACGGACTCGAAAACCGAGTTCAGCACGCGCTCGTAGGACAACACGTACGGGCTCGCGACGCAGCCCCCGAAATTGAGGTGGTCTTGGTGCTCGCGCACAGCAGCGGTCGACACGGCAAGGAACTCGCCAAACGAGCAGTTTCCCGCCAAATAGGATCTATAGGACTCGACAATGCGCTCAAGGTGTCGCTTTTGGCCCTGGGCGGACTCGTCAGGCGCAGACCTATCGCAGCTGAGCAGGCGATCGTCATCCTCGCGCGCGTCACTCATGCCAAGTACGCCGGCAGGAAGGTTGTAGGAGCGCACGGCAAGCACGTCCCCATCGGCCCCAGCATAGGCACTGGAGCAGCTGCTAACTATGCTGGCGCGCAAACCGTCAACATTGTCCTCGAACTTGGCCTCCACCAGAGCGCGAAGGGCTCCGCGACTGATTAGGACATCGGCGGCAACGCGACGTCCCTCCGCACGCAGGAGGTGCTTGATAAGGGCCGTGCGCTCCTCAACGGTGCGCTCGCGCAGAGGCGGAAGCGCTATCGCAATGGGAGTAAAGCGGGCAAGGTCCGCAACCCGCGGGTCGACAAGCGGACAGCTCGTCGTGAACACCGTCCTGACAACCTGCTCCCCCTCCGACTGGCCATCGATAAGAGCGAGCACGGAATCATTCTGGACTCCCTCAAGCCTCTCGATGTTCTCGAAGCACGCGATGCCGCCGTTAAGGCCCGCAAGGAGACCTGGCTTGCTCGCGCTTCCAAAGACATCACAAAGAAAGGAGGAATTGGACCCAGTGTAGCGGGCGCAGTCGACACGGACGAATTTGGCGTCGGGCGCAAGCGCTCCGACGTTTTTCCCGTGCTCGAACATAAGCCTTGCGAGAAAAGCCTTTCCCGTCCCCACTTCACCCGCAATAAGTACGGGCAGGCCATGGGGAGGATACGAAACGGCAGCCTTGAGCTGCTCGATATAAGGGGAAAGGCTTAGGTTGTTGCCCACGGCTCGAGAGAAATCCTTCGCCTTGTCAACGCCGGCGTCCCTGAGCAACGCGCTCATGGAGGAGTACTCGCAGGAATCGAGCGTCGTCTGGAGAAGCCTCTCGAACGAAGCCTTGTGCAGATAAATCACCGGACGAGAATTGACCTTGACCACGAGCCCCTCACGAACAAGCTCGTTCGCATACTGGCTCGCAAGGGTTCGGGACACATTGATATCCGTCGCGATTCTCGTCGTCGTAAACGAATCGACCGAGTCTAGCTTGGCCTCGCGCGTTATCTTGTCCAGATGATCAAGAAGCTCTTGCCTAGTTTCCGCAGCCGACATCTATGCGCCTCCCTTCTTCGTAGCTTTAGACTACTCAGGAAAGCGACGCTCGCCGTACAGTCCAGGACGTTTCGTAGCTCGCCGTGAAGATTCGACAGAAACAAGCCGGTAAAGCAACGCCGCGTCCCCGCCTTTCGACACTGCAAGTCGACAGTGTCGAAAGGCGGGGACTCAGCTCTAAGCGCCGTATTCAGTTATTTAGTCGCGCCATTGTGCTCAGCTTACAGCAGCCGGTGCTCGAATCGGCCGTCCTCGTAGACGCCGAAGCTGTGGGTGCCGTCTTTGGGGATGCCCACAGAGCCGGGGTTGAACACGCACACGCCCTCGTGGCCCTCGACCTCCTGCAGCACCTTCTTGTGGGTGTGGCCATAGACGAGCGCGGAGTTTGCGGGCAGCGCGGGCCAGTTGTCGACGCTGTTGTGCAGGCCGGGGCCGTACACGTGGCCGTGGGTAAAAAAGAGCGTCTTGTTGTCGGCCGCCGGATCCACAAGGATGTTGTGGTCGGCCATGCAGGGGAAGCCGAGGACCATCTGGTCGACTTCCGCTTCGCAGTTTCCGCGCACGGCGATGACGCGGTCAGCGATATCGTTGAGCATCCCGATCACGCGCTTGGGCGCATAGTCGGCGGGCAGGTCGTTGCGCGGCCCGTGGTACAGAAGGTCGCCCAAAAGCACCACGCGGTCGGGGCTCTCGGCATCGATGGCGGACATAAGGCGGCCGCACCAGTCGGCGGCGCCGTGGATATCGGACGCGATGATGAGTTTCATGGCTTTTTGGCCTCCTTGAACGCTGCAGCGGAGCTCCATCCATGCTACTTCAGGTGCCTTCGGCTCGCTTTTGGGAAAAGTCGGTGCCTTAATTCGGCGCCCCTCAGTATCTAAACAATTCTACAAGCTGTTTATCTGGGCAAACGTTGAACTGATGGGTCTTACTACTCAGTAGGTTCAGATTAAGGCACCGACTTTTGCCGTGAACAGGGGACGTGAACAGGGGACGTACCCCCGTTCACGTGAACGGGGGTACGTCCCCTGTTCACGGGCGCCCCCTGTTCACGTCTGGGCTTAGTTCTTGCCGAGCTTGGCCTTGACGAGGCCGACGACGGTCGGGACGATGCTTACCGCGACGATGCCGATGATGAGGAGCTCGAAGTGCTCCTGCACGAAGGGGATGCCGCCAAAGAAGTAGCCGAGCAGCGTGAACAACGTCGACCAGGTGATGCCGCCGAGGATGTTGAAGATCACGAAGTTGCGCCAGTGCATGCCGCCCATGCCCGCGATAAAGGGCACGAAGGTGCGGATAAACGGGAAGAAGCGGCCAAGGAAGATGGCGAGGTGGCCCCACTTGTCGAGGAAGGCCTCGGATTTCTCGAGGCGCTCCGGAGTCATGGCCTTGACCTTGCCGGAGGCGATGATCTTGCGCCCAAAGAAGTGGCCGATCATGAAGTTGCACTGGTCGCCGAGGATGGCGGCGGCCCAAGCCACGGCGAGCAGCGCGACGATGTTGAAGCCGCCGTTGTGCGCAAAGAAGCCGGAGGCGAACAGCAGCGAGTCGCCGGGGAGGAACGGGAAGAACACGACGCCGGTCTCGATGAAGATGATGAGGAAGACGCAACCGTACGCCATGAGCGGGCCGGCGGCGATCCAGGCCGCGATGGCGGAGCGGGGGTCACGGAGCAGCTCGGCAATGAAGTTGACAAAGCCCATGCGGGTCTCTCCTTTTTTGGATAGCGGTCAAAAAAGCGCTGTTCACAAGTCTGCCCCGCGACATACGTCACGGGGCAGCAGGATTCAGTTAAGCGCGCTCGATGGGAACGGGTGCCCGCCAGAGGCCCCTTATGGCTGCTGCCTCCCGGCCCTGACCAGGTTCGAGGTGTTGCGTCACCCGCCCCCATTGAACGCGCTCGCAGGGATTTAGTTTAACACGACACGCAGTTCCGCCACTCCGCTAGAGCCCCATCGCCTGCAGAACAAACATAACAATGGTGAGCACCACGACGGCGATGATGGTGAACCACGTGAGCACGTTCCACGCCTGGCCGTTGCGGTACTTGCCCATGACGTGGCGGTCGCTCGCGATGAGGACCATAAAGACGAGCAGGACCGGCAGCAGAACGCCGTTGATGACCTGCGCGAGCATCATGATGCCAAAGAGGTCGATATTGGGGATGATCACGATCACGGCGGAGAAGATGATGACGGCAGTGATGATGCCGCGGTAAACGGGCGCCTCCTGCCAGTTTCGGTCGCTGCCGCGCTCCCAGCCGAACGCCTCGCAGATCGCGCTCGACGTGATGCCGGGCAGCACGCACGCCGCGAGGAAGGACGCGCCCACGAGTCCGGCGCCGAACAGCACCGTCGCGTACTCCCCCACCAGCGGCTGCAGGGCGAGCGCGGCGTCCTCGGCGCTGCTCACCTGGATGCCCGCCGGGAAGAGCACGGCGCCTGTGGTCAGGATGATGAACCAGCTGATGGCGCTCGCCACGATGGAGCCGGTCACGGTGTCGATGCGCTGGTAGGGCAGATCCTCCGCATGGGCGTTCTTCTCGACGACGTTGGACTGCGCGAGGAACATCATCCACGGCGCGATGGTGGTACCGATGTTTGCCACGAGCACGCTGAAGTACTTCGGGTCCGCGGAGAAGCGCGGGACCAGAGTGGCGTTCAGGGCGTCTCCCCAGTCGGGGCCGACCATGACGCCGGCAACCACATACGTAACGAAAACACAGCTGATGGCCAGCAGAATCTTCTCAATGCGGTGATAGGAGCCGCTCATGGTGAGCATCCAGATGGCCAGCGCCGCGATGGGCACGCTCACGATGGCGGGCACGCCGAACAGGCCGAGGCCCGACGCGATGCCGGCGAACTCCGACAGCGTGACGGTGGTGTTCGAGATCAGGAGCGCAAGCATGGCCAGTGCGCTCATGCGCACGCCGAACTGCTCGCGAATCAGGGACGCGAAACCCTTGCCGGTGACGCAGCCCATGCGCGCGGCGGTCTCCTGCGCGACGATGAGCAGAAGGCACATGACGGGGACGGTCCAAAGCTGGCCGTACCCGAAGAACGCGCCCGCGCTCGAGTACGTGGCGACGCCGCCGGCGTCGGCGCCGGCCAGGGCGGCGACCATGCCGGGGCCCATTGCCGCAAGGACGCGCTTGGGATCGAGCTTGGTTCGGGCAGGTTTGGCATCCGGAGAGGCACCGGAAACTGGCGCCTCGGCGTGCTTCTTGTCGAGCTCGGACGGCACTAGAAGACCACCGCCTTGGAAACGACGATGGCGGCGAACACCGCAAGGGCGATGAGCATGGCGCACATCGAGAGGGCGAATCCCGAGGCGTCCTGGTTCTTCTCGTCACGTTTGCGCAGGAAGGCAAGGTAAGCCGGGCTCAGGATAAAGCTCAGCAGAATCGCCGCGGCAGCGGCCATAAAGCCGGTAGACACGGCCCCGAGCGCCTCGGGCGAGCCGGCGCGGACCACGCTGTCGAGCATGAGCGCCGCGAGCACCGCGACAGCGGCGAGCACGACGCCGATGCCGATGCTCTTCACGGTGAAGCCGAGCATCGACGGCGCGCCGTCGTCATCGGGATCGTTCTGCAGGAAGAAGTTCGTCACGTAGCTGATGGAGTCGTCGGCCACGACGAGCGCCACAGGCAGCGCCGCGCAGGTAAGAAGCACGCTCGAGCAGTCCACGCCCACCATGGGCAGGACGACGGCCAGGGCCGCGGCGCCCGCGATCCACAGGAAGAACCACGCGTTGCGGCGCAGGAGCCACACGAGGTCGCCGCCGCGCGAGGAGTCGTCGTCGGCGGGGGCGCCGCCGGCGATCTGGAGGTCCTCGGCGTGTTCCTCCTCGAGGACGTCAAGCGCGTCGTCGACGGTGACGATGCCGAGCATATGGCCGTCATCGGCCACGACCGGCATGGCGAGGAGGTTGTACTTGGCGATCTTCTCGGCAACGTCCTCCTGGTCGTCCTCCGGGCTCGCGACGATGACCTCCTCGGTGCAGATGCAGGCGAGCTTGGTGTCGGGGGCCGAGACGATGATCTGGTTCAGGGTGACGACGCCCGAGAGGCGGTTGTTCTCGTCGGTGAGGTAAAGGTAGCGGACCGACTCGAAGTCATCAGCGAGGCTGCGCAGCAGGGCGACGGCGTCGGCGACGGTCTTCTCTTCCGGCAGCGACGCGAACTCCGAGGTCATGATGCGGCCCGCGGTGTCCTCGCGGTAACCGAGCAGCTGACGGATGGCGCGCTGCTCCTGGACGCCCATGAGGCGCAGGAGCTTCTCGGCCTTGTCGTAGTCGAGTTCAGAGACGAGCTCGGCCGCGTCGTCGGGGTCCATCTCGGACAGCATGCGGGAGGCGTCGGACTCGTCCATGTTGCCCATGAGCTCGGCGGCCATCGCGTCGTCGTCGAACTCGGCCATGGCGCCGGCACGCTGCTCGTCGTCGAGCTGCGCGAAGACCTGGCCGCGCAGGCGCGGGTCGAGGCGCTCGATGATGTCGGCGATGTCGGCGGGGTGCATGTCGTCGAGGGTCTTGTGCGAGACCGAGAGCTTGACGTTGGAGAGGTCGCGCTCGACGAGGTCCATGTAGCTCCACGCGATGATGCGCTCGGGCATGGGCTTGCCAAAGGCGCGCGCGAGGCGGAGCACGGTGCGCTCGAGCGCCGGCGAAAGCGAGCGCAGGATGCCGCGGGCGCCGACCTCGGCGCCGAGCAGGCGGAGCTGCGTGGAGTTGGTGTCGGAGAGCTTGAGGTCGTTTACGCGGACGACGCGCATGCCGCGGGTATCGACGATCTGCTTGTTGAGGATGTCGCGCGCGATGAGGACCTCATCGGGCTGCAGGTACGAGAAGCGGATCTCGGTCGCGGGGACCTTGAGGTGAATCTCCTTCTCGTCATAGGTGTCGACGTACTTGCGCCAGCTGATCATGAAGGGGGTGCGGCCAGGCCCCTTGAACGCAAGGCTGGTCACGCGGGGAAAAACCTCGCCCGTGGCGATACCGAGGTCGGAAACCGTGCCGATCTTCTCGCCATCTGCTGCAAAAACCGGGTTGCCCATGAGTTGGGACAGATAAATCATTCGTGCTCCTTACTGCTTAACGCCGGCACGGCGTGGCCTGAGCACGCCGCAGGTCATCGACTTGCAGGTCGAGGTTTCATGCGGACCCTTCTCTTCGGGGGATTGACGGTTTTACGCCGTTGTGCATTGTACAACATGCGTTCACAAGCGCGTTCAGCGCAAAAGGCAGGTTTGTGTAAAGGTTGCGGGCGTGGATTGGCCCGCCGGCAAGAAGGGCATGCTGTAGTTGCGCAGGGAGCGGCGGCACGACGCAGATTAATCACAGACGCGTGTCACCGCACTGTAAAGCGAACGCGACTCACGCTTGGCAGCTGCCAAAGTGGAGGCCCCGGAGCTCAGCTCCGCAGGGCCTCCGTCTATGTTGCGGGGGACTTGCGCGCGGACGCGATGGGCACCCGCGCTTCTTGCCATGTACTTCTTGCCATGAATTATTTAGAAAGAAGCCCCGGGTCGCTCGATCGAGCAGCCCGGGGCATCGTCGGCTCACGGCTTAGCGCACAGCCTTACTTGCGGTTGGCGCGGTAGTACTCGATGAGGGCGCGGGTGCTGGCGTCCTGTTCCTCGAGCGCGGCGTCGTCGTGGAAGGCCGGGGTGATCTGCTTGGCGAGCTGCTTGCCGAGCTCAACGCCCCACTGGTCGTAGGAGTCGAGGCCCCAGACGGTGCCCTCGACGAAGGTGATGTGCTCGTAGAGCGCGATGAGCTCGCCCAGGGAGTGGGCGTCGAGCTCACGGCCGAAGATCGAGGTGGTCGGGCGGTTGCCCTCGAAGCAGCGCGCCGGGACCATCCACTCGGCCGTGCCCTCGGCGCGGACCTCGTCGGCGGTCTTGCCGAAGGCGAGCGCCTTGGTCTGGGCGAGGAAGTTGCCCAGGAAGAGCTCATGGACGTCCTGGTCGCCGTCGCGCACGGGGTTGGGCGTGTTGACGAAGGCGATGAAGTCGGCCGGGATGGCGCGGGTGCCCTGGTGGATCAGCTGGTAGAAGGCGTGCTGGCCGTTGGTGCCCGGCTCGCCCCAGAAGACCTCGCCGGTGCCACAGGTCACGGGCGTGCCGTCCCAGCGGGTGGACTTGCCGTTGGACTCCATGGTGAGCTGCTGCAGATAGGCCGGGAAGCGGTGCAGGTACTGGTTGTAGGGCAGCACGGCGTGGGAGCCGAGGCCGTGGAAGTTCACGTACCAGACGTTGAGCAGGCCCATGAGGGCGACGACGTTCTGCTCGAGCGGGGTCTTCTGGAAGTAGACGTCGAGGTCATGGAAGCCCTGGAGGAACTGCTTGAAGACCTCGGGGCCGAACACGACGATGAGCGAGAGGCCCACGGCGGAGTCGACGGAGTAGCGGCCGCCGACCCAGTCCCAGAAGCCGAAGGCGTTGGCCGGGTCGATGCCGAAGGCCTCGACCTTGTCGAGGGCGGTGGAGACGGCGACGAAGTGCTTCTTGATGGCCTCGGCGTCCTGGGCCTCGGAGCCGTCAATGGCGCCCTGCTCGCGCAGGGTGTCGAGCAGCCAGGTCTTGACCTCGCGGGCGTTGGTGAGGGTCTCGAGCGTGGTGAAGGTCTTGGAGACGACGATCACGAGGGTGGTCTCGGGGTCGAGGCCGCGAAGCTTCTCGGAGGCGTCGTTCGGGTCGATGTTGGAGATGTAGCGGCAGTCGATGCCGGCGTTGGCCAGGGGCTTTAAGGCCTCGTAGACCATGACCGGGCCGAGGTCGGAGCCGCCGATGCCAACGGAGACGAGGTGCTCGATCTTCTTGCCGCTGACGCCCTTCCACTCGCCGGAGCGGACGCTCTGGGCGAAGGCGTACATGCGGTCGAGGACCTCGTGGACGTCGGCCACGACGTCCTGGCCGTCGACGACGAGCGTGCCCTTGTCGGAGGCGGGGCGGCGCAGCGCGGTGTGGAGGACGGCGCGGTCCTCGGTGGTGTTGAGGTGCTCGCCGGCGTACATGGCGTCGCGGCGCTCCTCGAGCTTGACGGCGCGGCCGAGGTCGCACAGAAGCTCGACGGTTTTGTCGTTGATCAGGTTCTTGGAAAGATCGAAGTGCAGGTCGTCCATATCGAAGGAGAGCTTGGCAACGCGGTCAGCATCGGCGGCGAACTCCTCCTTGAGGTTGAAGTGCGCCTTGATGTCGGCGGCGTGGTCGGCAAGGGCCTTCCACTCAGCGGTCTGCGTAGCGTCGATCGGTGCGGCGATGGTTGCCATGTGCGAGTCCTCCCTGGGAGTCAAAATCCACGGACGGCACTATTTTACGCCTGAACGGCGCTCTTGTGCCCTACCAGTCCAGCCGTGCTGATTTGGCAAGCGCCGCCGGCGCCCTGCCAGTCCAGCCGTTCTGAGATGGCGAGCGCCCTTCTCGCCAGATCAGAGCGGCTGAGATGGCAGGGCCGAGACAGCAGGCCACCCAATCCAGACAGGCAAAAAAGACTGCCAAATCAGACAGGCTGAAATAGCAGGTCGCTAGTACGGCTCGCCCAGAGGGCCGACGCGCTTGAGCCGGGCCCACATCTGCTGCTTGGCGCGCGGGTCCGCCAGCGCGTCGGCAAACCCGCCCAGGTTGAGGACGCGCATGCCGCAGAGCTGCACGACGTAACCGGGCTCGAGCATGGCCTCCTCGAAGCTCTCGATGATGGTCAAGTCCTCGGCATACGCCTCGCGCAGGGCAGCGGCGGCCGCGTCGTCGCAGCAGACGAGCGTGGCCGGGTCGAGGGCGCAGACGGCCTCGCGAAGCAAGGGCGCCGCGAGCGCCGCGCCCGCATCGTCGCAGGTCAAGAGCCACTCCCAGTCCTCCGGCGCGTATCCAAGCGCCTTGAGGGAGGCCTTGAGCGCGGCCCCGTCGGCACCCGAGAAGGGCTCTGCGCCGGCAACCTCGTCGGCCGTGCGCTCGCCTTTGGCCACAAGGATGGGGCTCATGGCATTGCCCCCGGCGCGCACTCCGCGCGCGGCAAGGCCGTCCAGCTCGGCGGTCGTTTTTTGCGCGCACGCCTCGCGACGCTGATCTGCTGCGGATGTCATCGGGTCCCCTCCTGGATAGGTTGCACCACAATAGTCTAATTCGGGTATAAGCCGCTACAAGAAAAGACCCGCGGACGCATTGCGCCCGCACGTGATTCCGGAGGAGCCAATGGCCGTCAAGGAAATTCAGTCCGAGGAGCTCGCGCAGATTCTCGCCGATGCCCAACACCCTGTGCTGGTCGATTTTTGGGCGCCGTGGTGCGGCCCGTGCCGCGCGCTCGGCCCCATCGTCGAGGAGGTCGCAGGCGATATGGCCGGCGAGCTCGATGTGTACAAGATGAACGTCGACGACAACTACGACTTCGCCATGAAGAACAAGATCGTCTCCATCCCGACGGTCATGCTCTTTAAGGACGGCAAGGTCGCGCACCGCATGGTCGGCGCCCTGCCCAAGGCGGCGCTCGTCAGCGAGATCCGCGCGCACCTGTAAGGCAAGGCCCAATGAGTGAGCTAAAAAAGCAGATAAAGGACACGACGCGCTCGATGGCGGGGCTCGCGCGCACCAACGCGCTTCTTTTGGTTGCGCTCGTCGCGGCGCTCGTGTTCATCTATCTGCTCGAAGAGGTCGGCGAGGGCGAGATCATGAAGCTCGACACCCTCGCCTACCGCTTTTTTGTCGAGAAGCTCCGCAGCGACCCCGTCACCTCGGTCATGAAGGGCTTCACCGGCCTGCTCGACATACCGGTGCTGCTCGTGATGACGCTCATCGTGACGGCGTTCGCGCCCGGAAAGGCGCCGGGCCGCTGCGTCGCCGCCAACCTCTTTGGCGCGCTCGCGCTCAACGTCGTGCTCAAGCAGATCGTCCAGCGCCCGCGCCCCGACGGCTTCCGCCTCATCGCCGAGTCCGGCTACAGCTTCCCCTCGGGCCACTCGATGGTCTCGATGGCGTTCTTCGGGCTTCTGGTGTGGATGGTGTGGACCTACGAGAAGGACAGGACCATGCGCCTGATCTGGTGCGCGCTCTTCTCGCTCGTCATCGTGATGGTCGGCGTGAGCCGCATCTACCTCGGCGTTCACTACGCAAGCGACGTTCTTGCCGGGTTCTGTGTCTCGCTGCTTTGGCTCGTGTTCTACACGAAGGTCGTGGCGCCCGCGTTCATGGCCCAAGAGGAATAGGCAAGAAGCGCCCTGCCAGTCCAGCCATTCTGAGATGGCGAGTGCTCTTCTCGCCAAATCAGAGCGGCTGAGATGGCAGGGCGCCCCAAATGGCAGGCCGTCCAGTCCAGACAGGCAAAAAAGCCTGCCAAATCAGACAGGCTGATTTAGCAGGCTACTCGCCGAGGGTGATGATCTCGGCGGAGAGGACTTCGCCGGAGTCGTCGTCGCAGATGATGCGGCCCATCGAGGGCTTGGAGCGGCGCGGGTAGGTCGGGCTGCCCGGGTTCATCACGAGGGTCCCCGTCCACTCGTCGCGCATGACGAACGGCGTGTGCGTGTGTCCGCAGATGGCGATGTCGCACTTGAGCAGGTTCAAGCGCTCGCGGAAGTGGACAATCTGCCAGCGCAGGCCGCTGCCAAAAAAGATCTTTCGCGCCTTGACGGTGGGGCCGTAATCGTTCGACCAATCGTTATTGCCGAGGCACGCCTGCACGGGCGCGATCATCTCAAGGTGCTGGAAGTCGGACGGCGAGCAGATATCGCCCGCATGCACGATAACGTCCGCTCCGCGGAGCTGCTCGATCAGCTCCGGGGAAAGAAACCCGTGCGTGTCCGAAATGATGTCGTATCGCGTGGTCGACAAGTCGTCCTCCCCCGCCCTAAAGGCCCAGGGCGCGCTTGAGCGCGACGACGCGACGGCGAGAAACACTGATCTTCTTGCCCTCGATGCCGTTGATGCCCAGCTGTAGGATACCGGAGCTGATGACCTCGACGTCCTCAACGAACTCCAGGTTGACGATGTAGCCGCGGTGCACACGGAAGAAGCCGTGCGGGGCAAGCTTCTCCTCGAGCTTGGCCAGGCTGATCGTCGAGAGGAAGCGGTCGTTGTCGGTGTAGATGCAGGAGTAGTCGTCCTTGGCCTCGATGTAGCGGATCTGGTCGATGGGCACGAGGACCTTGCGGCCGCTCTTGACCACGGGGATGCGCTCGACCGAGGAGTGGCTCTGGGGCGCGGCGGGCTCGGCCTTGGGGGCGCGAGCCTCGACCTTGTCGAGCGCGAGCTCGAGGCGGTCGGACTCAACCGGCTTCATCAGGTAGTCGACGGCGTCCACGCCGAAGGCCTCCAGCGCGTACTCGCTGTATGCGGTGACAAAGACGATCGCAGGCGGGTTCTTGAGCTTGTGGAGCGCCTCGGCGAGCTGCATTCCGCTCGTCTTGGGCATAGAGATGTCGAGGAAGATCACCTCGGCCTTGGCCTCCATGAGCTTCTCGACCGCCTCGCGGGCGCTCGAAGCCTCGGTAATCGACTCGACGCGGCCCGTCTCTTCTAGAAGGAACCTGAGCTCGGAGCGGGCAGGAGCCTCATCGTCAACGATCATAGCGCGCATGCAAAAAACTCCTCTTTCCAAGCCTTCATTAATCAGGCGCCTAAACGTATGAATGTTAATCTTCCTCAGCGATTGCTGCAAGCTCCTTTGCCGCGCCGCAGAGCCTCAAGGTGACGCAGGTGCCCTCGCCGGGGCGGGAGACGACCTCCACGCCGCTTCCGGGGTCGTAGAAACGCTCGATGCGCTCCATGACGTTCTTGAGCGCCATTCCCGCGCCGCGCCTGCGGCCGCTGCCCACCGGCGTGGGCGCAGCGTCCGCCCCTCCGGATTCGAGCAGGCGCTGAGCGGCCTCCTCGGTCATCCCCAGGCCATCGTCGGCAACGGCGATGAGCACGTCGTCGCCGTCGACCACGGCGTGGACGTCGATCGAGAGCGGGCCCGAGTCGCGCATAGCGTGGCGCACGGCGTTCTCGACGATCGGCTGGATAACGAAGGACGGTACCCGGAGCTTGCCGATGCCCTCAGAGACGTGCTCGCTCTCGACGATGCGGTCTTCTCCGAAGCGGGCCTTCTCGATGGTGAGGTAGCGACGCGTCTGCTCGAGCTCCTGCGAAAGCGGGATCAGGCCCGACTCGGAGCTCTCGAGGGTGTGCCGGTAGAACATCGAGAAGTCGCGCAGAAGCGAACGAGCGCGCATGGGGTCGGTGCGGCACAGCGAGGCGATGGTATTGAGCGTGTTGAACAAGAAGTGCGGGTTGATCTGCGCCTGCAGCGCCTTGACCTCCGCGCGCGCCGTGAGCTCGGCCTGCACATCGAGTTCGTAGGACGAGAGCTGCGTGGACAGCAGCATGCCCAGACCGCGGGCGATGGCCAGCTGCGTACGGTCCATGTCGCGATCGCGGGAGTAGTAGAGCTTGATCGTGCCCACCGCCTCGTCTTGGACGACGAGCGGCACGATGACGCCGAACGAGTTGCCGGGGGTCGAAATGCCCGCGGCAAAGCGGCGCGGCTCCTGCATTTCCTGATCCATGGCGTAGAACGTCTCGGTGCGCTTGGACTTCAGGACCTCGCGCGTGGGGCGGGAGTTCTCGGTGCCGGGAGGGAAGGCGACGTTGAAGCTGCCCTCGTAGGCGAGCACGCACTTTGCGTCGGTGATGGCGACGCCGGCCGCGTTGGTCTCGGGGAGCAGGAGCACGCAGATGGCCTGCGCGTTCTCGGGCGTGAGGCCGCCGCGCAGGTGCTCGAGGGTGTTCGTGGCCACGCGAAGGGTGCGCTCGGTGGCCTGCGAACGCGTGTCGTCGGGGGTGAGGTTGACCGAGCCGGCAATCACGATGACGTTGGCGGCCACGACGCCCGCGACGATGCACGGCATCACGCTGCCGACAGCAAGGCCCCAGGCAAGAAGTGCCAAGGCGAGCGCGCCACAGGTAGCCAGGACCGCGTCGGCGCGGCGCGGGGCCATCTGACCGTTGGGGTGGAGCATAGGCTACATCCCCCCTGTGGAGCCGGGGTCGGAGACCGACAGCGCGATGCCCGACAACGGTCCGTCGTCAGCGGCGGGGGCGAGCGCGGCTCGGCCGCACACGTCGCCGGTGCGCATGATGGCGGCCTGTAGATAGCGGTCGTCCCAGATGGCGGACATGACGCCGGGCCACGTCATCGAGAAGCTCAGGTACCTGGAGGCGTTCTCGCGCGCGAACTTATCGGCGTCGCGCAGTCCCTTGGCAAGGATGCGCAGGTAGGAAAGACGATCTGGCCCGGCAGCAAGGCGACGCAGCGTGGTTTTAAGCACACGGCCGCGCACTTCTTCGCAAAGCCAGGGGGCGGGATAGGGCATAAGCGACTCCGGGGTAATGGTGCGCAGGTCGCGCCGGTCGTTGAGCACCTCGAGCTTGCGGTACTCGTAGGACCAGCGGTAGATGTCCTGCATAAAGACGGAAGCGCCGGAGGCTTTCTCCTCGGGTGGGCAGAGCTGCACGCACCAGTCGTTGTCAAACCAGCAGTCGAGGCCGTGGCTTCGCAGGTTGAGCACGTAGTCGAGGTCTTCTCCGCGGGTGATGTAGGGATCGAACGGAATGCGCGTGAACGCCTCTGCGTGCAGGGCGCAGCAACCGCCGCACATGTGGTTGGAGCGCGTGACGCGGTTCTTGGCGTTCTGGGCGCGCTCCATGACCTTGTTGAACTGCTCGGCCTTGGACCAGTAGCGTTCGGTCCAGCTCTTCGAGGGGTTTGCGTAGGGCGAGCCCTCCGGGTCGATAAAGAAGCCTGACTTGGCAAGGATCTTCAGGTCCTGACGCGTGTAGGCGGTAAGACCGAAGACCGCCTTAGTGAGGAAGTCCGGATCGGTCGCAATCTCGTCGTCGTGCATAAAAACGGCAACGTCATGGCCAAAGACGCAGGCGATCGCGAGGCCGAGGTTCTTTATCGCGCCGTAGCCGCGCAGCGACACGGCCTCACCGGCAGCCTTCGGGACGACGCGGCTGACGGCCGACATAATGCGGTCGCCCTCCTCGGGGCCGACGACCAGGGGGTTCAGGTTGGGGTGGGCGCGGCAAATGCTGTTCACGCGCGCCCGGGCCGCCTCGCGGCAGGACTTGGGCGCCACGAGCAGCACGGCCACGCGCAGGACGCCGCGGACCTGCTCCAATGACGAGAGGCAGGTCTCGAGCTCAGGCAAGGGTTTATCGATGGACGTGGTGTAGTCGTAGACGCCGCGCTCGCCCAGCTCGCCGGGCTGGTCGCCCTCGGCCCAATAAGAAGGTATGACGATAATGGGGTTCACGCGGCTTTGTGACCAATCTGCGAGCGATGGCTACGTAGTTCGAGGGGCGATGACGCCTGTGCCCTCAGTGTTAATATTACCCCCATATCCAGCGAGAAGGACACCGCATCCCACCTCGCGGGCATTTGAAGTTAGATTTGGCATAGATTTCGCGGCTCGGCGCAGCTGGAAGGGCCGCTCGGCTTACGGAGGACAGTATGGGTGCACGCACATTCTTGGCCTGCGCCGCGGCGGACGCCGCGCGCTGGGGACTCTCCCGTGTGCTTCACCGCGGCGGCGGAAACGCCCCCGGTGCGATTGCGCTCAAGCTCGATCCGAGCATCATCGCCGACCTCGCAGCCGGCCTCGACGGCTCCATCGTGGTCACCGGGACCAACGGAAAGACGACGACCAACGGGCTCATAGCCGACGGGCTCGCCGCCGCCGGTTACGACGTGGTGTGCAATCGCGCCGGCAACAACATGCAGACGGGCATCGCCGCCGCCATGGTGTCGGGGCGCCGCGGCGCCGCCGGCAAGAAGGGCCGCTTCGGCGCCTTCGAGTGCGACGAGCTCTACACTGTGCGCGTCCTGCCGCAGGTAAAGCCCCGCACGCTCGTGCTCCTTAACCTCTTCCGCGACCAGCTCGACCGCTACGGTGAGATCGACCACACGCAGGACGTGATCGCCGAGGCGCTGCGGCTCTCGCCCCAGACCACCTTGATCTACAACGCCGACGACCCGTTGTGCGCCGCCATCGCCGCGCGCGTGGACAACGCGAGCATCGGCTTCGGCATCGACGAGCCCACCGGGCTCGAGGCGGACCGCATCAGCGACTCCCGCTTCTGCGCCCTGTGCAACGCGCCGCTTGACTACGAGTACGTGCACTACGGGCAACTCGGCAAGTACCGCTGCCCCAAGTGCGGATGGTCTCGCCCGGAGCTCGGCTTCGCCGCGCGCGACGTCGAGCTTTCCTGCGGCAAGGACGGCGGCTACTCCTGGGACGTCTGCGGGCCCGATGGCTTTAGGCGCCACGTAAAGACGCACTACAACGGCCTGTATATGGTGTTCAACATCACCGCGGTCGTCGCGGCGCTCGAGTTTACGGGCGCAGGCACCGCTGGCCTCGACGAGGTGATCGCCCGCTACCAGCCCGCGGGCGGCCGCATGAAGAAGTGGCACGTGCTCGGGCGCGACGTGGTGAGCAACCTCGCAAAGAACCCCGCCGGCTTCGACCGCATGATCAGCGAGGTCAAGGCGGCCGACGGCCGCCTGATGGCGTTCTTCCTCAACGACAACGACGCCGACGGCCACGACATCAGCTGGATCTGGGACGTCGACTTCGAGAAGCTTTGCGAGCTCGACCTGGCCCGCGTCTTCGTCGGCGGCACGCGACGGAACGACCTGCAGGTGCGCCTCAAGTACGCCGGCATAAACGCGCAGCTCATCGATGGCATCGAGGACGCCGTGCGCGGGTGCTTCGGGGCGGAAGCCGAGCTGCCGCTCCACTCCGTTGCCAACTACACCGTCTTTCCGTCCGTGACCGCCGACCTCAAGCGCCTCGACGGCACCGAACGGCCCGAGGGGACGCGCGCCGCCGTGGCGCCCAAGCCCCGCGTGAACCTCCACTGCTATGCGAGCGCGGGCATTGAGCTCGAGCGACCGCTGCGCGTTGTGCACCTCTACCCCGACGCGCTCAACCTCTACGGCGACGGCGGCAACATCGCGTCGCTGCGCCAACGCTGCGAGTGGCGCGGCATCCCCGTGCACGTCGACGCGGTGCGCATGGGCGAGGAGCTCGACCTCTCCGACGCCGATATCGTCCTGCTCGGCGGCGGCGCCGACCGCGACCAACTGGCCGTTTGCCGCGAGCTGCTCGCGCAGAAAGAGAAGCTCACCGCCTACGTCGAGTCCGACGGCGCGCTGCTTGCCATCTGCGGAGGCTACCAGCTGCTCGGCCGCTTCTATATGATGGGCGACCAACAGGTCGAGGGCTTGGCGGTCATCGGCGCCGAGACTCGCAGCGGCGAGGGTCGCCTGATCCACAACGTTGCCATCGACTCCCCC
Source organism: uncultured Olsenella sp. (assembly GCA_934660915.1). GTDB lineage: Bacteria > Actinomycetota > Coriobacteriia > Coriobacteriales > Atopobiaceae > Paratractidigestivibacter. The sequence continues at coordinate 2,813 of CAKUIF010000007.1, read as the reverse complement.
ATCGCGTCGACGCCCATCGTCGGCTTCGAGAACCACGGCGGCCGCACGTACCTGGACGACAACGAGACCCCGCTCGGTCGCCCGCTCGTGCCCGGCACCGGCAACAACGAGTTCGCCGTCGGCGAGGGCGTGCTGCACAAGGGTGTCGTCGGAACGTATTTCCACGGGCCGATCCTGCCCAAGAACCCGCAGGTCGCCGACTGGCTGATTGCGCACGCGCTGCGCCGCCGCGGCATCGAGGCGACGCTGCCCGCCCTCGACGACTCCTACGAGACCGCCGCCCACGACGTGGCGCTCGCCATCGTCAAGCGCGGTGTCTAACGCAGACTTTTGGCGCCCTTTCGCGGCACCTTTGCCCAAATAACTCTTTAGTGGGTGAACAAAACGCGCTGCCGGCGGATATCGCCGCAGCGCGTTTTGCACAACCGCAGGTAGAAGCGTTGTCGAATTCAGCGATGCTTGGGCTGGTGGCGTTTTGTTCACCCACTAAGCCCATTTTGCCGCCGCGGCGCATGCAATTCCGCCTCTGCGGCCCAAATAAGGCCCGCCACCGCGAGGTGACGGGCCTTCGAACTAGCTAGAGGCAGATGTTACGCGTCGGCGTACATAGCCTTGAGCTTGAGGAGGTGCTGGTAGCGAGCCATGGCGGCCTCCTCGTTCTCCTTGAAGAGCTCCTGGGCGCGCTCGGGGAACTCGCGCGTGAGGCGGCTGTAGCGAGCCTCGTTCATGAGGAACTCCTGGTAGCCGCCCGCCGGCTCCTTGGAGTCGAGCGAGAACTTCTTGCCCTCGGGAGCGGCCGGGTTGAAGCGGTAGAGGTTCCAGTAACCGCACTCGACGGCGCGCTTCATCTCGAGCTGGCAGTTCTTCATGCCGCCCTTGATGGAGTGCATCTCGCAGGGGCTGTAGCCGATGATCAGGGACGGGCCGTCGTAGGCCTCGGCCTCCTGGATGGCCTTCAGGGTCTGCGCCGGATTGGCACCCATGGCAACCTGGGCGACGTAGACGTAGCCGTAGGTCATGGCGATCTCGGCGAGGGTCTTCTTCTTGGTCACCTTGCCGGCGGCAGCGAACTGCGCGACCTGGCCGAGGTTAGAGGCCTTGGAGGCCTGGCCACCCGTGTTGGAGTAGACCTCGGTGTCGAAGACGAAGACGTTGACGTTGCGGTTCGAGGCGAGGACGTGGTCCAGGCCGCCGAAGCCGATGTCATAAGCCCAGCCGTCGCCGCCGAAGATCCAGAAGGACTTCTTGGACAGGTAGGACTTGTCGGCGAGGATGGCCTTGGCGGCGTCGGAGCCGTCGGCCTCGAGGGCCTCGACGTAGGCGGCGGAAGCAGCCTTGGAGGTGGCGGCGTCGCCGGCGTTGGAGTCGAGCCAAGCCTGGGCAGCGGCCTTGAAGGACTCGCTCACGCCGTCGGCCTCGAGCAGCGCCTTGGTGTCGGAGACGAGCTTGTTGTGGACGGCCTCGTAGCCGACCTCAAGACCGAGGCCGTGCTCGGCGTTGTCCTCGAACAGGGAGTTGTTCCACGCGGGACCGTGGCCCTCCGCGTTGACCGTGTAGGGCGAGGTCGCGGCCGGGTTGCCCCAGATGGAGGAGCAACCGGTGGCGTTGGAGATGAACATACGGTCGCCGGCGATCTGGGTCACGAGGCGAGCGTAGCTGGTCTCGGCGCAGCCAGCGCAGGAGCCGGAGAACTCGAGGAGCGGCTGCTTGAACTGCGAACCCTTGGTGTTGGCGGCGATGGCCTCGGGCTTCTCGGAGACCTTGGAGACGCAGTAGTCGAAGACCTGCTGCTCGGCAAGCTCCTCCTCCTGCGGGACCATGGTGAGGGCGTCCTTCGGGCAGGCGGTAACGCAGACGGTGCAGCCCATGCAGTCGAGCGGGCTGATGGCGAGGGTGAACTTCTTGCCCTTCACCTTCGGGCCCATGGCGTCGAGGGTGCGCAGGTTCTCGGGAGCCGCGGCGACCTCGGCGTCGTCCAGGATGAACGGACGGATGGTGGCGTGCGGGCAGACGAAGGCGCAGGAGTTGCACTGGATGCACTTGGTCTCGTCCCACTTCGGGACCATGACCGCAACGCCGCGCTTCTCGTAAGCGGAGGCGCCGAGCTCCCACTGGCCGTCGACGATGTCCTTGAACGCGGAGACGGGCAGGGAGTCGCCGTCCATGCGGTTGATGGGCTCGAGGAGGTTCTTGACCTGCTCGACGATGGCGGCGCGGCCCTCGAGGGTGAGCTTGGCGGGGGCGTCCTCGGCGGTCGCCCAGTCGGCGGGCACCTCGAACTTGCGGAACGCGGTGGCGCCGGCGTCGATGGCCTTGTGGTTGGCGTCGACGATGGCCTGCCCCTTCTTCATGTAGGACTTGGTGGCCGCGTCCTTCATGTACTGCAGGGCCTCCTCGGCGGGCAGGACCTTGGCCAAGGCAAAGAAGGCGGACTGCAGAACGGTGTTCGTGCGCTTGCCCATGCCGACCTTGGCGGCCAGGTCGATGGCGTCGATGAGGTAGACGGTGACGTTGTTCTTGGCGATGTAGCGCTTGGCCACGGCCGGCATGTGCTGAGCGAACTCCTCGTCAGACCACTGGCAGTTGACCAGGAAGGTGCCGCCCGGCTTGACGTCGCGGACCATCTTGAAGCCCTTGATGATGTAGCTCGGGTTGTGGCAGGCGACGAAGTCGGCCTTGGTCACATAGTACGGCGAGCGGATCGGGGAATCGCCGAAGCGCAGGTGCGAGACGGTGACGCCGCCGGTCTTCTTGGAGTCGTACTGGAAGTAGGCCTGGACGTACTTGTCGGTGTGGTCGCCGATGATCTTGAT
>CAKUIF010000006.1 GCA_934660915.1 uncultured Olsenella sp. | reverse complement strand
TTTTGTCCCAACTAGAAGGCGTAGACGGTGCGGGAACGGTAGGGGCGATCGGGGCCGAAAACTGGCTGCGGGAAGCTCGGGTGGTGGATCGCGTCCGCAAAGAAGTTCGTCTCGAGCGCCACGGCGTCGTGGTCGCGGTACTCGACGCCGCCCTTGCCGCAAACGCCGCCCACGTAGTTGCCGGTATACACCTGCATTCCGGGCAGATCGGTGTACACGTCGAGCTTGATTCCGGACACGTCTCCCTCAAGGGTAGCCGCGTGGCGCAGCCCGCCCACGAAGCCGCCCTCTCCCTCCCCCGCCTCGGGCAGGACGAAGTTGTGGTCGATGCCGCGTGCGTTGACGATGGAGTGCTCGGTGCTCGCCACGACGTCGCCGAGCTTCTTGCCGCGGCGGAGGTCGAGCGGCGTGCCGTCAACGGACAGGACGCGACCGGTGGAAATAAGCGCGTCGTCGGTCTCGGTGTAGGAATCCGCGTCCACGGTGAGGCGGTGACCCAGGACGGTCACGCCTCCGCAGCCGTTGAGGTTCCAGTAGCTGTGGTTGGTCATGTTGACGAGCGTCGTCGCGTCAGGCGTACCGTCATAGGTTATGACCAGCTCGTTATTGGCCGTGAGCTCGTAGGTGAGATGCATCTGGACCGCGCCGGGGAAACCCTGGTCGCCGTCGGGCGAGTCGAGGACGAACTCAACCAGACCGCCGTCGGCTTCCTGCTCCGCGCGCGCGACGGACCAGAAGCGCTTGCACCAGAAATCGCGGCCGCTGTGGTTGCAGTTCTTGCCCTCGTTGGCGGTGAGCTCGTAGGTTTTGCCCGCGAGCTGGAAAGAAGCGCCGCCGATACGGTTGACCACGCGACCGACCGGAGCGCCGAGCCACGCGTCGTCGGCCGCGTAGCCTGCGGCGTCGTCGTAGCCGAGCACGACGTCGACGGCCTCGCCGGAGGACGCCGGAACCTTCACGGAGACAACGCGCGCGCCGAAGTCCGTAACCGCGACCTGCATGCCCGCGGCGTTGCGAAGCGTATACAGCGATGCCGACTTCCCGCCGACGCTTCCGAAAGAAACAGGCTCTACCTGCATTGTTGCCCCTCTCGACCATTGGCAGCTAACTCGGCATTAAAAGGGGACGGGGAATCGCGCCCAGCACTCGCATTTGGGACAAAATCCCCCGTCCCTTTTGTCCCAATTTGTGGAGCGGCTCCACATTTTGGGACAAAATACCCCGTCCCTTTTGTCCCAGCTAGTGAGCGGCGGCTTGGCCGTAGTAGGCGTTCGGGCCGTGCTTGCGCAGGTAGTGCTTGTCCTGCAGGTACTGGGGCGCCGGGCCGCAGTGCGGGGCGAGGATCTCGGTGTCGCGCGCCATCTTGCAGCACTCGTCGAGGACGACGGCATGGTAGACGGCCTGCGCGGCGTCCTTGCCCCAGGTGAAGGGGCCGTGGTTGCGCACGAGGACGGCGGGCACGGCCACGGGGTCGATGCCGCGCTCCTCGAAGCCGGCGACGATGACCTTGCCGGTGTTGAGCTCGTAGGCCTCCTCGATCTCCTCCTCGGTCAGGCCGCGCATGCAGGGCACGGGGCCGTAGAAGTAGTCGGCGTGCGTGGTGCCGTAGGCGGGAAGGTCGCGGCCGGCTTGGGCCCAGGCGACGGCGGCGGCGGAGTGCGTGTGGACGCAGCCGCGAATGCCCTTATCGGCCCAGTTCTTGTAGATCCATGCGTGCGTGAGGGTGTCGGAGGAGGGGTTCATGTCGCCCTCGACGCGCTTGCCCTCCAGGTCGCAGACGACCATGTTCTCGGGCGAGAGCTCGTCGTAGTCGACGCCGGACGGCTTGATGACAAAGAGGCCCGTCTCGGGATCGAACTCGGAGGCGTTGCCCCAAGTAAAGACGACCAGCCCGTGCTTGGGCAGGTCCATGTTGGCCTCGTAGACCTTCTCGCGCAGTTCCTTGAGCATCATTTCGATGTGTTCCTTTCGCAGCTTGCATCCTCAGCATTTCTGATTGTTTTGAACGTCTTCGCCATGTTAAACAATCAGAAGCACCGCTTGCGAATGATTCTAGACCAACTGGGCCTCGGCAGCCTTCTCGGCCTCGTTAACCTTCTTGAAGGCATCGAGGAAGGCGCGGTAACCCTCGACGTCGGCCTCGTCGGGCTCGACCGTGGTGCCCTCCATGCCGGCGAAGACCTTGTTGTTGAGGAAGTTGGCGAGCGACTCACCCTCCTCCTTGGTCGCCATGTAGGAGGCGGCGACGGCCTGGCCCCAGGCGCCGCCCTCGCCCGCCGTGGACATGACGGTCACGGGAGCCTCGAGCGCGGCCGCCAGCAGGCTCTGGGCAACCTTCGGGGTCTTGAAGATGCCGCCGTGGCCGTAGAGCTTGTCGATCTTGACGTCCTCAGCGCGCAGGGCCTCGTTGCCCGCGGCCAGGGCACCGAATGCCGCCATGATGTTCATGCGCATGAAGTTGGCGATGGAGAAGTTTGCGTTCTGCTTGCGAACGACCATCGGGAAGCCGGTCTGAACGCCCATGACGGTCTCGCCCGAGATGAACGGGATGGACACGAGGCCGCCGGCGTCCTTATCGCCGGTGAGGGCTGCGTTAAAGAGCCTGGTGTAGATGTCGCCCTTGTTCACGGGCACGCCCATGGTGTCGGCGAAGTCGGCGAGCAGGTTCACCCAGTCGTTGATGTCGGAGGTGCAGTTGTTGCAGTGCACCATGGCCACGGGGTCGCCAACCGGGGTGGTCACGAGGTCGATCTCCTCGGCGGTGGCGTCCTTCAGGGCGTGCTCGAGCACGATCATCGAGAAGACCGAGGTGCCCGCGCTGACGTTGCCGGTGCGCTGGGCGATGGAGTTCGTCGCGATCATGCCGGTGCCGGCGTCGCCCTCAGGCGGGCACAGCGGACAGCCCGCCTCGAGGTCGCCCGAGGGGTCGAGCAGGCGCGCGCCCTCCTCGGTAAGGTGGCCGGCGACGTCGCCCGCCACGAGCACGCGGGGAAGAAGGTCCTCGATCTTCCACTCGACGCCCTTGCTCGCCACAAGCTCGTCGAACTGGGCGATCTTGGCGGCGTCGTAGTCGAGCACCACGGAATCGATGGGGAACATGCCGGAGGCGTCGCCGATGGAAAGGACCTTCTCGCCGGTCAGGCGCCAGTGCACGAAGCCGGCCAAGGTGGTGAAGAAATTGATGTTGGGGACGTGCTCCTCGCCGTTAAGGACGGCCTGGTAGATGTGGCTCACGCTCCAGCGCTCGGGCGTGTGGAACGCAAAGAGGCGCGAGAGCTCGTGGGCGGCCTCGGTCGTGGTGGTGTTGCGCCAGGTGCGGAACGGCACGAGGAGCTTGCCGTCGGCGTCGAAGGGCAGGTAGCCGTGCATCATGGCCGAGATGCCGAGGGCGCCGACCTTCTTTAGCGTGACGCCGTACTTGGCCTCGACGTCGGCCTTGAGGGAGGCATAGCAGGTCTTCAGGCCCTCGAAGATCTCGTCCTCGCTGTAGGTCCAGTAGCCGTCGACAAGCGAGTTCTCCCAGTCGAAGGTGCCGATGGCGATGGGCTCGTTATCGGCGTCGTCGAGGACGGCCTTGACGCGGGTCGAGCCGTACTCGATGCCCAGGGAGGTGCGACCGGACTCGATATCGGCGACGATCTGCTCTTTGGTCTTGCTCATTGGTTGACTCCTTTATAAAGAAGGAAGAAGTGCTCGGAAAAGTTGGGCGCGCCGCGCGGGCTTCTTGGCGCGGGCGAGCGCCCAAAACAAAGGCGGCCGCGCCTCTCGGGCGAGAGACGCGGCCGGAACTACTCACGTGCGGGACGACCGCGCAGCTGGGTTATGCGACGCTTACTTGTAGTAAACCTCGCCGAGCTTGAGGTCGCGCTTGAAGTCGCGAAGGTTGGTGTTCGCGTCGATGACGACGGACTCGATGCCCATGGCGTCGGCCCAGTCGATCATCTGGTCGGCGGTCAGGTCGTAGGAAACCGCGGTGTGGTGCGCGCCGCCTGCGTAGATCCAGGCCTCGGTGCCGACCTTGAGGTTCGGGCGCGGGGTCCAGAACATGGTGCCGGTCGGGAGCATCGGCATGGGCTTCTCGACCTTCTTGCAGTCGACGTCCTGGATGATCAGGCGGAAGCGGTTGCCCAGGTCGATGAGGGAGGTGGCGATGGCGGGACCGGTCTTGGCGGTGAAGATCAGGCGCGCCGGGTCCTCACGGTCGCCCATGGAAAGCGGCGTGGCGCGAATCTTGATCTCGCCGTCGGCCATGGAGGGATCGACCTCGGACATGTGAGACTCGAGGATGCCGTCCTTGCCCGGGACGAGGTTGTAGGTGTAGTCCTCCATGAGCGCGGAGCCCTTGGCGTTCGGGTCGTTGGCGGTCATGACCTTCATGAGGCGCACCATGCCCGGGGTCTTCCAGTCGCCCTCGGGGCCGAAGCCGAAGCCCTTCTGCATGAGGCGCTGGATGGAGAGGGACGGGAGCTGCTTCAGGGCGCCAAGGTCGCCGAAGTGGTCGGAGAAGGCGTTGTAGTTGTGCTCCACGAGGAAGCGCTCGATGCCGATCTCCTGGGCAGCCTGGACCTCGACGTGACGGCGGAACTCCTCCGGGTCGCGGCCGTCGAGCACGAGGCCGTAGGTCTCGTAGTACTCGTCGGTGAGCTCCTTGACCTCGGCGGCGGTCACGGACTCGACGTACGGGGTGAGGTCGTTGATCGGCCACGCGTCGACGGTCCAGCCAAGCTTGACCTGGGCCTCGATCTTGTCGCCATCGGTGACGGCGACGTTGCGCATGGTGTCGGCGAAGCGGGCGATGCGGATGTTGCGGGACTCGTTGATGCCCACGGCGACGCGCTGCCACTGGCCGAGCTCGGTGAGGGCGACGGGGTCCTTCCAGTAACCAAAGACGACCTTGTGGTTCCAGCGCATGCGGGCAAAGATGTGCCCGAGCTCGCGCTCACCGTGGGCGGCCTGGTTCTCGTTCATGAAGTCCATGTCGATGGTGTCGTACGGGATCTCCTCGTTGTACTGCGTCGCGAACTGGCACAGCGGCTTGCGGAGGTCCTGCAGGCCCAGGATGTAGTTCTTGGAGGGGCTGAAGGTGTGGGCCCAGGTGATGATGCCGGCGCAGTCGGGGTCGTTGTTGGCCTCGTTGAAGACCTGCTGGATCATCGAAGCGGTGAGGAGATTGGGCTTGAGCTCGACCTCGAACGGAATCTCCTTGGAGGCGTTGAGGTAGTTGACGACCTCCTCGGCGTGCTCGTGCACGTGCTGGAGGCACTCGTCGCCGTACAGGTCCTGGGTGCAGGGGCAGAAATAGAACTTGTACTTCTTGATCTCGAGCATGTTCGTTCCTTTCGGACGCATATGCGGTGCAAGCGATTTTGGGCGGCAGGGCCGCCATAAGGGGGACCTCCCGGATGGCCCCGTCCCCAAGGGAAGAGGTGGGCAAGGGACGGGGCCAAGGGGAGGGTGGAGCCGAGAACTACTTGATGACCTGGTTCGAGCTGCGGTCGGAGAAGAGGGCGACCATGCAGACGAAGATGATGCCGAGGGCCAGCTGCTGCATCTCGGTGGTCAGGCCGAGCATGACGAGGCCCTTCTGGAGCACGAGATAGGACGCGACGCCGATGACGACGTTGGAGAAGCGGGCGCGGGCGCCGCCGTTGATCGGCATGCCGCCCAAGACCATGGCGATGAGGAGCTGGGTCTCGAGCATGTTGCCGGAGGTGGCGGTGACGGAGCCGATCTTGACCGCGTTGATGAACGCCGCGAAGCCGGTGATGCAGCCGGCGGCCACGTAGACCAGAATCTTGGTCTTCTGGACCTTGATGCCGGCGAAGCGGGCGCCCTTCTCGTTGGCGCCGATGGCCTTGAGGTTGTGGCCGAGGCAGGTGAAGCGGGTGATCACGAAGGTGATGACGAGGACCGCGATAGTGATGCCCATGAGCAGCGGCATGTTGTTGAAGCCGGTGATGTAGCCAGCAGCCTGGACGGGCTTCTCGGTGGTGAGGAAGGCGCAGACGCCGCGGAGCAGGAACATCATGCACATCGTGACCACGAAGGACTGGATCTGGCCCTTAACGTGGAAGAGCGCGTTGATAAGGCCGATCACGGCGCCCGTCGCGATGCCGCCGAGGATGGCGAGCACCAAGTTGTACTGGGAAAGGGCGCAGACCACGGCGCAGGAGACGCCGAGCATGGAGCCCTGCGAGAAGTCCAGGCACCCCATCGCCATGATCATCCAGACGCCGCACGCCGCGATCATGAGCATGTAGCCGCCGGAGAGAATCAAGGTGATGTTCTTCGGGGTGAGGATCGAGCCGCCGGTCGCGATGGCGAAGAACGCCAGGATCACCACGAAACCGATGAGCGGGAGGAAGTCCTTAACGGCCGAGAGGTCGAAGCTCTTCTTGGCCTCGGCAGCGCCCTTCTTTGGATCGAGCGCCGCATCGTTGGTAGTTGCCATCTGATTCGCCTCCTAGACCATCTTGGAGATGAGGTCTTTGTCGGACAGCTCGGGGCTGCGCTCGAGCTCGCCGTTGATTTTTCCGTCTTTCATGATGTAGATGCGGTCGCACATGCCGATCAGCTCCATGATCTCCTCGGAGATGATCAGAATCGCCTTGCCCTCGGCGCGCATGTCCTCAAGCAGGTTGTAGATGGCGGCCTTGACCTTGATGTCGATGCCGCGGGTCGGCGAGTCGAGAATCAAGATGTCGGACTTCTTGCCAAGCCAGCGGGCAAGGACGACCTTCTGCTTGTTGCCGCCGGACAGCGCCGAGACGTACTGCTTGACGTTGACCATCTTGGTCTGCATCTGCTTGGCATAGAGGTCGGCGAACTCGTTGAGCTTCTTGTCCGACAGGAAGGTGCCCATGTCGCGCATCGAGGGGATGGTGATGTTGTCCTCGATGGTGTCCTGGATGAGCAGCGACTCGTTGTCGCGGTCCTTGGACGTGTAGGCGACGGAGTGGTTGATGGCGGTGTTGATGTCGTTGACGTGGGTGCCGTCGGCGAGCACGACCTCGCCGGTGCGGTCGTAGGACGCGCCGAAGATGGCCTTGCCGACCTCGTGCATGCCGCACTCGGAAAGACCGCCGATACCCAGGATCTCGCCGTAGTGCAGGTCGAACGAAAGGTCCGAGATCTGGCCCGGGACGCTCACGTTCTGGACGGAGACGGCGACCTCGCCGGCCTTCTGGGTCTTGTAGTCCGGGTAGTCCTGGCGGTAGTAGTGGCCGCCGAGCTCACGGCCGACCATGAGGACCTTGAGCTTGTCCTCGTCGACCTCGGACTTCTCGACGGTGGTGATGTAGTCGCCGTCGCGCAGGATGGAGATGCGGTCGCTCATCTCGATGACCTCGGCCATGTCGTGCGAGATGAAGATCACGCAGTGGCCCTTGGCGCGGACGTCGCGCATGACCTCGAAGAGCTTCTTGCGGCCGCCCTCGCCGAGCGCCGTGGTGGTCTCGTCGACGACGAGGATCTTCGGGTCGAACCAGGTGGACTTGACGATCTCGACGAGCTTGCGGTCCTCGAAGTCGTAGTTGTCGATGGGCTGGGTCGCCTTGATGTAGCTAAGGCCGTAGGAATCAAGAAGCTCCTGGGCCTTCTTGTTCATGGCGCCGGTGTTCTTGAGGCCGTTCTTGATGAACTGGTCCTCGTCGCCCAAGAACATGTTCTCGGCAACGGTGAGGCCGGACAGGGTGCCGATCTCCTGGACGACGATGGCGATGCCGTGGTGGTTCGCGTCGACCTGGTTTTTGGGCGCGACCTGCTCGCCGTCGAGGGTGAAGGTGCCGGAGCCGATGGGCAGGATGCCCGTCAACATGTTGGTGAAGGTGGACTTGCCGGAGCCGTTCTCGCCGATAAGGGCGTGGATCTCGCCCTCGTAGAAGTCGAGGGACACCTCCTTGACGGCGTGGGTCGGGCCGAACTTCTTGTCGATCTTCTCCGCGTGGAGCAGCAGTTTCTGTTCGCTCATGGTGTGTATCCCTCCTTTACTTGACGACAGCGCCCTTGATGCGCTTGGTGGTGACGAAGACGATGCCGAGCAGGGTGGCGCCGGTGACGATGTTGTTGACCGTGACGGGCATGCCGAGCGCGACGAAGCCGGCGAACATCATGGCGATGATGAACTCGCCGATGACGATGGACGCGACGGGGTGGCCGTACTTCTTGAAGGCCAAGCCAAAGAAGGTGCCCATGAGCGGCTTGAAGTTGAGCGACTGGGAGAGCATGCCGGTCATCGGGGTCTGGGCGGTGCCGTAGCCGATGTAGAGGACGGCCATGATGCCGACGAACATGGAGCAGAGCACGAAGGCGAGGAACTTGTACTTGTCGACGTCGACGCCCATGTTCTTTGCGACGGCCTCGTTGGCGCCGATGGCGTTGACGTAGGTGCCGAGCTTGGTGTACTTGAGGATGAACGAGCAGAGCGCGAACGCGAGGAGCGCCAGGATGAGGTTCCAGGGGTACGCGCCGAACATCTTGTATTGATCGGCGAGGCGGGTGCCGGCCCACGCGGAGGCGAAGACCGAGAAGGCCTCGTAGATCAAAGACAGGCCGACCGTGACGATCAGCGAGGGAATACGCAGCTTAATGTAGGCGAGGCCGTTGGCGGCGCCAAGAAGCGCGCCGCAGAGGATCGGGGCCACGATGAGACCCGCGACGCCGAGCATCTGCGAGAAGCCGATGGACAGCAGGCACGCCAGAACAAGAATAGAGCCGATGGAGAAGTCCCACAGGCCCATGACGACGATGAAGTAGAGGCCGCAGCCGCCTACCGCGTAGATCAGGCCGGTCTGCAGGTAGGTCAGCATCTGATCGGGCGAACCGAAGGTGCCCGGGCACAGGAGCTTGAAGACGACCCACACCGCGACCGTGATGATGAGGAGCAGGCCAACGCCATACCACTGGCTCTGCTTAGCCTTCTTTAGGAGTTCCATTCACGATCCTTCCCTTTATTTCCCACACACGTGCTTTGCCTTGCAAATAGTTAAGGGCGGGCCCTAGGGACAGGGCCCGCCCCCAGCTAACGGAGAATTGCGTCCGCGATCGCCTTGCGACTAGGCGTGGCGGGTCTTGACGTCCTCGATGGACAGGGACTCGGCGGAGGTGCACAGGGCATCGAAGTCCTTGGTGGCGAGGTCCTTCATCTCGTCGTCGGTGTAAGGAGCGTCGTCGACGAAGTACTTCTCGTAGTCCTCGTACTCCTTGACGGAGGAAACGAAGACGTAGGGGAACTTGATCTCCTTGCCGAAATCGCCGGACTTGGGCATGAAGGTCTCGGAGCCCTTGCAGGCGGCGTAGACCATCAGGAAGGAGTAGAGCGGGTCGCAGAAGTGGCCGCCGGACTCGCAGTACATGCCGCCGGTTGCAAGCTGCTCCTTGAGGTCGTCCAGGAAGTCGGTGGAGGCGACGCGGATCTTGCCGGTGAGGCTCATGTTCTTGAGCTGACCCACGGAGCCGACCAGCGGGTCGCCGCCGCCACCGGCGACGATCAGGGCGTCCATAGTGTTGTCGGTGTTGTAGAACTGCTGGGTGACGTTGGCGCCCTCAGAGGAGGAGGTGTTGGCGTAGACCGGGTCGGAGAGAGTGGCCTGGTCGCTCGGGTTGGCGGCGTTCCACTTCTCGATGCCGGACTTGTAGCCCTTCCAGCGCTCCTGGAAGGTGGCGTCGCCGACGGTCCAGGCCTCGAGCTTGATGTTGCGGGCGCCCTTCTGGATGCCCTCGAAGGCGTCGGCGTTGTCGGCGGTCAAAAGCTCGATGAGCTTCTCGCCGTTGCCGACCTCGTCCTCGTGGACGGCGCCGATGTAGTACTGGGAGTTCTCGGCGAGCGAGTAGACGTCGGGCGAGTTCTCCTTGGAGATCATGCGGTAGAACTGGGCCAGGTAGACCTGGTTGTCGTTGCAGGTGTTGATGGCGGCGGTCATCTCGGAGTCGGCGGAGTTGCAGACGACGATGCCGTTGCAGCCGGCGGCGCAGAGGGTCTCGATGGAGGCCGTGACCTGCTCGGAGACGTGGCCCTGGTCGACCGTGGTGATCTCGACGCCCAGGATGTCGGCGGCCTTCTTGATGATGTCGACGGAGAGCTTGCCGAGCGCGTCGGTGGAGGACCAGATCGAGACGCCGATCTTGATCTTGTCGCCGTCAGCGCCGTCGCCGCCGTTGCCGGAGCAGCCGGCCAGGCTGGCCAGACCAGCGACGCCACCGGTGAGTCCGGCGTACTTGAGGAAGTTCCTCCTCGAAATGTTGCCCATAGTGTTTCCTTCCCTTCGTGTTGCTTCCCTCACTTGCGCCTTATGCGCAAGTTCACTGAAAACAATGTGTAAACAGCAGTAAACTGTTTACTACATTCAAAGATTAGGGCGAGATCGCTTCGACCTCGTGTTATGTGGGGGGGGTGACATTGTCGTCGCGGATGCGCCGCTCCTTCAAGCAACCCCGAGCGCTGAGCTCAGGTTCAGTTCAGCTAAACCGCCTTTTAACTGCGTAGATACTTGCAGAGCGGGTCTTGCTCATGTATCAACCTTGTGTCTGACTCTGTTTTAAACCCTTACTAAACGCTTGCCGAGACATACCCCCGCGAGCGGTACGGAAACGGTGGCGAGTGGTCTGTTTAGGTGATTGTTTATACGATATGGGCCTTTTTTTGAGCGTTTTGTTTAGATGTGTTTACATCCACCACTGGGACAAAGGGGACGGGGGATTTTGTCCCAGCTTGTGGAGAAACCCTCTCCGGCCTCCACGTTTTGGGACAAAATCCCCCGTCCCTTTTGTCCCAGGGTTGTTACGGCATGGCGTGCGGGCGGCAGCTCACCGTATACTTATTAGTTACGTCAACGAACGAGCCGTAAAGGGGCATGCAAGTGGACATCACTCCTCAGGAAGTGGCCGAGACCCTCTCGATGGTCTCCGAGCAGAACCTCGACCTCCGCACCATCACCATGGGCATCAGCCTCGCGGGCTGCGCCGACGAGGACATGGGCCGCATGTGCGACAAGGTCTACGACAGAATCACGACCACGGCCGAGAACCTCGTCCAGACCGCAGACGACCTCCAGGACGAGTACGGCATCCCCATCGCAAACAAGCGCGTCTCGGTGACCCCCGTCGCCCAGATCGCCGCCGGCTGCAAGGACGAGGACCTCTCGCCCATCGCCCACGCCATGGACCGCGCCGCCGAGACCCTGGGCATCGACTTCATGGGCGGCTTCTCCGCCCTCATCCAGAAGGGCATCGGCGCCACCGACCGCAAGCTCATCAACTCCGTGCCCGAGGCGCTGGCCACGACCGAGCGCGTCTGCTCCTCGTTGAACATCGCCTCCACGCGCGCGGGCATCAACATGGACGCTGTCCTTCTTTCCGCGCAGACCATCCAGGAGTGCGCGCGCCGCACCGTCGACATCGACTGCTACGGCGCCGCCAAGTTCGTCGTCTTCGCGAACATGGTCGAGGACTCCCCCTTCATGGCGGGCGCCGTCCACGGCTCCGGCGAGGCCGACGCCGTGATCAACGTCGGCGTCTCGGGCCCCGGCGTCATGGCCGCCGCCCTCTCTGAGCTACCCGACGACGCGAACCTCATGCAGGTCGCCGAGAAGATCAAGCAGACCGCCTTCAAGATCACCCGCGCCGGCGAGCTCATGAGCCGCGAGGCCAGCCGTCGCCTCGGCGTCGAGAAGGGCATTGTGGACCTCAGCCTCGCCCCGACCCCCGCGGCCGGCGACTCCGTGGCAAAGATCCTCGAGATCATCGGCGTCGGCCAGTGCGGCGGCCCCGGCACCACCGCGGCCCTCGCCCTCCTGAACGACTGTGTAAAGAAGGGCGGCGTCATGGCGTCGTCCTCCGTCGGCGGCCTCTCGGGCGCTTTCATCCCCGTGTCCGAGGACGCCGGCATGATCCAGGCGGCCGTGGACGGCGCGCTGTCCATCGAGAAGCTGGAGGCCATGACCTGCGTGTGCTCCGTGGGCCTCGACATGATCGCCATCCCGGGCGACACCTCGGTCGAGGCCATCGCCGGCATCATCGCCGACGAGATGGCCATCGGCGTGATCAACACCAAGACCACCGCCGTCCGACTGATCCCGGCCATCGGCAAGTCCGAGGGCGACATGCTCGAGTTCGGCGGCCTCTTTGGCTCCGCGCCGATCATGCCCGTGAACCCCCACGCCGGCACCGTCCTCGCCCACCGCGGCGGGCGCTTCCCGGCCCCGCTCAACTCGCTGAAGAACTAGCGAGCGGCTGCAGGCGCGCTTCTTTCCAAACGGCATAGCTTGAGTCGGATAGGCTACTTCCACGGAAGTAGCCTATCTTTTTAACTATCGGCAAAAGCCCAGTTGCCTGGAAGGGCTTCTTTCCAAATGGGGCGTTGGGGCACTTCTACAGAAGTAGGGCAAGAAGGGCCGGCCCGACGCCCCTCGCGGACAGCCGGGAAATCAAACCGGCCGCCGATTGCCGCTTGTGGTTTTGCCGCCCCGCCCGTATAGTCTTCGCACTCGCTCGCCCTCTACGAAACGAGGCGCCGTGGCCGTGACTTTCTCGCACGAGACCGCGCTCGAGTTTCTTCGGTCGGTCCCGCCCCAAGCTTCCCCATATGGACGGACGAACTTTCTGCTCAAGGAGCCCCACTTCTCGACAGACTTTCGGAAGCTCCACAAGCTTGACCTCGAGCAATACGGGATCAAGCGCCGGCCCATCCATGTGCTGATTTCCAAAGGCGCCCGCAGGTGCCAGTCGGCAGACGTCAAAAGCCACGAGTTCGGGCTGGCCGAGATTCCCCGCAGATGCATGGTCCGACTCCTGCACGGCCTGTACGTTTGCGGCCCTGAACTGCTCTTTGTTCAGATGGCACGCCAGCTCCCCCTGCCCCAGGCCGTCTGTTTGGGCTATGAGCTCTGCAGATGCTACTCGCACTTCGCCGCCGACGTCTCGGGGTTCTACGAGCGCCCGCCGCTCACGAACATCGACTCGATCTCCGACGTGGTCCAGAAGCTTGACGGCCTGCGCGGGCTCGGCAAGGCGCGGGAGGCGCTCAGTTATGTTCGCGAGGGTTCCCGCTCCCCCATGGAGACCGTCGTTTCTTGCCAGCTCGCGCTGCCCGCGTCCGCGGGCGGCTACGGATTTGACGTGCCGTCGCTGAACCACCGCGTCGACCTCGACCCCGACGCTGCGCGCTTGGCGGGAACGAGCTGCTGCTACATCGACATCGCGTGGCCCGACGCCCGGACGGGCCTTGAGTACAACGGCCGCGAGTTCCATCTGGACCACGTCAAGGACCGCCGGAGGCTCGAGGCGCTCGAGCACATGGGCTGGTCGATAAAGACGGTTGAGGCGGACGAGCTGTCCAACCTGCGTCGGTTCGATAACCTGACAAGGCTCCTGGAGGGCAAGGTGCCGAGGGAGGACGGCGTGCAGGCGACGTTCGCGGAGCACAAGCGGCTGAGCGACGAGCTTCTGGAGGCTACCCGCAGCGGGCGCGGGCTCGAGGACGCGCTCTTTGGGATCCCGGTCGCGCGCGGGAGCGTACCGTATCACGTGGGATAGCCGGCATCGGCCGCGGCGGCCCAGCAGGGTGCGGCGGCACTTCTTGGCGGCACTTCTTGCCCTACTTCCACGGAAGTAGTCTAAGGACCGAATTGGAAAGAAGCCCTTCCGGCCAACTGGGGTTTTGTCGATAGTTAAAAAGTTAGATTACTTCCACAGAAGCAGCCTAAGGCAGGTCTATTCGATTGCGGAGCCCGCGCGGCCCAGAATCCCCCTCCTAGCCCAGGAAGCGGACCTCGGGCTCGAGGCGGACGCTGAACTGGCGCTCGACCTCGTCCTGCACGTGCTCGATCACGGCGTGGACGTCGGCCGCGGTGGCACCGCCCACGTTGACGACGAAGCCGGCGTGCTTCTTGCTCACGGCCGCGCCGCCGGACTGATAGCCCTTGAGGCCGGCGTCGGTAATCAGCTTGCCGGCGAAGTGGCCCTCGGGGCGCTTGAAGGTGGAGCCGGCGCTCGGCAGCTCGAGCGGCTGCTTCTCCTCGCGCTGGTGGGTGAGGTCGTCCATGGTCGCGCGGATCTTCTCGGGGTCGCCGGGGTTGAGGCCGAAGGTGGCCGACAGCACGACCCAGCCCTCGTCGGCGATGCGGCTCTTGCGGTAGCCGAGGTCGAGCTCACCTGCCGGCACGTCGACGACCGAGCCGTCGGGAAGAAGGACGCGGACCTCCTTGAGCGCGTCGGCCATGCAGCCGCCGTAGGCGCCCGCGTTCATGAAGCACGCGCCGCCGACCGAGCCCGGGATGCCGCAGGCGAACTCGAGGCCGGAAAGCCCCAGCTCGCAGGCCATCTCGGAGGCCTCGCGCAGGCCGACGCCCGCCTGGCAGCAGATCTCGTCGTCCTCGACGCTCACGCCCACGAGGCCGTCGGCCACGGCGACGATCACGCCGCGGTAGCCCTCATCGGAAACAAGAAGGTCCGAGCCGCAGCCCAGCACAAAATAGTCGACGTCGGCGTCTTTGCACGCCGCGATGACGTCGCGCACCTCGTCGAAGTCCTCGGGGATGACGTAGAAGTCGGCAGGGCCACCGATCTCGAAGGTGGTGTGCTCGCTCATCGGCTCGTTTACCAGCAGGTTCTCTTCGCCGACGATGGCACGGAGCCTCCATTCGAGGGGACTGTCGCTCTCGGACATCTCTTCCTTTCGCTTGGACATCAGAAGTGAGCGCGAATGCGCGCAATGGCGCGAGTATAGCAGGACAGCAAGGTATTTTCGCGTTCATCAGCACACCCTTACAACTAAGTGATATAGTCGGCAGCGTCAGTTTCAGGGCGGGGTGAGATTCCCCACTGGCGGTAACGGGAGCGCAGGCGCACAGTCGCCGGCGCAAAGCCCGAAGTCCGCGACCCGCGAATACGCGGTTGACCTGGTGGGATTCCAGGACCAACGGTTATAGTCCGGATGGAAGAAACGGAGGCCACACATGGCTACTTCCACGCACAGCACGCACGACACGCACTCCACCACCGCCGGTTCCGGCTGGTCGACCCGCCGCATCGCGGTGACGGCGCTGTTCTGCGCGCTCTCGCTCATCACGAGCTTCATCGAGATTCCCATCTTCCCGCCGGCGCCGTGGCTCGAGTACGACCCGTCCTGCGTCGTCGCCCTCGTCGCGGGCCTCGCCTTCGGCCCGGCCACCGGCACCATCGTGGTCATCCTCTCGTGGCTCGTGCACCTCGTGTTCCAGTTCAGCCCGTGGGGCGTCCTGATGGCCATCGCGGCCAACGTGTCGCTCGTCGTCCCCTGCTCGCTCATCGCCCGCAAGCTCGGCGGCAAGCGCGGCCTGGTCACGGGCATGGCCGCAGGCGCCGTGATCTCGCTGGCCGTGTGCATCGTCATGAACCTCATCGTCACTCCGCTCTACACGGCCGTCACGGTCGACGCCGTCGTCGCGATGATTCTGCCCATCCTCGTTCCGTTCAACGTCCTCAAGCTGGCCCTCAACTGCGCCCTCACCGCGCTCGTGCAGGGGCCCGTCTCGAAGGCGCTCGCGGGGTAAGGCTGCGCATGGGCTCCGGCTTCGATAAATATTTTGATCTCAAGGGAGGCGCCGTCGTGCGCCTCTCGCGCGTTACGCTGCGCTACGGGGACGACTGCGCCCTCGACGACGTCACGCTCGAGGTGCCGCGCGGCCAGCGCGTATGCGTCCTGGGCGCCAACGGCAGCGGCAAGTCCACGCTCGCCTCGGTGATCTGCGGGCTTTTGGCCCCGGACGAGGGAGACGTCGAGCTCGTGGGAGAGCGCGTGTGCGAGGGCGGCGCGCCCGACCTTGCGGCCTACCGCCGCGCGCGGCGCGCCCTCGGCCTCGTGTTCCAGAACCCCGACGACCAGATCGTGACGAGCGTCGTGGCCGACGACGTGGCCTTCGGGCCCGAGAACCTCGGCCTTCCCCGCGACGAGATCCGCCGGCGCGTGGACCGCGAGCTCGCCCGCGTGGCGCTCACCGACTACGCGCGCGCCGATCCGTCGCGCATGAGCGGCGGGCAGCGGCAGCGCGTGTGCATCGCCGGCGCACTGGCCATGGAGCCTCAGGTGCTCGTGCTCGACGAGCCGTCCTCGCTTCTGGACGTGCGCGGCCGAGAGGCCATCATGCGCGTGATGGGCCGCCTGGCTGCCGCGGGCGCCACACTCGTCCACGTGACCCACTTCATGGACGAGGCGCTCGAGGCCGACCGCGTCATCGTCATGCGCGCCGGCCGCATCGTGCTCGACGGGGCGCCGCGCGAGGTCTTCTGCGACGCGAACACCGGGCTCATCGACGAGCTCGGGCTTGAGCTGCCCTTCGACCTGCGTCTTTTGCGGGCAAGAAGGGCACTGGCGGGCGGCTCGGGCACAGACCGCACGCAGCAGGCACTTCTTTCCAAAAACAACGCCGCGCGCGAGCCGTTCTGCCGCGTGAGCGGCGTCAGCTACTCATACACCCCGCGCCGCGCGGCGCTCGACAGCGTCTCGTTCCAGGTGCGCGAGGGCGAGACCTGCGCCATCGTGGGCCAGACCGGCTCGGGCAAGTCGACGCTGCTGCGCCTGCTCTGCGGCCTTGAGGCCCCCGACGCCGGCACCGTCGAGGTCGCCGGCGCAACCACGGCGGACAAACGCGGCCGCCGAGCCGTCCGCCGCGCGGTCGGCTACGTCATGCAGCACCCCGAGCGCCAGCTCTTTGCCCAGACCGTGGAGGCAGACGTCGCCTTCGGCCCGCGCAACATGGGCCTTCCCGCCGACGAGGTCGCGCGCCGCGTCGACCACGCGCTCGACCTGGTGGGCCTCGCCGCAAAGAAGGGCCTCTCGCCCTTCGAGCTCTCCGGCGGCCAAAAGCGCCTCGCCGCCATCGCGGGCGTGCTCGCCATGCAGCCCAAGCTGCTCGTCCTCGACGAGCCGACGGCCGGCCTCGACCCGCGCGGCCGCGCCGGCCTGCGTCGCCTACTGGCCGAGCTGCGCAGCCACGGCGTCACAATTGTGCAGGTGACGCACTCGATGGAGGACGCCGCGCGCGCAGACCGCGTGATTGTGCTCGACGAGTCCCGCGTGATCGTCGACGGCGCACCGGCAGAGGTCTTCTCGCCGGAAAACGCGGAGCGGCTCCATGCGTGCGGGCTCGGCATCCCCCGCCCGCTCGCCTATGCACGCGAGCTCGAGAAGAGCGGCGCGCCCGCCCTCGGCGACCCCCTCACCATCGAGGAGCTCGCCGCCGCGCTCGGGCCGCTGGCGGACGCGGGCGTCGCGGACGGCGCGGACGCCCTGCACGAGGAGGTGAGCGCCTAGATGGCCTTCAAGCTCGAGGTCGGCCAGTATTTCGAGGCCGACTCCCCCATCCACGCGCTCGACGCGCGCGTCAAGTTCTGCTGCGCCTTCGCTGCCATGATCGCGCTGTTCTGCGCTGCTACCCCCGCCCAGCTCGCTGCGGGCACCGCCTTCTCCGTCGGCGTCGTGGCCGCGAGCCGCGTGCCCGTCGGGCGCGTTGCGACGTCGGTCAAGCCGCTTGTTTTCTTTCTCGCGTTCCTCTCGCTGTTCAACCTGATCTTTGTACAAACGGGCAACGAGCTGCTGGTCGCAGGTCCCATCCGCATAACCGACGGCGGAGTGTGGGCGGCGATCCTGTACACCGTGCGCTTCGGCCTTGCCCTCATGGTGGGCTCGCTCATCCTGCTGACCACCACGCCGACCGAGCTCTCGGACGGCTTCGACGCCATGCTCGCCCCGCTCGCGCGCTTCGGCATGCCCGCCCACGAGATCGCCATGGTGTTCAGCCTCATGCTCCGCTTCGTGCCGACGCTGGCCGACGAGGCCTCGGCCATCCTCGACGCGCAGGCCATGCGCGGCGGCGGCTTCGACGAGGGCGGCCCCGTGCGCCGCGTCCGCGCGATCGTCCCCGTGATCGTGGCGCTTCTTGCCAGCGGGCTGCGACACGCCGACGGGCTCTCGCGCGCGCTCGACGCCCGCTGCTACGAGGGCGGAGAAGGGCGCACCCACTTGCGCGAGCAGCGGCTTTGCGCCCGCGACGCCGCGGCCGTCGCCGCAACGCTCGCCTTCATCGCGGCGATGGTCGCCCTCGGCTAGGCGTGAACAGGGGACGTAGCACCGTTCACGAAAAACGTGAACGGTGCTACGTCCCCCGTTCACGCTCGTTCCGTGTTCACAAAGCCCCGCCTCCCTGCCCCGAAGGGCCTGAAGGCGGGGTCGCCGCGTGTGACCGTGCCTCGGCGGCAAAAAGGCTTTCGGCTTGTGGGCGCTGTGGTGGCCAAAGGCCCAAAGACGGCAACGCAACCGCAACGCACTAACAACTAGAAACTAAGGACAACCGTAACGCAGCAGCCGCAACCTCAGGGTTTCCCCTGTTCAAAAAGAAGCCCACAAGCCCGGAAAGGCGCCCTCGACAAGCGCCGCGATCGCGAGCGCCTAAAGCTCGACCTCAAACGTCTGGGTCTGGTTGACGAGGTCGATGTTCAACTGCATATCGGCAATGCGTTGGAAGAGCTCGGCGTAGTCGGCGGCCGCGCGCTCGACGTCGTAGTTCGCGTACTCGTACTCGATGATGCCCTGGGT
Source organism: uncultured Olsenella sp. (assembly GCA_934660915.1). GTDB lineage: Bacteria > Actinomycetota > Coriobacteriia > Coriobacteriales > Atopobiaceae > Paratractidigestivibacter. Next base: position 112,755 of record CAKUIF010000006.1, on the reverse strand, counting down.
GTTGCCCCAGCCCTGGCCCACGCGCTTCTTTGCCTGGGCGGAGCGCAGGCGGGCGAGGACGGCGAGCTTGGCGTTCATCTGCGCGAGCGCCACGAGCGCCTCGTCGACGGTCATGCCCTCGCCCGGCACCTCGGTCGTCGCGTTGAAGGCGTGCTGGGCGTGGCGGATGCGGCGGACCTTCTCGTCGATCTGGTCAACGGCCGCGCGGGTCGCCGCGTAGTCGTACTCGGGCGGCTCCTCCGTCTCGCCCTGGGCGCGGACATACGTGCAGTTCTCGGCCTCGCGCGAAAGAAGAAGCTCCTTCTCGTTCTCGAGGCTCTTGATGAACTTGGACGCGCTCGCGGAGGTAAACGTCTTTGTCTCCATGGGGTGCCCCCGTTCTGCTTCGGGTAGGTCGTTGCTTTGAATTCTATTAGAAGGGCGTGAACGGGGGACGTAGCACCGTTCACGGGAAACGTGAACGGTGCTACGTCCCCCGTTCACGCCCGGCACGCCCATTGACCAGCGCCTTCGCGCCCCAACTTCCTGGTGGGCAGCCAAACAAAAAGTAAGCCCTCTGAGCTGCTGTTTTATCGGTGAGCGGTAGGCAATCTGCCGTAGAATGGTGAGGTTACCGGCAGACCCCGTCACGGAGGTTCTCTTTTATGGTTTCTCGCGTCTACGTAGAGAAGAAGCCCGGATTCGACGGCGAGGCGAAGGCGCTCGAGCGCGAGCTGCGCACGCTCCTTGGCCTCGACGGCATCACCAACCTGCGCATCATCAACCGCTACGACGTCGAGGGGATCGACGAGGAGCTCTTTGCCTCCTGCGTGCCCACGGTCTTCTCCGAGCCGCAGACCGACGACGCCTCCGCGGACATGCCCGCCGTGGCCGACGGCGCGACCGTCTTTGCGGTCGAGTTCCTCCCCGGCCAGTTCGACCAGCGCGCCGACTCCGCCTCCGAGTGCATCCAGCTCATCAGCCAGGGCGAGCGGCCGACGGTGCGCTCCGCCAAGGTCTACGTGCTCGAGGGCGAGCTCTCCGCCTCCGACGTCGACGCCGTCAAGCACTACGCGATCAACCCGGTCGAGGCCCGCGAGGCGTCGCTCGAGCCCAAGGCCACCCTGGCCACCAACGTCCCCGAGCCCGAGCCCGTCGAGGTCCTCGAGGACTTCCTCACCCTCGACGACGAGCAGCTCCAGGCCTTCATCGACGAGCGCGGCCTCGCCATGGACCTCGCCGACATCAAGTTCTGCCAGGAGTACTTCGGCGGTGAGGGCCGCGTGCCCACGATCACCGAGATCAAGATGATCGACACCTACTGGTCCGACCACTGCCGCCACACCACCTTCGGCACGCGCCTGCACCACATCACCTCCGGCGACGCGCACGTCAAGGACGCCTTCGCCCGCTACGAGCGCATGCGCCACGAGCTCGGCCGCGACCAGAAGCCCATCTGCCTCATGGACATGGGCACCATCGGCGCCAAGTACCTCAAGGCCAAGGGCATCCTCAAGAACCTCGACGAGTCGGAGGAGATCAACGCCTGCACCGTCAAGTGCAAGGTCGACGTCGACGGCCACGACGAGGATTGGCTGTACCTCTTCAAGAACGAGACCCACAACCACCCCACCGAGATCGAGCCCTTCGGCGGCGCGGCAACCTGCATCGGCGGCGCCATCCGCGACCCGCTCTCCGGCCGCAGCTACGTCTACCAGGCCATGCGCGTCACCGGCGCCGCAGACCCGACCGCGCCCGTCTCGCAGACCCTCGAGGGCAAGCTGCCTCAGCGCAAGCTCGTGACCACCGCTGCCGCCGGCTACTCCAGCTACGGCAACCAGATCGGCCTGGCCACCGGCCAGGTCTCCGAGCTCTACCACCCCGGCTACGTGGCCAAGCGCATGGAGATCGGCGCCGTCGTGGCCGCCACCCCCGCCTCCCACGTGCGCCGCGAGTGCCCCGCCCCCGGCGACGTCATCGTGCTGCTCGGCGGCCGCACCGGCCGCGACGGCATCGGCGGCGCCACCGGCTCCTCCAAGGCCCACAACGTCGAGTCCATCGAGAAGGACGGCGCCGAGGTCCAGAAGGGCAACGCGCCCGTCGAGCGCAAGCTCCAGCGCCTCTTCCGCCGCGAGGACGCCTGCCGTCTGATCAAGCGCTGCAACGACTTCGGCGCCGGCGGCGTCTCGGTCGCCATCGGCGAGCTGGCCGACGGCCTGCACGTCAACCTCAACGCCGTACCAAAGAAGTACGAGGGCCTCGACGGCACCGAGCTCGCCATCTCCGAGTCCCAGGAGCGCATGGCCGTGGCCCTGGCCCCCGAGGACGTCGAGGAGTTCCTCGGCTACGCCCGCGAGGAGAACCTCGAGGCCACGCCCGTCGCCACCGTCACCGAGGACCCGCGCCTGGTCATGGACTGGAACGGCAAGACCATCGTCGACGTGAGCCGCGAGTTCCTCGCCTCCAACGGCGCGCCCAAGGACCAGGAGGTCCACGTGGCCGCCCCGTCCGTCTACGAGCACGACTGGGCGGGCGAGACCCTGGCCCAGAAGCTCCACAGCCTCGTGACCGACCTCAACGTCGCGTCCAACAAGGGTCTCTCGGAGCGCTTCGACTCCACCATCGGCGCCGCCACCGTGCTCATGCCCTTCGGCGGAAAGACCCAGCTCACCCCGGCCATGGCCATGGCCGCCAAGCTTCCCGTCGACGGCGAGACCACCACGTGCTCCGGCATGGCCTGGGGCTTCAACCCCTACCTCATGGAGGCCGACCAGTTCACCGGCGCCTATCTCTCGGTCGTCGAGTCCGTCTCGCGCCTCGTGGCCGCCGGCTTCGAGCACCGCGACTTCTACCTCACCTTCCAGGAGTACTTCGAGAAGCTTCGCGACGAGCCCGAGCGCTGGGGCAAGCCCATGGCCGCTGTCCTCGGCGCCCTTATGGCCCAGGTCGACCTTGGCATCGGCTCCATCGGCGGCAAGGACTCCATGTCCGGCAGCTTCGAGGACCTCGACGTCCCGCCCACGCTCGTGTCGTTCGCCACGGGTCTCGGCCACGTCGGCCGCGTGACCTCGCCTGAGTTCAAGGGCGCCGGCCACAAGGTCATCGCCGTCCTGCCGAACTACGACGCCGACGGCATCACGCCGCTCGCCAAGTCGCTGCTTGCCGCCTACGACGTGGTCGAGGGCCTCGTGGGCCGCGGCCAGGCGCTCGCCATCTCGACCCCGGGCTACGGCGCCGTCGCTGAGTCCCTGTTCAAGATGTGCGTGGGCAACCAGATCGGCATCGAGGTCGAGCCCAGCTTCACCACCGAGGCGCTGTTCTGCCCCGCCTACGGCAGCTTCATCGTCGAGGTTTCCGACGACGCGCAGCTCCCCGAGCTCGAGCAGGGCGTCACGGTGGCGCTTTTGGGCACCACCACCGAGGCCTACGAGCTCAAGGCCTGCGGCGAGACCATCGACCTCTCCGAGCTGCAGGAGGCATGGGAGGGTGCCATCGAGTCCGTCTTCCCGTACCGTGCCGAGGGCCCGAAGGTACAGAAGCTCGACTTCAGTGTGGCCGAAAAGCAGGTCAGCCGCCCCAAGCCGGCGATCCACGTCGCCCGCCCGCGCGTCGTCATCCCGGTGTTCCCCGGCACCAACTGCGAGTACGACACCGCCCGCGCGTTCCGCCGCGCCGGCGCCGAGCCCAGCGTCCTCGTGATCAACAACCTCACGCCCGAGGCCGTCGCCGAGAGCACCCACGAGCTCGCCCGCCGCATCCGCGAAAGCCAGATCGTCATGATCCCGGGCGGCTTCTCGGGCGGCGACGAGCCCGACGGCTCCGCCAAGTTCATCACCGCGTTCTTCCGCGCCCCCGAGGTCACCGAGGCGGTCCGCGAGCTGCTCCAGTCCCGCGACGGCCTCATGCTCGGCATCTGTAACGGCTTCCAGGCCCTCATCAAGCTCGGCCTCGTTCCCTACGGCGACATTCGCCCGATGGACGAGACCTGCCCGACCCTCACCTTCAACACCATCGGCCGTCACCAGAGCCGCCTGGTCCGCACCCGCGTGGCCAGCGACCTCTCGCCGTGGCTGTCCAAGTGCGAGGTCGGCGACATGCACGAGATCGCGATCTCGCACGGCGAGGGCCGCTTCGTCGCGTCGCCCGAGCTCGTGGCCGAGCTCGCCGCCAAGGGCCAGATCGCCACGCAGTACGTCGGCGAGGACGGCGAGCCCGCGATGGGCCTCGACGTGAACCCCAACGGCTCCGTGCTCGCCATCGAGGGCATCACCAGCCCCGACGGCCGCGTCCTCGGAAAGATGGGCCACACCGAGCGCTCCGGCGAGGGCCTCTACAAGAACGTCCCCGGCAACAAGTTCCAGCCGCTCATCGAGGGCGGCGTCAGCTACTTCACCGAGTAGCGCGCAGGTATTGCTCCCCCGGCCGCCCGTCCGCGCACCGTCGCGGGCGGGCGGTCTTTTGCGCGGCGCCCTCTAATCCAGGAGAGCCCCGTCCGACGCGCTCCGCACACTCCGCGCGCCGAAAGCGGCTCCGGGCTACGGCGGGACACTTGCGTGCGTCAAACCTCGCTCCGGGCTACGTATTTTCGGGCAAAACCAGGCGGACACTTCGGCAAAACAGCCTTTGGAAGCCTTTACCGCCCCAACGAGGGCGCAGAACACGTAGCCCGGGTACCGTTTCGGCGCATCAAGTGGCCACAACGTAGCCCGCAGAGACTTTTAACGCAGCCCAAACCCGAACCCACCCAACGATTGGACCGAACACATGGCGCAACCCGTCGCCGCAAAGAAACCCTTCCTCGCCACGACGCCCGGACTCGTCCTCGGCTGCACCTTCGCGTGCCTGCTGTGGGGCTCAGCCTTTCCCTGCATAAAGATCGGCTACGGCCTCTTTGACATCGCGTCGACCGACGTCGCCTCCATCATCGCGTTCGCCGGCGCGCGCTTCCTGATCTCCGGCGCCCTCGTCGCCGTCGGCATGAGCATCGCGCGCCGCCGCCCCTTCGTGCCCGCGCGCCGCGACTGGCCCTGCGTCATCAAGCTCTCGGTCTTTCAGACCATCCTGCAGTACCTGCTGTTCTACATCGGCCTCTCGCGCTGCCCGGGCGTAACGAGCTCCATCATCGAGGCGAGCAGCACCTTCATCATCGTGCTCCTAGCCACCTACGCCTTCCGCACCGAGCGCATGACCGGCGCCAAGGCCCTCGGTTGCATCCTCGGCTTCGCCGGTGTCCTCATCGTCAACCTCAGCGGCAGCACCGGCGGCGGCCTGAGCTTCCGCCTCGACGGAGAGGGCCTCGTCTTCCTCTCGACCTTCGCCGCCGCCATGTCGAGCAACCTCTGCAAGCGCTACTCCGCCGACCACGACCCGATCCTGCTCTCGGGCTGGCAGTTCGTCATCGGCGGCGCCGTCATGCTGGTCGCGGGCCTCGCCGCGGGCGGCCACGTCGCGCCGGCGCCGGCCGCGAACCCCATCGCCGCAATCGCCCTGCTCGTGTACATGGGCTTCATCAGCGCCGCCGCCTACTCGGTCTGGTCGGCTACCATCGCCGCGAACGACGTCTCGCGCGTCGCCGTCTTCGGCTTCGTCAACCCGATCTTCGGCGTCATCCTCTCGGCCATCCTCCTCGGCGAGACGGACGTGCTCTCCCCCGCCCTCGCCGTCGTGTCGCTCGTACTCGTCTGCGCCGGCATCGTGATCGTCAACCGTCAGGACTAGCCCCAACGCGCGCACCGCCGCACCTCGCCCCGCCCCGCCGACGGACCCGCCCGACCGCCGGCAAACCTGAAGGCACCCTCCCGCCGTCGGAGACCTATACTGCACGCGGCGTTAATCCCACGCAGTTCCGCGCAGGTCAATCACGCAGGAGGCAACATGCAGGCAGACAACATCACATGCGCCGCATCCATCGGCGCGGGCGTCATCGGCTACAGCTGGGCGCTCAAGTTCGCGATGGCCGGGCTCGAGGTCTGGGCCCAGAACCGCACCGAGGAGTCGAGCGCGCTTGCCCGCGAGCGCGTCCACGCCTCGATGGAGTCCCTCGTAAAGAACGGCGTCTACGACGACGACCAAGCTGCCCAGATCGAGGCACGCATCCACTACACCACCTCCGTCGCCGAGGCGGTCGCCCATGCGCAGTTCATCCAGGAGTCCTCAAGCGAGCACTACGAGGTCAAGTGGGAGCTCGTGCGCGAGCTCGAGGCCGCGGCCGCGCCCGACGCCATCATCGCCAGCTCGACCTCCGGCCTCCTCGTGACCGAGATCGCAAAGAACGCCGAGCACCCCGAGCGTTTCTGCGGCGGCCACCCGTACAACCCGCCCCACCTCATCCCCCTCGTCGAGATCACCAAGGGCGAGAAGACCACCGACGCCACCGTCGACTGCGCGAAGGCCTTCTACGCGCGCATCGGCATGGAGCCCGTCGTCCTGCAAAAGGAGGCCCTCGGCTTCATCTGCAACCGCCTCCAGATGGCCCTGTACCGAGAGGTGGCCAACCTCGTCCTCTCGGGCGTGTGCACCGTGGAGGACGCTGACAAAGCCGTCACCTTCGGCCCGGGCATCCGCTGGGGCATCATGGGCCCGTCGCTCGTCTTTGAGCTTGGCGGCGGCAAGGGCGGCGTCGAGGGCCTGATGAACCACCTCAACGACTCCGTCAGCCTGTGGCTCGCGGACATGGCCGACTGGAAGAGCCTCCCGCCCGAGTGGGCGCACGTGGCCCAAGAAGGCGTCAACGCCGAGCTCGCCGCGCGCCCGGCCAGCAAAGGCAACACCCCCGAGACCCTCGCCGAGTACCGCGACCACATGCTCATCGAGCTGCTCAAGCTCCACGAGAAGCTCTAGCTCTCAAGAAGGACCACGCCACACCCGCGCGATCGGCGCAGCCCCACCCCCCGCGTTGGAAAGAAGGGCGCCGTGGCAATCCGCAACGCCTTCGCGTTGCAAAACATGGCGCTGTGGCAAGAAACCCCTGCCACAGCGCCTTTTTTCTTAACGTTGTCGTTCGCCCTCCTGCCACAGCGCCGTCTTGTGCAACGCACGTTTAGCAAGAAGCGCCTTCCGCCTCGATGCTGCGAATAAGCGCCTGACCGATGCGGTGCGGGATGCCGGTCACGAGCGCGTTGCCCATGCAGAACGCGCGGCGCCCGTCGGACATGCCCGTATTGGTCCAGCCGCGCGGGAATCCCTGGAGCCGGTCGAGCTCGTCGGGCACAAGGCGCCGGTAGCGCCCATCCTCGCACTTGATGACGTGTTTGAAGCGGGAAGCGCCGCGGCCGCCCTCGCCGGTGAGGATGGTCCTCGACGGCTTGTCGGTCGCGTCCGGGAAGGCCATGGAGCCCTCCGAGTAGGTGTACTCGTAGCCCGTCTGCTTGTTGACACGCCGCTCGCGCTTCGCGCCCTTGAGGTACTCCCACTGGGGCAGCTTCTCAGGCTCGATGAAGAACTCCTCGGGCACGTCGACCTCATCCACCAGCACGTCACCCAGGGTCATGCGCGGCCCGGTGTAGGCCTCCACAACCTTCGCCGTGGCGACGCGGCCGTCCTGCATGACGCCCGCCTCATGGAACGGCGAGGTCTTGGAGCCGGCGCCCTTGTTGAACTCCTGGGTGGCCTGGTAGGGGTCCTCGGGGATGTAGACCCAGTCGACCGACTCGGGCTCCACGATGGGAAAGGCCTCGGCGAGCACGCCGTGGGAGAGGCGCTCCTCCAGGTCCCACACCTCGCCGGTGAGGCGGGCGAGGATATAGGTGCGCTTGCGGCGCTGCGGGAAGCCGTACTCGGCGGAGTTCACGACGCGCCACTCGACGGAGTAGCCGAGCTCGTTCAGGCACGAGAGGATGATGGCGAAGTCGCGGCCGCGCTGGGTCGCGGGGCTCTTGAGCAGGCGGTCGACGTTCTCAAGAAGGACATAGCGCGGCTGCCTCTCCGGCCCCTTCATCTGCAGGAACCGGTGGATATCCCACCACAGGACGCCCTTCTTGCCCTCGATGCCACCGGCCTGGGAGAGGGGCTTGGCCACGGAGTAGTCCTGGCACGGGAAGCCGCCCACGACCATGTCGACGTCGGGGATGTCTCGCTCCCCTCGCTCGAACTGGGCGATGACCTCGTGGATGTCCTCGTTCACGACCGAGTCCTCGCCGAAGCGCGCCTTGTAGCAGGCAGCGGCGAACTGCTTGGAGGCCGTTCCGGGCGGCTCCCACTGGTTCGCCCAAATAGTCTTGAATGGACCCGCGGAGGGCATATTCATGCCCGAGCCCTTGGGGTCGTCATACCCCTCAAGGCCCAGACGAAAGCCGCCCACACCCGCAAATAGCTCAGCTATCTTGATCTCGTTCATCACGTTTCTCCATTCGCTGTCTGTGATGAAAACTTGATCATGATAGCTGATCGGTGAGACAAGATCAAGGGATGGCTTACTCGCCCAGCGTCCGCGCAATCTCCTCCGCAAGGTAACGCTGGTTGAGCCAGAAGCACTTCTTGACCACAGGCGCGCCGTGAGGCTGAGGCTTGGTGTCGGCGGAGTTCGCCCCATGAGGACGAACGTGGCAGCAGCGATTCTCTGAGCTCTTCACCGAGACATCCGCCCTTCCCTCGCGAACGTTCTGCTGCATCTGCTCATAACAGCGCCTCGCCTCTCCCAGATCGCTTTCCGGCATCTGCCAGAAGCAAACGTTCGATAGACGATAATCCCCAGCATCGTCCTCGCGATAAATCACAAAGAGGTACTTCTGCTGAAGATAGCCGAGGAAGTCCGACTCCTCAAAAGGCCTCTCCTCGAGCTCGAAGTAGTCAAAGCACGGGAACGACATCGCCTCCTTAGGCACGCCGTTTCGCTTGAGGCGGATCGTCTTTGGCTTGACGTTGGCCTTCGCGAACTCCGCGATCTCGTTGTCGGAATCGACACCGAGGATGCAGCGCGTGATTCTCGCACAGAGGTCCTTGGACTTGGTTAGCGAGAACTTCACCTGAAGCTCCCGCTCGGTCATGCCGAAGTACGACACAAAACGGGCCTTAACCAGCTCAAGAAGCCCGAGCCGCTTCTCGGCGGCGGAGCGCGGCATCGCCTGCATGCCGCGGAGAATTCCCTGCTGGATAACAGTCATATATGACGCCTTGAGCGCCCATGCACGGGGCTTCGCGGGAACATCAGAGAACGGTTGACTCGTGCGAACGCTACCGTTTGCGGCCTTTGTGCAGGCCTCAAGATACATGGTGTCGGAACCAGAGATATCTTCTGCGTGACCGGCCCGCACTTTAGCCACGATGGTCTCGAAGTCGCTCCTGATCTGGGGGAGGTCCTCCTCGGGAATCCTCCACTCAGCAACCGCCACGATCACGTAGTCGACGGGGTTCTTCTCTTTTTCGTAGACATACGAAACGAGCAGCACGTCCGAGCACTTTTGCAACACGTGGCTGGTGTCGAAGCTCTCGTTCACTACCGTGTCGTAGTCAATCATCCCCAGGACCAAGCGTTCCTTGGCAACAAGGACTTCTTGCTTGCCCTTCTTTACAAGCTTGAGCGGCGTCGCCTTGAGTTCGAGCCCCGCCTCCGCGAAGTCGGCGCTCGAGTCGCTGTTGATCGCATAGTCAAAGTAGTGCTCCTCGAGGGCGTTTCCGAAGGAGCCGCGGCGACGGTGCGGATCGGCCAGCTCGCCGGCATCGGTCACCTGCCGCAGAGTCTTTCCCACAAGACGCTGGGCGTACGCCAGAATCGACTCGCGGTCGGACGGGTCGTACTTCTTGATGGATTCGCTCATGCTACGCCCTCCTTTGCTGATGCAGTGTTTCCACAGTAGCAGGGAGGGAGGACGTGCAGCAGATGAATCGATTATTTATACTCCAGGGACACCAGCCGCTCGGACCCCCTACTCCGCGGGGAGCGCCTTGTCCGCGGGATAGGGGTTGCGGTCGCCCAGGCCGTTGCCCTTGCAGGTGCAGCCAAACTCGACGTCGCAGGGACGCTCAACGGATTGACGGCCGCAGGCGTTGCAGCGAACGACCATGAGGTCATCGCCCTCGCGAGGGCCGCGGATCATTCCGATAAGGCGATAGCCGTGCTCGGAGGCGAGTTTTTGGGCCTGCGGCATCATGAGGGAATGATGGCGAGGAACAAAGCCGGAATCGATGAGGAAGTCGAGGTCGTAGCCCTCGTCAAGATGCTTCTGGATCACCTGCGCGTCGAGTTTGTGGCCCCACTCGTACCACCCGGGCCAAAAACACGCGCGGCACACCGGCTCGCCGATCTGGGTCTTTTCCAAGATGTACGTGAGCCGGTAGTGCGCCACCACGCCGCAGCGTCCGCAGCGCGTGAGCAGCCAATCCCCCTTGCGGTAGCTTCCCTTGGGGTTGTGCGGCTCGGCCAGCATGAGGCCCGCGTTCTCCATGATCTTGTCGAGCTCTTCGTCAGTCAGCTTCATGGCATGGCTCCTATCTCCAGGAATGCCCGCTTACAAAGAAGTGCGGTTTGCACGCGATTCTATGACAGGGTTGGGACAACAAAAGGCGCACCGCCCGCGGGTTGGACGGGCGGCGCGCCTCTGGGGGTCAGGCGGTTATGCGTCGGACGTTGGGTCGCGAGATCGCGGCTGCGGCGTTACTCGTTCTCGCCGCGCTTCTTGCGGCCGAGGACAACGCACAGGGCACCGAGTGCCGCCGCGCCGGTGGCTACAGCCAGGATCGCGCCGGAGTTGTCGCCGGTCTTCGGGACGCTCGAGCAGCCCTTTCGGACATCGGAGCCCGCCTGCTGGGTCGAACCGGCGTCGCCGTTGGAGTCGTTGCTGTTGGAGCCGTTGCCGTTGTTGTCGGAGCTGCCGTTACCGTTGTTGTCGGAGCCGCCGTTATTGTTGCCGGTGTCGCCGCCGTCGTTGCCGTTGTCACCGCCGGGGTTGGACGGATCGGTCGGCTGGATCGGGTCGGTGGGCTCGGTGGGCTCGTCCTTCTTCTTCCACTGCGCGTAAAGGGTGGTGGACTCGCCCAGCGTGAACTCGTCGCCCGGCTCGCAAGACTCGCCGGTGCCGTCGACCGCGGTGTTCCAGCCGGCGAACTCGTAGCCCTCGCGGACGTAGAGGTTCTCCTTGGCGGTCACCTTGGCGCCGGGAGCGTAGGTCCCGTCGTCGGTGTCGTCTGCGCCCGCGGACTCCTCAGGCAGCGAGCCGCCATTAGCGTCGTAAGAGAGCGTCAGGTCGCCGCGCTGGATCCAGACCTGCGTGCCGTTGAAGGGGTTGGCGGTGCCGATGCACAGACCGCGGCTGGTCGCGGCGAAGGTGCGCAGGCCGTGGTTGTAGGGGTCGCCGAAGCCGTCGACGGTAACGGTATCGAAGCTCACACCGTCGTCGGTGACGTAGAGGTCGAAGCCGCGCGTGGCGTCCTTCATGTACTCAAGGCACTTGATAACGCTCTTGATGTCCTCGAGCGTCTGGCCGTTGAGGAGCTTCTCGATCTGCTTGCGAACGTTCTCGGGCAGCTCGTACTTCTTTTCAAGTTCCTCGAAGCGCTTAAGAAGGGCCTCGTAGTAGTCGGCGAACTGCTGGTGATACTGGATCTTATCCTCGATGGTGGAAGCGTAGTCGGCATCGCCCTCGTCGGCAAGGGCAACGGCGTCGGTGTCGCTCAGGTAACCCTGCGTGCTCTCGAGCTCGTCGAGGAAATCGCCCAGGTCGGCGGCCATGGCGTCGTCGGTGGTCGCGGCGTCGTCGGCAGCAGCAGCCTCGTCGCCCTCGGCCACGGCCTCGTCGATGGTCGCAGCGTCGTCGCCCTCGGCAATGGCGTTAACGCTCGCGCCATCACCCTCGCCGTCGGACTTGAACAGCAGCTCGATGAGTTCCCTCAGGTACTGAATCTGGGTCTCCCACTCATCGGGGGACATCCCGATGATGTCGCCGTTGGAGAACTGGCCGACGGGCTCGAGCAGGCTGCTCGTGTCGAAGGTGCCGATGTAGAGCTTGCCGTCGTAAACCGTCATGCGCCAGACGTACTGGTTCTCGCTGCGGCCCCAGCCCGAGCCGAGGCCCGAGAGGCTGCCGTTGGGGAACATGTCGGTGGCGTCGCCCACCACGAGCTCCATGTTCTCGTTCTGGTCCATGCGGTAGAGATTGACGGACTGCTCGAGGTTGGCATTGACAAAGCTGCAGTCGACGCCGCCCATGCTGCCGTCGCCGTCGGCGGACTTGTCGAAGACGATTCGCTCGAGGGCGATCTCCTCGTCGTTGTACTCGCCGATGTAGAGGTAGCCGTTGTAGACCATGAGGTTGGCCGCGCCGGCGCGGGTACGGGCAGGGTCGATGCCGAAGGTGTAGCGGGCGCCGTCGCGCTGCTGGTCGCCAGCGATCGGGGTCCAGGTAAAGGTGCCATCGGAGTTCTTATCGCCGCGGACGAGGGCGAAGGACTGCATCGTGTTGTCGTCAGGGGCGTTGTCCTCCGTGCCGGTGCAGATGGTGGCGTAAAGGTGGCCGTTGTACTCGATCATGTCCCAGATCGAGCCGCCGTAGATGCTGTCGGCATAGCGGTACGCGGGGTAGCCGAACAGCGAATCCTCGCCACCGATCAGGGTAAAGCTGTCCTGACCCGCAGAAGGGTCGCTCGAGGCGAGGATCGTGGCGCCGCTCTTTCCGGTGGCGGCGTCCATGTAGACGTTGCTGATGACGAGCTGGCCGTCGTAGACGCACATGCCGCGGATGCCGGTGGAGATGCCGGCCTTATAGGCCGCGCCGTAGTCCTGCATGCTCGAGAGGCCCACGTAGATGGCCTTGAACTCGTCGGTCGCGGGATCGATCTCGTAGACGCTGGGCAGGCCGGCCCTGCCGTTGGCCTTGACGCTGCCGCAGAAGTAGAGCTTGCCGTTATAGACGACGCCGTTGCGGAAGAGCGGGGCGATTCCGTTGGTGGACTGGGACATGAGCAGCTTGAGCTCGCCCGTCTTTGTGTTGAGCTTGACGAGGATGCCGCCGGAGTCGACGCCGTCGTCGTGGCCGTAGTAGAAGGTGCCGTTGAACATGGCCTTCAGGGAAGCCTCCATGGTCTCCTTGTCGAACTTGTCGCCCAGGGTGCTCGACATGAGGGTCAGCGTGTTGCCCATGGCGGCGTAGCAGGTGCCGATGTAGAGGTCATCGCCGTACGCGAGGGCGGACCAGGCATAGCTCTGGCCGCGGTCGCCCTGGCCGATCGTGGTGCCGTCGGGGATGCCGACCTCGCCGTTGCCGAGGTAGTCCACGATGCCGTCGGGCTGCTGGACGCCCGTGTTGGGGTGGGAGAGCTTCTCGAAGGTGTAGTCGCCGTTCGCCCCCGTATAGGAGGCCGCGGAGGGCGATCCGGCGGTATCCGCCAGGGCGGCGGCCAGGGCCGGAGCCGGGAACGAAGACGCCACCATCGCGAGCGCGACGAGGGCGCACCCCAGTTTCTTTTTGAGCATTGCTGTGCCTTTCGGTCTATGGAGCAACCTTGTTTGCTGCGCGGATTCGCCCTCGGCCGATTGCGTGCTGCGTTTTAGGTCCGGCGGTTTTTTAAATCAGAGGGCTTTGTTTTTGAATGCTGGTCGATTCCGCGAGACGCAAGTTTAATTCCCCGTTCAACCGGTTTCAAGCAAGCGATTCGTCATTTTTTAGAATTCGGTTCAAAAATCGGCGAACGGTACCCCCGGGAACACATGGGACCTAGGACGGCGCGGCGCGCGGGAATCCGGGACCGTCGGTAAAACGGGAGGTAGGCTACGCCTGAATCGCCGACCGTCGGTAAGGTGGTTACCGGGCCGCGCGGGATTCGCCGACCGTCGGTACCGACACTCCCCAATTCCCGCGCGCAAGACGGCAAGAAGGGCTTCTTCTCACCAGAAACCGGGACCGTCGGTAGCCGCCGCGACGGAATGCCCAGCCGCCGGTACCGACGCTCCCGGTTTCTCGCGCAGCCCGGCAGCTCATTTACCGACGCTCCCCGATTCCCGCGCAAGCGCGAGCGCGAGCCCGCGGCACAAAGAAGGCGCCCGCCGCCCGGAGTGGGACGACGGGCGCCTAGCCCTGTGGTTCTGTAGCTCTGTGGTTCAACTACTTGTCGAAGAGACCCTCTAGATTTTGGCGTCTCCGGACCAGCTAGTCACGGCGGCGAGTGAGCACGCCTGCCGCGAGGGCAGCGACGGCGCCGGCGAACGCGACCGCAGGTGCCGCGCTCGTAGCGTCACCCATCTGGGGCGTGCGCTTCTTGCCAGATGCGGTTATAGACGCGCTCGCCTGCTTTTTGGCACCCGCCGCAGAGCCCGAATCAGCCCCAGTGTCCGAGTCGCTGCCGCCGTTCTCGCCCGGCTTCGACGAGTCTCCGGGCTGCCCGTTCGCCCCTGCCTCTTTGATGGTGACGGACTCCTCGCCCAAGCCGTCCGCGCCGCCATTCACGCCCTTGCCGCCCGTGATGGTACGGCCGGCCGCAGGCGTGGTGACGACGATAGTCTTGACGCCCGCGTCGGCGCCATCGATCGCGCTGCCAAAGATGGTATCGGCGTCGCCGCCGGCGAGCACGAGCTTGCCGGTCGAGAGCGTGCCTTCACCCGTGACCGCCTTTGCGGGCACACCGCTGCCGCCGAGCTCGTAGGAGCCGCCGGTCGCCGTGAGCGAGCCCTCGCCAAAGACGGTGCCGCCGTTGAGCTTGACGGTGCTCGCGGCCTCGCCCGGGGCCGTGCCGCCGTTGCCGCCCGCCACCGTGAGCGAGGAGCCCAGCGGAACGCGAGCGTTGCCGTTAACCTCGAGACCGACCTGGCTCTGGTCGGGCTTGATGATGTTCTCGCCCATGAAGGCCACGTCGCCGTTGACGATGACGACACTGCCAGGGGCCGCCGGCGTGGGCTTGCGGCCGTCCGTCAGGAACTGCGCGTGAGAGACGACCTCGGAGTCGGCAAGCGTGGAGCCGTCGTTGAGCGTGATGGTGCTCGTGGTAGCCGAGCTGCGGTTGAGCGTCAGCGTACCGCCGTTGACCTCGATGGGGCCAAACGCGACCGAGTCGGCGAGCGTGAGCTTGGCGCCCTTCTCGACCACGATCTTTACCGAGCTGTTCACCTTGATGTTCTCGAGCGTGACGTCGGCGCCGGCGGGGATGGTGATCGTGTCGGAGGCGAAGGCGTCGGTCGCGTTGCCGATCTGGCCGTACAGGCCGCTCTCGTGCGAGCCATAGATGTGGTGGAGCCACGTGGGGATGACGGCGTTGTCGCTGCGGTCGATCTCGTAGGGCTCCATGTCCCAGTCGGAGATGTTCTCGGCAAGGCCTGCGAGCTGGCTCGCCAGCGTCTCCTGGCCGCTGTAGATGCGCAGCTCAACCGTGTTGGTGGCAAACGAGTAGTCACCGAGCGTCACCACGGCGCCGACCTGGTAGCTGCCCGCCGCTCCCGCGGTGCCGGACAGCGTGACGGTCGCCTTGCCGCCGGCGTTGAACAGCGTCGCGTTGAGGCCGCAGCCGTTAGGCGAAACCTGCGGCTTGAGCGCATAGCCCGCGCCCTCCGCCGCGCACGAGAAGTCGTAGAAGCTCTGCTTGTTGCCGGCTTCGTCAGTCACGAAAACCTCGAGCTCGTGGTTCGAGCTGTCCTGGTAGTCTCCCTGACCGGTGCGGACGGCATCGAGCGTGCCCTCGACGCTGAACACGTAGTTCTGGCGCACCGCGATAGCAACGGTCGCCGACGCGATCTGCGTGCCGGCACCGGCCTCATCCGGCGCGCTCGCCGTGACGGTGGCGGTGTAGGTGCCGACGGCCGCGGGCGTGCCGGAGACCTTGAGCACGCCGTTCTCGACCGTGGCGGTAAGGCCGCTGCCCTCCTGGTCCATCGCCGCCGCGAGCGTGGCCTTGCCGGCGTTGGAGCCGGAGAGCGTGAGCGCCGTGGAGCCCGCGTACTCGCGGGTGTGCACGCCATTGCTCAAGGTCGGCTGCGCCGCAACGAGCCCGAGGCCCTGGAATGCGCTTTCGGTCGTGCCCTTGTTCGTGGGCTCCTTCGTGGTTCCGGTGCAGCTCGCCTGGCCGTTGTTGAGAATCGTGCCGGAAGAGAACGTGCAGTTCTCGAAGGTGGCCTTGCCGCCCTTCTCGATCTTGATGCGGTTGACGAACGTACAGTTCCTAAACGTGATGTTCGCGCCCGCAGGGACGACGAGCCGATCGTCGAGGAGCTTGAGCGTGAGGCTGCGGACCTCGGTCGTGGCCCCGGAGGCGAAGGTGAGGGTCTCGTAGCTCGAGGCGTAGCCGAGCTGGCGGACTTTCTCGCCTTCCTCGTCGAACCAGCTCTTGGCCTGCCAGCCGACGAGCTGCGCCACCTGGGCGGGGATGGTCGTCGTACCGTTGCCGCGGTCAGAGGCGCCGCAGGTCGACGCGGCGATCTTTACTGTCGTGGCGTCGCCGAGGCTGTTCGCGAGCCAGCCATACAGGGCCGGGTAGTTGTCGGTCACGACGAGCTCGGAAGCGGCGGCTGCCCTGGTTATAGCCACCGAGTCCTGGGCTTTTGCCACGACGGGAACGCCTCCGACGGCAGCGATGCCGCTGCCTGCCAGCAGCAGAGAGAGCATTGCCGCGCCTGCTTTTGGTGCTACACGCATTGAGTCTCCTCCGGTCACTTGAGAAAGTTAGCTATAGTAAACATTCAGTAGGCTATCAGCAACAGGAGGGCTTGTAAATTAGCGTAGCTTAACTTTTTTGACACGACACAAGACGGCGGGAGCCGCGGGGGCGCTCAGGTGCTGCGCGGGATACCGGGAGCGTCGGTAAAACGGAAGGAAGGCTGCGCCTGAATCGCCGACCGTCGGTACCGACACTCCCCGATTCCCGCGCAAAAGGCGGCAAGAAGGGCTTCTTCTCACCAAAAACCGGGACCGTCGGTAGCCGCCGCGACGGAATGCCCGGCCGCTGATACCGACGCTCCCGGTTTCTCGCGCGGCCCGGCGGCACGTTTACCGACGCTCCCGGTATCCCGCGCGGGACCGTCGCCCTTCAATTGTTGTCACAACCTCCTTATATGCTCGGTCTTAGAAGACGGCTAGACGCCGTTGGAAGAGAGGAGCCCACATGGAGGCAACCATCAGCTTGGACGACCAGGTTCGGCTTGCGCTTCCACAGGTATCAAGGAATCAGGCACAGGAAATCGCGCACAGCCTGCTTAACCCGGCATGCCGTCCGATCACGGCAGCAATCATCTCGAACGTGCTCAACAAGCAGGGCATTCCTGGGCGCATGTGGAAAGACCTGGTGGAGGCGGAGGTGCTCGTCCCAACCGAAAAGACCGTCGGCAAAGCCAAGGTCTACGAGATCGCTGCGGAGCGAGCGGCAAGAAACGCTACGGGTACGCAAGCGGGCAGGGCGGCTAAAGCGGCTGCGAGCCCAAAGCTCCCACAGCCGCGAGAACGGCTCTGCGCCATGGACAAGCGCATCTGGCAGAACAAATGGCTGCTCAACCGTCCCGCGTCCATGGAGCGTTTCTTGCCAGCGCTCGAGATCATCGATCGAGAGCTTCGGGCGCACGACGCGATCGGGTCGGTCGACATCTCTCGCCGTGAGCTCTCCTACCGGCTCTTCGGCAACGAGAAGGCCATCGTGGCCGACAAGGATGTTAAGGCCATGCTCAAGGGCACGGGCCTCGACCGATTCCTTCGCTACCGAATCGATGCCTCCGTCAACCTGGAGCACTTCGTCCCGCGCCGGCACGAGCGCATGAGCATCCTTATCAGCGAGAACCTGGACCCCTACCACTCCGTGCGCGCCCAGCTCTTTGGGCACGGGAGCAGGAGGATTCTGGGACAGCGAATCGACGGGGTGGTGTACGCGCAGGGAGCCGCGCTCGACGCAAAGATGGGCGACCTGCTTAACCTGCAGGAATCCTTTGGCGCCAAGGACGTGGAGTTCCTTTACTGGGGCGATCTCGACCGCGCGGGCATGCTGGAACTCCAGCGGCTCACGGAAACGGCGCGCGAGTTCGGCGTGCGAATTCGCCCGTTTGGCGCCGCGTATCGCAAGATGGTCCAGCTTGCGCAGCAGCGCTTCCCCGTTGCGTCCATGAACGAGCCGACGGTTCAGATCTCCATCTACAACGCCAGGACCGACCTGATTGCGGCGCACCTGAGCGAGACCGAGCTTAGCTACGCAACACAGGTACTCGCCGCGAACAGGCGCGTCCCGCAGGAAAGCCTGACCACAAACGAGCTTCTCTCCAAACCCAGGCGAGGCTGGCGACTCCCCAAGCTGCGGCTTGGTCTCAGATGGAACCAGGCGCCGCTGCAGGCCTCGTTGGCATAAACAAAGGCGCCGACCTGCGGTTGAGGCAGGTCGGCGCCCTTGTTTGCAAGTTATTGTTGTGCATCGGCGTTATGCCGTCATGTCCTAAAACCTTGCAAACAGGCGGTCGCTTCCGGGAACGCGCTCAAAACCCACGTCGAGATAAAACCCTGCAACATCATCGTCCAGCGGATCGACGACAAGGGCTTTCGCGCCGATAGTCTCGGCAGCGCCCTTCGCCCGATGGTAAGCGTCAAGAAGAAGTTGCCGCCCGAGACCCCTGCCGGAATGGGACGAGCTAACTCCGAGCATGCCGAGCAGGATGACCGGGATCTGGTCTGGAGCATTCCTCGCAAGCCAGCCGGTCATGGCGTTGCGGTCCATTGAATGGGCGGAAAGGGTATAGAAGCCCGCCAGCGAGCCGGCCTCGTCAAAGCTGACGTACACGACTGCAGTCCCCCGCTTGCAGGCGTGCCTCGCGTGCTTTACCAGCCAATTGTCAACGGCATTTGCCCCGCAAGAAAACCCGGAAAGGTCGTCCCCATCCCGCAGCCTACGCGGCGCACTGAACTCCGTCACTGCTCCCATACGGACCTCTGAGAGACGAAGCGCTCGAGCTTGGGGTTCAAAGGTCGGTCAAGCGCCTCGGTGAACGCATCGAAGTCCTCCGGCGACATAACGGTATGGCCGCTTCGCGCAATGACTTCGCGGGCGGAAGCGAGCAGGTTTTCCAAAGACCACTGCGACAGGCTTATGCCGCTAAGGCTCGCGGCGAGCTCAACCTCTTCCTTCTGCTCGGAGGTCATGCGCAGGTCGATTCTCGCGTCTTTCTTTGATGCCGAAATGGTTGCCATGGTCGCTCCGTTCTGTACGGTAATTCACCGTACAATATAACACGGATGCCCTGCGAACAGAAGTGGACGCGACCTGCGGTTGAGGCAGGTCGGCGTCCTTGTTTGCAAGAGGACCGGATTTTGGCCGTTCGCGCCTAGAGGCGGGCGACGCCGGACTTGCGGGCGGCCTCGGCGACGGCCGCGGCCACGGCGGGGGCGACGCGCTCGTCGAAGGCGCCGGGAATGATGTAGTCCGCGCAGCGCTTATCGTCGTCGACCAGGCCGGCGATGGCGTAGGCGGCGGCCTCCATCATGTCGTCGTTGATGTCGGAGGCGCGCACGTCCAGGGCGCCGCGGAAGATGCCGGGGAAGGCAAGCACGTTGTTGATCTGGTTGGGGAAGTCCGAGCGGCCCGTGGCGGCCACGGCGGCGCCGGCGGCCAGTGCCTCGTCGGGCATGATCTCGGGCACGGGGTTCGCGCAGGCGAAGACGATCGGGTCGGCGGCCATGGTGCGGACCATGTCCTGCGTCAGCGCGCCGGGGGCGGAGACGCCCACGAAGACGTCGGCGCCCTTGACGGCGTCGGCCAGGCTGCCGTGCACGCCCTCGCGGTTGGTCCAGGAGGCGACCTCCTCCTTGACAGGGTTCAGGCCCTCGCGGCCCTCGTAAATCGCGCCGCGGCGGTCGCAGATGACGACGTCGCGCACGCCCATGCGCTTCATCAGGCGCGCGATCGAGATGCCCGCGGCGCCGGCGCCGGAGAAGACCACGCGCACGTCGGCGAGCTCACGGCCGGTGAGGCGGCACGCGTTGATGAGCGCGGCGCAGGTCACGACGGCGGTGCCGTGCTGATCGTCGTGGAAGACGGGGATGTCGCACACCTCCTTGAGGCGGCGCTCGATCTCGAAGCAGCGCGGAGCACTGATGTCCTCGAGGTTCACGCCGCCGAAGCTGCCGGCGAGCAGCCCGACCGTGCGGACGATCTCGTCGACGTCCTTGGAGCGGACGCACAGTGGGAAGGCGTCGACGTCGGCGAAGGTCTTGAACAGGGCGCACTTGCCCTCCATGACGGGCATGCCGGCCTCCGGGCCGATGTCGCCCAGGCCGAGCACGGCGGTGCCGTCGGTGACGACTGCCACGAGGTTGCCACGGCGGGTGTAGGTGTAGGAATCGTCCACGTTCTCGTGGATCTTCATGCAGGGCTCGGCAACGCCCGGCGTGTAGGCCACGGCGAGCTCCTCGGGGGTGGAGATGGAGGCGCGGCTCACGACCTCGATCTTGCCCTTCCACTCCTTGTGCTTGTCCAACGCGTACTGCTTGGCGTCCTCGGCCATGGGGGTCTCCAATCCGTCGGTCCGCCCGCGCGTCGCGGGCGGGTGCTTGCCATGTCCACGCATAAGCATAAGCGTAGCCAGAACGGGGCGGGACGGTGCCGTTTTATCGGTTTTCGACAGTATGCGTCGGCTATCGACACCGACGGCGGGCGCGGAGCCAGGCGCCGGCTCAGCCAAGATGACGTTCCGGCGCCCCGCCAAAGGCCGCCGCTGCACGAAGTCCCAAAAATATACGACTTAATTCGAGTCGGGTGAGTACGCGGCCTCGCAACAGCCATTTTTACGGCCCGTTTGGCGCCAAAACCACCTTGATACTCACGGGTTTCGAATTAAGTCGTTTATTTTTGGGACTTCGTGCGACAAGCGGCGTAAGGCGGTGTTGCGACGCATCCTGCCACGCGCCGATTTAAGGTTCGGCGCCCCCCCTGCGGCTCACGCCAGGCTGAGATCGATCCCGGCGAGCCAACCCCAGCGCGGGGCGCGCATGACGCCGTAGGTCGAAAGCCACGCGTCGAGCGGGGCGCGACGGACGCGACCTTCCACGCAGTCCATCACCTCGCCGTCGCCCACATACAGGCCGACGTGCCCGAACTTGCGGCCCGCGACGGAGTACGGGTGCTCCCCCACCGCCAAAGCCATGCCCACCTTAAGGTCCGCGAGCTCCGTGAGCGCACAGTATCGGTCGCACAAATCGCGCGCATGCCCGCAAACGAACCCCAGCTCAAGCGCGGAGAACACGTTCTCGACCCACGCAGCGCAGGCGTCGTCGCCGCAAGTGGGCTCTGCAAACGCGACCTCGACGAGGCGACGCTGTCGTACCGTCGCGTCCATGAGCGCCTGCGGAGCGCCGGCCTCCCCCGCCGCGGGCACCGCGCGCCAAGCCGGCTCGCCCCAGCGCGTGACGGCAATCCCACAGCCCGCCCCTGCGCCATCGGCAAGGTAGCCCCGCCGGCGCAGGTCGGCGAGCAGACGATCTTTGACGTCCATCGCCCTCAGCGTTTCGAGGTCAGTTGATAGCGGAAGATCTCGGGGTGGATCCTCGAGCGCGTGTACTCAAACATGATGCCGTCGGAGTTGAAGGAGCGCCCCTCGATCACGGCGATGCAGTCGTACGGCCCGAGGTCGAGCCGGTCGCGATCCTCCTCGTCGGCCAGCTCCACGGTCACGGTACGCCGGCTCGTGAGGATCTTCAGCCCCACCTCCCGCTCGAGGTGGCGGTAGATCGAGTTCTTGGCGACCTCCTCGGTAATGCCGGGCACAACGGGCTCGAGGAAGTAGCCGCGGTCGATCTGGCACGCCCTCCCATTGAGGCTTCGCACGCGAACGACATGCGTGAGCAGGTCGCCGACCTCGAACCCGGAACGCGCGGCGAGCGCGCTGTCGCAGATAACGGTCTCGACCACCTCGACGTGGGTCGACGGCTCCAAGCCGTTGCGCGCGGCGTACTCGTTGAACGACTCGATGCCCTCGAGGACGCCCGTCACGTTGTGGGTTTCCTCTCGCCAGATAACGCGAACGCCCTTGCCATGGATCGGCTGGACGAAGGCCTCGTCGGCAAGCATCGACAGCGCGCGGCGCAGGGTGTTGCGCGAGCAGGAGAACTCTGTGGTCAGCTCATTTTCCGTGGGGAGTAGGTCCTGATAAGCGTAAACACCGCCTTGGATGCGGTCGCGCAGCTCGCGATAGATTCCCTCATACCTGGCCTTTGGCATCTGGACCCCCCTCCTACAAAAAGCTCGTCGGCACCTGCCGCCCGACCACCGGGCGCAATCACGCGAGTGTACTCCCCGTACATGAAATCGAAATCATATTTAGGCCGTCTGCGGGCACTTTGAGCTGTTTTGTCGACAAACGGTAGATATTCTCCACGCAATGACCTCCCCCGGCGGTATCCTCTCCGATGGCGTAGCCGCTGACGCGTTGGCGCGCCCGACGAGGGGAGCGCCCATGATGCAGAAAATTCAGCGTTTCGGCGGGGCGATGTTCACGCCTGTGCTGCTGTTCGCGTTCGCGGGCGTCGTCGTGGGCATCGGCACGCTGTGCACGACCGAGGCCGCCATCGGCCCTATCGCCGCCGAAGGAACCCTCTGGCGCAAGTGCTGGGACATCATCCTCGAGGGCGGCTGGACCGTGTTCAACCAGTTGCCGTTGCTCTTTGCCGTCTCGCTGCCCATCGGCCTCGCGCGCAAGCAACAGGCACGCTGCTGCATGGAGGCGCTCGTCGGCTACCTCACGTTCTGCTACTTCCTGAGCAACATCATCCAGACCTGGGGCCCCGAGCTGGGCGTCGACTTCGCGGCCGAGCCCGGTCGCGCCTCCGGCCTTGCCATGGTGGCGGGGATAAAGACGCTCGACATGGGCATGATCGGCGCGCTCATCATCTCGGGCGTGGTCATCGCCCTGCACAACAAGTTCTTCGACGTCGAGCTCCCCGAGTGGCTCGGCACCTTCTCGGGCTCCACTTTCGTGTACGCGGTCTCGTTCGCGGCCATGATCCCGCTCGCCGCGGCGTCGGCCCTTATCTGGCCCCACGTCCAGGCGTTTATCTCCGGGCTTCAGGACGTAATCATGAGCGCCGGCGTGGCGGGCACGGGCATCTTTGTGTTCCTCGAGCGGATGCTCGTGCCGTTTGGCCTGCACCATCTGCTCTACGCGCCGTTCTACTACGACGGCGTGCTCGTGAGCGGCGGCATCGTCGGCGCCTGGGCCAACGCCCTGCCGGAGCTCGCCGCGACCTCGGCGCCCATCCCCTCCATCGCGCCGTGGGCTGCCATCACCGCCACCGGCTGGGCAAAGATCTTCGGCATCCCCGGCATCGCCGCGGCGTTCTACGCCACCGCGTGGCCGGACAAGCGCAAGAAGCTCCTCGCGCTCCTCATCCCCGTCACGCTCACCGCGGTGCTCTGCGGCGTCACCGAGCCCATCGAGTTCACGTTCCTCTTTGTCGCGCCGCAGCTGTTCGTCGTCCACGCGGCGCTCTCGGCCGTGATGGCCATGCTCATGAACGTCCTCGGGGCCTACGGCTTCTTTACCGGCGGCCTCATCGAGATGGCCTCCCTCAACTTCATCCCCCTCGGCGCGAGCCACGGCATCACCTACTTGCTCGCGCTGCTCGTCGGGCTGTGCTTCACCGGCATCTACTTCACGGTCATGCGCATGCTCATCCTGCAGTTCGACTTCAAGACGCCGGGCCGCGAGGACGACGAGGTGCACTTCTCGTCCAAGGAGGACTACCGGCTCGCGCACGGCGACAAGAATGCACTCGCGGCCCGCATCGTCGACATGCTCGGCGGGGCGGACAACATCGTGTCCGCGACGAACTGCGCCACACGGCTACGCATCGAGGTGCGCGACACCAGGGTCGTCGCGCCCATGGGAGATTTCCTTGCGGTCGGCGTCCGCGGCGTGGTGGCGCACGGAAAGGCCATCCAGCTCGTCATCGGCACCGACGTCACCAGCGTCAAGGAGTGCTTCGACCTGATCGTCGGCGCCTCAGCCGGAAAGTAGCGCCGAGGCCGCCGCGCGCCGCCCTTACCCAGCCCGAAAGGTTTCCGGCCGCGTCCTCGACGTATACTAGAGGATGGCCGTTTCGGCCCACCCAACCGAAAGGAACCAAATGAGCGAGAAGAAAGACCCCAAGGACACCTGCGTCCTCGTCACCGGCGGCGCCGGCTTCATCGGCTCCCACACCGTCGTCGAGCTCCTCCAGAACGGCTACCAGGTCGTCATTGTCGACGACCTTTCCAACGCGTCCGAGAAGGTCCTCGACCGCATCGACACCATCGTGGGCGAGGACGCCGCCGAGCGCCTCACCTTCTACCGTGCCGACGTCAACGACCGCGTCGCCCTCGAGTGCATCTTTGACTCGAACCCCATCGACCGCGTGATCCACTTCGCCGGCTTCAAGGCCGTCGGCGAGTCCGTGGTCAAGCCGATCGAGTACTACACCAACAACCTCGGCAACACGCTCACCCTCGTGGACGTCATGCGCGAGCACGGCTGCAAGTCCATCATCTTCAGCAGCTCCGCCACCGTCTACGGTGACCCGGACTCGCTGCCCTTGACCGAGGCCAGCCCCAAGAAGAACGCCACCAACCCCTACGGCTGGACCAAGTGGATGATCGAGCAGATCCTCACCGACCTCCACACTGCCGACCCCGAGTGGAACGTCGTCCTTCTTCGTTACTTCAACCCCATCGGCGCCCACCCCTCAGGCCTCATGGGCGAGGACCCCAAGGGCATCCCCAACAACCTGCTGCCCTACGTCGCGCAGACCGCCATCGGCAAGCGCTCCGAGGTCCACGTCTTCGGCGACGACTACCCCACCCCCGACGGCACCGGCGTGCGCGACTACATCCACGTCTGCGACCTGGCGACCGGCCACGCCGCCGCGCTCGCGTGGATGAACGGCCGCGAGGGCGTCGAGATCTTCAACCTCGGCACCGGCCGCGGCACCTCGGTCCTCGAGATCATCAAGGCCTTCGGCCGCGCCTGCGGCCACGACGTGCCCTACGTCATCGACCCGCGCCGCGCCGGCGACGTCGCCGAGAACTACGCCGACTGCACCAAGGCCAAGGAGCAGATGGGCTGGGAGGCCAAGTACGGCATCGACGAGATGTGCCGCGACTCCTGGAACTGGCAGTCCAAGAACCCCAACGGCTACGCCGACGCCGACGCCGAGTAGGTGCTTGACCCGATGACCGCCCAGACGAACACTGCCGCGACCACGGCAGACGAGGCCGCAGCCTTCCCCCTCGAGGAGAAGCCCGGCGCGCTCTTTGCCGCCTATCTGCAGCGCACACGGCCGCAGATCGACGACTACCTCGCGCGCACGGCCGCGGCCTGTGTGCCCGGCACGCCCGAGGCGACCGCCGCCGACCTCGACCGCTTCCTCTACGCACCTCTTGCCCGCTTTACCGCCTCGGGCGGCAAGCGGACCCGGCCGGCGCTTTGTCTGCTCGGCTGCGAGGCCGTGGGCGGCGAGGCGGCGCGCGCCATGAGCGCTGCGGCGGCCATCGAGGTCTTCCAGTCGGCGGCCCTTATTCACGACGACATCGCCGACGAGTCCGAGCTGCGCCGCGGCGAGCCGTGCACCTACGTGACGGAGGGCACGGGCGTCGCCATCAACATCGGCGACCTCGGCCTCACCGATGTGCTCGGCTACGTGCTGCGCGACCAGGGCCTCCCCGCCGACGTGCGCCTCGCCGTCATGGAGAAGCTCCTCCAGATGGAGGAGCGCACCATCGAGGGCCAGGCGCTCGACCTCGGCTGGGTCCGCGACGGCCGCTGGGACATCCTGCCGGAGGACTACCTCTACATGGCGTCCCACAAGACCGCCTACTACTCGGCGGCAATCCCGCTGGTGGCGGGCGCAATCGTGGGCGGCGGCACGCCCGAGCAGCTCGCCGCGCTCGACGGCTTCGGCATGGCGGCCGGCCTCGCCTTCCAGCTGCAGGACGACCTCCTGAACCTCGTCGGCGATGCCGACGCCCAGGGCAAGGACTTCCGCAGCGACATCACCGAGGGCAAGCGCACGCTGCTCGTGGTCTGGGCGCTCTCGCACCTCGACCCTGCAAAGAAGGACGAGCTCATCGGTATCCTCGAGTCAAAGACCGCAGACCCCGCCCGCCTCGCGCGCGCCGTCGAGCTCATCGAGGACGCCGGCGCCGTCGACCATGCGCGCGCCTACGCCCGCGAGCTCGTGGCCAAGGCCAAGGGGCATCTTTGCGGCATCGAGATTTCCCCGGAGGCTCGCGGGGTGCTCGCATCTATGGCAGACTTTTTCGTGGAGCGCGCAGGCTAGCGCTCGAACTCGCCGCCGTGCGAAGGCGGCAACGCACTAGGAGAGACTTTTATGGAACCCATTCAGGAAGGCGCCCAGGGCGCCGCGGTCGAGGACATCCAGGAGCGGCTGAAGTCGCTCGGCTACCGCATCGACGAGGGCGAGCTCGCCGGCCAGGCGTTTGGCCGCTCCACCGCCACCGCCGTCGCGCGCTTCCGCCTCGACCACGAGCTCAGCCTCGGCGAGGCGGTGGACGCCCCCACGTGGTCCGCGCTCGTGGACGAGTGCTACCAGCTCGGAGACCGCACGCTCTACCTGCGGCTTCCCAACTTCCATGGCAACGACGTGCGCCAGCTCCAGGAGCGCCTGAACGTCCTGGGCTTCTCGTGCGGAGAGCCCGACGGCTGCTTCGGCGTCCACACCGAGGCAGCGGTCAAGCTCTTCCAGGAGAGCGTCGGCGCGCTTGCCGACGGCATGGCGTTCCAGGACACCTTCGACGCCATCGAGCGTCTCAAGCACGTGTGGGGCGGCAAGCCCGCCGCGGGCCCGCACCCCTCCGGCGCCATGGGCTTCGCGCGCGCCGCGAGCGTGCTCGAGGGGATCGGCCTGGGCATCATGGCCGAGGACCCGATCTCGCGCAACGTCGCGGGCCGCGTCCTCAACCTCGCCGAGGCGACCAACAGCAACTGCGGCATCGAGCTCATCAACACGGCCGACGAGGCGAGCCCCGCCGTGCGCGCGCTCATCACGCTCTCGGCCACGCCGCACGACCCCAAGGCAAAGCCCGCCGTGGGCAGCGTCGCGCTCGACGACGTGGACACCCTGCCGCTGCGCCTGCGCACCGCGCTGCAGGTCTCGCGCAAGCGCCCGCCCGCGACGCGCATCGAGCTGCCTGTGGGCGCCGACCCCAACGGCAGCTTCACCATCGGCGACGCGCAGACCTACGCCGTGCTGCTGCTCGACGCCTTCTGCGTCGCGTTCGACGGCGTGGAGCTGTAGGGGCTTCTTGCCAAACGGCGCTTCTTTGCGACTGGAAAAAACAACGGGCCGCCCGTCGACGACGAGCGGCCGTTTTCATGCGAATGGCAGGGGTAGTAGGATTCGAACCCACATTGATGGCACCAAAAACCACTGTCCTAACCATTGGACGATACCCCTGTGCGTCCGACATTGTACCAATAAGCCCGCCCATACCGCCACCACAGCTCGCCTGCGCCCCACAATCCTGCGGATTTTACGCATCCCAAACAATGCGCGCCGACGTTGGCGCCATCGGGCGGGCGTCTGGGCTATGATAAGGAACGGTATTTTTTGGGACAAGCACACGTTCTTGCTTTTGGAGGCACACCCATGCCCATGACCGCGATCATTCTCGCCGCCGGCGAGGGTACGCGCATGAAGTCCCGTCATCCCAAGGTTATGCACAAGCTACTCGATCGCCCGCTCGTCTCGTGGGTCACGCGCGCCGCGCGCAACGCCGGGGCCGACCGCATCATCGTGGTCGTCGGCAACGGCGCCGAAGAGGTACGCGCGCACCTCGCCTCCGAGACCGATGTCGAGTGCGTTGAGCAGGCCGAGCGCCTTGGCACGGGACACGCAACCCGCGTCGCCATCGAGGCGGCCGGCGTCACGGAGGGCCCCGTCGTCGTGCTGAACGGCGACCTCCCCCTCATCGAGTCCGAGACCATCCGCGCCTTCGCCGACTCCGTGGCGGGCGGCGAGCACGCCTGCGCCGTCCTGACCATGACCCCGCCCGACCCCTTCGGCTACGGCCGCATCGAGCTCGCCTCCGACGGCTCGGTCGAGCGCATCGTCGAGCAGAAGGACTGCACCCCCGAGCAGGACGCCAGCCTGCTGGAGTGCAACGCCGGCTGCTACGCTTTCGACGGCGCCCTTCTTTGCAAGTACATCGGCGAGGTGGGCTGCGACAACGCCCAGCACGAGTACTACCTGCCCGACATGGTGCAGATCCTTCGCGCCCACGGCCACGCGACCACCATCACGCACTGCCCCGACTACGTCGAGGGCCTCGGCGTGAACTCCCGCATCCAGCTGGCCGAGCTCTCGGCCCTCGCGCAAGAAAAAATCAACCGCGCGCTCATGGCTTCCGGCGTGACCATGCTCGACCCCAAGACCGTCTGGGTCGGCCCGGACGCCGAGGTCGGCCGCGACACCGAGCTCCTTCCCATGACCATGCTCTGGGGCCAGACGAAGGTCGGCGAGGGCTGCGTCGTCGGCCCGAGCACGCGCCTGACCAACACCTCCGTGGGAAACAACGTGACCGTCGAGGAGACCGTCTGCACCGACGTCACCATCGACGACGACGTTACCTGCGGCCCGCGCGCCTACCTGCGCGGCGGCGCCCACGTGCTTCGCGGCGCCCACATCGGCACCCACGTCGAGCTCAAGAACACCGTGGTCGGCGAGGGCTCCAAGGTCCCGCACCTCTCCTACATCGGCGATTGCCAGATGGGCGCCCGCGTCAACATCGGCGGCGGCTCCATCACCTGCAACTACGACGGCGTCCACAAGAGCCGCACCACCATCGGCGACGACGTCTTCATCGGTTCCGACACGATGATGGTCGCGCCCGTGACAATCGGAGCGGGCGCGATCACCGGCGCCAGCTCCTGCATCACCAAGGACGTGCCCGCCGACGCTCTTGCCGTGGAGCGCAGCGAGCAGTTCATAAAGGAAGGCTATGCCAAAAAAAGGCTCGAACGACTGAGGAAGGAAATCTAGATGTACGAGAACCTTAGCGATCCCATGCCCATGGACAAGGAGATCAAGCTCTACACCGGCACCGGCAACCCTGAGCTCTCCCAGAGGATCGCGGACATCCTGCACCTGGAGCTCCAGGGCCTGACCACCGAGAAGTTCGCCAACGGCGAGACCTACGCGCGCTTCACCGAGTCGGTCCGCGGCGACGACGTCTTCTTTATCCAGACCATGGCCGGCGAAAACGTCAACGACCTCATCATGGAGACGCTGATCGTCGCCGACGCCGCCAAGCGCGCTTCTTGCCGCCGCTTCACCGCCGTCATCCCCCACTACGGCTACGCTCGCCAGGACCGCAAGGCCGCCCCGCGCGAGCCGATCACCGCGCGCCTTGTGGCCAACCTCATCGAGGCCGCCGGCATCGACCAGGTGATCACCGTTGATTTGCACCAGGGCCAGATCCAGGGCTTCTTCAACATCCCCGTGACGCACCTCACCGGCCTGTATCTGCTCGGCGACTACTTCAAGCAGAAGGACTTCGACTGGTCCCAGACCGTCGTCGTCAGCCCCGACATGGGTCGCGCCAAGGCCGCAAAGAAGCTCTCCGACTACCTCGGCTGCGAGGTCGCCATCGCCCACAAGAGCCGCCCGAAGCACAACCAGGCCGAGGTCATGGGCATCATCGGCGACATCAAGGGCAAGACCTGCATCGTCAACGACGACATGATTGACACCGCCGGCACCCTGTGCGGCTCCGTCAAGAAGCTCAAGGAGATGGGCGCGGGCGACATCTACGTCTGCGCGACCCACGGCATCTTCACCGACCCGGCGATCCAGCGCCTCGAGGAGGCTCCCATCGTCGAGTGCGTCGTCACCGACGTCATCCCCTGCGAGGCTGCCAACAAGCCCGGCTCCAAGATCAAGACGATCTCCATCGCCAACGAGCTCGCCGAGGCCATCTACAGCGTCTACACCAACAAGCCCGTCTCGACCATCTTTGGCGGCAACCTGAACCTGTAAGTTGGCGTAGGGGTACTTACCCGGTCCACTTTTGCGGGGTCGTCCGCGTTGCGGGCGGCCCCGTTTTTGCTGAGAGGAGCGCGGATGGCCAAGGCAGCCACCATCATGATCGTGTGCGGGCTCGGCAACCCCGACGCCGAATACGAGCACACGCGCCACAACGCCGGCTTCGCGACCGTCGACCTTTTGGCCGCCCGGCACGGCGTGCGGTACTGGAAGAGCGAGGCGGGCGCGCAGACGGCCACGCTGACCTGGCGCGACGCCGACGGCGAGGCGCGTGAGGTCATCCTCACCAAGCCGATGAGCTACATGAACACGTCGGGCGGGCCCTTGTCCAAGCTCGCGCGGGCGCACCGGGTGCAGCCGGAGCAGATCCTCGTCGTGCACGATGAGGTCGACCTGCCGGCGGGCCAGGTAAAGGTCAAGCTTGGCGGCGGGCTCAACGCTCACAACGGACTTCGCTCCATCGCCGACAAGCTCGGCAGCCGAAACTTCGCGCGCGTCCAGTTCGGTATCGGCCGGCCTCCCGGAAAAATGCAGGTCGCCGACTACGTCCTGCGCGAGCTCAAGGGCAACTTCCTCGAGGATTTCGAGGTATGCGCTCAGCAGGCGGCCGATGTCGTCGAGCGCGTTCTTACCGAAGGCGCCAAATAGCCGGCATCGAGAGCGAAAAACTCGAAAAGTCGGTGCCTTAATTTGAATCGCCAGAGTATCAAGGTCGTTTTGACAACTGCCAACTGGGCAAACGTCGTCGAAAACCACGTCGATACTCGAGGGGCCCGAATTAAGGCACCGACTTTTGCGATTTCGGGCGTTAAGGCACCAAAAAAGAGCCGGGACCAGCTGGTCCCGGCTCTCGTTTTTAGGGATACGCTCCCCGGTCGACCAAAAAACTACTTGGTCAGCGCCTCGGTGATGGACGCGGCGGCCTTCTTGCCGGCGCCCATGGCGAGGATGACGGTCGCGGCACCGGTGACGATGTCGCCGCCTGCCCAGATGCGCGGGTCGGTCGTCTGGCCGGTCTCCTCGTCGGCGACGATGTAGCCCCACTTGTTGAGCTCCATCTTGCCGCCGATCTTCTTTGCGAAGGGGTTGGCGTTGGTGCCAATGGCGGAAATCGCAACGTCGCAGGGAATCTCCTCGATAGCGCCCTCGATAGGCACCGGGCGACGACGGCCGGACTCGTCGGGCTCGCCAAGCTCCATCTTCTGGACCTTGACGGCGCACACGGTGCCGTCCTCGCCGGCGACGAACTCGAGCGGGCTGACGAGCGGCATGACCTCGACGCCCTCGGCCTTGGCGTGGTGCAGCTCGGCGCGACGGGCGGGCATCTCGTCCTCAGTGCGGCGATACGCGATGATCGCGCGCTCGGCGCCCAGGCGCTTGGCGGTACGGACGGCGTCCATGGCGACGTTGCCGCCGCCGAAGACGACGACGTTCTTGCCATGCTTGGTCGGCGTGTCGTACTCGGGGAAGTTGTTCGCCTTCATGAGGTTCACGCGGGTGAGGTACTCGTTGGCGAAGAAGACGTTCGGCAGGTTCTCGCCGGGGACGTTGAGGAACTTGGGCAGGCCGGCGCCGGTGGCCACGTAAATGGCGTCGAAGCCCTGCTCAAAGAGCTCGTCGGCGGTGGCGATGTTGCCCACGACGGAGTTGTACTCGAAGTGGACGCCCATCTCCTCGAGGCCGTCGATCTCGCGCTTGACGACGGCCTTCGGCAGACGGAACTCGGGGATGCCGTAGACGAGCACGCCGCCGCCGGTGAAGAACGCCTCGAAGACGGTGACCTCGAAGCCGTTGCGGGCAAGCTCGCCGGCGCAGGTGATGCCGGAGGGGCCGGAGCCGACGACGGCGACCTTCTTGCCGTTCTTGGGCTTCATGACGGGCTTGGAGGCGAGCTCAGGCTGGTCGCCGACAAAGCGCTCGAGCTGGCCGATGGCAACGGGCTCGCCCTTCTTGCCGCGGACGCACTTGCCCTCGCACTGGTTCTCCTGCGGGCAAACGCGACCGCAGATGGCGGGGAGCATGGACTCCTCGCGGATGACGTCCAGGGCGCCGCCGTAGTTCTTCGCGCGGATCTGCTCGATGAACTTCGGGATGTTGATGTTGACCGGGCAGCCCTCGACGCAGAACGGGCGCTTGCAGTCCATGCAGCGCTCGGCCTCGGCCAGCGCCATCTCCTCGGTGAAGCCCTTATCGACAGGACGGAAATCGCAGGCGCGCTCGGCGGCCGGCTCCTCGTTGTCCTTGGTGCGCGGGGACTTCATGTCCGGGACAAAACGACCATTTACCTGTGGCATGCGCAGTTCGCCTCCTCATAGGCCTTGAGGGACTGGCCCTCCTCGGTAAGGTACGCGGCCTGACGCGCGCGAAGGTCGTTCCAGTCGACCTTGGTGGCGTCGAAGTCGGGGCCGTCGACACAGGCGAACTTCGTCTGGCCGTCGACCTCGACGCGGCAGCAGCCGCACATGCCCGTGCCGTCGACCATGATGGGGTTCAGGCTGGCGGTGATGGGGGTGTTGTACTTCTCGGCCGTGAGGGCGGAGAACTTCATCATCGGGACGGGGCCGACGCAGAAGACCTGCGTGACGGCCTTGTCCTGGAGCAGGCGCTCCAGCGGGGCGGTGACCACGCCCTTCTCGCCGTAGGAACCGTCGTCGGTGGTGATGTGGATGTGGTCGTCGTCGAGCAGCTCGCGGAACTGGTCCTCGAGCAGCAGGAGGTCCTTGGTGCGGGCGCCCATGATGGCGTGCACCTCGTGGCCGGTCTCGACCAGGTGCTTGGCCACGGGGAAGGCGATTGCGAGGCCGACGCCGCCGCCGATGACGGCGCAGGGGCCCTCGGCCATCTCGGTGGGCATGCCCAGAGGACCGGTGACGTCCTTGATGGAGTCGCCCGCCTCATAGGTGGACAGCATCTCGGTGGTCTTTCCGATCACCATGAAGATGAACTCGACCCAGCCCTCCTCGGCGTTCCAGCCCGCCAGGGTGAACGGCACGCGCTCGCCCGTCTCGTTCGCGCGCACCATGAGGAACTGGCCGGCATGTGCATGCTTGGCCATCGCGGGCGCTTCGATGCGGAACTTGAACACCTTCTCCGAGAACTGCGTCTTGTCGAGGATCTTGTACATTAACGAACTCCTCTCCTGCTATTACTGCCATGCGACGCGGCTTCGGTCCCCACGACCGACGTACCGCGCTCCAAACTCTGTAATTGTACCGCGTGCGGCGCATCCGGCCCACATGAGGCGCCGTCGACGGGCGAGTATCTACCGCCTGCGGAAAGGCGGCGACCGAGTGTGGGGGTATGTTTTGCGGGGACTCGAACACGGCGCGTTTCGAGGCCGCGCGATGTCCGGCACCGAGGCGCCGGCAAGAAGCGCCGCGCTAGTCCAGCGGGTGCATCGGTGCCCAGTCGGGGTCGTGCAGGATGGCGCGCGAGTCCTTGTATCCGGCCCACAGGCGCGCCCAGCCGCTCTTCAGGTGGTCGCGGTCGACGATGAGGATGCGCAGGAGCTCCTTTGAGAAGTTCGCTAGGGTCCCCACGGCGTAGAGCACGGGGTTGTAGTCGCCGTAGACCTTGAAGTAGCGCGCGAGGTAGGCGCGGTTGCGCGTGATGTAGTAGCGCGTCATGTCGCTCGCTGAGTTGAGCTGGCGCACCGATCCGATCTCTTTGTTTGCGACCTCGCGACGGCGGCTCAAGACGACGTCGGGCACGTAGTAGACCTTGGTGACCTTGCTCGCGACGTAGCCGAAGCAGGCGTCGTCGAGGTAGATGAAGAAGCGCGGGTCCGGCAGGCCGGCCTTCTGCACCACGCGACGCGAGAAGAAACTGCCCTCGAAGCACAGGACATTGCAGAGTTTATATCGCTCGCCGGGGCGCCAGCTGTCGCGCGACAGCGGGTTGTAGATGGCGAGGCCCGTCCAGAACCGATGCTGCCAGAAGAAGTGCCCGCCGTCGAAGTCACGGCGGGTGCCCATGATGGCGTCGGACTCCTCCGACCAGCGCGCAAGCGCGGCCAGGCCATCGGGCTCGATGGCGACGTCGTCGTCCATGACCCAGAACCACTCGGCGCCGAGCTCGTAGGCGCGGCGCACGCCCGCCGAGAAGCCGCCGGCGCCGCCGGTGTTCTCCTTCATCGGCATGTACACCGCGCGCGAGGTGCCGCCCTCGGCGTCGGGGTCGTCGTCGGTCGTGCCCCACAGGGCGTTCGCGCGCGCCTCGAAGCCGCGCACGATGTCGCCCGTCGCCGCGGAGTTCTCGTTGTCCACGACGACGACGCGCCACGGGGCCACGCTGGACTTCTCGATGGAATCCAACAGCTGCGACAGGAGCTCCTGGCGCTTGAAGGTGACGATGACGATGGCGGGGCGGTTCATGAAGCGGGTCGTCCAATCGGTGGGTTTGCCTTGGTGCCTTATTATAGGGGAGCAGGCTGCGAGGGGCGGGCACGGGTGCCGACGCCCGAAGGAGGGCACATGAGCAACACCGGCCAAGGCAAGGTCTCCATCGTCGTCCCCATGTACAACGTGGCGGCGACGCTCGACCAGTGTCTCTTGAGCATCGAGGCCCAGACCTATGCTGACCTGCAGATCATTTGCATGAACGACGGATCGACCGACGAAAGCTCCCGGATAGCCCACGACCATGCGGCGCGCGACCCGCGCATCGTCGTCGTCGACAAGGCCAACGAGGGCTACGGCGCGACCTGCAACCGCGGAATCGCGCTGGCTGACGGCGAGTGGGTGGCCATCGTCGAGCCAGACGACTACCTGGACCCCACGATGTACGAGAAGCTCGTGGCGTGCGCCGTCGGCGTCGAGGACGCCGCCGGGCGGGCCGTCGACGTGGTGAGGTGCGCGTACTGGCGCGTGTTCGAGCCGGGCACGGGGGCAGGCGCCGTCGCTGGC
This sequence comes from uncultured Olsenella sp., assembly GCA_934660915.1. Classification (GTDB taxonomy): domain Bacteria; phylum Actinomycetota; class Coriobacteriia; order Coriobacteriales; family Atopobiaceae; genus Paratractidigestivibacter. The sequence goes on along the minus strand of CAKUIF010000006.1, from coordinate 77,960 downwards.
GACGCTAGCAAGAAGGGCGCCGGCGAGAAGCGCGTGAGCTGCCCGTATCTCCACCGCGTGCGGCCGAAGTCCCAGCCCTTCTGCATAGGCGACGGGGTTGAGCTCCTGCTCCACCACCCCGCCATCTGGGCCGGCATGTACCGGCGCGAGTTTCTTTCCCGCGCGGGCGTGCGGTTCCGCGAGGTCCCCGGAGCCGGCTGGACCGACAACCCCTTCCTCATCGAGACGCTTTGCGCCACCGACGCCGTCGCCTACGTCGACGAGCCGCTCTACTTCTACCGCGAGCACGACCTCAACGACGCCGAGGCGCTTGCGGCAAAGTCGCCCGCCACGCCGCTGACCCGCTGGAACGAGATGATGGACGCCGCGGAGCTCCTGGGGGTCGAGGACGGCCGCGTGCTCGACGCGCTCGCCCTGCGCGGCGTCAACTACGCCATGATCACCGTTAGCGCCGCGGGAGAGCGCGCCGCGGGCGTGCCCGAACTCGTCGAGCGCTCTATGGCTCGCCTGGAGCCGCAGCGCGTGTTTGGTCTGGCGGCGCTCTCCCCCACCGCAAAGGGCTTCTTTGCCCGCGTGCGCGGTGTTGAGGCCCCGCGCGAGAACAAGCTCGCGCGCATCGGCTATCTCGCCGGCGAGGCCGCCTACCGCGTCCGCACAAACGGCCTCGGCTTCGTCGTCGAGAACCTCCGCAGCCGCCTCAATCGCCTCTAGTGGGACAAAAGGGACGGGGTATTTTGTCCCAACTTGTGGAGCCGCTCCACATTTTGGGACAAAATACCCCGTCCCTTTTGTCCCACTAGAGGAAGGCGTCGGGGGTAAGGGTGGCCGGGGCGCCGCGGCGCACCATCGACAAAAGGCGCGCCTGCATGATGGCCAGCGGCACGTTTTGGCTTTTGATCGGGCCGATAAGGGCACGGGCGGCGCCGTCGCGCGGCAGGCCCACGCCAGCCGCGAGCTGTGCCCGCTCGCCAGAGATCATCTGGCCCACAAGGGCGCGGACATCGGCGGGCGTGTCGCCTGTTTGCGTCGCGCACGCCGCCTCGATGCACAAGGAAAGAAGCTCGAGATAGCGCCCCTGGATCATCGTCATGCTCGCCGCGTCGCCCTCAAGGCCCCAGCCGCGCATCAGCTCGATCACGGCCTCGTACTCGTCGCCGATGCTTCGGTACAGCTCCCGCGCGAACTCGACGCCGTACTCCTCCGGAGCCTCACGGCAAACGCGATACCCGCCGCCCGTGAAGGCGACGCGCTCGACATCGCGCAGGTAACCGTACGTGAACCCGTGGTCAATCCCGTTCTCGGCGTTGAAGCGCAGCTTGGATGCCGCGGCCCTCGCGCGGTCGAACAGCTTGGCGCTCGCCGGCGAGAGGCGCCCGGAGGCGAAGTGCTCCCACGAGCCGGTCCGGAAATCATGCTGCGTCCGGTACACCACGGGCGCCTCGTCCGTCTCGAGGTCAATCTTTCGGCGAGGGGTCTCTATCTGGATAGCGACGCCACCCACCACGAGATCAACATGCTCGTTCTCGGCGGTATCGACGAGCTTCTGGAGATACGTCGCGTCGAACCACCCATCGGCATCCATGACCACGACGTACTCGCCACGAGCGCGCGCAAAGGCCGCATCGAGCGCCTCCTCGCGGCTGCATGCCGGCAGGTGCTCGACCACCACCCTGATGTCACGCTCCATAAACGTGTCGAGCATGCGCGCGCTCGAGTCCTCCGAGCCCGCATCGACAGCGATCAACTCGACATTGCGCAGCGTTTGATTCTGCACACTCTCCACTGCGCGACGCAGGGTCTTCTCGGCATCATGGACGCAAAGAAGGACCGACACCTTCGGCGATGTGGGAGAGAAATGCTGCAATTGCTGCCTTTCAGACGATGGGCCGACCAGCAATTATCCGATGCACTTATGCAGGTGTGGTGTGCATACAGACACTCCCCAAATCACCATTTTTTGCGGCCTAAACGAGGGTGCCGACCGACGTGCACAACGCGGTACGGTCGATGATCTGGAAGCCCGTCTCGACCGTGGAGCCATCGTCCGCCTGGGTGGTCTCGGCCACAAGGGGTGCGTCGACGCGGTTGAAGTTCTCGGCGCCCACGCCGTTGGCCCTCGTGCCCACATCCACGAGCTCAGACGGTGTCATATCGGTACGGAGCTTCATCAGAAGCGTCGTAGATTCCTTGATGAACTTCGAGGGGTCGGAGCCGGAAAGCGCCATAACCTGCTCGAGCACGTCCTCGCTCGCCACGACCACGTGCGTGAACTTGATGTTGCTCGCTGCGTTGAGGGGCACGACGCAGGCGGCGGGGCCGTGGGCGGCGCAGTATTCGGCAAGCGTGGCGGCGTCGTCGCCGGAGCCGATCTTTGCGTCGAGCGGAAGGGTGGCCAAAGACGCCACGGTCTGTGTGGTCTCGCTGCCGTCCTCGGCCTGGACGGGCTTCTCGTGGAGCAGCAGCACCTGCGCCTGCGTGACCTGCGTGCCCTTCTCCATATCGGAGGCGTCGGCCACCGTGAGGAAGAGCACCTTGGTAAAGGCGTCCTGGGAGATCGAGTACTGGTCGTCGGTAACCACCATCGAGGACTGCTTGCCAACCTGCTTGGAAAGATCGGCGTCCTCAAGGCGGGTTTCTTTGCCCACGCGGTCTGCCACGCGGCCGACGACGACAAAGAGTGCGACCGCCACGACGACGAGCACCGCGACGCCGATGACGTTCGTGTAGGGGCCCGGCGTGGGCACGTCGGTGCGCTCAAAACGCTCGCGCTTCCTAAAGAGCATGGGTACCGCCTTCCCGTGCGCATGCGCACGCGTGAATCCTTTTTTACAACAGGATACCTAACGCGCAGGCCGCGAGGCCCGCGAGAACCGCCACGCCATAAACCAACAGGGTGACGTAGACGTTCTGGCGCGCGTCGGCGTTCGTGCGCCACAGCACAAGCAGGCCCACGCCGCCCGAGGAAAGAAGCCCGGCGAGCATGGGGCCGGTGGCAAGGGTACCGTCGAGGAACAGCTCCGCGATGGCCACGCTCGCACCGCAGTTGGGAATCAGGCCGACGAGCGCCGCGATGAAGGTCGCCCTCACCGGGTGGTAGGCGAGCATCGAGCGGATAGAGTCGACGCCCAGGCCCTCAATGATCAGGCCGAACAGCAGCGAGATGAGGAAAATGAAGGCCGTGACCTGAATCGTGTGGACGCACGCGGAGCGGACAATCCCCCAGGCGCCGTGATGGGAGTGGCTGTGGCCGTGGTGGTGCGCGTGCTCGAGGTGGCCATCGTGGTCGTTGTGGTGATTGTTGTGGTCGCCGCGGCCGTCATGGCCCTCGTCATCGTCAAGCTCGTCCGCTTCCTCGCAGTGGCAGTGCTCGCGCTCGCACAGCTCATGGATGTGGGCATGGCCGTCACCGGCGCGGTGAAGAAGCCGCAGGGCCACGTCAAGCAAAAGGCCCGCAACGATGCCAAGAACGACCTTAATGGCGATGATCGAGAGCATACGGCTCGCCGGCTCCTGATGGGCCACGAATACCGGGATCATCTCGTCGGAGGTGGAAAGAATAACGGCCACGAGCGTGCCGGCCGTGACCACACGCCCAGAGAAGAGCGTGGCCGCCATGGCCGAGAAGCCGCACTGCGGCAAGGCGCCAAGAAGTGCGCCGACCACAGGGCCGGCGGTACCGGCGCGCTCGACCGCCTCTCTGACTTTGTTGCTGGCGAAATGCTCGAGGGCCTCCATGGCCAAATAGGTCACAAAGAGGAACGGGATGAGTTTGAGGGTGTCGATAACAGAGTCGGCAAGCACGTCGACAAAGAGATCCAATGCAGGTCCTTTCCATGCGCGGAGTACGTCCAGGTTTCGGGTGAATCAGACAGGCAAAAATGACTGCCAAATCAGACAGGCTGAAAAAGCTGCCAAATCAGACAGGCTGAAATAGCAGGTCACCAGGGAACGAGGGCTCCGGGCAGGTAGTCGACGGCTTGGAAGGTGAGGCCACGGGCGGGGGCGCAGGGGCCGGCGGCGGCACGATCGCGGGCGGCGAGGGCAGCCGCCACCCAGGCGGCGTTGCGGTGGCCGCGACCGACCTCGACGAGGGTGCCGACGATGGTACGAACCATGTTGTGCAGGAAGGCGTTGCCCTCGATGTCGACCGCCACAAGGCGCTCTGAGGCCTCCTCGACCTCGCTCACGTGCAGGCTCGAGACGTAACGGCAGGTCGGCTTATCGACGGCGGAGGACGCCTTACAGAAGCTCTTGAAGTCGTGCTCGCCAACGAGGGCCTGAGCCGCCTCGTCCATCGAGGCGACGTCGAGAGAACCCTTATACCACCAGGCATGGTCCCAGGCCATGATGGGACGGGCATCCCCGGCACAGATCCGATAGCGGTACCTGCGCATCTGGGCGTCAAAACGCGCTGAGAAGTCCGGGGCAGCACGGAAAAGCCCCGACACCGAGATGTCGTCGGGCGTCAGCGCTACGAGGCTGCGGCGAAGGCGGTCTGCGGGCAGGTCGAGCTCGTCCGCAGCCATGGGAAGGCTCACATACTGGGCAACGGCGTGGACGCCCGCGTCGGTGCGTCCGGCGCAGGTGAGCTCGCAGGGGCGACGCAGCGCGCACTCGAGGGCGCGGCGCAGCTCGCCGGCGACGGTCCTCTTTTCCGGCTGTTCGGCAAAGCCGCAGAAGGCCTCGCCTCGATAGCCGAGGCAAATCACAAGCGTAGCCTGGGCCGGCGCGTCCCCGACCATCGGTGTCTCGCGCGGGACAAATTCGCGCTCATAGGCACCCATGAGCATATCCTCCGATTTCGTATAAAAAGGGCCCTGGCGCTAGGCCAGGGCCCTTAGGGCACTTCGATGAGCGTCGCTTACTCAGCGGCGTTCTCCTCGGCGGCGGGAGCCTCAGCGGCCTCCTCGACGACGGGAGCGGCCTCGACCTTGGTGACGGTGGTCTTCTTGGCCTTGGGGGTGACGGGCTCGGTGACGAGCTCCATCAGCACCATCTCGGCAGCGTCGCCCTTGCGGGGGCCGAGCTTCATGATGCGGGTGTAGCCGCCGTTGCGGTCGGCCCACATGCCCTGAGCGGCCTTCTCGAAGACCTCGCGGACAACCTCTTTGTCGTTGAGCTTCGCGATGGCAAGACGGCGAGAGTGGATGTCGCCCTTCTTGGCCCAGGTGATGACCTTGTCGACGTCAGAGCGAATAGCCTTGGCGCGGACATCGATCGTCTTGATACGGTCGTTGGTAAACAGGGCGCAAACAAGGCTGCGCTTCATAGCCTTGGTGTGCGAAGCGTCGGTGCCGAGCTTCATGCCCTTCTTCTTGTTGTGACGCATAACTGCTTCTCCTAAGCGTTCCGGCGCGCGTTAAGCCTTGAGGGAAAGCCCCATGCTCTCGAGCTTGTCCTTGACTTCCTCGATGGACTTGACGCCAAAGTTTCTGATGTTGAGAAGGTCGTTCTCGGAGAACTCCACGAGCTGACGCACGGAGTGGATGCCGGCGCGCTTCAGGCAGTTGTAGGAACGGACGGAAAGGTCCAGGTCCTCGATCTGCTTGTCGAGCTCGATGTTGTCCTCGACGGTGCTGGTCGTGAAGATCGACGCGTCCTCGACGGGCTCGTCCTCGTCAGCCAGCGACATGAACGCGGTCATGTGCTGGTTGATGATGTTGGAAGCCTCGACGACGGCGTCGCGCGGGGTCATGGAACCGTTGGTCTCGATCTCGAGGACGAGACGGTCGTAGTCGGTGCGACGACCGACGCGGCAGTTCTCAACGACCTTGGCGCAGCGGCGGACGGGCGAGAAGAGCGAATCGACGTGAATGATGCCGATGGGATCGGTCTCACGCTCGTTATCCTCGCCGGCGACGTAGCCGCGACCCATGCCGATGCGCATCCTCATGGTGAGGTGAGCGCCCTCGGCGAGGGTGCAGATGACGTGGCCCGGGTTGACGATCTCGAACTCAGCGGGGATATCGAAGTCGCCGCCGGTCACCGTCATGGGGCCGTCGACCGAGATGGAGGCCTCCGCCTCGGAGCCGGTACCCATGGAGCGGAAGACCAGGCCCTTGACGTTGAGCACGATGTCGGTGACGTCCTCGTAGACGCCCTCAACGGTCGTGAACTCATGCTGCACGCCGTCGATGGAGATGGCCTCGACTGCAGCGCCCTCGAGGGACGAAAGCAGCACGCGACGCAGGGAGTTGCCCAGCGTGTCGCCGTAGCCACGCTCCAGCGGCTCGACGTTGATGCGAGCCAGGCTGTCGCTGATCTCCTCTACCGACACCTGCGGTCGGATGAAATCGGACATTGCTACCTCCAAACAGGGTCGGGCTTACTTGGAGTAGAGCTCGACGATGAGCTGAGCGTCGAGGTCAAGGTCAATCTGGTCACGCGTGGGGACCTGAAGGACAGTGCCCTTGAGCTTCTCGATGTCGACCTCGAGCCAGCCGGGGACGGCCATGTGCTCGGAGGAAATCAGGGCCTCCTTGATGGGGAGAAGGTCCTTGTACTTGGGGGCGACGGCGATGACGTCGCCGGCCTTGACCTGAGCGGAGGGGATGTCGCAGCGGTGACCGTTCACGGTGATGTGACCGTGACGGACGGTCTGACGGGCCTCCTTGCGGGTGCGGGCGAAGCCAAGACGGAAGACGACGTTGTCGAGACGGCACTCGAGGATGCTCATCAGGTTGTCGCCGGTGATGCCCTCACGCTTGAGAGCGGCGTTGTAGTAGCCGTGGAACTGCTTCTCGAGAACGCCATAGATGAACTTGGCCTTCTGCTTCTCGCGAAGCTGCATACCGTACTCCGACTCCTTGCGGCGACGCTTGGGCTCGCGGTGAGAAGTCTTGTTAATCCCCATCACAACGGGGTCGATGCCGAGCTGACGGCACCTCTTAAGGACGGGAGTCCTATCAACTGCCATTGTTAAATCCTCCTAGAGCTACACGCGACGACGCTTGCTCAGACGGCAACCGTTGTGCGCGATGGGGGTCTTGTCCTGGATGCCCGAAACCTCGAGGCCGGCGGCCTGGAGGGAACGGATGGCGGTCTCGCGACCAGAGCCGGGGCCCTTCACGAAGACAGCGACCTTGTGCAGGCCGTGCTCCATGGCAGCCTTAGCAGCGGCCTCGGCGGCCAGCTGCGCGGCGAACGGCGTGGACTTACGGGAGCCCTTGAAGCCGACGGTGCCACCGGACTGCCAGGAGATGACGTTGCCCTGGGGATCGGTGATCGAGACGATCGTGTTGTTGAACGTGCTCTTGATGTGGGCCTGACCCACAGCGATGTTCTTACGCTCGGAACGGCGGACGCGCGTGGTGCGAGCGTTCTTCTTCTGCGCCATGTTCTATATCCCCTGTCCTACTTCTTCTTGCCGCCGATTTGACGCTTCTTGCCCTTGCGGGTACGAGCGTTCGTGTGCGTGCGCTGACCGCGGACGGGGAGGCCCTTGCGGTGACGGAGGCCGCGGTAGCAGCCGATCTCCATCAAGCGGGCGACGTTCTGACGAGTCTCACGACGAAGGTCGCCCTCAGTCGTGTAGTTGGCGTCAATGTAATCGCGGATCTTGGTGACCTCGTCCTCGGTCAGATCCTTGACGCGGGTAGCGGGATCAACGCCGGTCTCGGCGCAGATCTTGGTGGCAGTGGTGCGGCCGATGCCGAAAATGTAGGTGAGTCCGATCTCGACGCGCTTCTCGCGCGGGAGGTCGACGCCGTTAATACGGGCCAACTTGGTGCTCCTTCCTTAGCCCTGACGCTGCTTGTGGCGCGGGTTCTCGCAAATGACGTAAACCTTGCCGTGGCGACGAATGATCTTGCACTTGTCGCACATCTTCTTGACCGAAGGGCGTACCTTCATGACGTCATTCCTTTCGGTAGTGCTGATACGAACTATCTACTCGCCCAGCCGCTGGCGTGATTTCCAGGCTGAGTGCCGCAGGCCTACTTGTAGCGGTAGGTGATGCGGCCGCGCGTCAGATCGTAGGGAGAAATCTCCACAACGACCTTGTCTCCCGGAAGAATGCGGATGTAGTTCATCCTGATCTTTCCCGAGATGGTGCAGAGAATGGTCTTACCGTTCTCGAGCTCCACGTTGAACATAGCGTTGGGCAGAGGCTCGACGACCTTGCCCTCGAGTTCGATTGCGTCCTGCTTGCTCAAGTTAATCCCTCTCTACGCCGTGACAGCGACTAACAAATATATCGAAAATTCACGGGGGCGTCCACGGACGTGGGTACCCTCCACAACTACAACAACTCAGTACCTGCTTGCGGCGTGTCCGGAAACCTCAGCTGAAGTGATTTTCGGACACGCCTCAAAGAAGACTTAGTTGGCACCGCCTTGCATTGAGCACCAAGGACCTTCGTCGTCGGCGGTGAGGATCACCGGACCGTCATCGGTGATGGCGACGGTGTTCTCGTAGTGAGCCGCGGCTCCTCCATCGCAGGTGACGACGGTCCAGCCATTTCCGAGGGTGCGGCACTCGTAGAATCCCAAGGTGATCATCGGCTCGATCGCGAGCACCATGCCCGCTTGGAGCTTAACGCCGCGGCCGTGCCTGCCGTAGTTTCGGACCTCGGGGTCCTCGTGCATCGCCCGGCCGATGCCGTGCCCGACGTAGTCGCGGACAACGCCGTAGCCATTCGCCTCGGCAAGCTCCTGGACCGCGGCTCCGATGTCGCCGAGTCGGTTGCCGGGCACCGCCTGCTCAATGGCTGCCTTGAGGCAGTCGCGCGTGACTTCGCACAAGCCCTGCCATTCGCTCGAGACCTCGCCGCAGTAGAAAGTCCACGCGTTATCGCCAACCCAACGGTTCAAGGTGGCACCGGTGTCGACCGAGAGGATATCCCCCTCCTTGAGCACCACGGCTTCGGACGGAATTCCGTGCACGACCTGCTCGTTGAGGGACGCACAGATGCTGCCCGGAAAACCACCGTACCCCTTGAAGGTGGGCTTTCCGTCGTTTTCACGGATGAAGCTCTCCACGGCTTGGTCAATCGCAAGCGTGGACGTGCCGGGGACAACCATGGTCCCAGCTAGACGAAGAGCCGCCTTGGACAATGCCCCGGCGGCCTTCATCTGCTCGATCTGTTGAGGATCTTTGCGCTTGATCATAGGCTCAGGAGATCCTTGACGTCGGCGTAGACCTCGTCGACGGGACGATCTCCGTCGACCTCCTTGAGAATCGAGTGGCCCCGGTAGTACTCGATCAGCGGGGCAGTCTGGGTGTGGTACGTGTCGAGACGACGCTGAATCGTCTCGGGCTTGTCATCGTCGCGCTGGTACATCTCGCCAGAGCAGCGGGGGCACACCTCGGTGCCGGCCGGAGCCGTGTAGCCGCAGGACTTGCAGGTGCGGCGAGAAGAGAGGCGCTCCACGACGGAGGCGTCGGGAACGCTGACGAGCAGCGCAGCGTCAAGGTCGCGGCCCATGGCGGCGAGCTCGGAGTCGAGCGCAACCGCCTGGGCGGTGTTGCGGGGGAAGCCGTCGAGGATGAAGCCCTTCTGGGCGTCATCGGAGTCGAGACGCTCCTTGACGAGATCGATGACAAGCTGGTCGGGGACGAGCTGGCCGGACTCCATATAGGACTTGGCCTTGATGCCAAGCTCAGAGCCAGCCTTGACGGCAGCGCGGAGCAGGTCGCCGGTGGAGATGTGGGCAAAACCGTAATCCTCCACGAGCTTCTGGCCCTGGGTGCCCTTGCCGGCGCCGGGGGCGCCAAGAAGAACGATGTTCATGGCCTTACCTTTCTTCCGAAATTGGCGTTACTCGAACCCGCAGGCGGCTTACTTAAAGAAGCCGTCGTAGTTGTTCATCTTGAGCTGGCTCTCCAGAGAGGCGAGCGTATCCATGGCCACGCCGACCATGATGAGCACCGAGGTGCCGCCGAACGCCTGGACGAGCGAGTTGCCCGTGAACCAGAAGATGATCGACGGGACGACGGCGAGGACGGCCATAAAGAGGGCGCCCGGCAGGGTCACGTGGTCGATGGTGCTCTTAATGTACGCGGCGGTGGCAGCACCGGGACGAACGCCCGGGATGAAGCCGCCCTGCTTGCGAAGCTGATCGGCAGTCTCTTCAGGGTTGAAGACCATCGAGGAGTAGAAGTACGCGAACGCCACGATGAGAAGGACCGAGAGGACCCAATTGATCCAACCCGCGGAAAGCGCGTTGGCCACGGCCTGGACCCAGCCGACGTTGGGGAAGAACACCGCGAGCTGCGCCGGGAGATACAGGATCGCAGAGGCGAAGATGATCGGCACGACGCCGGCGGTGTTGACCTTGATCGGCAGGTAAGTGGCCTGACCGCCCATGACTCGGCGACCCACGACGCGCTTGGCGTACTGGATCGGGATGCGGCGCTGGCCGCGCTCAACGTAGACGATGAGCGGGATGATCGCCACGATGACGAGCATGGTGATAACGGTAAGGACAACGTTGCCGTTGTTGGCGACAGACGAGATCAGCGAGGTGGGCAGGCCGCTCATGATGTTCGCGAAGATGATGAGCGACATGCCGTTGCCGATGCCGCGCTGGGTGATGACCTCACCCAGCCACATGATGATGATGGCGCCAACAAGCATCGTGAAGACCACGATGAAGTTCTGGAGCCCCTCGGCGATGCCCATGTTCGCGAAGCTAACGCCATAGCTCTTGAACAGGAACAGGTAGCCGATCGAAGAGATGAGGGCGAGGCCGATCGTGAGGTAGCGCGTGTACTGCGTGATCTTGCGCTGACCGGACTCGCCCTCCTTAGCAAGCTCGCCGAGCGACGGAATCACGGCCTGCATCAGCTGCAGAATAATCTGAGCGGTGATGTAGGGCATGATGCCGAGGCTGAATACGGACATGCGGGAAAGCGCGCCGCCTGAGAACAGGTTGAGCACGGCCATAGCACCGCTCGAGGAAAGGCCCGTCTGGTAGGCGGTCAGCATATCCTGGAACGGAACTCCCGGGACGGGAAGATACGCGCCGAAGCGATACAGCAGGAGGATACCCGCGGTAAGAAGGAGCTTCTTCCTCAGTTCCGGAACGCGAAAAGCGTTGGCGATTCCCTTTAGCACGCCTGCTCGACCTTTCCTCCGGCCGCCTCAATCTTGGCCTGGGCAGAGGCGGAGACCTTGTCGACCTTGACGGTGAGCTTCTTGGTGAGCTCGCCGTCGCCGAGGACCTTCACGAGCTGGTACTCGCGCTTGATGACGCCCTTCTCCACGAGGGAGGCGCCGTCGACGGTCTCGCCGTCAGCGTAGAGGGCGTCGAGGCGGGAAAGGTTCACAGGAGCGTACTCGACGCGGTTGTGGTTGATGAAGCCGGGGAGCTTAGGCAGGCGCATGGCGAGCGGCTGCTGGCCGCCCTCGAAGCCCTTGCCCTTGCCGCCGCCGGAGCGGGAAAGCTGACCCTTGGTGCCGCGACCCGCAGTGGTGCCGTGACCGGACGAGTTGCCGCGGCCGATGCGCTTGCGGTTCTTGCGGGAGCCCTCCGCGGGGCGCAGATCGTTGAGCTGCATTGGTTGACTCCTAGTTCTCTTCCACGTTGACGAGGTGCTTGATCTTGAAGATCATGCCGCGGATGCCCGGGTTGTCGGGCTGCTCGACACAATCGCCGATCTTGCGAAGGCCGAGGGCCTTGGCGGTAGCGGTCTGGTCCTTCTTGACGCCGCACTGGGCGGAGCGGACCAGGGTGATCTTGAGGGACTGAGCCATCTTTAGTTCTCCTTCCCGACGAACATCTCGCCCACGGTCAGGCCGCGACGCTCAGCGGTCTGCTCGGGGGTGGAGAGCTCCTTCAGGCCCTCGGCGGCGGCCTTAATCATGTTAAGGGCGTTGTTGGTGCCGAGAGACTTGGAGAGGACGTTGGTGATGCCGGCAAGCTCGAAGAGCGGACGGACAGGGCCGCCGGCGATGACGCCGGTACCCTCGATAGCCGGCTTGATGAGGACGCGGCCCGCGCCGTAGTGGCCCTCGACGGCGTGCGGCACGGAGCCGGCCTCGGTGACCTCGACGTGGAACATGTTCTTCTTGGCGTCCTCGACGGCCTTGGAAATAGCCAGGGGCACCTCAGCGGACTTGCCGAGGCCGAGGCCCACGTTGCCCTTGCCGTCGCCGACGACGACCAGAGCGAGCAGCGACATACGACGGCCGCCCTTGACGGTCTTCGAAACGCGGTGGATGAAGACGACGCGCTCCTGAAGATCCGTATCCTGCTGGCGCTTACGATCTCGTGCCATTGAATCCTCCTAGAACTTCAGGCCCGCGTTGCGGGCACCGTCTGCCAGAGCCTTGACGCGGCCGTGATAGATGCGACCACCGCGGTCGAAGGTGACCTCGGTGATGCCCTTCTCGACGGCGCGCTTCGCCACGAGCTCGCCCACGAACTCGGCGGCCTCCTTGTTGGAGCCGACCTTGCCGGTGGCGCGGAACTCAGGGTCGAGGGTCGAGGCGGCGCAGATGGTCTTGCCGTCGACATCGTCGATGACCTGGGCGTAGATGTGAGCGTTGGTGCGGTGCACGGCGAGGCGCGGACGCTCGGCGGTACCGGAGACCTTGGCGCGGACGCGGCGCTTGCGGCGCTCGAGACCGGCCTGCTTGGCCTGGAACTTGTTCATTCCTTCTCCTTAGACATGCCATCACCTGACGGGGTGATGGGCTTTTGCGTTAAGCGTTACTACTTGGCGGCCTTGCCGAGCTTGCGGCGGATGTGCTCGCCCTCGTAGTGGATACCCTTGCCCTTGTACGGCTCGGGAGGACGCTTCATGCGGATCTCGGCGGCAACCTGGCCGACCTGCTCCTTGGAGATGCCCTGAACGGTGATGTGGGTGTTGTCAGGCACCACGAAGGTGATGTTCTCGGGGGCCGGGTAAACGACCGGGTGAGAATAGCCGAGGGAGAGGTCGAGGTCCTTGCCCTTGAGCGTGGCGCGGTAGCCGACGCCGGTGAGCTCGAGCTTCTTCTCGAAGCCCTCGGAAACGCCAACGACCATGTTGTGGATGAGGGTGCGGACAAGACCCTGCTGGGCGTTGGAGTCCTGGGTGTCGTCGTTGCGGACGACGATGATCTCCTCGCCCTCCTCCTTGATGGAGATGAGCTCAGAGAACGTACGGGTCAGCTCGCCCTTGGGGCCCTTGACCGTAACGGTGGTGTTGTCGACTGCCACAGTGACTCCGGCGGGAACCAGGACAGGCTTCTTACCAATACGAGACACGGTTGTCTCCTTTCATTCCTGTCGAGATTTACCAGATGTAGGCGATGACCTCGCCGCCGATGCCGGCCTTGCGGGCATCGCGGTCGCACATCATGCCGCGGGAAGTAGAGATGATAGCGGTGCCGAGGCCACCGAGGACGCGCGGAAGCTTGTCAGCGGTGGAGTAGATGCGCAGGCCCGGCTTGGACACGCGCTTGATGCCGCGGATGACCTTGGCGCGGCGGGCACCGTACTTGAGGGTAATGTGAAGGGTCTTCTGGGGCTTGGTGTCCTCGACCTCAAAGCCCGCGATGTAGCCCTCTGCCAGCATAACGCCCGCAATGGCAACCAGAACCTTCGTGGAAGGCATGGAGACCTCGGCCTTGTTCGCCGAGTTCGCGTTGCGGATACGCGTCAGCATGTCAGAAACGGGATCGGTAATCTTCATGGATCCTTTTCTCCTTTGTTAATGATGAACCTGTGCGCTCGGTTCGCTCCCACCCATAGCGGGCGCGCCTTAACGCCAGAGCCCTTTGCGTCCTACCAGCTTGCCTTGCGGACGCCAGGAAGCTCGCCCTTGCTCGCAAGCTCGCGGAAGCACACACGGCAGAGGCCGAACTTGCGATACACGGAGTGGGGACGCCCACAGCGCTGGCAACGGTTCTGCTTGCGGGTCGAGTACTTCGGCTCGCGCGACGCCTTGACGATCATCGATGTCTTAGCCACAAATCCTCCTTCAGAGAATCCTTGGGGGAACGTTCACGCTCCCCTACTGCAAATATATTGACTACGCCTTCTTGAACGGGAAGTGGAAGGCGTCGAGAAGCGCCTTGCCCTCCTCGTCGGTCTGGGCGGTGGTCACGATGGTGATGTCCATGCCGCGGGTGTGATCGATCTTGTCGAAGTCGATCTCCGGGAAGATGAGCTGCTCGGTGACGCCCATGGAGAAGTTGCCGCGGCCGTCGAAGGACTTGGCGGAGATGCCGCGGAAGTCGCGGATGCGCGGGATGGCAATGCAGATCAGGCGATCCAGGAACTCCCACATGCGGTCGCCGCGGAGGGTGACCTTGGCGCCGATGGGCATGCCGGCACGGAGCTTGAAGGTGGCGATGGACTTACGGGCGCGGGTCACGAGCGGCTGCTGGCCGGTGATGGCGCGGAGGTCGGCGACGGCGCCGTCGATGGCCTTGGAGTCGGTGGCGGCCTCGCCAACGCCCATGTTCACGACAATCTTCTCGATCTTCGGGATCATCATGACGTTCTTGTAGTTGAACTGCTTCTGAAGCTCGTCGCGGACGGTGCCGACGTAGAGCTCCTTAAGACGGGGGGTGTACTTCTCGTCTGCCATTGTTCACTCCTTAAATCATGGGGTTTTAAGCCCGGGGCGTTCGAGCCTCGGACCTCCTTCGGCGTGGCGCGCCTCCGGAGCCTTATAGTTGCCTGCGCCCGAGACAGAAAGGTCCCGTCTACAGACGCGATTGTTCATAATACGCCAAATAAGCACGTAGCGCATACGAGAAGCCCGCGTCACCCTCTCACCATAATTAGCGGACAAGGGGGGCCGACGCGAGCGATAAAACTCCATGCGACTGCTCAATCTAATTCGACATCGATCACGTTCTTTACCGGATAGTCCGACACCGCCAGCCAAAAGCTTTTGGCTCCGATGGCTTCCTCGTATTTCTTGTCGCCGGACGAGTTGATCGCGTAGGGGATTCTTGCAACGTACTCGGAATGCGGCCGCACGGCCACCATATACTGTCCCGCCGATACCTTGGGGTTCACCTTGGACCACAGCTCGGTATCGGCAATAAGGTACTGCGATCCGTCCTTGGCACTGAGGACCGAGAACAACAGGTTGTACGCGCCGGGTTCGTCCCCGTCGTTTCGCAGCGCAAGCTCCAGGACCACGATGGAGCGCGCCTCTTTTACGCTTGCTTGCGTCGCGCCGTCCGATTCCTCGAGGTACTCCGAGCGGCTCATAAGCTCGGCTTTCACGAGCCTTACGCTGTACGAGCCGGTGCTCTCCACATCCTTCGATTCGAAGAAAGACCCTTTGAGCGCCACGTCCTGACCTGTCGCGTAGGTCTGCTGCGGAATCTCTTCGGCCTTTGCGTTCGCGTTCACCCATGCGACTCTTGCGCCATAGACGCCAAGAAGCACGCAGGCGAGGAGTGCAGTCGCTGCGGCTCTTTGTTTTCTAGCCTTCCACATCGAGCACCCTCCCCTCCGCCATCCGAATCCTCACGTCAACCATGCGGCTCAACAGCTCTGCGCTGTGGCACGAGACGATAACGAGTGCGCCGCGCGCTTTTTGCTCCGCAACGACCTTGACGGCCATGTCTATGCCGGACTCGTCTAGGGCGTTGGTCGGTTCATCGAGAACGACGAGCTTGGGTTTCTCAACAATCGCGCCGGCGATGCCGAGCCTTTGTCTCATGCCAAGCGAGTACTGGCGGTACTTCTTTCCCCTCGCATCGGCCAGGCCCACCTTCTCGAGCGCCGCATCAACCTCCGCCTCCCCTACGGCATTCTTTATCCGCACGAGGTACAGGAGATTGTCCCTTCCCGTCTTTCCGGGCAGGAAGGAGGGAGACTCGATGAGGACCCCGGCGTCAGGAGCAAAATCCAGGTCCGCCCCTATCCGCATGCCATCCACCAGGATGTTCCCGGAATCTAGATGTATCAACCCCAGGATCGCCCGCATGAGCATGGTTTTACCCGACCCGTTGGGACCCTCGATCCCGTACACCGTGCCCGATTCAAGACGCAGGCAGACGTCCTCGAGGACCTGGACCTTCTTGATTGTCTTTGACGCGTGGTTCACCTCAATGTGCATCTTGTTGCTCGCCTCTTCCCATAACGTCAAGCCTCTTGAACGCAACCGATCCAAGCGCCAGGGCGGCTATCGCCATCGTCACGCCCAGGCTCACCCCCATGGTCGCCGCAGCGCCCCCTGCCACCATCCCCGCGCTCCGCAGCGCCATGAGGTAGTTGCCTATGAGGAAGCTACCGGGCAGCAAAGCTGACATAAAGAGAGTTGCGGTCACGAGGCAGAAGCCCCATACAGGCGATGCCCAGGCCCCGATCGCCGTCTCCACCAGAGCGAGCGCAACGCTAATGATCGGCACGGACGGAAGCATCGGCACCACGGACTGTTCCCACGCTGCGACCGAGTTTTCACCGAGCGCAAGAAGGGCGGCGATGTTCTCCGTGTTCGCAAGGCCCATCGTGGCCCCGGTCGCCAACGCAACGAAGCAGACGGTCGCATACCCGGCAATCCAGTAGAGAAAGACCCCCATAGCCACCCAAGCGTTCTTTGCCAACCACCACTGGAGCCTCGACCCGCTCCTCAACAGCACCTGCATCCCCTCGGCTTCCAAGTCCTTCCTTGGATACCAAAGCACCGTATAGCAGGGAATCAACATGGTGAGCAGCCAGGTCGACGGAAGATAGAACGGACGTCCCCCGGTTCCAAAGAGGCCCAGACCCTGAGAGATGATCCCGGCCAGATAGTTGGTGAAATAATCGCCGAGCGAAAGCTGCGTGGGATCGATGTCGCGCAAGCTCGCTTTGGTCCAAAGGCCAATGCTTACGGCCAGGGCAAGAACCGCGCCGGCGAGTCCCGATGCAAGCAGGGAGCCTTTCCCCGCCCGCATGTCATGAGACAGGCAGATTCCAAGGCCCTTCATACGTAGTCCCTTCGCCCAAGCCTCACAAACAGAGTCGCCGAGATTGCGGCCATCATGAACATCGCCGCCGCAAGGGTCGGCAGGGTCACAAGGTCATCCCCCACCGGATACGCCAAGGCGAACAGGTCGAGGACGATTCTGGGACGTCCCAACGCCTCAGCGAAGTCTCCCGTAAGATACGCAAGGCCCATCTGAAAGAGATACGCACCCACCACAAGGAGCACGCGGTTGTCCACCAACCTCGTAATGGCGAGGATCGTCGTGCCCCATAGCCCCATCAATAAGAAATCGATGCACGCCCAGAGCAGCACAAACAAGACGGGTCGGGTATAGAACAGGCCGTGGCCGAGCACGTCGGTCGTCACCCCGGACTCCAAGGTTATAAGGTCCCTCATCTGCGGTATCTTCGCGGGCTCGAGGCAGCTTCCCAGAAGAATGCTCCACAACAGCGGCAAGACGGCCACAAGACCGCTCGTGATAAACACCGCGACGGCCTTGGCTTTCTCGGCCTCTACCCGCCCGGCCCTCAGGGCCACTTGCGCAAGCAAGCCCGACCTCTCGTCGTTTATCCGCGAGCAGGAATATGGAAGCACGGCAAGCAAGGGCAGCAGCGTGAAATACAACCGAGCAAAGGCAGCATGGCTCGCCCCAAGCCATCCGATGAAGCAGCTTACCGCCGTGAGCCCGCAGTCTTTCACGCTCCCATAGAGCGCTTGCCTCTCGAGTATCCGCTGGGACGCGAGCTCGAATATCACGGCATCGGCCGTTGCCAGCAAAATGCCAATCCCCACGGCAACCAAGAAGAATGGTGATGTAAGCGCACGCTTTATCTCAAGCCTATACAGGGCTCGGCCCTCATCCCCTCTCATTGGCTCTCTCCCAAGGGGATTGTGCATGAACCGTACATGTCGTTCACGCCTATATGAACTGTGTATTCGGAGAGATTGTCCACGTTATCCACGGCTGTCTTTTCCACAAGATAGCCGATGGTATACGTTGCCGTCTGTCCCTGGGGCAGGTCGTAGTAGAACTGCTCCCCATCGACGGCATCTACGGGCGTTCCAGAGAAATAAGCATCCCCTCCGATTTCTTCGCCGGAGGTATCGCAGATCCTAAATGTCCCCGAACTGAACCAGTCCGGGTGATCAGAGTGCCCCGTCGACCCCGTCGTCACGGCATCCTCGTTCTGCAGCGTGAACGTAAGCTCGAGGTACCCGTTCTTCTCGAGAATCTTCTCCGGGTATTCCGCGAGCTTGCCTCGGACTTCTTCATCCGTCGCATTTGCCCAAACCCGAGCGCCGTCGATTGTTATTCCCATTGTTCCGGTCCAACCAAGCGATGAGCGATATGTACCGAAGCCGGGCTCCTTACCCGTCAGCTCAAAGCTTTCGCCGACCCTATGGGTCTGCGTCTCTTGTTTGCCCAATTCGGCTACCTGAGCGGCAACCGCATCGCTCGCTTCTTCTTCTACTTGCTTCTGAACAAAGAAAACGCAGGCAACCACAATCACGGCGGCAATCAATGCCACAAGGGTTGCCTTTTCTTTTTTATTCATGCCGCCTCCAAGTGCTAGGGGGCGGGCGATGCCCGCCCCCAGGCATCGCTAGTTCAGAAACGTCCAATTCTGATAACTATCCGGGCTCCAAACGCCTTTCACATAGCCACCTTGCTTGTGGCCAATCGCAGTGAGCCGCGCGTAGGCCATGCTTCCAAACCGCTCGACCACATCGCTGTGAATGCTATAGGTACCCTCGCGATAGCAATATGCATTTCCCGTACCCGCCGTCAGGTTTATCCAAGGCGCATCGTATCCGCGACCTTGAGCATTGCCATCTACATAAAAGTTCACACCGCCATCTATTTCTTTTACCTTCACGTAAACAGGCGAGGTATCACCCTTGATCTCCCCTGTGGTTCCTTGGCTCGCGCCGTCGTAACTAAAGTTGAAGCCAAAGTCGGAATCCTTGTGGAAGTCACAGGTGTCGATTTCCGACGCTATTGCCGTTCCCATACCCAAAGATGCAGTCGCAAGAAGTGCCACTGCGAAGGCGATAAGGCTCTTTTTCATGGTCTCTCCTCTGTTTGTGGTGGTTGGGGCCCCGGTTGAGGAGAGAGGCTATTGCATGCGCGCGTGGCTGTATGTAATCAGCTCGTATGAAATTGTGTCGCTTGCCCTGACTACATGACTTAGCTGGGGTTCTTCGCAGATAGCGTCAGCTCGATCTTCGTTTTGAGCTGTATCGCGCCATGAACCTGCATCCTTGCGTAAACCTTATGCTTCGACGAGTTGACGGTCCCCGGCGATACCGCAAGTTCCTCTGCAATCTCTCGAGCCGACTTTCCCGACGCAAGCAAGCTCCCGATCCGGGCATCCGTTTCATTCAGTCCCATAGCCGTAAGCAGGGTCACGATTTGCAACGGACTTTGCCCGACATTTGAGCCGATAGCTTTGAATGCGCGTTTACGCATCAGTGAACCTAGATAAGCAATTGATGTAATTGACAATATTCCGACTGTCACAATCAGCAAAGATGCATCAACATGGGCCTGATGGTCTTCAAGCCCGAGCCAGACAATGCGGCCCAAGGCATCTTCACAGGCGGTCAGAAGAAAGGCCGATCCAATCAAGCCCGCCGAAAGGGCATATCCACCACAAATCATTGCCGGAAGGAACAAATCGTCTCCGAACGTCCTCCTTGTATAGTTGCCGTATGTCAATATCGAGACAACCGGTATCGCTGCCCACGCGGTTCGCGCATAGAGGCAGGCAAGGGCTATGGCAGCCGCAATGACAACCCAATCGGTTTTCGAGATGCTTTTCCAATCGTCCCTTTGAACATAAACTGTTGCCGCACCGAGGACGGTAAGCAATATCGCCAGCTGAGATACAAAGGACAGGTATGGCCAGGTCGCATTTCTCCATAGCTCGCCAATGGCCAGTCCCGTTAATGCCGGGAGAACCGTGACGAGCGGCAGATCGAGCTCGCACATCTTCGATTCAATCCGCTTGCTCTCAATAGCCGATTCAAAAATGAGCAGCCCTAAGCAAAGCGCTATTCCTAGAAAACAGGAAACGCTCCATGCACAATTCCATCCTTGAATATTTGCCAACAGTGGTATCAGGCCTGTGTTGCCACATGGAATCGTAAGGACCATGACGACAAGCGCCAATACCAGCCCAAGCCAACGAAATTGATGGCTCGGCGTCCAAGACGTACGCTGCGCACCCTCGCCTCCCTTATCCGTGCTCACGCACAGCGCCTTGAGTTCTTCTGCACTTGTTACGCCGAGTTTCTTGTAGGCCCGTTGTTGGAAGCCGCGTACCGAGGATGCTTTTATGCCCAGTTCTTCGGCAATCACGGAGGATGACTTGCCTTGCAGCATCAACTGGATGGTCTCAGCCTCACGATTCGTGAGAATCTGAATCATCGAATCCGGCAAGCTATAGGGCTCATCGGCGCACTCGCTCGCCTCCTTTTCTCGTGAGCAAACGAGGGCGAAAGCGTTTATCGAAACGCAGGCTATGGACAGCGCACACAGGACCACATGCGCCTGCTGGCTGTTCATTCCCAACAATGTGCCGGGGAAGAGCCTCAATAACATGCGGCAAGAAACATCGCCCAAGAAAAACGCGCCCAGGGTGAAGATGCTCTGGCTCTTTTGCCTCAAAAGGACCAATAGGGGCGTTGCGATTAAGAAGGCCGCAACAAGCAGGGGAACTGGCGAGTAAATGACTGCAGCACAGACTGCCTTCATCTCGGCAAAAATAGCAGGTTCTTTAGGGAAGAAGCCCATAAGAAGAAGACCTCGAAGAGCACCCAAGAGCAAACAGCTTAGGCAAAGAAGCGCATTACCCGAGCCTCTTAAATAAGAACAGCTCGAATTTACATTCGCCCTATCGCGAGATCCAAATAGCCGACTAAAAGAAATTGCCGTTAAGCCAAAGCCCAATCCCGCGAGAAAAGAAGCAACAAATGATGGGCTCATTATGCCAGTGCCAGCGAAAAGCAGGATCCATCGAGGAATGGAGTTGTCGCTAGTGCCAAGCAAATGAGCATAAAGGGTGACGTTCAACGCGACGACGAATAACGAAACGATTGCCCCAAGCCAACAGGCGCACCGCCTAATCGTTGAGTTGACGTGGAAGCCGAACAAGTCGCAAGCGTGATTCAAGCTGCAGCCGACCAAGCCTCCGACCGAGACGCCAACAAAGAGGAGGGAATATGAGTTTGAGAATAGATTCAGGACCGAAGCAGAGTATGGCTGAAGAGTAGGAGGATAAGAGTATAGGATCGCTCCCCAAAAGATCAGCGCCAGAACCAAGAGTTTCTGATGGCGAAGAACGTTTATGTCACTCAAGCAAATCACCTCTTCGAAATCATAGCTTGAGGCACTTCCACGATAGGCGCAAACAAAGCTAGCCGTGAGGAGGAGGTTCAATCTCACGCATTTCGAACTGCAAGGATATGGTTCCAAAAAAACAAATAGCCCCTCGATCCGGAATGGATCGAGGGGCTCAAATTCGTTCTAATCGAAAATTAGAACTCGGCGCCGCACTTCTTGCAGACGCGGATGGCGGTCTTGTGACCGTCGAGCTCGCCCTGCTTGTGGCCGACGCGGGTCGCCTTGCCGCACTTGGGGCAGACGAGCATCACGTTGGAGGCGTCGATCTTGGCCTCCTTCTCGACGAAGCCGCCCTGCTGGTTAGCGGCGGTCGGCTTCTGGGCCTTCTTGGCGACGGCAACGCCCTCGACGGTAACCTTGCCCTCGGAGGGGAAAGCACGCAGGACGTGGGCCTGGGTGCCCTTGTCCTTGCCGGAGATGACCTCGACGAGGTCGCCCTTCTTTACAGACATCTTAGCCACGCTAATTACCTCCTTAGAGCGTCTCAGGCGCGAGCGAGACGATCTTCATGTACTTGTGATCGCGCAGCTCACGAGCGACGGGCCCGAAGATACGGGTGCCCTTGGGCTCGCCCTCCTTGTTGACCAGGACGCAGGCGTTCTGGTCGAACTTGATGTAGCTGCCGTCCTTACGACGGTTCTCCTTCTTGGTGCGCACGATGACGCAGCGAACGATGTCGCCCTTCTTCACCGAGCCACCGGGGGTGGCCTCCTGAACAGCGCCGATGATGACGTCGGCAAGGCCGGCGTAACGACGCTTGGAGCCACCAAGGACCTTGATGCACTTGACTCGCTTGGCGCCGGAGTTGTCGGCGACGGCGAGCATGGTCTCCATCTGAATCATGTTGGTGTTCCTCCGAACCTAAGCCCTCCCAGAGGTGCGCCCACACGTGCGGCGCACATGGGAAGACGGAGTTTGTAAAAAGTCCCTACTTGGCGCGCTCGACGATCTCGACCAGGCGCCAACGCTTGGTCTTGGAGAGCGGACGGGTCTCCATGACGGTGACCTTGTCGCCGATGCCGCACTCGTTGTTCTCGTCGTGAACGTGCAGCTTCTTGGAGATGGTCATCATCTTGCCGTACTTGGGGTGGTGCTTACGGTAGTCGATCTTCACCGTCACGGACTTGTTGCCGGAGATGGAGACGACGATACCGGTGCGAAGCTTGCGCGCGTTCCTGTTTTCGGTCTCAGCCATTTCTTACCTCTCCTGCAATCTACTGCTCGTCAGCGGTCTTCTCCGCTGCGATCTGACGGGCACGCTGCTCGGTGAGGCAGCGGGCGATGTCCTTCTTGACGTTCTTCACGCGAGCGGTGTTGTCAAGCTGGCTCGTGGCCATCTGGAAACGAAGGTTGAAGAGCTCTGCGCGGCCCTCCTCGACCTTCTTGACGAGCTCGGCGTCGCTGAGCTCCTTGATGTCCTTGTACTTCATTAGGCTTCCTCCCCGTCCTTCTCGACGGTGCGGGTCACGATCTTGGTCTTGATGGGCAGCTTGTGCTGGGCGAGACGCAGGGCCTCCTTGGCGACTTCCTCGGAAACGCCATCGATCTCGAACATGATGCGGCCCGGCTTGACGACGGCCACCCACTCCTCCGGGTTGCCCTTACCGGAACCCATGCGGGTCTCTGCCGGCTTCTTGGTGATGGGCTTGTCCGGGAAGATGGTGATCCAGACCTTACCGCCACGCTTCATGTAACGGGTCATGGCGATACGGCAGGCCTCGATCTGGCGGTTGGTAATCCAGTGAGCCTCGAGGGCCTGGATGCCGTAGGAACCGAAGTGGAGCTCGGTGTGGCCCTTTGCGTGGCCCTTCATGGAGCCGCGCTGAACCTTACGGTGAAGTACACGCTTAGGGGCGAGCATTAACGGGCCCTCCTCTCGTTACGGCCGCGGCGAGGACGCGAAGAACCCTCGAGAGCCGGACGCGGGGTCGGCTGGCCGGGAAGCTTCTCGCCGAGGTAGATCCAAACCTTGATGCCGCAGGCACCCATGGTGGTGCGGGCGGTGGAGGTGCCGTAGTCGATCACGGCACGAAGGGTGTGCAGAGGCACGCGACCCTCGCGGTACCACTCGCGACGGCCCATCTCGGCGCCGTTCAGACGACCGGAGCACTGGATACGGATACCCTTGGCGCCGGCCTTGCGGGCGGACTGGACGGCCTTGCGCATGGCGCGACGGAAGGCAACGCGCTGCTCGAGCTGCTCAGCGATGGACTGAGCGACGAGGTTGGCGTCGAGCTCGGGGCGCTTGACCTCGATGACGTCGACGTTGACCTGGCCCTTGCCGACCTTGGCGACGCGCTCGAGATCGGAGCGCAGGACGTCGATGTCGGCGCCCTTCTTGCCGATGACGATGCCCGGGCGAGCGGTGTAGATGGTGACCTTCACCTTGTCGCCGGCGCGCTCGATGTCGACGCGAGAAAGGGCGGCCTTCTCGAGGCGCTTGTTGAGGTACTCGCGGATGGCGAGGTCGTTGCCGAGGTTCTCGGCGTAGTTCTTATCGGCGTACCAGCGGGAACGCCACTCCTCGGTGATGCCGAGACGGAAGCCAGTAGGCTGAACCTTGTGACCCATGCTTTCCCTACGCCTCCTTTCGAGGAGCGACGACGACGGTGATGTGGCTCATGCGCTTGTTGATGCGGGAAGCGGAGCCCTTGGCGCGAGGACGGATGCGCTTGAGCGTGGGGCCCTCGTCGACGTAGGCGAGCTTGACATAGAGGTCGTCAGCGCGAAGGCCGTTGTTGTTGACGGCGTTGGCGATGGCGGAGCGCAGGACCTTGGAGACGGGCTCCGCGGCGGCGCGGGTGCTGAACTGCAGAACCTCGAGCGCCTTGGCGACGGGGAGGTTGCGGATCATGTCGATGACCATGCGGGTCTTGCGGGGGGCCATGCGCACGTACTTGGCGGTGGCGCTGACCTCAACGCTGTTGGTGTTGTTAGCCATTTAGTAAAACTCCCCTACTTAACCTTGTGACCGCGGAAGGTGCGGGTCGGGGCGAACTCGCCGAGCTTGTGACCGACCATGGACTCGGTGACGTACACCGGCACGTGCTTGCGGCCGTCGTGGACGGCGATGGTGTGGCCGACCATCTCGGGGTAGATGGTGGAGGAACGGGACCAGGTCTTGATGACGTCCTTGGTGCCGGCCTCGTTCTGAGCGGTGACACGCGCGAGGAGGCGAGTCTCCACGAACGGGCCCTTCTTGAGACTTCTGCTCATTCTTTCTTTCTCCTACTACTCGTGTACTACTTGGACTTGCGGCGACGGATGATGAGGCGGTTGCTGGCCTTCTTCGGGTCGCGCGTCTTGTAGCCCTTGGTCGGCTTGCCCCACGGGGTGACGGAAGGACGACCAGAGGTGTGGTTCTTGCCCTCGCCGCCGCCGTGCGGGTGGTCGACCGGGTTCATGACCGTACCACGGACGGTCGGGCGGACGCCCTTCCAGCGGTTGCGGCCGGCCTTGCCGATCACGATGTTGGCGTGCTCGGCGTTGCCCACGACACCGATGGTGGCGCGGCAGGTAAGAAGCACGCGGCGAAGCTCGGAGGAGGGCATGCGCAGGACGGCGTAGCCGTTGTCCTTGCCCATGAGCTGAACAGAGGTGCCGGCGGAGCGGGCCATAGCGGCGCCCTTGCCGGGCTGGAACTCGACGTTGTGCACGAGCGTACCGACGGGGATCTCGGAGAGCGGCATGCAGTTGCCGGGCTTGATGTCGATGTCCTTGGTGCCGGAGATGACCATGTCGCCCACGTGGAGGCCCTCAGGGGCGATGATGTAGGCCTTGGCGCCGTCGACGTAGTGGAGAAGCGCGATGCGGGAGGAGCGGTTCGGGTCGTACTCGATAGCCGCGACCTTGGCCGGCACGTCGTCCTTCAGACGCTTGAAGTCGATGCGACGGTACATGCGCTTGACGCCGCCACCCTGGTGACGGGTGGTGATGCGGCCGTTGTTGTTGCGGCCGGCCTTCTTCGGCAGGGGCTCGAGAAGGGACTTCTCGGGCTTGCTCTTGGTGATCTCGGAGAAGTCCGAGACCGTCTGGAAACGCCTGCCGGCGCTCGTCGGCTTGAGGTGCTTAACTGCCATTTGGTTCTTTCCCTTCTTTGTCCGTTGGCCGCCCTGCTCAGGGATTGGCAAGACGACACCGGATTACCACGGTACCGCGCGTATCCATTATGCGCGGCATAGAAGCCCGGCCCCGAGTTTTCGGGGCGCGGGCGAATTGCCTAGATGCTACTCGGCGGAAGCGACGCCCTGAGTGGCGAAGATCTCGATGGACTCACCCTCGGCGACGGTGACGACGGCCTTCTTCCAGGAACGAGTCATACCGGCCTGGTAGCGGACGCGCTTCATCTTGCCACGGACGTTCATGGTGTTCACCTTGGTGACGTGCACGTTGAAGATCTTCTCGACGGCGTCGGCGATCTCCTCCTTGCGCGCGGTCTTGGCGACCTCGAACGTGTACTTGCCCTGCTCCATGAGGTCGTAGGAACGCTCAGAGACGATCGGGCGGACGATGACGTTGTAGACGGAGTTCATTTACGCGAGCACCTCCCCGAACTTCTTGGCGACATCGGCGGTAAGGACGAGGGCCTTGTTGTCGATGAGCAGACGGCTGGTGGCCTCGACGTCAGCGATGATGGTGACGTTGGCGAGGTTACGGAACGACAGGTAGGCGTTGATGTTCTCGTCGTCGACAACGACGGTAACGCGCATGTTGTCGGTGATGCCCAGGGCGTGAAGGGCGGCCTTGGCCTTCTTGGTCGAGATCTCGGGGAAGTCGAGAGCGTCGACAACGTAGAGCTCGCCGTCGGCAAGCTTGCCGGAGAGCACGGAGCGCATAGCCAGCTTGACCATCTTGTTGTTGGTCTTCTTGGCGTGGGTGCGCGGGGTCGGTCCGAAGACGACGCCGCCGCCGCGCCACTGGGCAGCGCGGATGGAGCCCTGGCGGGCACGGCCGGTGCCCTTCTGGCGGTAAGGCTTGCGGCCGCCGCCGGAGACCTCGTGACGGTTCTTCACGGAGTGGGTGCCCTGACGCATGTTGGAGTCCTGGGCAACCACAATCTGGTGGATGACGGGGATGTTCGGCTCGATGCCGTACACGGCGTCGGAGAGCTCGGCCTGCTCGACCTCAGCCCCCTCGACGTTCTTAACGGAAATCTTGGACATTGTGTCCTCCTAATAGACCTAAAGGTTTACTTTCTCGGGGCCCTTAGGCCATGCGGACCTGGACGAGGCCGTTCTTGCCGCCGGGGACAGCGCCCTTGACGAGCATGAGGTTCTGCTCGGCGTCGACACGAACCAGCTTGAGGTTCTTGACGGTCACGCGCTCGTTGCCCATGTGGCCGTACATGTGCAGGCCCTTGCGGACGCGGGCGGGGTAGGCGCACTGGCCGATGGAACCGGGCTTGCGCTGGTTACGGCAGCCGTGGGTCATGGGACCGCGGGAGAAGTTCCAGCGCTTGATGGTGCCCTGGAAGCCCTTACCCTTGGAGGTGCCGATGACGTCGACGGACTTGACGTCGGAGAAGTCAGCGACGGTGACGACCTCGCCGCACTTGTGCTCCTCGCCGTTCTCGACGCGAACCTCGCGCAGGAACTTCATCGGCTCGACGCCGGCCTTGGCGAAGTGGCCCGCCATAGGCTTGTTGACGTGCTTGGCGGAGATGCCGCCGAAACCGATCTGGACGGCGTCATAGCCGTCGGTCGCCTTCGTCTTGACCTGCGAGACGGTGCAGGGGCCAGCCTGGATGACGGTCACGGGGACGACGTTGTCGTTCTCGTCCCAGACCTGGGTCATTCCGAGCTTGCGGCCAAGGATGGTGTTGACCATGCTCTTTCCTTACCTTCGGTGGTCATGGGACCTGTGAGGCACCCTTTGCCTCAACCCCAGCGGACCACGTCCTTTACCTGCTGTTTTGTCCCGAGACACACGTGTCCCCAAACTCTGCAGCCTGTCTATAATACATGCGAATGCATGCGTTCACAATCTCTACGCAGAACTTTTTGACGCGTCTACCTGCGGCTCCAATTGCCCCGCGGCCGGGCGTATCTATCGGGTATTTTGCGCCCTCCGCGAGCGTTTTGGACACCCGAAACACAAAGCTCCCTCCTGTTTGACCCATTTCCATGGGCTCTGGGGCCCAGAAATGGTCGAAACAGGAGGGAGCTTCACAGCAAGCGTCAAGCGTCAAGAAGCGCGCGCACCGGGCGCGTTAGGTTATTCGGCTAGCGGTCGTCAGCGTCAGCCCACGTGCCGATGGCGCGGAACTTGGCGTAGCGGCGTTGCTCGAGCTCGTCGCCGCCGAGGCGCTCGAGCTCGTCGAAGGCGATGCTCGCCTCGCGCATGATGTCGTGCGCGATCTCGGCGTGCGTTAAGCCCAAGTCGTTGATCACCCCGTCGACAAGGCCGAGCTTTCGCAGCTCGGGCGCCGTGAGGGCAAGCGCCTCCGCGGCGTCCTCGGCGCGCTTGGGATCCTTCCACAGGATGGACGCGCAGGCCTCCGGGCTCACGACGGAAAACGCCGAGCTGCGCAGCATGAGCACCTTGTCTGCCACACACAGCGCAAGCGCGCCGCCGCTGCCGCCCTCCCCCGTGATCACGCTAACCACCGGCACTGTAAGCCCGCTCATGGCAACGAGGTTCTGGGCGATGGCGTCGCCCTGGCCGCGCTCCTCGGCGCCGATTCCGCAGTACGCGCCCGAGGTGTCCACGAGGCACAGCACGGGGCGGCCGAACTTCTGGGCTTGGCGCATGAGGCGCAGGGCCTTTCGGTAGCCCTCGGGGTGCGCCATGCCGAAGTTTCGGCGCACGCGCTCCTTTGTGGTGGTGCCGCGCTCGATGGCGATCACCGTGATGGGGCGCTCTTCTTTCCAGCCGATGCCCGCGACCACGGCGGCATCGTCACCGAAGAGCCTATCGCCGTGCAGCTCGACGAAGCCGTCGAGGCCGCACTCGATGATCTCGGAAGCCGTGGCGCGCTCAGCCGAGCGTGTGAGCTTGACGACCTCGTAGGCGCTCGCGGGCTCGGGCGCGGCCTTGGGCCTGCCGCCGCGCTTTGCGGAGCCGCGCTGGGCCGCACGGTCGATCGCGTGCGGCGCGTCGCCTGCCGGGGCTTCGCCTGCATGCAGCGCAAGCAGCTCGGCAATGGTCGCGGACAGGTCCTTTCGCTCCACGATCGCGTCGCAGAAGCCGTGCTCGAGGATGAACTCAGAGCGCTGGAACCCGGCGGGGAGCTTCTTTCGGGCGGTTTGCTCGATCACGCGGGGGCCGGCGAACGCGGTCAGCGCGCCGGGCTCGGCCAGGGTTATGTCGCCCTCCATGGCAAAGCTCGCCGTGACGCCGCCCGTTGTGGGGTCCGTGAGCACACATATATACAGAAGCCCAGCCTCGGAATGCCTGCGCACGGCAGCCGAGACCTTGGCCATCTGCATGAGGGACGTCACGCCCTCCTGCATGCGCGCGCCGCCCGAGACGGTGAAGCCCACCACGGGCAGGCCCGCTTCGGCGGCCTTCTCGAACACGCGGCAGATCTTCTCGCCGACAACGGAGCCCATGGACCCCATCATGAAGCCGGCGTCCATAAAGAAGAGCGCGCACTCCCTGCCACCGATGCGCCCGCGCCCGCAGACCACGGCGTCGTTCTCGCCGGAGGTCTCGTGCGCGGAGGTGAGCTTCTCGAGGTAGCCGGGAAACCCGAGGAAGTCCTGGGAGCGCAGGCCGGCATCCCACTCCTCGAAGCTGCCGGCGTCCACGGTCATGCGCATACGGGCGCGACCGGAGACCCGCAGGTGCTTGCCGCAGCGCGGGCAGACCTCGAGGTTTTTGCGGAGCTCCCCCTCGTCGATGGCGCGGCGGCACCCGGGGCACTTGACGAGCACGCGGCGGGCGGGAAACTCTGCGCAGACCTCGGTCATCGGACCCTCGAGCGTGTTCAGCGCATGGCCGATCCTATTGCTCAGCATAGATATGCTCCATCAGGTTCGTGTGGTAGTTGCCGGAGAGGAACTCCTCGTTGGAAAGAATCCGCAGCTGAAGGTCGCTGTTTTCCTCGACTCCCTCGATCACGAGCTCGCCTAAGGCCGAGCGCATCTTTCGGATGGCGCCGTCGCGCGTGGGCGCGCAGACGATGACCTTGGCGAGCATGGAGTCGTAGTACGGGGGCACCGACGCGCCGGGGAACAGCGCCGAGTCGAAGCGCACGCGCGGGCCGCCCGGCACGTGCAGCATCGTGACGATGCCGCACGAGGGAAGAAACTCGGGCGTCTCGGCGTTGATGCGGCACTCCATGGCGTGCCCGCGCATGGGCACGTCTTCCTGCGAGAAGGGCAGGGGCTGGCCCGCCGCCACGCGCAGCTGCCATTTGACGAGGTCGGTGTCGGTGACGAACTCGGTCACGGGATGCTCGACCTGCAGGCGCGTGTTCATCTCCATGAAGTAGAACTGCCCGTCGTCGGAGTAGAGGAACTCGATGGTGCCGGCGCCCTCGTAGCCGACGGCGCGCGCGAGGTCGCGGGCGGCGCGGTGCATGCGGTCGCGGACGTCGTCGCGACCATCGAGGCAGGGGGCGGGGCTCTCCTCGATCAGCTTCTGGTTGCGGCGCTGGACCGAGCACTCGCGCTCGCCCAAGGAGTAGACGTTACCGAA
Source organism: uncultured Olsenella sp. (assembly GCA_934660915.1). Classification (GTDB taxonomy): domain Bacteria; phylum Actinomycetota; class Coriobacteriia; order Coriobacteriales; family Atopobiaceae; genus Paratractidigestivibacter. The sequence goes on along the minus strand of CAKUIF010000006.1, from coordinate 48,052 downwards.
CTCGTCGGCCATGATCTGCACCTCGACGTGGTGCGCCGGCGAGACGAACTTCTCCATGTAGCACTCGCCGTCGCCGAAGACAACCTCTGCCTCGGTGCGCGCCTCGGTGAAGGCGCGCGCGGCGTCCTCCACGCGCTCGACCTTGCGGATGCCACGGCCGCCGCCGCCCGAGCGCGCTTTGATGAGCACGGGGCAGCCGATGCGGCGAGCCTCACGCTCCGCCTCCTCAGGGCTTTTGAGCAGGTCGCAGCCGGGGACGACGGGCACGCCGGCCGCCTTCGCGGTGCGGCGAGCCGCGTCCTTATCGCCCATGCGGCTGATGACGTCAGCCGACGGGCCGACGAAGGCGAGCCCGCACTTCTCGCACTCGCGCACAAAGCCCGCGTTCTCGGAGAAGAACCCGTAGCCCGGGTGGATGGCCTTGGCACCCGACTTGACGGCGCAGGTAAGGACTGCGTCCTCATTGAGGTAGCTCTCCGCCAGGCGCGAACCGCCGATGCAGTAGGCCTCGTCGGCCAGGCGCACGTGGAGCGCCTCGGCGTCGGCAGGCGAGTAAACGGCCACGGTGCGCACGCCCATGTCGCGGCAGGCGCGGATCACGCGGACGGCGACCTCGCCGCGGTTGGCCACAAGGATCTTGTCGAACATCGCGCGGCCTCCCCTACTGCCCGTCCGCCATGAGGGCAAACGACATGCTCGCCTTGCAGCAGACCTCGCCGTCCACGGTGGCCACGCCCTCGCAGAAGCGGAAGGGGCCTCGGGCGCGGGTGACCTTGCAGCTGAGCTCCACCGTATCGCCGGGGCGGACCGGGCGCTTGAAGCGGACCTTGTCGAGGCTCGTGTAGAAGGGCGTGCCGCCGGCAGCGAGCTCATCGGCAAAGAGCACGCAGCAGTTCTGGGCCAGCATCTCGCACTGGATCACACCCGGGACCACCGGGTTTCCAGGAAAGTGGCCCTGGACGAAGAACTCGTCTCCCGTGATGGTCAGCTTGCCGTGAGCCTCGCCGTCCACGAGCTCTGCCTCGTCGAGCAGGAGCATCGGCTCGCGGTGGGGCAGGATGCGCTTGATCTCTTCTTTGTTCACGCAGGCCTCCTAGCCTATGGTCATGAGGCAGCTGCCGTACTCGACGAGCTCGCCGTCCTTGGCGTTGATGGAGAGAACCTCGCCGGCGGCCTCGGCGGCGACCTCGTTCATGACCTTCATCGCCTCGATGATGCAGAGCGTCTCGCCCTTCTTTACCTTGGAGCCCACGCGCACGAAGGGATCCGCGCCGGGGGCGGGGGCGGCGTAATAGACGCCGACCATGGGCGCCTTGACCTCGTCGCCGGCGGGGGCGGCGGGCTCGGGAGCGCTAACTTCGGGCCCGGGCTCGGGGGCGGCGGACACGGAGGGCGCAGTCGCGGCGACCGGGGCAAGAGGAGCCTCGGCAGCCACGACCTGCGGCGCCACCACCACGGGGGCGGGCGCCTGCGCGACGCCGCGCTCGAGCTCGAAGGCGGAGCCGTCGGGCTCCTCGACGCGGACGCGAGTGAGCCCGCGGTCCTCCATCACGTCGGCTATCTGCGCGATCTTGTTCGAATCCATGCTTTACGCCTCCTTGGCGGCGCGCAACGCGACGCACGCGTTGTGCCCGCCGAAGCCGAGGTTGGTCGAGAGTGCCCAGGTAAGCTCGCAGGTGCGGGCCTCGTTGGGCGTGTAATCCAGGTCGCACGCGGGGTCGGGCGTGCGGTAGTTGATGGTCGGGGGCACGACGCCGTCGCGCAGGGCCAAGGCGCAGGCCATGACCTCGGCCGCGCCCGTGGCGCCGATCATGTGGCCGGTCATCGACTTGGTTGAGCTCACATGAGCCGCGCGCGCCGCCTCGTCGCCGAGCGCGCGCTTGATGCCGAGCGTCTCGGACGAGTCGTTGAGCTTGGTCGACGTGCCGTGCGCGTTGATGTAGAGCCCCTCCTCGGGCCTCACGCCGCCCTCGGCCACCGCCAGCGAGATCGCGCGGGCGATGCCCGCCGCCTCGGGGTCGGGGCTTGTGATGTGGTGCGCGTCGTCGGTATTGCCATAGCCCACGACCTCGGCGTAAATGCGCGCTCCGCGCGCAACGGCGTGCTCCCACTGCTCGAGGACGAGCACGCAGCCCCCCTCGCCCATGACAAAGCCGTCGCGGTCGGCGTCGAAAGGTCGGCACGCAGTCGCGGGGTCGGGGTTTGTGGTAAGGGCGCGGCAGGCGGTGAAGCCCGCGACGACCTCGGGGAAGATAGCTGCCTCGGCGCCGCCGGCCAGGATCGCGTCGGCGTAGCCGTGCTTGATGGCGCGGAAGGCCTCACCCACCGCATGAGCCGAGGTCGCGCAGGCGGTGACCACGGGCAGGGTCGGGCCTTTGGCGTCATGGCGGATGGCCACGTTGCCGGAGGCCATGTTCGGGATCATCATCGCCACGAGGTACGGGGAGGCGCGGCGCATGCCCTTCTCGGCCATCATGTGCACCTGGTCGGTGTAGGTCTCGATGCCGCCGATGCCCGAGCCGATGTAGACGCCCAGGCGCCCGTGGTCGACGGCGCCCTCGGCACCAAGGCCCGAGTCCGCCATCGCCTCGTCGGCCGCAGCCATCGCGAACTGCACGCACCTGTCGAGGTGCCTCGCCTCGCGGCGCCCGAAGTACGCCTCGCCGTCAAAGCCCTTGACCTCGGCGGCCACCTGGACCGCGAAGCCCTCCGCGTCGAAGCGCGTGATCGGCCCGATGCCGCAACGACCCGCGAGCATCGCTTCCCAGGTCGCGGGCGCCGTGTTGCCCAGCGGCGTGACGGCGCCGATGCCGGTGATCGCCACCCTGTGTTCCATCGTCATCTCCCAACCGAGCCGAACCTCGCCGGCTCTTCTTTGCAAAGAAACCCCAGCTACATCGCCATTCCGCCGTCGACGCGGATAACCTCGCCCGTCACGTACGCCGCAGCGTCGCTCACGAGGAACCGAACCACGTCGGCAACCTCCTCGGGATCGGCCAGGCGGCCGAGGGGAATCTGGCCCTCGTAGCGCTCGACGACCTGCTCGGGCAGCGCTGCGGTCATGTCGGTGCGCACGAAGCCGGGAGCCACCGCGTTCACGGTCACGCCTCGGGGGGCGAGCTCGCGCGCGACGGACTTGGTCAGGCCGATGAGGCCGGCCTTGGAGGCCGCGTAGTTGGCCTGGCCGGCGTTGCCCATCAGGCCGACGACGCTCGACATGCTCACGATGCGGCCGCCGCGCTGGCGCATGAGCGGGCGCGTGAGGGCGCGCATCATGTTGAAAGCGCCGGCGAGGTTGACGTCGAGCACCCGGGCGAAGTCCTCGTCCTTCATGCGGGCGAGCAGCGTGTCACGCGTGATGCCCGCGTTGTTGACGAGCGCCCAGACGGAGCCGAAATCGGCGAGAACAGCGTCCACCGTTGCCTTGACCTCGTCGGTATTCGATACGTCGCAGCGATAGGCGCGTGCCGTGGCGCCGGCAGCCTCGCAAGCGGCCACCGCGTCGGCTGCCGCATCGGCGTTGCCCGCGTACACGAGCGCAACGTCGAAGCCGTCGGCAGCGAGCCCACTGGCCACCGCGCGGCCGATGCCGCGCGAGGCGCCCGTTACCAGAGCGACGCGGCGCGAGGCGTCGCGTGCCAAAGATCCTTCTTTATCGGCCACCTTCGGCCTCCTTCCTGGCAAGAAGCGCGGACGCTGTCGCCTCGAGCTCCTCGGGGGTCTCCACGTTGTAGACGCAGACTCCCTCGAGCGTTCGCTTGACGAGACCGCTCAAGGTCTTTCCGGGGCCGACCTCCACGAAGGCGTCGACACCATCTGCGGCCATCGCGCGGATTGTGTCGGTCCAGCGCACGGGGTTTGCGACCTGCGCGGACAGGAGCTCCGCGGCGGACTTCGGGTCGGCGGGGTACGGGTGCGCCGTGCGGTTGGCGAGCACGGGGACGCGCATCGCGGCTGGCTCGTTGCCGTCCAGCGCGGCGGCCAGGCCAGCCGCGGCGTCCGCCATGTACGGGCTGTGGAATGCGCCCGAGACGGCAACCTTCATCGCGCGACCGCCTGCCCCGCGCACAAGCTCGTCGAGCTTCTCGCACGCCGTCGGCGATCCCGCGACCACGGTCTGCATCGGGCTGTTGTAGTTCACGGGCCAGCAGTCGCCGTCGGCCTGGCAAGCGACCTCGGCGGCAAGCTCCTCCACGCGTGCGGCGTCGAGCTTGACGACGGCGCGCATAGCGCCGGGGTGCGACGACGCAGCAGCGGCCATAAGCTCGGCGCGACGGCACACGAGCTCAAAGCCCTTCTTGTCGGAGAACGCCCCGGCAAAGGTGAGCGCCGCGACCTCTCCGAGCGAGAAACCCGCGACAACGTCCGGCTCGACCCCGCGCTCCTCGAGCGCGCGGGCGCAGGCGAGGTCGGTGGCAAACACGCAGGGCTGGGTGTTCTCCGTCTGGGAGAGCTCCTCCTTGGTGCCCTGGCAGCACTGCTTGAAGGTTCCGGGGCGCACGGAATCCGCGGCGTCGAACACGGCGCGGGCCGCAGGCGACGCCGCGGCGATCCCCGCGTCCATCCCGGGGTGCTGCGCCCCCTGGCCCGCAAAGAGAAACGCTACCTTACCCATGCGCCGGCCTTTCCGAGGACCTTCTCGCCGTCGCTCACCAGGTCGTCCACGATGTCCGCCGCGCTCTGGCGCTCGCGCACCATGCCCGCGACCTGCCCGCAGAGGAAGGAACCGCGCTCGACGTCTCCGTCCTTGGCGGCGCGGCGAAGGGCTCCCGTGCCGAACTCCGCGAGCTTATCGGGGTCGGCGCCTTCGGCCTCGAGCTTCGCGTACTCGTTGGTAAAGCGCGTCTTGAGCGCGCGGACGGGGTGCCCCGTCGAGCGGCCCGTCGCGCGGGTCGAGATGTCCTTGGCCTTGAGCACGAGCTCCTTGTACGGCTCCGAGACGGTGCACTCGTCGGCCACGAGGAAGCGCGTGCCCACCTGGACGCCCTGGGCGCCCAGCATGAACGCCGCCGCCACGCCGCGGCCGTCGGCGATGCCGCCCGCCGCGAGGACGGGGATGTCCACAGCGTCGACGACCTGCGGAACGAGGACCATCGTGGTGAGCTCGCCGATGTGGCCTCCCGACTCGGTGCCCTCGGCCACCACCGCACTCGCGCCGGCACGGGCCACGAGCTTTGCGAGCGCCACGGACGCGACCACGGGAATCACCTTGATGCCCGCCTCGATCCAGGCGGGCATGTACTTGCGTGGGTTGCCGGCGCCGGTGACGACCACCGGGACCTTCTCGTCGATGACGACCTGCGCGACCTCGTCGGCAAACGGGCTCATGAGCATGACGTTGACGCCGAAGGGTTTGTCCGTGCGGCGACGCAGCTCATGGATCTGGTCGTGGAGCCAATCGGCGTTAGCGTTCATGGCCGCGATGATGCCCAGGCCGCCGGCCTCCGACACCGCCGCGGCCAAGGAGGCGTCGGCGATCCATGCCATGCCGCCCTGGAAAACGGGCTTCTCGATGCCCAGAAGGTCGCAAAGAGGGGTCTTCAGCATGACTACTTCTCCAGCTGGGCCTCGACGAGGTCCACGAACTCGCCGACGGTCGCGGGGTTGGCGTCCTGCTCGATCGCGATTTCGAACTCGTCCTCGCAGGCGACGACGACCTCGACGACGGCCAGGGAGTCCAGGCCGAGGTCGGCCATGGTGGTCTCGCGGGTGAGCTCGACGTCGTCGGCGCCGGCGTTGTCGCGGATGATGTCGCAGACGCGCTCGAAGGTGTTCTTATCTGCCATGGTGTTCTCCTTTGCTTTGCCCCGCAGGGCCATGTACGTGCGATTTCTTTCGTGCTATGCGAGACCTACTTCCAGCGAAGCAGGCATGCGCCGATGTCGAGGCCGGCCCCGAAACCGACCAGGGCGACGAGGTCGCCGCTTTTGAGGCTCCCGGCCCGGGCGAGCCGGTCGAGCGCGAGCGGGATGCAGGCGCTCGATATGTTGCCCGTCTCGCGCAGGGTGCGGACCACGCGGGAGTCATCTATGCCGAGCCGCTTCACCGCCGCGGCGAGGATGCGCTCGTTCGCCTGGTGGAGCACCAGGTGATCGATTCCCACGACGCTCACTCCGGCCTTCTCGGCCAACCCCTCGACCGCGTCGCAAATCGCGGCGACGGCGAAGCGGAACACACGGCGACCGTCCATGGAGAGCGTGCTCGCCGGCCGCCCGGCCTCCGCAAAGGGAGAAGTGCCCACCAGACCCGGCACATCGAGGGCCGCCACATCTGGGCTTGTCGAGAAGGACAACGCCAGGGGATTGCCCTTCTTGCCCGCGCCGAGCACCGCCGCGCCGGCGCCATCGCCGAAGAGCACGCTGGTGGCGCGATCAGACCAGTCGAGGACGCGGCTCATCTGCTCGGCGGCCACAACGAGGACGCGCCGCGCCCTGCCGCGTTCGATGAAGCCGTCGGCAACGTCAAGCGCCAGGACGAACCCGGCGCAAGCGCCCGACACGTCGAAGGCCGCACAATTTGCGCCGAGACGCTCGGCCACGGAACACGCCTGCGCGGGAAGCAGGTGGTCGCCCGTGGTGGTCGAGCAGATAACGAGGTCAAGCTCGGATGCGTCGACGCCTGCGGCCTCAAGGGCGCGGCGACTCGCGTCGACGGCAAGGTCGTCAAGCGTCTCAGTCGTGCAGACGCGGCGGCTCTTGATTCCCGTGCGGGAGAAGATCCATTCGTCGGAAGTGTCGAGAAAGCCCGAAAGCTCTTCGTTCGAAACCGAGCGGGCGGGCAGCGCCGATCCTGTGCCGAGAATCTGGAAAGACAAAGCTGTTCTTCTCCTTACGCTCTCCGGATGTTGACCCGTTAACATTGCTCTGACAGAATAGCGTAAGAAGTCAGTTGTTGAGGTCTCAACTTTACAAGCAACGAATCGCCACGTTTGCTCCACACGGGGCTTGACCGGAAAGGAATGGCGTATGGGATACCAGCTGAATATCGTCGAAGTAACCGGCTCAACAAACGATGACCTGCTCAAGGCGGGAAAAGTTGGGGTCCCGCACGGCTATGGCCTAGCTGCGCGGCGCCAAACCGCGGGCCGTGGGCGCCGCGGGCACAAGTGGGATTCCACCGAAGGCAACCTTTTGCTCTCGATTGTCTTGAGGCCGGACGTGGCGCCGGAGGATTACAACGGCCTCGCAGCGGTCTGCGGGCTTGCCGTCATTGAAGAGCTCGAGTCGCTCGGCCTGGCAGATGAGGTTCGACTCAAGTGGCCAAACGACCTCTACGCACGTGGCAAGAAACTCGGGGGCATCCTTATCGAAGCCTCCCGGGACGCAGACGGCACCCAGTTCGCCGTTGCAGGAATCGGAATCAACGTCGCATACACGCCAGCGAAGGTTCCCGACGGCGGCCTACCCGCCGTGAGTCTCATGGACCTGAACGAGCATGTCCCCAGCGTTGACGACCTGCTACGCGCAATCCACGGCGGTGTTGTTGAGCAATGCGATGCCTGGGCAAGGGGCCTCAAGAAACACCGCAACGGACGAGGGCCCCTCTTTCCCGTGATCGACGAATACCTCGGGCACTTGGCCTGGCTTGAGCGCGAGGTTGTGGCGCTCTCCCCCGAGGGCGCCGAGCTCATGCACGGCACCTTTAAGACGGTCGACAACTGGGGGCAGGCTGTTCTGGCCACATCTGGCGGCCTCCGCTCATTCCCCTTCGAGCTCGCCTCACTTCGTCGCGTCAAATAGGCTCATCGCACTTCTTGCCCCTTTACAACGCAGAGCTCCCTCCTGTTTTTCCCATTCTTCGAGGCTAAAACACCCGGAAATGGACCGATCAGGAGGGAGCTCTATTACAAAGAAGAACCCCGCTACCTAGGTGGCAGCGGGGTTCCGATTAGCCGTTAAGCACGAAGCTTAGAGCTTGATCTCGATATCAACGCCAGCGGGAAGGTCGAGACGCATAAGGGAATCGACGGTGCTGGAGGAGGGGTCGAGGATGTCGATGAGGCGCTTGTGGGTGCGCATCTCGAACTCGTCGCGGGAATCCTTGTCCTTGTGCGGCGAGCGGATGACGCAGTAGAGGTTGCGCTCGGTCGGCAGGGGGATGGGGCCGCTCACGCGGGCACCGGTCTTCTGGGCGGTGTCGACGATGAGCTTAGCGGACTGATCAACGACCTCGTGGTCATAGCCCTTGAGGCGGATCCTGATCTTCTGGGTAGACACTGTGGTACCTCCGTAAATGAGCTAACGCTCGGGTCGTTTAGTTGGTGCCGTTCTTGGCGACGATCTCGTCGCGGACGGACTTCGGGACGGGCTCGTAGGAGTCGAACTGCATGGTGTAGCTCGCGCGACCCTGAGTCTGGGAACGGAGGTCGGTGGCGTAACCGAACATCTCGCCCAGGGGCACCTTGGCGCGGATGACCTTGGAGCCGAAGCGGTCCTCCATGCCCTCGATCTTGCCGCGGCGGGAAGTGAGGTTGCCCATGACGTCGCCCATGTACTGCTCGGGGGTCTCGACCTCAACGGACTCGACGGGCTCGAGGAGGACGGGGTCGGACTTCTTGAGGGCGTCCTTGATGGCCATGGAGCCGGCGATCTTGAAGGCGGCCTCAGAGGAGTCGACCTCGTGGTAAGAACCGTCGATCAGCTTGACCTTGATGTCGACGACCGGGTAGCCGGCGATGACGCCGGTCTCGAGCGCCTCCTGGATGCCCTTGTCGATGGAGGGGATGTACTCCTTCGGGATGACGCCACCAACGATGGCGTTCTCGAACTCGTAGCCCTTGCCCTCCTCGTTCGGCTCGATGTCGATGACGGCGTGACCATACTGGCCGCGGCCACCGGACTGGCGGACGAACTTGCCCTCGGCGTGGCTGACGGCCTTGCCGGCGGTCTCGCGGTAAGCGACCTGCGGCTTGCCCACGTTGCAGTCAACCTTGAACTCGCGACGCAGACGGTCGACGATGATCTCGAGGTGCAGCTCGCCCATGCCGGCGATGATGGTCTGGCCGGTCTCGTGGTCGGTGTGGACCTGGAAGGTCGGGTCCTCCTCGGCCAGCTTGGCAAGACCAACGGACATCTTGTCCTGCTCGGCCTTGGTCTTGGGCTCGACGGCGACGTCGATAACCGGGGCGGCAAACTGGATGGACTCGAGGACGATCGGGTTCTTCTCGTCGCAGAGGGTGTCGCCGGTGGTGGTGTTCTTGAAGCCGACGCAAGCGACGATGTCGCCAGCGGAGCACTCCTCACGGTCAACACGCTCGTTGGCGTTCATCTCGAGGATGCGGCCCAGACGCTCGCGACCGTCCTTGACGGAGTTGTAGACGTAAGAACCGGCCTCGGCCTGACCAGAGTAGACGCGGATGTAGGTGAGCTTGCCCACGAACGGGTCGGTCATGATCTTGAAGGCCAGAGCGGAGAAGGGCTCCTTGATGTCAGCGTGACGGACAGCCTCCTCGCCCTTGAGGTTGGTGCCGTCGATCTCCTTGACGTCGAGCGGGGAAGGCAGGTAGTCGACGACGGCGTCGAGGAGCTCCTGGATGCCCTTGTTCTTGTAGGCGGAGCCGACGAAGACGGGGTTGATGCCACCCTCGAGCACGCCCTTGCGGATGGCGGCCTTGAGGACGTCGACCGGAATCTCGGCCTCCTCGAGCACGGCCTCCATAATCTCATCGGAGAAGTTGGAAGCGGCGTCGAGAAGCTCGTCGCGCTTGGCCTGAGCCTCGTCGACGAACTCGGCGGGGATCTCGTCCATCGGCTCGGGGTAGATCATGCCCTTGGCGTCTTCCTTGAAGTCCCAAGCGGTCATGGTCACGAGGTCGATGAGGCCCCAGAAGTTGGACTCGGAGCCCATGGGGAGCTGAGCGGCCACGGCCGGAGCGTGCAGGCGCTCCTTCATGGTCATGATGGCGTGGTCGAAGTCAGAGCCGACGCGGTCGAACTTGTTGATGAAGGCGATGCGGGGCACGTTGTACTTGGTGGCCTGACGCCAAACGGTCTCGGACTGCGGCTGGACACCGGCGACGGCGTCGAAGACGGCAACAGCGCCGTCGAGGACGCGCAGGCAGCGCTCGACCTCAGCGGTGAAGTCGACGTGGCCCGGGGTGTCGATGATCTGGATGACGTGGTCCTTCCAGAAGCAGGTGGTAGCAGCGGAGGTAATGGTAACGCCGCGCTCCTGCTCCTGAACCATCCAGTCCATGGTGGCAGCGCCGTCGTGGACCTCGCCGATCTTGTGGGTCTTGCCCGTGTAGTAAAGGATACGCTCGGTGGTCGTCGTCTTACCGGCGTCGATGTGGGCCATGATGCCGATGTTGCGGAGGTCTTCGAGCTTGTACTTAGCCTTAGCCATAGTAGTCTATCCCCTCGGACTAGAAGCGGTAGTGAGAGAAGGCACGGTTGGCCTCAGCCATCTTGAAGAGGTCCTCACGCTTCTTCACGGACGCGCCGACGCCGTTGGAGGCGTCGAGAATCTCGTTGGCCAGACGCTCAGCCATGGAGTTCTCCTTGCGGGCGCGGGAGAAGTTGACCATCCAGCGGATGGCAAGGGTGGTGGCGCGACGGGAGTTGACCTCCATCGGCACCTGGTAGGTGGCGCCGCCGACACGCTTCGGCTTGACCTCGAGGGTCGGGCGGATGTTGTCCATGGCCTTCTTGAAGACGGCCAGGGGATCCTCGCCGGACTTCTCGGCGACCATGTTGAAGGCACCGTAGACGATGCGCTCAGCGGTGGCCTTCTTGCCATCGAGGAGGACCTTGTTGATGAGCTGGGTCACGAGACGGTTGTTGTAAACGGCGTCAGGCTGGACCTCACGGCGGTTAGCTGCTGCACGACGCGGCATGTGATATCTCCTTAAGAATTAAGAGCGGGTGTTTGCGTGTAAGTCGTCTTACTTCGGGCGCTTGGTGCCGTAGCGAGAACGGGCCTTGGCGCGGTTCTGGACGGCGGCGCAGTCGTAGGCGCCACGGACGATCTTGTAACGCACACCAGGCAGGTCGCGGACGCGGCCGCCGCGGATCAGGACGATGGAGTGCTCCTGGAGGTTGTGGCCCTCGCCGGGGATGTAAGCGGTGACCTCGATGCCGTTGACAAGACGGACACGAGCGACCTTACGAAGAGCCGAGTTCGGCTTCTTGGGGGTGGTGGTGAAGACGCGGGTGCAGACGCCACGCTTCTGGGGGTTGTGCTGCAGGGCTGCGTTCTTGGACTTGGCCTTGACGCTCACGCGACCGTTGCGAACGAGCTGGTTGATAGTAGGCAAAGTTCTCTCCTTCTTATACCTATCGACGTGCTGTTTTTCTCATATTCATGGGCTGCGCAGCACCGCTGCCCCGGATTGACGCGACGATGAACTTTACGCTTGCTTGCAAGCAGTTGTCAAAACGCCACGGAGCCGGGCGTATCCATTTCACGGACCCTTCACAGCAACGCGGCGTGAAGTGTCATGCTCGTCCCGGCTTAATCGTGAAGCCGATTTACCCGCCCATTGCCGGATTCGCCAGGGCCCAGAGCGAGAAGTCGTGCTGGATAGCGCGGTCCTTCGTACTTTGGGGGATCGCACGCCAGCCCAGGGCCTTGAGGTAACCGTTCCCGTTGTTTGCATTTGCAACTTCGACTTCCAGGACGATCTCGGTCTTGTTCCCGAACGGCTTACGGGCAAGAAATGCCGCAGCATAAGCGCCCAGGAGCTCCCACTCCGGGAGTATTAATTGGTTGCACATAAGCGCCTCCCGCCATTTGCGGCCCAGCCCCATGGCAAGCCCGTACGTAGAGACAGCTTTGGCGCCTTTTAACCTGTCCATAATGGGCTCAGTTGCCCACAGGGCGGCTTTACCCTGCTATTTGACATGACTTTACGCAGTTCGCGGGGCATGCTCTCATCATCGACACCTGACGAGAGAGGCTGATATGCGCGCTATCGCGAGCTTCTGCAAGGCGCTTCTTCGCGACCGGGTCCTTTGGGGCGCATGCGGGCTTCTTGCGGTCTGCGCGTTGCTGTCCGGCATCGCGGCCTTCCCCACCTATGGCATCGACGCACAGCGGGAGGAGCTCCGGCAGAGCTACGGCAACCTTGCCGACGGCCTCGACTCGGGCGCATTCGACACGGCGCCCAGCGAGCTTAAAGACCTTCTGAACGCAAAGAGGGACGCCTTGGGGACAGCGCTCGAAGCTGGCGATACCGCCGACTTCTACACCTCGGCGGCGCAGGTCAGCGAGCTTGACCTCGAGGGGATTAGGCTTGGGTACGTTTCCAGCGACGAAGCGCTCGCCCAAGCGGAGCTCGAGTACTCACGCAGCATGGCGGGCAACGGGGCCATCGCAAAGGCGAGCAATGCCGCCGAACTCGATGCGCTCGAGGGATTTACCGTTGCAATCGCCAGCATGCCGGCGCCGCTTTGGTATTGCGCCGCGCTTGTTCTGGTCGCGAGGGCACTGAGCCTTTCGCGGGCGGGGCGGCTCTTTGAGGCTCCGTGCTTGAGCGCACCGGGGCGTTGCGCGCTCTTTCTCACGCCCGTTATCGCGTGCTCAGCACTATGCTTTGCGGCCTTTCTCGCTCCTGGTTTTGTTGGCAATACGCTCAGGAACGGCATAGGGAATCCCGATCAACCGATTACTTACGTGGTTGACGGCGAGGTGCATGTGGTCGGCTTGGGCTCAAGCTGCGCGAATCTGATTGCGTCTCTTATGTTTGGCGCAGTCTTTCTTGCTTGCCTTGCTCTGTTTTTCTGGCGCGTTACGGGAAGCGTCCCGGCATCGCTCGCGGGAGTGCTCGTGGTCACCGTGCTCCCCTTGGTTCCGGTTTACTTTGAGGCCCAAGGGCCGTTTGCTGCGCTCGTTCCATTCCTGCCCCCAACGTATCTGTGCCCCGCAGCTTTCCTCCCCTGCGCGGGGAATCCGCCGTATCAGCTCATGACGTGCCCCGTTGAGATTAATCCGCTGATAGGCATTGCAATACTTGCGGGAAGCAGTCTTGCGCTCGCGGTGGTGTCGTCTGCCATCGACGCGCTTAGCCTGAGGAGACCGCCATGCTAAGAATCGCAAACGCCACCATTGGCTATCCTCGGCATGAGGTCGCGAGCGGGATCGACCTCGAGATTGAGCCTGGAGATGTCATAGCCCTCGTAGCGCCGAACGGCTCCGGAAAGACAACGCTGCTCAAGGCGCTCTCTGGCAAAGGGCGCACACTGCAAGCCGGAGAAGTCGACGTCGACGGGACCGCGCCGGGCCGAAGCCGCGTATATTCACGGAAGGTGTTCTTCGCGTCACCCGGCGATTCGCCACTCGTGTCGGAAATGACGCTCAGGGAGCACCTGACAACAATCGCTGAGCTCTGGGAACACGAGTGCGATGCGGCCGCGATTGCAAAACGAGCTGGGGTAGAGGGCCTTCTTAATATCAAAGTTAAACGAATGTCACAGGGGATGCGGCAGCTCAGCGTTATTGCTTGTGCCCTTGCCACGGACGCCGATTACCTGCTATTCGATGAGCCGCTCAACGGACTCGATCTGCTCAAGGCGCGCGCAGCGACGCACCTCCTTGGCGAGCTTGCTTGCGAGGGGAAGGGCCTCGTTGTTTCTTCCCACATCTTTGCCGGGCTTGAGGACGTCGCCACTGAGCTAGCGTTCCTAACGCCCACAGGCCTTCAGATCCACCCCACCACCGCGGATTGGCAGCGCCTCTTTGTGCGGACATATAGGAAGGAGGAGACCCCAAGCAGCGCTGCAGATATTTATCCAACAACCCCAAAGCATTGGAGGCATCATGACTAGACGGCACGAAAGGTTCGTACTTGCGATTGTCTTAATTGCCACGGTTGCGTTGCTCGGTTTTGGCAAAGTAACCCCCGCGTTAGCCAATGACGGTATCGCCCCTCAATCGCTGATCGAGGAGGTCGAAGACACGTTTAAGAACTTCCGCTCTTCCAGCTACAACGTCACTCACTATGACTCGACGACGCGCAAACTCGTGTTCAGGACGTCTTATCGATACGATGGAGCCAAGCAAATAGATGTCCGAGCAGGAACTTATGGAAGGTACAGCGGAACCGTCTACACGTTCAAACAAATCTATTACACCTGGTAGTTTCGGTGCCCGACAGGACGCGATCTGGTCGCAGAGATACACGGCCTCACCTCCGTGCGGGCGATTCCAGGCCGCAAGAACCCAGGAATAGCTCGATGAGCGCAGCCTGAGAGTGGACACCGGCCTTGCGATACACCGATTTCTTCTGCGCGGCGACGGTGTTGCGCGACACCACGAGCCGCTCGGCGATTCCAGGGACGCTCATCCCCTCCAAAAGCAGTTCGCAAACACGGCGCTCAGCAGGGCTCAAGGCAAGAGAATTCATCAAATCATGAACAGATTGCTTTCCAACATCATTTTGTAGAACCTCGTGAGCGAGCCTGAATCCCCTATTCGCAACCGCCGTCCACGTTGCCAAGATCGCGCCAACGGTTCCGTTGATTGCCAAAGACCCCCAGCTTAGCGGCGCTATCGCTGTGCTTAACAGGCCTTCACCCAGCAGCATTCCCGCCAAGCCGCACGCGAGGAGCAACTTAGGCCATGTATGCATTCCGTTTGGAACTTGATGTTGGATTATTCCCAATGCACCTGCAAGTACCATAGCCCCGCAGATACGTCCTGCCCATCCAGCTAGATACACGCTCGCTTCCGCAGCCCTTGCCAAGAAGAACGCCGCGCCGAGTGCTCCAAGCATCAGATATGCGGGGCTTTCGAACGCGGCGTTCGCCTCTTTGCCTTTATGACCTGTGAAATTCCCCGCCGCGAAGCCAAGCATCACGCCCGCAGACAACGGCAAAGACCACGTATGGTCAAGCCCGGCCGCAACCACCGGATACTGAAGCCCCTCGACCAGTAGACAGAACGATAGACCCGCTACGCCCACGCTTATGGCAAGCAACCGCGCGGCCCTTCTCGATAAGCCCAAGCTTGAAGCGTCGATAAGCAGGCCAATCATCGCACCAGCCGCAACCAAGAGGCGCATGCCATCAAGGCCGGTCCTCTCCGCCGCCATCGTCAAGGACGGTAACCCGAGGTATGCCGTCAAGACCAGCGCGCCGCACAACAGCAAAGTAGTCCAAGAGCAAGGTTGCCGCGAGGCATCGATTTGCGGCGCCCTATGCGCCCGCCCATTCTCCCCCGCCGTCGAGCGCGCCGTTCGAGCACGAAGCTCCTGGGCGCTTCTTACCCCCAGCTTCTTGTAGATGCGGCTCCGATACGTGCCCACGCTACCAGGGGAAATCGAGAGATCTGCCGAAGTCTGCGCAACCGTAAGCCCGCGAGCAAGACAGTTTAGAACCTCGTTCTCGCGCGGAGATAAGCCGTCGATATGCGCAATTGCCTTTGGCGCCTCACCTGAGATCGTTGCTGGCTCATGCCCGGCTTTCCTTGGGACTAGCGGAACCATTTGAGCCATCACGCACAGCGCGGCTAAAGCCAATACGAACGATGACGAAGGGTTCGCCTGGCCCACGAACGGGTACAGGCCCAAGCCTGGAAGCTCGTTTGCAGCCAAGAAGACCGCGGTCAAGCAGAGGCTGACCGCCAAAGCGATAAGCGCCGCCTCCGATTCGCGACGCCCCGGAGCATCGCCGTCGTCGGCAAAGACCTCACAGGCGAAAACTGCGATCGAACAAAGCGAGACCGCGCGGCCAATGAGCGGATTGTTTCCATAAGCAATAAAACTAATTAGTAGGATAAATGTAGCGAATTGCATACAGGCTGCCGCAGCGAACCGTCTTTTGCGCGTCTCAAGCAGACGCGCCACCGATATCGCACAGCCTGCCAGGCTCATAACAAGCCACGGTGCTACGACTGCCCACGTCTTCGGCATGGGACCCACAAACGCGAACAAATCGGTGGCCGCGATACCGTATCCGGCGATGGAGCCCAACGGCATAACGAGGCCGCTCGCACATAACGCGAGGCACCTCACGAGGCGTGGGACCCCAGAATCTATGTCCGAGCTTGACTGTGCAAGGAACAGCGAGGACGCGACAAACCCGCCAATAACATAGGGCGCGGCTTTGCATAGCGCGGCGAATTCGGAGCCTAGCCCGTCCTTCTTCGTAATAGCGCTGAGAACAAACAGCAAAACCGTGACGGCCGCGAGCGGGCAATCATATCGTGCCCCGATCGCCCTCCCTCCGCTCAGCGACCAAGTCAAAGCCGCGAAGACGCCCAAAGCAAGCGCCGGGTATGCGCCAAGAAGATCATTTGGGTCGAGCATTGCCGGGATCGCCGCAAGTATGACGAGCCCCCGAAGACCGGCAAGCCTGCGCCTAATTCCCATACGAACCTCTTCTCATATCGTCGCCCTATGCACAGTTTGTCAAAAACCGCAGGTAAGAGCTTGTAAAGAATCAGGTGAAATCCGTCAACGGGCTGTAGGAATGCATCCTCGGATAAGCCAGGCCTCCGGAAGCCAATAAGCCTCCGAAACAACCGCCATCTCGGGGGTAACGAGGCGACCCATCACAACATAAATATGTATCCATCCCCGCAGGGTCGATATATTCGACCTAAACCGCATTGCGGCTCATCAAATCAAGCGACTTGAGCTGCTCAGCGCAATGGGCGGGCGGGCCTGGTCTACCCGTGCTCGCCGGAAGGGTTCAGATCTACCCAAACCACGTCCCAATGCCTAAACAATAATGACGCAGACAAAATAGGCGGCCCCGCGCAAACGGGGCCGCCTTGTCAGTGCTATGGGACCAAGCTTGGCTTAGTCGTCGTTCTCGGACTTCACGACCGCGGAGAGCAGGTCGTCGAGGCTGCCGAGGTCCTCGTTGATGACGTCGCCGGTGGCGGAGTCCTTCTCGTCCGCAGCACCGCCGATGAGCTCGTCGTCATCGAAGTGGTGCTTGGAGGGAGCCGCGCTGCCGAGCATGATGTCGCCGTCGGCGTCGGGCGAGAAGACCATGTTGAGCAGCTGGGAAAGATCCTCGCTGTCGGCCTCGTCATCCTCGGGCTCGAGGATGTAGAGCAGGCCGCGGGCCTCGAGGCCGTCGCGAAGCTCCTCGATGGCCTTGGCGCCGATGCCGTCGATGCGCAGCAGGTCGTCCTCGGTCTTGCCGATGAGGTCGCCGACGGTCTCGATGCCGACCTCGCTGAACTTGTTGGTCCAGCGCTGCGACACGCCGAGGTCGTCGAAGAGGTAGAGCTTGGCGTCCTCAGAAGAGAGGGTGCGGCCGTTCTTGGAGTACACGCCGCCGAAGTTGTAGTCGTCGCCGACCCAGTCGAGCTGCTTGGGGAGCTGCTCCTCGATGCCCTTGAGCTCGTCGGGAGCCCACTCGGGAAGGCTCTTGGCCATCGGAGAGGTGGGGCCGTCGATCTTCTGGCCGTGGTAGGTCGTCGAGACGTTGTGGTACGCCGCCAGACCGGTGCCGGCCGGGATCTGCTTGCCGACGATGACGTTGGACTTGAGGTCCAGCAGGTGGTCGACGTCGCCCTCGATGGCGGCCTCGGTGAGGACGCCGGCGGTGCGGATGAACGACGCGCTGGAGAGCCAGGAATCGATCGAGCTGGCGACCTTGAGGGCGCCGAGGATGACCGGCTCGGCCTCGGGCGGGGTGCCGCCGGCCAGCGTGATGTTCTTCACCGTATCGGCGAAGACGTAGCGGTCGACGTACTCGCCGAGCAGGTACTGCGAGTCGCCCGGGTTG
The DNA here is from genome assembly GCA_934660915.1 of uncultured Olsenella sp. Lineage (GTDB taxonomy): Bacteria > Actinomycetota > Coriobacteriia > Coriobacteriales > Atopobiaceae > Paratractidigestivibacter. The sequence goes on along the minus strand of CAKUIF010000006.1, from coordinate 30,374 downwards.
GTGACCTGGACGCGACGCAGCATCTGGCGCGCGATGACCTCGATGTGCTTATCGTCGAGGTCGACGCCCTGCGAGGTGTAGACGTCCTTAACGGAGTCGACGAAGACGTGCATCGTGGACTCGATGTCGGTGAGCCTACGGAGCTTGCGGAAGTTGACGAAGCCGCGGGTAATCTGGTCGCCGGCGCGGACCTCGACGCCGTCCTCGATGCCCGGCATGAAGCGGGCGGAAGCGGGGACGCGCCACTCCTCGATGATGCGGGTCGGGTCCTCCATATCCAGGATGCGGATGAGGTACTCGGTCTGCTCGGGCTGGATGCGAAGAAGACCGGACACGGGGGCCAGGTCGGCCTCGCGGCCCAGGATCTTCTCGTTGACGTTGCCGACGACGTCGAACATGCGGGCAACCGTCGGGAGGCCCTGCGTAATGTCGTCGGCGCCAGCGACGCCGCCGGAGTGAATCGTACGCATGGTGAGCTGGGTGCCCGGCTCGCCGATGGACTGGGCGGCGATGATGCCGACCGCAGTGCCGATGTTGACGGGACGACGTGTCGAGAGGTCCCAGCCGTAGCACTTCTGGCAGACGCCGTACTTGCTCTTGCAGGTAAGAAGCGCGCGGAGCTCGACCTTCTTGAGGCCGTGGGCCACGAGCGTCTCGAGGTCGGCCTTGGACTCGATGTAGCCGTCCTTGTCGATGAGGACCTCGCCGGTCTCGGGATCGACGATCGGGTTCAGGGCGCAGCGGCCGATGAGGTCGACGTTGACGTCGGTCTCGCCCGGCTTGATCAGCTGGTAGGTCACGGCCTCGTCGGTGCCGCAGTCCTCCTCGCGCACGATAACGTCCTGGCCCATGTCAACCAGACGGCGGGTCAGGTAACCGGAGTCGGAGGTGTGCGACGCGGTGTCGACCAGGCCCTTACGGGCGCCGTAGGTCGAGATGAAGTACTCGAGCGGCTCCAGGCCCTCGCGGAAGTTGGCCTTAATCGGGAGGTCGATCGTCTCGCCGGACATGTCGGCCATCAGGCCACGCATACCAGCGAGCTGGCGAAGCTGCGTCTTGGAGCCACGGGCGCCGGAGTCGGCCATCATGTAGATGGGGTTGTCCTCGGAGAAGCCCGCGAGCATCTCGGAGCCGAGCAGGTCGGTGCACTCGGTCCAGGCGTTAACGACCTCGACGTGGCGCTCGCGCTCGGAGAGGAAGCCGTCCTCGTAGTACTCGTTGATCTGATCGACGCGCTCCTGGGCCTCGGCGATGAGCTCGGGCTTGTCGCCCGGGATCACGGCGTCCCACACGGAGACCGTAAGGCCGCCGAGGGTGGCGTAGTGGAAACCGGTGGCCTTGATGGCGTCGAGGATCGGCTCGACGTCGGCCAGCGGGTAGCGGTCGCAGCAGTCGTTGACCAGCGCGCCGATGTCGCTCTTCACCATCTTGTAGTTGATGAAGGGGTAGTCGGGCGGCAGGCACTGACGGTTGAAGATGACGCGGCCGATGGTGGTCTCGAAGCGGACCGGGCCGTTGTTGAGGTCGATGTCCTCGGTCTTGCCCTTGGCGACGAGCACGCGGAAGTAGCGCTTGCCGTCCTCGACGACGTTGGCCTCGGAGGGGTCCAGACGGATCTGGACGGGCACCTGCAGGTCAAGCTTGCTGTCGGCGTCGGAGGCAAGAAGGGCGTCCTCGAAGTCGGCGTAGACCTTGGGCTTCTGGCCGTCGGCCAGGGGCTTGGCGGAGGTCAGGTAGTAGGTGCCGAAGACCATGTCCTGGGAAGGAACGGTGAGCACCTTGCCGGAGGCCGGCGAGCGCAGGTTGTTGCTCGAGAGCATGAGGATTCGGGCCTCGGTCTGGGCCTGAGTCGACAGAGGCACGTGCACGGACATCTGGTCGCCGTCGAAGTCGGCGTTGAAGGGGGCGCACACCAGCGGGTGCAGGTGGATGGCCTTACCCTCGACGAGGACCGGCTCGAAGGCCTGGATGGAGAGGCGGTGCAGGGTAGGTGCGCGGTTGAGGAGCACCAGGCGACCCTGGATGACCTCCTCGAGCACGTCCCAGACGGCCGGGAGCTGGCGATCGATGGCGCGCTTGGCACCCTTGATGTTCTCGACCTTGTCGAGCTCGACGAGGCGGCGCATCACGAAGGGCTTGAAGAGCTCGAGGGCCATCTGCGACGGCAGGCCGCACTGGTGCAGCTTGAGCTTCGGGTCGACGACGATGACCGAACGGCCGGAGTAGTCGACACGCTTGCCGAGCAGGTTCTGGCGGAAGCGGCCCTGCTTGCCCTTGAGGGCCTCGGCGAGGGACTTCAGCGGACGACCGCCACGGCCCGTGACGGGACGGCCACGACGGCCGTTGTCGAACAGGGCGTCAACGGACTCCTGAAGCATGCGCTTCTCGTTGTTGACGATGATCGACGGGGCGTCGAGGTCAAGCAGGCGCTTGAGTCGGTTGTTGCGGTTGATCACGCGGCGGTACAGGTCGTTCAGGTCGGACGCTGCGAAGCGGCCGCCGTCGAGCTGGACCATCGGGCGAAGGTCGGGCGGGATGACGGGGATGACGTCGAGGATCATGTCGGCCGGGTCGTTGCCGCCCTTGAGGAAGGCGTCGACGATCTCGAGGCGCTTGACGGCCTTCTCGCGCTTCTGCTTCTGGGAATCCTCGTTGGCGATGATCGCGCGGAGGTTCTCGGCCTCGGACTCGAGGTCGACGCCGCGAAGAAGCTCGCGAACGGCCTCGGCGCCCATGCCGCCCTTGAAGTAGATGCCGTAGTAGCGCTTGAGCTCGGAGAACAGGCCCTCATCGGAGATGAGCTCGCGCTCCTCGAGCTGCATGAACCTCTCGTAGGCGTCGCGGCGGAGAGCCTTCTCCTCCTCGTACTCCTCCTCGAGGTCGGCGATGCCGGCGCGGATCTCGTCGGCGGACAGCGGCTCGAAGTCGTCGAACTCGTCGCCCTCGGAGGCCTCGCCCTGCTCCTTCAGGCGAGCGATCTGATCGTCGCGCTCGGCGTCGAGCTCCTCGAGGTCGGCGGCGAGCTCCTCGCGCAGGTCGTCGGCGTCGGCCTCGCGGGCCTCGGTGTCGACGTTGGTGATGATGTAGCTGGCGAAGTAGAGCACCTTCTCGAGGTCCTTGGACTTGATGTCCAGAAGACGCGCGAGCGGGAAGGTCGCGGGGCTCTTGAAGTACCAGATGTGGCTCACGGGAGCCGCGAGCTCGATGTGGCCCATGCGCTCACGACGGACCTTGGCCGTCGTGACCTCAACGCCACAGCGCTCGCAGACGATGCCCTTGAAGCGGATGCCCTTGTACTTGCCGCAGGAGCACTCCCAGTCCTTGACGGGACCGAAGATCTTCTCGCAGAACAGGCCGTCCTTCTCGGGCTTGAGGGTACGGTAGTTGATGGTCTCGGGCTTCTTCACCTCGCCGAAAGACCAGCCGCGAATCGCGTCGGCGCTGGCCAGCGAGATCTTGATCGCGTCGAAGTCGGTGGTATCGAAGTCTGCCACAGTTACTCCTTATCGCTGTTCGCGTCGCCTGCGAGGACGGGCTCGCCCTCGAGGTCACTGCTGAGGCCGCCGATCAGGTCGTCGACGCCGTTCATGTTGGCAAAGACGTCCACGGCGTCCTCGGCCTGGGCCGGGGTCTCCTGCTTGCCGCGCTGCTCGCGCTTCTTGTAGGAGATCGGCTGGATGTCGAGCGCCAGGGAGCGGATCTCCTTGACGAGGACCTTGAAGGACTCGGGGATGCCGGCGGACGGCACGTTCTCGCCCTTGACGATGGACTCGTAGGTCTTCACGCGGCCGTTGGTGTCGTCGGACTTGACCGTGAGGAGCTCCTGCAGGACGTTGGCGGCGCCGTACGCGTACAGCGCCCAAACCTCCATCTCGCCGAAGCGCTGGCCGCCGAACTGGGCCTTGCCGCCGAGCGGCTGCTGGGTGACGAGGGAGTAAGGGCCGGTCGAGCGGGCGTGGATCTTGTCGTCGACCATGTGGCCGAGCTTCAGGATGTAGGAGGTGCCCACGGTGATCTGGCTCTTGAAGGGCTCGCCGGTGCGGCCGTCGTAGAGCGTGGTCTTACCGCGCTCGTTGAGCTGCGGGACGAAGTCGAGGCGCATGTGCTCGCCGTACTCCTGCATGGCCTTGTTGACCATGTTGATGTTGGTGCGACGAAGAACCTCGGCGACCTCGACGTCGGTAGCGCCGTCAAAGACGGGCGTGGCGACGTTGATCGGGCCGGGGACGTAGCGCTTGGAGTCGGTGGACTCGTCGTCCCAGCCGTGCGCGGCGGCCCAGCCGAGGTGGCACTCGAGCAGCTGGCCGACGTTCATACGGGACGGAACGCCCAGCGGGTCAAGAAGGACGTCGACAGGGGTGCCGTCGGCCATGTAGGGCATGTCCTCCACGGGCAGGACGTTGCAGACGACGCCCTTGTTGCCGTGGCGACCGGCGATCTTGTCGCCCTGCTGGATCTTGCGGCGCTGAGCGACGAAGACGCGGACGAGCTCGTTGACTCCCGGCGGGAGGTCGTCGCCGGCCTCGCGGCTGAAGCGGACGACATCGACGACGCGGCCGTAGGAGCCGTGAGGCATCTTCAGCGAGGTGTCGCGGACATCGTGGGCCTTGGCGCCGAAGATGGCGCGGAGCAGGCGCTCCTCGGCGGTGAGGGCCGTCTCGCCCTTCGGGGTTACCTTGCCGACCAGGATGTCGCCGGGGCCGACCTCGGCGCCGATACGGATGATGCCGTCATCGTCGAGGTTGGCGAGCATGTCCTCGCCCATGTTCGGGATCTCGCGGGTGATCTCCTCGGGGCCGAGCTTGGTGTCGCGGGCATCGATCTCGTGACGGGAGATGTTCACCGAGGTGAGAAGGTCGTCGCGGACCACGCGCTCGGAGACGATGATGCCGTCCTCGTAGTTGAAGCCCTCCCACGGCATGTAGGCCACGGTGAGGTTCGCGCCGAGGGCGAGCTCGGAGTGATCGATGGAGGTGCCGTCGGCCAGCGGCTGGCCAGCCTCAACCTCGTCGCCCGCGTGGACGATCGGGCGGTGGTTGATGCAGGTGCTCTGGTTGGAGCGCTGGTACTTGGGCAGGTCGTAGCGCTCGGAGCCGTAGGCGTCGGAGTATACGACGACGTGGGCGGCGTCGGCCTCGGTCACGGTGCCGGCGTGGGCGGAGCGGATGAGCTCGCCGGAGTCGAGCGCGGCGCGCGACTCCATGCCGGTGCCGACGAACGGCGCGTGGGCGCGGATCAGGGGCACGGCCTGACGCTGCATGTTCGCGCCCATGAGGGTACGCTTGGCGTCGTCGTGCTCGAGGAACGGAATGAGGTTGGCGGCCACGGAGAGCAGCTGGCGCGGGCTCACGTCCATGTAGTCGACGTCCTCGACGGGAACCTGGGCGGGAGCGCCGAAGGAGCCGTCGAAGTCGCGGGTACGGGCGATGATGCGCTCGGGCTTGAAGAGGTTGCCGTGAGCGTCGATCTCGGTGAACTCGCCGGTCTTCTCGTCGAACGGGGTGTTCGCCGGGGCGATGTTGTGGGTCTCCTCCTCGTCAGCGGTCATCCAATCGATCTGATCGGTGACCTTGCCGTCGACGACGCGACGGTACGGGGCCTCGATGAAGCCGTAGTCGTTGACGTGGGCGTAGAGCGCGAGCGAGCCGATGAGGCCGATGTTCGGGCCTTCGGGGGTCTCGATCGGGCACATACGGGCGTAGTGCGAGTTGTGGACGTCGCGGACGGCCGTCGGGACGTTGGTGCGACGGCTGGAACCGGACTTGTGGCCGGCAAGGCCGCCGGGGCCGAGGGCCGACAGACGACGCTTGTGGGTAAGGCCGGCCAGCGGGTTGGACTGGTCCATGAACTGCGAGAGCTGCGAGGAGCCGAAGAACTCCTTGATGGCCGCCACGATCGGGCGGATGTTGATGAGGCTCTGCGGGGTGATGTCGTCGGCGTCCTGAGAGGCCATGCGCTCACGGACGACGCGCTCCATGCGGCTCATGCCGATGCGGAACTGGTTCTGCACGAGCTCGCCAACGGTGCGCACGCGGCGGTTGCCGAAGTGGTCGATGTCGTCGAGGCGGCAGTTGGGATCGCCGGCGCGGACAGCGAGCAGGTAGCGCAGGGAGGCGATGATGTCCTCCTGCGTAAGCACCTTCTCGGCGGAGTCGACGTCGATGCCGAGCTTCTTGTTGACCTTGTAGCGGCCGACGCGGGCGAGGTCGTAGCGCTGCGGGTTGAAGAACAGGCCGTCGATGAGGCTGCGGGCGGAGTCCACAGTGGGGGGCTCGCCAGGGCGCTGACGACGGTAGATCTCAAGAAGGGCGTCCTCGCGGGTGGTCGCGGTGTCGCGCTCGAGGGTGTTGCGGACGATGTCGGAGTCGCCGAGCAGCGAGAGGATCTCGTCGTCGGTCTCGGCGATGCCGAGGGCGCGCAGGAACATCGTGGCCGACTGGCGACGCTTGCGGTCGATGGAGACCACGAGGTGGCCGCGCTTGTCGACCTCGAACTCGAGCCACGCGCCGCGCGCGGGGATGAACTGGGCCTTGTGGACCTGGATGCCGTTGTCCATCTCGGTGGAGAAGTACACGCCCGGGGAGCGGACGAGCTGCGAGACGACGACGCGCTCGGTACCGTTGATCACGAAGGTGCCGCGGTCGGTCATGAGCGGGAAATCGCCCATGAAGACGAGCTGCTCCTTGATCTCGCCGGTCTCGTTGTTGATGAAGCGGACGTCCACAAAGAGGGGCGCCTGGTAGGAGATGTCCTTGGCGCGGCACTCGGCGATGGTGTGGGCCGGGTCGCCGAACTGGTGGTCGCCGAACTGAACCTGCATGGTCTTGGCGGAGTTCTCGATCGGGGAGAACTCGGCGAAGGACTCTGCGAGGCCATCGCCCATGAAGTGCTCGAACGACTCCTTCTGTACGGAGATCAGGTTCGGCAGCTCCATCGCCGGGGCGATCTTGCTGAAGGTCATGCGTCCAGTAGTGCCTTGTGGTTTGGTGAGAGAAGTCTTTGTGGTAGACACCAGGCTTTTCCTCCTTCAAAAGGGTGGAAGGCGGCAATTGTCGCAACGTAATAATTTAGACGAAGCACCTGTTTTGGTCAATGTATAGGCTTGACTTATGACTCTTCATGCTTTATTTTTTATTGACTAGCGCGTTTACCTGCAGATTTAAAAAATCGCTGCTAGATTAGTTGTGAAGAATTCATGGGCGGCCCGAAGACTACCTTCGGGCCGCCTTTTTCTCCCTTTTGCCCTGCGATTTCAGCCTGTCTGATTTGGCAGTCATTTCAGCCTGTCTGGAATGACTGCCAAATCAGACAGGCTGAAATCGCAGGCAGAAAAAAGGGCCGTGCGCGAACGCACGACCCTTTCGGATGACAAATGTCGAAACCCTGATGTAAGCGAACTTACTTGAGGGTGACGGTGGCGCCGGCCTCCTCGAGCTGCTTCTTGGCGGCCTCGGCGTCCTCCTTCTTGGCACCCTCGAGGACGGCCTTGGGGGCACCCTCGACGACCTCCTTGGCCTCCTTCAGGCCAAGGGAGGTAAGGGCGCGGACGACCTTGATGACGGCGATCTTGTTGTCGCCGAAAGCCTCGAGGACGACGTCGAAGTTGGTCTTCTCCTCCTCGGCGGGGGCAGCAGCGGCAGCGGGGGCAGCAGCAACGGCCACGGGAGCGGCAGCGGAGACGCCGAAGACGTCCTCCAGCTCGTGAACGAGCTCGGAAAGCTCGAGGGCGGGCATCTCCTTGAGGGCCTCGATGATCTCATCCTTGGTGACAGCCATGTCAATTCTCCTTTTGTAGCGGGCGACGGTTCAGAGCCGCCCGGTGTCTTATGTGGTGGTGCAAGTGGTGCAAAGTTGCTTTTGAAGCAGGCGCGCGAATTTACGCGGCCTCCTTCTGGTCGGCGACGGCCTTGAGCGCAGTGGCGAGGCCACGAGCGGGACCGGCGCAAACCTGGGCGATACCAGAGAGCGGGCTCGCCATGACGAACACGAGCTGAGCCAGGAGCTCCTCGTGAGAGGGCAGGTCGGCGTAGGCCTTGGCCTCCTCAGCGGACAGAGCGGTGCCGTCGGCGATACCGGCGACGAACTCCATCTTCTTGAGCTTCTCGGACTGCTCCTTGATCACCTTGGCGGCGGCGACGGCGTCCTTCTCGTAGAAGACGTAGGCGCACGGACCAGCGAGGGTCTCGCTGATGTCGGGCAGACCAGCCTTCTCGAGACCGAGCTTGACGATGTTGTTCTTGAACACCTTCATCTCGGCGCCAGCCTCGCGCAGGGCGCGGCGGACCTCCTGAGCCTCCTTAACGGTGAGACCGAGGTAGTTGACCACGAAGACACCCTTGGAGTTCTCGATGGACTCGGAGACCTTGTCGAGCATGTTGACGTTTGCTTTGCAGGGCATTGATTACACCTCCTTGTATTCTGCTTCCGGGCACGAGCCGCCGATTTCTGGGCGGGCCCTTCTCGCAGAAAAGAACCCCACCTGGCACAGCCAAAGCGGGGTTCTCGAAGATGCTATCTCTGAGACCACCTCGGCAGGCGGGTACTCCCCTTTGAGCCTTGCGGCACCGGCTGTCTTTGGCAGCGGAACGTGCTATGTATGCACAAAACGGACGTCTTGCGCAATTGCCTAGTTTGGCATTACGCAAGACGTCCGTCAAGCACACTACAACTTCTACAAATAGAAGCTTACGCCTTTGCTACTCAGCGAGGAAGTCGCGGGTAACGCTGGAGTCGATCTTGACGCCAGGGCCCATGGTCGAGGAGACGGCGACGGACTTGACGTACTTGCCCTTGGCGCTGGAGGGCTTCACGCGGAGGATCTCGGTGTAGAGAGCAGCGTAGTTCTCAACGAGCTTCTCGACGTCGAAGGAAGCCTTGCCCATGGGAACGTGGCAGATGCCGTAACGGTCGGCGCGGTACTCGACACGGCCAGCCTTGAGCTCGGAGACCATCTTGGCGACATCCATGGTCACGGTGCCGAGCTTGGGGTTCGGCATGAGACCACGGGGGCCGAGGATCTTACCGATGCGGCCGACCTTGGCCATCATGTTCGGGGTGGCGATGGCAGCGTCGAAGTTGATCTCGCCCTTCTGGATCTGGGCAACGAGCTCGTCGGAGCCAACGATGTCAGCGCCGGCCTCCTCGGCCTCGCGAGCCTTCTCGCCCTCGGCGAAGACGGCGACGCGGACGGTCTTGCCGGTGCCGTGGGGCAGGGAGATGGAGCCGCGGACGTTCTGGTCGGCCTTACGGGTATCGACACCGAGGCGGATGGAAACCTCGACGGTCTCGTCAAACTTGGCGGAGGCGAGCTCCTTGACGAGGGTCATGGCCTCCTTCGGGGTGTAGAGCTTGGCGGAGTCCACCTTGGCGGCGTTGTTGTTGTAGTTCTTACCGTGCTTAGGCATTCAAATACCTCCTGTGGTCAGCGGGCATACGCCCTCCCACATCTTCTGCGGTTACCCGCACTACTGGATAAGCGCCCCCACAAGTGAGGGCGCGTGGTGCCGTGTTTTGTGAGTTACTCGGCGACGGTGACGCCCATGGAGCGAGCGGTGCCGGCGACGATCTTCTTGGCGGCCTCGATGTCGTTGGCGTTGAGGTCCGGCATCTTGATCTCGGCGATCTTGGTGAGCTGCTCCTGGGAGAGCTGGCCGACCTTGTCGCGCTGGGGCACGCCAGAGCCGCTCTTGATGCCGAGCTCCTTGAGGATGAGCTTGGCCGCAGGCGGGGTCTTGGTGACGAAGTCGAAGGACTTGTCCTCGTAGACGGTGATCTCGACGGGGATGATGTCGCCGGACTTGTCCTTGGTGGCAGCGTTGAAGGCCTGGCAGAACTGCATGATGTTCACGCCGGCAGCGCCAAGGGCGGGACCAACGGGAGGCGCGGGGTTAGCGGCGCCTGCGGGGATCTGGAGCTTGATGAACTTCGTGACCTTCTTGGCCATGAGAACCTCCTGAAAGTAAGTGCGTAGACAGAGAACTATATAAGCGCCGGCCCGAGAAGCAATCCCTCACGGGAACGGGTCCGAACGGGATATCTAGCCGATCGTTGCAATCTGGTCGAGGGTAAGCTCGACGGCAGTCTCACGGCCAAAGATGGTGAGCATGACCTTGACCTTGCCGGACTCGGACATGACCTCGGAAACCTGGCCATCGAAGTCGGCAAGAGGACCAGAGACAACCTTGATGGCCTGGCCGACCTCGAGGTTGATGTTGGTGCGCTTGGGGGCGGGCTCGGTACTACGGACAGAGCGATCGCCGGAACGACGCATGATCTTGTCGAACTCATCGCGGCGAAGCGGCGTGGGCTTGCCGTCGAGGCCAACGAAGCCGGTGACGCCGGGGGTGTTGCGGACGACGGCCCACGTGTTGTCGTCGACCTCCATGCGCACGAGCACATAGCTCGGGAAGACCTTGTTTTCCTTGATCTCGCGCTTGCCGCCCTCTTTGAGCTCGGTGACTTCCTCGGTCGGAATCTTGATGTCGACGACCTTGTCCTGCAGGCCGTAGATCTCGATACGGTGCTCAAGGTCGGTCTTGACCTTGTTCTCGTAACCGGAGTAAGTGTGGATGACGTACCAACGCTTTGCCATTGCCTACCCCCTCAGACCGGTGAAGCCCGCCAGAGCGGCAACAATACCGGTGTCGACAAGCCAGATAAGAACGCCGAAGACGATGAGCATGGCGATAACTGCCACAGAGTAGGATTTGAGCTCATCCTTGGTGGGCCACGTCACGCGGCGCATCTCGGTCTTGACGTCACCGAACCAATTGGCGATGCGCTTAAAGAAGCCGGGCTTCTTGTTCTTCTCGGCCTTTGAGACGGCCTTGGAGGCCTCCTCCTTCTTCGGCGCAGCCTGGGAATCCCCGGCAGGAGCAGAAGACGCCTGGATAGCCTCGAGGCGGGCGCGCTCGTCGGCGCGTGCCTTGCGGGCACTCCTCTTTTGACGGTCCTTGTTCGCCATGGACGATCTCCCTAAATAGTTCTGTACATAGAAACCGGCTAACCCTTTCGGGAAAGCCGGTGGTGAAATCTGGCAGGCCAGGAAGGACTCGAACCCTCAACAAACGGTTTTGGAGACCGCCGCTCTACCATTGGAGCTACTGGCCTGTGAGTGAAGACCCACCGCTAAAGTTTAGCGGGTCTCCTTGTGGAGCGTGTGCTTACGGCACCAACGGCAATACTTCTTCAACTCCATGCGATCGGGGTTGTTAGCCTTGTTCTTGTCCGTGGTGTAGTTGCGGCGCTTGCACTCAGTGCACGCAAGAGTAACCAGAGTACGCATGAATCCTCCTGAACACGTTGTCATCTCCGTGTCTTTATTCGGAGTGACGCGGTGGTAAACAATACAGTAGTAACGCTTTTGGTGTCAAGCACCTGCGCGATCTTTGCCTTCCTGCACATAACTGCAACACATATGAGAAAGAAGAAAACCCGGCACCCAAACGGGTGCCGGGTAATCAAGCAGAGAAAGAAACTAAATCTACTCGATGATGGAGGTCACGCGGCCATCGCCGACGGTGTGGCCACCCTCGCGGATAGCGAACTTGAGGCCCTGCTCCATAGCGATGGGGTGGATGAGCTCGCAAGTGACGGTGATGTGGTCGCCAGGCATAGCCATCTCAACCTTGGTACCGTTGGAGTCGGTGAGCTCCTGGACATCGCCGGTGATGTCGGTGGTGCGGAAGTAGAACTGAGGACGGTAGCCAGCGAAGAACGGGGTGTGACGGCCACCCTCCTCCTTGGTAAGGACGTAGATCTCGCCGAGGAACTTCTTGTGCGGGGTAACGGAGCCCGGCTTGCAGAGGACCTGGCCACGCTCGATCTGCTCACGCTTGATGCCGCGGAGAAGGATACCGACGTTGTCGCCAGCCATGCACTCATCCATGGTCTTGCGGAACATCTCGATGCCGGTGGCAACGGAGGTCTGGGTCTCCTTGATGCCGACGATCTCAACGGGCTCGTTGATCTTCAGGACGCCACGCTCGACACGACCGGTGGCAACGGTACCGCGGCCGGAGATGGTCATAACGTCCTCGATAGCCATCAGGAACGGCTTCTCGTCGTCGCGGGCCGGCGTCGGGATGTAGTCGTCGACGGCGTGCATGAGCTCGACGATGGAGTCAACCCACTTCTGCTCGCCGTTGAGGGCGCCAAGGGCGGAGCCGCGGATGATCGGCAGGTCGTCGCCGGGGAAGTCGTACTCGGAGAGGAGGTCACGGGTCTCCATCTCGACCAGGTCGATGAGCTCCTCGTCGTCAACCATGTCGCACTTGTTCAGGAAGACGATGATGTAGGGGACACCGACCTGACGGGCGAGGAGGATGTGCTCGCGGGTCTGAGCCATGGGGCCGTCGGTAGCAGCGATGACCAGGATAGCGCCGTCCATCTGAGCAGCGCCGGAAATCATGTTCTTGATGTAGTCGGCGTGGCCCGGGCAGTCGACGTGAGCGTAGTGGCGCTCCCAGGTCTCGTACTCGATGTGAGCAACGTTGATGGTAATGCCGCGCTGACGCTCCTCGGGAGCCTTGTCGATGTTCTCGAAGGCGGTGAAGTCGGCCTTGCAGCCCTCGCACTCAGAGAGAACCTTGGTGATAGCGGCGGTCGTGGTGGTCTTGCCGTGGTCGACGTGACCAATCGTACCAATGTTTACGTGCGGCTTAGAACGGTCGAACTTCTCCTTGGCCATTGCCATCCTCCTTTAGGAAGAACTTACTGCTAGATATGCTGAGCGGCGACCGAAGCCGCCGCCTGAAGCTCTGGTACCGGTGACTGGATTCGAACCAGTGACATCGCGGGTATGAGCCGCGTGCTCTAACCAGCTGAGCTACACCGGCATAGTGCCGAACATCTTGAAAATGGAGCCCGCGACCGGATTCGAACCGGTGACCTCTTCGTTACCAACGAAGTGCTCTACCTACTGAGCTACACGGGCATGGTGGGGATGCCTGGACTCGAACCAGGGAACCCAGAGGGAGCGGATTTACAGTCCGCCGCAGTTGCCGCTGTGCCACATCCCCATTCCGTTATCAAGAACTCGCCGGGAAACAATGTCCTCTGCAAGCGGTTTGAAATATTACGGCTCGTCCAAATTCTTGTCAACGTATACCCCGTATCCGGGCGTATCCACTCCTCATTTTCTGCACATCCCCAGTTGAAGGCATATGTTTATATGGCTCGCGATTGCCGCTCGGCTTCTTTAAATCAAAAATGACCCCGAGAATATATCTCGAGGCCAAAAAATAATTTCTGGAGCCGGCAGAGGGAGTCGAACCCCCAACCCACGGTTTACAAAACCGTTGCTCTGCCATTGAGCCATGCCGGCGGGTCAGTTGAGTATAGCTGCTACTGGCCGCGAGCGCTAGCGGCCAAGGAGCTTCCAGAGCTTTTCTCGCTGCTCAGGCGACAGTCGGTCCTCGAGCGTCATGCGCTGGCGCTGTCTGGCAGCGTTCTCGCTCTCGTACTCATGCGCCAAGACGTCCACATCGTGGACAAGCACGTCGCTCGAGATCTTGGTCACGGGTATGCCGCCCACCGTGGCTCGAATGGTCGAGTCGGAGGTCACGACCGTGACGGCATGGGGTACCATGCGCTCTTCCGTCACAAGACGCTCGATCACGGTGTCGGCGCTCTCCCCTGTCTTAGAGAAGATGGTCCGGATGCCGCCCTTGGTTGTGTAAGGGCGCTCGGGCGAGACGTTGTTCGCGGCGTCGAAGACCACGACAGGTTCATACTTGCCCTTGGCGTAGGCGGCTACGTCGGATATAAGGAGCTCTCGCGCCCGCTCGAAGGGATCCGACACGCCGGTGCGGTCCATGCGTGCCATATAGCGCTCGGATTTGAAGATGACGTTGTAGCCGTCCACAACCAGAAGGTCGAGCTGCTTGCTTGCTTTTGCCACGCCTACGCCCCCGTGCTCACGCGTCGGAGCCATTCGTAGGCCATAACGGTAGTGGCCTGGGCGACGTTGAGCGACTCCACGCGGCCGCGCTGCGGGAGCTTGGCCGCGAAGTCGCACTTCTCGAGGACGAGACGCGAGATTCCCGAGCCCTCGGACCCCATAACGAGGGCGAGTCGCCCTCCCATCGGCGTGCCCCACACGTCTGCCTCGGCGTGCTCGGTCGACGCGCAGGCCCAAAAGCCGGCCTCCTTGAGGCGCTCGACGGCGCGGGCGAGGTTGGATACCTGAGCGATCGGGATATGGAGCACGGCGCCGGTCGAGGTCTTGTACGCGCCCACGCCCACCTTTGCTGCGCGGGCGTTCGCGATGACCACGCCCGCGGCGCCGACGACCTCGGCGGTGCGGACAATGGCGCCGAAGTTGCCCTCGTCGGTAACGTGGTCGAGCACGATGACGAGCGCGTCGCCGTTGCCGGCGGCGCGAATCACGTCGGCGAGCTCGGCGTACTCGAAAGGCTTGGCGCGCACGACGATGCCCTGATGGGCACCGTGGCTCGAAAGCTGGTCAAGGCGCATTCGCGGGACATACTCGACGGGAACCCCGCGTTCCTCGAGCCTGCCGACGATGCGGTCGAGCGCCGGGTCGGCCTGCCCGGCAGACGCGGCGACCATGGCGCTTTTAAGCGGCATACCCGCCGCGAGCGCTTCTTCCACGGCGCGACGACCCTCGATGAGGTCGGAACGGGAAGCTCCGCCCGACGCCTGGGGACGACCGCCGCGGCCCCGCTGCGGGGCGCGGGAGGCGCCTTGAGGCGCCTTGCCCTTGCCTTGCCTACCCGAGCGGCCGCGGCCACCCTGAGGAGCGGGACGTCCCTGGCCTGCGCGCTGCTGATTGCTTCTTGCCATCGCTTAGGCCTTCCTGTGAAGGCGGGCGCCGGCGGCGGTGTCCTCTACCACGAGGCCGAGCGCCGTGATGCCGTCGCGAATGGCGTCGGCGCGGCCCCAGTCCTTGGCGGCGCGGGCCTCCTGACGGGCGTCAAGAAGGACGTCGGCCGCCTCTTCGGCGGAATCGCCCTCGTATCCCGCCTGCTCACGAGCAAGGTCAACGAGCTCGTGGGGGAGCTCCTCGCCGGCGTTGCGCGCCGGGTCGATGCCGAGGACGCCGCACAGTTCGCAGATGGTGTCCGCGGCGCGCAGGCACACGGCGCTGGCGTACTTATTGCCAGCCGCGTCCAGATAGCTGTTCGAAGCGGTGACCAGCGAGAAGATCGCGGCAAGGCCGCCGGCGGTGTTGAAGTCGTCGTCCATCTGGCGCCCGAACTCCTCGCGCGCCTCGTCCACAGCGCGCCCGAACGCGCGGTCGCTCTCGTCGAGCTCGCCGCCCTTAGGCTTGCTCGTGGCGGCCCAGCGCAGGTTGCGCACGCAGGTCTGCAGGCGCTCCAGCGTGCCCACGCTGCCATCGAGGCGCTCGAAGCTGAAGTCAAGCGGCGCGCGGTACTGGGTCTGGAGCATAAGCAGGCGCACGGCATCCGCCGGATACTTGTCCAGAACCTCCTTGAGCGTGTAGAAGTTGCCGAGCGACTTCGACATCTTGTCGCCGTCGACGCGAAGCATGCCGGCGTGCATCCAAGTGTTCGCGAGGGCCTTGTCCCAGGCGCACATGGCCTGGGCGGTCTCGTTTTCGTGGTGCGGGAAGATGAGGTCGGCGCCGCCGCCGTGGATGTCGATGGGCGTTCCGAGATAGCGGTGGATCATCGCGCAGCACTCGGTGTGCCAGCCGGGGCGCCCTTCTCCCCACGGGGAGGGCCAGCTGGGCTCGCCGGGCTTGGCAGCCTTCCAGAGGGCGAAGTCGAAGGGGTCGCGCTTCTCGTCGTTGACCTCGACGCGCTCGCCGGCGCGAAGCTGGTCGAGATCGCGACCCGAGAGAATGCCGTAGTTGTGGTCAGAGCGAACCGAGAAGTACACGTCGCCGGAGGGCACGGGGTAGGCGTTGCCGCGCTCGATCAGAAGCGAGATCATCTCCTGCATGGCCTCGATCTCGCGTGTGGCACGCGGACGGATGTCGGGGTCGAGGATGCCGAAGCGGTGCATCTGCTCGATGAAGGCGTTCGAGAACTCCTCGGCAACCTCAGCGGCGGTGCGGCCCTGCTCATTGGCGCGGTTGATGATCTTGTCGTCGACATCGGTAAGGTTCTGGGCAAACGTGACCTGATAGCCCTTGAACATGAGGTAGCGGCGGATCACGTCAAACGACAGGAACGTGCGCGCATTGCCGATGTGGATCTGGTCGTAGACCGTAGGACCGCAGACGTACATGCGGATCTTGCCCTCTTCGATGGGCTTAAGCTCCTCTTTGCGGTGCGTCTGGCTGTTGTAGACGAGCATGTTGCGCTCCTTGTTCCTCAAACTAACGTAACTACTCACACAGGTTAATACACACGCGGGACCAAAACCCGCGAGGCTATGCCTTCCGAAGAATGCAGACCGCCCAGGCGACGATGCCCTCCCTGCGGCCGACGAAGCCGAGGCGCTCGGTCGTGGTCGCCTTGACGCCCACCGAGTCTACGGGCACTCCCATGGCACGCGCCATGTTCTCCCGCATCTGCTCGCGGTACGGCCCGAGCTTGGGCGCCTGCGCGGCGACGGTGCAGTCGCAGTCCACGATCTCGAAGCCCTTCTTTGCCGCGAGCTCGGCCACCCGCCCCAGCAGCTCGATGGAGTCGGCGCCCTCATAGGCGGGGTCGGTGTCGGGAAAAAGCTTTCCGATGTCGCCCTCACGCAGGGCGCCCAAGATGGCGTCCATGAGCGCATGCACGAGCACATCGGCGTCGGAGTGGCCAAGAAGCCCCTGTTCACAAGGAACGTCGACTCCGCCGAGCACGCACCGGCGCCCGGGGGCAAAGGCGTGGACATCGAAGCCGTGGCCTATGCGCATGGTCATTGGGAATCCCTTCCGTAGCGTCTTCCGCAGCCCTCCTCGACAAGGCGCTGCTCCATCGTTGCCGCGGCGACGGCAAGATCCTCGGGAACCGTCACCTTGATGTTGTCGCGCGGACACTCGACGCATTTGACGGTACCGCCGTGGCGCTCGACGAGCGAGGCGTCGTCGGTACCCGCAAAACCCTCCCAAAGCGCCGCTTTATATGCGGCCATGAGGGGTTTTGCGTAAAACACCTGCGGGGTCTGGGCAACCCAGTAGAACTCGCGGTTGGGGGTGGCGACGATTTTGTTGCCCTCGACGAGCTTGAGCGTGTCGACCGAGCGGTTTGCGCAGATGGCGCCGGCAAGAGACGCGTCGGCGCGAACCGCGGCGCAGCAGCGCTCAATCGACTCGACCTCGATGAGGGGGCGTGCCGAGTCGTGCACGGCAACGAGCGCCGCGTCGCGCGGGACAGATTGCAGGCCGGAGTACACGGAATCCTGCCGAGTGGCTCCCGAGGGGGCGAACCCCACCGGCTTGGCCAGCGTGAGGTGCGAGAGCACTTCTTGCTGAACCGCGGAGACTTTGTCCGGCGCGCAGACGATGACGATGGACGAGACGCTCGGGGCGCGGTCGAACGCCATCACCGACCAGCTCATGATGGGCAGCCCGCACAGCTCGGCGAACTGCTTGCCCCTCGGGTCGCCAAAGCGCTCTCCGGTTCCGCCGGCGAGGATGATCGCGCAGGTATCGGCCCTCTCGCCCCCGACCCCCACACGCTCGGCGCGGGGGCAGGCGCATGTCTTGGGCGCACTCATTCGCTCTTACCCCACATGCGGTGCAGGCTGTTGGCCAGAACGCCGGGGTTCTTGACGCCGATCTCGCCCAGGCGCGCCGGGTCGTCGTCGACGGCCTCGAGGACTTCCTGGAGCGAGCCGTACTCGTCGACGAGCTTGTCGGCCATGCCGTCGCGAACGACCGAGACGCGCGAAAGCGTGCGCAGGCCGAGCGGCGTCATGATGGAGTCCTCGCCGCGCTCGTCGGTGTAGCCCAGCAGCTTGGCGACGTACTTTGCGGAACGGAGCTTGGTGTTGTCGGCCTCGTGAAGCTTGGCGCGAATCTGGCGCGCAGACTCCTCGGAGGAGTCGCTCGCGTAGTCGCGGATCATGAGGGTGTAGGCCTCGTCCATACTGCCGAGCAGCTCGCTTCTTTGCATCGAGACGGTCCTGCCCTCGCGGCCGAGCTGCATGATGCAGTCCTCAAGCTCGTTGTCGGCCGTCATCAAGGTCTCGAAGAGATAGAAGATGTTCGTGACGTCGCCCAGAGTGACGTAGTTGTCGAGCTCGAGGCTCGTAAGGCGCAGTAGGCTACGGTCGAGCTGCTGGCGCGTGTTCTGCATGGCAACCGCGAGCTGGTTGACCGAGACCATCAGGCTCGCAAGCGGCTTCAGCTCAAAACCCGAGCCGTCGACGTAGACGTTGACGACCTGGCGGCGCTCGGACACCGACACCACGACCGCCTTGGTAAGAAGGCTCATGCGCGCCGCGGTCCTGTGGCGCGTGCCCGTCTCGGTCGTGGGCAGCGACGGGTCGGGGTTCAGGTGGTAGTTGGCCCGAAGGATCTTGGTCAGGTCCTTGTCCAGGACCACAGCGCCGTCCATCTTGCACAGCTCGAAGAGTCGGTTTGAGGTGAAGGAGACGTCGAGCTTGAAGCCGTCATCGCCGGCGGCAAGCACGTTCTCCGTGTCCCCAACGCAGATAAGGGCGCCCATGTGCCCGGCGATGATCATGTCGAGGGCATGGCGCAGGGCCGTTCCGGGAGCGGTCATGCGGATGGCGTCCTCCAGGCGAGCCTGGCGGTCGTCGTAGTTGAGCTCGAACAGGGCGTTGTCCATCAATGCCTCCTCAAGAGGTGCGGCCGGCGCGAGGCCGGCGGGATATGTTGTCCGGCGCCTTGCTGTTGGCGCGGGCGGGTTTTCGGGCGTCTACTCGCCCGACGCGGCGAGACCGCCGCCGGCGGCTCCGCCGGGTAGGCGCGAGGGCGAGGGCGCATCGTCGAGCCGGAAGCTCGGGCGCGCCATGCTCTCACGGCGGCGAGGCTCGGGGATGGGGCCCTTCTCCTTGTCGAAGACGAGCTTTCCGTCCTTGGCGCGGACCTTGACGATGTCGCCGGCCGCCCAGCCGCCCTGGAGGAGCTCCTCGGAAAGCGGGTCCTCAATGAGGGTCTGGATGGCGCGGCGCAGCGGGCGCGCGCCGTAGACCGGGTCAGCGCCTTCCTTCGCCACGATGTCGCGCGCGGCGTCGGTGAGCTCGATGGACATCCCCTGAGTGATGAGTCTCTCGCGAAGCTCGGCGATCATTAGGTCGACGATGCCGCGGAGCTGCTCGTTCGTAAGAGACTTGAAGACGACGATCTCGTCCACGCGGTTGAGGAACTCAGGGCGGAAGAGCTTCTTGAGCTCGCTCATCACGCGGCTCGTGATCTCCTTGTCGGAGAGCCCGCCCGCGCCGAGCGCCGAGAAGCCCAAGGTCGACGTCTGCGCGATGTCGCGCGCGCCGATGTTGGACGTCATGATGATCACGGTGTTCGAGAAGTCGACGTGACGGCCCTGCCCGTCGGTCAGACGGCCCTCGTCAAGGATCTGAAGAAGCACGTTGAAGAGGTCGGGGTGTGCCTTCTCGATCTCATCAAAGAGGATGACGGAATAGGGCCTGCGGCGCACCGCCTTGGTGAGCTCGCCGCCCTCGTCGTAGCCGACGTATCCCGGAGGGGCGCCGACGAGCTTGGAGACGGCGTGCTTCTCCATGAACTCGGACATGTCGAAGGTGATGAGCGCATCCTCGCTGCCAAAGAGGAACTCTGCGAGCGACTTGGCGAGCTCGGTCTTGCCCACGCCCGAGGGGCCGAGGAAGATGAACGAGCCGCCGGGGCGACGCGGGTCCTTGAGCGGGCTGCGGCTGCGGCGGATGGCGCGCGCCACCTTGGTCACGGCCTCGTCCTGCCCAACGACGCGCTGGTGGAGCACATCCTCGCAGCGCAGGAGCTTGGAGGCCTCGGCCTCGGTGAGGTTCGAGACGGGAACGCCGGTGATGCTCGAAACGACGTCGGCGATGTCGTCCTCGTCGACCTCGACGACGTTGTCCTCGAGCCCGCGGCGCCATGCCGTCTCGAGCTCGTCGCGCTTGGCAATAAGAGCCTTCTCCTCGTCGCGCAGCCGCGCGGCGTCCTCGAACTCCTGGGCCTCGGCAGCCGCCGACTTCTCCTCGCGGGTGCGGGCGAGCTCGGCGTCGACCTGGGCGATCTCGGGAGGCAGCACCATGCGGTGAACGCGCGTGCGCGCGCCCGCCTCATCCAGCACGTCGATTGCCTTGTCGGGCAGGAACCGGTCTTGGACATAGCGGCTCGAGAGGGTGACGGCGGCCTGGACGGCGGCGTCGGTATAGCGCACGTGGTGGTGCTTCTCGTAGCGGTCCTTGAGGCCTGCGATGATCTTGAGGGTATCCTCGACCGAGGGCTCTCCGATGTTCACCGGCTGGAAACGGCGCTCGAAGGCGGTGTCCTTCTCGATGTGCTTGCGGTACTCCTCGGCAGTGGTCGCGCCGATGACCTGAATCTCGCCGCGGGACAGAGGCGGCTTAAGGATTGCGGCGGCGTCGATGGACCCCTCGGCCGAGCCGGCGCCGATCACGGTGTGAATTTCGTCGATAAAGAGGATGTCCTGCTTGGACTCCTCGAGCTCGCGCACGACCTTCTTCATGCGCTCCTCGAACTCGCCGCGATACTTGGAGCCGGCGACCAGCGAGGCCATGTCGAGCGTCCAGATCTGCTTTCCGCGCAGGATATCCGGCACGTTGCCCGAGCTGATAAGCTGCGCCAGCCCCTCGACGATGGCGGTTTTGCCGACGCCGGGGTCGCCCAGGACGAGCGGGTTGTTCTTTTGGCGGCGAGCAAGCACCTGCATGACGCGCTCGATCTCGGCATCGCGGCCGATCACGGGGTCGAGGCCGCCCTCGGCCGCCTGCTTCGTGAGGTTGCGCCCGTACTTCTCGAGCATCGACTCGTCGTCGGATGCAGCCTGAGCGCTCGCGGGAGCCCCCATGCCGATGAAGACCTGGCCCACGTTTCCGCCCTGCTTGGGGTGATTGCCCTCATCTTGGGCGATGAGCTCGTTGACGGCATTGCGGACAGCGTCTGCCGAGAGCCCCATGGCCCTGAGCGCGTCCATGGCGCGGCCGTTGCCCTCCGCGACGATGCCCAGCAGAAGGTGCTCGGTCGCGATATAGGTCTGGCCATGGGTCATGGTCTCGCGATAAGCGCCCTCGAGCACGCGCTTCGCACGGGGCGTGAAGGGTATGTGGCCACCGGGGACGGGCTCGGCCTCCTCGGCGGTCAGGCTGCGCACCGTCGAAAGCGTCTCGTCGTAGGTCACGTCGAGCTTGGCGAGGGCCTGGGCGGCAATGCCTTCCTTCTCTTTGATCAGGCCGAGAAGCAGGTGCTCGGTGCCTACGTACATCTGGCCCAGGGATCGGGCCTCGTCCTGCGCAAGGCTGATGACCTTGCGAGCTTTGTCGGTGAACTTCTCGAACATGAAGCGGTTCCTCTCGATATGGATACCTTAAGTGTGTACCCGCGGCCAAAGAATCGCAAACTCGCGATACGCATCGGCAAAGCTCGCGGCGAGCCGGCAAGAAGTGCCCTTCCTGCCAACTCGCCGCGGCTACTAACCTGCGATGTTACCGAAACCTTCTCCGAAGGCCTCATGCACCTCCGAGATGAAGACGATCGCCTCCGGGTCCGCCTCGGCGACCACTTCCTTTAGCAGGGGGACCTGGTTGCGTCCAAGCACGCAGAAGAGCACCGGGCGGTCATTGCCGCTCCACACGCCCCTTGCTTGAAGCTCGGTGCATCCGCGATTGAGGTCGTACATGATCGCGTTGGCTATCTCGGCGTGCTTGACCGAGATAATGTAGGCCGCTCGCTCCGAGCGCGGGCCATCGACGACCATGTCGATGACCTTGCCGCAGATGTACATGGCCACGGCGGCGTACAGGGCGTTCTCGATGGAGAAGACAGGCGCCGACGCGGCGATGACGAGGCCGTCCAAGATGATGATGGACGTGCCGATCGGCAACGAGAACTTCTTTGCCATGAGCTGGCAGATGATGTCGGTTCCGCCGGTATTTCCGCCCGTGCGGAAAACAAGGCCCAGGCCAAGGCCCGTAATCACACCGCCCCACAAGGCGCAAAGCAGAAGGTCGCCGTTGCCGAGCACCGGCAGATAGGGCACGAGGGCGTCGGTAAAGATGCCACAGGCGATGATGCCGATGATGGTGCGGACGATATAGCCGCGGTTGCCGCTCTTTATGACGAGCATCAGCAGGAAGACGTTCATCACGATCGTCTGAAGGCCGACGGGCAGATAGATCCCCACTGCCCCGGCAAGCGCGTAAAACACCGTCGCCAGGCCCGTGATGCCTCCGGCCGCAAGGCCGTTCGGAATCTCAAAGCAATCGACGCCCACGGCAAAAATCGCCGAGCCAACGATGATGAGCGTGAGGTCGCGAAGACGCACACGCCAGCGAGACTCGCTCATAGTTCTCCTACTCCGGGTCCGCCTCGCCGGTCGCCCAGCGGTGATATCCGATGATGAACTTGTCGAGGTCTCCATCGTCAAGAACGGACTCGACATTGCCCGTCTCTACGCCCGTGCGCAGGTCTTTGACCATCTGATACGGGTAGAGGACGTAGCTTCGAATCTGGTTTCCGAAGCCGATGTCTCGCTTCGGGCCGCGCAGCTCTTCGAGCTCGGCGGCGCGTTTCTCGAGTTCCATCTCGTACAGGCGGCTTCGCAGGATGTTCATGGCGAAGGCCTTGTTCTGGAGCTGGCTGCGTTCGTTTTGGCAGGTAACCACGGTGCCGGTGGGAAGGTGCGTGATGCGAACGGCGGAGTCCGTTGTGTTTACGCCCTGCCCACCGTGACCCGTAGCGTGATACACGTCGATGCGCAGATCCTTGGGATCGATGTCGACCTCGACGTCGTCGGGAAGGACCGGGAGCACCTCCACGCCGGCGAAGGTAGTCTGGCGCCGCTTTTGGGCGTCGGTCGGCGAGATGCGCACAAGGCGATGGACGCCGCCCTCTGCGCGCAGCATTCCATAGGCATTCTTGCCGTGAACCGTGAAGGTCGCGCGGTCGATACCGATGACTTCTCCCGCGGGGCAATCGTTGACATCAACCTTCCAGCCACGACGGTCGCAGTAGCGCAGGTACATGCGAAAGAGCATCTCGCACCAGTCCTGGGCCTCGAGTCCTCCCTGTCCCGGCGTAACGGTAACGATTGCGTCGCCGTGATCGAGATCGTCGGTAAACCAGCTGGAAAGCTCGAGCTCCGAGAGCTCGTCCTCGAGCGCCACCGCGGATTCCGCCGCCTCGGCAAGAAGATCGTCGTCTCCCATCTCCTCGCCGAGCTCGAACGCGGCGGCGGCGTCATCGAGCTTGGCGCGCGCGCCGTCGATGGCGGCAACATCAGACTTTGCCGAAGCAAGCTGTGCCATCACGTCGCGAGCGGCGTCCGCATCGTTCCAAAGCGCCGGGTCCGCGCTTTGCTCCTCGAGGCGCTTGACGTCCAGACGGCGCTCGTCGATGTGGAGATAGCCTTCCACCTCGACGAGACGCGCGCGCAGAGCGTCGAGCGTGTCCTTAGTTATATCCGCCATTCGAAGGTTCCTAGCGGTTCCTGCCGTGGCAGTTCTTGAACTTCTTGCCGCTGCCGCAGGGGCAGGGGTCGTTTCGTCCAACGTTCACGTAGGGGTCGGCGTCGTCCGCCTTGCGGTACGTCGTGCCCTTGGGAGCGCCAGCCGGAGCGGCGTGACGCGCGCCCTGGTCACCATCGACTTCCGCGGGGCCGGAATAGCGGGCGCCGCGAAGCTCCTCGGGCTCCTCAGAGGTCACCGGGGCAGCCTGACGCTTTGCGACCACCTCAATACGCAGGATGGTGCGCAGGTAATCCTCGTACATGGTGTTGACGAGCTCGGTGAAGGCGGCGAACGCCTCGCCCTTGTACTCGACGAGCGGGTCGCGCTGGCCGAAACCGCGCAGGCCAATGCCCGTCTTGAGGTAGTCCATCTCCTGGAGATACGCCATCCAGCGGGTGTCGATAACGCGGAGCATGACCTGGGCGGACAGCGACTGCATGATATCGTCGCCAAGGCGCTCGGACTTCTCGGCGAAGGCCTTGTCCACGAACGCGTCGACCGCGTCGGTCACCTCGCCCTGGCCGTCCTCCTCGCCGATCTCGGGGAGCTCCTTGGCGCCGGTAAGCTCGGCAATCCACTTGTTCAGGCCCTCGAGATCCCACTCGTCGTGGCCCTTGCCCTCCGGGCAGAACTCAGCGACCCTGCGCTGAACGGTGTCAAGCGTGACCTCGTCGATGTGGGCGTTCAGGTCCTTGCCGTCGAGAATCTTGTTGCGCTCCTCGTAGATGACCTGGCGCTGAGTGTTCATGACGTTGTCGTAGTCGAGAACGTTCTTACGCATGGCAAAGTTGACTTCCTCAACCTTGCGCTGGGCGCTCTCAACGGCCTTGGTGACCATCTTTGCCTGAATCGGCATGTCGTCAGGCATCTCGTACTTGGTCATCATGGACGCGATGCGGTCCATGCGGTCGCCGCCGAACAGGCGCATGAGGTCGTCCTCGAGCGAGAGATAGAACTGGGTCTCGCCCGGATCGCCCTGACGGCCGGAGCGACCTCGGAGCTGGTTGTCGATACGACGGGACTCGTGGCGCTCGGTGCCGATCACGCACAGGCCGCCGGCCTGCTTGACGCGCTCCTTCTCGGCGGCGCACGCCGCGCGGGCGCGCTCAAGGGCCTCAATATAGGCCTGCTTGACCTCGTCGATCTGCGCGGCATCGAACTCGCCGCCCAAAAGCTTCGAGAGGCTCTCGGGGGTAATCTGGGTCGGATCGTTGGCAAGAAGCACCTGCTCGATTGCCTCGGGGTCGAGCTTGAAGCCGAACCGGCGCACTTCTTCGCGAGCAAGTTCCTCGGGGTTGCCGCCAAGCAGGATGTCGGTACCACGGCCGGCCATGTTCGTCGCGATGGTAACGGTGCCCTCGCGACCAGCCTGGGCAACGATCTGCGCCTCGCGCTCGTGGAACTTAGCGTTGAGGACGTTGTGCTTGATTCCGCGCTTGGTAAGAATACGCGAGAGCTTCTCGGAGTTCTCAATGGAGACGGTGCCGACCAGGCACGGCTGGCCCTTGGCGTGGCGCTTCTCGACGTCGGCGGCCACGGCAGCGAACTTCGCGTCGATCGTGCGGTACACGAGATCGTCGTGATCCACTCGCTGGACCGGCTTATTGGGCGGGATCACCTGAACGGGGATGTGATAGACCTCGCGGAACTCTGCGTCCTCGGTCATGGCGGTACCGGTCATGCCGGCGAGCTTGTCATACATGAGGAAGTAGTTCTGGAGAGTGATGGTGGCGAGTGTCTGGTTCTCCTCGCGAACGATCACGCCTTCCTTGGCCTCGATGGCCTGGTGCAGGCCCTCGGAGTAGCGCCTGCCCTCCATAATGCGGCCGGTGAACTCATCGACGATCTTGACCTCGCCGTCGACAACAACATACTGCTGGTCGCGGTGGAACATATACTGCGCCTTCAACGCCTGCTGAAGATGGTTGACGAGCTGACCCGAGACGTCGGCATAGATGTCTTCGATGCCCAGGTTCGCCTCGACCTTCTTCAGGCCTTCGTCGGTGGTCGCGATGGTGTGCTTGGCCTCATCCATCTCGAAGTCGACGTCAGGCGTAAGACCGCGGACGGCACGAGCGAAGTCCTTATAAGTGCTCGCGGACTTGGTGCCGGCGCCCGAGATAATAAGCGGGGTGCGGGCCTCATCGATAAGAATGGAGTCCGCCTCGTCGACGATGGCGTAGTGGTGGCCACGCTGGACTCGCTGGTTTGCGCGGGTGACCATGTTGTCGCGGAGATAGTCAAAGCCGAACTCGGAGTTCGTGCCGTAGGTGACGTCAGCCTCATAGGCGGGCTTCTTGAGGTTGAGCTTCATGCCGTTCTGGATGAGGCCGACCTTCATGCCCAGGAAGCGGTAGATGCGGCCCATCCACTCAGAGTCGCGCTTCGCAAGGTAATCGTTGACGGTAATGATGTGCACGCCCTCGCCCGGGATGGCGTTGAGATAGCCGGCGAGCGTGGAGACAAGCGTCTTGCCCTCGCCGGTCTTCATCTCGGCAATGGTCCCCTTGTGCAGGGCGATGCCGCCGATAATCTGAACATCGAAGTGGCGCAGGCCCGTGACACGGCGAGAGGCCTCTCTCACCGTGGCAAAAGCCTCCGGGAGCAGATCATCAAGGGACTCGCCGGCCTTATAGCGCTCGCGGAAGAGCTCTGTCTGGCCTCCGAGCTCCTCATCTGACATGGCTTTGAACTTGGGCTCGAGGTCGTTAACCGTCTCGGTGATTTTCTGGTATTCCTTGAGCTCTTTATCCGCGCCAATCGAGAGCAGCTTGGAAAGGAAGTTGGCCATATGGGCTCTCCTAGCAATCTAAAGCGAATATCGCTGACAATCCATCTTTTTCACTTTAATCATTGACCCAACATTTGTTCAGTCATCCCTGCTTGTATCGCAAAAGAACCACGGCACACCCCCGTCGCTATGCGCCAACAGCCCGCATGCGGCCCGTTGCGCCAAGTCCGCCCAACTCTCCAATCGGCTCATTCATGGCCCTCTCAAGCTGCTTAGATGGCACCCGATTTGACTTTGCGGAGAGCTTCTTGACGTAGGCGCGGTATCTTCTTTGGGCCTCCGCCTCCCGACCTCCGGCTCTTAGCGCTCGTATAAGCAGGCACATAGCGTCTTCTCGCATCTCATCAACGAACAGGGCATTTCCCGCGAGCCTGGCCGCCAATCTCCTCTTGTCTAGCCTCAGGGCCGCCTCAGCGCCCGCAACCATCGCGTCAGCATAGAGCTTCCTCAGCTCAGCTCTCTTCTCGGCAAAGTACTCCTCGCCGTCCTCAGCCACATTGCAGAGATCTCCGACATACAGCGTTTCCGTTCGCAGCGCTGCATTGCAGACCTTCTCATCAGCCGAGCTTTCAATCGCGGCCTTTGCCCACAAGATAAACTCATCGACGTCGCAGGATACGTTATCGCTCGACAGCCTTAGGATTTTGGTCGCTTTGTTCGTGATGAAGATATCCTCGCCAAAGTCGTGCGCCAAAAGCGCCTTGCGCACTGCTGAAGTAGCCGAATATACCTTCTGACGCCCGCGTTTCTCAATTGCAATCTCAGGCCACAGATCTTCTGCCATTCGGGCCCTTCCGACCATATGCCCTTTCTGGAGCGCAAGGTACTCAAGAACCGCCCTTGCGCTTCTTCCCCCGAGCATTCGCTCGGAAACTCGTTTCCCATCAGCCCATATTGAGAATTCTCCCAGGACGTTAATCCTGACCAGTCCTTCAAGGTCCTCCGGCTTCGCTTTTCCGTTCTCGCTGAGTTTTTTCGAAGCTTTGCCGCCCATGCAGGTCCTCATCGCAGAATCGAGATTGCGACGCCATTCGGCGGGAGCCTGATCCCCAAGATCTCTCGAGAACTCCCCCACCCCATCGGACAACGTGACCAGAAGCCACATTTCGTTGACCGGCAGCTGCCGCCTTCCAAAGTCTGCCGGGGCTACGTCATCATCTACATCCCAAGAAATCTCATGAATCAGCATTGATATGGCTGCGAGACCGTCGTTGTCGTCGACCTTATACAGGCTGGACCTTTCTCCCAGCTGATACTTTGTAACCTGCTTGATAATACCGGCGACGCGCTCGGCATACGTCCATCCAAGACTTTTGCAGGTCGTCTCGGCCGTGTTGACGGCAGCAAGCACGTACGCACTAGGCCGCTTGCGCAGCAGGCAAAGGCACTCGGCGACAAGCGACAGGGCGCAAACCGCCTGGTCACCCGACTTCGTGGCCTTGAACCTCAGCGCCGACACCGTCCTTGGAGGCTCTCCGCTCAATGCCTCACCAACAAGCCTTGCCGCCCAGACATAGCCCATAAGGCCCTTAGCTCCAACTCTTTCGAGATAGTCCGCGCACTCGTCTACAACCTCGTTGCTGTGCCAAGAAGTGCCGCACGAAAACACCTTGGCCAGATGCATATCAAGTTTTAGGAGATTGCCGGTGATGGACCTTTGGCAACCTTCCTCGGCATACGGTGCCAGGGTTTCGATTGCCAAGCCAAAGCGCCCGTTAAACAAGTGATCTATGGCTTCGTAATGAGCGGCGAGCCTGCCTTGCAACCCAGACGGAGATTCCCCCAACGCAACAACCCCACGACCAGGCCTCTGCAGTAGCTCTCTTAGCCCGACAAGACCGTCACAAAGCATGACAGTCTCGTCCACGAGCTGGTCTGCACTTTGCGTGAGGGCTGCGCGGTCACGAAAAGAAAGCTCTGTGCCAATAGCCGTCACCGCCTTCTCCAGATACCGCCTTCTTTCGGCATCGTTCCCGTCAAGAGTTCCCGGCATTTTATTCAGCAGCTCGGAAATAAGCCTGAGCTCACCCAGATCAAGAAGCTCCGGGCCCCATTCAAGGGCCACATCAAAAGCGACGCGTGCTTCGCAGCGCGGCAAAAATGAAACAAGCCGCTCGAACTCGCCACGATGGCCAAGAGATGTTAGGCATACCTTTAATAAATCGGCGTTTTCCTTACACGCGCGAGTAAACAAGGGCATGGCGAAGGTCGCCCAGTCAGCGCTCTCCCCGGCGACGCAATCAAATGTTCTCGTATCAAAAGAAGCACCAAAGAAGGGCGCCCATGAAGCGAGCTCGCCGAGAAAGTCCTCGTCGTATTTTCCAAGACAGTAGCGTAGATCTGAAAAAGAGCCTTTCCCAAGGACAGTAATGGCAAGCCGCAAGCGCAATTCCTCGTCGCACAAAGACCGACGGAAGCTCGCGTCAACCAATTCAGCAAGTGTCTCATCGTAAGAATTGCGCTTCTGATCAGCGCGGGACGGAACAAGGGGCTCCGAGAGCGTTTGCGCAAGAACAGGAATACTCCTAGACAACCTTTGATGATCCAGCTCGTCTCGTGTCGCACCTATCGGAGAAACCGGAGGCTCGCAAATATCGTCAGCGGTTAACAAAAGATGGTAGGGAAGCTCGTCAAGCAGCTGCCTGGCCTCTGGAAACAGCGTAAGTACAACAAGAGCTCCAACTTTGAGCATGCGCTCGATTGCACGGCTCTGATGGGCAACCTCCAGCTCATCAGAAGCGGGAAGAAGATTCAGGGCAACAACAATCTCAACTTTTTGATCCTTGTACTTGCTTCGAATGTCCCGAGCAAGCTTAGCGAGAGACTCGGAGGCGGCCTCGGGAGAAAAATTCGAATAGTCTCGAGAATACGCACGAGCGCCAGTCTTTTCGGCCAAAAGGCAAACAGCCTTTAAATAGCCGCGAGGGCAATAGCCTGGCTCACAGCAAACGGCCACAAGCTTATGCTTTCTGGCAAAGGACAAGAGAACCGGATGCAGTACGCCGGTAGCATCCTCGCGATCATCAAAAGCTCCAATAGAAGGACGCTCTGGCTGATGCATATATATGCGTGGGCCCATAGACACTCCAAACAGAATTGGCCATCAATGATGTGATGGAAAATATCACTATTGAAGTAGAAATCACCTGGTAAAAGGGCCAAACGGTAAGAAGCAAAATGTTAGGGTACTGACAAAATTCTGGCAGAACCGGCAAAACCGCATTTGATAGGGTCTTAACAACTGTAAAGGGGGGCGACATTTTCAAAACAGGCAATTTCATTCACCGAATTGTGAACTGCAGCCCAAAACCATGCATCATCCTGAGCGCGGTCTTGAGGGGAATCCTCTCGCCGAGCTCGGCTCGCAGACGTATGGCAACCTGAGTGCGAAAGCAGCCGTTAGCGGCGCTCGAGAAGATCTCCGCGAACGCTCCGTGGGCAGCTCGGGCCTGGCGGGCCTCTTCGGGCGCGCCTGCGCGCACGCCAGCTCGCAGGCTTGAGGAAGGGCCCTCTCGTCATGCCCCAGGATTGGGCCTGAGCGTCTCGGCGCCGCCCCAGCAGCAGGGTTTCCGTCGCCGCCCGACCGGCCCATGGACATGATCGCGAGCGCCTTCATGGCGTCTTGCCGGCCCATGCCACCGTCATGCGCATCCAGCCCGCCCACCCGTCCGGGGACGGCAGAGCCCACCTCCGGACAAGCGGCAAATGCAGAGGCATTGCCTCGCGGTGCCGCGCGAGGCCCAAGAGCATCTTGGTCGCCGGCTTAAAGCTTCGGCTCCGCCAGAAGCGCTCGATCGCCGCCCACCCCGCTTCGATATCGCGCCTCACCCCGGGACCGACACGCATGAGAAACCCCCCGTTTCTCGACGCCCGAGAAACGGGGGGTGGCTCAGCCTTGCCCGGGGATACCCTTCCCCGCGAATGAATTTCAAGAGAAAACGCCCCTTGCTGGCCGGCGGCGTCCTGCTCTCCCACGGACTACACCGCAGTACCATCGGCGCTAGGGGGC
>CAKUIF010000005.1 GCA_934660915.1 uncultured Olsenella sp. | reverse complement strand
TTTCCGACAATTGCGACAAATTCTCCCTGCTCAATCTGAATGTCCACCTGATTGACCGCTTTGACCTGATTCTCACCTGCGCCATAAAACTTACAAAGCTGCTTGGTTTCTAATATCACGCCCACTCCAATGGCCTCCTTTTCTTATTTGCCAGCATTGTATCAAAGGAACCTTTCATTTCACTTTCAAAAAGAGAGCAGAAGTCTTACAGATTTGAAAGACTTCTGCTCATCATCTCTACGAAAGTCCATTCTCCGGCAGCTGAATCAAAAAGGTACTTCCTTTTCTGACTTTGCCGGAGGCTACCGTGATTGTCCCACCATGCTGCTCAATAATCTGTCTGGACAGATACAGACCGATGCCAGTTCCGCTCTTTTCGCGGACTTCCGGCGCAGTCCCTCTGTAAAACCGCTGGAATATTTTATGGTATTCACTCTGCGGGATTCCGATTCCCTGATCCTCGATCTCAATTCTCACAAAGCCGGTTCTTTTTTGTAGACGGATCGTGATTTTTGAATGTTCTGGGCTGTATTTGATGGCATTGTCCAAAACGTTAATGATTGCTTCTCCAAGCCAACGTTTATCCTGCATGAGTGCACAATGCTCCAGTGATTCGTTGCAGTCGAAAATAAAAGGCAAAGAACCACCCACGTGATTTCCCGCATATCCAATTTACTTAAACAATCCCAGACGGCCGCGCCGTCTCAATGAGCGGTTGCCGTATCAGGCTTAGACGGCAGATGGCTCATTAACGGTAGCGCCCGCTCGTCTCAGCATAAGCCGAGGCGAGCGGGCGCTACCGATCCAGACAGGCAAAAACGCAGGTTACCTGCGCAGGCCAACCGACGTCATGGCTTGTCGGCATCCGTCGAGGTAGGCGCCCCGTGCAGCCTCGTCGCTCACGAATGCGTCAAAGCCAAAGGCTTCGTCGAAGGGAATGCTCTCGTCATCCTCGCCGGACGCAGCTCCCCCGATTCTGATTCGCTCCGGGTGCTCCGAAACGTCGAGCGCAACATGTGCATAGGCGCTGTGCACCTGGACATAGCGAGGCTCGCTTGCCTCGGGAAGGCCACGCTTCTTGTTAAGAAACACAAGGTATGCCTGTCCCTCGCGCAACGGCGCCGCGCCGCGCATGCTGGGACCGAGCCCCGCCGGCCGTACCCGGCGCTCAGAGGAGAACTGGCCCTTGCCGGAGTAGTTGTACGGCTCCTCTATGGCCAGGTTATCGTATGTGTCGATGACGTCTCCCGGCTCGATGCCGTCGCCCCGCAGGACCTCGGTCACCTCAAGTTGGCGCAAAAAAGACTGGTAAACGTACGCTCCCCGGCCCC
The DNA here is from genome assembly GCA_934660915.1 of uncultured Olsenella sp. Lineage (GTDB taxonomy): Bacteria > Actinomycetota > Coriobacteriia > Coriobacteriales > Atopobiaceae > Paratractidigestivibacter. The sequence continues at coordinate 188,601 of CAKUIF010000005.1, read as the reverse complement.
GGCACACTGCCACAACGACGACCTCTGCCGAGTCGAGCGCCTCGGAGTTATCGGAGTATGCCAGCATCTCCGCGGGCTGCGAGAAAACGGCGCAGGAAAGCGCGCCCAGCTCGGCTTGGTCGCGGTTGTAATCGGTGAAGCTTGTGCGGGTAGCAAGTCCAAAGGCAACGCAGACACCAAGCATAAGGAAAACCAGGCACGCAGTCGTCCCCAAGGACAGCTCGGGCAGCTTTCGCCGGGCAACCATCATTGTCTCCCGTCTGCCAAGCGGCCCTCATACAAGTGGTAAGTCCTATCGAACAAAGTCTCAACCTGGGGTTCGTTGTGGCAAGACACAAGGACGGTACAGCCTCTCGCACGCTCCTCGTGAATCAGCCTCGCCACCATGCCGATGCCGTCTACATCCAGCGCATTCGTCGGCTCGTCAAGGATGAGAAGCTCCGGGCTCTCCATCACCGCCTGCGCAATCGAAAGACGCTGGCGCATGCCCATGCTGAATGCAGAGACCTTACGGGTGTCGTCGGGATCGAGCCCCACGCGCCTCAGCGCATCGCGGGCGGCAGGCTCCCCCACCTCGCCGCGTATCGAGGCAAGAAATACCAGATTCCAAAGGGCCGATTGATCTTCCCAGAAGCCAGTCGAGTCGAGCGAAATGCCCAGATTAGGCGGAAAGTCGCAGTCCTTGCCGATGCGGCGCCCAAAGACGCTGACCGATCCGGAGCTAAGGTGGATCAACCCCGCGACGGCGCGAAAGAGCATGGTCTTTCCAGACCCGTTGATACCCATAAAGCCGTAGACGCCGCCGCGCAGCAGCTCAAGCGAGATGCCGTCGAGCACCGTGCGGTCCTTAATGACCTTTGTTGCGTTTTCGATCTTGATGACGTCCGACATAAGACACCCCCTACAGAAGCTCCCTTGAGGCAAGGGCCCTGGATGCGAGCCCGCAAGCAACCAAGAGCAGCAGCATCAAATAGACGATGGACCAGACGGGCAAGAAGCCCAAGGCGTCGTGCCACGCGAGCACCGCCTGAGCCGAAGGCGCGAGCGGCACGAGCACGGCCTGCCACTTGACGGGAGAGACTGCGAGGGCGCACAGAGTCGCAAAGTGCGCGCCCAGGACCGCGACAGACGCCTCGACCGCCCCCAACTGCAAGGCAGCTGCGTTTGTGACCACGGCAAGAAGTGCTTGTTGGAGAACAAGAAGCGCCACCGCGACCAGAAGTCCCGGAAAGCCAGACACTTCCTCGCCGCCGACCAGAAGCAAGGCCCCCAGCCCAGCGCCGTAGCCGAGCAGTGCCGAGAAACCTCCGCGCAAAGCAGCGCCGACGCACGCCCTTCTTGCCCAACTCATGCGCGCGCCAATCCGAATGGCGGTAAGCCTCGCGCGAGAACAATCCTCCACGAGCTGATCGGAAAAGGCAAAGGTGCACACCGATGGCAGAATCATCGCCGTCATCATGGTGAACACATGCGGGGCTGCGCCAGCCCTCGGGACAAGCGCGCCTCCTGCGATGAGATAGCGAGCCGCCTTATCCGCACCGCCCGCAGCCATGGCGAGCATCAGCACCGCAGAGACCAGGGTGATCAGGACACACCTTACAGTAAAAGATCTACAAAACATCAGCGCCACCGCCCGCCGGGAGCATATCTCTTCTCGAAGCAACGCGCGCCGAGGCGAACGCGAGGATCAAGGCGATAGTCAGCAGACGCAGGCCATTGCAGACCATAACCGATACGGGCATGGTCGCCTCAAGAAGCGTCAACCTCCAACCGAGGTACAAAGCGGGGTGGTCTAGAGCCGGAGAGAAACTGGCGAGGTAGTCGAGCGAGCCGTAGAGCGCCGCAGAGCAGATTGCCATCGGCAAAGAAGCGCTGAGCGACCAGATAAAGAGCATGACGAGCTGACAGCACGCGCAAAAGAGCATTATCAAAACGGTCTCTGCAATAAGAAACGAAATCGCCGCGGCGGCGCCAAACACCCAGAAGCCCTTGGCGGAAATCAGGAATAGACCGCTGGCTACAACCGTCAAAGAAAAGACCGCTGAACGAACCATTGAAATCTTGGAACACATCGCCGTGCTCGCGGCCCCGCTGCCTGCACGGATCAGTATTTGAGGAGAAGAGCTCACCCGCAGATTCGGTATCCCCAGGATGATCACAAGGGGAACCAGCGCAAAGACGGCTAGATTCGAGCTGGTGACAACGAAAAACAGCTTTGGCAAGTTGCCAACCGCCGCCGAGAACGCGCCCGTCTCGATGAAGGCGAATTCGACGCATCTAAGTACGACGATCAAGGCGCACGCCAAAACACAGCTCCGATCGAGAGCGCTTCTTCGCACAGGCCCGGCGCTCATAGGAGAACATCCCGCTTGGTCAGCAAGGCGGCGGCGATCGCGGCAACCGCGGCGAACACCGCAAGAACCGGGAGCGCAATAAGCCAAAACAGCGTGGCGCTACCGCCCCATACAAAGGAAAGCCCAAGGTAGGTGGCCATGACATTCACTTCGCTCGGCAAGAAATTCGAGGACACCAAAAGCAGGAGCGTCGGCAAGCCAAGGACGAGGATGCGGCTCCGCTTCGAGTAAAGCGAGATCCCCACCGAGACGAGGGCGGCGATTCCAGACCAAAGCGCCTCGTAAAGAGCGATTAAAAGATTGAAGGCGTAGCGATTGTCCAAAGCGAGCGAGGCGAGCGGGTCAACGCCCGCAGCGGGGACCATCGCGGCCTCGTATGACGCCGGGGTGTTGAACTCGGCAAAGGCATCCTGCCCCGCAACGAGAGGAAACGCGGCGAGGGACATAAGCTGCGAAAGCGCGAGAGCCAAAAAGGTCACAAGGAACGCGAAGGCGAAAGCGATCGCGGCCATGGAGGCAACATAGGCGCGCAAGGAAGCCCTGCTTACGATCGCATTGGCCTGCTTTTGCCTCACGTCAAGGTAAAGCCGGTCGGCAAAGGCGGCGCTAGAGCACGGAACCATGAGGAAATACACGAACAGCCCAAACACAGGCGTCTGCATGGCCCCATGGTTCCCGGCCCATGCATATGCGGCCGAGGGAAGCTCCGCGACGTCGTGGCCCCAAAAGCCAAGGCAGGTCTGGATGAAAGCCACGGACAAGACCGCAACAAAGATGAGAAGCGCATATCGCCAGTTTTTTGAGCGGAAGGCTCGATGGGCCTGAGCCTTGAGCATGCCTTTGCCAGCATCCATACGACCTCCCCTGGTTATGCGGCCGGGAGGCGCCCCGGCCGCCATTCGGTTAATTGTTAAAGTTCACACTACCAGTTACATAATCTGTCCCAGAGCCATAACCGTATTGATGGCCATGAAGAACAACTGTGCCCGAGGTCCCGCTGTTGTAATAAGAAGAACCCTTACTCTGATTCACATGGACGTCAACGGAATAAGAGCACTGATTGCCATCCTTGGTAATCCAGAAATTGCCACCGTTCTTTGAGCCGGAACTAACAGAGATCAGGGCTGTGCCCGAGCCACTGTATTTGGTTCCGCTCACGATGGAGACGTCCTCCCACCAGGGGCCCAGCGTAACGTTGGTAAAAGACGCTGCAAAAGCCGGTGCTGCAAAGCCAAGTGTTAGCGCCGCCAACAGACCTAAAGTTGCCACCTTCTTCTTGGTTTTCTCAAACTTCATCGGTACTCTCCTTTCCATTCCTACCTCATTTGCAAACTTGCCAACCCTTCGCTAAAAACAATGATAAATCCCTCCTTTCACCAGCTGTACATTGCGACGGTTGGTGCCGTAATCAACGAGCCCAGATTGCTGCGAAACTCAAACATGTACTGACCAGATCCGACATTGCTCCATGTCGCCTTCGTGAACCCATTGCTCTTAAGGGAGGCAGACCCTATCCGAATGGTTGATGTATCCGAAACTCTTAAGAGAGTCACTGTGAAGAATCCGGTCTTTGCACAACTTGCCGTGAGTTCGAGACCGACATTCGAGCCATCAAATGAATAACGCCCGAGTCTTTCATATGAGTTCAAAGTCAGGGGTTTGCCAAACCAAGAACAGGCTGATACTCCAGTGTTTGAATCGTCGTACGTTACCGAGACCTCGAATTCGTCCTCTGTCGCCCATGCCTTAATTGGAAATAAAGATGTCAATAAAACTAAAAAAGCAATAAACAGACCCGGCACCAACTTCCCACTACGAACGTCAGCACATGAAGCCATAGGCACATCACACTCCCAGCTAATTCACCGTCGGGTAGCAACACCGATTCTGGCTAAAAAAGGTTGTGCTGTCTGTCACCCAACGCTATGCAATTGATAAATCAGCTTGTAAAGCCCGTCTCGTCCTTAAGTAGTTTCCGCAGCTCATCGATGCTGTTGAGGCCGAGCTTCTCAAAAGCCCTCGTTCGATACGAATAGACCGTTGCAGGGGTTGTCACGTTCTTCTTGCAAACAGACGCAAGGTCCTCACCACTAGCAAGATCAATCAAAATGTCAGCCTGAAGCTGGCCGAGCCCCCTGCCCATGAGATAATGGCTCGCCCGCTCGATGCCCTTTGGAGCCACTTTAATGCGGCGCCACCTTAGCCTTCGCCACAGGAAAATGGTTAGAACCACTATGGCAGCGGGATACACATAGGCGGCAGGGTTTGAGAGCACGCCAATAAGGTAGTAATCAAACCATTCCGATATGTACAGGGCCGCGGCGAGGAACAAGAGGTTCTCCGCCCCCATCCCAAAAAGCCTACGGACACCGAGGAGCAAGGCATTAAGGAACCGTCTGGGATATCCGGTGGATCCGTCGTTCTCGAGCTTCTCGGCACCCAACCAAAGAAAAACTAGCGCCAGCAAGAGCAATATCTTTAGACGATAAGTGAGATACTGGTTGAGGTTCAATCCAATTCCGGTCCATACCGGGGAAGAAGACCACGCAAAGTAGGAGCCCACCGAAAAGAGCAGGTAATGCGCAAGCGCCATTGCCGACTCGCGAGCCGTTAGTTTTCTGACCGAGCCGTCGCCCCCATTCGAACCAACAGAGACCTCAGCCCACGCGACACCCATCAAAATAAGAAGAACCACAAAAATAAACAGGCCAAAGCGGCATATTCCCGCAACGGACCCATAGTCGCCTTTGCTGTGGTTATAGATGATGTCCGGCCAGATCATGAATATGACAGAGAGCATCAATATGACGAAGGCCGTCTGCCCCAGCACGGAAGGCTTAGAAGCTTGCTTCTCCTTCTCATCAGATTCCTTGGCGGCCACCAGCCTCCCCTTGCTGTCGCGAACATACTGCCGTAGCTCGGAAGCTCCAGAAAGCCCCAACTTATCGTAGCCACGCCTACGGTACGAGGCAACCGTAGCCTCGGCGATTCCCAAATTGCCCGCTATAGCTGCGGCCGATTGGCCCAGTGCCGTTTTGCACATAACGTCGAGTTCCCTTTGGGTTAAGGGTGAACTGGCGGCTTTGACCAGCAAATTCGCAACTTCGTCTTCTTCATTTGCTGCCGACAAGCTGACGATGGACGCCGCAGAAGTCGTTTTTGCACGCCATTTGGCCATGCCCTTTAACGCCGCCTCGAAAAGAGATGCGCTCAGCAGCACAACTACCAAATAGCCGAGCACTATCGTCGGCGGGTAATACGTCTCGAATATCATATTCGACCATAGGCTCATCAGAAATTCAAGGAATAAAGCGGACGTCAAGTGCCCTGCGACAAGGTACATAGTCGTGTTTTCCGGAAGCGCGCTGGCTCTGAAGCTGCGCCGCCCCCATAGCACGACCGCAACGGCCACAAGAATGGACAGTAGCGCAGAGCGCGCCAGGCTTGCAGAGCACAACGAAAGGGCAGCCAGCAAAACCACCGAAGGCCAGGCGCAGCCTAAGAAAAATGAACGCGACGCCACAAAAAGCGGAGGCCTTTCCTGCGCGGCCACTTCTTTATCGAGATACAGGCACCAACCGAACGTACCGATTATGCGGCAGAAAACCTCAAGATTATCGATGAGCTCGACCAGGCTCCAGGGGAGATCGACCGATTCAACCGTTGCGTTTATAACGGCGACAAATCCAAGCGGGATGAGAACAAGGGTCATGGTTCGTGCTGCCAGAAAGAACCAGTCGAATGCCTTGGGAAATACGTGCAGGATTCGCGGCTCAAGCCAATCTCCCAGCCAGTGCCATGCGATTAACAGCGCCAAAACAGTCGCATAGACAATGGCCCCGCCAAGCCCCGGGGCAACGGGATCCCCCACGATAAAGGGCCCATACGGCGTCGCAGCAAGCAGCGCTGTCCAAAGAATCCAAGACATTGCTCCTCCAAAGGCAAAGACCCACCCGCGTGATTTCCTGCACATCCAATTTACTTAATCAAGCCCAGATGTCCGCGCCGTCTCAATGAGCGGCTGCCGTATCAGGCTTAGACGGCAGATGGCTCATTAACGGTAGCGCCCGCTCGTCTCAGCATAAGCCGAGGCGAGCGGGCGCTACCGATCCAGACAGGCAAAAAACGCTGCCAAATCAGACAGGCTGAAAACGCAGGTTACTTGCGCTTGAAGGGGATGGGCTTGGGCGGGCACTTGGGCTTGACGGCGCCGGCGGTCACGATGGCGCCGTGCTCGCAGACGTCCAGGCAGGCGCCGCACTGCGTGCAGGCCTTCTGGTCGATCACGTGGATGAAGCGCGGCCGCCCGAGGATGGCGTCCTCCTCGCAGACGTCGGAGTCCACGCACTTGTTGCACGCCTGGCACTTGCTCGCGAGGATGTGGAAGGAAAGATAAGCCCTGCACTCCCCCGCTGAGCAGACCTTCTTGGTCGTGTGCTGGGCAATCTCCGCCTCAAACAGGTCGAGGAACGAGAGCACGGTGCGGGCAAGCACGCGCCCTTGCTCGCACAGGCTCTGCGCCTGCATGACGGGCGCGAGGTCACGAAGAAGGGCGATGTCTGTCGGCTTGCCTTTCTTGCGGCAGATGTCCGCGACGATGGTCGCGACCTGGTGGCTGCCCTCGTGGCCGAAGACGCAGCGCCCGCAGGTCTCGTGCCGGTACTGGGCGCAGATCTCGGACAGGGCGTTGGCCATGCAGTTCTTCTGCGTGTAGACGCGGACGTAGTCGCTCGCGAGCTCCACAGGCGCGCCGGCGTCGCCCGCCTTGTACAGCGCGCCGTCGGGATAGCCAACGTAAACGGCCTTCGCGTCGTCTTCGCCGACGCCTGCGGCAGCCACGACGGCGGCCACGGTCGTCGATTTGTCGAGAAGGACGGGCGCGGAGGCGCCTTCGGCCCACACCCAGCGCTTGCCCTCGGGGCTCAGGAGCTCGGAGGCCGATACGCTTCGGTCCTCGCCCTCCCCCTCGGCGCAGGACGGGATGGGCTTCTCGCCCTTGAGGACCTTGGCCGCGGCGGAGCCGTTCGCATAAACAAAGCCGAGGTCAGAGGGGCACTCGACGACGCTGACGGCGTCGCCGAGGGCTTCGGCGAGCGCGGGGGCGCACGGCTCGCCCGCCGGGACGAGAACGGCCTCGGCTCCCGAGGCGAGCACGGCGCGGGCGGCGGCCTCCACATCATTCCTGAGGAGCCAGAGCGCGACGGGGGCCTGCTTGTGCGCAGGCATGAAGTTGACGATGGTCATGGTTCCAGCTCCTTTCCTAGTACTCGTTCCACAGGCGCGGGGTCTTGAGGGTGAGTCGAAGGTCGCACTGCAGGCAGCGGCCCGCCTCGCATTTGGCCTCGTCCGCGCTGTAGGGGCACTCGAAGGGCTCGAAGCCGCGGCGACGCTCGGCAGCCGGGACGAACCTGGGCAGCACCGGGCTGCCGTAGAACCCCTCGGGCGCGCGGCCAATCCGCTGCTCGGGAGCCTCATGATCCGTGAGCTCGCCGTCGATGTCGCCGTCGCCGCCCAGGGCCCGGTCGATGGCGCTTGCGCACGCACGGCCCGCGGCGATGGCGGCGATCACGGACTTGGTGCCCGTGACGCAGTCGCCCGCGGCCCACACGCCCTCGGCGCTCGTCGCGCCCTCGGCGTCCGCGACAATGTAGGGGCCGTGCGTGAGCTCGAGGCCCATTCCGGAGGTCCCCTCGGGCTTTTGGCCCACGGCAAAGATCACGCGGTCGACGTCGATGGTCTTCTGGCCGCCGTCGAGCAGCTCGGTCACGGCGCGGTGGTTCTCGTCGAAGTAGAAGCGCTCGATCTTGTGGATGGTCATGGAGCCGACCTTGCCCGAGCCCTCCTCGGTCTCGTTGATGCTCGTGAAGGCGTAGGCGTCGTGCAAAACGACGCCCTCCTCCGCGGCCTCGGCGCGCTCCTCGGGCGTGGAGGTCATCGCGGCCTCGGCCTCGAGGCAGGCGATGTCCACCGACTCAGCGCCCAGGCGAACCGCCGTGCGCGCGCAGTCGTACGCGACGTTGCCGCCGCCCAGGACCATGACGCGCAGGCCGGTGAGGTCGGGGGCCGTGCCTTGGCGGGCGGCCTTGAGGAAGTCGGTGTTGCGCAGGACCCCGTCGAGGTCGTGGCCAGGCATGGGAAGCACCGTCCCGTCGTGGGTGCCCACGCTCACGAGCACGGCGTCGAAGCCCTGGCCCAGGAGGGCGCGCGGGTCGGCCACGCGCTCGCCGCAGCGCAGCTCGATGCGGGGCTCCGCGTCGTCGCCCTGGGCGATCTCCAGGATCGTGGAGACCTCGGCGTCCACGGTGGCGTCGGGCAGGCGGTAGGCGGGGATGCCGTAGCGCATCTGGCCGCCGACCTTCTCGTTGGCCTCGAAGACCACGACCTTGTGGCCCTTCTCGGCACAGTAGAGCGCGGCGGTGAGTCCCGCGGGGCCGGCGCCGACGACGGCGACCTTCTTGCCGGTCAGGGGCTCGTGGCGCACGTTGGCCTTCCACTCGCCCGTGTCCCGGACGGCGGCGGCGCGCTTGAGGCGGCAGACCGACAGCGGGGTGCCGTTGAGCTCGTTGCGCTTGCAGGCGCCCTGGCAGTTGTGGACGCAGATGTCGCCCAGGCTCTCGGGGAACGGGACCTTCTCGCGGACCACGGCGGCGGCGCGGGTAAACTCACCCTTGCGAATGAGCCGCAGGTAGCGCGGGATGTCGACGTGGGCAGGGCAGCCCTCGCGGCACGGCACGACGTTGTCGGCGTAGGATTTGCGCTCGTCGAACATGTTCAGCGTGTCCACGATGGAGCCCGTGGGGCACACCTCGATGCACGCCCCGCAGAAGCGGCAGCCCGCCTGCTGCAGGCTCACGTTTCCGTCGGTGCCGATGCGGATGCCCTCCTCGGTGCGCTGATAGTCGAGGACGCCCGCGCCGCGCAGCTCGCGGCAGGCGCGCACGCAGCGGCCGCAGCGGATGCAGCGCGTGAACATGTGGGTGATGAGCGGGTTCGAGTCGTCGGTGGGCACCGGGCGGCTCTTCACGCGCCAGCGCGACGGAGAGACACCCATGTACTGGTACATGGACTGCAGCTCGCACTTGCCGTACTTGGGGCAGCCGGTGCAGTCGGCGGGGTGCGTGGCCAAGATGAGCTCCATGGCGAGCCTGCGCACGCGGTCGGCCTCCTCCCCCGTCGTGTTGACGACCATGCCCTCGCGCGCCGCGGTCTTGCAGGCGCACACGGGGCCGTCCTCCCCCTCGACCTCGACCATGCACAGGCGGCAGCCGCCAACGGCCTCGAGGTCGGGGTGCTTGCACAGGTGCGGGATGTAGATGCCGGCGTCGAGCGCCGCCTCGAGGACGTTGGCGCCCTCGGCGGCCTCGACCTCTCTCCCGTTGATTGTCAGCTTCATGCGTTTCCCCTCGAAACGTCGAATGAGTCCCAAAGAGGCGCCCGGAACTCCCCAGGACCGGGCGCCTCTTGAGCGGGCGGGTGCGAGGCCCCGGCGAGGAGCCTCACGCGTTCAAGGCCTTACGACCACTCCTCGTCGCCGGCGTCCTCAAAGAGGGCGGAGGCGGCGTTCTCGCCGGCGATGCGGCCCGAGTTCAGGCAGAAGCCCATGGTGTTGCCCGGGATGCAGTAGTTGTAGGAGTCGCCGTAGATCGTGCAGGCGTCGGTGCCGACGCAGTAGAGGCCGGGGATGACCTCGTAGTCGTCGGTCATGACCTCCATCTTGTGGTTGATGAGCACGCCGCCCAGGGTGCCGTAGGCGCCGCAGTACTGCTTGCAGCAGTAGAAGGGGCCCTTCTCGAGCGGGCGCATGAACTCGCGCTCCTTCTCGAAGATGTCGTCCCAGCCGTTGTCGCACATCTCGTTGTACTCGTCGACGTTGGCAAGAAGCCCCTCGACGTCGATGCCGGCCTTCTCGGCGAGCTCCTCCAGGGTGTCCGCCTGGCAGATGGCGGGGTAGCCGGCCGCGAGGTCGCGCTCCCACTGCTCGTCAAAGCCCTCGTAGAGGTCGTGCGGGTGCACGTGGGAGACGATGTCGGGGCCGTCCTTCTTCCAGTGCTTGAGCATGCGGGAGTCGAAGATGGCGTAGGCGACCTTGCCGGGCAGGTGGTTGATGGCGTTGCCGACGAAGGTGGTGTTGTAGATCTCGTCCTCGGGCATGAAGCGCTCGCCGAGGCGGTTGCACCAGTAGCAGGGCTGGCGGAAAGCGCCCTCGACGTAGAAGTGGTTCATGTTGTCGGGGATCTGGTACATGAGCTCCATGGTCACGGGCGTGTGGCCGCCGCCGACCTCGTGGCACATGTTGATGCCGTCGCCGTCCATGCCGGGGATGGCGAACGAGAAGAGGTCGCGGCCCCACTCGAAGCCGAGCTTCTCCTGGATGAGCTTGGCGTTGTGGCCGAAGCCGCCGGTGGCGACGATTACGGACTTGCAGGAGATCTCGTACTCCTCGCCGTCCTTGTCGCGCGCGGTGACGCCGCAGACGGCGCCGTCCTCGCCCTTGATCAGGCCGGTTGCGGGACACTCGAGCATGAACTCGACGCCGAGGTCCTGGGCTCGCTCGGTCATGCGCTTGGTCATCGTGGTCGCGGCGCGCGGGCCGGGCTCGGAGCCGTCCTCGGGCTGAACGACGTGCCAGGTGTACTCGCCGTCGGCGTAGGCGCGGGTGCGCTCGCGGGCGCGGAACGCCGGGCGCACGGAGTTGAAGACGACGCCCATGTCCTGAAGCCAGGCGATGGTGTCGCCGGACTTGAAGTAGTAGTCGCGCACGAGGCGGGCGTCGACCTGATAGTGGGTGTAGAACATGTGGCGACGGAAAAGCTCGCCGGGGGTGACCTCGATCATCGAGCCCTTCTGAAGGGGCGAGCCGGCCGCGGCCGGGCCCATGCCCATGTTCGCGGCGCCGCCGGTGATGGGGGCCTTCTCGAGGGTGATGACGCGCGCGCCCGCCTCTGCGGCGGCCACGGACGCGGCCAGGCCGGAGAGGCCGGCGGCCACGACGACGACGTCTGTCTCAAGCTGCTTCATGCGAATCCTCCTTATTCAGGGCCCGTGCGGGCTCCCGTTTGCCATGCGAATTGCATGTACATCGACAGCTACACTTTCGCGCGGAACGTCCCAGCGAACCATGTGCAGGCGCACCGAGGTTGAACGGGCCGCGCGTGAGCCTTTGTGCGATCGAACCATGGAAAGAGGGCCGCCTCGGCATCCCGGGGCGGCCCTCGCAGATCCCGCGGCTTAGCCCTACTTGGCGGGAGCCGTGACCGGGATGGCGTTCTTGTAGAAGTTGACGCGGTCCTTATACGCCTGGGTCTTCTTCATCTCGGCGAGCTTGCCCTCGTTCTCCTGGATATCCTTGCCGTGGATCTGCTTGCCCGAGATGATGTCGTGGGCCTTGTGGAGGTCCTCCGGGCGGTAGGTGACCTTGACGGCGTCGCCTTCGACGGACAGTTCGCCCTCAAGGCCGCAGACGCAGCAGATGGCGCGGTTCTCGCCCGGGACGATGTAGAAGTCGTTGCAGTTGCAGTGGGGGCAGATGCCCTTCTTGCCCTGGTACCCAATGCCCGAGTAGGGGTCGGTGCCCGCGGCGACGTTCTCCTGGATCTTCTTTGCCGCGGCGGCCAGGTTCTCGCCGATCTGCGTGGCGCGGTCGATCAGGGCGTCGTCCATGAGGGCGGTCTTGGACCAGGGGACCCACTCGTTGCCGATGACCTGCCAGCTGGGGGTCATGGCCTGGAGCTGGTGCTCCGACTGGACGTGCGTGCCCCAGTCCGAGCCGCCGATGCCGATATAGGAAACGGCCTTCGGGCTCATGATGGCGGGGTCGGGCACGGCAACGCCGCGCGCGGCATCTCCTCCCTGGGCAAGTCGGCCCTGCGCGATCTGCGTCGCGATGAAGTTGTTGCCGGTGTCCATGCGAGGCCCGAAGCGGTCCATGATCGTGTGGAACAGGCCCGACGCGCCGGTCTCGAAGATCGGGTCGACCATGACGACGCCGTCGGCGTGGAACATCTCAAAAGCGAGCCAGTCGAAGTCGTCCTTGTGGACGCACATGTTCTTGGTGCCGCTCATGAGCATCTTCACGCAGGTGATGCAGCCGGTGCAGTGCTTGATGTCAAGGTCCATCGCACGGATGAACTCGACCTCGCAGCCCTGCTTCTGCGCCGCCAGAAGCACCGCCTTGCAGATGGTGTCGTTGTTGCCGTTCTTGGTGCCGAACGAGACGCCCACGATCTTGGTCATGGCGACCCCTTTCCTCTCCGGGCAAAGCCCTACGGCGGCGCCCCCGCGCCGCGATTAACTGAGGGAAGGTTAGGGCCAAAACCGTTAGGCTGGCGTATAGATAACAGAACTACTTCCTGTGCAGGCTTTGTGCTGAATCACAAATGCGCAGGTAAAAAGCCTGAAAAAGAAGCACCTTGCTCGGTTCGCTATTTCTCCATGCCCTCCATGATGGAGGCGGAGAAGCTGAGCGCCAGGCGGTCGTCGCCGTCCTTCAGGTCGATGAAGAACAGCTCGCGCACCTTGTTCATGCGGTAGAAATAGGTGTTGCGGTGGACGTTCAGCGCTGCGGCGGCGTCGGCGGGGCTGCCGGGGAAGCGCACGCTCATGATGGCCGTCTGCAGGTAGGCGGTCCCGTGCTCGCGGTCGTAGTCGGCCATGGCGACCACGCGCTTGTCGAGCAGCATCTCGAGCCGGTCGGGGGCGCCCGCCGAGCTCGCGAGCGCGGCGAAGCGGTGCTCCCAGTAGTAGTAGGCGCGCCCGGCCTCGGGCTCGCGGATGGTCTTCTCGAGGTCGATGGCCTCGCGCAGGCGCCCCGGGCACATGAGCAGGTCGCCGAACGGCTCGCTCACAAAGAGCGAGAGCTCGTTGTTTGCCAGGGTGGTCATGAGGGCCTTGTTCGACGTCAGGCGACGCTGGGCGCGCGCATAGTCGTCGTAGCCGGCGGTCTCGTTCTTTCCGATGGGCGCGAGCACGACGAGGCAGTTCTCGCGGGCGCACCACAGGCTGTTTCGCAGCGCGCGGGCGCACATGGTGCCCACACGGGCGTGGTAGTCCTTATCGGCGTTGCGCTGCCCGGTGACCACGAGCAGCACATAGCTCACGTCGAGCGGAAGGCTCGTGAGGAGCACCTGAGCGCGCATGGTCTGGACGTTGACGAAGGACCCCTCCACGAGGTCGCGCAGGACGGAGGAGCCGGAACCCACGCGCTCGCCCGCGGCGCCCAGCCTATCGATCATGACGCCGGCGAGCTGGCCCGCGTAGTCGATGAGCTCGAGGTCGAAGCCGGTGATGGGCCGGTCCTTCTCCATAACGTCGTAGCGGCCCATCTCGAGGTGGTGGTAATGGATGATCGAGGTCACCCACCTGCGGCCGTAGCGCTCGATGTTGCTCATCACGGAGTGGCGGGCATGGCGCACGGAGTCGATCATGCCGTCGTCCTCGAGGGCGGCGTTTACCTCCTCGGTCACGTAGCCCTGGGAGAGGACCTGCTGGACGTCGGGGGCGTCCTCGGGGAAGTCCCCGGCAGTGCCCAGAAGGCGCATGTCGGCGTTGGTGATGATCACCGGGTTTCCGAGGACCGCGGAGGAGCGCTTGGCGAACTGCGGCAGGTCGTAGGAGGCCAGGAACGCCTCGAACATGCGGTCGCGCCTGAGCTCGAGCACGGCGGCCTTGGCGGGCAGGTCGAGGAAGGCGGCGCGGAAATCGTCGTAGCTCGCCCGCGCGGCGACGAGCACGAAGTCGCCGGCGACGCGCGCCCCGGCGGGGATCTCCGGGCCCGCGAGCACGAGCATGATGTGGCGCGGGCCGGGCTTGATCGTGCCCTCCTGGAACTCGGAGAAGCGGCACATGCGCACAAGGCGCGCCTCGGGCGGGACGCTCGTGTCGTACTCGGGGGTAAGAAGGACATCCTCGTCGAGCAGTTTCTCTTTGCCTGCGCGCCAGTCCGTGCAGGCGAGCTCGTTCAAGACCGTCCTTAATTTCATGCGCATGTCCCCCGGCGTCACGTTGTTTTGCCCCCTCATGATACCGCGGAACCCGCGTTTTCGCCCATGGCCCGCCCCCGGTGTTCACGGGTACCACCCCAAGCCGCGCCCGCGCGCAAAGTTTGTCACCTAGTCCAATGACCGAAGGCGGCCGAATCGGGAGACTAATCCACGACGGATCCGGAAGCGCAACCGCGAAGCGGGGCGCGTGCCGGATAGGCAAAACCCGAGAGGAGTTTGCATGGCCGACGAGTACAAGGGCATCTACAAAAAGATGACCTTCGGCAAGGACCAGGAGGAGTTCGAGGTCCCCTTCGCCAAGGGCAACCCGGGCAAGTCCCGCGAGGAGCTCGACGAGATCAAGCGCAGGCTGCAGGAGGACCCCGACGCCGGCGACGGCGAGATGGTCGCCACCATGGGCTTCTGCGCCAAATACAACCCGCACACCTACATGACCGACATCCCCAACGTCATGTGCGAGCGCGACGTGGCCTGCGTGCTGCGCGACGGCACCACCATCTACGCCGACATCTATCGCCCGGCGAACACCGCCGAGAAAGTCCCCGTCATCTGCGTCTTCGCGCCGTTCGGAAAGAACCCCTCGGAGGGCATGGACTCCTGGCAGCTCATGGGCGTGCCCCCCAAGACCGTCAGCCAGTACGCGAAGTTCGAGGCCCCCGACCCCGGCTACTGGTGCCACTACGGCTACGCCGTGGCCAACGTCGACCCGCGCGGCGTGGGCAACTCCGAGGGCGACGTCTACCTCTGGGGCTCCCAGGACGCCCAGGACGGCTACGACTTCATCGAGTGGGTGACGGCCCAGGAGTGGTGCAACGGCCGCGCCACGATGATCGGCAACTCCGGCGTCTGCATGGCGCACTGGCGCATCGCCGCCACGCGCCCGCCCCACCTCGCCTGCCTCGCCGCCTGGGAGGGCCAAGGAGACCTCTACCGCGAGTCCTACTTCTGCGGCGGCATCCCCAACCCCGACTACGAGACCCACATCATCCAGGCGCTGGCGGTCAACAACTACATCGAGGACACACCGGCGATGGTGGCGAAGTATCCCCTGATGAACGCGTACTACAGGGACAAGATCGTCGACTGGAACAAGATTCGCATCCCCACCTACGTCACCGCCGGCTGGGTCCACCACCACCTGCGCGGGGCCTTCGAGGGCTTTCGCCGCATCCGCACGCCGAAAAAGTGGATGCGCGCGCACCGCGACTTCGAGTGGCCCGACACCTACACCCCGGCAAACATGGAGGACGTGCGCAAGTTCTTCGACCGCTACTGCAAGGAGATCCACAACGGCTGGGAGATGACGCCGCGCGTGCGCATCGACGTCATGGACGCCTACGACTACGACTACGCCAGCCGCCGCGCCGAGGACACCTTCCCGCTCAAGCGCACCGAGTACAAGAAGCTCTACCTCGACGCAGCCAACCACGAGGCTGGCTTTGAGGAGTACCCGGAGGAGTCCGAGGTCGTCTACGACCCCAAGACCGAGACCACGACGTTCACCTACCAGTTCGCCGAGGACACCGAGATCACCGGCTTCATGAAGCTGCACCTCGAGGTCGAGTGCCGCGGCTACGACAACATGGACCTCTTCCCCTGGGTCATCAAGCTCGACCGGGACGGCAACTACGTGCCCATCCGCGTCATGGGCGCCCCGTTCCGCGGGGCCTGGGGCTTCCTGCGCTGCAGCCACCGCGACCTCGACCCCAAGTACGCGAGCGACTTCCAGCCCGTGCACAGCCACGAGAAGGAGGAGCGCATGAAGCCCGGCGAGATCGTTCCGGTCGACGTCGAGATGTACCCGCACTCCCGCTTCTGGCACAAGGGCGAGAAGATCCAGGTGGTCGTGGCGGGGCGCTTCATCAAGACCGAGTGGTTCCACGACAACGACATGAACCACAAGACCGACAACGGAGACGGCATGCACGTCATCCACACCGGCGGGTCCCACCAGTCCTACCTGCAGATCCCGGTCATTCCGCCCAAGTATCAGGTGGGCGACTACATCTGGCACGGCGACGAGAACAAATAGAGAACAGACAAGGAGCATCACATGAACGATTTCCAGGCTGAGGTCGTAGACATCCTCAAGGAAAAGGCCGCCGACATCTTCGGCGTCGACGCCTCCACCCTCGACGAGAGCACCAGCTTCGTCGACGATTTGCACTGCAAGAGCGTGAACATCGTGCAGTTCGCCTCCGCGCTCGAGGACGAGTACGAGGTCGAGGTCCCCTACATGCAGCTCAACAAGTGCAAGACCTTCCTCGACGCCGCCAAGTTCGTGGACGACGCCCTCTCCATGTAGTCGCCCCCAGGGGCCCGGCCAGGCGCTTCTTGCCCCTTGCCGGGCCCCTTTTGTGTAGAAAGGAACACCCCAATGACGCTTATCCAGAAGCTCACCGAGGACGCCAAGGCCTGCGAGCGCAAGGCGCGCGTCGCGCTGCCCGAGTGCGAGGCGGCAAAGACCCTCCAGGCGGCCCGCCGCGTGGCCGACGACGGCATCGGTATCCCCGTGCTCGTCTCCCCCGCCGACACCATCCGCGCGACCGCCGAGGAGGCGGGCATCGACCTCGCCGGCATGGAGATCGTGGACACCTCCGACGCCGACGCCCTCGAAGAGCTCGCGAGCCGCTTCATGGACGCAGGCAAACCCCGCATGCTCTCGGCCAAGGGCATCCGCCGCAAGCTTAAGAACCCCATGTGGTGGGCCATGGTCATGGAGGAGCTGGGCGACGTCGACTGCACCTTCTGTGGCCATGTGAACACCACCGGCGACGTCCTCATGTGCGCCCAGATGACCATCGGGCTTGCCGAGGGCGTCGACGTCCCCTCCATCCTCGCGCTCGTCGAGACCCCCGGCTTCGAGGGGCCTGAGGGCGGCGTGATCTGCTTCACCGACTGCGGCCTGAACCCCGAGCCCAACGCCTCCGAGCTCGCCTCCATCGCCATTTCCGCCGCCGACGGCGTGCGCTCGATCATGGGCTGGGAGCCGCGCGTGGGCTTCCTCTCGTTCTCGACCAAGGGCTCGGGCGCGGGCCAGAGCGTCGAGCGCGTGCGCGAGGCGCTCGACCTCGTCCATGAGCGCAGGCCCGACATCGCCGCCGACGGCGAGCTCCAGCTCGACGCGGCCATCGACGAGGCCGTCGCGGCAAAGAAGGTCGGCGGCGCCTCCGAGGTCGCCGGGCGCGCGAACGTGCTCGTCTTCCCCGACCTCAACTCGGCCAACATCGCCGTCAAGCTCGTCCAGCGCTTCGCCAAGGGAGCGGCGTACGGCCACACCCTGAACGGCTTCGCCAAGCCCGTCGCCGACTCGAGCCGCGGCGCCACCGTCGACGAGATCGTCGGCGACATCGCGATGCTCGTCCTCTCCACCCGCTAACGCAGCAGCGCGGGCAGGGGCCGCGCCCCGCCCGCACGAAAGGAAAACAATGGGACACAAGATACTCACGCTCTCGCCGGGCTCCACGTCCACCAAGGTGGCCGTCTTCGACGGCGCGGAGGCGCTCTTCCGCATGAACGTCACCCATCCCGCAGACGAGCTCGCGGCCTTTGAGCGCGCCGCCGACCAGTTCGACTACCGTAAGAAGACCATCCTCGACGCACTTACCGACCAGGGCATCGAGCTTTCCGACATCGACGCCTTCTCGGGCTACTGCGGGGCCATGGGCCCCACCGTCGGCGGCATCTTCGCCATCGACCAGAAGGTCTGCGACCACGTGATGAACGCCGGCGTGAACCACCCCGCCATCCTCGGCGCGCCGCTCCTTTACGCCTTCGCGCAGGAGGTCGGGCGCCCCGCCTTCGCCGTGAACCAGCCCGACACCGACGAGCTCGCCGACGTCGCGCGCATCACCGGCTGGCCCGGCGTCTACCGCAAAAGCCACGTGCACTGCTTAAACCAGAAGGAGTGCGCCATCCGCTGCGCCTCGGAGCTCGGCATGGCATACGAGGACGGCAACTTCATCGTCGCCCACGTGGGCGGAGGCCTTTCGGTGGCCTGCCACGAGCACGGGCGCATGGTGGACACCAACGACGTGCTCGAGGGCTCCGGCCCCTTCGCCCCCAACCGCTGCGGCGACGTCCCTGCGAAGCCCGTGGTCAAGATGGCATTCTCCGAAGGCGCGAGCGAAAAAACGATGAGCGCCGTCGTGGGCAAGACGGGCGGCCTCGTGGGGCTTTTGGGCACAGACGACGCCCGCAGCATCGTCGCGCGCGTCGAAGAGGGCGATGAGTGGGCAAAGGTCGTCTACGACGCCATGGCCTATCAGGTCGCGAAGTGCATAGCCGGCTTCGCAGCCGCCGTCTGCGGCAAGGTCGACGGCATAGTCCTCACCGGCGGCGTCTCCCACGACCCCCGCTTCGTCTCCTACGTGACCAAGCGCGTCGAGTGGATCGCCCCCGTGAAGGTCTACGCCGGCGACTTCGAGATGGATGCCCTTGCGGCGGGCGCCGAGCGTGCGCTCGACGGGGTGGAGCCCGTGATGACCTTCACCGGCGAGCCTAGCTGGAAGGGCTTTTCCATGGATGGCGCCGTTCCCGACGTAGAGGGCTAAATCCCGACGGGAACCAAATTGCCAGTTGATTGTGCGGCGGCACGAAGACAAGCCCTTCTTGCCGCCGCACCCTCTTGTGCGTCATTAGATTCGACGCCGAATCCAGAAAGAGGTGCGTTTTGACCCAAACCAAAAGCGGCGCCTTCCACTACGCCTACGCCATCGTCGCCGCCTGCATCGCCATCACCTGCCTGCCGTGCGCGCTTGTGCTCAGCTGCGCGGGAATCTTCTTTACGCCGGTCTCAGCTTATTTCGGCGTGACCAAGGCCACCTTCACGCTGTACTTCTCGATCGTGAACGTCGCCATGATGGTCACGCTGCCCGTGTGGGGAAAACTGCTGTCCAAGCTCGATGCGCGCGTCGCGCTTTCCGCGGCGGTCGCCTTGTGCGGCGCCGGCTGCGCCTGCATGGGCCTGTGCCAGGCGATGTGGCAATTCTACGTGTGCGGCGCCTTCATCGGCCTTGGCGTGGCCCCGCTCATCTACCTCGCGGTGCCCACGCTCATAAACGCGTGGTGCGCCAAGCGCGTGGGCTTCTTCGTCGGGCTCTGCATGGCGTTCACGGGTATCGGCGGGGTGATCTTCAACCCCATCGGGACCGCCCTCATCGGCTCGGGCCCTGAGGGATGGCGCACCGCTTACCTCGTGTTCGGCGCGATCATACTGATGGGTACCCTGCCCTTCACGCTGCTCGTGGTGAGGAACAGCCCCGCGGACAAGGGGCTTGCGCCCTTCGGTTCGGACGAGGACGGCTCGAAGGACGAAGGGGCGGAGCAGGGAGCCGCCGACGGCGTTGCGGCGGAGCAGGCCATGAGGACGCCCGCGTTCTTCGCCCTCGCCGCGTTCTGCGGCGTCATCACGCTCAACCAGACCATCTACCAGTTCCTGCCGAGCTATGCGCTCTCCTTCGCCGATACCCTGCCACAGGTCGCGGCCGCCTCGGGAGTCGTGGCGTCGGCCGCCATGGCGGGCCAGGCCGTGGGCAAGATTATCCTCGGCGCCGTCAACGACAAGTCCGCGAAGGCCGGCATCGCGCTCGGAATCGGCTCGGGCGTCGTCGGCGTGACCCTCATGTGGCTCGTGCCGGACGCGCTCGCGCTGCTGCTCGCGGGCGCCTTCCTCTTTGGCGTCGTCTACGCCATGACCACGGTCCAGACGCCACTGCTCGTCCGCACCGTGTTCGGCAGCGCCGACTACACGAACATCTACTCCCGCGTGAGCATGGTCGGCTCCCTCATGAGCGCCGTGGCGGCCGTGTTCTGGGGCTTCGTCTGCGACTCCGCCGGCGGGTATGCGCTCATGTTCATCCTCGGCTATGCATGCATGGCCTTCTGCGCCGCGGCTGCGGTCTTCTCCCTCAAGAAGCGCTAGGCATCCGAGCGGCGAGGCCCCGCTAAAGGTCTTTCTGCTGATAGAGCCCGTGTTCGGTAAAGCCCAGGGACCGATAGTACTCGCGGGTCCCCACGGCGCTGATCACGTTGATGCGCTCAAAGCCCGCCTCGCGGGCAAGCTCGCAGGCCCGCGCCACGAGCGAGCGGCCAAGCCCGCGGTGCTGGGCGGCAACGCCCTCCTGCCCCACGCGCGCGGCGACGCCGTACACGTGGACCTCGCGGATCATGGCCTCGCGCAGGCCGACGGGGGCATCGTCGCCGTAGCGCTTCGCGCATTCGGCAACAAAGCGCTGGTCAGGCAGGGAGAGTCTCAAGAAACCCGCGATCTTTCCCCCGGGCGTGACCCATTGCAGGAACCGCTCCTGGGAGGTCGGGGTCGTGTACGCGACGACGTCCAGCTCAAGCTCGGCGGGGTCCGGCGCGTCCGAGCCGATCTCGCGGTAGCGGATCTCGCGCACACGCACCTGCCCCGTTTCGGAAAGCCGGCGCTCGACCATCTGGCGCAGGTTGGGCTTCTTGTTTCCCGCCACGATGTCGTTCGAGCTGAAGTCTCGGATCATGCGGCTCACGCGGCAGAACGACGGCGTGGCGACGATGTCTGAGGCGAGCACGTCGAGGAGCTCGCCTTCCGTGTAGGGCTCCCACTCCCCCGACTTATGCCTGCCCACGAGCCGGGCCCCTTCGATGAGGGCGCACGGATAGAGCTTGACCTCATCGGGCTGGAACGGCCCAGGCCCAACGAAACGCAGGTAATCGGCCTTATCGGCTGCCGGTGTGGAGCCGAGGAGGTTGACCATGAAGTGGGCGTGGATCTTGAAGCCGAACAGCCGGCATAAGGCGAACGCCTCCTCCATGCGCGCGACGTCGATGCGCCGCTCGTTCATGTCGAGGACGCGCTGGTCGATGCTCTGCACGCCCATCTGGACCTTCGTGCAGCCGAGCCGGCGGATCGTGCGCAGAGAGCGCGCCGTGACGGCGTCCGGCCTGGTCTCGATGACGAGCCCCACCACGCGGTGCCGGGCGCGCTCATTTACGCGCTGCTGGCGCTCGAGCTCCTCCCAGGAGCCGCTCTGCCACGACATCGCCCGCCCCCAGGCGCTCTCGGCGCCGTAGAGCTCCTTGACGGCGGCGTTGTAGGAGCCGCGGCATCCCCCGCGCCCGTCGTCGATGGCGGCCTGGAGCCCCGCCCTTCTTTGCGCGAGCGCCTCGACATCCTTTGCCAAGAAGCACTCGCGGTACCGCGCACGGCGCGCGGCCACACCCCTGGGCAGCCAATCGTCCGGAACGGAGTCCATTGTGGCGGAGGCATCCCCGCGGCCGGCAGCGGAGCGCCTAAGCATGGGGTTCGCCGCCTCGTCGGCCACGGCGTCGTCGTTGAGGGCGCGGAAGAGCTCGCTCATGAACCAGACCTGGTAGCTCTCCGGGTAGTCGGTCCAGGTCCCGCCGAGCACGATGAGCTCGATCTTGTCCGTCGCATGCCCCATCTGCGAGAGCGCCGTCAGCCGCGAGCTCACCTGCAGGTAGGGGTCGAAGCGGTTCTGCTCGGCCCGGGCGCACGCCGGCTCGTCGTGAAGGTAGCTCTTGGGCATCCTGAGGTCGCTCGGGCAGAACACGCAGTCGCCCGAGCATGGCCAGGGCTTGGTGATCACGGTGATGGTCGCCACGCCCGAGGCGGTCCGGCGCGGCTTTATGCGGATGGCGCGCAGGAGCTCGCGCTCCAGGTCGGGCTCGATCCCCCAGGAAGCCCATCGCGCTGGGTCTTCTTGCTTGGTCTGCAGGTAGAAGGGTAGAAGCTGCCGCTTGGCCGGAGGCTGCGCGGCGCCGCGCGACGCCGCGTGCACGAGCTTCGTCACCACGGCGTCGTCGACGGGGCGCCCTTCACGCAGAAGCGCGGCTATCTGCAATAGAATCTGTTCCATACGACCATTCTAGCCGCCGCGGGGGATCTGCTGTGGAGCGCGCTTTCGCACAGAGGCTCATCGAGCTCAACAACCGGTTTTATCGCCTGAACGCCCCATCGTTCTCGCGCACCCGACAGGCGCCGTGGCCTGGGTGGGAGCGCGCGCTCGAGGTCGCGGGAGAGCACCTCGACCTTAGCCATGGCCAGAACGACCCCGACCGCCCCTTGCGCGTGTTCGACCTCGCCTGCGGAAATCTCCGCTTCGAGGCGTTCCTTGCCGAACAGACCGATCGCCCGCTTGAGCTCTACGGCGTGGACTCCTGCGACGAGCTGGCCTTCGACGAGTCGGGGCATGCCGACTCGGTCACGGGCTTTATGCATAGGAAGCTCGACGTGCTCGAGGCCCTTATGGACGACGGACGCAGCGGCGCGGCCCTTCTTGCCGACGTGCCGGCAGCAGACCTCTCGGTCTGCTTCGGCTTCATGCACCACGTCCCCGGCGCCGATCTTCGCGAGCGGGTGCTGCGGGCGCTTCTTGGCCAAACCCGTGCCGGGGGCATCGCCGCCGTCAGCTTCTGGGCCTTCGCCGAAGATCCGCGCCTGGCAAGAAAAGCCGTTGGCGCCACGGCGCGCGCTGCGGAGGAACCGCCCTTCGAGGGCTTCTTGCCGCATGCGCTCGAGCCCGGGGATTACCTCCTCGATTGGCAGGGGTCGTCGCCGTACCGCTACTGCCACAGCTTCGACGAGGCCGAGGTTTCGCTGCTCGCGGAGGCGGTGTCCGGCGATGCCGACGAGGTCGCCCGCTTCTCCGCGGACGGCCGCGCCGGTAACCTGAATCGCTACCTCGTCCTTCGCCGGCATTAGCGGCGGCTAGGGACGGGGACGGCGCTTTCTCGGCGCGGGCAGCCCACGGGTGATGACGGCGCGGAAGTCGCACGAGTCCACATCGTTGACGCCGTTGGGCGCGATGTGGATCGTGCCCTCCCAATCGGGGATGAACCCGTGGTGCCAAGCGTAGCCTCTATCGCCCGCAAGGACGAAGTCGGCGGCGGATTCGAAGCCGTCGAGGTCCTTCTTTGTGAAGTCGTGCAGGTGATGCCCGGTCCAGAAACGCTCGAACGGAAGGCCACGTAGTTTTCCGAGGGTCTCTTTGTAGGTCTGCACAGACGAGCTCTCGCTAAAGCAGAGGCACTCGATCGGCGTCACCGCGTCGCCGGAGAACAGAATTTTGAGCTCCGGGCAAAGAAACCCGATCGAGCCCGAGGTGTGCCCCGGAAGCTCAACGACCCGAAGAGTGCGCCCGCCGAGGTCGAATACGTCGTCCTCCGAGGTTGTGTGCACCCGTGGGCGCGTGCCGTCGCGGGGCCCGAAGGGCGTCGATGCGTCGGCATAGCCCTCCTTTGCTGCATGCTTGGCCACGATGTGCGCATAGCGCTCGCAGACATCCCAGCACGAAGCCTCCCGCGCATCCGCCCAAACATCGGAAAACCAGTACGCCCCGCCGACGTGATCCGCGTGCCGGTGGGTAAGAAGGACCTTCACGGGCTTCTTTCCGATGAGGCCGACCACGAGCGCGCCAAGATCGCCGAAGCCTCCCATCGTGTCGACGAGGGCCGCCTCACGGGCGCCCTCAACGAGGTAGCAGACCTCCCCCATCGCGTTATGTATGCGCCAAAGGCCCTCGCCCGCGCTTTCGCTCGAAATCAAATCGTCCATCGGCCTTCCCTATAAATAGGTGGACCTGCCCACGCGAGCGCAGGCAGGTCCACCAGGCGTTTATTGCCAGGCTTTAGTGCATCTGAGGCGCGGGGTCGCTGCAAATCTGGCGTGCCCACTTCTCGCAGGCGGGCGCCCAGAAGAGCGAGACGACGAAGCCGACGATCCAGCACTGGATGATGGAGCTCGCCCAGGCGGCCGGGAAGGCGGCAAGGGGCGCGCCGTTGAAGACGCACGCGTTCACATAGGTGAGGATCACGGAGTTGACCGCGACGTAGACGGTGTTGACCACCAGGTTGAGCGCGGCGCCGAACTTGAGGCCGTCGGCCGGGCTCAGATGGCAGGTGCCCGTCGCGAAACCGAATCCCCACTGCTCGCACGGGATGAACATTCCGATGAAGAACGAGATGACGTAGGCCATCGGGAAGTTCTTGAGCGTCGAGAAGATGGTCGCCGGAGCGACGGCCTCGGCAGGAACCCCGGCCTGCCCGATGGCGATGTAACTCGCGACGAGCGAGATCGCGAAGGCGATCATGATGTTGGTGAGCAGCACCTTAACGAGCTTGGTCTTTGGTTTCATGGGCATGGTCCGGTCCTCTCCTTGGTTTAATTCCTGAACACAACCACTGTGAACAGAATATGGAGAGTGCAGTTCAAACCCTATGTTGGAGCGTACCAAAGAAGACAGCGAAAGCGACGTGCCTTTGTGTCGCCGTACCAACGCCCCGCCAGTCCAACCTGTCTGAGGTGGCGAGCGTCCAGCCCGCCGGTCCAGCCTGACTGATCAGGCTCGGGTCACGCCGTTCGGCGGACTGTCTGTGTTGGGGTCGGCGCGGCGCGGGCACCATTATCGGCGAGGAGCGCCCCGGAGGGCGCCCCCTTTGACATTCTCAGCGTCTGAGGTGGCGAGCGATCTTCTCGCCAAATCAGACAGGCTGAGACGGCGGGCGGGCAACCCATCCAGCCAGGCAAAAATGACTGCCAAATCAGACGGGCTGAAAACGCTGCCAAATCAGACAGGCTGAAAATGCAGGTCAGCGGAGCTCGAAGGAGTCGGCGCCGTCGATGAGCAGGTCGCAGCGGAAGTAGGCCGCAAGGGCGTCGACGCCGAGCTCGACGTCGCGGGCGCCTGCGGTCTCGTATGCCGAGTGCATGGCGAGCTGCGGCAGGCCCACATCGACGCCGTGCATGCTCACCTGCATGTTCGAGAGGTTGCCCAGGGTGCCGCCGCCGGCCATGTCGGAGCGGTTGGCGAAGGTCTGGTGAGGCACGCCAGCAGCGTCGAGCACGGCCGCGATGGCGGCACGGCTGAAGGCGTCGGAGCAGTAGTGCTGGTTGGCCGCCTCCTTGATGGTGAGGCCGCGGTTGAGCCAGCAGCGGTTTGCCTCGTCGTGCTTCTCGGGGTGGTTGGGGTGGCAGGCGTGGGCGTTGTCGCAGCTCAGCATGAAGGAGCGCGAGACGGCGCGGCGCAGGTCCTCGTCGCCTCGGCCGAGGGCGGCGTTGGCGCGCACGAGCACGTCCTTCAGGAAGGTGGACATGGCGCCCTGCTTGGTGTTGCTGCCGACCTCCTCGTTGTCGAAGCACGCGAACACGTTGACCTGCGCGTCATTGGTGCCCGCGGCGAGGAACCCCTCGAGCGCGGCGTAGGCGCAGCCCAAGTCGTCGAGCTTCGCCGCGCTCACGAACTCGCCCGCGGCGCCCCATACACGCGCCTCCTGGCGGTTATAGAGGAAAAGGTCGCGCGCAAGGACGTCGGCGACGTCCACGCCGAGCTTGCCTGCGACGTAGCGGTCGAACGCGCCCTCGCCGAGCTCGCCCGCCGAGAAGAGCGCGCGCAGGTCGACGGCGCGGTTGAGCTCGGGGGACTTGCCGCCCTCGCGGTTCAGGTGGATAGCGACGCTCGGGATGAGCGCGACGTCCGCGGCGCTGTCAAAAAGGCGGCTCTCCACGCGCGCGCCGTCGCGCACGAGCACGCGGCCGGCGATGCCGAGCGGGCGGTCGAGCCAGGTGTGGTCGATCATGCCGCCGTAGGCCTCGACGTCGAGCCGTAGGTAGTCACCGGGGCCTGTGAGCTCGGCTGCGCTCTTCACCTTAAAGCACGGCGAGTCCCCGTGGGCAGCCGCCACCTGGAAGTGGTAGTCGCCGAGGTCCTTGCCCACCGCGAAGGCGATGATGCTGGAGTTGTTGCGACGCGTGAAGTAGCGACCTCCCGGCACGACCTCCCAGGCGTCGCCCTCAAAGAGCTCGAGGAAACCCGCGCCCGCGAGCCTCTCGGCGATGCGCGCCGTCGTGTGGAACATGCTCGGGCAGCCGTCGACGAATTCGCAGAGGCCCCGGGCGTGGTCGATATCACTCATAAGTCCTTCTTCCTGCCGGTTATTCAACGGTTTCGAGTCTAACACCGCGGCGCCGCCTTGCCGCGCCATTGGCTACCATAAGGGGCACCGCCCAGCAGACCGAGGAAGGAAGAAGAACGTGTGCGAGCTGTTTGCCGTCAACGCCGCGAGGCCCGTGCGGGCCAACGCCTACCTCGAGGAGTTCTTCTCACATAGCCATAAGCACAAGGACGGCTGGGGCATCACTTGGCGCAAGTCTTGCACAAACACCTCTGCACCTGCGAAGACGCTTCCCATACCCGAAGATCTCGGCGACGACAGCGACGTCTTCCTCTACCGAGAGCCCATCGCAGCCTGGAGATCGGCCGCCATGGGCGAGTTTTGCGCGCACGCGATCGACTCCTGCCGGCTCGAGGCCCATATACGCCTTTCCACCTGCGGAAACACCGTACGCGAGAACTGCCACCCGTTCTACGCGACCGACATCTCCGGGCGCGAGTGGACCCTCATCCACAACGGCATCCTCTTCAACGAGGAGCTTCTTGTCACCTACGATCGCAGGGAGGCCGGCCAGACCGACTCGGAACGCGCCCTGCTCTTCCTCATCGACGTCGTCAACGAGGCGGCAATGCGCTCCGGCGGAGACTTCGGCTTCGACACGCGCTTCCGGGCGCTTTCCGAGGCGATCGCGCAGATCAGCAACCTGAACCGCCTGAACCTCATCATCGACGACGGCGAGTACACCTACGTCCACACGAACACGAACGTCGACACGCTGCACTTCCGCCAGCTCTCCGCAGACGCGATCGTCTTCTCGACGACGCCGCTCGGCGGCGAGGCGGAGGCACCGCAATGGCGCCCCGTGCCCAAGAACCGCCTGATCGCCTACAAAGAAGGGCGCCTCGTGCGCACCTCGACACCGCACGGTTATGTGTTCTGCGAGGCGATCCTCGACCTGCGCCGCAAGTTCGGGGACGATTGGGCGAAGGTCCTCAACTAGCAAGAAGCGCCGGCCTGGCCGGAAGGAGACATCATGGGCATCGAGTCATACGGGCTTTCGGTAGGGTTGCTCCCTCGCGGACAGCGCAACAGCATCGCCGACGTCGCGGACGTCAAGGTCGGCCACTCGACCATAGAAGACCTCGGCCGCGGGCTCCACACAGGCGTGACGGTCGTCGTCCCCTGCGAGGGCCCGGTATTCTCCACCCGACCCGTGGCCGCCGCCCATTCCCTCAACGGCTACGGGAAGACCTGCGGCACCGTCCAGGTCGCCGAGCTCGGCTACCTCGAGACGCCCATCGCGCTCACCGGCACGATGAACGTCGGCCGCGTCGCGGACGCGCTGGTCGAGAACGCCCTGCGGGAAGAAGAGCGCGCGGGGCACACGCTCCCCCAGAGCGTGAACCCCGTGGTCGGCGAGACGAACGACGGGCGCATCAGCCGCATCCAGGCCAGGCCCGTGGGCACGCAGGAGGTGCTCGCCGCCATCGACGGCGCGAGCAAGGACTTCGCGCGCGGAGCCGTCGGCGCGGGCCGCGGGACCGTTTGCTTCGGCCTCAAGGGCGGCATCGGCAGCTCCTCCCGAATCGTCGATGAGGGCGGGCACGCCTGGACCGTGGGCGTACTTGTGCAGACGAACTTCGGCCGCATGCCCGACCTCATGGTCTGCGGCCGCCATATGGGGCCCCAGATCCTCGAGCGAATCACAGGAGAAACGGACGCCGACGCCCCCGAGAAGGGCTCGGTCATGGTCGTCGTGGCCACCGACGCCCCGCTCTCGTCGCGGCAGCTCGGGCGCGTGATCCGCCGCGCGACCGTCGGGCTCGTGCGCTGCGGCTCCTACATGGGCCACGGCTCGGGTGACATCTTCCTCGGCTTCGCGACGGGGCTTTCGATGGGAGCGGAAGACGGAAAGCCGCCTGCCCGCGAGCGCGTGCCGGAAGAGTCGCTCGACGCTTTCTTCCGTGCCTGCGCGGAGGCGACCGAGGAGGCGGTGCTCGACTCGCTCGTCTCGGCTGAGGCGGCGACCGGGCTCGACGGCACCGTCTACCACAGCCTCACGGAGTTCCTCTGATCGACGCAGCTACATGATCGAGGCGAGCGTCGGAAGCAGCCAAATCAGAAAGATAAGAAGCCCGAACGCGGCCACCGTCGCGCCTGCGGCCGCAAGGCAGCCTCCGAACGTGACCGGCTGTTCCTTGCCGCGCGGGCGCGTGGCCTCGTCGAGGTACGCGAGCGTCCAGAAGTTCGGCTTGAACCAGCTGCCCTTCTTTCCGTTTTTGCCCATGCAAGAAACCTCCCGGCCATCCGCGCTTCGTCAAACAAATGATAACGCCCCGCGGCGCCGAGGGAGAATTCCCAGGGAGCAGCGGGGCGTATCCGTTTTACAGGCGCAGATCCTAGATCGCAACGATGTTGACCAGGCGGCCCTTGATGACGATGACCTTCTTGATGTCCTTGCCCTCAAGCTGGTCGGCGACGGCGGCCTTTGCGGCCTCGGCGCACTCGTCGTCGGAGGCGTCGGCGGCGACGGTCACGTGACCGCGGACCTTGCCCTTGATCTGGACGGCAAGCTCAACCTCGTCGGCCTTGGCGAGCTCGGGGTCGAACTCGGGCCACGGCTCGTTGTAGACGGAGCCGTCGAGGTGCAGCGCCTCATGGTAGAGCTCCTCGGCCCAGTGCGGGATGATCGGAGCGAGCATGGCGACGATGTCGCGGGCGACGAGGTAGTCGAGCTCGGCGACGCGCTCGGCGGCCGGGGTCTCGACAACGTACTTGCTCGCGGCGTTGACGATCTCCATGGCGGCGCTGATGGCCGTGTTGAACTGCCCGCGGTCAAAGTCGGAGGTACTGCGGTCGCCGAGGCCATTCAGGGTGCGGAACAGCTCGCCCGCGTGGCCCTTGAGCGCCTTGTGGTCGAACTCGCCCGCATGCCCGTTCTCGGCAAGCTGCCAGACGACGTTCCAGGCGCGCTTGATGAAGCGGTTCGCGCCGGCGACGGCCTTGGGGTCCCAGTCGAAGTCCTTCTCGGGAGGCGCGATAAAGAGGATCGCGAGGCGCATGGTGTCGGCGCCATAGGGCCCGATCACGCTCGAGGGAGGAACGACGTTGCCCTTGGACTTGGACATGACGTCGCCGTTCTCGTCCTTGACCATGCCCTGGCAGAGCAGGTTGGTGAAGGGCTCGTCGACGTCGATCATGCCGAGGTCGCGCAGGACCTTGGTCCAGAAGCGGCTGTAGAGCAGGTGCAGGATGGCGTGCTCGATGCCGCCGATGTAGTTGTCGACGGGCATCCAACGGTCCACGGCGGCCTTCGAGAAGGGCAGCTCCTCGTTGTGGGGGTCGGTGTAGCGCAGGTAGTACCAAGAAGAGCACGTGAAGGTGTCCATGGTGTCGGTGATGCGCTTGGCAGGCTTGCCGCACTTGGGGCAGGTGGTCTCGTAGAACGGCGCGTACTCGGCGAGGGTCTCGCCGGCGCCGAGGTCGAGGTTCTCGGGCAGGGTGACGGGCAGCCGGTCGTAGGGCACGGGCACGTCGCCGCAACAGTCGCAGTGGATCATCGGGATGGGGTTGCCCCAGTAGCGCTGACGGCTGATGAGCCAGTCGCGCAGACGGAACTGGACCTTCTCGCGGCCGATGCCGCGCTCGCCCAGCCACTTGATGATGGCGTCGACGGCCTCGGAGTGCTTGCCGCCCTTAAGGCCGGTGAACTCGCCGGACTGGACGAGGTAGCCCTCGGCGACCATGGCGTGGTCCCAGTCGACGGAGGTGACGCGCAGCTCGCGCTCGTCCTTGAGCTCCTCGTAGAGCGGGTCATCCTTCTCGCAGATGATCGGGGCGATCTCGAGGCCGTACTTCTTTGCGAAGTCGAAGTCGCGCTGGTCGCCGCAGGGGACGCCCATGACGGCGCCGGTGCCGTAGTCCATGAGGACGTAGTCGGCGACCCAGATCGGGGCCGGGCGGCCGTTGATCGGGTTGATGACGTAGCGGCCGGTGAAGACGCCGTGCTTCTCGCGCTCGGAGCCCTGGCGGTCGACGGAGCTGACCTTCTCGGTTGCGGCCTTGAGCTCCTTGAAGGCGGCCTCGTACTCGGTGCCGGCGACGAGCTCGGCGGCAAGGGGGCTCTCGGGCGGGAGCAGGAAGAAGCTCACGCCAAAGAGGGTGTCCGCGCGGGTGGTGAAGACGGTGATCTTGCGGTCGGTGGGCGTCACGCCGTCCTCGGCCGCGAGCGCGAAGTCGATCTCGGCGCCCTCGGAGCGGCCGATCCAGTTGCGCTGCTGCGCCTTGACGTTCTCGGGCCAGCCGTCGAGCTGGTCGAGGTCGTCGAGGAGCTCCTGGGCGTAGTCGGTGATCTTGAGGTACCACTGGGAGAGCTCGCGCTTCTCGGGCACGGAGCCGCAGCGCCAGCACTTGCCGTCGACGACCTGCTCGTTGGCCAGCACCGTGTTGCAGGAGGGGCACCAGTTGACCGGCGAGGTGCTGCGGTAGGCCAGGCCCTTCTCCCACATCTTGAGGAACATCCACTGGCCCCACTTGTAGTACTCGGGGTCGCAGGTGTTGAACATGCGGTCATAGTCGTAGGAGAAGCCCATGCGCTTCATGGTCTTGACGGCCTGGGCGATGTTCTGGTGGGTCCACTCGCCCGCCTGGGTATTGTGCTTGATGGCGGCGTTCTCGGCGGGAAGGCCGAAGGCGTCGAAGCCCATCGGGTGAAGGACGTCGAAGCCGCGCATACGCGCCTGGCGCGCCATGGCGTCGCCGATGGTGTAGTTGCGCGCGTGGCCCATGTGGAGGTCGCCCGACGGGTACGGGAACATCTCCATCACGAACTTCTTCGGCTTGGCGGGGTCCTCGTCGGTCTTGTAGAGCTCCGTGTCGGCCCACGTCTTCTGCCATTTGGTCTCGATGGCCTCGGCGTCGTAGGCCGGGACCTCGAAGGTGCTTTTAGCGTCGTCGCACATGAAAGCGCTCCTTTGCCTGCTCATACGGTAACTTGTTGATTGTAGCAGGCATCGGGCGCCGTATTGCCCCCGTCGCTCGCAGGTTACAAAGTCGGGCTAGTTCTGGAGCTCCTTTCTCATCGCGTTGTAGCCGATCATGACGGTCCAGACGTAGGCGCAGGTCTTCGGGATCATCAGCATGCCGATCATGGGGACCACGTTGGCCCACAGAACGACGGGGATGTAGAAACCGAAGCTGAGCACGATGGTGAGCCACATCCAGCCGAAGGCCTCGTCGCTCTTCCCTTTGGCGCTGCGATAGAACAGAACGATGACGAGGATGCCGAGCAGGGCGAAGGGGATGTTGCGGTAGATTCCCCAGATGAGCGGCGAGTGGTCGCAGAGCCACTGGTTCTGCGGCATCATGCACAGGATGACGCGGATGGCCGCCAGGGCGTACACGGCCACGGTGAGCGAGTTTTTGCCCTTGACCTCATAGCGCTCGCGCCACACGTAATAAAGAAGAACGTAGAACACCGTCATGGTCACCGAGGTGATCCACTTGCCGAGACCCAGCTGGAAGGCGAAGGAATCGAGGCCGGTGGTGCACAGGGCAAGCGCGCGGGGAACGAGGTGGAAGGAGTCGCCCGCGCCGAGCACGACCGCCATCCAGCCGAAGAGCTCGAACTGGCGCGAGCCCTTGGCGCCGCGGATCATTCGAACACTGACGGAAAGAACCGTCGCGAGGTAACAAATATCAAACAATGTTTCGACGATAGCCTGCATCAAATTCTCCCAACCGAATAAGTTGAACACTGTTCATTTTGGTGGCGAAATAAGACCCGCCTGCTCGCGGGTGCTTTTTCAGTAGATGGTTCGACGCACGATCTCCAGAACCGCGGAGGAGTCGAAGTCTTGCCTCACGGCAGCTGAGAGCATAAGCGAGAAGAGCACCTGAGCGAAGGCGTCTGGCGTAAGGTCCCCGGTAAAGGCGTCCGCGCGGACCTTCGGGTCTCGCAGCAGCACCGCCCTAAGCTCGTCGAGGATGTGCTGCCATGCCTGGCGCATCTGCCGCTTGCCGTCCGCCGCGTCCTGCTGCATGAACCCCAGCGAGTGGTGGGTAAAGAAGCCCGGGTAGCGTTCGCAGCCGTACTCGAGCTGCCCGAACATCCACTTGATGCTCGAGAGCGTATCCGCAAAGACTGACCCATCGTCCGGACGATGAAAGATGTCTTCCCAGACGCTCTCGACGGTGGCGCTCACCAACGCCGACTTCGACTCGAAGTAGTTGTAGATGGAGCCGACCGAGACGCCGCAGGCGGCGGCGACCGAGCGGATGTTGACCGAGGCCCATCCGTTCTCCTGGATAAGCTCGCGGCTCTTCTTCAAGATCTCCTCTTTGGATGTAACGACCGTGTTCATCGCGTCACCTCCAATGTGAACGATGTTCATTTTGACCTTATCGAGCTCTCTGCCAATACGGATTCCCATCGCCTTCAAATAGTCGACAAAAAGCCCCGGGGCCGCAAGGGCCCCGGGGAGATGTCGGGCAAGGTTTGCCAAGAAGAGCTTAGCGGTAGCTCACGCTCTGGTGGCTCTGGTCCTTGACGACGACGTCGTGGGCGCCGCCCCAGCCACGAAGGTGCCGGGGCGGCGCTGGGAAGAGAGCTAATACCTATCTGGCTCCGGACGGCCGGGGGGTAACGGGGCTGCCCCGCGGCTATTCCCCGAGCTCTTCGCCCGAGTCGCTCCTTGCGCCCTCGGGCTTTTCTGCTTGCGCCTCGTCGGCATGGCCGCCCTTCTTGAGCAGCGCGTAGACGCCTGCCACAGCACCGATGGCCGCAACCGCGTCGATGCCGAGGAGGGCCGTCTGCCAGGGGGCGCGGGCTGCGACGACCTTGGCGGTCGAGGAGATTCCGTTCATGGCAAGGCTTCGAGAGACTGCAAAGAGGATGTGCCTGGACGCCTCGCGGAGCTGAGTCATCACGGTCGCGTTCGTGTCGTAGCCCTCGATCTGCCAGTTGTCGGTACCGGTATTGAGCCACAGGTCGGTGCCGCCCGCAAGTCCGGCACGAATGGCAAGCAGGGGGAAGGCCTGGGGGTAGGACGCCTGATCGGTGATGACCATGCCCTTGAATCCCCACTCGCCGCGGACGACGTTGGTGGCAAGGCCGCGGTGGTCGCCTGCCCACACGAGGCCGACGCGGTTCATGGCAAGCATGATGCCCAAGGTGCCCTCCTGCTCGCCGGCTGAGACGGCAGGCTCGAAGGCGGCGAGATAGATCTCGCGAATTGCCTGCTCCCCGGAGAGCGTGGCGATTGACGTGCGATTGGTCTCTTGGTCATTCAGGGCAAAGTGCTTAACGAAGGTGATGACGCCGCGGGAACGAGCACCGGCAACAGTTGCCGCTCCGAACTTTCCCGAAAGGAACCCGTCCTCCGAGTAGTACTCGAAGTTTCTTCCCGAGAAGGGCGTGCGGTGAATGTTCATCGACGGTGCGTACCAGCCCGCGAAATTAAGCTCACCCTGGGCAAGGCAGTCCTCGCCGACCTGCTCGCCCATGGAGCGCGCGCAGTCGGGGTTCCAGGTCGAGGAGATGACGACCTCGGAACACCAGGCGTAGGTTCGCTGCACGAGGTTGACACCAGTGCTGCCGGCGTTGCCGACGTATGCAGGACCGTCGACGCACACGGTGGCGGGCGCTCCCACCGAGTTGACCGCCTGTGTCTGATAGCCGCCCACGCGGACCAGGTTGTACATCTCCTCGGCGCCCAGCTGGTCGAGGAGGTCATCCCACGCCTCGTCGTCTGCCGCGGTGGTGCGCATCATGGCAAGGTTGAGGCCGTTGTCGGCACCCGTCGCGGGCATCTGGGCCGACGGGTCGTCGACGCCCTGCTGAACGGCGAGGGCGGCGAGTACCTCGTCGGAAGCTGAGAAGCTGTAGGTGGTGGGATAGGTACCCGCCCAGTCGGCACGGGTAAGGTAGGTGAAGCTGGGGTCGTAGGCACGCATGTCGACGTCGGAGAACTGGTTGCGCACCGCGGCACCGGTATAGGGTGAGGTCGCCCAAGCGCCGCTCTCCTCAAGCGAGACCTTGACGACCTTGTCGGCAAAGCCGGGAGCATCGGTCCCAGAGGCGCCCTTGGCGGCGAGGATGTTGTTCAGGGAGCTGTGCGCGTTGTCGCCGATGGCCAGGTAATAGTCGCCCGCCTCCTGAACGTAGGTGCCCTTGCCGTCGGCATCGTAGCTCTTGAGGCTGGAGAGCGAGACCGCGACCTCGACGGTCTGGGACTGCCCGGGCTCCAGCTCGTCGGTCTTAGCGAAGCCCACGAGCTGGACTGCCGACTTCTCCACGCCATTGTCACGGTCATAGTCCGTATAGGGGCTCTGACCGAAGACCTCCACCACGTCACGACCGGTGACAGAGCCCGTGTTGGTCACCTTTACGCAGAGCGTAACGACGTCGTCCTTCTTCGAGCTTGACTCGAGCTGCTGGTCAAAGGTCGTGTAGCTGAGACCGAAACCGAACGGGAACTGCACCTCATCGGCATAGCTCCACGCGGTGGCGCCGCCCGAGGCCCCTTCCGCAAAGGAGGCGTTGCCTTGGCCCAAGACACAGTCCTCGTAGCGCGTCTCGTAGTACTTGTAGCCTACGTATATGCCCTCCTGGTACACGACGAACGGTGCCTTCTCGGCACCCGAGATCATGTTGCTGCCGAAGTTGGCGAGGGCGGGCGCAGAGAGTGAGTTCCTCGCGTAGGTGTCGACGGTTCTTCCCGACGGGCTCACCGCGCCCACGAGAATGTCTCCAACGGCATAGAGGCCGTCCTGACCGGGGTTGCCGATCCACAGGCACGCGTCTACGCCGAAGCGCGCGTCGTCGAGGAAGGAGAGCTCCATCGCGTTTCCAGAGTTCACGAGGACGATGACCCTGTCGAAATGCTCCGCCGCGTAGGCGAGAAGCGCCTCCTCGTTGGTGGTGAGCTCAAGGTAGTGGCGGCCCAGGTCGGAGTCGGAGTCGAGGCGCCCAGAGTGAACGCTGCCCATGTACCCCTTGATGTCCATGTCCTGGAGATACGACTCGTCGTAGGCGCGAGGCACGTCCGAGCTCTCCGAGCCGGAGCGTGAGAAAGTCACGACCGCGGCGTCGCGGTAGTCGGAGAAGCTGGCGACCTCCGCATCGGAAAAGAGGTCCGGAGAGGCCTCGTGAATGACGTAACGGCCGGTTCCGGCAATGTCGGCGACGTCCATGCGGACGTCGCTCGCCGCGCCCTCGGTGTAGAAACTCCACATCGTTGGGTTCACCTCGATACCGGAGGACTCCAGGGCGTCCTTGAGCGTGGGCGCAGTCGAGGAGTCGACGGTGCCCGAGCCTCCCCCGCCATAGAGAATGGATGCGGAGCTCACGCCCAGAAGCGTCACCCTGCCGCCCGCCATGGGCAGCGCGCCTCCCTCGTTCTTAAGCAGGACAAAGCCCTCCTGGGCAATCCTTCTGCCCACGGCGCCGTCCGCGGCGAGGCGCTCGGACTCGCTGGAGTAGGACGGCTTGAAGTAGACGCTGTCCTCAGAGCCGTCGCTGCCGTCCTTGACCTCGTAGCTCTTCTGGCCGAGGTAGGTATTGATAACCGGGGCATACTTGTTGGCATAGTAGTTGCCGACGCCAATTGCCGCCGCGCCCACGCCGATGCCACCGATCCCCAGCGCCTGGCGCCGGGTGACGTTTCCCCTGCCCTGCTTTTTCTGCATGCCGCTGTTATCTGCCAAGGTTTCTCTTCCCTTCTCGCCCAAGACCGTATGCACCGGGCGAAGTTCCTGCGAATCGTCAGGAGGCATTATGTGATGGCCAAAGACGACCGGCCGGGGCAGGGCAGGATTGCTCGCGCGACAGTCAAGATTGGCTCGGCGCAGACCGCTCGCCCACCTCAGCGGCGGCGAGCGCAAGGCGGGGTCGCGCAGCCCCACCGGCTGGGCTATCATCATCTCTACGAGCCCGAAGAGGGCACAGGAACCTGCAGCCGGGGAGGGCAGCTCGTGGATATCGCCATCGTGGATGACTCCGACCTCGATGCGCAGAGCATCTGTCGCTATGTCGACGAATACGAGCGGGAGCACGGCGAGGGCCTTGTCACATACCGATTCTCGGATGCCCCCGCCTTCCTGAGGTCTAACACAAAGCGCTTCTCGCTGGCGATTATGGACATAGACATGCCTGGCATCAACGGCATGGAGGCTGCCCACCTCCTGCGCAGCGTCAACCCGAGCATCCAAATTATGTTCGTGACCTCCATGCCTCAATACGCCATAGAAAGCTATGAGGTGGAGGCGGCAGACTACATTCTCAAGCCTGTCTCCTACGCTTCGTTCGCGCTCAAGTTGTCGAAGGTCCTGCGACGCATGGGCCGCAACGAGGAAGGCACGGTTGTCCTCAAGACGTCCGAGGGGCTTGCCAGCGTCCCTGTGAAGGACGTGACATACGTCGAGTCCCAAGGACACTACCTGATCTACCATGCGGGCCCAAGGGACATCCGAACCCGTGAGACCATGACCGCAGCGGAACGGCGGCTCGCCCCGCGAGGCTTTGCGCGCTGCAACAGCTATTACCTCGTCAACCTGAGGCACATTTCATCCATAACCGCCACGGACGTGTACCTAGGGGAGCAGGTCCTGAAAATGAGCCGTTCCAAGCGCGCCCCGTTCATGGAAGCCTTCATGAGCTTCTCGGAAGGCGTGTGAGAGCGCCATGGCTGCCGAGTCCGCATGGGTCCTCGGGATGTCGCCCGACGCTCCGCAGTTATTCGAGGAACTTCGCTTTACGTGGGAGTACATGGCCGCCGCAATGACGCTGCTCTCCGCACAGACACCTGCAAAGCGCAACGTCACGTGGCGATGCCCGTGCGTCATCGCCACATTCTCCCTCGCAAGCCTGGGCTACTTCCCCTTCAGAGACCTCATGGTAAGGGAGGGACTGCCCGTGCCAGTCTATCTAGCCTGGTACCTCGGCCTAACGTTCGCGATGACCTTCTCGCTTCTGTGGTGTTTCAAGATCTCCCTGCCTGACTTGCTCTGGACGGCCGCCACCGCCTACGTCGCCCAGCACGTGGTCTACGTACTGATCCACGAGTCCCTGGCGCTGTGGCTGTGGCCCGAGATTCGCGAGCATCTCCTCCTATACGCCCTGTTGAGCGCAGCCTGCTGCGCGATTGTCTGCTTCCTGATCCTTCACCTGTTCGCAAGCTCCTTCTGCTGGACGGGAGGGACGATTCTGAAGGACGAGCCCAGAAGCGTCCTCACCTCCTCGCTGCTGCTGACGATGCTCTTCGCGAGCACTTTCGGATTCCAGTACCTCTTCCAGACCGAAGGGAACCGAGCGACCGCGGTATGGATGGACCTCTTGGTGTGCGGGCTTCTGCTCGGACTCCAGTACACAAGCAACCGAGCGATCGTCTCGGCGCGGGAGACCAAGGCGGCGGAACAGATGCTCGAGGACGCGGCCGTGCACTGGGAGCTCTCCCACGAGATCATCGGGCGGCTTGGGGCCTTCGCCCACGACGTGTGGCACGTCGCTCTGGGCGCCAGGGTAAGCAAGACCCCGGGAATCGGACAGTACCTCGATCGCGTCGAGAAGGAGCTCTCGGACATCAAGACGACGCTCAGCTCCGAGAGCAACGCGCTGAACTCTGTATTGGCGCCGGCTAAGGTCCTCTGCAGCAACCGCGGGATAGCGCTGGAATGCACTGTAGGCCACCTCGATATGGGAGCCATCCCCATAATGAGCCTCTACGCCCTGACAAACGAGATGGTCAGGCTCTCCGTAGATGTTGCTAAGCTGCAGGCGGACCCGCGGAGGCGGGCTATGGAGCTTGGCATACGCGTTCGGTCGGGAGTCCTTCTCGTCTCGTGCGACGTCGCGTGCCCCGCAGCATGCGACCCCTGGAGGGACGGCGAGAAGCTCCGCTCGCTGAGGATGCTTGCCGAGAGGGAGGCTGGGGCCCTGCGGGCAGCAACCGAGGGCGAGACAGCATCCTTGAAGGTCGCGATTCCCATAGGCAAGTAGCACCAAGAAGGGCGCGTCCTGCGGTCGGTGAGCCACAAGGCACAACTCGAAAACAAAGCCGTGGTCAAGAAGGGCCCCGTCCCAGAGATGGAACGGGGCCCTTGGCACGTCTAGTTATGATGACTAGCGGTAGCTCACGCTCTGGTGGCTCTGGTCCTTGACGACGACGTCGTGGGCGCCGCCCTCGACGATCGAGACAGACGAGACGAGCGTGAGACGAGCCTTCTGCTGCAGCTCGGGGATGGAGTTGGCGCCGCAGTTGCACATGGTCGACTTGACCTTGTAGAGGGTGCCGTTGACGCCGTCGTGCAGGGTGCCGGCGTAGGGGACGTAGGAGTCGACGCCCTCGACGAAGCTGAGCTTCGCCGCGCCGCCGAGGTCGTAGCGCTGCCAGTTGCGGGCACGCGCAGAGCCCTCGCCCCAGTACTCCTTCATGTACTGGCCGTTGACGTTGACGCGCTCAGTCGGGGACTCGTCGAAGCGGGCAAAGTAGCGGCCGAGCATCATGAAGTCGGCGCCCATGGCAAGCGCGAGCGTCATGTGGTAATCGTAGACGATGCCGCCGTCGGAGCACACGGGCACGTAGACGCCGGTCTCCTCGAAGTACTCGTCGCGGGCGCGGCACACGTCGATGAGCGCGGTGGCCTGGCCGCGGCCGATGCCCTTGGTCTCGCGGGTGATGCAGATGGAGCCGCCGCCGATGCCGACCTTGATGAAGTCCGCGCCGCAGTCGGCGAGGAAGCGGAAGCCCTCGGCGTCGACCACGTTGCCGGCGCCGACCTTGACCTCGTCGCCGTAGTTGTCGCGAATCCACTCAATCGTGCGCTTCTGCCACTCGGAAAAGCCCTCGGAGGAGTCGATGCACAGGACGTCGGCGCCCGCCTCGAGGAGCTTGGGCACACGCTCCTCGTAATCGCGGGTGTTGATGCCGGCGCCGACGAGGTAGCGCTTGGAGGAGTCGAGCAGCTCGTTCGGGCGGCTCTTGTGGGAGTCGTAGTCCTTGCGGAAGACGAGGGAGACGAGGTTGCCGTCCTTGTCGACGATGGGCAGCGCGTTGAGCTTGTGCTCCCAGATGAGGTCGTTGGCGACCTTGAGGGAGGTGCCGTCCTCGGCGCAGACGGTCTTGTCGGCCGGAGTCATGAATTCCTTGACCTTGCGGTCGCGGGAGTCGCGCGACACGCGGTAGTCGCGGGAGGTAACGATACCGCAGAACTTGCCGTGCGGGGTGCCGTCCTCGGTAACGGGCATGGTGGAGTGGCCGGTGCGGTCGAGCAGCTCGAGGACCTCGGCGAGCGTCATGTCGGGGGTAAGGGTTGAATCGGAGACGACGAAGCCCGCCTTATACGCCTTGACCTCGCGGATCATCGCGGCCTCGTCGTCGGCGCTCTGGGAGCCGTAGATGAACGAGATGCCGCCTTCCTGAGCAAGCGCGATGGCGAGCTTGGGGCCGGATACCGACTGCATGATGGCCGAGACCATAGGAACATTGAGGGTAATCGGAGACTCCTCGCCGCGCTTGAACTTGCAGAGCGGGGTCTTCAAAGAGACGTTGGCGGGGACATTCTCCGCCGAGGAATAACCAGGAACGAGCAGGTACTCAGAGAAGGTGTGCGATTCTCCCTCGAAGAACGTTGCCATACGGTGTAACTCCCTTCGCCTGCGCTGCCGCAGGCCCAGACTCGGCCATATTGCACGGTATTGTAGCATCGCGTCAGATCAATGACCCAACGACAATAAATACCCATTGAGCTGCCTTTTTGTCTGCCTGCATAACATCTAGGAAGCTCCTTTGCCGGTCCCGTCATGTTTGCTGCTCAAACAGTCCTTTTCGCACGGACGTGACATTAAGTCACGTCCGGCTCATGCGGAACTCGCGACAAACATGACGGGCCCGACAAAGGAGCGCGCGCTAAATCGGCAACAAAAAGCGCCCCCTCCGGTCTTCTCCCGAACTAGTTCCGCAAGAGCCGAAGGCGACTAAATGTCGCCTTCGTGCGAAGAGGACTGTCCGTAGTTCGGGAGAAGACCGGAGGGGGCGCGGCAGGACCGAGGAGAGGGCTACTTCGCGCCCTCGGCCATGACGTCGTCGAAGTTGACGGCGATGTCGTGCTTGGTGGGAACCCACTCGACCTTCTTGAAGAGGGCCGCGACCGTGATGGGGACGTAGGTCATCATGAAGATCGGGAAGGTGAAGAGGTTCGTGAAGATGCGCCACTTCTTCTTTGCGTGGATGTGCTCGCGCTCCGAGATGGTGGTGATCACCGCGAGGATGAAGAAGACGACGTACATCGACGCGAAGGTCATGATGAGCGAGCCCACGCACATGGAGAGCTCTCCCTCGGTTGCGATGAAGCCGTGCGACAGCGAGCCGACGATCAGGTAGACGGCGTTCACGAAGAACGACAGCAGCGTCAAGATCATGCCGGGGGCGATGGTCATGAGCATGTCGTACGAGGCGAACTGGCCCTTGCGGATACCCTTGACAAGGTCACGGCCATACGAGAAGAACACCTGGTAGAAGCCCTTGGTCCAACGCATGCGCTGAGTCCAGGACGCCTTGAAGGTAAGCGGCTGCTCGTCGAAGAACTCAGCCGGGGCAAAGCCGATCTGGACGTTGTGCGCGCAGCAGAACGTGGAGAACTGGATGTCCTCGGTCAGGGTGTGGAAGTCCCAGCCGTGCATGCCGCGGACGATCTTCTCGGAGACCATCCAGCCGGAGCCGGAGATGGCGCAGCTCGTGCCGACCATCATGCGCGCGTTGTTGAGGTAGCGGGCCTCGCGCAAAAACCAGGTGGCGTAGGCGGAGCTGATCCAGCTCGAGTCGAAGTTCTTGGAGTTGCGGTAGCTCGTGCAGACGAGGTAGCCGGCGTCGAAGGCCTGGTTCATGATCTTCAGGTAGTCGGGCGCGATGATGTTGTCGGCGTCCATGACGATGAAGGCCTCGTACTTATCGCCGTACTCGTTCAAGATGCGGTCGAAGCCGTAGTCCATGACCCAGCTCTTGCCCTTGCGCGCGAGGTCGTTGCGGTCCCAGGTGATGGCGCCGGCTGCCTCGGCCTCGGCGTGGGTGTTGTCGGTGCAGGCGTCGCAGACGACGAAGCAGTCTACGAGCTCGCGCGGGTAGTCCTGCGAAAGGATCGAGCGCACGAGGTTGCCGATGACGGCCTCCTCATTGTGCGCCGCGATGAAGAAGGCGTAGCGGTGGTTCTTCTTTGCCTCGGGCAGCTTGACCGTGCCGCGCATGAGCACGCGAACGATGTAGACGATCTGATAGAAATACGCGAGCGTGAAGAAGAGCCAGATGATCAGGTTGAAAATCACGATCGGCGTGAGGCCGAGCTTGTTGAGCATCATGTTAGAGAGCTCCTCGTGTGACGTCAGACAGGTCCGAGGGGCGCCCTAATCGTCGCAGCCGAGCAGCGGGCAGATTCGCTCGCCGGCCTCGGTGCGCCCCATGGAGCGCTCCCCTATATGATTAAGTATAGCGAGAAGGTCGTCA
The DNA here is from genome assembly GCA_934660915.1 of uncultured Olsenella sp. GTDB lineage: Bacteria > Actinomycetota > Coriobacteriia > Coriobacteriales > Atopobiaceae > Paratractidigestivibacter. Next base: position 146,859 of record CAKUIF010000005.1, on the reverse strand, counting down.
GGCAGTCGGTCGCACCGCTCGATTCGCTCGCCGGTGGCTGGGTGGTCGAAGGCGATGCTCCACGAGTGGAGGAACTGCCTGCGCAGGCCGAGGTTCACGCGGTCGTCCCCGCGACCGTAGAGCTGATCACCCACGAGCGGGTGCCCCGTGTGGCGCATGTGCACGCGGATCTGGTGCGTCCGGCCCGTATACAGATGGCACTCGAGCAGGCTGTAGCCCTCGTCGCGGGTGCCTGCCTCGAAGCGCTCGAGCGTTCGGTAGGTGGTAATGGCCTCGCGCGCCCCGGGGGCGTCGGAGACGGCCATGCGAAGGCGGTCGCGGGTCGAGCGGGCGATGCCCGTGACGATGGTGTCCTCGTCGCGGGCGACGTAGCCGTGGACGAGCGTAATGTAGCGGCGGTCGAGCACGCGCATGCGGATGAGGTCCTGCAGCGCCTTCTGCGTGGCGTCGTCCTTGGCGGCGACCATGAGGCCGGAGGTGTCCATGTCGAGCCGGTGCACGATGCCGGGACGCTCTTCTCCCTGGAGCATGCCCAGGTGCTCGTAGCCGCAGCGGGCGACGAGCGCGTTGGCGAGGGTATCGTCCACATGCCCGGGGCTCGGATGGCACACAAGGCCCTCCTGCTTGGATATGACGAGCAGGTAGTCGTCCTCGAAGCGCACGTCGAGCGGGATGTAGGGGTTGGGGGCAAGAAGCCCGCCCGCGTCGACGGGGGCGTCTTCGACCTCGGCCTGGACGCGATCGCCGAGCAGCACCTTCTCGGACTTCGAGGTGGCAGGGCAGGTGTTTATTTGAACGGACCCCGCCTCGACGAGCTTGGCGCACGCCGAGCGGGAGGGCATGCCGTCTGCCGCGGCAAGGAAGGCGTCGAGCCGCATGCCGTCGGACTCGGGCCCGACGAGCAGGTTCACAATGCGCTTACTCATATTAGTTGTCCTCAGGGCCGACCTCGGCCGCCTCGCAGTCCTTGTCCCAGCGCACCCAGAGAATGAACGCGACGACAACGCCGCAGGTGATGAAGATGTCCGCGACGTTGAAGACGGCGAAGTCCATGAAGGTGGTGACAAAGAAGTCGGTGACGCGGCCGGCCACGACGCGGTCGATCGCGTTGCCGATGCCGCCGCCCGCCACGCAGCCGAGGGTGGCCGCGAGGGACAACGGGAGCGTTTCTTCCTTGTACGCCATGACGGCGCAGGCACAGGTGATGACGGCGGCGATGAGCACGAACAGCGCGCCCTTGCCCTCCCCCATCGAGAACGCCGCGCCGGTGTTGTACACAAGCGAAAGGTCCATCACGTGCGGAATGAGGGTGACGGGCGAGCCGGGGGTGAGCGACGCGCGCGCCCACACCTTGACGAGCTGGTCGAACGCGACCACGAGGGCCGCCGCCCCGGCGAAGAGGCCGAGGCGGCGGGACACGGGCGTGGTTTTGAGCTGCGCGGCCAAGCGCTACTCCTGCGCGGCCACGGCGTCGTGGCAGCGGCAGCAGAGGCCGTCGGCGCCGAGGGTGCGGTAGTTCCAGCAGCGCGGGCACTTCTCGCCGTCGGCGGGCGCGACTGCGCAGGTGAGCTCGTCGCCGGACTCGACCTCGACGGCGGCGCAGACGAAGACCTCGGCGAGGCCGACGCCGGCGAGCGCCTCGGCGGCGTCGGCGGGAAGGGTCAGGGTCGCCTTGGCGGCCTGGCTGGTGTTCTCGGTCACGGAGCCGTCGGCCTTGGCCTCCTCGAAGGCCTTGGTGAAGGCGTCGCGGGCAGCCGAGAGCTGCTCGTAGGCGGCGAGCTTAGCCGCGACCTCGTCGGCCGTCCAGGGGGCCTGGTACCAGTCGAGAAGGGCGGCGCGGGTCTGACCGTCGCGCATGGAGGCCGGCAGGAACTCCATGGCCTCGTCGCAGGTGAAGGCCAGAATCGGCTGCAGGTCGTGGACGAGCATGGTGAGGATCTGGGCCCAGACGGTCAGGGCGCTCTTGCGGTCGGCGCCGTCCTTGGCGCCGCAGTAGACGCGGTCCTTGGTGGCGTTGAGGTAGCCGTTGGAGAGCTCGGTCACGTAGTCGTAGAGGTTGCGGTAGACCACGTTGAAGCGGTAGCCCTCGTAGGCCTCGGTCACCGTCTGGTGGACCTGGCACATGCGGGCGAGCGTGAGCTGGTCGTAGGCGGTGAGCTCGTCGAGCGCGACGGCGTCGGTCGCCGGGTCGAACTGGCCCTCGATCTCGCCGAGCAGGAAGCGCAGGGTGTTGCGGATCTTGCGGTAGGCCTCGCCGACGTGCGAGAGGATCGTGTCGTCGCAGGGCACGTCGTTGGAGGTGTCGACAGAGGCGACCCACAGGCGCATGACGTCGGCGCCGCGGGTGTCGCACTCGGCGTTCGGGTCGATGACGTTGCCGAGGGACTTGGACATCTTGCGGCCCTGGCCATCGAGGGTGAAGCCCTGAGAGACGACGGACTTGTAGGGGGCCACGCCGTAGGCGCCCACGGAGGTCATGAGCGAGCTCATGAACCAGCCGCGGTGCTGGTCGGAGCCCTCGAGGTACATGTCGGCAGGGAACGCCAGGTTGTCGCGGTGCTTGCACACGGCGGTGTGGCTGACGCCGGAGTCCCACCAGACGTCGAGGATGTCCTTGTTGGCCTTGAGGTGGTGGCCGCCGCACTTCGGGCAGACGCAGGCGTCGCCGAGGTAGCTGGCCGGGTCATCGGTGAACCAGCAGTCGGAGCCCTTGCTGCGGAAGAGCTCGATGACCTTGTCGAGCGTGTCGTCGTTCATGACGGTCTCGCCGCAGTCCTCGCAGGTGTAGGCCGGGATCGGCACGCCCCAGTTGCGCTGGCGCGAGATGCACCAGTCGGGACGGCCCTCGACCATGGAGCCGATGCGCTTGATGGCGTGGGCCGGGTAGAACGCGACCTTGTTGAGCTCCTCGGTGGCCTCCTCGCGCAGCGAGCGGCCGTCGGTGAGCTTCTTGTCCATCGAGACGAACCACTGGCTCGTGGCGCGGAAGATGACGGGCTGCTTGCAGCGCCAGCAGTGCGGGTAGCTGTGGTTGATGTCCTCGTGGAGGATCAAGGTGCCGCGCTCGCGCAGCCACTCGATGATCTTGGGGTTGGCCTCGTTGACCTCCATGCCGGACCACGGGCCGCCGGTGCCCATGCCCTCGCCCTTGTAGAAGCGGCCGTCGTCGTCGACGGGCATGACCACGGGAATGTTGAACTTCATGCCGGCGAGGTAGTCGTCGACGCCGTGGCCGGGGGCGGTGTGGACGATGCCGGTGCCGTCGTCGAGGGTGACGTAGTCGGCGTAGATGAACTCGCCCTCGACGCCCTGGTCGCCGAAGATCGGCTGCTTGTACTTGTTGTGGCACAGCTCGGTGCCGGTCATGCGCCAGGGCTCGCCGTCGGCGCCGCGGACGAGCTCGACGTCCTCGTAGCCGAACTTGGCGCAGTCCTTCTCTACGAGGGCCTCGGCCATGATCTCGGCGCAGCCGTTGTGGATGACGGCGACGTAGGAGGCCTCGGGGTGCAGGATGACGGCGTCGTCGGCGGGAAGGGTCCAGGGAGTGGTGGTCCAGATGTCGACCCAGAGCCTACCCTCCCAGGCCTCGAGGCCGGCGGGCACGGTGGTCATCTCGAAGCGCACGAAGATGGCGGGGCTGACCTCGTCGCCGTACTCGATCTCGGCCTCGGCGAGCGCCGTGTGGCAGTGCGAGCACCAGTGGACCGGCTTGCGGCCACGGTAGATGGCGCCGCGGTCGTAGATGGCCTTGAAGATCTCGACGTCGGTGGCGTCGTAGTCGTTGACGTAGGTCAGGTAGGGGTTGTCCCACTCGGCCAGGACGCCCAGGCGCTTGAAGCCCTGGCGCTGGGTGTCGACCTGCTCGACGGCCATCTTGCGGCAGAGCTCGCGGACCTTCTCGGTGGGCAGCTGGTTGAACTTCTCGGTGCCCAGGATGGTCTCGACCTTGTGCTCGATGGGCTGGCCGTGGCAGTCCCAGCCGGGGACGTAGGGCGTCTGGAAGCCCTGCATGGCCTTGTAGCGGTTGATGATGTCCTTGGAGATCTTGTTCTGCGCGTGGCCGAGGTGGATCGGGCCGTTGGCGTACGGGGGGCCGTCGTGCAGGACGAACTTCTTGTGGCCCTCGTTCTTCTTGAGGAGCTGGGAGTAGACGTCGTCGTCCTCCCACTGCTTGAGCCTCTTGGGCTCGTTCTGGGCGAGGCTCGCGCGCATCGGGAAGCCCGTCTGCGGGAGGTTCGTCGTCTTCTTGTACTGGTTCGCCACTTGCGTGACCCCTTTCTGGGCACCAAAAAAGCGCCCGTCCCCTGCTGCTGGGACGAAGCGCTCACATCACACTTCGCTTGAGACCACCCAGCGTGCGGTTCCCCGCGTTACTCGGCTGACCTGTGACGGCGGCCACTCCGGCGGCGCCTACTTGCCGGCAAGAAACGAAGGACACGAGGCCCTTCCGCCGGCTTTGGGACCGCGGCTCGGGGGTGATCTTCGCCGGGACGCGGTCGCGGGATCCCACCGTCCCCGCTCTCTTTTGGCCGCGCGACCCCGGGTACTCTCCCCGTCATCGCCTGTGGTCAAAGATGGTAGCACGAAGTGGCGCGCAAGGCCCCCTCCATGCTATGGTGATATAGGAAAAAAGCGAATAAGGCCCTTCTTGCCCGCAAGGGGCCGCGTGCACGAGGTACGCGCGGCGGAAGGGATGTAAGCGCGCGAAGCCGGCAAGCAGCCCCTTGCCGGTTTTGCGCGCTTCTTTTTCGCGAATCAGGCTGGGCGCGAGTCGCCCACGACGAAAGGAGCCGTTATGGCAGACAAGAAGAACAGCTGGGACGAGCCGCGCCGCGCGACCTTCACCTACGAGGAGGACATCGCGTTTCTGCGCCGCGCCATCGAGGTGTCGAGGTTAAGCCGCGAGCACGGCAACACCCCCTTCGGCGCCATCCTCGTCGACGAGCACAAGAACATCGTCCTCGAGCAGGAGAACCGCGAGATCACCGAGCACATCTGCACCGGCCACGCCGAGACCTCCCTCATGGAGGCCGCCAGCAAGATCTACGACCACGACTTCCTGTGGCAGTGCAGCATCTACATCACCGGCGAGCCCTGCGCCATGTGCGCCGGCGCCATCTACTGGGCCAACGTCGGCCGCGTCGTGTACGCCATGACCGAGCGCGACATCATGGCCCAGACCGGCGAGAACGAGCAGAACCCCACGCTCGACACCCCGTGCCGCCAGATCTTCGACTCCAGCCAGAAGAAGATCGAGGTCGTCGGCCCCTTCCCCGAGCTCGTCGCCGAGGCCTGCGCCGTCCACGAGGGCTACTGGGACTAAATCCCGCGCGGGCACTCGCCTGCACCTGAGGGCACGAGCCGCATGCCTGAAAGCACCCGCCGCATGAAGGAGCTCCCTCCTGTTTTGACCATTTTGAGGCCGCGAAAGCCCTAGAAATGGGTCAAACGGGAGGGAGCTCCTCGTTTACGCGCGATTAGGCGGGCGCCAGAGGCCGGCATTTCGCCGGTTAGTCGGACATGGCCTCCGCGAAGGCCGCGGAGAAGCGCGGGTCGGCTTGGGCCATGCGGGCGTTCGTGGCGATCCAGCCGGCGACGGTGCCCGTGTCGTAGCCCTCCTTGGGGTCGATGACCAGGGCGTAGAAGTCCTCCTCGGCCAGGCAGCGCTCCATGGCGTCGGTGAGCTGGATCTCGTTGCCGGCTCCGGGCTTCTGGTCCTTGAGCAGCTCCATGACGCGCGGGGAGAGCAGGTAGCGCCCGACGATGAACAGGCGGCTCGGCGCGAGGGCGGCCTTGGGCTTCTCGACCATGCCGGTGAGCTTCCAGACGGCGCCCTCGTCGTTCTCGCCCGCCTCGGGGAACTCGGCGATGGTTCCCGTCTGCTTGCCGGCGATGATGCCGTAGCGGGAGACCTCGTCCTCCGGGCACGGGGCGACGGCGATGACCGAGCAGCCGCCGTGGGCCTTGGAGACCTCCATCATGCGCGGGAGGATCTTCTTGTCGGGGACCATGTAGTCGCCAAGAAGGACAAAGAAGGGCTCGTCGCCGGTGGCGTAGGAGGCGCAGCGGATGGCGTGGCCGAGGCCGCGCGGCTCGCTCTGGAAGCAGAAGTCGACGGGAAGCGACCCCGCCTCGGCGATGGCCTCGGCGTAGCCGGGCTTGCCGCGGCTCACGAGCTCGTCCTCGAGCGCGAGGTCGCGCGTGAAGTAGCTCATGATCTGGGGCTTGGCCTGCGAGGACACGATGATGCACTCGTCGACCTCCTCGGGCGCGAGCGCCTCCTCCACCACGTACTGGATGACGGGCTTGTCGAGGACGGGCAGCATCTCCTTCGGCGTGACCTTGGTGCCGGGTAGGAAGCGGGTCCCGAGGCCCGCGGCGGGGATAATCGACTTCATGGGAGGTCCTTTCGGGTTTGCGTTCATCGGGCGAGGTACGCCCTGATATCCGAACATTATGGAGCAACGCACAGATAAAGTGTACCCCGCCGGGCCGAGGGGCCTGCGCGTCGACGCAAAAAGCGGGGCCGCCCGGCTGGACGGCCCCGCCCCAAAGCACGGCTCCCCTACTCCACCGTGACGGATTTCGCGAGGTTGCGCGGCTGGTCGACGTCGCACCCGCGAAGGAGCGCCACCTCGCGCGCGAGCAGCTGCAGCGGCACGGACGCCGTGATGGCGGAGAACGCGTCGCGGCAGCGCGGCACGTAGATCACGTGGTCGGCGATCTTCTTTATGTCCTCGTCGCCCTCGGTCGCCACCGCGATGATGCTCGCCCCGCGGGCGCGGCACTCCATGAGGTTGCTCACGGTCTTGTCGTAGGTGGGGCTCTTCGTGGCGACGGCGATCACCGGGAAGCCGGGGTCGATGAGCGCGATCGGGCCGTGCTTCATCTCGCCGGCGGCGTAGGCCTCGGCGTGCAGGTAGCTGATCTCCTTGAGCTTCAGCGCGCCCTCGCAGGCGATGGCCGCTCCCATGCCGCGCCCGACAAAGAGCGCCGAGTGCGCGTCGCGGCAGGCCTCGGCCGCCTCGCGGACCGCGCCGCCCTGCGTGTCGAGGACGTGCTGCACCTGCTCTGCGGTGTCGCCGAGCTCGCGGAAAAGCATGCGCGCCTGCTTGGTGGTCAGGCGGTACTTGACCTGCGCGAGCAGCATGGACAGCAGCGTGAGGCTCACGACCTGCCCGATGAAGCTCTTGGTCGAGGCGACGGCGATCTCCTTGTTCGCCTTGGTGTAGATGACGCCGTCGCTCTCGCGCGCCACGGGGCTGCCCACGACGTTGGTGATGCCAAAGACCTTGGCGCCCTTGATGCGCGCGTCGCGGATCGCGGCGAGGGTGTCGGCGGTCTCGCCGGACTGCGACACCGCAACGACGAGCGTCGTCGGGGTGATGATGGGATCGCGGTAGCGGAACTCGGACGCGGCCTCGACCTCGGTCGGAATCCTCGCCCAGCTCTCGATGAGGTTCTTGGCTATGAGCCCCGCATGGTAAGAAGTGCCGCACGCGATGACGAAGACGCGGTCGATGTCGTTGAGCTCCTCGAGCGAGAGCCCCAGCTCGTCGATGTCAAGCTCGCCGGCGGCCGTCATGCGGCCCACGAGGGTGTCGCGCACGACGCGCGGCTGCTCGTGGATTTCCTTGAGCATGAAATCGGGGTAGCCGCCCTTCTCGGCCATGTCGAGGTCCCAGTCCACGTGCGTGACCTCGGGCTCGATGGCGTTGCCCTCGGCGTCGGTGTACTCGATGCCCTTGGGCGTGAGCTTGGCGAACTGGTCGTCCTCGAGCACCACGACGTCGCGCGTGGCCTCGATGAGGGCAATCACGTCGGAGGCGACGTAGGAGCCCTTCTCGCCGAGGCCGATGACGATGGGAGAGTCCTTGCGGGCGACGGCGATCACGCCGGGCTCGTCGGCGCAGACGACGGCCAGGCCATAGGCCCCCACGACGCGGCTGCAGGCGGCGCGGACGGCGGCCATGAGGTCGCGGTCGGCTGCGTAGGCCTCCTCGATGAGGTGCGCGAAGACCTCGGTGTCGGTATCGGAGCGAAACACGTGGCCAGCTGCGGTGAGCTCCTCGCGCAGCTCGGCGAAGTTCTCCACGATGCCGTTGTGGACGACGGCGATGCGCCCGTCGCAGCTCACATGCGGGTGGGCGTTGGCGGTCGAGGGGCGGCCGTGGGTGGCCCAGCGCGTGTGACCGATTCCGCAGGTAGAAAGCTCCTTGTATCCCTCGAGCTCGGACTCGAGGCCGGCGACCTTGCCCACACGGCGAATCACATCGAGATGAGCCGAGCCCGCAGCGCACGCGACCTCGAGCGCCACGCCAGCCGAGTCGTAGCCGCGGTACTCCATGCGCTTGAGGCCCTCGACGAGGATGCGCTGGGCCTGGTCCTTTCCGGTGAAGCCGACGATTCCGCACATAACGTGTTCCTTTCATGCAACCGGGGCCGCGCGAAGCTTCGCTTGGCCCCTGCTGGTATCGTAATTTCAATACCTGTTAGTCTACGCACTGAATCTGGTATTGCAATTCAATAACCAGTTGACACGAAATCACCACGAAGGGCCGGCCGACGCCGAATGTCGGTTTCCTGTGAATGCCGGCGACTCGCCGAATAGTCGGGGCCCCGCCAAATCCAGGAGCACATGGTTAGGCCAACCAAACCGGAAAGGATTGCATGGACACCTTTGTTCCCCCGCGCTCTTCTCGCGAGAAGTACCTCGAGCTGCTCTCCGAGAAGTTCCCCACCACCCGCTCCGCCTACACCGAGATCATCAACCTCGAGGCCATCCTCAACCTCCCCAAGGGCACCGAGCACTTCGTCTCCGACGTCCACGGCGAGTTCCAGGCCTTCGAGCACATCCTCAACAACTGCTCCGGCGTCATCCGCGAGCGCGTGCGCTCCACCTTCGAGTTCCAGCTCACCACCGAGGAGCAGGCCGACCTCTGCACCTTGATCTACTACCCCAACATGAAGCTGCGCCGCCTGCGCGAAGAGGGGCGCCTCACCGGGGAGTGGTACGCCATAAACCTCATGCGCCTCGTGCGCCTGGCGCGCCACCTCTCGGGCACCTACACGCGCTCGAAGGTCCGCAAGGCCATGCCCGTCGAGTACGCCTACATCATCGACGAGCTCCTCCACACCTCCAGCGACGAGCGAGAGGAGCGCCTGGCCTACCACCAGCGCATCATCAGCTCGATCATCGACACCGGCAGCGCCGACGACTTCATCTGCTCGCTGTCCTCGCTCATCAAGCGCCTGGCCGTCGACCACCTGCACCTCGTCGGCGACATCTTCGACCGCGGCCCGCGCGCCGACCTCATCATCGACCGCCTCATGGCCTACCACTCCATCGACGTGCAGTGGGGCAACCACGACATCGTGTGGATGGGCGCGGCCTCCGGCTCCGCGGCGTGCCTGGCGGCCGTCATCCGCAACAACGTGCGCTACGACAGCCTGAAGATCCTCGAGAGCGCCTACGGCGTGAGCCTGCGCGAGCTCACCATGTTCGCCGAGCAGACCTACCGCCAGAAGGACGGCATGGACCCCGTCGAGAAGGCCATCTCGGTCATCCTGTTCAAGCTGGAGGGCCAGACCATCCTGCGCCACCCCAACTGGCAGATGGACGACCGCCTGCTGCTCGAGCACGTGGACCCCGCCCGCGGCGTGGTCACGATCGACGGCGTCGAGCACAAGATGCGCACGAGCGACTTCCCCACCTTAGACCCCCAGAACCCCTACAGCTTGAGCGAGGGCGAGCAGGTGGTCATGGAAAACCTCATGAGCGCGGTGCTCCACTCCGAGAAGCTCCAGACCCACATCGGCTTCCTCTACGACCATGGCGCGGCCTACCTCGTGCACAACGGCAACGTGCTCTTCCACGCCTGCGTGCCCATGAACGAGGACGGCACCTTCTGCTCGGTGAGCCACCAGGGAAAGACGTTCTCCGGCAAGGAGTACTACGACTACTCGGACCGCCTGGCCCGGCGCGCGTGGCACGAGCACGACCAGGTGTCGCTCGACTGGATGTGGTACCTGTGGTGCGGACGCTACTCCCCGCTTTCGGGCCGCGTCATGAAGACCTTCGAGCGCACCTACCTCGCCGACAAGTCGACCTGGGCCGAGCCGCGCGACCCCTACTTCGAGCACGTGGGCGACCCGGTGGCCTGCCGCACGGTCCTCGAGGAGTTCGGCTGCAGCGGGGACGGCGTGATCATCAACGGCCACACGCCGGTGCACGCGTCCGCCGGCGAGAACCCCGTGAAGGCGGGCGGCATGCTCGTCGTCATCGACGGTGGTTTCTGCCAGGCCTACCACCAGACGACGGGCATCGCGGGCTACACCTTGATCGCGGACCCCTCCGGCATGCGCATCAAGGCCCACCGTCCCTTCGCGAGCATCAAGGACGTCTTGGACCTGAACGCCGACATCATGAGCGACGACGACCGCTTCCGCCGCTGGCCGAGGCCGCTCACCGTGGGCGACACCGACGACGGCGTGCAGATCCGCGAGCAGATCGCCGACCTGCGTGAGCTTCTGGCGGCCTACCGCAACGGCGACATCACCGAGCGGGCGCGGTAGCGCGAGGGCGCAGGCCGCGCGTATCGACCCTTGCAACAAAGAAGGGCGGCCCGGAACCGCGATGGTTCCGGGCCGCCCCGCGTTTAGCGATGCTCAAAGGCTGCAACAAACGCTACTGCTGGTCCTCCGGCTTGGGCATAGAAGGCGCGAAGCCGTCGTTGCGGGTGAGGATGTTCATGAACTCCTCGCCGGTGATGGTCTCCTTCTTCTGCAGGTAGTGAGCGATCTCGTGCAGCTTGAAGCGGTTCTTCTGCAGCGTGTCGAGCGCGGCCTTGTGGCCTTCCTCGACAAGCGCCTGGACCTCGGCGTCGATCTCCTGCGCGGTGCCCTCGGAGCAGGTGAGCTCAGAGCCGCCGCCCAGGTAGCGGTTGCGCTGCTGGCCGAGCGCGACCATGCCGAACTTATCGGACATGCCGTACTGGGTGACCATGGCGCGCGCGATGCCGGTAGCCTTCTCGATGTCGTTGGAGGCGCCGGTGGTCATCTCGCCGAAGATGAGCTCCTCCGCCGCGCGTCCGCCGCACAGGACGGCGATCTTGTTCTTGGCCTCCGCACGCGTGGTGAGGAAGTGCTCGTCCTCCTCGACCTGCATGGTGAAGCCGAGCGCGCCCGAGGTGCGCGGCACGATGGTGATCTTCGAGACGGGGGCGGAGCCCTTCTGCATGGCGGCGACGATGGCGTGGCCGGTCTCGTGGTAGCTGACGACCTCCTTTTCGTGCTGCGACAGGACGGTCGACTTCTTCTTCTCGCCGGCGATGACGACGTCGACGGACTCGGTGAGGTCCTCCTGCGTCACTCGGTTGCGCCCGAAGCGTACCGCGCGCAGCGCAGCCTCGTTGATGATGTTGGCGAGGTCCGCGCCCGAGGCGCCAGGGGTCGAGCGGGCAAGGACGCCCAGGTCGATGCCGGGCTCCATCTTTACGTCGTTGGCGTGGATCTGCAGGATCGCCTCGCGGCCGGCAAGGTCGGGGAGCTCCACGGGAATCCGGCGGTCGAAGCGGCCAGGGCGAAGGAGCGCCTGGTCAAGGGACTCGGGGCGGTTGGTCGCGGCGAGCACGACGATGCCCTTCTGGTTGTCGAAGCCGTCCATCTCGGAGAGGAGCTGGTTCAAGGTCTGCTCGCGCTCGTCGTTGGAGTTGATGGAGCCGTCGCGCTTCTTGCCCACGGCGTCGATCTCATCGATGAAGATGATGCAGGGAGCCTTCTCCTTGGCCTGCTTGAACAGGTCGCGCACTTTCGCGGCGCCGCGGCCGACGAACATCTCGACGAACTCGGAGCCGGCGATCTGGAAGAAGGGCACGCCGGCCTCGCCGGCGACCGCCTTGGCAAGAAGGGTCTTGCCGGTGCCCGGAGGGCCGACGAGCAGCGCGCCGCGCGGGCAGCGGGCGCCGATCTCGTTGTACTTGTCGGGCTTTTTTAGGAAGCTCACGATCTCCTCGAGGGACTCCTTGGCCTCGTCTTGGCCGGCCACGTCCTTGAAGCTGACGCCGGTCTCCTCGCCCTTGACCTCCTTGACGTTTGACTTGCCGAGGCCACCGCCCATGCCGAAGCCGCCGCCGAAGTTCATCGACGGGCCGTCGTCGCCCATGGCCTTCTTCATGCGGCGGTTGAGGTACCAGCCGAGGGCAAAGAAGATGATGATGGGCAGGCCATAGGAGATCAGCAGGTATATCCACATGTCGCTGGAGGTGTCCGCGATCTTGCCCACCATCTGGGCGCCGGACGCCTCGAGCTTCTCGGTGAGGCCCTCGCCGGAGCCGAAGATCACGGTCGAGTACTTCTGCTGGTCGTTGCCCTCGCCGGTGGTGAAGTAGAGGGTCGCGTCGCCCTGGGTCTTCTGGACCTGGGTGACCTCCTTCTTGTCGACCATCGTGAGGAACTCGCTGTAGCTCACCTCCTTGGTCTGGGAGTTCTGGAGGGCGGGGTACATCGTCTGGCTGACCGCGAGGTACACGACGATCGCGATCAGGATGTAGAGCAGCATCGACCTCCGCCGCTTGTTCTCATCCATATTCATAGGGGACCTTTCATCGAGTCCGGTTAACGCATGCCTACTTACATACCCAGTTTAGGCGCGACCAACAAAAAAGCCGCAACGGATTTGTGCGGGCGATGCCGAGCCAAAGGCCATCAGCGCGAGAACAGCTGCCAGAAGGCGACCGCGCTGGAGGCGGCGACGTTCAGGGAGTCGACGCCGTGCGCCATCGGGATGATGACGCTGCGGTCGGCGGCGTCGAGGGTCTCGCGCGCAAGCCCGTAGCCCTCGCACCCAAAAAGAAGGGCGCGCTTCTCTATGCCTGCAAGCGACGGGTCGTCGATGGCAACGGCGTCGTCCTCGAGCGCCATGGAGAGCACCAAGAACCCCTGGGTGCGCAAGGCGTCGAAGGTCGCGGACGGCCACTCCGCCTCGTCCGCGCGCGCCCACGGCATCTTGAGCACCGTGCCCATCGAGACCCTGACGGATCGGCGGCAAAGGGGGTCTGCGCAACGGGGCGAGAGCACCACGGCGTCGGCGCCCAAGGCGGCGGCGTTGCGGAACACCGCGCCGACGTTCGTCACGTCGACGAGGTCCTCGAGCACGACGACGTTGCGCGCACCCTGGACGACCTCGTCCACCGCCCGCTGCCGGGGGCGTCGCATGGCGCAGATGAAACCTCGCGTCACCTTATAGCCCGTGAGCCTCTCCGCCAAGTCGTGCGGCAGGACAAAGACGGGGACCTCGCCCTCCCCCGCCCCGACGGCGAGCTTGTCCCCGAGCTCGAGCAAATCCTTGCAGGAATCAAGGTGGCACTCGTCCACAAGAAACGAGATCGGCACTACGCCCTCGCCGAGAGCGACCTCGACGACGAGCCTCGACTCGGCGATGAAGACCCCGCGCGCGGGGTCTAAACGATTGCGCAGCTGGTGCTCGGTCAACCTCGAGAAGACGTCGAGCCTGTGGTCGTCGAGCGAGCTGAGTCGTTCAATCTGCATGGAGCTTCCTCCATTTCGCGTTCCGTAGTAATAAGCACATCTTACTTTGCGCAAGCCTGAGGTACCATAAACGGGCTGCGGCACTGCCCGCCCCAAACACACACCAAACAAACCACGAGGTTGAGCCATGAGCCTTGATAATACCCGCAAATACACCCCCTCCCCCAAACACGCGCGAGACCTGTCCGGCCTGGCCGGCTTCGACGATGTGGACACCACGAAGAGCACCGAGGGCACCATCAGCGACGACCTGACGGTCATCAGCCCCGTCGCGGACGCCGACGCGAACTCGGTCCAGGGCCCCGACATCCAAAACGAGCCGAAAAAGCGCAGCCTCAAGCCGTGGATCGTGCCCGTCGCCATCCTGGCCGTGCTTGCCGCCGTCTATGGCGGCGGCGTCTATGTGTTCTCCGGCCACTGCCTCCCCAACACGACCGTCGACGGCGTCGATTGCTCCCTCAAGTCGGCCTCTGAGCTTGCCTCCTTCATCGAGTCTCAGACCGACGGCTACACCCTCACCGTCTCCGGCGACGACGTCGACCTCAAGCTGGCAGCCGCCGACATCGACCTTGGCTACGACGGCGACACCTACGCCAGCGAGGTCCTTTCCGCCTCGAGCCCTTGGGCCTGGCCTCTGGAGGCCACGAGGTCGCGCTCGATCAACCTGAACAAAAAGGTGAGCTACAACGCCACGAAGGTCGCTGAGGCGGTGGCGCCCTTCGTCGAGCAAAGCAAGCAGGCGGCGAAGGCTGCCGAGCAGGAGGCGAAGATCGTCTACGACGCCGCTCAGGGAGGCTTCGTCCTCGAGAACGGGGTGAGCACCCGCGTGCTCAACGGAGACTCCGCCGCCGCCCAGATCTGCGCCGCGCTCGACGCGCTGGAGCCCACGCTTGAGCTCGGCGACGACTGCCTGGAGAGCGGCGATGACTTCTCGCAGGCCATCGCGAACGCCAACTCCTACCTCGCCGCCGCCCCCACCCTGGCGCTCGCCGGCTCGACCGTCTGCGAGATCTCGCCCGACCTCATCGCCTCCTGGCTCAAGATCGACGACGACCTCGGCATCTCCTTCGACGACAACGCCATCACCAAGTGGTGCCAGACCGACCTCTCCAAGCAGTGCGACACCGTGGGGACCACGCGCACCTATACGCGCCCCGACGGTAAAACCGTCCAGGTCTCCGGCGGCAACTACGGCTGGAACATCAACGGCGCCGAGACCGCGGCCAAGATCCGCGAGGCGCTCCAGTCCGGCCAGAAGGCCACCGTGGACATCCCAGCATACAGCCAGGCAGTGAGCTATGCCCAGGCCAACGGCGGCAAGGACTGGGGCAACCGCTACATCGATGTCGACCTCACCGAGCAACACGCGCGCATGTACGACGCGTCGGGATCCCTCATCTGGGAAACCGACATCGTCACGGGCGACGCCGCCAAGGGTTACAACACCCCGTGCGGCGTCTACACCATGAACAGCTACCGTGCGCAAGGAAACGTCGAGCTTCGCGGAAAGATCGACCCCGAGACCAACGAGCCCGAGTACGTCAGCCACGTCGACTACTGGATGCCCTTCATCGGCAACTCCTACGCGCTCCACGACGCCGACTGGCGCGCGAAGTTCGGCGGGACGATCTACGAGAGCAACGGCAGCCACGGTTGCATCAACCTACCCGTCGAGAAGGCAAAGGAGCTCTACGGCCTCACGCAGATCGGCGACGTCGTGGTGGTGCACCAGTAGGGCGCCCCTCGCCGAATCGAACTTCTTGCCCCGGCATGGCGCCGGGGCTTTTTTATTTGCCGCAGACATAGGTTTATAAATCAAATGTACAACCATAATCACGAAGCCCGCAGAATTCCCCGAATATGATCTCCTTAAGGAGGAAAGCCGGCATACGGCAGGACACGAGCGGTAAACGGCAGGACGTCCCTTGCCGTAAACGTCGTCGGTTGATTGCGTCAACAGCATCAGCGGCTCGTTTACCTGCGCAAAGCGCATAGGACGAAGTCTTCCGCAAGCATTGCGCCAGCATTCCGAAAGACGATTTTCAAAAGGCGGGCGGTCCCGAGGACCTGTCCTTTCCCTCCCCTTAAAGTCGGAATCCCTCGCCTGAGCGAGGAAAAACTCGACGCAAGGAGGGAGTTCCGATGGAAACAAATTGCGAAAAACCGACGACATGGCCACAAAAGGCGCGCCATGCTCGCCAACGGATAGGAGCGTTGGCGGCATCCGCCATCCTCGTGATCTCGCAGGCGCTGGGGCTCGTGGGAGCCTGTGCCCCAGAGCCGGCGATGGCAGAGGCGCCCGGCAGCGTCGTCCAAATCGAGCCGATTTACCTCAACGACGAGCTCGGGCAGAGCATCTTCTGCGCCTCCCCCGGCGGCCCGCGGGTGTTCTGCATCGAGGGCTGCGTCAAAGGCCAAGAAGGGCGCGCCGTGGCGGAGGAGCTCCTCGGGGCATCGACGAGATACGACGCGGGCGGCTATATCTCGCTCCACACCTGGACGCAGGATGCCATAACCGAGGCGGCCCTTATCCAGGAGTACGTCAACGCGCATTGGCCGACCGAGCAGGCCGACAACCTGAACCAGCGCTACCTCTGGGCATACACCCGCGGCGATTTCAGCCTTGACAGCGTCGTGACCGACAAGGTGTCCGTCGACGGTCGCGGCGATCCCGCCGCCACGGTCGCGTGGGTGCGCGAGAACAAGGCCGCCTTCATCGGTCACGGGATGCTCTACCGCAGAGACAACGAGAAGCAGTCGTCGGCGAGGCTGTGGCTCGAGCCCGCCTTGGGCGACCTCGAGATTCAAAAGGCCTCCGGCGACGAATCGGTCACGGCCGGCAACAATGTTTACAGCCTCGCCGGCGCCGAGTTCGGCGTGTACTCCGATGAGGGGTGCTCGACCCTTGCCACGACCATGGTGACCAACGACGAGGGGGACGCGAAGGCGACGGGTCTTGCGGCGGGTACCTACTGGATGCGCGAGACAAAGCCCCCGCAGGGATTCGCGCTCGACAAGACGGTGCACAGTATCGATGTCCCCGCCGGCGGCGTTGCCAGGTACAGGCTTGAGGACGTGCCGCAGACCTGTCCCATTACGGTCGCTGTCGAGAAGCTCGACGCCGAGACCGGCGAGGGCGGCAGAGGCCTTGCGGGCGCGGAGTTCCGGCTCGACTTCTACGCCGGGTCATATGAGCTCGGCGATCTTCCCGAGGCGCCTTCGGCGACGTTCACGTTGACGACCGGAGAGGACGGCAAGGCGCGCCTTGACAAGTCTTTGCCGCTCGGCACTGTCATCGTCACCGAGACCCGCGCCCCTGAGGGCTATGTGCTCAACGACATTCCCGCCCTGGTTCACATAGCCCCTGACGGCGACCAGGTCGAGGTTCATACTTACCAGGCACCGAGCATCGCCGACAAGCGCATCCGCGGGGACCTCTATTTCGTGAAGGCAGACGAGGACACGCAACGGCGCATGGCGAACGTCGCCTTTCTTCTTACGAGCGAAAAGACGGGCGAGCGCCACGTCCTGGTCACGGACGAGAACGGATGCTTCGACTCTTCCGATGATCCCCATACCCAGCGCACCAATGCAAGCGACGCAGCCCTCGCCGACGACGGAAAGACCGTGGACACCTCGAAGCTCGATCCTTCGGCAGGCGTCTGGTTCGGCGGGACCAGCCCCGACGACTCCCAGGGCGCGCTTCCCTTCGGTACGTACGCACTTCAGGAGCTCCGCTGCGAGGCCAACAGCGGGCACCGACTCGTGAACACAACCCTTAGGGTTTCCCGAGACGGAAAGCGCTATACACTCGGAACCATCGACAACAAGCAGCCGGCATTGACGACGACCCTCTATTATTCCGGCGGCGAGAAGACCTGCCCCGCCGACTCGGAGATAGAGCTCGTGGACGCCGTCGGCTACGAGGGCCTAGAGCGCGGGCACGAATATCGCCTCGAGGGGGAGCTTCACGCCATAAACGACGCCGGCGAGGATACCGGCGTGGTTGCGAGAGCGCAGCTGTCCTTCTTGCCCACGCTCTCCTGCGGGTTTCAGAAGGTCTCGTTCTCGCTGAGCACAACGGGCCTCGAGGGTATGCGCCTTGTGGCCTTCGAGCGCCTCTACGATGAAGACGACCTTCTTGCCGAGCACGCGGACATAAACGACGAGGGTCAGAGCGTGCGCGTCCCCAAGATTTCGACCGAGCTCACAGGCGAGCAGGGTCACGTCGTGGACGTCGCCGCTGGAAAGATGAGGCTCACCGACACCGTCTCCTACTCGAATCTTGAGCCTGGACGCAACTACGAGCTGCAGGGCGTTCTCCACGTGAGGAGCGAGGACGGAAGCGATGCGGGCGTGGCGCTCGATGCGAATGGTTCCGAAATCCAAGCCAGCGCGGAATTCACGCCCGAAGGCAGAGACGGCACCGCCGAGGTCGTCTTTGAGTTCTCGGCACCGGGACTTGCGGGGTCCTCGGTCGTGGCATTCGAGACGCTCCGCCGCAACGGCGTCGCCTACGCCGTGCACGCAGACATCGCCGATGAGTCCCAAACCGTGACCTTCGCCCCTCCCCCGGAGCAGACGCCGCCCGCCCAGCCCCGCGAGCCGGGCATCCCGCAGACCGGCGAGGCGTCCCTCCCCGTCTTTACCTGCGTCGTGCTCGGAGGCCTCTTTGCCTTCTGTGCCTGGGTCATCGTCCATGCGGGGTCGATGAAAACGGAAGAAGCCCGATAACTTAACTAAAAACATTTGTCCACCACTCTAGACGTTATATGACTAGTGTGGTGGACAGTTCGATTGGTATACTAATGACAAAGAAACGAGACTTACTCAATGAAATCCGACGTGAAGCCAGGAAATCAGGAGTTGTATTCAGGCTAATGCGATTCGGGAACAGCCATGATATTTGGATAATCGGCAATTCGAGGATTCCGTTTCCCAGACACTCGGAGATCAACAGCAAGACCGCTCGTGAAATTAGAAAAGAATGCGAGAAGGAGCTTGGGAAGGAATGGTGGCGTAAGTGAGCAGGTATACAGCAATGGTCGAACAAGCCGGAAAGTTTTGGGCAATTCGCGTTCCCGAGATCGGCTATGCGACTCAAGCCAGGACGATTAAAGAGCTCAATACCATGACCGAGGACCTCATCTCAATCATGACCGAGGACAAAGATATCCACATCGACTATCGGTATGACCTGCCGCCCGAGGTCGCAGAAAGCTTAGAGCTGAAGCGGCAGGCCGCCGAGTTGGAAGCGCGGGCGATGGCGACCCAAGGCACCGCGGCAAAGAAGCTTCACAAGATGGGGGTGTCCCTACGCGATATCGGGTGCCTGCTCGGCATCAGTCATCAGCGCGCCCATCAGCTCGTGAAGGCGTAACGCGCGACGCCCTGCCATCTCAGCCTGCCTGATTTGGCGAGTGCTCAACTCGCAAAATCAGGCAGGCTGAGATGGCAGGGTGTCAAGCAGGCCTTTTGCCCTTTAGCGCATGTTCCCCAGGCCCATGTCGCGCATCATGCTCTGCATGGCGCGACGGTTCTTCTTGCCCTTCTTGCCCGTCATGCCCTGGGTCATCGTGCGCATCTTGCCCATCATCTTGTTCATCTCGGACCATTTCTTGATGAGCTGGTTGACCTCCTGGACGCTGCGGCCGGAGCCCTCGGCGATGCGGCGGCGACGCTGGCCGTTGATCATCTTCGGCTTCGCGCGCTCCTCCTTGGTCATGGAGCGGATCATGGCCTCCATGCGCACCATCTGCGACTCGTCGAAGCCCGCCCCGCCCTGCTGGGCAACCGCGCGCTCGAGGCCCGGGATCATGCCGGCGAGCTTCTGCAGGCCGCCCATCTTGCGGATCTGCTGCATCTGAGTGAGCAGGTCGTCCATGGTGAAGCCCTCGCGCAGCATGCGCTCGGCGTCGGCCACCTGCTGCTCGTCGGCGAGCTTCTGGGCCTCCTCGATGATGCCCACGACGTCGCCCATGCCGAGGATGCGCTTGGCCATGCGGTCGGGATGGAAGACCTCGAGGGAGTCGGGCTTCTCGCCCATCGAGACGAACTTGATCGGCTTGCCGGTGACCTCGCGAACCGAGAGCGCGCCGCCGCCGCGGGCGTCGCCGTCGAGCTTGGACATGATCACGCCGTCGAAGTCGACGCGCTCGGCGAAGGTCTGGACGACGTTGACGATGTCCTGGCCGGTCATGGAGTCGACGACCATGAGGATCTGGTCGGGGCGGACGGCGCTCTTGATGGCCACCGCCTCCTGCATCATCTCCTCGTCGATCTGCAGGCGGCCGGCGGTGTCCACGATCACGATGTCGTTAAGGTGGTCGACGGCGTCCTGGATGGACTCGGAGGCGACGCGTACGGCGTCCTTGCCGTCACCGCGGTAGACGCGCACGCCGATCTCGCCGCCCAAGGTCTCGAGCTGGTCGGCGGCGGCGGGACGGTGCGTGTCGCAGGCGGCGAGCAGCGGGCTGTGGCCCTGGCTCTTGAGCAGGTAGGCGAGCTTGGCCGAGGCCGTGGTCTTGCCGGAGCCCTGAAGGCCCACCATCATGATCACGTTGGGGGTGCGGTTCTGGGCAAAGACGAGCTTGGACTCGGTGGAGCCCAGAAGCTGCGTGAGCTCGTCGAGGACGACGCGCACGACGTTCTGCGTCGGGTTTAGGGACTCGAGCGTCTCGGCCGTCATGCACTTCTCTTTGCAGCGCGAGACGAAGCCCTTGACCACGCGATAGTTGACGTCTGCCTCGAGCAGGGCCATGCGGATCTCGCGCATGGCGGCGTTGATGTCGTCCTCGGTGAGGCGGCCCTTGCCGCGCAGGCTGTCGAAGGTGTCCTGGAGGCGGTCGGAAAGCGAGCTGAACACTGCCATGTGCTACATCCCTTCGCCCACGAGCGCGCGGCAGAACTCCAGCGCGTCGAAGGATTGGAGGTCGTCGATGGACTCGCCCACACCGATGCGGTAGATGGGGAGCGAAAGCTGGCTCGAGATGGCCAGGGCAATGCCACCCTTGGCCGTGCCGTCGAGCTTGGTAACGATGAGGCCGTCGAGGTCGAGCGCGTCGTTGAACTCCCTGGCCTGGTTGAGGCCGTTCTGGCCGGTGGTGGCGTCGACCACGAGCACGACGGCAACGGGGGCCGAGCAGCGCTTGCGGGTGACGTTGACCACCTTGGCGAGCTCGCGCATGAGGTCGGCGGAGGTGTGCAGGCGCCCGGCGGTGTCGATGAGCGTGAGGTCGCAGCCGCGGCGCTCCGCCTCGTCGACGACGTCGTAGCAGACGCTCGCGGGGTCGGCTCCGCGCTCGCGCGTGATCACGTCGACGCCGGCGCGCTCGCCCCACACCTGGAGCTGCTCGATCGCTGCGGCGCGGAAGGTGTCGGCGCCGCCGATGACGACCTTCTTGCCCTCCGAGACGGCTCGCCCGGCGAGCTTGCCCACGGTCGTGGTCTTGCCGGCGCCGTTGATGCCGACGAAGAGCACGCAGGAGGGGGTGTCCTCGAAGGGATCGCGCTCCGCCGCGCAGAACTCCGCGGCAAGGCGCTCGGCGAGGGCGCCCTTGAGCTGGTCGGCGCGGGTGAGGTTCTTGCGCGCCGCGAGGTCGCGCAGGTCGTCGGTGACGCGCATGGCGACCTCGCCGCCCATGTCGCCCATGACGAGCCGGTCCTCGAGGTCCTCCCAGAAGTCCTCGTCGACCTCGCCGCCGAAGTAGAAGACCTCGTTGAGCGCCTCACGGGAGCGTTCGAGGCCGCGCTTTAGGGTATCGAAGAAACCCACTTATGCATCAACCACCTTTCCGGTTGTCCTGTCGAGCCGTTGGGAGACCACGTGGCTCACGCCGTCGGCCTGCATGCTCACGCCGTAGAGAACGTCGGCCTGCTCCATCGTGCGGCGCTGGTGCGAGATCACGATGAGCTGGGTCGACTCCTTGAGCGCCTCGATCGCGTCGAGGAGCTTGGAGAGGTTCGAGTCGTCGAGCGCAGCCTCGACCTCGTCGAACACATAGAACGGGACGGTGCGCACCTTGTAGACCGCGAAGAGAAGCGCAAGCGCGGTGAGGGACTTCTCGCCGCCGCTCATGAGCATCATCTTGGTCAGGCGCTTGCCGCGCGGCTGGGCCACGACCTCGATGCCCGTCTCCGAGAGGTTCTCGGGGTCGGTCATCTCGATGTGGGCCTGGCCACCCGGGAACAGAAGCGAGAAGATCTCGGAGAAGTTCTCGTTGACCTTGTCGAAGACGAGGAGGAACTGGTTCTTCATCTTGCGGTCGATGGCCGCGTTGATCTTCTTCAGGGAGCTGCGGGCGCTCTCGAGGTCTGCCACCTGCTCGCCGATGTAGTCGGCGCGCTCCTTCAGGCGCAGGTACTCGTCCATGGCGACCTCATTGACGGGGCCGATGCCCTCGATCTGCGAGCGCAGGCTCGCGACCTCGCGCTCGGCGGCGTCGCGGTCCTCGGGCTCGGGGACGCGCAGCGCCTCGTCGAGCACGGCGCCCGTGGCGGTGATGGCGTTGATGGCGCCCTCGACCTGAACCTCGAGGCGGCCCATGTCGACCTTGACCTCGTTGACGGAGGTCTTGGCGGACTCGAGGGCGGCCGAGGCGGCGTTCACGGCCTCCTTGGCGTCGCCGATCGTCCGCTTGAGCGAGTCGGAATCGGCCTCGGCAAGAGAAGCGCGGTCCTTGAGGCGCGCCGCCCACTCGAGGGCGCGCTCGTGCACCGCGTCGTAGCGGTCGTGGAGCGGGTCCACGCGCAGGCGCACGATGTCGAGGGCGCGCGACGAGTCCTCGGTGGCCTTGATGCGGCGCTCGAGGTCGGCGACGCGCGCGCCGCACTCACGCTCGCGGGCGGAGGCGTTGCTGCGGCGCTCGGTTGCCATGGCGAGCTCGAGACGGGCCTCGGAGAGCTCGCGGTTGGCGCGACCGGACTCGCGGGCCGCCTTCTCGTGGTCCTCCTGCTTCTGCTTGAGCTCGGAGGCGAGCGAGTCGGCCTCGGCGGTCGCCTTCTTTGCCGCGGCGCGGTGCTCCTCGATGTGCCTGCGCGCCTCGGCGGCCTTCTGCTGGGCCGCTTCGCGGCGCTGGGTCACCTGGGCGCGCTCCGAGAGGGCGCCCGCGTGCTGGCTCTCGAGGCGGCCGCGCTCGGAGGCGGCGGAGGTGAGCTCAGCTTGCAGGCGGGCAACCTCGCCCTTGGCCTGGGCGTGCTCCTCGCGCGCGGCCTGGATGGCGGCCTCGAGCTCGGCCACGCTCGCGCTGGCGGACTCGAGCGACTCCTTGAGGCGCGGGGCCTCCTCTGCGAGCGCTCGGATCCTTCGCTTGCGCTCGAGGGCGCCCGACTCGCTCGAGGGCACGCTGCCCACATGCGCGCGACCGTCGGGCAGCACGCACACGCCGTCGGGAGAGACGTAGGTGAACGCAGGCGCCTTCGCGTGGGCGCAGACGGCGGCGCGGGCGTCGTCCACGAGCCTCACGTCGCCCAAAAGCGCCTCGAGCAGCCCACGGGCCTCGTCGCCCACACGAAGGCGCGAGACGAGCGGCTCGCCGGGGGCGTCGGCGGCTGCCTGGGCGGCGCGGGCGACGTCGCGCGAGAGCACCGTGGCCCGGCCCTCGACGCCCGTGAGCGCGGCGCCCGCGGCGGCCAGGGTCGCGGCGTCCTGCGCGTCGGCGACGACGAGCGCGGCGAGGTCGTCGCCCAGGAACTTCTCGACAAGGCCCTCGATCTCGGGCTCGGCGTCGATGAGGTCGGCCAGGCGGCACTCCACGCGCCCCTCGGCCTCCTTGCCGGCGGCGAGCTTGGCGGCGAGCGGGCTCGCCTTCTCGACCTGCGCGTCGACGGAGCGCAGCGCCTCGAGCGTCGCCTCGGCGGACGAGACGGCGGCGCGGGCGTCCTTCTCGGCGCGGCGGGCGGCGGCGAGCTCGTTGTTCTTTACGTTGACGTCGTCGGCGAGCTCGGCCACGCGGGCGCGGGCGTCCTCAAGGCCGGACTTGAGCCTGGACTCGCGCGAGGCGCGCTCTTCCATGGCCGCCTCGGAGTTGGCGATGGTGTCGGCGAGCTGGGCCAGGCGATCGGCGAACATCTCGTCCTCGACCTCGGAGTTGCCGATCTGGTCCTCGAGCTTGGCATAGGCGAGCGTCTCGCGGTCGGCGAGCGAGCGCGCCTGGCGCTCGGCAGACGTCAGGCGGGATACCTCGGCCTCGAGGTCCTTGCGGGCGCGGGCGCACTCGCGCGACTCCTCCTGCAGCTCGTCGACGGAGACGCGAAGCTCGCGCTCGCGGACGCCGAGGTCGGAGAGCTCGCCGAGCAGTCGCTCGTGCTCGCCCGCGGCCTCGGTGCGCTGGCGGCCCATGGTGGCAAGCTGGGTGCGCATCTCGGAGAGGCGCGACACCATGTTCTTGCCCTTCTCCTCGAGCAGGCGCATGTCGGACTCCATGCGGCCGAGGGTGTCCTGCAGGCGTCGGCGCTGCTCGCCGAGGTCGCCCACAAACAGGCCCTTCTGCTCGAGGAGGCTCTGGAGCTTCTCGAGCTCGGCGCGCTTCTCGTCGTGGCGGTACTGGGCGAGCTCGACGGCGGCGTCGGCCTCGTGCGCGCGGGCGGCGAGGCGCGTGTACTGCTCCTGCAGGCGGCGCAGGTCGTCCACCGCGAGCTGCACGGTGAGCTCCTGGAGGCGCCCCTGCAGGTCGTGAGCGCGCTTGGCCTTGTCGACCTGGCGCTCGAGGGGCTTCAGCTGGCGGGAGATCTCGCGCGAGACCACCTTGGCGCGGGCGAGGTTCTCGTCCATGCTCGCGAGCTTGCGCATGGAGCGCTCCTTGCGCCGGCGGTGCTTGGAGATGTCGGCGGCCTCCTCGATGAGGCCGCGGCGCTCCTCGGGGCGGCTGGAGAGCACGGAGTCGAGCTTGCCCTGGCTGATGATGGAGTGGGTGTCCTTGCCGAGGCCCGAGTCGTGCAGGATGTCCTGCACGTCGCGCAGGCGGGACGGTGCGTTGTTGATGAGGTACTCGGACTCGCCGGAGCGGTACATCCGGCGCGTGACGGCGACCTCGGTGAAGTCGATGGGCAACGTGTGGTCGGTGTTGTCGAGCACGAGCGTGACCTCGGCCAAGCCCACCGCGCCGCGGGCGGAGGAGCCCGAGAAGATCACGTCCTCCATGGCCTGGCCGCGCAGCATCTTTGCGCTCTGCTCGCCCAAGACCCACAAGATGGCGTCCGACACGTTCGACTTGCCGGAGCCGTTGGGGCCCACGACCACGTTGAGACCGGGGTCAAAGACCATCTGGGTCTTGTCCGCGAAGGACTTGAAACCCTTGAGTGTGAGCGACTTCAGATACAAGCGAGTGTGCCTTTCGGGTGCGTGAGCGCGGGGGTGCTGTTAGTTGGTGAAGCCCTCGTGGTCGAACTCGCCTTCCTTGGCGTAGCCGAGGTTGACGAGCGCGTCGGCGGCGGCGGCGCTCTCTGAGGACTTCTTCGAGTGGCCCTGGCCGCGGCCGATCCTGCGGCCCTCGACCATGGCGACGGAGGTGAACGTGGGCGTGTGTGCAGGGCCCTCCTCGGCTATGAGCTTGTACTCGGGACCGCAACGCATGTCGCGCTGGGTGACCTCCTGCAGGCGCGACTTGGCGCTGATGGGCTTCTTTGCGAGGTCGGTCGAGACGTGCGGGCCCAACGTGCGCTGAACGAACTCGTGGGTGACCTCATAGCCGGCGTCGAGGTAGAGGGCGCCCACGATCGACTCGTAGACGTTCTCGAGCGCCGAGTGCATGCCGCGGGCGTTCGTGCCCTTCTCGGACTCGCCCATGACGATGAGGGGGCCCACGCCGAGGCCCTCGGCGATCATGGAGAGCATATTGCCCGAGACGAGCGCGATCTTGAGCTGCGAGAGCTCGCCCTCGTTCATGGCCGGGTAACGCTCATAGATATCGGTCGCCACGATGGCGCCGAGCACCGAGTCGCCCAGGAACTCCAGGCGCTCGTAGGAGAGCTTCGTGCGGGCGCCCTCAACGGCGGAGGGGTGCGTGAGCGCCCGCTCGAGAAGTGTCTTGTCCGAGAACTCATGGCCGCAGATCGCCTCGGCGGCGGCCACGCGCTTGTGCATCTTCAAAAGCTACGCCCCCGTGCGCCTACTGGGCGTTCTCGATGGCGTCGACGACCTGGCCGACGGTGGCGATCTTCTCGACGTCGTCGTCGTCCATGGTGAGCTCGAACTCGTCCTCGAGGGCGGTCACGAGCTCGAGGAGGTCGAAGGAGTCGGCACCGAGGTCCTTGAGGTTGGTGTCCTCGTTGAGCTCGACGTCGTCGATGTCGAGGGTGTCGTTGACGAGCTCGACGACCTTCTCGAGAATCTCCTGGCGGTTCATGGTCTCTCCTTTATCCGGGGGAAAGCCCCGGGTCGGTGTCTGGCGGGCAGCTTCTGCGCGTGCCCTTGATTCTACCCTTTAGATCACGCCTCGCAGGCGCGGGCGATGCGGCCGCACAGATCGCCGCGGACGGCCTTGGCGGCGGTCAAGGTGCCCTGGCAGACGGCGCGCGCCGAGGTCGAGCCATGGCCCTTGACCACCGGGGCCTTGAGGCCCAGCAGGATGGCGCCGCCGTACTCGTCGCCCGAGAGCTCGGCGCTCATCGCCTTGAGCGTGCCCTTGAGCAGGGCGAGGCCGATCTTGCTCAGAAGGGACTGGCCCATCGCCGCCTTGAGGCGGGCAAGGACGAACTTGCCGGTCCCCTCGATGGACTTGGTGGCGATGTTGCCCGAGAAGCCGTCGGCGACGATGACGTCGAAAGAATCTCCGAGGATGTCGGTGCCCTCGGCGTTGCCCGCAAACCCGCAATCGCCCGCGGCGAGTGCCTCGTGGTAGGCGAGCGCCATCGACGAACCCTTGGTCTCCTCGGAGCCGTTGCTCAGAAGGCCTACGCGCGCGTCCTCGACGCCCAGGGCGACGGCGGCGTAGGCGCGTCCCATCTTTGCGAACTGGACCATGACCTCAGGCTTGACGTCGGCGTTGGCGCCCATGTCGAGGAAAACCGTCTTGTGGTCGCCGAGGCCGGGCAGGGGCAGGCAGAGCGCGGGGCGCTTGATGCCCTTGATGCGGCCGACGCCGAAGGTGGCGGCGGTGAGCACGGCGCCCGTGGACCCGGCGGAAAAGAGGCCGTCGGCCTCGCCCGCGCGGACCGCGGAGGCGGCGCGCACGATGCTCGCGTCCTTCTTTTGGCGCACGGCGTTGGCGGGGTGCTCGGACATGGTGATGACCTCGGAGCACGGCAGCGCCTCCGCCCGGTCGTTCTTCTCGCAGAAGGGCTCGACGACGTCCGGGGCGCCGGCGACGAGGACCTTGAGGTCGGGGTCGGCGGCGAGCGCCGCGGCGACGCCATCAAGAAGCTCGGAGGGGTCCTTGTCGGAACCCATGACGTCAACGCAAATAGTTACCATGCAATCCTCCTACGAGGCTCAACGATTCAACCTTATAAGTATACGGCACCAAGTCGGTCGGGTTGGAGAAGGTCCGTGAACTCCAACCCACGTGCGACGCTAAAAAAGGGAGGCCGCCTTGTGGCGACCTCCCTAGAAGGTGCAACTATCGCTCGAGGCTCAAGGCTACTCGGTGACGACGACCTCGCGGTCCTTGTAATAGCCGCAGTTCGGGCACACGTGGTGCGGGAGCTTCGGAGCGCCGCACTGCGGGCACACGGAGCGCGGAGCAGCGGTGAGCTTGCTGTTCGCCGAACGACGGGAGTGGGTGGCGCCGCGGCCCTTCTTTTGCTTGGGTACTGCCATGATGAACCTCTCAGACTTCTCTTCCAACGTCATCGGGGCGCTTCCGCGCGCAGATGACGGCCTATCGCCAAAAATCATGCGTTGGTAACTATAGCACGTTCCAGCGCCTTTGGCACTATACAGTAATTCTTCACGAGAAGAAGGACACGCCTACTTCCCATCCTCCTCGTCGAGCTTGAGGTCGGCGAGCGCCGCGAAGGGGCTCGCCGGGCGGCGGGACTCCTCAATCTGGGCGGCGTGGCCGCAGTCCTCCTCGTTGAGGTTGGCGCCACAGACCGGGCACAGCCCCTTGCAGTCGGGCTTGCACAGGACCACGAACGGCGTCTCCATGATGAGCGACGTCGAGAGCGCCTCCGCGAGGTCGATCGTCTCGTCGGGAAGGACGAGCGCGAAGTCGAGCTCGTCGTCAGAGTCGTCGTCCTCGGGCTTGTCCGGCTCCTCAAAGAGGTAGTACTCGTCGACCTCGCCCGCGATGTCGAACTCGGCGTCCTCGAGGCAGCGGTCGCAGGCGCCCTTTACGTGGCAGCGAATCATGCCCGTGACGAGGATGCCCTCGCCCGCGTTGGTGAGGGCGAGGTCGTAGTCGATTCCTTCGGGCAGCTCGAACTCGTGCTCGCCGAGCTCATAGCCCGACTCATCGAGGTGCCCGGCGAGCGAAAGGGTGTCGCCAGGATTGCCGAGGCGCTCATCGAGCGCAAAGATAACGGGATTCATGCGATGAGGACCCCTTACCAGGGCACGTTGTTGGTCGTGTTGCGCGGGCCGGAGTTCTCGTCGAGGGTCTGGCGCACGCGGGTGACGGAGCCGGTGAGGCTCTTGAGGTTCTCCTCGAGGTGCGCAAGCACGGTGTCGGCGTACTCCTCGGCGTTGTAGCGGGTGTCGCGCTCATACTGCGAGGCCTGGTCGCGGATGGCGTCGGCCTGTTGCTGGGCCAAGCGGACGACCTCCTGGTCGCCGGCGAGAATCATCGCCTGCTGTTGGGCGTCGGCGATGATGGCGCTAGCCTGCTGCTGGGCGCGGTCGAGCGTCTCCTGCTCCTCCTTGACGATGCGACGCGCGTCGGTGAACTCCTGCGGGAACACGCGGCGAATCTCGTCCAGGATCTCGTAGACGTCCTGGGCGTCGACGATCTTTTTCTGGCCGCCGCCGGTTAAGGGCGACTTGGCCTCGCTCACGATCTGCTCGAGCTCGTCGACCAGGCTCTCGATTTCCTCTCCCGGCTGCATCCAGGACTCCTTTCGCAGATGGGCGCGCGTTTCTTGCTGGTTCGCGGCACATCACGTGGTTTGATAACTGACTTATGTTACCAGATAATCCGGCGCTTGATTACTTCTGTGCCCCCTGGCCGAATCGCTCCCTCAATCGTTCATTAACGTTTCGGGGAACCAAGGTCTCCACGGAAGACCCCATGGAGGCGATCTCGCGCACGATGGAGGAGCTCACGTACCCGTACTTGGGGTTGGACATGACGAAGACGCTCTCGATGTCGGGCGACAGGTGGCAGTTGAGGTCGGCCTGCTGCAGCTCGTACTCGAAGTCGGTCATGGCCCGCAGACCCTTGACCACGGCGCCCGCCCCCTCCTCGTGGCAGAAGTCGACAAGAAGCCCCGAGAAGGGCTTGACCGCCACGTCGTGGATGCCCTCGGCCGAGAGCGCCTCCGAGATCATATCGACGCGTTCGGGAAGCGAGAAGGTCGGCCCGCTCCCCCGCTTGTTCGCGGAGGCGGCGACGGCGACGGTCACGCGCGGGAAGAGCCGCCGAGCCCTCAAGATGACGTCGACGTGCCCCAGTGTGACCGGATCGAAGGTGCCCGGAACGACCACGTGCATGACCTGCGGTTCGTTTGCAATCATCGGTTACGAATCCCTTCCGGGTCGGCGATCATGAGGTCCACGGTCGTCGCGCCCTGGCTCTTTGACTTGGAAAGCGGCAGGCCCGCGCCGTCTATGCCGGCGCTCCCGCTCGCGTGCTCATAGACGACGACGGCGCCCTGCTCGAGCTGGCCGCGGTCGGCAAGCGCCGCCACGAGCGCGGCCACGCGCGGCGCCTCGACCGCATAAGGCGGGTCGAGGAAGACGACGCCGAAGGGGCCGCCGGGAATCCTCCCCTGCTCGGCCAGCGCGCAGGCGTCGCCGGCGAGCGCCCGCCACTCGGAGGCGTCCGCGTGAAGCGACCGCTCCGCCGTGCGGCGGATGCGCGCGACGGCGCGACGGTCGAGGTCCACGAAGACGGCGCGCGACGCGCCGCGGCTCACGAGCTCGAAGCCCATGGCGCCCGACCCGGCGAAGGCGTCGAGCACCTCGACGCCCGAAAGGTCGAGCCCGGCCGCCGACAGGATCATCGACGCGAACCGCTCGCGGTTTCTGTCGGTCGTCGGGCGCGTGGTGCCGCGCCCCTCCGGGGCCTCGACGGAAAGCCCCCTCCATTTGCCGCCGACTATCCTCATGAACGCTCCAGCTCCTCGAAGTATGCCTCAAAGCGCTCGCGCACCTCGGTCGCGAGCAGACGGTGGACGGGTTGTGCGAGCGAGGGGTCCTCCCCGCTCAGGCGGCGGGCGTCCTCGTGGGCCCACTCCACGATCTGGCCGTCCGTCTCCAGATCGCAGACGCGCAGCGTGACGCCGCCGGACTGCCTATAGCCCAGCACTTCTCCCTCATGGCGCAGCTTGAGGTCGAGCTCCGCCAGCGCAAGGCCGTCCGAGGTCTTCTCGAGCGCCGACAGGCGCTTGCGGGCGGGCGTTCCCTGGCGCGCCGCGCAGCTAAGGTAGCACGTGCCGGCGACGTCGCCTCGGCCGACGCGGCCGCGCAGCTGGTGAAGCGTCGCCAAGCCGAAGCGGTCGGCGTCGAGGACGACCATGGCGCAGGCGTTGGGCACGTCGACGCCCACCTCGACCACGGTGGTCGCCACGAGCACCTGCGTGGCGCCGGAGCGGAAGCGCTCCATCGCCGCGTCCTTCTCGTCGGGGCGCATGCGGCCGGTAAGAAGGTCGATCTCTGCGCCGGGAAGCACGCTCTCGCGCAGCCACGCGGCCGTGGAGACGGCGGAGCGCAGCTTCGGGGACGCGGAGGTGAGCGACTCGGGGACGTCCTCGAGCCCGGCGCCGTCGTCGGCGTCGTCGACGAGCGGGCAGATGACGTAGGCCTGCTGCCCCGCCGCGAGCGCGTCGCGGACGGCGCCCCACGCGAGGTCGAGGTTGTCGGGCGTCACGACCTTGGTGGTCACGCCCGCGCCCGCCTTCGGGCGGCGGGCGATGCGCGAGAGGTCGACGTCGCCGTAGACCGAGAGCGCGAGCGTGCGCGGGATGGGCGTGGCCGACATGGCGAGCAGGTCGGCGCCCGGCCCCTTCGCGCGCAGCGCCGCGCGCTGTCCCACGCCGAAGCGGTGCTGCTCGTCGATGACCACGAGCGATAAGCACCTGAACGTGAGCTTATCGGAAAGAAGCGCCGTCGTGCCAAAGAGCACGCAGGCGGCGCCCGAGGCGCACGCGGAGCACGCCTCCTCGCGCTCGGGGCCGCGCGTGGCCCCCGTGACGAGCCGCCACGAGATGCCCGCGGCGTCGAGGATGGGACCGAGCTTCTCGGCGTACTGTCGCGCGAGGACCGAGGTCGGGGCCATCATCGCGGCCTGCGTGCCCGTATCGGCGCAGGCGGCAAGGGCGAGCGCCGCCACGGCGGTCTTGCCCGTGCCCACGTCGCCCAGAAGCAGGCGGTTCATGACGCGGGGGGCGGCCATGTCGGCGAGGATCTGGTCGGCGGCGGCGCGCTGCTCGCCCGAGAGCTCGAAGGGCAACGCGGAAAGAAGGGCATCCATGCGCGGCCCCACCACATCGTGCTCGAAGGGGCGAACCCCCGAGAGCTCGACCTGCTGGCGACAGAGCAGCGCGAGCTGAAGGCAAAGCAGCTCGTCGTAGGCGAGTCGCCTGCGCGCCCGCTCGGCTGCGGGAGTCGAGCTCGGGAAGTGAACCTCGCGAAGGGCCCGGCCGAGCGTCATGAGGCCGCGGCAGGCCACAAGCGACGCGGGCAGGAAGTCGCAGACGTCGCCCACGTCGGCCAGGGCGGCGCTCACGATGCGTCGCATCCACGGGGCCGAGAGCCCCTCGGTGACGCCGTGGACAGGCAGCACGCGGGCGTAGCCGGCGTCTCCTGAGGCGCCAACGACCTCGTGGAAGGGCGCCTTCATCTGCTTGAACCCGTAGCCGAACGTGACCTTGCCCGAGAGCGCGACCACGTCTCCCTTGTGCACCTGCTCGGCGATCCAGGGCTGCTTAAAGAAGGTGGCCTCGATGACGCCCGTCTCGTCGACGACCATGAGGTTGACGATCTGCATGCGCGGGCGCGGGAACTTGAGCTCGACCTTGTCCACGGTGCCGAGGACGGTGACCTCGGAGCCCACGTCGGCGAAGGCGATCTTGGTCACGCGCGAGAAATCGAGGTAGCGGCGCGGCACATGGGCAAGAAGGTCGCGCACGCGCAGGATTCCGAGCCGCCGCAGCGCGTCGGCTCGCGCGCCCTTGACGTAGCGCAGGCGCTCAACGGAATCGGAGAGGGCGCAGGTACGCTGCACCCTCTCCGAGGCTATAGCTATGCTGGGGCGTCCGGGCACGGGCAGATGGCTCCGGACTTACTCGATGGCGAAGACGACCGGGTAGAGCGGCTGCTCGCCGCGGTGCGCGTCGACCTCGAGGTCGGGCTGGGCCTCCTCGATGGCATCGACGAGGTCCTCGAAGGCCTCGTCGTCCATGTCAGAGCCGGCGAGGATGGTGAGCGAGTCGCCCTCCTCCTCGTCCTGCATCTTTGCGATGAGGTCGAGCGTGACCTTCTTGACGTCGTCGCCCACGACGTCGATGGAGCCGTCCTGGATGCCCATGACGTCGCCGTCGTGGATCGGGGAGCCGTCGGCGGCCTGGGAGTCGCGCACGGCGCGGGTGACCTCGCCGCCGCGGACCTCGGTGATGGCCTCGCGCATGGCCTCGGCGTTGTCCTCGAGGGAGGCGTCCGGGTCGACGACGAACATGGCGCTGAACGCCTGCAGCACGGTCTTGGTCGCGACGACGGCCACGTGGGCGTCCTCGCACGCGGAGGCGGCGGCCTCAGAGGCCATGCGGATGTTGCCGTTGTTGGGCAGCACGATGACGTTCTCGGCGTTGGTGGCCTCGATGGCGCCCAGGATGTCGGCGGTGGAGGGGTTCATGGTCTGGCCGCCCGAGACGACGACGTCGACGCCGAGGGACTTCAGGATCGACTCCTGGCCGGAGCCGGCGGCGACGGCGACGAAGCCGAGGGGCTTCTTGGGGGCCTTCTCGGCGGCAGCGGCCTTCTGGTCCTCCGCGATCTTTGCGGTGCGGTCGGCGACCTCGAGGTCCATGTTGTGGATGAAGACCTCGAAGATCTGGCCGAAGCCGAGCATGTACTCGAGGACCTTGTTCGGCTCGTTGGAGTGGACGTGGACCTTGTAGTCGGGGTAGGAGCCGACGACGAGCTCGCAGTCGCCGAGGGTGGCGAGGTGCGAGAGGGCCTCATCGGGGTCGAAGGGCTTCTCGGCGTGGAAGAGGAACTCGTTGCAGTAGCGGAACTCGGAGCCCTCCCAGTCGTTGTTGAGCTCGATCTGAACCTTGGAGGAGACGTCGGACTTGGCGTCGGCCGCAGTGACGGTGGGGTCGAAGTCGGACAGCTCGCCGGCCTTGCCCTCGACGGCGTTGACGAACGCCTCGAAGAAGGTCGCGAAGCCGTAGGCGCCGGAGTCGACGACGCCGTTCTCCTTGAGGACGGGCAGCAGGTCGGGGGTGCGCGCCACGGACTCGTAGGCCTCGACCACGAGGGCGTCGAGCATCTCGGTCGTGGTGATCTTGGTCTTCTCGAGCTTGTCGGCACGGGACGAGATGTCGCGCAGGACGGTGAGGATCGTGCCCTCGACCGGCTTGCGGACGGCCTTGAAGGCGACCTTCACGCCGCGGCGCCAGGCGCGCGCGATGTCGGCGGGGGTGGGCTCCTCCTGGTTCTTCGCCTCGCAGAGGCCCTCGGCGATGCCGCGCAGGATCTGC
This sequence comes from uncultured Olsenella sp., assembly GCA_934660915.1. Classification (GTDB taxonomy): domain Bacteria; phylum Actinomycetota; class Coriobacteriia; order Coriobacteriales; family Atopobiaceae; genus Paratractidigestivibacter. The sequence continues at coordinate 113,514 of CAKUIF010000005.1, read as the reverse complement.
GAGGTGATGACGCCGGAGTTGCCGCGAGCGCCCATCAGGGAGCCGTGGGTGATGGCCTTGGCGATCTCGTCCATGGTGGCGTCGGCGGGAAGGGCCTGGACCTCCTTGACCACGGTGCCCAGGGTAAGCGACATGTTCGTGCCGGTGTCGCCGTCGGGCACGGGGAAGACGTTGAGCTTGTTGACGTCCTCGGCCTTGTCGGCCAGGGCCTTGGCGGCCACGGGGAAGCAGGTGCGGATGACGTTGGCGATCATCTTTAGGAACCTCGGTTCGTTGAAGCGGTCAGTCTCGGCGGCGGCTTAACGCGCGACGCGCAGGCCCTCGATGTGGATCTTGACGTCCACGTCGGCGAGCTCGGCGATCTGCTTCAGGATGAAGCGGACGGAGCTCGTCAGGTTGTTGACGACGGAGGACATGTTGACGCCCTGCTCGACGATGACGTGGAGGTCGAGCTTGACCTTGCCGTCGACGGCGGTGACGTCGATGCCCTTGCGCAGGCGGTAGGACGGAAGCAGGCGGACGACGCCGGTCTGGCCGTCGATCTCGGCCATGCCAACGACGCCGTAGCACTCGAGCGCGGCATAACCGGCAAGGTCGGCGATGACGTCGTTAGAAACCTTGAGCGTTCCCGGAATAGCACCAGACATGAGGTCTCCTCTCGCGGAAGTGCTCCGTGGGTAGTTGATACGCATTGACTAATCAAGGAAGTATACCGCACAAGGGCGCAGCATGAAAAAGGGAGGCCGACTATGCGGCCTCCCTGCAAATTCTCAAGGAGAGATGGTGCCTTAGCTGCGGGCGATCTTGCCGGACTTGAGGCAACGGGTGCAGACGTTGGCCTTGCGCTTGTGGCCGTCGACGACGACGGTGACGCGCTGGATGTTCGGCTTGAACGTACGGTTGACGACGCGGTGGGAGTGGCTGATGGTGTGACCAGCAACCGGGTGCTTACCGCAGAACTCACAAACCTTCGACATGGTTAAAACCTCCTCGGGGGCGCGGCGCATAGCTGCGCCCGCAATTCACAAAGCCGTATGAATATAACACAGGCGCTTCGGCCTGCATACGAGAAACACAGGTGGATTGTGCAGTTTTTGTCACGGCTTGGAGCAGGAGTCGTGGGTTGGTGCGTTTTGTCGTGTTGCTCGGACAGGCATTGTAGCCCTACCCGGCCAAAATGACCCGCGAGGGGACAGTATTTCCAAAAATTCTGCCCCGGCGAATCGCCCTGCCGGGCCTAGAGCCCCGCCGCCGAATCCGCGGAGCTTATTTGATGAGGAACGCCGCGAGCGCGCCCGCGCGGCAGACGACGCGCGCGTCGGCGGAGGTGACGACGTTCGAGATCCCGAGGTCGGCAAGAAGCCCCATGGGCTTGTCCGCAAGCGGCCACTGCATGCCCTCAAGGTCAACGCGGGTGCCGGGCGCGACCGCCACCGCCGAGAAGGTGTGGCCCAAGGCATCGGCCCCGAGCTCCCAGGCGCCCTCCCCTTCCGGGCGCAGCACGCGCAGCTCGAAGCCGTCCTCGACCATCCGCGCGCCCACGGCAGGGGCGTCGGCGAGCAGGCCGATGACCGCGAGCGCGTGGTCGGGGCGGCCGCCCGAGGCGCAGGTCAGCGTGACGGAAAGCGGCCGGGATCGCCGGGCGGCCTCGTGGGCCGCGCAGTCGAGGCCGAGCGCCAGGTCGGTCGCGTACTTCTCGGAAGGAAAGCGGATGTCGGAGCTCGCGTGCTCGCGGGCCCAGCCCGCGGCCTCGGGGCTCACCGAGTCGGCGTCGCCCGCGAAGACGTCGGGCTCCACGCCGGCGGAAAGGAGCGACTCTGCGCCCCGGTCGACGGCGACGACATAGTCGGCCTCGGCGGCGAGCGAGCGCACGAGCTCAGGCGAGCTCGCCTCCGGGGACCCGTCGACGATGAGCGCGCGCAGGGGCTCGGCGCAGGCGGGCTTCTCGGGGGTCCGCTCGAAGTCCTCGAGCAGGGCGAGCGAGAGCTCGGCGAAGCCGTGGGCGTAGATGTCGCAGTAGGGGCGCACGTCCTCCTCGCGGCGGCCGTCGTGGTCGTTCATGAGCCCGACGACGCGGAAGCCGGCCTTGTGGGAGGTCTGGACGCCGAAGGGCGCGTCCTCGAACACCCAGACGCCCGCGCGCTGCTCAGGGTCGTCGGCGTCGAGCCCCAGGCGGCGGCAGGCCTCGAGGTATACGTCCGGGAACTCCTTGTCGCGGCCGCCGACGTCCTCGGTAGAGACGACGTCGCGGAAGAACCCGCGCAGGCCGTGGGCCTCGAGCCCGACCGTGAACTCGCGCACAGGCGTCGAGCTCGCGACGACCATGGGAATCCCCGCGTGAGCGAGCTCAGCGAGGAAGTCCCGGGCACCGGGGAACATCTTTATCTCGTGCGCGTAGCAGTCGCGCACGTGCGCGCACACCGCCTCGTAGACCTCCTCGGCGGAAGCGCCGAAGCCGAACTCCTCGTGGTCGATCACGCACATGTCCATGACCGTGAGCGGCTCCACGCGCTTAAAGAAGCCCTCGGGCATCTGAGCCCCGTAGTGGCGGAAAACCCACTCGGTGGAGTCCGCCCACATGGCCATCGAGTCCACAAGGGTGCCGTCGACGTCGAAGATCGCGCCAAGAGGTTTCATGGATGTCCTTTCTTTGCAGCGTGCGCCCGCGCGGAAGACGGCGCGGCGTATGTCGTAACTGCGTCTTATTATGCCGTCAACTCGGGAGGAAAGGTTTTCGGGTACAGTAATTGATGCTAACTACGCGAGTCACCGAAAGGGTACGAGAACATGGCACGTTACGATTATCGCTGCACTTCCTGCGACAAGGTCTTCGAGGTCGAGCACCCCATGGGCGAGACGCCCGAGGTCAAGTGCCCCGATTGCGGCGGCGAGTGCGAGCGCGTCTTCGGCACGAACGGCATCGTCTTCAAGGGGTCGGGCTTCTACAACACCGACCAGCGCGGCAGCTCGAGCTGCACCGAGGCCACGAGCGGCGGTTGCTGCGAGAGCTGTCCGAACGCCTAATCGCACGCTGCGGGGTATCGACTGCCGGGGCCGCTCCTCATCGGCGAGGGGCGGCCCTTCTTTGTGGCCGCGGGGCGTCCGCGGCGCGCAGGAACCGCAGGTTCCAGCCTTCCGGAGGCCCTTCTTGCTAAGAAACCGCAGGTCCCAGCCCCGACGGCCCAGCTCTCGCTAAGGAACCGCGGGTCCCAGCCCCCACGGCCCCGCTCTCGCTAAGGAACCGCGGGTCCCAGCCCCCACGCGCTAAGAAACCGCGGGTCCCAGCTTTGAAATTGAGCTGGGACCCGCGGTTTCTTAGCGGTATGGGCGTCGGCGACAGCTGGGACCTGCCGCTTCTTAGCGCGGCGACGGCCAAGTGAGCTGGAACCGAGCGTTTCTTAGCGCAGCGGACGCGGCCTAACGGAGCACGAGCGTCGAGAGGATCGTCGCGCATCCGTCGACGGAGGTGTCGTCGTCCTTCTCGCCGGCGCTCAGAAGGCAGAACGTATCGCCGTTGGAAAGCGTGTCCTGCTTGATCGCCTTGCTGTACCCGCCGTAGTCGATGGCGTCGCACAGGATGGAGAACATGGATTGGCCGGACCTGTAGATGCGGTAGCGGCGGAAATGCTCGCCGGGGTGGCCTTTGTCCTCGGGGAGGTCGTAGACAACGCTCCAATCGGTGCCCCACTCGTCGGGAACGCTGAAGCTGAAGTCGTCGCAGGAGTAGGCGTTGTCCGCCGTGTAGGTTCCACACGCGAGCTCGGAGTCTCGCTTTTGGCGATTCGCGTCGTCGCGGGAATCCGTGGCAGCGCGGACGAGCGCCTGGGCAGCGGCGGCGGACGAGCATCCCCCGTCCTGTGCATAGCGCGCGGCACGCTCGACGGCGTCGTCCGTCACGTCGGCGGCGGACAGCGGGCTGCCGAGGTTGATGACGACGGTCTCGCCCACGTCCACCCCCTCGCCCTCACGCAGGGAGCCGCCCAAAGTGATAGTCGCCTTCGAGCTTTGGGGCGACCATAGCTCACCCTTCGCGCCGAGGGGCGAGGCGGAAACGGAAAGCTCGTATTTGCCCTGCTTGAGCAGTATGCCGACGCCATAGGAGTCGACGTAGGCGGTCGTGCTCACGGCGTTCCCGTCGACGTCGGTGCCCTCGATGTGGACGGGGAGCTTGGAGGCGCCGGCATCGGTGTCCCAGCCCTCGGCCTTGACCGAGATCTTGACCGCGTGATCGGAGCGGTCGGGCGAGGACGTGGTCGCCGCGGCATCCGATTCAGCCTGCGTCGCCTGCGTGGCGGGCGCCTTCTGCGCGGGAAGGTGGACGCCGAAGAAATAACCCGCGACGACGCCGACGATGAGCACGCCGACGAGCCCAGCCGCCACGACGAGGCGCTCCTTGGACTCCCGCGCATCGTAGCGCGTTGGGCGCGGGTCACGCCTGCGAGATGCAGGGTCGATCGGGGCCGGAGGGATGACGGCGGGCATGCGCGTCGTCGGCTGTGCCGAGGGCGAGACAGGCTGCGCCTGGCCCGGCATCGGGGAAGGCGCCTGATCGGGCATCAGCGGCTGGGTCGTGGCAGGGTCGCGCATGACCCTGGCCCCGCACTCCGTGCAAAAGGCGGCGTCGTCCTCAAGGCGCGCCCCGCATTTACTGCAAAACATGGATCCTCCCCCGTCGTGCCGTGACGAATTAGGTGCATTCTCCAAGAAGTGCGGACGGCGGCGCAACTTCCTCGCTAAGAAAACGCGACCTCTGGGCCGGCGAGGGAGCCACGCGCTAAGAAGTGCGGACGTCTGGGCTCCGGGACGGGCCTCGCGTTAAAAAAGAGCGACGTCTGGGCGAGCGCGCGCCCAGACGTCGAGGTTTTCTTAGAAGCGAACGGGCCCTATCGCCCAGACGTGTGCGTTTCTTAGCGCGAGCCTCGCGCGCTGTCGGCCCTACGCGAACTGCGAGCGGTAGAGGCTCGCATACGCGCCGCCAGCGGCAAGAAGTTCCTCGTGCGTGCCCTGCTCGATGATGTCTCCGTGGTCCATGACGAGGATCAGGTCGGCGTCGACGATGGTCGAGAGGCGGTGCGCGATCACGAAGCTCGTGCGGTTCTCCATGATGGCCTCCATCGCGCGAACGATGGCCTGCTCAGTGCGGGTATCGACCGACGAAGTCGCCTCGTCGAGGATCAGGATCGCGGGGTCGCAGAGCATGGCGCGCGCGATGGTGAGCAGCTGCCGCTGGCCCTGGCTCACGTTCTCGGCGTCGGATGTGAGCACGGTGTCGTACCCGTCGGGCAGCGTCCTCACAAAGAAGTCCACGTGCGCGGCGCGGGCCGCAGCCTCGATCTCCTCGCGGGTGGCGTCGGGCTTTCCGTAGACGATGTTCTGGGCGATCGTGCCCTCGAACAGCCAGGCGTCCTGCAAAACCATGCCGAAGCGGCTGCGCAGGTCGGCGCGGGTGAGCTCGCGCGTGTCCACGCCGTCGAGCGTGATGCGGCCGCCGTCGATCTCGTAGAAGCGCATGAGCAGGTTGATGAGGGTCGTCTTTCCGGCGCCGGTGGCGCCCACGACGGCGACCTTCTCGCCCGGCTCGGCCACGAGGTTGACGTCGCGCATGAGGGGCTTTTCGGGCGTATAGCCGAAGCGCACGTGCTCGAAGGCCACGCGGCCGGCGCAGGGGCGCGGCAGCTCGGCGGGGTCGGCGGGATCGGGCGCGATCTCGTCGGCCTCGAGCAGGTCGAACACGCGCTCGGCGGCGGCGAGCGCGCCTTGCAGCATGTTCACGGTCATCGAAAGCTGCGTGAGGGGCTCGTTGGCCGTCGTCACGAACTGGAAGAACGACTGGAACACGCCGACCGTGATCTGCCCGGCGATGAGCATGCCGCCGGCAAGAAGCCCGCAGACCACCATGGCGAAGCGCCCGAGCAGACGGATGGCCGGGCCGACGGCCTGCGAGAGGAAGTCGGCCAACGCGCCCGCGTCGGCGAGCTCGTCGGCGGCGGCGCGCATCTCGGCCGAGCTCGCGCCGTCGCGCCCGAACGCCTTGATCACGAGGCGGCCGGAGTAGGCCTCCTCGACCTTGCCGGTAAGGCGCCCGAGCGCGGCCTGGCGTTTGGCGTAGGCGTTGAGCGTGCAGGCGGCCGCCAGACGCGTGAGCACGAGCGCGGCCAGCGAGAAAGCGAGGAAAACGCCCGCGAGCAGCACGTTGTACGTGATCATGATGCCGACCGCGCCCACGTACGTGAGCGCGCTGATGATGATCTGCAGAAGGCCGCGCTGCAGCACCTCGGAGACCTTGTCGAGGTCGTTCGTCGCGCGCGACAGCGTGTCTCCGGGCTGGTGCGCGTCGAAGTACGACAGCGGCAGCCTCGCAATCTTCGAGGAGATCTGCTGGCGCAGGTTGAGGTTGAGCCGCTCGGCGAAGCTCGCCATGACGAGCGTCTGGATGCTGTAGAAGACCCACGCGAGGGTCCACAGCCCCAGGAACGCTAGGATCTGCATGCCGCCGTTGGAGAGCGTGACGACGTAGGTCTCCCCTGCCGCCTCGGCCGCCTGGATGTTGCCCCAGAGCAAATCGACGAGGCCCGCGCTGTATGCGGGCGCGGCGAGCGAGAAGACCACGTAGAACACGGCAGAGACGGTGGCCACGGCGAGGCGCCAACGCTCGCGGCCGGCGGCGCGCCACAGGCGGCGCGCGGTCCCGGCGGGGTCGCGGGCGACGTCCTCGTCGTCTGTTTGGGCGCCGCCCTTCTTGATGTCTTCGGACATGGTTACTCGCCTCCCTTGACCTGCGAGTCGTAGATGGAACGGTATGCCGGGCACGTGGCAAGAAGCTCGTCGTGCGTGCCCAGGCCCACAACGCGGCCGTCGCCGAGGACGACGATCTGGTCGGCGTCGCGGATCGTGCTCACGCGCTGGGCGATGATGAGCACGGCGGCATCTGCGAGCTCGTCCTTGAGCGCGTGGCGCAGCGCGGCGTCGGTCTTGTAGTCGAGCGCGCTAAACGAGTCGTCGAAGACATAGAGGTCAGCGCGGCGCGTGAGCGCGCGGGCGATGCACAGGCGCTGGCGCTGGCCGCCCGAGAAGTTCGTGCCGCCCTGGGCGACGCGCGAGGAAAGGCCGCCCTCGAGCTCATGGACGAACGCGCCCTGGGCGACGTCGACGGCGTGCCAAAGCCGCTCTTCGTCGGCGCCCTCGTCGCCGTGGCGGAGGTTGTCGGCGATGGTCCCCGAGAAGAGCCACGCCTTCTGCGGCACGTAGCTGATGCGCGAGCGGAGCTCGGCCTGCGGCAGGTCGCGCACATCGACGCCCTCGAACTCGAGCTCGCCGTCGGTTGCGTCGAGCAGGCGCAGGAGGAGCTTGGCGACGGTCGACTTGCCGGAGCCGGTGTTTCCGATGATGGCCGTGGTCTGGCCGCGGCGCAGGGCGAAGTCGAGGTCGTGCAGGGTGTCCTCGTCCGCGTCGTCGAACCTGAAGCTCACGTGGTCGAAGCGGGCCACGGGAAGCTCCGGGTCCGCGCGGACCTCGGCCGCACCCGTATCCTGGATGCTCGGCTCCATGTCGAGGACCTCGCCGGCGCGGGTGAGGCACGCCAGGGCGCGCGGGACCTGCAGCAGCGCGAACTGCGCCATCATCATGAACCACATGATGAGCATGGCGTACTCGATCACGGCGCTGATGGAGCCGACCTGCATGGCGTGGGCGCCCACGCGGTCCATGCCGAACCAGAAGATCAGGGACTCGACCGCGTTCATCAAGAAGAACGTCATCGAGTCGGTGACGGCAAAGACGAGGTTCACGCGGATGGCGCGGCTCGCGTAGGCGTCGAACGTCTCGTCGAGGCGGACGCGCTCGTCGGCGTCCTTGCCGAACGCGCGGATCGGGCGGATGCCCGTGATGACCTCGCGCAGACGGACGTTCATGCGGTCGACGAAGCCCTGCATGACGAGGAAGATCGGCGCCGACTTGGCTACGGCGACGAGGCTGATGGTCAGGCAGATGACCACGACGACGAAGAGCACCCATCCCATGGCGGGGTCGATGCCGAAGGCGAGCATGATGGCGACGACGCTCGTCACCGGCACGGGGCCCATCATGGTGAAGCACATGAGCAGGGTCTGCTGCACGACGTTGGCGTCCGAAAGGGCGCGCGTGACCATGGAGCCTGCGCCGAAGCGGTTGAAGTCGGCGGCCGAGAGCTTGAGCGAGTGGTCGTACACAATGGTGCGCAGGTCGCGGCCCACGTTCGCGGCGAGGCGCGCCGCGAACCAGTAGCTCACGATGCAGCCGAGCGAGCCCACGAGCGACGCCGCGAGCATGAGGGAGCCGTGGCGCCAGATTGCGTCGGCGCCAGCGCCCGTGGTCACCGAGTTGAGGAGCGCCGCGAGCTCGGTCGGCACGAAGAGCATGCCCGTGATGTCGCACATAAGAAAGACCAGCGCCGCCGCGGCAAGCCCCTTGTAAGGCGCGATCAGGCGCGCGAGCAGCTTGAACGACGCGCGCTTGGAATAATCGCGCTCAACGGTCTCCTCGCTACTTGTCATCCTGCTCCCCCTCCAACAGCTCGAGCTCGACCTCGAGGGCCGCGACGTACTTGTCGACGAGGCGCAGCATCTCTTGCTGCTCGTCGATGCCGAGCGCCATGAACGCGGCGCGCTCCGCTTTGTTTGCCGGGACGATCTTCTGCTCGCAGAGCTCGTCGCCCGCCTCGGTAAGGATTACGCACTTGGCCTTGCGGCTGCCCTCGCAGAAGTCGGTCTCCACGAGCCCGCGCGACTCGAGGGTGCGGAGCGCCGAGTTGACGGTCTGCTTGCTATAGAGGCACTCCTCGATGAGCATGCGCACCGAGGCGCGCCCGCCGCTGGTGTAGATGGCGTACATGATCCAGTATGCCGACTCGGGCAGGCCGCAGCTCTGCGAGAAGGCGTAGTAAAGTTTGTCGGCCTTGCGATAGAGGCGGTCGAAGCTGCGGCTCCATGCCCCGAGGTCGATCAAGCCGTCCGCGTCGCGTGAAATCGATGTCTCTTGTTCCATGGTGTCTAATTTCGTCCGGATTCGTACTTTCCGAAGCTATTTTAGTACGAATTCGGATTAAATCAACAACTATTGTCGCCGAATCGGCGGCTGGCATGAGCCACCATAAATACGTCGTAGAATCACTTCCGGAGGCGATGCATATGATCGACGATCAATTCGCGTGGAGGCTCGCGGCCGAGCTCGTGCGCATCGAGAGCACGGATCCCGGAACCTATGAGGACGCTATCGAGAAGCACGTAAAACACCTGGTGGAGCGGCATATAGAGACGCTGCCGGGCTGGCTTTCCGAGGCAATCCGCATAACAGAGGTCGAGGCGCTCCCCAACCGGCGCGACCTCATGGTCCGCGTTGCCGGCACAAGCGCCGAGCCAGCGCTCGTCTACTCCTGCCACATGGACACGGTGACGCTCGGCGACGGCTGGGACGACGCCACGCCGGCGCTCGGAGGCGTCGTCGCGGGCGAGCGCCTCTACGGCCGCGGCGCCTGTGACATGAAGGGCGGCCTCGCCTGCGCGATCGCCGCGTTCTTCTCGCTGCTCGACGAGGCGGCGGCCAAGGGCTCGCTTCCCCGCCGCGCCTTCGCGCTGTTGCTCTCCGTCGACGAGGAGGACTTCATGCGCGGCGTCGAGGCGGCGATTTCCGCTGGCCTCGTCGGCGCGGACGAGTGGGTCATCGACACCGAGCCCACCGACGGGCAGGTCCAGGTCGCTCACAAGGGACGCACCTGGTTCGAAGTCACGATGATGGGTCAGACGGCGCACGCGAGCCAGCCGTGGAAGGGCGCCGACGCCGTGGCGGCCATGGCCGAGGTCGTCTGCGAGCTGCGCCGTTGGTGCGCGGAGCTGCCGGAGCACCACGAGCTCGGGCGCTCGACCGTCACGTTCGGCCAGATCGAGGGCGGCTACCGTCCCTACGTCGTGCCCGACTCCTGCAGGCTGTGGATCGACATGCGCCTCGTCCCTCCCGCGTCGACCGGCTCCGCTCGCGCGGCCGTCGAGGCGGCCATCGCGCGCGCAGAGGAGCGCGTGCCCGGCAACCGGGGAAGCTATAAGATCACGGGCGACCGCCAGCCCATCGAGCGCGACCCCGGCTCTCCCCTGCTCGCAGCCCTTCTTTCCGCTGCCGAGGAGGAAGGCACGCCGGCCGAGGTCGGCTTCTTTACCGGCTACACCGACACCGCCGTCATCGCCGGCACCTGCGGTAACAAGAACTGCATGAGCTACGGGCCCGGCTCGCTCGCGCTCGCCCACAAGCCGAATGAGTACGTGCCGCGCGCCGACGTGCTGCGAGTCCAGCGGGTGCTCACCCGGCTCGCGCTCGATACCTGCTTGTAGCGCGCCCGACCAAACGAGGCACAAAGAAGCCCTGCCGGCCTGCATTCGAGGGCAGGTACGGCAGGGTTTATCTAGTTACGTGAAAGACCGCGCTTAGAGCAGCTCGGCGATGTCGCGCACAAGGCGCTCGGTCTTCTCCCACCCGAGGCAGGCGTCGGTGATCGACTTGCCGTAGACGCCGCCGTCGACGGGCTGGTTGCCGTCCTCGATGTAGCTCTCGACCATGAAGCCCTTGACCATGCGGCGCACAAGGTCGTTGCGCTTGCAGCTCTCGAGCACTTCTTTGCAAATGCGCGGCTGCTCAAGCGGCCTTTTTCCGGAGTTGTCGTGGTTGCAGTCGACGACGACGGAGGGGTTTGCGAAGTCGGCGTCGAGGTAGCGGCCGGCGAGGCGCTCGAGGTGCTCGTAGTGGTAGTTCGGGTAGTTGCGCCCGTCGAGGCCGATGTAGCCGCGAAGCACGGCGTGCGCGAGCGGGTTGCCGGTGCACTCGACCTCCCAGCCGCGGTAGATGAAGCTCTGGCGGGCCTGGGCGGCGTAGATGGAGTTGAGCATGACGCTCGTCGAGCCGGCGGTGGGGTTCTTCATGCCCACGGGCACGCTGATGCCGGCGGCCACGAGGCGGTGCTCCTGGTTCTCGACGGAGCGGGCGCCCACGGCGACGTAGCTCAAAAGGTCGACGAGGTACTGGTAGTTCGTGGGATAGAGCATCTCGTCGGCGGTAAAGAAGCCCGTCTCCTCGATCACGCGCAGGTGCATGCGGCGAACGGCCTTGACGCCCTCGAGCAGGTCGGCGGGAGCCTCGGGGTCGGGGTTGTGCAGCAGGCCCTTGTAGCCGGTGCCCTTGGTGCGGGGCTTGTTGGTGTACACGCGCGGGATGACGATGAGCTTGTCCTTGACCTCGTCGGCAACGCCGGCGAGCCGGTACATGTAGTCGAGGACCGAGTCCTCGCGGTCGGCCGAGCACGGGCCGATGATGAGCAGGCGGCGCGGGTCCTCGCCGCGCATGACGGCGGCGACCTCGGCGTCGAAGGCGGCCTTGCGCTCCGCGAGCTCCGCCGACAGCGGCAGCTCTTCGCGGACCTCCTTCGCCATGGGCAGGTGACGCTTGAAGTTCATAGACATGGGGCAGTACTCCTCCACTCGGGTTTTAGCGTTGCCATTATCGGGGGTCGCGGGCACGCGGGCAGCGCAGAAGGCTAACATTGGTCCCGTACGTAACAAATTTGAGACAGGAGGGACCATGTCCTGCACCACGATCCTGGTGGGCAAGAAGGCGAGCTTCGACGGCTCGACCATCATCGCCCGCAACGAGGACTGCTCGAGCGGCGAGTTCTGCGAGAAGCGCATGAGCGTCGAGAACGCCGCGGGAAAGAAGACCTACAAAAGCGTCATCGGCCACCTGGAGGTCGCACTCCCTAAGGGCGGCGGGCGCTACACCTGTATGCCGAACGCGGACCTCAAGGATGGCCTCTGGGAGGCGGCGGGCGTGAACGAGCACAACGTCGCCATGAGCGCGACCGAGACCTTGACCACGAACGAGCGCGTGCTCGCGGCCGACCCCCTCGTGGCCTACCACGCCGCCGTCGGCCAGCCGGGCGAGCCGGGCTACGAGCCCGAGAGACTCGGCGGCATCGGCGAGGAGGACATGGTCACGCTCGTGCTCCCCTACGCGACGAGCGCCCGCGACGGCGTGCTGCGCCTGGGCGCGCTGCTTGCCGAGCACGGCACCTACGAGATGAACGGCATCGCGTTCGCAGACGTCGACGAGATCTGGTGGCTCGAGACCGTGGGCGGACACCACTGGATCGCGCGCCGCGTGCCCGACGACTGCTACGTCACCATGCCCAACCAGCTGGGCCTCGACTCCTTCGACCTCGACGATGCCCTCGGCGAGGGCCGCGAGCACCTGTGCTCGCCCGACCTGCGCGAGTTCATCGAGGACAACCACCTCGACCTCTCGCTCGACGGGCGCCTGAACCCGCGCGACGCCTTCGGCAGCCGCTCGGACTCCGACCACGTGTACAACACGCCGCGCGCCTGGGACATGCAGCGCTGGCTCAACCCGTCGGCGGGCCCCTGGGAGACGGCCGCCGCTCACGAGGAGTTCGGTCCCGAGTCCGACCGCCTGCCGTGGTGCCGCGTGCCTGAGCGAAAGATCACGATCGAGGACGTCAAGTACGTGCTGAGCCTGCACTACCAGGGCACGGTCTACGACCCCTACGGCCACATCGGCACGCCCGCGACGCGTGGGCTCTACCGCCCCATCGGCATCAACCGCAACTGCCAGCTCGCGGTCCTGCAGATCCGCCCCTACGTCGACGAGCAGCACCGAGCGCTGCAGTGGATCGCGCTGGGCAGCAACGCGTTCAACGCGCTCGTGCCCTTCTTCACGCAGGTCGACGAGGTCCCCGCGTACGTGAGCTCGACGCCCAAGGACGTGACGACCGACAGCTTCTACTGGGCAAACCGCCTCATCGGCGCCATGGCGGACGCCTCCTATTCCGCATGCCTGCCCCACGTCGAGCGCTACCAGGAGAAGCTCCAGTACGAGGCCACGCGCCTCGTGCACGCCTGCGACGCCGAGGGAGGCGACCCGGCGGCCGCCAACCAGGCCATCGCCGACGCCGCGCGCAAGCGCACCGACTGCCTGCTCGGCCATGTGCTCTTTACCCGCAGCGCCGAGATGAAAAACGGCTTCTCGCGCTCCGACAACTAAGCCCGCGGCGCTCCGAGACGGCTTTCCGGCATCGTTTTGCAAAAAGTCGGTGCCTTAATCAGGGACCCCTGAGTATCCCATCGAATTCGAGCCCAGCCAACTGGGCAAACACTGCGAATCCGAGGGGCTCTACTCGGGGGTCCCGATTTAAGGCACCGACTTTTGCGGATTTGACCCGCACACGCGGCGAATCGCCTACTCGTCGTCCTCGTCGGGCCTGACGCCGGCGAGCGAGAGGCCGTAGAACAGGCCAAAGAGGAGGAAGATCAGCGGGATCGTCATGGACGCGAGCAGCACGACGGCAAAGATTGCCGCGATGCCGTGGGGCAGCACGGGAATGAGGACCGGCGACAGCAGGAACGCGACCGTGGGGACAAGCCCGAGCACGCGCCAAGCGATGCGCATCCGCGCGCCGATCTTGAGGTCGAACTTCCTTACCAGCAAGGTGGTGAGCAGCGCGGCGACGGAGAACGCGCCGACCGGGCGGGCGTAGACGCTCAGCGCGAGCAGGGCGGTGTTGTCGCCGAACTCGCCGCCCATCGAGGCAGACCAGGCGAGGAACACGATGCACAGGACGGAGACGATGCTCCAGGCAACCAGATTGCCGATAAATGTAGTCTTCTTCATGACATAACTCCTCAACAGCTATGGGGTATGCTCGAAAGCGACATTAGAGTATAGCCCGCAAGGCCACGGCCGACCAAACGTTTAGGGATAGCAGGACGCATGCAGAAACTTCTGACACAAACCGACCTGGCCGCTGAGCTGCGTCCCAATGGGCGCCGCTACACCCTTGGCGAGGAAATCGCCAACTCCGTGAGCCACGGCGTCGGCGCGCTTCTTTCCATCGCCGCGCTCGTGCTGCTCATCGTGCGCGCCGTGTCGCACGGCGGCGGCATCCGACTCGCCGCGGCCCTGCTCATGGGCATCGGCCTTCTGGTCGAGTACCTTTTCTCGACCCTCTACCACGCCATTGCCCCCGAGAAAGCCAAGCGCGTGTTCCGCGTGCTCGACCACTGCGGCATCTACCTGCTCATCGCCGGCAGCTACGCGCCCTTCGCGTTCGTCGCGCTCGGCGAGCGCGGCGGCGTGGCGCTCGGCATCGCGGTGTGGGCGATCGCCCTCGTGGGCATCGTACTCGAGTGCTTCATGCGCGAGCGCCAGCCCAAATGGCTTACCTCGCTCATCTACGTCCTGCTCGGCTGGGCGGTCGTTTTCCACATCCACGATCTCTTTGAGGTGCTGGCCCCCGGGGCGTTCTGGCTTTTGCTCGCCGGCGGCATCAGCTACACGGTGGGCGCGCTCTTCTACATTCCAAAGAAGGTGCCCTACCTGCACTTCATTTTCCACCTCTTTACCCTTGCCGGCAGCGTCTGCATCACCCTCTCCGCGCTTCTCTTCGTGCTGTAGCGCACGGCGCGGCGTACCCGCTCAGATATCCCAAGTTCCAGCTATTTGACGTTCAGCTTCGCTAAGAAACCCCGGGTTCCAGCCGCAATTCATAGGCTGGAGCCCGGGGTTTCTTAGCAAACGAACCAGTTTAGGAGCTGGAACCAAGCTTTTCTTAGCGCAACCAGTCACACGCCTGGCCGTTGGGTTTCGCACGGAAAACCTACCAGCGCCTACGCCTTGACCTCGAACTTCTCGCGGCACTTCGGGCACGTCACGCGCAGGCGACCCTTGCCGCGGGGCACGCGGACCTTCTGGCCGCAGTGGGGACACTTGGCGTGCTTGAACTGCTTCGCCTCGGCAGCGGCGGCCTTCGGGTTCTGCAGCCAGGGGCGCGCCGGCCCGATGGCCTTGAGGAAGGCGGCGTTCTCGCGGGAGCGGGAGCCGAGGTTCTTCGACTGGATGCGGAACCCGGCGTAGACGATGAGCGCGAGCGCGAGCCAGCCGACCCAGGCGGCCTTGGCGAACAGGTTGATGATCACGAGCAAAAGCGCGAGGTAGACGCAGGCGATGGCCAGATCGTCCGGCCCTTGGCGCCCGCGGAGCCACTCGGCAGCCTTGCGCTGGGCCTCGGCGTTCTTCTCTTCCCAGTCCTTCTTTGCCATGAGGCGAGTCCTTTCAAGTTCCATGCAAAGGCGCGGCAGTCCTGCCGCGCCCGAATTAACGCTCTAGTTTTACCCAAAGAGGGGAAGCTCTACTCCCCCGCGGCCAAACAGCCTTAGCGGCCGATGCCCATCACGTACGCGCGGGCGAGCTTCTCGGTCTCGACGATTGCGTCGACGTGGCAGCGCTCGCGGCCGTGGGTGTTCATGCACGCCATGCCGAACGCGGCGCAGGTGAGGTCGTTGGCGTTGTTGAAGCCGGCGTTCGCGTCGGTCGAGTAGTGGAAGCAGACCTGGGTGTTCCACTTCTGGTCGTCGCAGGCCTCCTCGGCGCAGGCGATGAGGGTGTTCGTGAGCTCCCAGTCGTAGGGGCCCTTGGCGTCGGAGGCGATGATGCCCACGCTGTGCTCGTCGGAGTTGTAGTCGGGGCCCACGAGCGTGATGTCGACGGCCACGTACTCGTCCACATCCCTGGGCACCCACGCGCCGCCCTGGCCGATCTCCTCGTTGATGGGGAACGCGAAGACGGTGTCGAAGGCGGGCTTCTGGCCGGAGGACTTGAGCCAGGCAAGGACGTCGAGAAGGACCGCGACGGCGGCCTTGTCATCGATGTGGCGGCTCACGATGTAGCCGTTGTCGAACTCCTCGTAGTGCGGGTCGATGCCGACGATAGCGCCCTCGGTGATGCCGAGCGCGCGGGCGTCGTCGGCAGACTTCACGTCGCCGATGACCGAGACGAACATGTGGTTCTCGTCGCGGGTCTCGGTGCGGGCGTCCTCGAAGACGTGGACGGAGTGCTTCTCGCAGATGACCTGGCCGGCGATCGCGGAGCCGTCACGGCACAGGATGGAGCAGGTCTCGCCCTCGATGCTGTGGTAGTTGATGCCGCCGAGCTGGCGCACGCGCAGGGTGCCGTCGGCGTTGAAGCCGCGGACGATGAGGCCGATGGTGTCGAGGTGCGCGCCAAGAAGGACGGTCTTGCTCGAGTCGGCGCCGGGGACGCGCACGTAGGCGCAGCGGCGGGAGTCGGTGTACATCTCGTAGCCCATCTCGGCGAGGGTGTCGCCGAGCCAGGCGTGGATCTCGGGGTAGTAGCTCACGGGGCTGTCCACCTCGACGCACTCGCGAAGCAGGCGCTTGAGCTCAGAGGGGTCGATCGAATCAAGCATGAGGTCCATTGGTCTTCTCCTTAGTGACTCTGGTGACTCGAATGATGAACGGACTGTCTTCCAGTATTACGCGTACAGGGCGACGAGGTGCTCGAGGATGTCGACGAGCGCCTCGAGCTCCGGCACGGGCACGAACTCGCGGACGCCGTGGGCGTTGTAGTAGCACCCCGAGAGGTTCGCGCACGGGAACCCGCGGAACGAGAGCTGCGAGCCGTCGGTGCCGCCGCGCATGGGGATGCACTCCATCTTGCAGCCGATCGCCTCGTAGGCCTTGCGGGCGTTCTCGATCAGGTGCGCGTTCTCGGGGAGCGTGACGACGTCGGCGAGGTTGTGGTACTGGTCCTCGATCTGGATGGTGAGCACTTCGTCGCCGATCTGCTCGTTGACCATCTCGACCGCGCGGCGCATGAGGTCCTTGCGGCGCTCGACCTGGGCCTGGTCGTGGTCGCGGATGATATAGTCGGCAGACGCCGTCTCGCAGTCGCCGCTCATGCGCTCGAGGTAGTAGAAGCCGTCGTAGCCCTCGGTGTACTCGGGGCGCTCGGCAGCGGGCAGGAGCTGGTGGAAGCGCATGATGGCCTCGGAGGCGTTGATCATCATGCCCTTGGCCGTGCCCGTGTGGCAAGAAAGGCCGCGGGCGCGCACCTTGGCCTCGGCGGCGTTGAAGGTCTCGTAGCAGAACTCGCCGAGCGGGCCGCCGTCGATGGTGTAGCCGAAGTCGGCCCCGAACTTCTTGAGGTCGAGAAGGGCGGCGCCGTGGCCGATCTCCTCGTCGGGCACGAACGAGACGGCGAGGCGCGGGTGCGGCAGCGTCGGGTCGGCCTTCAGGCGCGCGAGCAGGCTCACGACCGCGGCGTCGCCCGTCTTGTCGTCGCCGCCGAGCAGCGAGGTGCCGTCGGTGGTCACGATGTCGTAGCCGACCATCTGGGCGAGGCGCGGGTTGGTCTCGGGCGAGACCGCGACCTCGCGGCCGCTGCGGTCCCGTCCGATGACGAGCTTGCCGCCCTCGTAGTGCTTGACCTCGGGGTGCACGGGGTTGCCGAAGCTCTGCCAGGCGGTGTCGATGTGGCAGCAGAAGCCGAGGCAGGGCTTGTCCTCGGAGCCCGCCGACGCGGGCCAGTGGGCCGTCACGTAGGCGTGCTCGTCGACCTCGACGTCCTCGGCGCCGAGCTCGCGCAGGTCGTCGGCGATCACGTTGGCGATGTCGAACTGCTCAGGCGTCGAGGGGACCTTATCGGCCGTCAGGGGGTTGGACTGGGACGGCACCGCGCAATACCTCAGAAACTTATCAAGAACATCAGACATGCAAATATCTTCTTCCTTATTTCCTCGTAACAAGCACGCAGGGGACGCCGGCGAAGGCACCCGCCGCGATTCTGATAGGTACAGCAGGCCGGCCGCGCGCCTTCTCTGGATGAGTTCCGCACGAGCCGGAGGCGACTAAACGTCGCCTCCGCGCGAGCAGGACTGCCCGAATCCAGAGAAGGCGCGCGGCGGCCGACAGGTCAAGCTAAATCGCGACGGGCGCCTTCTCCTCGTCGGTGAGCCCCTCGTCATACAAGTGGCAGGCGCACTTGTGCCCCGGCTTGACCTCGCGCATCTCGGGCTCGCGCTCGCAGCACACCTTCATGCAGCGCGTGCAGCGGGTGTGGAAGACACAGCCGGCGGGCGGGTTGGTCGGCGAGGGAACGTCGCCCTCGAGGACCTTCTTGTCCTGGATGCGCTCGTGGCGGATGCGCGGGATGACGTCGAGAAGTGCCTTCGTGTAGGGGTGCAGCGGCTCGGCGAACAGGTTCTCCTTGCTCGCAAGCTCCATCGTGTGGCCGAGGTACATGACCATGACGGTGTCGGAGATGTGCTTGACCACGCTAAGGTCGTGGCTGATGAAGATGTAGGAGAGGCCCAGCTTCTCCTGCAGCTCCTCGAGCAGGTTGATGACCTTGGCCTGGACCGAGACGTCGAGCGCGCTCACGGGCTCGTCGCACACGACGATCTGCGGCTCGAGCACAATGGCGCGGGCGATGCCGATGCGCTGGCGCTGCCCGCCGGAGAACTCGTGCGGGTAGCGGTACTTGAACGCGAGGTCGAGGCCGACGGCCTGCATGATCTCCTCGACGCGGGCGTCGCGCTCCTCGCGCGTCTTGTAGATGCCCGCGATGTCGATGGGCTCGGCGATGATGTCGGCCACGGTCATGCGGGGGTTGAGCGAGGAGTACGGGTCCTGGAAGATGAGCTTCATCTGCTGGCGGGCGCGGGTGAGGTCGTCGCCCTTGAGCTTGGTGAAGTCCTCGCCGTCGAGCCAGACCTCGCCGGAGGTGGGCTCGGTCAGGCGCAGGATGCACTTGCCCGTGGTCGACTTACCGCAGCCGGACTCGCCGACGATGGCGAAGGTCTCGCCGCGGTGCACCTCAAACGTTGCGTCCTCGAGCGCATGCACGCAGGCGCCCGACTTGCCGAAGAGGCCCTTCTTGATGGGATAGTGCTTGGTGAGGTGCTCGACCTTGAGCACCACTTCGTTGTTCTGTGCGTCCTTGGTCATGGTCTACTCCCCCCACTTCTGGGCGTCGAACTTCCAGCAGGCCACGGTGTGGTTCTCGTCGCCGTCGAGCGGGGCCACGTGCGGGCACTCCCTGCGGCAGACGTCCTTGGCGTACGGGCAGCGCGGGTGGAACGGGCAGCCGGTCGGCAGCTCGTCGAGCATGGGCACGTTGCCCGGGATGGCGTAGAGCTTCTCGACGGCGTCGTCCATCGACGGGATGGAGTTGATGAGGCCGATGGAGTACGGGTGCTTGGGGTTGGTGAAGAGCTCGCCGGCGGTCGTGTACTCCACGAGGTGGCCGGCGTACATGACGGCGACCCAGTCGGCCATCTCGGAGACGACGCCCATGTCGTGGGTGATGAGCATGACGGCGGTGCCGAGCTCCTGGCGCATGCGGTCGATGAGCTGCAGGATCTGCGCCTGGATGGTCACGTCGAGCGCCGTGGTGGGCTCGTCGCAGATCAAGAGCGCCGGCTGGCACGCGAGTGCCATGGCGATCATCACGCGCTGGCGCATGCCGCCGGACAGCTCGTGCGGGTAGCTCTTGAAGACCTTCTCGGGCGCGGGGATGCCCACGAGCTTGATCATATGCAGGGCGCGCTCGTCGGCCTCCTTCTTGCTCATCTTGGGGTTGTGGACAAGGATGCCCTCACGGATCTGCAGGCCGGCCTTCATGACGGGGTTGAGCGAGGTCATGGGCTCCTGGAAGATCATGCCGATCTTCGAGCCGCGGTAGGCGCGCATGTCGTCGCGCGAGAGCTTGGCCAGGTCGGTGCCCTCGAGGTTGATGGAACCGCCCACGATCTTCGCGGGGGGCTGCGGGAGCAGTCCCATGATGGAGAGGGCCGTCATCGACTTGCCGCAGCCCGACTCGCCCACGACGGCGAGGGTCTCGCCCTTGCGCATGACGAAGCTGAGGTTGCGGATGGCGGGCAGCGCGCCGTCCTCGGTAAAGAGGGTCACGCTCAGGTCGTCGACGTCAAGAAGGACCTCGGCCTTCATTGACTCGGCGAGCTTCTGCTCAAGCTCGTCGGCGAGCTTCTCGCGCAGCTCGGCGTTGAGGGAGACGTTGGTTTCTTCGGTCATGTTTCTCCCTCCTTAGGAGCGCATCTTGGGGTCGAGGGCGTCGCGCAGCGCGTCGCCGAGCAGGTTGAATGCCATGACCGTGATGATGATGGCGATACCCGGAATCACCGAGTAGTACGTGCTCGTCTGGATGTAGGGCTGGGAGGCGGAGATCATCTGGCCCCAGGAGCTCATCGGCGGCTGGACGCCGAGGCCAAGGAACGAAAGCGAGGCCTCGGACAGGATGGCGCTCGGGATGCCCAGGGTCGACACGACGATGAGGGTCGAGACGCAGTTGGGCAGCAGGTGCTTCATGATGATGCGCAAGGGCTTGCCGCCCGAAAGGATGCAGCTCTGGATGTACTCGGAGCCCTTGAGGCGCATGACGTCGCCGCGGATGAGGCGGGCGGTGGAAGTCCAGCCCAGAAGGCCGAGTGCCACGTAGAGGTTCACGAGGCCGGGGCCCATGGCGAACATCACGACGATGGCGAACAGAAGGAACGGGAAGCTCGAGAAGACCTGGATCACGAAGGAGATCACGGCGTCGACCTTGCCGCCAAAGTAGCCGGCGCAGACGCCCGCGGTGAAGCCGATCACAAGGGCGATGGCCTGCGAGACGACGCCGACCGACAGGCTGATGCGGCAGCCGTAGATGACGCGGGACAAGACGTCGCGGCCGTACTCATCGGTGCCGAAGAGGTGGGCGCCGCCGGGGGCCTTGAGCATGTTCGTGATCTCCTGGGCGTCGGGGTCGTAGGGCGCCAGGAGCGGCGCGAGGATGGCGACGAGGCACAGGATGCCCACGATCACCAGGCAGAACATGCCGAGCTTGTTCTTCTTGAAGATGTTCCACGAAACGGCCCAATAGCTCTGGGCGCGCTTCTTTGCGCCGGGCTTGCCGGCGTCGATGGCCCGAGCGGCCTCGGCGGCGACGCGCTCGGTCTCCTTGACCTTGGAATCGTTCTTGTCGCTGGAAAGAAGTGCCATTACTCAGCCGCCTCCTCTCCGAGTCGGATGCGCGGGTCGGCGACGCCGTAGAGGATGTCGACCACAAGGTAGACGACGACGCAGATGAGCGCGATGTACATGACGCCGCCCTGGATGAGCGGCAGGTCGCGGGCGTTGATGGCGTCGAGCAGGAGCTTGCCCATGCCCGGCATGGCGAAGATCGACTCGATGAGGATGGAGCCGGTGAAGATGTCGCCGAGCTGGGTGCCCGCGATGGTGATGATGGGGATGAGGGCGTTGCGCAGGCCGTGCTTCAAGATGATGACCCACTTGCTGATGCCCTTGGCCTCGGCCGTGCGCATGAAGTCCTGCGAGAGGACCTCGAGCATGGAGGTGCGGGTCACGCGGGCGATCGAGGCGGCGTAGCGCACGCCGAGCGCGACCGTCGGCAAGACGAACGCCTGCCAGGTCTTGATGCCCGACAGCGGGAACCACTTGAGCGTGAGCGCAAAGACGATCTGCAGGATGACGGCCATCCAAAACGACGGCGCGCTGATGCCGAAGATGGACAGCGCCATGAGGATGCGGTCGGCGGCGCGCCCGTGGTTGACGGCCGCGACCACGCCGACGACAAGGCCCAGGGCCAGCGCGAAGATGTAGGCGAAGGCCGCGACCTTGACCGTGGTGCCGAAGGCCTGGCCCATGAGCGTGACAACCGCCTTGCGCTGGGTGTAGGACGTGCCGAAATCGCCGTGCAGCATGTTGGTGAGCCAGTTGGCGTACTGCTCGAGGACGGGCTTGTTGAGGCCCATCTGCTCGCGGACGCGCTGGATCGTGGCCTCGTCGGCCATATCGCCCACCATGACGCGCACGGGGTCGCCCGGCACGATGTTGAGCACGAAGAACGTGATGGCGCTGATGGCGAAGATGACGCCCAGCGCCAGCAAGATCCTCTTGATGAGATAATCTCTCATCCCTGGTCCTTTCTCCTCGCGACGGCGCAGGGGCCTTGTGGGGTCCCTGCGCGCCGCCTTACTTAAACTGGGAGCGTCCCGGCCGCACCTTGGCGGTCGGGACGTCCCTTATATTACGATGAAAAACTAATCAAAACTTAGCCAACCGTGTAGTTCGGGTCCGAAGTGTCGATGTCGAGGTCGAAGAAGTGGTAGATCAGGTTGCCGACCTTGGCGTTCTTGACGTAGGACTTGGCGACGAAGGTGCCCTTAGGCCAGAACAGCGGGATAGTGGCGTAGTCCTCGTGGGTGATGATGTGGTCGGCCTGCTTGTAGAGCTCGGCGCGCTCATCGGGATCCTGCGAGACGCGGGCGCGGGAAAGAAGGTCGTCGACCTCCGCGCTGTTGTAGAACGAGGACTTCTTCGCGGCGTTCTCGCTGTAGAAGTAGGTGTACATGTGGTTGTCGGCGTCGGCGAAGAGCGGGTACCAGCCGAGCGCTGTGACCTCGAGGTTGCCGTCGGCCCAGTCGGAGGACCAGACGCCGTTGTCCTCGACGGAGAGGTTCATCGTGACGCCGATCTCCTTCCAGTAAGACTGGACGACCGTCATGTACTTCTCGTACTGGCCCTTGCGGACCTTGCAG
The DNA here is from genome assembly GCA_934660915.1 of uncultured Olsenella sp. GTDB lineage: Bacteria > Actinomycetota > Coriobacteriia > Coriobacteriales > Atopobiaceae > Paratractidigestivibacter. The sequence continues at coordinate 91,070 of CAKUIF010000005.1, read as the reverse complement.
TCGAGGGTGAGGTTGGAGACGCCGGCCTCCTGAAGGAGCTGCTTGGCCTTCTCGGGATCGTACTCGAGCACGGCGGAGTCGTCGTGACCCGGGGTCTGCGGGGCGAGCCAGCAGCCCGCGGCGATGCCGGCGCCGGACAGGGTGTTATCAATGAGCGCCTGACGGTCGATGGCCAGGGACAGCGCCTCGCGGACCTTCGGGTCCTTGAGGTTGTCGGACTCGAGGTTCAGGTTCACGAAGTGCACGCCGAGGGTCTCATACATGGTGATGAGGTCCTTGACGTCGGCGTCGGCCTGGTACTGGGCAAGAAGGTCGGCGGACAGGTCGCACCAGTCGATGTCGCCGTTCTTGAAGGCCATCAGCTTGGTGTTGTTGTCGTCGTAGTAGATGACGTCGATCTCGTCGAGGGCGGGCTCGCCGTCGTGGTAGTCGGCGAACTTCTCGAGGACGATCTCGGTGGTGTCGTCGTTGGAAGCGACCTTGTACTTGCCGGTGCCGACGCAGTCGGTGCCCCAGCCCCACTTGTCGCCGGCGGCCTCGCAGGCGGCCTTCGGGAAGATCTGGGCGTAGGAGATGCCCAGGTTGCTCACGAAGGAGGCCATGGGGTCGGTGAGGACGATGGTGAAGTGGGTGTCGTCCTCGACGGTCAGGCCCTCGAGCTCGGTGGCGGTGCCGGCGAGCATCTCGGCCGCGCCCTTGATGCGGTCGTACATGTAGGTGGACTTGGCGGCGGTGGCCGGGGTGAACATGCGCTCGAAGGTGTACTTGACGTCGTTGGCCGTCAGCGTCGTGCCGTCGTGGAACTTGACGTTCTCCTTGAGCGTGCAGTGCAGGGTCACGCCGTCGGCCTCGAAGGTCGGGACCTCGGTGAGCAGGCACGGGACGAGCTCGTTGTCCTCGGTCCAGCGAAGCGGAGCCTCGAAGATGGACTCGGAGATGGAGGAGGAGCCGGAGTTCGTGGACTTCTGCATGTCCAGGCCGAGCTTGGCGTTGGACTGGCCCCAGCGCAGGACCTTCTTCTTTGCGCCGCCGTCGGAGGAGGAGGCGTCGGAGGAGGAGCCGCACGCGGCGAGGGAGGCGACAGCGGCCGTGGCAACGCTGCCCTTGAGGAAGTTGCGACGAGAGATGGCGTTCGTCATGTTGGAACCTTTCGTTTTGCGGTCACCCATCGGCTTACGCGTCAGCCTCAGCTAACCATTTTTAAGGACCAGATGATTATTAGGTTTGACTAACTAAACGGCTGTTTTTGTTACATCGTTTTACAGCCATGCCGTCAACCCGCAACAAACACTGCCGTTTACCGACCCGTAAACGGCAGTGTTTGTGTCTTAACTGATGTTAAGCATCCAAATCCACAATATGTAGTGTCCTCATAGCGATGACTGCTTATCGCTTGAGGCGATAACCCGATTTCCGCTTTATCGGATGGTTCAGGCAATCCGGTCCGCACCCGCCCGCAGCGGGCTTCTTTCCAGGCCCTTCTCTCCCCTGCCGTTTGACTCGGGAGTTCCAGTATTCGCGCTCTCATTGCGCGCCTTTGCCGATATTCAATTCGAGCGTTCCCAAAGAAGGGCGTCCCGGCGGGCAGCGACCAGCCGGGACGCCCGTTGCCTGCCGCGCAGGCGCATCGACGCTTAGACGGTGGTGTAATCCGGATCGGAGGTGTCGATGTCGACGTCGAAGAAGTGGTAGATCAGGTTGCCGCACTTGGCGCCCTTGACGTAGGGCTTCGAGACGAAGGAGCTCTTCGGCCAGTACAGCGGGATGGCGGCGTAGTCCTCGTGGGTGATGATGTGGTCGGCCTGCTTGTAGAGCTCGGCGCGCTCGTCGGCGTCCTGGGACACGCGGGCGCGGGAAAGAAGGTCGTCGACCTCGGGGTTGTTGTAGAACGAGGACTTCTTTGCAGCGTTGGCACTGTAGAAGTAGGTGTAGATGTGGTTGTCGCCGTCGGCGTAGAGCGGGAACCAGCCGATGCCGGTGATCTCGAGGTTGCCGCCGGCCCAGTCGGACTGCCATACGCCGTTGTCCTCGACGGTGAGGTTCATCGTGACGCCGACCTCGGCCCAGTAGGACTGGACGACCGTCATGTACTTCTCGAACTGGCCCTTGCGCACCTTGCAGTCGAGGGTGAGGTTGGTGACGCCGGCCTCCTTGAGGAGTTGCTTAGCCTTTTCGGGGTCGTACTCGAGCACGGCGGAGTCGTCGTGGCCCGGGGTCTGCGGGGCGAGCCAGCAGCCCGCAGGGATGCCCGCGCCGGAAAGGGTGTTGTCGACGATGGCCTGGCGGTCGATGGCGAGCGACAGCGCCTCGCGGACGCGAACGTCCTTGAGGTTCTCGGAGTTGAGGTTCAGGTTGATGAAGTGGACGCCGAGGGTCTCGAAGGACGTGATCATGTCCTTCACGTCAGGGTCGGCCTTGTACTGGGCAAGAAGGTCCGGAGAGAGCTCGCACCAGTCGATGTCGCCGTTCTTGAAGGCCATCAGCTTGGTGTTGTTGTCGTCGAAGTAGGTCACGCGGACCTCGTCGAGCGCGGGCTCGCCGTCGTGGTAGTCGGCGAACTTCTCATACGTGACCTCGGTGGTGTCGTCGTTGGAAGCGACCTTGTACTTGCCGGTGCCGACGCAGTCGGTGCCCCAGCCCCACTTCTCGCCGGCGGCCTCGCAGGCGGCCTTCGGGAAGATCTGGGCGTAGTTGAGGCCGAGGTTGGAGATGAAGGAGGCCATGGGGTCGGTGAGGACGAAGGTGAAGTGGGTGTCGTCCTCGACGGTCAGGCCCTCGAGCTCGGTGGCAGCGCCGTCAAGCATCTCGGCCGCGCCCTTGATGCGGTCGTACATGTAGGTGGACTTGGCGGCGGTTGCGGGCAGGAACATCCGCTCGAAGGTGTACTTGACGTCGTTGGCCGTCAGCGTTGTGCCGTCGTGGAACTTGACGTTCTCCTTGAGCGTGCAGTGCAGGGTGACGCCGTCCTCCTCGAAGACCGGCATCTGTGCGAGCAGGCACGGGACGAGCTCGTTCTCCTCGGTCCAGCGCAACAGGGGCTCGAAAATGGGATCGGACACGTTGGACGAGCCGGAGTTCGTGGACTTCTGCATGTCCAGGCCGAGCTTCGGGTTGCCCTGGCCCCAGCGGACGATCTTCTTCTTGGAGCCGTCGGCGGCATCGCCGCCATCGGAGCCGCCGCAAGCCGCGAGCGAGGCGACGGCGGCAGTGGCGACGCTGCCCTTGAGGAAGTTGCGACGCGAGATGGAACTAGTCATTGTCTTGCCTTTCTTGTTTGGCGGGCGCAAGAAAACTCGCACTGCGCTTCCGCAGGAACACACATCCGAGGATTCAGTATTAGGCAGAGGGTTTAAATCAAACTTTCTTGTAACAACTAGTAACAAATATAGCCGCTCACCTGCCCGTAAACGGTAAGCAGTGTTTGTTTACCGACATTAAGCTACCGTTCGCAGAACCATAAAAAACATATGTATATGGAAATTAAATCATTGCCGAAAGCAATATCAATGAGTTCTGCTTCAGCTAACTTTGGCGCATAAAAAAAGACCGCCCGCTCTACGCGGACGGTCTTTGTGTTGCCCTTTGCGGAAAACCCAGAGGATTTACTCCTCGACGGTCTCCTCAGCCTCGGCCTCAACGGCCTCCTCAGCCTCAGCCGGCTTCTCGGACTCGGGGAGAGGCTTGACCTCGACCTCGGTGCCGAGGGTCTCGGCGGCGGCCTTCATGGACAGGGAGATGCGACGACGGTCGAGGTCGATCTCCATGACCTTCACCTGGACGGTGTCGCCCACGGTGCAGACCTGGGACGGCTGGTCGACGTGGCTCTTGGCCATCTCGGAGATGTGGACCAGGCCCTCAACGCCGTCACCGAGGTCGACGAAGGCGCCGAAGGTGACGAGCTTGGTGACGGAGCCCTCGACGATGGCGTCGACCGGGTACTTCTTGACGAGGGTGCGCCAAGGATCCTCGGTGGTCTGCTTGAGACCGAGGGAGATGCGCTCGCGGTTCAGATCGACGTCGAGCACCTGGACCTCGACCTCCTGGCCGACCTTGACGACCTCGGAGGGGTGGTTGACGTGGTTCCAGGAGAGCTCGGAGATGTGCACCAGGCCGTCGATGCCGCCGAGGTCGACGAAGGCGCCGAAGTCGACGATCGAGGAGACGGTGCCCTTGAGGCGCATGCCGACCTGCAGCTTGGAGAGGATCTCCTGGCGCTCGGCCTTGCGGGCCTCCTCGAGCACGACGCGGCGGGAGAGGACGACGTTGTTGCGGTTGCGGTCCATCTCGATGACGCGGGCCTCGATGCGGGTGCCCATGTAAGCGGTAAGATCCTTGACGCGGCGGAGATCGACGAGGGAGGCGGGCAGGAAGCCGCGCAGGCCGATGTCGAGGATAAGGCCGCCCTTGACGACCTCGATGACCTCGCCCTCGACGGTCTCGCCGGACTGGAACTTGGCCTCGACGGCGTTCCAGGCACGCTCGTACTCGGCGCGCTTCTTGGAAAGGACGAGACGGCCCTCCTTGTCCTCCTTCTGGAGAACCAGAGCCTCGATCTCGTCGCCCATGGCGACGACGTCGGCCGGGTTGACGTCCTTGCGGATGGAGAGCTCGCGGGAAGGAATGACGCCCTCGGACTTATAGCTGATGTCAAGCAGGACCTCGTCGCGCTCGACCTTGACGACGGTACCGGTCACAAGGTCGCCCTCATTGAAGTCGGTGACGGTGCCGTCAATGAGGCTGTTCATCTCCTCGTCGGAAATGTCATCCATGGCGAAGATGGACGAGTTCTGAATCTCACTCAAAGGTGGACCCCTTTCGAACAACGGGGCCCCGGTCGTCATGGTCGCTGCCTGCAGTGCCAAATCAATCGCGGCGTCTACGTGGAAACTTGCATGCTCTCGGGGGCCAACAGATACGTTTGTGCGGGCCCCATGCCCACACGCGCTATAGAGTACCTTTAGTGGCGGCCGCATTTCAAGCAAATGTTTGGGGTAAATTGAGTTTCTACGCAGGTCCGCCACGAAAACGCTTCGCGCGGCGACCTCGGCAGGGCACTCGGCAAAGGAAGGCGCCTTCATATGATAAAGGCTGTTCTGTTCGATCTGGACGACACGCTGCTATCGCTCAACCTCACGGCGTTCCTCGCGGCCTACGTCAACGGCGCGTCGGGGCTTCTTGCCCGCGCGAGCGGCAGGCTGAGGGTGAACATCATGAGCGCCTATGCGCGCGCCTGGCTCGCCGTGGAGGGCGAGAAGCGCCGCGACCACATGACGAACGCCCAGCTCATCAACTCGATCATGCTCAAGCAGTGCGGGATTCCGCTGGACGACCCCGTGATCGACGACATGATCCGCTGCTACGAGGAGACCGTTGTGCCGCGCATGGGGTCGGGCATCGTGCGCGCCCAGCCAAAGGAGGGCGCCCGCGAGGCGGTCGATACCGTGTGGGGCATGGGCCTCACCTGCGCGCTCGCCACGAACCCGGTCGTCTCGATGCAGTGCGACCTCGCGCGCATGGCGTGGGCGGGCTTTGGCGCCGACGACTTCGCGCTGATCTCCTGCGCGGAGAACTCGACGCGCGCCAAGCCGTGGGCGAGCTACTACGAGGAGTTCTGCGGCAAGCTCGGGCTCACGCCCTCCGAGTGCCTCATGGTGGGCAACGACGCCAAGCGCGACTTCGCCCACCCCGAGTGCGGGCTGCGCACGATCTACGTCGGGCACGCCCGCCCCACGCGCGCCGTCTGGTCGGGGCAGATGCGCGACCTCGCCGTCGCCCTCCCCTACATCGTCGACGAGGCGAACCGGGCGTAGGCGTTGCGGTCGCGGGCAGGGCGCGCTAAGGAATCGCCGGTTCCAGCCCCCGCACTTCTTGCCGCGCGCAGAAATCGCCGGTTCCAGCCCCCGTGCGCTAAGGAATGGCGGGTTCCAGCCCTTCTTTGCGAAGAATCCCCAAGTCCCAGCTCCGTCAAGCGACTGGAACTTGGGGATTCTTAGCGTAACGGCAGGCCGCCGGGGCTGGGACTGCGAGTTCCTTAGCGCCGAGCGGAGTACCGGGGCTGGGACTTGGAGGTTCTTAGCGCGGTGGGGCGACCGGCCGGGCAAACGAACCAGACAGGCAAAAAAGGCTGCCAAATCAGACAGGCTGATTTCGCAGGTCGAAGGAGACGAGGCGGTAGCCGGCCTGCTCGACGCGGGCACGGACGGCGGCCTCGTCGATGGGGACCTTGGCGCGAAGAAGGGCGCGCCCGCCGGCGAGGGTCACCTCGGCCCAGCAGCCGTCGCCAGCGTCGAGGGCCGCCTCGACGGCGGCGGCGCAGCGCTCGCAACTCATGCCGCCGATACCGAGCCCTGCTGTGTACGGGTAGTGCGCGGGGTCGGTGTCCTCGACGTGCGCGGGCGCGAACTTCTTGCCGCGCGAGGCGCCGCTTTGCTTGACGGCGCCGCTGCAGCAGTCGCGCTTGCCGGTGGCGGTTCCCACCATGCGGATCGCCGCCACGACGAACAGAACGAGGACGGCTGCGATGATGACGATGTCGGTTGGGCCCATGGTCCTTCTTTCCACGTAAAGAGTTAACCTCAACCGACTATATACCCCTTAGAGGTATTTGCGCCAGTCGTCCTCGCCCTCATCGTCGTCCTCATCCACGGCGGCGGCGCTGGCGGCGGCCACCTGGCGCTCGGCGCGCGTGACGTAGGGGTCGGCATTAACCTCGGGGAACTTCGCGAAGGCGTGCTCGAAGCGCTCGAGGTTCTCGTCGAAACGCCCGCGCGGCACGGCAAAGACGACCTCGCTCGCCACGTGGCCGCCCGCCGCGAGCTCCTCGCGGAACATCTCGGCCACCTGCGACGCGTCCCAGCCGAAGACGCCGCACCCGAAGGCGCCGAGCACGAGCTTCGGGTGGCCGAGGTCGTCGGCGATGGCGAGCACCATTCGGATGCGGGAGCGCATGGCGCAAAGAAGGGCCTCGTCCGAGACGCGGTACTCCTCGCGGGCGCGGCGGGCGTTGGGGGCGGCCGCCACGATCACGTCGGCGTAGCTGTGGTACTTCTCGCGGTCGAAGCGCACGCGGGGCACGACGAGGGCGCGGTTGCGGTAGAGCTCGCAGTTGATGTTGCGGCGGCGGTTCTCGGCATACCACCCTTTCTGGGTGGCAAGGGCGTTGTAGAGCGTGGACTCCGCGCACAGCGCCTCTTCCTGCGCCCAGGCGCCGCGGTCGTAGCCGCCGGCGACGCTCGTGAAGCTCGCAAAGTCGAGGACGGCGAGGTCGCAGGCGGAGGCGAGGCCGCGCCCGCGCGAGAGCACGGCGGCGACGGAGTCCTCGTCGACGACGGCGACGGACGGGACGCGCGGGGTGCCGTCGTCCGCGGCGGCCGCGACTGAGGGCGCGGAGTCGTAGACGCGCAGCCCCGCGACCGAGGCGGCAACCTCGCTCGCGAAGCGCTTCTCGACGTCGGCGATGTGGCGAGCCGCCTCCTTGGCCCTCGCGTCGCGCCTGGGGTTGGACCGTTTGTTTTCTGCCATGGTTCCTCCTTGCTCGACGAGTGGGAGCCCCCCTCGCCGACGACCAGATAACTCAAGCTTTCCCTGAACCGCCCCCGAAGGCTTACGAAAGCAGCTCGCGGGCATGGGCGAGCGACGCCTCGCCGGTGTCGCCGGAGAGCATGCGGGCGACCTCGCGGACGCGGTCCTCGCCGGAAATCGGCGTGAGCGTGGTCTCGGGCACGTCGCCCGCCGACTTGCTCACGAGGTAATGCTCGTCGGCCACGACGGCCACCTGCGCGAGGTGCGTGACGACGATGACCTGATGGGTGCGCGCGAGGTCGGCGAGGACGCCCGCGAGCGCGACCGCGGTGGCGCCGCCCACGCCGGCGTCGACCTCGTCGAAGACGAGCGTCTCGGCGGAGTCGGACTCGCCCAGGACCACCTTGAGCGCGAGCATCACGCGGCTGACCTCGCCGCCCGACGCGATCCTGCGCAGCGGGCGGGCGGAAAGCCCGGCGCCCGGCCGGTACAGGAACTCGGCGCGCGAGGCCCCGCGGCGCGACCACTCGGCGCGCGGAAGCCGCTCGAAGGCGACCTCGAGCTCGGCCGAGCCCATCTCGAGCCGGGCCATCTGCTCGCTCACGGCCGCCGAGAAGCGCGGCGCGGCCTCGCGGCGCACGTCGTCGAGGGCGCGGGCGGCGTCCCTCAGCCGGGCCTCGGCGGCATCGGCCGCCTTCTGCGCGCGCTCGACGGCGGCGCCGCCGTCGGAGGCCGCCTCCACGACGCCGCGCGCCTCGTCGCGGCGAGCGAAGACGTCGGCCATCGTGGGACCATAGCTGCGAAGAAGCCCCTGCAGCTCGGACCAGCGGGCGCGCATGCGCTCAAGCTCCTCCGGGTCGAAGTCGAGGTCGTCAGCGTAGTCGCGCAGCTCGGCGGCCACGTCCTCGAGGTCAAGAAGGGCGCTCCTGAGCACATCGGCGTGCTTTGCGAGCGCGTCGTCGTAGCGCAGGGCGTCGTCGACCTCGGAGGCGGCGTCCCGGATGGCGTCGAGGGCCCCGCCCTCCCCCGCCAGCGCCTCGCGGGCGCCGAGGGCGGAGCGCAGAAGGGCGTCGCCATGCTCGGCGCGCGGCAGCTTGGCCTCGAGGTCGGCAAGCTCGCCCTTGGCGGGGTCGACCTCGTCGATGCGGCGGCACACGAACTCGGCCTCCTCCAGGGCGGCGGCCCCGGTGCGCGAGAGCTCACGGACGCGGTCGAGCTCGCGGGCGGCGTCCGCGGCGGCGGCGAGGGCCTCGCGGTAGGAGGCGAGCGCGGCGGCAGCCGGCTCGCCCACCCACGCGTCAAGCATCTCGACGTGGGTCTGCACCTGCAAAAGGCGCTGGTGCTCGTGCTGGCCGCAGAGGTCGACGGTGGCGCCCACGCCCTCGGCGAGCTCGCGGACGCTGCCCATGCGGCCGTCGATGCGCACGCGGCCGCGGCCGTCGGCGCCCACGCGGCGGCTGACCACGCAGCCGTCGGGGTCCCCGCCCCGCACGTAGAAGCGCCCCTCCACCTCGAGGCCGTCTGCGCCCTCGCGCACGGCGCCCGCGTCTGCGCGCTCCCCCACCAAAAGCTTGATGGCGGAAAGAAGGGCCGACTTGCCGGCGCCCGTCTCGCCCGTGAGGGCGGTGAGTCCCGCCGAGGGGGCCAGCGACGCGTCGCGGATCAGCGCGACGTCGCGCACATGCAGCTCGTCGATCATCGCTTACCTGCCCGTGCCGTAGAACACGCGCGAGACGGAGCCGTAGAAGCTCTGCGCGCTGTGGTCCAGCAGGATGACGTCGCCCGGGCCGCGGCGGATGCTCGCGTGGGTTGCCCAGCCGGCCTCGCCGGCGCCGATGGCCTGCCCGTCGGCAAAGAAGCGCCGCTCAACGGGGCGCTCGGGGCTCATGTCGATCTCGACGACGTCGGAGGGCGCGGTGAGGAAGGCGCGCGCGAGGATCTTGTGCGGCGCGATGGGCACGCACACCATGCCGGAGAACTCGGGCGTGACGATGGGGCCGCCCGCCGCGAGCGCGTAGCCCGTGGAGCCGGTGGCGGTGGAGACCACGAAGCCGTCGCCGCGCAGGCGGTCGATCTTGTTTCCCGAGACCGAGACGTCGAACTCGACCATGTCGCCGCCGCCGCCGCGCGAGACGGCGAAGTCGTTCAACGCGAAGCTGTGGACGGTGTAGGTCGAGCCGTCGGGGCGGACGAACTCGCTCTCGACGTCGAGGGTGGCGCGGTGGCTCATGTGCAGCTCGCCGGCGAGCGCGGAGGCGACCGTAGATATGAGTTCGGCCGGACCCGCGCTGGTAAGAAACCCGAGATGGCCGAAGGAGATGCCGAGGATGGGAATCTCGGAATAGCCGACGGTCCGCGCGGCGCGCAGCAGGGTGCCGTCTCCGCCGAGCGAGACGACGAGCCCGCAGCCGGAGGCGTCGGTCACGCGGTTGGGGAAGAGCTTCCTGTCGTGGGCCCACGTGACCTCGATGCCCTGCTCGTCGAGCCAGGCATCGAGCTTCCGGGCGCCCTCGACGGCGTCGGGGCGCGAGTAGTTGGGGACGATAAGAACCTTCAAGGGGCACGCTCCTTGCCAGAAGTCGGAAACCTTGTTCGATTCTAGCACCTGCCCCCGAGGCCCGGCCAAAGTCTGCGAAGAGGCCACGCGACTGGACCGGGCCGGCGCTTCTTGCCGCGCGACGGCGGCTAGTCGAGCTCCTTCGCGCCCGTGTAGAGCTGCCAATACTCGCCGCGCTGCGCGAGCAGCTCCTCGTGCGTGCCGCGCTCGACGATGCGGCCGTGCTCGAGCACCATGATCGCGTCGGCGTTGCGCACGGTCGAGAGCCGGTGCGCAATCACGAACACGGTGCGCCCGCGCATGAGCGCGTCCATGCCGCGCTGGATGAGCGCCTCGGTGCGCGTGTCGATCGAGCTCGTGGCCTCGTCGAGGATGAGCACGGGCGGGTCTGCCACGGCCGCGCGGGCGATGGCGATGAGCTGGCGCTGGCCCTGGCTGAGGTTGGCGCCGTCGGCCACGACCGGCGTGTCGTAGCCGCGGGGCAGGCGCTCGATGAAGCCGTCCGCGCTGGCCACGCGCGCCGCGGCGCGGACCTCCTCGTCGGTGGCGTCGAGCTTGCCGAAGCGGATGTTGTCCGCGATCGAGCCGGCAAAGAGGTGCGTGTCCTGCAGCACGATGCCGAGGCTTCGGCGCAAGGACTCCTTGCGGATGTCGCGCACGTCGATGCCGTCGTAGGTGATCACGCCGTCGCGCACCTCGTAGAAGCGGTTGATCAGGTTCGTGATGGTCGTCTTTCCGGCGCCCGTCGAGCCGACGAAGGCGATCTTCTGGCCCGGCTTGGCAAACAGGCTCAGGTCCTCGAGCACGGTCTGCCCGGGGACGTAGCCGAAGTCGACATTGTAGAGGCGCACGTCGCCGGCGAGCGGCACGTCCTCCCCGTCGATGCGCCACGCCCAGCCGTCGGCGCCCGAAGCCGTGCGCGCGGCGTGGGCGTCCGAGCGCACGAGCTCGACCGCGCCGGCGTCGACCTCGCTCGCGAGCCCCATCGCGGCAAAGATCCTCTCGGCGCCGGCAAGCGCGGTCAGAAGGAAGTTTCCCTGCTGCGTGAGCTGGTTCAGCGGCATGCACGCCTGGCGAACAAAAACCAGGTAGGAGGCGAGGCTGCCCACGTCTGCCGACCCTTGGATGGCAAGAAGCGCGCCCACGACGGTGACCACGCCGAAGTTGACGTAGCTGATGGCCACGGTCATGGGGACCATCGTGCTCGCGTAGGCCTGCGCCGTCGTGCCCGACGCGCGCAGCGACTCGTTTAAGGCGTCGAAGTCGGCCAAGGCGGCGCGCTCGTGGTTGAAGACCTTGACGACCTTCTGGCCCGCCATCGTCTCCTCGATGTAGCCGTCGAGCTCGCCCAAGGTGGACTGCTGCGCGGCGAAGAAGCGCCTGCTGCGGCCGCCCGAGTAGCGGACGTAGAGCACCACGACGACGTCGCAGGCGATGGTGATCAGCGTGAGGCGCCAGTCGAGCACAACAAGAAGGACGAGCGTGCCCACCGTCTGGATGAGGGCCTGGACCGCGCCGGCGAAGCTGTTGTTCAAGGCCTCCGACACGGTGTCGACGTCGTTGGTGAAGTAGCTCATCACATCGCCGTGACGCGTCGAGTCGAAAAACGACAGCGGCAGGCCCAGGATGTGGTCAAAGAGGTCGCGACGGATGTCGAGCACGACCTTCTGCGCGGCGTGGACCATGGTCTGGGTATAGCCCGCGGCGCTCGCCACGCCCGCGGCGTAGATGGCCGCCGTCCCGGCGATGAGGTGAACGAAGCGCTGGTAATCGCCCTGGCCGACGGCGTTGACCACCGGCTTGATCATGTAGGTGCCCGCGAGGTTCGCGCCTCCGCTCACGCAGACGAGCACGCCCACGGCGAGCAGGCGCCACTTGGCATGGCCCATGTACGAGAGCAAAGACCGCAGCGTGCGGCCCAGGTCCTGCGGGCGCTTGGGCGCCCCGCCCTTACCGGCCATCAGCGATCACCCTCCTTCCGGGACGGTTCCGGCAAGGCGGCGGCCTGCGCCCCAATCCCGACGCCCTGCGACTCGCAGAGCTCCGTGTAGATCGGGTCGCCGGCGGCAAGGAGCTCCTCGTGCGTCCCCACCGCGTGCACGCGGCCCTCGTCGAGGATGACGATCTTGTCGGCGTCCTTGACCGACGCCACGCGCTGGGCGATGACGATCTTCGTCACACCCTCGAGCGCGGCGAGGTTCGCGCGGATCTTCGCGTCGGTCGCCATGTCGACGGCGCTCGTCGAGTCGTCGAAGATGAGCACCCGAGGGCGCTTGAGCAGCGTGCGCGCGATGCAGAGGCGCTGCTTCTGGCCGCCGCTCACGTTGACGCCGCCCTGGCCCAGGTCTCCATCGAGGCCGCCGACGCGGTCGAGGAACTCGTCAGCGCAGGCCGCGCGGCACGCCTCGAGCATCTGCTCGTCGTCGGCGTCGGGCGCGCCCCAGCGAAGGTTCTCGCGGACGGTGCCCGAGAACAGGACGTTCTTCTGGAGCACGATGCCCACCGCGTCGCGCAGGGCGGCGAGGTCGTAGTCGCGCACGTCCCTGCCGCCCACGATGACCTGCCCCGCGCTCGCGTCGTAGAGCCGGGCGATGAGCTGCACGAGGCTCGTCTTGCCGGAGCCCGTGCCGCCGAGGATGCCCACGCAGCTACCGGGCTCGATGCGCAGGTCGACGCCCTCGAGCACGCAGCGCTTGGCGTCGGCGCGGTACTTGAAGTCCACGCGCCTAAACTCCACCGACCCGTCGGCCACCTCGCGCACGGCGGCCTCCGCCGCGGGAGAGGCGATCGCGGGCTTCTCGCCCAGGACCTCGCGCACGCGCTCGATGCTCGTGAGGGCGCGGGACAGCAGCAGGAACACGTTGGAGATCATCATGAGCGAGTTCATGATCTGCAGGACGTAGCTCATGAAACCCGTGAGCGTGCCGACCTGCAGCTCGCCCGCGAGGATCATGTTTCCGCCGACCCACAGAAGCACGGTTGCCGAGACGTACATGGAGAGCTGGAAGACGGGCGTGTTCACGACGGCGCCTGCGAAGGTGCGCGTGGCCGTGCGCGCAAGCTCGCCGTTGACCTCGCCGAAGCGCTCGGCCACGTGCCCCTCGCGGACATAGGCCTTGATCGCGCGGATGGCGGTGAGGTCCTGCTGGAGCTCGTCGTTTAACGCGTCCATCGTGGACTGCAGCACGCGGTAGAGCGGCGCCACGTGCCGGACGATGAGCGCGAGCGCGACGGCAAGAAACGGCAACACCACAAAGAAGACCACGGCGAGGCGCGCGGACATGATAAAGCTCAGGGCAAGCCCCATGACGAGCATGATGGGGCCACGCATCATCGGGCGGAAGCCCGTGACGATGGCGTTCTGGATGACGGTGACGTCGGTGGTCATGCGCGTGACGAGCGACGAGGTCTCGAAGCGGTCGAGGTTCTCGAACGAGAAGCCCTCGACGGCGGAGAACTCCTCGCGGCGCAGGTTCGCGCCGAGCCCCATGGCGGCGCGCGCCGAGTAGCGCGCGTAGCCGCGGCCGAGCACGAGCGCCGCGAGCGCACAGCCGACCATGGCCGCGCCCCGCGACCACACGACGGCCGCATCGCGCGCGAGCACGCCGTCATCGATCACAGACGACATCAGCAGCGGGATCACGAGCTCGAGGCACGTCTCGGTAAAGATGCAGGCCGCGGCGAGCGCGACGTCGCGTCGGCACGGTCCGAAGCTTCGGGCAATGAAGCGCAGGTCAGACAAGGTGGCACTTCTTTCTAACGTATATAGAAGCGCCGCCTTGCGATAACGTCGCAAGGCGGCGGGACAAGGCTGGAAACTATGGCCTCATTCGGGTTAGAGCAGACGCAGCGAGACTTCCTTGAGCTGCTTCACGCTGATCTCGGAGGGGGCGTCGCTCATGAGGTCGGAGCCGGAGCTGGTCTTCGGGAAGGCCATGACCTCGCGGATGGAGTCGGAGCCGGTGAGCAGCATGCACACGCGGTCGAGGCCGAGGGCGAAGCCGCCCATCGGGGGCGCGCCGAACGCGAGGGCATCGAGCAGGAAGCCGAACTGCTCGCGGGCGCGCTCCTCGGTGAAGCCGAGCATCTTGAGGATGGCCATCTGCATCTCGGCGTTGTGGATACGCATGCCGCCGCCGCCCGCCTCGAAGCCGTCCATGACGAAGTCGTAGGTGTAGGAGCCCACAGCCAGCGGGTCAGCCATGATCTTCTCGGGGTCGGTCTCGGTCGGCAGGGTGAAGGGCTGGTGCTCGGCCTCGTAGCGCTTGGTCTCCTCGTCCCAGTGGAACAGCGGGAAGTTGACGACCCACAGGAAGTCGTGGCCCTCGCGCGGGAGCTCGAGCGCGTCGGCCATGTGGCGGCGCATGCCGCCCAGAATCTCGTCGGCGTGCAGGCGGCTCTCGACGGCGAACATCACGAGGTCGCCGGGCTCGACGCCCATCTCGGCGCGCAGGGCGGCCATCTCCTCGTCGGAGAAGAACTTGACGATCGGGCTGGTGACGGAGCCGTCCTCGCGGAAGGCGATGTAGGCCAGGCCCTTGGCACCGAAGCCGGCGGCGACGTCGGCGAGCTTATCGATCTGGGCGCGCGGCCACAGTCCCGCGCCTTTGGCGTTGATGGCCTTGACGAAGGTCTTGTCGTCGGCGGCGGCGGAGGCGAACAGCTTGAACTTGGAGTTCGCGAAGATCGGCGTGACGTCGTGGAGCTCCATGCCGTAGCGGGTGTCCGGCTTGTCGGAGCCGTAGGTGTCCATGGCGTCCCAGTACTCGATGCGGCGCAGCGGGAGCTGCATCTGGACGCCCATCTTTGCCAGGGCCTCTGACAGCACGGTCTCGATGCAGCCCATGACGTCGTCCTGGTCCACAAAGGACATCTCGACGTCGACCTGGGTGAACTCAGGCTGGCGGTCGGCGCGCAGGTCCTCGTCGCGGAAGCACTTGGCGACCTGGTAGTAGCGCTCGACGCCGCCGATCATGAGCAGCTGCTTCAAGAGCTGCGGGGACTGCGGCAGGGCGTAGAAGTGGCCCGGCTGCATGCGGGACGGCACGAGGAAGTCGCGCGCGCCCTCGGGGGTCGACTTAAAGAGGCAGGGAGTCTCCACCTCGGTGAACTCGGAGTTGTGGAAGGCCTCGCGGATGGCGAAGGTGAGGTCGCTGCGAAGCTTGAGGTTCGCGGCCATCTTGGGGCGACGGATGTCGAGGTAGCGGTAGCGCAGGCGGACGTCCTCGGAGGTGTCCACGCCGTCCTCGATCTGAAAGGCCGGGGTCTTGGAGGTGTTCAGGACCTCGAGCTCGGAGACGAGCACCTCGATGTGGCCGGTGGCCAGCTTCTCGTTGTCCTGGCCCTCGGGGCGCTCGCGGACGACGCCGGTGACCTTGATCGGCCACTCGGAGCGGACGTCCTCGGCCGCGTGGAACGCGGTGCCGCCGGAGTGCTCGGGGTCGAAGGAGATCTGCGTCACGCCGGCGCGGTCGCGCAGGTCGATGAAGATGAGGCCGCCGTGGTCGCGGCGGTGCCAGACCCAGCCGGTGAGCGTGACGGTCTGGCCGATGTTCTCGGCGCGGAGCTCGCCGCAGGTGTGGGTGTGCATGGAGAAAGCCATTCGTTTCCTTTCGTCTCTTCCGCCCCGTGCCGTGACGGGCGGATGCGCAGCAGACGGCGAAGCGGCGTAAACGGCGCCGCGTCGCGCGAGTTGCGATTGTACTACGGACGGCGCCCCCGCCGCCTGCGGTGGTAGGGTGGTAACACACAGTCAACGAAAGGACCCCTCCACATGGCATCCGACAACCCCGCAGGCGCCCCCGCGGCAAAGAAGGTCGCCGTCTTCGACCTCGACGGGACGCTTCTCGACACCACCCGCGACCTCGCGCTCGCGGTCAACCACACGCTGGCGGCCTTCGGGATGCCGGAGCTTTCCCAGGAGCAGGTCATCGCCTACACGGGCAACGGCATCGTGCGCCTCATGGAGCAAAGCGTGCCCGCCGGCACCCCGCGCGACGTCTGGGAGCGGGCCTTCGAGGAGTTCAAGCGCTACTACGGCGCCCACGCGCTCGACCACACCCTCCCCTATGCGGGCGTGCCCGAGTGCGTGGCGGCGCTGCGCGCGGCCGGCGTGGCGGTCGCCGTGGTGTCCAACAAGGCCGACTTCGCCGTCCAGGAGATCATCGACGCGCGCATGCCCGGCCGCTTCGACGCCGTGCTCGGCGAGTGCGAGGCGCGCGGCATCCGCCGAAAGCCCGCCCCCGACATGGTGCTCGCCGTACTCAAGAAGCTCGGCGCGGACCGCGACGGCCTCATATATATAGGCGACTCCGAGGTCGACGTGGCGTGCGCGAAGGCGTGCGGCTGCCCCTGCGTGAGCGTTTCGTGGGGTTTCCGCAGCCGCGAGGAGCTTGTGGCTGCCGGCGCGACCAGAATCGTCGACACCCCCGACGAGCTGCAGCGCGTTCTTCTATCTATGTAAGCGAGAATTCCGCCAACGGCGCTCAGGCTACGCTTACCTAACAAATCCAACTCGTTCGGTTAACTTCAAGCTCCGCGGGTTATATTCAACTACAAGTTTGGTTTGGTCGCTCGACGAAAGGAGCCACCATGGGCAAGAAGGCAGCCGAGGCACTCGACATCAATTACGACGAGCTCGCCGAATACCTGCACGTCAACCACTCCGTTTACATGAAGGTCGACAGCTCGATCTATTACCTTACCGACGCCAACTTCGAGTCTTGGCGCGCACAGGACACGAGCCGCCGCAACGAGAAGAACCACTACATCGACTGCTCCGAGCTCGTCCCCACCGTCGACGAGTTCCTCTCGCTGCCCTTCGTCGGCGGCAAGACCATCAAGGATGTCTTCTCGCACGCGACGTTCTACGCCTCCCTCAAGGGCGAGAAGGAATAAGCGCCTCGTCGCCACACCCGCAACGCACGCGGCCCCCGAATCGATTCGGGGGCCGTTTTTCATGCGGCGGGCGCGCGGAATCGCTACCATAAGGAGCGGCAGCGGCCCCTGGGATACGGCCGCCGGAGAGGAAGGGCCGCCCGACGTCGTCGCCGGGCGGCCCTTGCCGCTAACTAGGCGTGAAGAAGCGCCGCAAAGGGGCGCAGGCCGGCTACTCCGCCAGGGCGGCGCGGCCGTAGGCGTCGGCCGCGAGCATCGCGTTGGCGACCTTCTCGGGCGTGACCTCGAACGGCATGTTGTGCAGGGTGTCGTTGTCGGCGCAGGCCAGGCGGGCGACCTCGAGCACGCGCTCATAGCTCGCGTCGGCGACGCCGAGCTGGGCGAAGGTCACGGGCAGGCCGACCTCGACGCAAAAGTCGAGGACCTCGTAGAGCTCGTCGGCGTTCTCGAGCACGAGCTGGGTGAGGGTGCCGAAGGCGACCTTCTCGCCGTGGTAGAAGGCGTGGGTCTCGGGCATGGCGGTCATGCCGTTGTGGATGGCGTGGGCGCCGGCGAGACCGGCGGACTCGAAGCCGAGGCCGGACAGCAGCGTGTTGGCCTCGATGACCTTCTCGACGGACTCGGTGCAGGCGCCGGCCTCGAGGGCGAGCTTGGCCTTGACGCCGTCGCTCATGAGGGTCTCGTAGCACAGGCGCGCAAGGGCCATCGCGGCGCTCGTCACCTTGCCGCCGGCGCAGGTGCCGGCGTCGGAACGCTTGCAGGCGCGGGCCTCGAAGTAGGTGGCCAGCGCGTCGCCCATGCCGGAGACCGTGAGGCGGACCGGGGACTTGGCGATGACCTCGGTGTCCATGAGGACGAGGTTCGGGTTCTGCTTGAAGAACTGGTACTCCTTGAACTGGCCCTCGTCGGTGTAGATGACGGAGAGCGCGGAGCACGGCGCGTCGGTGGCGGCGATGGTGGGCACGACGACCACGGGGACGTCGACCGCGGCCGCGACGGCCTTGGCGGTGTCGAAGATCTTTCCGCCGCCGACGCCGAGCACGACGTCGGAGCCGGTGCCCTTGAGGACCTCGACCAGGCGGTCGATCTCGGCCTGGGAGCACTCGCCACAGAACTCGTCGAAGGCGCACTCGACGCCCGCGGCGACAAGGCTCGCCTCGACGCGCTCGCCGAAGCGCTTCTTTCCGCCGGCGGAGATGATCACGAGGGCCTTCTTGCCGTAGACCTTGGTGTACTCGCCGAGGCGGTCGAGCTCGCCTGCGCCCTGGACGTACTTGCTCGGGCTGATGAACACACGTGCCATGCTGCTTCCTCTCTCTAAAAGAAAAGCCGGGAGGCCCCCGCCTCCCGGCCAAAGCCGCTATGGATTGTACCCCTCGCGAAAACTCCCCTCGCGAAAAACTAGGCGCGGTGAACCACCAGCAGCGGGTCGCCGAGCTTGACGAGCGGACGGCCGCCGAGCAGCGTGCCGGACTCGCCGACGTGGTCAATGCTCGCGAAGTCGTCGGCGTTCGAGACGGCCACGATCACGACGTCCTCGTGGCCGGCGGCCTCGATGGCGGCGCGGTCGAAGCGCATGAGCGGGGTGCCGGCGCGGACCTCCTCGTTGGGCTCGACGAAGCGCTCGAAGCCCTTGCCGCCCATGTCCACGGTACCGATGCCGATGTGGATCAGCAGCTCGACGCCGTTTTCGGTGGAAAGGCCGATCGCGTGGTTGGTCACGGTGGTGGCGCCGACGCGGCAGTCGCACGGCGCGTAGAGGACGCCGTCGCCGACAGGCATGACGCCGTAGCCCTCGCCCAAAAGGCCGGCCGAGACGACCTCGTCGTTGACCTCCTTCAGGCTGACGAGCACGCCGGAGCACGGCGCGTAGACGACGTCCTCGCGGGTGGCGAACTTGGCCTTGGCGGGGACCGGGTTGTCAGCGGTGAATCCGAACGAAGCCTTGATCTTGTCGAGCAGTCCCATATGCACTCCAATCAAGTGAGCCTATCTTCCTTCGTGCATAGATAATACGTTGTTTGAGCTGCTCGTTTGCGATGGCACTGGGTCTTTTTCGCGATACCTGTTGCCTTTTGCGCGGCGTTGGGCGCGCGGGCGCCGCCGCAACTAGGCGCGGGCGACCATGGAGCGAGAAGTGCGATACGTCACGAGGAAGTAGCCGCCGTAGAGCACGACGACGAAGCCGACCGTGGCCGCCAGCGCGGTGCCGATCCTGTACCCCGTCATCAGCTCGACCAGGTCGTTCACCGACTTGAGCGCGCAGGCGGCGTGGCAGACGGCCACCACCAGCGGAAACACGAAGTACACGGCGATCTGGGCCATGAGGGCGCGGCGGACCATCGCCGGCTCGGCGCCGAGCTCGTGGAGCACTCGGTAGCGCGCGGCGTTGTCGGAGGCCTCCGAGAGCTGCTGGATGGCGAGCACCGACGCGCAGGTGATGAGCAGGATGAAGCCGATGTAGATGGCCAGGTAGGTAATGGTGATGGTCGCACAGCCGGTAGCTTCGCGCAGGTCGAGGGCGGTGTTCACCGAGTCGACCATGCCGGCGCCGTCGAAGGAGCGCGCCTCCGGCGTGATCTCGGCGACCAGCGCGGCCTCGAGCGCGTCCAAGAAGGGCTGCTGCGTCGCCTCGCGCGAGCCCGTGAACATCACGTTGAGGTGGCACGAGTAGGGCACCGCGCGATCGGGCAGGACGTCGTCGGGCACCACGAGCGCGCCCGTGACGGTGCCGCCGATGGAGTCGCCGATGTGCTCGCGGGCGAGCTCGGCGCGGGGGCGCAGCACGCGGCCCATGGCGGTGAGCTCCTGGTTCTGGGCGGCGAAGGCGCCCCAGATGTCGTCGAGGGTCGTAAGGTCGTTCCATACCAGGCACTCGTCTGCGGACAGCTCGACGGGTTTCTTACCAAGAAGGGCGCGCAGGGCGTTGTAGTCCGAGAGCCGGACCATGTCCAGGCAGCGCTCACCGTTGGCGGTGAAGAGCTGGTGCGCGATGGAGCCGAAGTCGCCCTCGGTGTGCTCGAGCGCCCATGCGACAGGCAGGCCGCCCTCGTCCGCGGAAGGTTCGTAGAGCCTCACGCGGGCCGCGTCGCGCACGAGCGAGTCCCACTCGGGGACGGCGTCGGAGAGCGTACCGACCATGTCGTAGTCGCGGGCCTGGGCCGCGAGCGCCTCCTCTCCCCTGTCCTCGGTGCCGCTGAAGCCGCGCGGGTAGTACGTGATGGTGGCGTCGTATGCGGTCCCCTCCAGGATGGCCTGGTTCATGTTCCAGCTGACGGAAAGCCCCGTGCACACGCCGCAGACGGCGACGAAGAGCATCGCGCAGACCATGGTGATGGAGACCCAGGCGGTGTTCACGCGCGAGTTCAGCTGACGCAGCACGAACATGTTGAGGCCGCGCAGGTAGATGCCCTTGCTCGACTGCACGAGCCGCAGAAGGAAGCCCGAGATCGAGAAGAAGAACAGCGCGGTGCCCAAGCTCACGAGCAGCGTCGCCACGCCGAACCACGGGCCGTCCGAGAGGATGCCGTGGTCGAGCAGGGTCTTGTACGCCACGCCGATGAGCGCGAGCGAGACGACGAAGAGCGCGACCGAGAGCGGCAGGCTGCGCAGCTTGACCTTCTCGCTGACCTTGTCGGCGCGCAGAAGGTCGATCAGGCGGAAGCGCGACACCGTGCCGACGTTGAACATGAGCGAAACGGCGAACATCAGGGCGAAGCACTCGACGGTCTGGACCGCGGCGCGCGGGGAGAACACGAGCGAGAAACCCGTGACCGTGGTCTCGAAGAGGCGCGCCGTCACGTAGGTCATGAGCTGCGACAGAAGCACGCCCGCCGCGAGGCCGACGGCGAGGGCGGCCACGCCCACCGTGAGCGTCTCGGCGGCGATGATGGCGGCGACCTGCCCGCGGCGCATGCCGAGCGTGAGGTAGACGCCGAACTCGCGCTTGCGGCGGCGGATGAGGAAGCGGTTGGCGTAGACCACGAGGAAGCCCAAGATCACGGCGAGGAAGACCGAGACGCCCGAGAAGATCCCCATGAGCGACTGGACGGAGGCGCGCTGGTCCGAGGTCATCTGGATGACGGCCGCCTGGTCCGAAAGCGAGCCGAACGCGTAGAACGCGCAGACGCCGAACGCCAGCGTCAGAAAGAAGACCGAGAAGTCGCGGATGGACTTGCGGACGTTTCCGAGGGCGAGCTTAATCAGCATCGGGACCCTCCCCGCCGAGGAAGCTCACGGTGTCCATGACCTCGTCGAAGAAGCGGCGGCGGGTCTTGGATCCGCGGACGAGCTCGCTCCAGACGCGGCCGTCCTTGATAAAGACGACGCGGCCGGCGTAGCTCGCGGCGAACGAGTCGTGCGTGACCATGATGATGGTGGCGCCCGAGGCGTTGAGCTCAGTCAGGCTCTCGAGCAGGCGGCGGGAGTTCTTCGAGTCGAGGGCGCCCGTGGGCTCGTCGGCGAGCACGAGCGAGGGGTCGCACACGATGGCACGGGCCGCGGCGACGCGCTGGCGCTGGCCGCCCGACATCTCGTGCGGCATCTTGTCGAGGACCTCCTCGATCTGGAGACGACGGGCGACGTCGGTCACGCGGATCGCGACCTCGCGCGGGGGCACACGGTTGATGGTGAGCGCCAAGGCGATGTTCTCGCGGGCCGTCAGGGTGTCGAGCAGGTTCGAGTCCTGGAAGATGAAGCCGAGGCGCTCGCGGCGGAAGCGCGCGAGGTCGGCGTGGCGCAGGGTCGTGACGTCGACGCCGTCGACGTAGATGTTGCCCGCGGTCGGACGGTCGATGGTAGAGACGCAGTTGAGCAGGGTGGTCTTGCCGGAGCCGGAGGGGCCCATGACGGCTACGAACTCGCCGGAGCCGACGGTCATGCTCACACCGTCGAGGGCGCGGGTCACGTTGTCGCTTCCGCCGTAGTACTTCTCGACGGCCTCGAGTCGCAGCACGGGCTGGTTTTGGGGGTTAGAAGCCAAGGTGCTTCCTTTCCTTTGCGTTTTCAGGTCACGACCATACTCCCGCGCGGCGGCTGCGCCCACCATAGCCCCAGGTGAGCGCAGCCTTACGTTCCCGCAAGGTTGCGCCCACCTGCTATTTCAGACCGCAAAATCAGGCAGGCTGAAAAAGCAGGTCAGCGGGAGGAGTCGGGGAAGGTGACGGACACGCGCGACCAGGCGCCCGGCTCCGAGTCGCACGACACGCCGAGGCCCATCTTTGCGCAGAGCTCGCGCACGAGGTAGAGGCCGATGCCGGTGGAGCGCGCGTAGCGCCGGCCGTTCTCGCCGGTAAAGCCGCGGTCCCACACGCGCGCGAGGTCGCACGCGGGGATGCCGACGCCGTTGTCCTCCACGAAAAGCTCCGTCTCCCACGCGTCGAGCCCCGTCTGGCGCCTGCGCGCCCACAGCCTCACGCGCGCGGGCTCGCCCGCCAGCGCGTTCGCGTCGCGCCGGTACTTGGCCGCGTTGACGAGCAGCTGGCGCACGCAGAACTCGAGCCACTTGGGGTCGGCGCGCACGGTGAGGTCGAGGTCGGTGAGCTCGGGCGCCACGCCGGCGTCGATGAGCGTTCGGGCGCAGCTGCGTACGGCGGCGCGCGCCACGTCGGCGAGCACGACCTCGCGAACCTGGAAGTCGCGGTCCACCGACGTGCTGCGCGCGTAGTAGAGCGCCTGGTCAACGAAGCCCTCGACGCGGCCGAGCTCGACGTCCATCGCCTCTGCGACGGGACAGGGGTCGTTGGCGGCGGCCAGGCGCGCGGCGGCGATGGGCGTCTTCACCTCGTGCACCCAGGTCTCGACGTAGTCGCGGTAGGCGCGCTGGTCGGCGCGCATGCGCGCGAGCTCGTCGGCCATCGACTTCGACCCGAGCCTCAGCGCCTCCTGGAACACGCGCTCCTCGGCGCAGGCCGGTTCCTCGGCGAGCTCGGCCGCCAGGTAGGCGCGGCCCTCGCGCGCGAGCCCCTCCGCCAAGGCGGCGAGCCTGCGGTAGTACCTGCGCCGCCGCAGATAGTCAAGCCCGCCCGCGAGCGCGCCCGAGGCGGCCACGACCCCGCACACCGCCGCGCACGCCCGGCTCGGCATGCCCGCGGCCAGGAGCATGAGCGCGACCACGGCGAGCCCCGCGCCCGCGACGGCGGCGGAGGGCGCGCGGTCGCGCAGGTAGTCGGCAAGTCGGTACTCCACGGCCCTCCTCGCCTACTCCACGATGTAGCCGAGCCCGCGGCGCGTGGCAATGAGGTCGGCCACGCCGATGCCGGCGAGCGTCTGGCGCAGGTGGCTGATGTTCACGGTAAGGGTGTTGTCGTCGACGAAGTCGCAGGACTCCCAGAGCTCCTCCTGGATGCGCTGGCGGCTCACGACCGAGCCCGCGCCGCGCATCAGAAGCGCGAGAATCCGCAGCTCGTTTTTGGTGAGCTCGGCGGATTTACCCTGGTAGGAGACCTCGCAGCGGGTCGTGTCGAGCACGACGCCGCGATGCTCGATGCGCGCCGCCGCGGCGGCAACGTCCCCGTAGGTGCGCTTGAGCACGGCGGCCACATGGGCAAGAAGGACCTGCTCGTTGTAGGGCTTGGCCACGAAGTCGTCGGCGCCGGCGGCCAGCGTGACGAGCTCGTCCATGTCGGTGTCGCGGCTCGTCACGGCGATGATGGGCACCCCGCTCGCGGCGCGGACCTCGCGGCACACGTAGCCGCCGTCCACTCCGGGCAGGTTGAGGTCCAGAAGCACGAGGTCGGGCGCCACATCGAGGATCTGGGCCGCAACGTCCCCGAAATCGTCTATCGACGCGGGCGCGTAGCCGTTGCGGGCAAGAAGCTCGCAGAGCCCCTCGCGGATCGCGGGGTCGTCCTCCACCACGAGCAGCCTTCGCATGCGCCCTTCTTTCCCGCGGCCGGGCAGGCTGGAAAGAAGGGCCTGTCCGACGGCGCGACTAGTAACGGTTGTAGATGTGCTCGGCGCTGCCGCGTAGGTCGCGAACGCGCAGCTCCGAGCCGTCGTCGAGGACAATCTTACCAGTGAGCAGGCCGAAGACCTGGTGCTGTTTGCTTACGATAACGTTAGCCACGTCGATGTTGTCGGTGCGGTCGATCTGGGGCGCAAAGACGAGGTCGAGGCGCCCCTCGTCGTCGGTCATGTGCCAGGGCGCGAGATAGTCGTAGGTGCCGTCGGCGCGGCGCGGGATCCCGAAGTCGACGAGGTGCAGCTTGTGGCAGACGCCGTCGACGAAGGCCATGTTCTCGCTGGCCGCCGAGGTGTCGCCGAAGCCGTAGCCGAGGTTGAGGCCGACGAGGCGGCCGTCCTGGTAGCCCTGGGCCGCCGCCCAGTACCAGGTGTTCTCGTAGGTCCACACGCCGCGGCCCCAGTCGAGCAGGCCGAGCGCGTCCGACGCGTCGAACTCGTGGAAGAGGCCGCCTACGCGGAAGCCGCCGCGGGCGCGCATGCCGATGATCTTCTGGTTGTAGTAGAAGGCCGCCGGGTCCTCGGCCCACGGCGTCGCGATGACCATGGAGTCGGCGGGCTCCCGGTCGAGGTAGAGCTCGGCCTCGAGGTCGCTGTCGCCGTCGAAGCGCGCCATGAAGAACGAGAGCCGGCGGGCCCGCCCGCCTGCGCCCACATGGTGCCACTCGACGCGGCAGCGGGAGTTCGACCAGCTGACGTCGCCTCGGGAGGAGCGGCGCGGCAGGCGGAAGGACCCGAAGGTGAAGGGCACGACCTCGCTCGTGGTCTTGAACGTCCGCGCGGCGAAGTCCATGACGCTCGCCGAGACAAGGCCCAGATAGCCGGGGTCGGAGAACGTGAGCGCGAGGGCGAAGTCGCCGTCGTTGACGAGGTAGTAGTCCCAGTCCTTGATGCGCCAGGCGGGCTCGGCGATGTCCTCGCGGTTGTAGAGGAACGGCGGCGCGCAGGCGAAGCCCGCCTCGCGCAGGCGCCCCTGGCCGTCGAGCAGGTTGCCCGTCATTTGGATGCGGTGGTCGTGCGCGCGGCCGTCTGCGCGGTCCTGCCCCTGGGTCTGCATGGCGCCCTCCCGTTTTGAAGAAAAAACTTATATGTTCAGCGTTCCCGCGCGGCGCGGGCTCGCGCCCGCGGACCGCGGGCGGCTCGGCGGGCGGCGGGCGCCGCTCCGGTGGGCGGCCTGCCGCAGCGGCTCGCACCGGCGGCTCGTCGCATCTCCTTGTCCCAGCGGCTTGGCACAAGGCTAGGCACAACAGCCGGCAGGACGCACTTCTTGCCCCGTCCGCCGCGCGCGGCGCCGCGCACCCAAGCATGTGTCGTGCGCATCAATTGTCGAGTCTCCGCCGGCCCGCGCGCGGACCGCCCACTTTATACTTGGACGGCGCCGCGGCGGCGGGCAGGCCCATGCGCCCGCTTGCCGATGCGCCGGGCCCTGTGCCCGCCACCTGCGTATGATTTAGAGGTCGCGCGCCATAGGGAGGCGCGCCGCACCCGGAGGGGAGGCCCGTGAACACCATTGTCGACATGCTGCGCGCGAACGCGGCTGAGCGGCCCTGCGAAACCGCGCTCGTGGAGGTCAATCCCGAGCGCCACGAGAACCGCCACATAACCTGGCGCGACTACGACCTCGTCGAGACCACCGACGAGCAGCCGTTCCGCCGCGAGATGACCTGGGCCGTCTTTGACGAGAAGGCCAACCGCTTTGCCAACCTGCTGCTCTCGCGCGGGGTCCGCAAGGACGACAAGGTCGCCATCCTGCTCTACAACTGCATCGAGTGGCTGCCCATCTACTTCGGCGCCCTCAAGTCCGGCGCCACCGTGGTGCCGCTCAACTTCCGCTACTCCGCGGACGAGATCGAGTACTGCATGGACAAGGCCGACGTCGACATCCTCGTCTTCGGCCCCGAGTTCATCGGCCGCGTCGAGGAGATCGCCGAGCGCGTGGCCCCCGGCAGGCTCCTGTTCTACGTGGGCGACGACTGCCCGACCTGGGCCGAGCCCTACTACGAGCTCGTCTCGCTGTGCTCCTCCTCCGACCCGATGGTCGCCCTGGACGCGCACGAGGACGCGGCGATCTACTTCAGCTCGGGCACGACCGGCTTCCCCAAGGCCATCCTCCACAACCACGAGAGCCTCACCCAGGCCGCCGAGATGGAGCAGGCCCACCACGGCCAGACCGCCGACGACGTGTTCCTCTGCATCCCGCCGCTCTACCACACGGGCGCCTGCATGCACTGGATGGGCAGCCTGCTGGCCGGCGGCCGCGGCGTGCTTCTGCGCGGCGTCTCGCCCAAAACCATCCTGCAGACCGCCTCGGACGAGCGCTGCACCATCGTGTGGCTGCTCGTTCCCTGGGCCCAGGACATCCTCGTCGCCATCGAGGAGGGCCGCGTGAACCTGGCCGACTACCACCTCGACCAGTGGCGCCTCATGCACATCGGCGCCCAGCCCGTGCCCAAGAGCCTGGTCGAGCGCTGGCTTGCGGTCTTCCCCAACCAGCAATACGACACCAACTACGGCCTTTCCGAGTCCATGGGCCCGGGCTGCGTCCACCTCGGCGTGGACAACGTCGACCACGTGGGCGCCATCGGCGTGCCCGGATACCGCTGGGAGTGCAGGATCGTCGACGAGAAGGGCGCCGAGGTGGAGCCCGGCGAGGTCGGCGAGCTGTGCGTCAAGGGCCCCGGTCTCATGGACTGCTACTACAAAGACCCCGCCGCCACGGCCGAGACCCTGATCGACGGGTGGCTGCACACCGGCGACATGGCGCGCCAGGACGCCGACGGCTTCTACTGGCTCGTCGACAGAAAGAAGGACGTCATCATCATGGGCGGCGAGAACATCTACCCCGTCCAGATCGAGGACTACCTCATGGGCCACCCCGCCATCCAGGACGTCGCCGTCATCGGCATCCCCGACGAGCGCCTGGGCGAGATCTCGTGCGCCATCATCGAGCTCAAGCCCGACGCGGCGCCCGTCACGCAGGAGGACATCGAGAAGTTCTGCCTGGGGCTTCCGCGCTACAAGCGCCCGCGCAAGGTCATCTTTGCGCACGTGCCGCGCAACCCCACGGGCAAGATAGAGAAGCCGGCCCTGCGCGCCAAGTACGGCGCCGCGAGCCTGGTCGATTACGAGAACCGCCGCTAGCGTCGCGACCTCGGCGCGAGCGGACACATAAGGAGAGGAGAAGCGCATGCAGCTTCTGAGCGGAAACGAGGCCATCGCCCAGGGCGTCTGGGAGGCCGGCTGCGCGGTGGGGTCCGGATACCCCGGCACGCCGTCGACCGAGGCCCTGGAGAACCTGGTAAAGAAGGACGGCGTCTACTGCGAGTGGGCGCCCAACGAGAAGGTCGGCCTCGAGGTCGCCCTGGGCGCCGCCATGGGAGGCGTCCGCGCGTTCGCAGCCATGAAGCACGTGGGTCTGAACGTCGCGGCCGACCCCTTCATGAGCGCGGCC
This sequence comes from uncultured Olsenella sp., assembly GCA_934660915.1. Lineage (GTDB taxonomy): Bacteria > Actinomycetota > Coriobacteriia > Coriobacteriales > Atopobiaceae > Paratractidigestivibacter. The sequence continues at coordinate 63,684 of CAKUIF010000005.1, read as the reverse complement.
AACACCGGCGTGAACGGGGGCCTCGTGCTCCTCGTGGCGGACGACCCGTCCTGCTACTCGTCGCAGAACGAGCAGGACTCGCGCTACTACGCGAGCTTCGCGCGCATCCCGTGCCTGGACCCCTGCGACTCGCAGGAGGCCTACGAGATGTCCAAGCAGGCCTTCGAGCTCTCCGAGCGCTTCGACACCCCCGTCATGCTGCACGAGACCATGCGCGTCGCGCACACCCGCACCATGGTCGACGTCGACGGCGAGCGTGCCGAGGTCGAGCCGCGGCCGTATGCGAGCAACATCGGCAAGTTCGTCATGATGCCCGCCATGGCGGTGCGCCGCCGCGCCGTCACCGACGAGCGCGAGGACGCCCTCGTGGCCTTCGCCGAGCAGACCGAGCTCAACCGCGTCGAGATGCGCGACCCCTCCGTGGGCGTCATCTGCGCCGGCGCGCTCTACACCCACGTGCGCGAGGCGCTGCCCGAGGCCTCCACGCTCAAGCTCGGCCTCACCTGGCCCCTGCCGCCGGCGAAGATCGCCGAGTTCGCGGCCAGCGTCGACAAGCTCTACGTGGTCGAGGAGACCTGCACCTACTTCACCGAGAAGGTCCGCGCCATGGGCGTCGAGGTCAGCGTGCCCCCCGCGGGCGCCCTGCCTCGCGGCGGCGAGATCCGACCCACCCACATCCGCGCCGCCTTCGGCCTGGCCGAGCCGCCCCACCCCGCGCCTGCGCAGGACCTGCCGGCCCGTCCGCCCGCGTTCTGCTCCGGCTGCCCGCACCGCCTGGTCTACGTGCAGCTCCGCGAGATGAACGCCATCGTTACCGGCGACATCGGCTGCTACACCCTGGGCGCCGTAGCCCCCTTCCGCGCCGTCGACTCCGTCATCGACATGGGCGCCTCGCTCTCGATGGCCCACGGCATGGAGCTCGCCGGCGCCGCCGAGCGCACCGGCCGCCCCGTCGTCGGCGTGATCGGCGACTCCACCTTCGCCCACTCCGGCATCACGAGCCTGCTCGGCACCGTCTACAACGGCGGCAAGGGCACCCTGTGCATCCTCGACAACCGCACCACCGCCATGACCGGCGCGCAGGGCAACCCCTGCAACGGCGTGACCTTGGACGAGCAGGCCCGCGGCGTGTCGCCGCTGGAGGTTCCCGCCGGCAAGCCGCTCGACATCGTTGAGCTCTGCCGCGCGCTCGGCGTCGACGAGGTCACGCTGGTCGACTCCCAGGACGCCGGAAAGATCCGCCAGGCGCTCGAGGAGGCCGTCGCCCACACCGACAAGCTCTCGGTGCTGGTGTTCCGCTCGCCGTGCCGCCTGATCGACCGCAGCCGCCGCCCGCAGCCCGTGATCGAGGGCTGCCAGGGATGCGGCACCTGTATCCAGATCGGCTGCCCCGCCCTCGGCCGCGACGAGGACGAGCTGGCCGTCATCGACCCCAACCAGTGCATCGGCTGCAACCAGTGCGTCCAGTCCTGCCCCTTCGGCTGCATCCAGAAAGGCGAGTAAGCATGCCTCACTTCACAGCTAGCGAGAAGAGCGCCGAGGTCATCGCCTCCGGCGAGAAGATCGAGCTCGACCGCACCCTCACCGTGCTCCTCGTGGGCGTCGGCGGCCAGGGCACCATCCTGGCGGGGTCGCTTCTGGCCATGGCGGCGGCCGACGCCGGCCTCGACGTCAAGGTCTCCGAGATCCACGGCATGAGCCAGCGCGGCGGCTCGGTCTCGACCGTCGTTCGCATGGGCAAAAAGGTCGAGTCCATGGTCGCCGACCCGGGCTGCGCCGACGTCATCGTCGCATTCGAGTCCGTCGAGGCGCTGCGCGCCCAGGACTACCTGCGCGAGGGCGGCAAGATGTTCGTCAACGACGAGGTCATCGTGCCCGTGAGCGTGGCCATCGGCAACTTCGAGATGCCCGAGGACATCGAGGGCAAGCTCGACGAGCTGGGCGCCGTCCGCATCCCCGCCGGCCAGATCGCGCGCGAGGTCGGAAGCCCCCGCAGCACCAACGTCGTGCTCGTGGGCGCGCTCTCGACCGCGCTCCCCTTCTCGGCCGAGGACTGGGAGGACGCGATCTCGCGCCGCGTCCCGCCCAAGACCGTCGAGGCCAACCTCAAGGCCTTCCGCAAGGGCCGCGCCGCCGCCGAAGCGTAAAAGGCAGCCGCAAACGCGACCCCATAGAGCGAACGAGCAAGCGGCCCGGGACGAGTCCCGGGCCGCTTTTTTGTTACGCATGCGACGTCGCAAAGCACAGCGGCGTGCGCGGAAAATGCCTGCGGGCTACGTTCACGGTTTTCGCTGCGCAGAAAGCTGCTCCGGGCTACGTGTTTTCGGGCCCTAAAAGGATGCGGGGTCGCAAAAGCCCAGTTGAGCTCAATCGAAATCCCGCGGTTTGCCGTTTGGGACGCCAAAACACGTAGCCCGAAAGAAACTTCTGCGCATTGAATCCGCTCGAGCGTAGCCCGGAACGCGAAACCGCGCGGGCGCGGGCGGGCGCGCGGACATCAGGAATGGCATAAAACCGGCGACTCCCGAAGACGGGGCATGGCAAGGCCGTCTTCGGGAGTCGCTTGAGGGGTACCTGCGGCTCGTGCGGGGGCACGTCGGCGGCTCATCCGATTGCCGCAGGCTATAAAGGGAGCACGCGCGGTTTCCATCATTGTCCTCGCTTGCTAACTATATGTTAGCCTCCCTTACAACTTGTTTGGTCAACAATCGCCGATTATCCGCGAGCGGTCGGTTTCGCCGCGTCGGCGGCACAGTCGGCGGGGCCGCCACGCAGCATGAGCAGGCCGTGCTCAAGCGCGTCGATGACGGCCTTGATGTTCTCGCGCGCCGCCTTCGGGCTGCCCGGGAGGTTGACGATCAGCGTTCGGTCGACGATACCCGCCGCCGCGCGCGAGAGGCAGCCGCGCGGGGTGATGGCCATCGACGCGGCGCGCATGGCCTCGGGGATGCCCGGGGCCATGCGGTCGCACACGGCGGTCGTCGCCTCGGGCGTCACGTCACGCGGCGAGAACCCGGTCCCGCCCGTCGTGAGCACGAGCGCGACGTCGGCGGCCGCCTGCTCGCGCAGCGCGCGCTCGATGTCGCGCCGCTCATCGGGGACGATGCCCGTGTGGACAACCTCGTAGCCGCGCTCGCGCAGAAGCTCGGCGAGGGCGGGGCCGCTTGCGTCGGCCCGCTCGCCGCGGGCACTCCTGTCGCTCACCGTGATCACGGCGGCCGTGTACTTCACGTCATTCATGAAATGCCTCCAAAAAGCGCGCCGGCGGGAGGAGGCCCGCCGGCGCCGAGCATGCTATTTTCCGAACGGGCACAGCGGGAAGGTGCAGGGCTTGCAGCCGAGGCACAGCCCGCCCTCCCCCATCACGACGAAGTCGCGCTTCTCGAGCGCGACGCCGGCGGCCACGCGCGGGAGCACGAGATCGAGGACGGTCGCCTTGTTGTACATCGCGCAGCCGGGGACGCCGAGCACGGGCACCGAGCGGCCGCCCTCCTCGTCGAAGTACCCCACGAGCAGCATCGCGCCCGGGAGAACCGGACTTCCGTAGGTGACGATGCGGGCGCCCGCGCGTTTGATGGCGCCCGGGGTGTTGTCGTCGGGGTCCACGCTCATGCCGCCTGTGCACACGATGAGGTCGACGCCGGCGGCGCGGGCCTCGTCGATGGCGGCCACGACGTCGGGGGTCTCGTCGCCGGGCTTGACGGTAAGGGTAACCTCGATGCCGAACTCGGCGAGCTTGCGCACGATGACGGGCGTGAAGGCGTCCTTGATGAGGCCGTTCGCGACCTCGGAGCCGGTGGCGATCACGGCAGCCGTCCTCGCCGTGAAGGGCCTAACCTCGAGCAGCGGCTCGTCGCCGGCTGCGCGCTCGGCGGCCTCGAGGACCTCCTCGCGCACGACGAGCGGGATCACGCGCGTACCGGCCAGCACGTCGCCCTCTCGGACCGCGAAGCCGCCCTTGCGCGTGGCCACCATGACCTCGTCGGTGGCGTTGACCGCCACGAGGCGCTCGGAGTTGACCAGGAGCACGCCGTCGGTCGCGGCCTTGATGCCGATCTTTCCCTCGGAGGGCTCGCCGGCGGCAACGGTCCCCGGCCCCAGGCACAGGGCCGCGAGCCGGCGCGCCGCGTCGTTCTCGTGCACCATGCCCTGCTCGAGCTCCCAGACGTAGAGGTTGACCTTGCCCATGCTCAGCAGCACGGGGATGTCCTCCTCGCGGACCACATGGCCCTTCTTGAAGCGCGGGCCCTTGGTCTGGCCGGGGATGATTTGTGTCATGTCTTGGCACAACACCTGTCCAACTGCGTCTTCGGTACGAATCGTCTTCATTTCTCTCTCCTATCGGGGCGGCGGGAAGGTCCCTGGCCTTCTTGCCGCGCGTATATTCGGTGGGCGACGCGCCCGCGCGCCTAGCGGCCGACGCGTACCGCATCTCCGGGGCGGACGACGCCGCCGCGGGTGACCACGGCGAAGATGCCGTCGGTCGGCATCACGCACTTGCCGGTGAGGCGGTGGATCTCGCAGTCGTTGTGGCACTTCTTGCCGATCTGGGTGACCACGAGCTCGCACTCGCCAACCGTAAGCACGGTACCCACGGGCAGCTCCTTGAGCGAGAGGCCGCGGGTGAGGATATTCTCGGCGAAGTCGCCGGCGGCGAGGTTGGGCAGCATCTCGCGCATGACGTCGACGGACTCCTCGGGCAGGAGGCTCACCATGCGGTGCCAGTTGCCGGCATGCGCGTCGCCCTCGACGCCGTGGCCCACGACGAGCCGGATCGAGTCCTGGGGCTTCTTTCGCGTGCCCTTCTTCTCGCTGATGGAGACCGCGACGACCGAGGCGTCGGCGTCGGCGGCCTCCGCGCGCACGAAGCGGCCGCTCGAGCCGCCCGACTTCTCGAGCAGGCGAACGTCGTCGACGACCATGTCGCGCTGGGTCGCCTTGAGCATGTCGTAGACGGTGAGGCCGGCCACGCTCGCGGCGGTCAGGGCCTCCATCTCGACGCCGGTCTCGCCGCAGCAGCGGCACTCGGCCTCGATGGCCACGCCGCAGCCGCGCTCGTCGTCCACGAGCTCGAAGTGCACGTCGACGCCGGTGAGCTGAATGGGGTGGCACATGGGCACGAGCTCCCAGCAGCGCTTGGCCGCCATGATGCCCGCGACCTGCGCCACGGCGAGCACGTCGCCTTTCTTGCAGCCGCCCGTACGCACGAGCTCGAGCGTGGCCGGAGCCATGCGCACGAAGCCCGCCGCCCGCGCCACGCGCTGGGTCTTCTGCTTCGCCGAGACGTCGACCATGCGGGCGCGCCCCTGCTCGTTGATGTGGGTGAGGTCATTCGTGTGCGCCATGGCGCTATCCCCCGATCTCGTTCATGTCGCGCGCGGACTCGCTCGCGTGCGACTCGTCCATATGATGGTACTTCGGCTTGGCCGCGATGGCCCCGCGCAGGGCGGCAAGAAGGGCCTCCCCCTCGAGCCCGCGCAGGTCGATCTCGGCCGAGGAGTGCAGGCAGGGCTTGCAACGCCCGTCCGCCGTCACGCGGATGCGGCTGCACCCGTCGCAGAACTTGTGGCTCATAGGCCGGATGAGCCCGACGTTGCCCGCCCAGCCCGGCACGTGCCAGAGCTCGGCCACGCCGTCGCGGCCGCGCGGCTCGGCGCCGGCGGGCAGCTGCCCGAGCACGTAGTCGGCCGGCAAGAAGCGTCCCCGCGGCCATCCGGCGGCGGGGCCGATGGGCATGAGCTCGATGAAGCGCACGTCGACGGGCTCGTCCTCGGCGAGCGCCGCGAGGTCGGCGACCTCGTCATCGTTGACGCCGCCCATGAGGACGGCGTTGATCTTCGTGCGCGTGAAGCCCGCCTCGCGCGCGGCGGCGATGCCGGCGAGGGCGTCGGCCAGCCTGCCGCAGCGCGTGATCTGCGCGTAGCGCTCGGGCCGCAGGGTGTCGAGGCTCACGTTCAGGCGACCGAGGCCGGCGGCGCGCAGGTCGGCAGCGATGGGCGCGAGCTGGCACGCGTTCGTGGTCATGGCCACGTCCTCGACACCCGGCACCTCGGCCACCATGCGCACGAGGTCGACTACGCCGCGGCGCGCGAGCGGCTCGCCGCCGGTGAGGCGGACCTTGCGCACGCCGAGCTCCGCGCAGGCGCGCACGATGCGCGCGAGCTCCTCGAAGCTCAGAATCTGGTCGTGCGCGAGCATCGGCACGCCGCCTTCCGGCATGCAGTACACGCAGCGGCAGTTGCACCTGTCAGTGACGGAAAGGCGCAGGTACTCAATGCTCCTGCCCTCGCGGTCTAGCACGGGACGCCTCCTTTGCCGGGGCCGAGCGGCATGACGCACGCAGGCGCGATGCCCAGGGTGGCCTGCGCGGGGTTGCCGAGCGCGGCCCACTCGCCCTTGCCGCACTCGTAGCGAAGCAGGCCGCCCGCGGGCGTGCGCAGCATGACGATGGTGGAGAAGGTGCTGTCGATCACGCGGTCGACCGCGCAGGGGATGCGGTTGGCAGCGAGGGCCGGAACGGCAGTGGGATCAGCGGTCGCGGCGGCGCCGCTGGAAAGAAGGGCGTCGCCGGCTGCGGGCCCCTCACCCTTCTTTCCAGCCGCCTCGACGGTGAAGTAGTGCGCGCGCAGGCCCACAAAGGCCGCGTCGTCAGGCACGGGCAGCGACGTGCGCAGCTCGACGCCCCACTCCTCACAGGCGAGCACGGCGTCGCCGGCGGCTCCGCGCGCGGCGTCGCCCTTCTTGCCGCCCACCGCGCCGAGCACCCGCGCGCGGCTCACGTTCTTGCACCCCGAGATCAGCGCCGCCGGCAACGACGTCGGCGTGGCGAAGAGCTCGGGCACGCTGAGCTTTTGCTCGGAGCGCCCCTGCGAGATCACGCACACCGAGTCGCACATGCGGTAGACCTCGTCGCGGTTGTGGCTCACGTAGACGGTGCCGCCGGGGAAGGCGCGCAGCGTGTCGGTGAGCTCAAGCTCGAGCTGCCAGCGCAGGTAGCCGTCGAGCGCGGAGAACGGCTCGTCGAGCAGCAAAAGCTCGGGCTCGCTCGCCATGATTCGCGCGAGCGCCACGCGCTGCTGTTGGCCGCCCGAGAGCTGCGCCGGGCGCTTCTTCTGAAGGCCGTCGAGACGGAAGGCCGCGACCTGGCGGGCGATGGTCCGCGCACGCTCCTCTTTGCCCTTGCCGAGCACGCCGACGGCGATGTTCTGCTCGACCGTCATGTTGGGGAACAGCGCGTAGCTCTGGAAGAGATAACCCACGCGACGCTCCTGCGGGCGCAGGTTGACGCCCGCTTCGGAGTCGAACAGCACGCGGCCGTTGAGGACGATCCGGCCCTCGTCGGGGGTCACGATGCCGGCGATGCACTTGAGCGTCATCGACTTGCCGCAGCCCGAGGGGCCAAGGAGTGCGAGCGTCTCGTCGGTGGCGTCGACCTCGAACGACACGTCGAGCGCAAACGTCGGCCCGAAAGACTTTCTCACGTCGACCTGCAGGCTCATCGCGCACCTCCCAGGCGCACGCGGCCGGGCTTGGCGGCGGACTTCGTGCCTGGCTTGGCGACGCGCTTCGCGCCCGACTTCTCCTTCTGCTCGAACCAGTTCATGGCAAGAAGGACCACGGCCGAGATGCCGAGGTTGACCATGACCCACGCGAAGGCGCCCGCGTCGTCGTTCGTACGCCACAGCTGGTAGACGGTGGTGGACACGGTGGCCGTGGAGCCGGGAGTGTAGCCGCAGATCATGGCGGTGGCGCCGTACTCGCCGAGCGCGCGGGCAAAGGCGAGCACCGCGCCCGCCACGATGCCCTGCTGGCAGCACGGCATCTTCACGCGCCAGAAGATCCAGCGCTCGGATCGGCCGAGGGTGCGCGCCGCGTCGGCGAGGTTCTCGTCGAAGGACTCGAAGGCGCCGCGGGCGGTGCGGTACATGAGCGGGAAGCTCACCACGACGGTGGCCAGGATCGCCGCGTACCACACCATGGTGAGCTTGATGCCGAAGGTGTTCAGCAGCCATGCGCCGACGGTGCGCCGGGGGCCGAAGACGCGCAGCAGGAGGTAGCCGACGACGGTCGGCGGCAGGACGAGCGGCAGCGTGAGCACGACGTCCAGCACGCCCTTGACCACGCGCGGCGCGCGGGCCACGACGTTGGCGAGAAATATGCCGAGGAAGTACACGATCGCGGTCGAGACCGCGGCGATCCTCACCGAGTTGTACAGCGGATACCAGTCCATGCGTCCATCCATCCGTGGGACAAAAGGGACGGGGGATTTTGTCCCAAATTGTGGAGATTCCCCTCCCCACCATCACATTTTGGGACAAAATCCCCCGTCCCTTTTGTCCCAGGGCCGCTACGCCGTGGCGAGCGGGGTGAAGCCGACCTCGCTGAAGCACTTGGAGGCCTCGGTGCCCTTGAGGAACTCGAGGAAGAGCTTGGCGCCCTCGGCCTGCGGCGCGTTCTTCATCGCGGCCGCGGGGTAGACGACCTGACCGCACATCTCCTTGGTGGCCTCGTCGACCACAGTGAGGCCCGCGGAGAACGCGTCGGTCTTGTAGATGACGCCGCAGTCCACGGCGCCCTCGCCGACCTGGGAGGTGACCTCCTTGACGTTCGTGCCGTAGGTGATGCAGCCGGCCTTGGCCAGCGCCTCCTCGTCGAGCTCGTAGTAGGCCAGGATCTTCTGGGTGTACTGGCCCACGGGCACGTCGGAGTTGCCCATGCTCAGCAGGATCTCGCCGGACTTGAGGCGCTCGGCAAGGTCGTTGAAGTCCTTGATGTTCTTGGGGTTGCCCTCGGGGACGACGAGGGTGACCTTGTTCTCGAGGATGTCGAAGCGGGTGGCGTGGTCGACGAAGTCGAGGCCCTCGTCGTTGCCCTTCTCGGTCTCGGCGTCGAGCGCGTTCATCTGCTTCTGGCCCGCGGAGATGAAGACGTCGCAGTCGGCGCCCTCCTGGATCTGGGTCTTGAGCGTGCCCGAGGAGTCGTAGTTGAACGAGAGCCCGTAGCCCTGGTTCTCGGCCATGAACTCGTCGCCGGCCTTGGTCAGCGACTCGGTCATCGAGGCCGCGGCAAAGACGATGAGCTTGGCCTTCTGGGCGTCGTCGCCGGAGCCCTTCTGGGCGGAGTCGTCGGACGCCGCGTTGCCGCCGCAGGCCGCGAGGCCCAGGCCGCAAAAAAGGGCCGCGGAGCCGCCGAGGAACTGCCTTCTGTCGATCATTTGTCTTTCCTTTCTATGAGGGCAAGAAGCGCCGCGCCCTCCCGTCGATTCCCTGGCAAGAAGGGCGCGACGACTCCCGCCGAGCATCCCGGCAAGGGTCGCGCCCTCCCCCGCTATTTGCTGTGGGGGCGATGCGGGCGCAGCTCGGCGCGGCAGCGGATCATCTGCGCCGCGATGGAGACCGCGATCTCGGCCGGGGTCACGGCGAGGATGTCGTCGCCGATGGGCAGGTGCACCGACTCGGCGAGCTCGGCGGAGATGCCGTGCTCCTCGAGCGTGCGGCGCACGAAGCCGGCCTTGCGGGCGCTGCCGATGCAGCCGACGTAGGCCGGGCGGTGGGGCAAGACGTGCTCGAGCACGATGGCGTCGCCCAGGTGCCCGTGGGTGAGCACGACGACGAAATCGCGCGGGGTGATGTGTGTGTAGTCATCGAGATCTTTAAACGCGCCGCAGGTCACGCCGCGTGCCGCGGGGAAGGCGGCCGGGCCGCAGATACCCGGGCGGTCGTCGATGACCTCCACAACGAAGCCGACGCTCGCGAGCACCGGCACGAGCGCGCGGCCCACGTGGCCGCCGCCGAACACGTAGCACACGGGCTCGGCGCCCACGGGCTCGCGGTAGAGCTTGGTGCCCTCGTCCCACACGGGGACGTCGCAGCCGTCGTCCTCGGACACCACGCGCGCCGCCGGGGCGGCGGCATCGGACCAGTCCTCGACGAGCCACGCGGCGGCGCCGGAATCGGCGGCAGCTGCGATGGCAGAGAGCCACCCCTCGTCCTCGGCGGTCAAGAGGCGCACGGCAAGAAGGGCGTCGCCGCCGCAGGCCATGTCGTTCTTCGCGTGGGTCATCCACTCGAGCGAGGCGGGCGCAGGCCGGCCGTCGGCCGCCGCGGCGAGGAGCTCGCCCTCGCGCGCCTGGGCGATGAACTCGATGTTTCCGCCGCCCACGGTGCCGATGAAGGAGCCGTCGGCCAGCGCGAGCATGCGCGCGCCCTCGTGGCGCGGCATGGAGCCCGCGGTGGCGAGCAGGCTCGCGAGCGCGACGGGGCGCCCGGCGGCGAGCTCGGCGCGCGCGGCGGAGATGATCTGTTGGTCGTTGATGGTCCCCGCTACGTCGTTCATGCGAACTCCTCGATTCCAGAGAGGTCGAGCCCGGAGGCGGCGGCCGTGGCCACGGCCTCGGGGACGGTCTGCCATTCGCGCGCGGAGCCCACGCCGGAGAGCGCGCCGGTGAGGTGGAGGATGGCCTCGAGCACGCCGCCGCCGACGGCGCTCGCCTTGTCGGAGGTGGTGCGGATAAACGCGGTCTCGCAGCGCGGGTCCACGTCGCCGGACTTCATGCCGCGGCGCACGGTGACGCCGACCTGCAGAAGGCCGCGGACCACGCCGTCGATGGTGGCCACCATGGCCTTGCCCGCTACCTCGCCGCAGACGGTGCCCGCGTGGACCTCGTCGCCGATGCACACGCAAGGCTCGAAGACGCCGTCGGCCGGCGCCCGCAGCACGCGCTCGCCGGCGTAGCCGCCGATGAGACCGGGGATGGCGGTGTTGGCGATGGGTGAGCCCTTGTAATAAACGCGCCCCAGGTAGTGGCCGCGCATGGTCTCGACGGCGGCGTCGACGTCCACCGGCGCGGTGAAGCCCGGGCCCACGCCGATGACCACGGGGGCCATGCCGCGCGTGGTGCCGAGGTTCTTCTTTGCGAGGATCGCGTCGACGAGGACGTCGGGCGCGAGCTCGGGCGCCATGCGGGCCTCCGCGTCAACGACGACGGCGACGTCGCCGGCGGCTACGGCTGCGCGCACGGCGGCCGCGTCGGCGCAGAGCACGCCGCGGACGTCCTCGACGGTGGTCTCGCCCAGGCGGATGGCCTCGCTGAAGCAAACGGTGCGGCGGATGGACGTGGGAACGGCCAGGTCCGCCATGACGACCTGCATGCCGCAGCGGTGCAGGCGCAGCGCGATGCCGGTGGCGATGTCCCCCGCGCCGCGAACGTAAACCAACATGGTTGCCTCCTAGGCTGTCGTACAATCTTTTGGTAATGCTAACAGATTCTTTTGCCTGCGTTATATCGGCTTCACAGCAACGGTTAGCTGCGGCAATACTTCGTTTTATGGTAATTTTTCAGACAGCTTCTTACTTTTAGTTAGGTGAGCAAATGAAATTGCAGGATGCATTGGGAATCCCCCGGGGCATCACCTCCGTGATCGGCGGCGGCGGAAAGACGACGCTGCTCTCCGTGCTCGCGCGCGAGCTGGCAGGCAGCGGCGCCACGGTGGCCCTCACCACGTCGACGCACTTCTTGCCCTTCGAGGGCATGCCGGCGCTCTCCGGGCCGGGCGAGTGGGACGCGGTGGCGAGCCCCGTCGCCTGCTTCGCCTCCCCCACCAAGGAAGGCAAGCTCACCGTGCCCACCTGCGGCATCCCCGCGCTGGCGGAGGCGGCCGACTGCGTGCTCGTGGAGGCCGACGGCAGCAAGCGCCTGCCGCTCAAGGCCCACGCCGACTGGGAGCCTGCGGTGCCAAAGGGCAGCAAGAGGTGCGTCCTCGTGCTCGGGGGCAGCGGCTTTAGCAGGCCCGTGCGCGAGGCCGTCCACCGGCCGGAGTTGTTCTGCGAGCTTACGGGCTGCGAGGGCGACGCGGTCGCGACACCCGAACTCGTGGCCGCCGCGATCGCCGCCGAGACGGCATCCGGCCGCATCGCACCCGACGTCGTCGTGGTCAACCAGGCCGAGGACCCTCGCGTAGCGCGCGCGGCGCGCGATTTTGCGGTCGCCCTACGCGCGCACGGCGTAAGGGCGCCCGTCCTCGCCGGCAGCATCCGCGACGCCGAGCTCTTCGCGTGCGGCTAGCGGGACGGCCGGCGGGCACCTGCAGCCCGCCGCCGACGCAGCCGTGAAGGCTTCACAACTCCCTGACGACTCGCTGCAGGCTGCCCTGACCCGACCCCGACGCAGCTGTGAAGGCTTCACAACTTTATAAAGAAGTGAACTACGCGTCTACCTGCGGTTTCGTAATAGCAATCTCAAACCGTGAAGCCTTCACGACCTGTGAAGCCTTCACAACTTCAGGCGAACCAGGGAAAGCGCCCGCCACATCGCCCGCACGGAGGCCTCGACCGCGCGGTGCGGTTTCAATTACGTTGATCAGCTGGTAAAATCGGCTGCAAGCGGAGGCTAAGCCCTCCTGTTTGGTAGTTTCAAATCGGGCTACGCCCAAGAATCAGCCACCGTGCAGGGTGGCTGATTCTCGTTTAAGGGCCTCACCCGCCGCGCTTACCACCTAGAGATCAAACGATACAGAGTCGCCGCTAAGTAAAGCACGGCGAACGAAAGCACGAGCGAAGTCAGCTCATCCAGAAATCCAGGGTCGGAAAACGTCCATATCAACTCGCGTAAACCAAGGCTATTTCCAAATCTCAACTACTGCTCGCGCTGTTGCCTCACAGGTCTTACCAATCCAATGCTTCTCGTCGCAAGCCACATCAAGCCTTGGGCGGCATCTGACCCAAAGGCCGAGAGACTTGCTCCCGACAACGGCTTGCTTTTGAACGCTCTACACGACAAGGCTTTCGATCAGGGACTCATTACTATTACGAAAGACCTCAAAATCGTAGTATCAAGCGCTGTGAGCCATAATGCACCCGAGAACGATTGCCTATGGCGATACAACGGCGAGACCATAGCACCTCCAAGGCGGTTCAGCCCAAGAGCGGACTTCATCGAGTATCACAATGACGTCGTCTTCATTCCGTGATTAAGACACGCGACGCGGCAGATACTTCGCAAAGTACTCCCTCAACTTAGAGTCGGCAACGTACACGTGTGTGCCCAAGATTCCTCGAGTAAGAAGCACGTAGTAGATATTCTTGATAAACCGGTCAAGCTCTTCATCGGATGTGGTGGCATAACCATTTCGGTCGAAGTAGCTCTTGCGATTGGCAGCGGGCTTGCCACCGCCATCCAAAACGAGGTCGGGACCGACTATCACGTACGAATAGCTCAAATCATAGCCTTGTATCGAATGAATACAGCCAACCTCATTGGCTATTTCAGGGTTGTCGACACCCTTCCCCACCCAGTCATCGTACGTGCAATTCCACCGAAGCTTTGCACCATCAAGCTCGATGTCGTAGGCACTGCCGTCGCCTTTCGAGACCCATTTCCAAGCATAGCCGGCAACCATCCTGCTCAGATCATGCTGTTCACGATCGCGTTTAAAGGACTCGACGAACTCAGCCAAATTGTCGTGGAGTACGAGGTCGTAACCCTCGAAATCTCGCACACCGTCACAGACGCCGTCCAAAATATGCTGGATGTATGTGAGATACTCCTCCCCCGCCTTCACGCGCATTTGACTCTTAAGCTCAATTGGAGGCATAGCCACAGCCTCAAGCTTGTCCGCAAACGTCTCTCGCCTAACACACGACGGACCAATCGCCTGCATCGGATCATAGAAAAAGATAGGCAGTTTAACCTGATTGAGCAGCCAATCAAGCTGCGTAGCCTCTTTAGGAAGCCCCAAAACCCTGTTAACCCTGTCATAGTTACCGTACTGCGTGGCCAAATTGACACGCCGCTTCAGCTTATGGGCCTCGTCAATCAGCACGATATCGAAGCATTTCTCTTTTCCGGAAACATATCCCATCGATGTCTTAGCCAAATCAGTCGGCGAGATGATGTCAGCCTCGCTTAAGCCCTCAACATTCACAAGTGCTTTTTTGAGTGTATTGCGCAACGAGGTAACCGGCTCGAGAAGTTTAATATTTAGATTCTTATAATCCTCGATATCTTTAAGACACTTAAGCAGATAGATGGCAAGAATAGTCTTTCCCGTTCCAGGCATGCCCTTGACCAGCATCGGTGAAGCGTTTTCGAAACCGCCCTTCACGGCTTTCAGAACCTGCTCCAAGGCAATGTATTGATCAGCAGTCAGTTTCTTAAAAGGCGAGTACTTAAAGACCTCAGATTCCTCAATCTGCTCAATTGAATGATCGGCAAGATCGAGTGTCCTCAAGTCCTCCCACAGCTCGTTGAACATATTTGTATAAATCGACTTGCTGAAATAGTTCGTGTCGGTCATGCCGTCGTTCTTATTCGTAAGCCGATAGCGGCCATCCGCATGCATGTACCCAATGAGGCGGTGTTCGTAGTCGGTAATGACCGAAGCGTTAAACTCAGGGTTGTAGATGATATTAACCTTGGTGAAATCCTGCTTCTCTTCATTCGCGCCATGCTGCTTCATTCGGGTGACAATACTAGTCGTCTGGCCCACGTAGGCAGAAGTGCTGTTGGCGAGGATATACACCATCGGCCAGTTAAAGACCTTATCTTCCTCGAAACCAATTTGGTCAAGCGTCAGATCGCCACCAAAAGACATCTGTTCGATCTGGAACGGAGCACCCTTAGGCTGCTCGGCATGCTCAGAAGTTTGGATAGAGATAGAAGTCATAGTTGGTCATACTTCCTTGCATTACCCCGAGCCTTATCGACAGGGTACTTCTTCGCGTTTTTATCGATCTTCTTGCCAATAATCTCGGGAATGTCCGCTCCGATTCTGTCGGCGAGGAGAATGGCGTAGATGACGACGTCTGCCAGCTCTTCTTCCATCTGAGGGTGCTTCTTGGCAACGACGAGGTCGGTGCCCGACCACTGGAAGCACTCGAGCAGCTCCGATGCCTCGAGGGAGAGGGATATCGCCAGGTCCTTGGGGTTGTGGAACTGCGACCAGTCCCGCTCATCCCTAAATGCCAGGGCCTTCTTTTTTGCCGACTCGTAATCCATGGTCATATGTTTGCCTCGTTGTCTGAACAGATTTCAAACAGTATATCGTTCGCCCTGGCCGACTGCCTCCAAGCTCACCGATGGACAACGCTCAGAGTTGCAGGCAAACACAAAAGCAGCCGCCAAACTCGACGGCTGCCCCGCAGGCCCACAGCCCGCAGCGATTCAATTCAGCGCAGGTCACACACATCATGCGCCGGCAGAATAGAGTGCTTCTCTCCCCCGCCCTTCTTGCCTACTTGTCCTCACTCGCGAGGAACTCCTCGAGGCGGGCGTTGAACTTCTCGGGATACTCGTAGGCCATGAGGTGGCCGCCCATCACGTAGGTCGGGGTCTCCGGGAACTGCTCGTGGCAGAACGGCTCGGCCACGTCGGCCCAGTGCTCGGCGATGTACATGAGGGTGGGCACGGTCTTCGCGGCGGTCTTTGCTACGTCCAGGTAGTTGCAGAAGATCGCGTCGCAGAACAGCTGGCGCGCGATCCAGCACGGCGTGCGGCGGCTCATGTCCATGAGGTACTCGTACTCGTCGGCGGAAAGCTCGCGCTGCATCATCACCTGCGTGAGGTACTCGTCCCAGAACGCCTCGGCGCTCTCGGGGTGCGTGAGCACGCGCGTGGCCACCTCCGAGAGCTCGGCCGGCGTGCCCTCGGTCCACCACGCCGGGTCCTCCGAGAGCGGCAGCGGGCTCATGTCGATGGTCACCGCGCCGGCAACCTTCTCGTATCCCGCCTGCTCCAGATAGCTCCACACCTCGAGGTTGCCGGTCGACCACCCCACGAGCGTGACGTTCTGGAGCCCCAGCCCGTCGATGAGCTTTTGCACGTCGGAGCCGTGGGTCACGTAGTCGTTGCCGTGGACCGTCTTTGTCGAGAGGCCCTGGCCGCGCGGGTCGACGGCGATCACGCGGTAGCGGTCGGAGAAGTGTTCGATCTGGTGCTTGAAGATCTCGCCGGAGAAGGTGAGGCCGGGGATAAAGACGATGGCGTCGCCCTCCCCCCTGTCCCAGTAGTGAATCTGAACGTCCGGGTCGACGGTGAAGAACTTGCTTTCCGCGCGGTCTTTGGCCATGGCTTCTCCTTGGGTTGCGTCCGGGCACGGACCCGTTGCCGCAATACTACGCCGCGTGGAGGGGCCGCGGCGATACGTATGGGCGAGCGCTGGTTATCGGGCGGACGGATGGAGAGGGCGGCGCGGAGGTGCTTCTTGCTGAGCGCCCTTCTTTCCGGGCATCCTTCTTTCCGCGCACCCGGTCCGGCTAAGCCTCCCGGCAGTTGCCGATGGCCGCCAGCGTGCTCTCCGCGTACCTGCGGTACATCCCCGCGCGCTCGTTCGAGAAGTCGCGCTCCGCGATGGCACTGTCTCGCCAGGCGCAAAGGTCGCTGATTTCGTCCTGCAGACGGTCGATGAGCGTCTGCACGGCGGCGACGGCCGGAGCGCCCTGCCCGCAGCGGACCTTGCGCAGCTGGTCGTTGCGGTCGGCGATGTCGGCGTCGTAGCCGCTGATCTGCTCGCTGTGCAGGTTCGCGTTGTTCTGCCAGAACGCGACTTGGTTGTTGTAATAGCTGAGGTTGCTCTTCAGTGAGCTCAAGCCCATGGTGATCCTCTTTTCTGCGCGGCACCGCGTGTGCGCGCCTCGATTGCACCTACAATACGGGCCGCGCGTACGCGCGCTGTTAACCGCGTGGCATGGACGTGAAATGACAGGTCACGGCTTTGTGCGGACAGGCACTTCTTGCCGCTTGGCGCCCCGCGAGCATTGGCGTCCTGTCACGCAACGGTCACGCCCGCACGGCAAACGTCACAAGATGTGCGTTAATCTAAATCGTTCTTGCAGCGCCGGATAGAAGGGGCACCAATGAAGAAGCTGCTCAAGGAGTTCCAGGAGTTCATCAACCGCGGCAACGTCATGGACATGGCCATCGGCGTCATCATCGGCGGCGCGTTCACCGCGATCGTCACGTCCCTCACCGACAACATCATCAACCCGCTGATCAAGGCCATCTGCGGCGGCAACGTGGGCGAGGTCTCCGGCCTCGTCGTCCCCGGCACCGAGATCGACTTCGGCGCGTTCATCAGCGCCGTCATCAACTTCCTCATCGTGGCAGCCATCGTGTTCGCCATGGTCAAGGCGCTGAACAAGGCCCAGGACCTCGGCAACAAGCTCGCCCACAAGCAGCCCGAGGAGGAGCCGGCGCCCACGCCCGTCTGCCCGTTCTGCCTCGAGGAGGTCAACCCCGGCGCGACCAAGTGCTGCCACTGCGGCAGCGAACTGCCCAAGTCCGAGTAGCTCCGCGAGCTGCGAGCCTGCGATCGCCCGAGCATGCGCGGCGTCCCGTCCTCACGCGAGGCGGGGCGCCGTTTTTGGTGGCGGCGACGGGCGTGGCGGCGGGCGGGCGTGGCGCACGACGGGCAACGCGCGGCGCACTTCTTTCCACGCGACAAAGCGTGCAGCCAGCGACACAACCGCGCCTTCCGGCGGGCAAATCCGTCGCTCGATGCACGCTTTGCTGGCAAGAAGCCCGCACCGCCGAAACCCGCCGGCCACCACGCCCCGCCACACGAAAAAGCGCCGCCGCGGCACGCAGCCGCGACGGCGCCAGGCGCTCGCTTATGCAGCGGCTCGCCCCTTACAGGTAGGCGACGGCCTTGATCTCGACCTTGGCGGCCTTCGGCAGCGCGGCGACCTCGAAGGCGGCGCGGGCCGGGAACGGCTCGGAGAAGAACTCGCCGTAGACCTCGTTCATGCCGGCGAAGTCGTTGATGTCGTCCAGAAGGACGGTGCACTCGGCGACGTTTGCCATGGTGGCGCCGGCGGCGGCCAGGATGTTCTGGATGTTGGTCAGGCTCTGACGGGTCTGGCTGGCGATGTCCTCGCCGGCGAACTCGCCGGTGGCGGGGTCGACCGGGAGCTGGCCGGAGACGTGGATCACGTTGCCGGACTTGACGGCGGCGGAGTAGGGGCCGAGGGCGGCGGGAGCCTTGTCGGTGACGATGGCCTCGTTGGACATGGTGGTTCTCCTTTGCTTTCGTGCGAATAAAACAATGAATAAGACGCAGGGCTTATCCCTTTGTCATATTACCTGGAAACGAACGTGCCGGGGCGGGCGCCGGTGGGCTGGCCGTCGCGGGCCGCGAGCTCGCCGTTGACGTAGACGAGGTGGGCGCGGCCGCGGCAGGCGAAGCCCTCGTAGGGCGTGTGGTCGACGGCCTGCTGCTGGGTGGCGGCGCTTATGGTCCAGCGGGCCTCGGGGTCCCAGACGCAGACGTCGGCGTCGGCGCCCTCGGCCAGGCGGCCCTTGCGCGGCCACATGCCGAAGACCTTGGCGGGGCCCTCGCTCATCAGGCGACAGAGGTCCTCGGGGCCGAGCTGGCCCGCGAAGCTCGTGGCCATGAGCGCCGGGCGGTGCTCGATGCCCGGGCCGCCGTTGGGAATCTTGCGGAAGTCGCCGACGCCGCGGTCCTTCTGGCCGTGGAGGTTGAAGGAGCAGTGGTCGGTGGCGATGGTGTCGATCTCGCCGGCGACGACGGCCTCGCGCAGGGCGGCGACGTCGGTCGGCTTGCGCAGCGGCGGGCTCATGACGTACTTCGCGCCCGCGAAGCCGTCCTCGCCCTCCTCCTTGTAGCGGGAGTCGTCGAGCAGCAGGTACTGCGGGCAGGTCTCGACGTAGATGTTCTTCTGGCCGCGGGCCTTGGCGTCGCGGATGGCCTCCAGGCCGAGCCTGGTCGAGAGGTGCACGACGTTGACCTTGGCGTCGCCGGCCAGGTGCGCGATGTAGAGCAGGCGACTGATGGCCTCGGCCTCGCAGACGTCCGGGCGCGAGAGCGGGTGACCCTCGGGGCCGGTGACGCCGGAGTCGAACACGCGCTGCTGCAGGCGGTCGACGAGCGTGCCGTTCTCGCAGTGGACGCACAGGATGCCGCCGAGCGGCTTCAAGGCCTCGAGGACCTCGAGGGTGTCGGCGTCGTCCAGGCGCAGGTGGTCGTAGGCGAAGTAGGTCTTGAACGAGCAGACCCCGCGCTCGCGCATGACGGCGAGGTCGCGGCGGTTCTTCTCGCCCCACTCGGTCAAGGCCATGTGGAAGGCGTAGTTGGAGGTGCAGGTGCCGTCGGCGCGCTTGTGCCACTCGTCGAGGGCATCGGGCATGGTCACGCCGCGGTCGGCGGTGGCGTAGTCCACGATGGTGGTGGTGCCGCCGCAGGCAGCCGCGCGGGTGCCCGTCTCGAAGCTGTCGGCCGTCCAGTCCATGCCCGTCCAGCACTGCAGGTGCGTGTGGGCGTCGATGAAGCCGGGGAACACCCAGCAGCCGCTCACGTCGACGACCTCGTCGCCCTCCGCGGGCTCGATGCGGTCGGCCAGGCGGGCGATCTTGCCGCCGTCGAGCGCCACGTCGCCTTTGCGCGCCCCCTCGGGAGTAACAAGGGTTCCGTTCGCAAGGATCTTCATTGCAAGTCCTCCTTAAACCCTGAGGGCGGACTCGAGAAGCTCGAGGTCCTCCCTCGTGTCCACGTCTTGTACCTCGAGCTCGCAGGCGGCCTCGACCACGCGGACGCGCACGCCGAGCTCCTGCCTCCTGGCAAGAAGCACGCTGCCGCCCGTGTCGCCCTCGAGCGCGGCGAGCGACGGCAGCTCCTCGCTCGGCCACAGGATCGGGCTGGCGGGGGCGCCGCGCCACCCCAGGCGCACGATGGAGCCGGGGTGCATCTGGAAGTCCGCCACGACGGCGCGCACGCTCGCCTCGGTGAGCAGCGGCTGATCGCCGGGGACAAAGAGGCAGCCCGCCACGCCCGGCAAGGCCTTGAGGCCCTCGCGGACGGTGTCGGACTGCAGGGCCCCGACGTGGCGCACGCAGCGCACGCCGATGACGTCGCAGAGCTCCTCGACGTCGGCCGAGCGCGTGACCACGACGATGTCGAGCAGGTCGTCGGGCAGCGCCGAGAGCGTGCGCTCGAGGATGGGCACGCCGGCGAGCGGCTCCACGAGCTTCTGCGTGCCGAAGCGGCAGGCCAGTCCCGACGCCATGACGACGCAGCCGATGCGCGGCACGTCGCAGAAGCCCGAGAAGCACTCGTTGAAGTTGCGGCGCAGATCGTCCACGCACGCGTGCTCGAACGCCTCGTAGCGGGCAAGAAGGTCGCGCGCCTCGGCGGTGAGGCGGCTGCCTCCCCCGCCGGCGCCGCCGATGGTGCGCTCGGTGAGCTTGAAGCCGAAGGCCGACTCGGCAGCCTTGACCAGACGTGTGGCCTTGGTGTAGGCCATGCCCATGCTGACGGCGGCGGCGCGCAGGCTGCCCGTCTCCTCGACGCGGTGGAGCAGCTCGCAGGGACCGGGTCCGAACGCGCGGGCGCCCTCATCCCCCAAAAGATACGCCCTCAGGTCCGGTCTCACCGCGGTCCCCCTTCGGTCGGAAGTCGCTCATTGAACGGGCGGCGACAAGCGTTAGCCTGCCGCCGCCATAACGCTTTACCTCGTACTATACACGCAAATCGCGGCTATGCGCGGACGACGGTGCCCGTCTTTCCGGCGATGCCGTCGGCGGCGCGGTCGAGCAGCGTGATGAGCGCGTTGCGGCCGGGTTTGGACTCGGCGAACTTGACGCAGGCCTCGACCTTGGGCAGCATGCTGCCGGGCGCGAACTGGCCCTGGCCGATGTACTCGCGGGCCTCGGCGGGCGTGAGCTCGTCGAGCCAGAGCTGGTCGGGCTTGCCGAAGTTGACGGCGACCTTCTCGACGGCGGTGAGGATCACGAGGTAGTCTGCGTCGAGGGACTCGGCAAGAAGCTCAGCGGCGAAGTCCTTGTCGATGACGGCCGCGGCGCCCTTGAGGTGGTTGTGGACGCCCGTCTGGATGACGGGGATGCCGCCGCCGCCGCAGCAGACGACCACGTGGTCGTGGTCGACGAGGCACTCGATGGTGTCGAGCTCGACGATGCGCTTGGGCTTGGGGCTGGCGACGACGCGGCGGTAACCGCGGCCGGCGTCCTCGACGAAGTCGTAGCCGCGGTTCGCCTTGAGGTCCTCAGCCTCCTCGAGGGTCATGAAGGAGCCGATGGGCTTGGTGGGGTTGGCGAAGGCCGGGTCGTTCTGGTCGACCTCGACCTGCGTGAGGACGGTGGTGACGCCGTGGTTGATGCCGCGGCACTCCATCTCCTCGCGAAGGGCGTTCTGCAGGTCGTAGCCGATATAGCCCTGGCTCATGGCGCCGCAGACCGAAAGCGGGCACGGGATGTACTTCTCGGGGTCGGAGCGGGTGAGCTCGGTCATGGCGTTGGCGATCATGCCGACCTGGGGGCCGTTGCCGTGAACGACGACGACCTCGTTGCCCTGCTCGAGCAAGTCAACGATGGCGCGGGCCGTGTTCTGGACCGCGATCGCCTGCTCAGGCAGGTTCTTGCCGAGGGCGTTGCCGCCCAGGGCGATGACGATTCTCTTGCCCATAAGGCACTCTCCTTAAGAGTACGGAATGTGGTGTTTGAAAAAAGACGCAGGGGGGCGCCGAGATCGGCGCAGCAGGTGCCGCGAACCGCGCGGCGAAGGCGCCAAAGGCGACGCAAGAACAGCGCCGCTACGGGCGCGCGCCGGCGAAAATCGGCGCAATTCAGTGGGGCCCGCGCCCCGACGGATTCCCGTCAAGGCGCAGGCCCTCAAACAAATGCTAGGTCAGACGCTGATTTAGGCCTGGAACCAGCGCGGGGTCGCGCTCTCCTCGAGAGCCTTGAGCGTGGCGGCCGGGTCGGCGACCTTCTGCAGGAAGATCATGGCAGCGATGGCGTAGGGCTTGTAGGAGGCCTCCTTGTACATGCCGACGCGGTGCATGTCGAAGACGTCGGCCATGACCTCGCCGTGCTCGCAGGAGACGCCAGAGATGTCGGCGGGCAGCGGGTGCATGAAGATGGTGTCCTGGCCGTTGGCGGTCTTAGCCATGAGGTCGGTCGTGGAGCACCAATCCTGGTGGGTGGCGTTCTGGGCGAGGAGCTCCTTCTCGAGCGCGGCGATGCCGGCGTCGTCACCCTCGGCGTAGAGGTTGGTGCGGCGCTCCATGGCGGCGTAGGGAGCCCAGGACTTCGGGATCACGATGTCGGCGCCCTCGAAGGCCTCTTCCATGGTGTTCACCTGGTTGAAGGTGCAGCCGTTCTCGGCGGCGAACTTCTTTGCGGCGTCGACGCGGTCGCCCATGAGGTCGTAGCCCTCGGGGTGGGCCAGGGTGACGTCCATGCCGAAGCGCGGGAGCAGGCTGATGAGGGACTGCGGGCAGGAGAGCGGCTTGCCGTAGGAGGGCGAGTAGGCCCAGGTCACGGCGACCTTCTTGCCGCGGAGGTTCTCGAGGCCACCGAACTCCTCGATGAGGTAGAGCATGTCGGCGGAGGACTGGGTCGGGTGGTCGGAGTCGGACTGCAGGGAGATCAGGGTCGGACGGTGGTCAAGGACGCCGTCCTCGTAGGCCTGCTGCACGGACTCGGAGACCTCGGCCATGTAGGCGTCGCCCTTGCCGATGTACATGTCGTCGCGGATGCCGATGACGTCGGCCATGAAGGAGATCATCGTGGCGGTCTCGCGGACGGTCTCGCCGTGGGCGATCTGGGACTTCTTCTCGTCGAGGTCCTGGAGCTCGAGGCCGAGGAGGTTGCTGGCCTTGGAGAACGAGAAGCGGGTGCGGGTGGAGTTGTCGCGGAACAGCGAAACGGCCAGGCCGGAGTCGAAGATCTTGGAGGAGATGTTGCGCTCGCGGAGGTTGCGCAGGGCGGCGGCGACGGCGTAGAGGGCACGCAGCTCGTCGGTGGTCTTGTCCCAGGTGTGCAGGAAGTCAGAGCCGTACATACCCTTGAAGTCAAGGCCCTCGAGCATATCGACGTACTTCTGGATCTCGCTCATATCTGTATCCTCTCCTAGAGAACGATGGGTGAAAGAAAGCGGTGCGTTAACGGCAAAACAGGGCTTTCCAGGTGCCCGAGATTGGCGGGAACGCAGGGGCGACGCGTACTGGCGGTACGCGAGCCCCTGGGTTCGCGCCAAGGTCGGGTGCCTGGGAAGGCCAACTACTTGATGTCGTTGTCGGTGAGCTCAGCGCGGTAGGTAGTGGCGTCGTCCATCTCGGCGCTCGGCTCGTAGAGGTTCAGAGCGGCGACGTAGAGAGCAGCGCAGGTCGGGAGGTCCTGCTTGTAGGTGACCTCGTTGGGGGCGTGGGCCTGGGACTCGGCGCCGGGGCCGAAGCCGACGCAGGGGATGCCGTAGCGGCCCTGGATGGAGACGCAGTTCGTGGAGAAGGTCCACTTGTCGCAAAGGGGACGGCCGGTGCGCTTGTCCATGGACTTCTCGCAGCCGATGCGCTCATCGCCGAAGAGGGCCTTGTGGGCGTCGACGAGGGCCTTGACGTGCGGCGCGGACTCCTTGTTGATCCACGTCGGGAAGTAGGCCTCGGTCTCGTAGACCTCGCCGGTCCAGGACGGACGGTCGTACATGTACATGGAGACCTTGACGTCCTCGCCGTACTTCTTAACGGCCGGGAGGTTCTCGACCTCCTCGAGGCAGGACTTGTAGGTCTCGCCGGCGGTCATGCGGCGGTCGATGGAGATGGCGCAGGAGTCGGCGACGGCGCAGCGGGACGGCGAGGTGTAGAAGATCTGGGAGACGGTGCAGGTGCCGCGGCCGAGGAAGCGGGCGTCCTCATAGTGGTCCGGGTTGTACTTCGGGTCGAGCATCTTGACGAGGCCCTTGACGTCGGTGGACTCGTCGCAGCCGTTGTTGTTCAGCTTGCGGACGTCGGCGATGATGTCGGCCATCTTGTAGATGGCGTTGTCGCCGCGGTCGGGAGCGGAGCCGTGGCAAGAAGTGCCGTGGACGTCGACGCGGATCTCCATGCGGCCGCGGTGGCCACGGTAGATGCCGCCGTCGGTGGGCTCGGTGGAGATGACGAACTCAGGCTTGATGCCGTCGACGTTGTAGATGTACTGCCAGCACATGCCGTCGCAGTCCTCTTCCTGGACGGTGCCGACGACCATGACCTTGTAGCCCTCGGGGATGAGGTCGAGGTCCTTCATCATCTTCGCGGCGTACGTGGCGGAAGCCATGCCGCCCTCCTGGTCGGAGCCGCCGCGGCCGCCGATGAGCTGGTCGTCCTCGAAGCCCTTGTACGGGTCGAAGTCCCAGTTCTCGATGTTGCCGATGCCGACGGTGTCGATGTGGGAGTCGATGGCGATGATCTTGTCGCCGTCGCCCATGAAGCCCATGACGTTGCCCAGGCCGTCGACCTTGACCTCGTCGAAGCCGAGCTTCTCCATCTCAGCCTTGATGCAGGCGACGACCTCGCCCTCCTCGCAGGACTCGGAGGGGTGGCTGATCATGGCGCGCAGGAACGCGGTCATGTCCTTGCCGTAGTCCTCAGCGGTCTTCTTGATGAGCTCGAAATCCAGTTCCTTAGCCATTGCTCGTGCCTTTCTGTACGATGGCCAACCGTTAACTAATTTGATACCCGGGCGCGCGCCCGGCTAGGCGGGGCGCCGGCGGGTTTTCGACCGTCGGCGCGGGGTTTTTCGCAAGTGAAACGCTAGCAGGTGGGGTACTCGCCCTCCCAGACGATGCGGCGGTACTGCTCGGGGTCGGTGTCGCCCTCGGTCGAGAAGCACAGCACCGAGCTCTCCTTGGACAGGCCGATGGCGTCGCGCAGCTCGGCGTACTCGGGATCCTGCATGAGGGTGGCGACGAGGCCCGTGGTGACGGCGCCGGACTCGCCGGAGATCACGCGCGGATCGCCCTTCTCGGGGGCGCCGAGGATGCGCATGCCGCGGGCGGTGACCCAGTCAGGGCAGCTCACGAAGGCGCGGACGTGGTTGCGCAGGATGTCCCAGCCGAGGATGTTCGGCTCGCCGCAGCACAGGCCGGCCATGATGGAGGGCATGTCGCCGTCGACGATGCGCGGGTCGCCGTCGCCGGCAGCGGCGCCCTTGTACAGGCAGGCCGCGGGCGCGCACTCGGCCACGACGAAGATCGGCGGGTTGTCGGGGTAGAGGTTGGTGAAGTAACCCACGACGGCGCCCGCAAGGGAGCCGACGCCGGCCTGGACAAAGACGTGCGTCGGGCGGTTGATGGCCATGGAGCGGAGCTGCTCTGCGGCCTCGGAGGCCATGGTGCCGTAGCCCTCCATGATCCAGGACGGGATCTTCTCGTAGCCCTCCCAGGCGGTGTCCTGGACGATGACGCCGCGCTCGCACGCGTCGGCCTCGGCGGCGGCCATGCGGACGCACTCGTCGTAGTTGACCTCCTCGATGGTCACCGTGGCGCCCTCGGCGGCGATGTTGTCGAAGCGGGGCTTCGTGGAGCCCTTGGGCATGTGCACGACGGCCTTCTGGCCGAGCTTGTTGGCGGCCCAGGCCACGCCGCGGCCGTGGTTGCCGTCGGTGGCGGTAAAGAAGGTCGCCTGGCCGAAGTCGCGGGCGAGCTCGTCGGAGGTGAGGTAGTCGTAGGTGCAGTCGGCGACGTCCTTGCCGGTCTCGTCGGCGATGTAGTTGGCCATGGCGAAGGAGCCGCCGAGGACCTTGAAGGCGTTGAGGCCGAAGCGGTAGGACTCGTCCTTCACGCAGAGGTTGCCGAGGCCGAGGCGCTCGGCCTGGCCGTCGAGGCGGGCGAGCGGGGTCACGGTGTACTGCGGGAAGCTCTTGTGGAAGGCGCGAGCCTTCTTCACGTTCTCGAGGGACATGATGCCAAGGTGCTTGTCGTCACTCTTCGGCATCTGGTTTACGGCCCACTGGATCTTCTCGCTCACGTTGCCTCTCCTTCGTCTCGTGTTGCGCTTCCGATTGTGTGCCAACTTTTTGTTTGGACGGCAAACAATCAGTTTGTAATTCCAAATATACGCATGGTTTTCGACGGTTTCAAGGCTTGATTTGCAGACCCGGGTGAGCGTTGCGTTAATCCCCGCGAACGCAACGCCCGACGGGTTTTCGAAGGGGTCGCGGAAGGCTCGCGCGGGCTTCTTTCCACGAGGGCGGGCGCACCCCGCGCGAGCTGGCCCGCAGGCGTCGATTAGCAACCGGAACCCGTGCAAAACCATGGCAAGAAGGGTTTTTGCGCCGGTTTCGGTTGCTAGTCGGTCCCGGCCGCCGCGAGGCGATCGCCATAGCCGGCGATTAGCAACCGAAACCGGTATAAAACCAGCTCAGCGGCCGGTTTTGCGTAGGTTTCGGTTGCTAATCGATTGTCGGCAGCGCCGGCGCCCGCGTGCTTCACAATATGGCCACTTAACCGCGGGGACGGGAGGCTGCGATGCCCTTCTTGGCAGACGACATGGTCGATAAGCTCCTCGACGAGGCCGAGGTGCACGGGTCGTGCTTCGCGGCGCACCGCGAGCCGGAGCTCAGCCTCTTTGCGCGGCGGGCCGAGGCTGGCGAGCTCGTCCGCCCGGCGCCGCAGCTCTACGCCCGGCGCGAGCACTGGACGATGTTGTGCCCGGAGGAGCGTGAGCTGCATGTGATCCGCGGCATCGCGCGGCTCGGCGAGGATTGGATCTTCTGCGGGCCGTCGGCGGCGCTGCTCCACGGGCTGAGCGTTTCGCGCAGGAGGCTCGGCACCGTCGAGGTCTGTTACCCGCGCGGCGGGCGCAGGCTCTACGGCGGACGTGTCCTCACACGACATATGGGAAGAAACGCCGAGGCACCCGTGCACCTCGACGGTGCTCGGGCGACGCCGCTTCTGCGCACGGCGCTCGACTGCATGCGCACCTTCGACCTGCGCGACGGCCTGGCCGTGGCCGACTCGGCCCTGCGCGCGGGCGGGCTTTCGCGCGAGGAGCTCGTCGCCTACATCGACGCCGCCGACCATAGGCTGCGTGGAATAGGGCAGGCGCGCGAGGTCGCCCTGCTCGCGGACGAGCGCGCCGCGAACGGCGGCGAGTCCGTGGCCCGCGCGGCGATGTGGGAGCTCGGCTTTGCGGCCCCCGATCTGCAGCTCAGGCTCATCGATCCCGTCGACGGCGGCGCCTACTTCGCCGACTTCGCCTGGACGCTGGCGGACGGCTCCATCATCGCGGGCGAGCTCGACGGCGGCGAGAAGTACATGAACCCGCTGATGAACGGCGGCAGCGTTCAGGCGGCGATGCGCCGCGAGCGCCTACGTGAGTCGCGCCTGACGGCGAGCTGCCGAGGGGTGGCGCGCTTCTCTATGGAAGACGTGGCCGACACCTGGCGGCTCAACCGGGTACTCGAGGCGTTCGGCGTCCCGCGCGACCACAAGCCGCTCATCGACGTGCCCGCCGACCCCGTGGCCGACGAGGTCCCACTCGAGGCCTACGGCATCGCCTGACGCGTGCCCGTCGTGCCCGCCGCGCGTGCCGTCGGCCCCACCGCAGCCCGCACGTCCTTCTTGCCCGCTCCCCCGCCTGATTAGCAACCAAAACCCGTGCAAAACCGTGGCAAGAAGGGCTTTTGCGCCGGTTTCGGTTGCTAATCGCCGACGAGGGGGTAAAAGCCCGCCGTGATTGCGATAAGCTAGCGAAAACGCGACGACACGGAAGGGGCTCCAACATGGCCAACATGCTCGATATGATTAGCGCGAAGGAAGCAAAGCAGCTCGTGGCCGAGGCCGACCCCGAGCGCGAGATGGCCGCCAACGACACGCTCTCGCAGACCGCCCTGCACTGGGCGATGAAAAACGCAATCGGCCGCACCGACTCGCGCATCCGCACCTACGCCAAATTCGGGCGCACGCAGCTCTCCGTCAAGTTCGCCCCGAGCGACATCGACCACGACGGCGAGGGCAACTCCTTCTACAACGACCTTCTGGGCAACTCCAACAGCTACGTGGCCGACGCCATCAGCGACATCATCTACGGCCGCGAGCAAACCATGATCAGCCCGATCCAGACAGCCCGCCTGCTCAACACCTACTCCGCGCAGATCGCCAAGTTCGTCCGCGACCTCGAGCGCCTCGGCTACCGCGTCTCCGTGGGCGAGTCCGACGACAAGGGCAACGGAAAGATGGACGACTCCACCATCATCATCAACTGGGAGTAGCGCCGAGGGGCAAAGCGTCCCCTTCAAGCAAGAAGCGCCGACACAAAGAAGGGACCCGCCGAAGCGAGTCCCTTCTTTCTTGTGCGCGATTCGGGCCGACAGAGCTCCGCGGGCTAGTCGTCGGCGCCGCAGTGGCCGTTGACGATCTCGACGGCCTTCTCGACGCCGTCGATGATGTTCTGGTAGCCGGTGCAGCGGCAGAGGTGGCCCGAGAGGTTCTTGCGGATCTCGTCGCGGGTAAAGGTCTTGCCCGAGTTGACCATCTCCATGGCGCTCATGATGATGCCGGGGATGCAGAAGCCGCACTGGACGGCGAACTGGTCGATGAAGGCCTGTTGGACGGGGTTGAGCGTGCCGTCGGGGGCCTGCAGGCCCTCGACCGTCACGATGTCCTTGCCCTCGGCCCAGCTGGTGAGGTACAGGCAGGTGTCGGTCGCCACGCCGTCGATGAGGACGGTGCAGGCGCCGCACTCCCCCACCTCGCAGCCGCGCTTGACGCTCGTGAGGTTCAGGCGGTTGCGCAGGGTGTCGAGCAGGCTCTCGCGCGGGTCGTAGCCGACCTGGACGCGCTTGCCGTTGACGGTGCAGGTCAGAATCCTCATGTCCATTAAATATCAGCCCCTCCCTTGCGCGCCGCATAGATCAGGGAGCGCTTAGACATCTCCTTAATGAGCTGGATGCGGAAGTCCTTGCTCGCGCGCCAGGAATCGCGCGGGTTGGTGCAGGCGCAGGCGAGCTCGCCGATGCGCTCGGCGGCCTCGGCCACGTCCGTGCCACGGACCGCGTCCTCGGCCGCGATGGCGCGCATGGGCGTGGGGCCCGCGACGCCGAAGGCGAGGCGGATGTCGTCGATCGTGCGCTTGTCGTCCGCGAGCTTGACGAGGCAGCAGCAGCCCATCGTGGTGATCTCGAGCGCGCGGCGCTTTCCGTACTTGAAGTAATGGCCGGTGAAGCCCTCGTAGTTCTCGCGCGGGATGCGGATGCCGGTGAGCACCTCGTCGCGCTCCTTGTGGCTGCGGCCGGGGCCCGCGTACCACTCCTCGATGGGAATGGTCCTCTTTCCGCGGACGGACTCCACGTCAAGAAGGGCGCCGTAGGCATAGAGGGTGGAGGCGGAGTCCGCCGACGTCGCGGCAGAGCAGACGTTGCCGCCGATGGTGCCCGAGACGCGAAGCTGCGGGCCGCCGGGGGTGTCGCAGGCATCGCCGAGCACGGGCACGGTCTGCTGGATGATCGGCGAGATGGTCACGTGGTGGAACCAGGTGATGGGGCCCACCCACACGGTGCCGTCGTCGAGCAGGCGGACGCCGTCGAGCTCATCGCCCAGGCCGTGGATCGAGACGAGGTGGGCAGGGGCGCCCTTGCCCTCGCGCAGCTTGACGAGCACGTCGGTGCCGCCGGCGATGACCTCAGCGCGGTCGTCTTCGGCGAGCGCCCTACAGGCGTCGGCCACGCTCGTGGCCTCGTAGAGGGATTCGATATCGTACATTAGATCAGCCCCGCTTCCTTAAAGCCCTCGAACAGTCGCTGAGGGGTCATGGGCTCGACGTAGAACTTGACGCCCGTGGCGTCCAGGATGGCGTCGCGGATGGCCGCCGCCGGACTGATGACCGGGGTCTCGCCGACGGCCTTGTTGCCGTAGGGGCCCGTCGGGCACGGCTTCTCGACGAAGTCGGCCTTGAGGTCCGGGACGTCCATCGTGGTCGGGATCTTGTAGTCCAGAAGGGTCGGGTTGAGGACGCGCGCGGTCTTCGGGTCGACCTGGAGCTCCTCGTAGAGGCCGTAGCCGATGCCCTGCGCCATGCCGCCGTGGATCTGCTGCTCCACGAGCTTCGGGTTGATGAGGCGGCCGGAGTCCTGGACGTTGATGATCTTGTTCACCGTGACCTGGCCGAGCGGCATGTCCACCGTGACGTCGGCGAAGGTGACGCCGCCGGCGATCGTGTTGGTGTGGACGTTGATGGTCTCGTGCGCGGAGAGCTGGTCGGCGGCGTTGAGGTTGTAGTAGGCCTCGAGCGCAAGGTCGGGCAGAGTCCAGATCTTGTTGCCCTCGCCGTCCCAGATGGCATGGTCGCGCAGGTCGAGCTCGCCGGGCGCCTCGGGCGAGAGGTAGCGGGCGTAGTCGAGGATCTTCTTTCGCAGGGTCTCGCCGGCCTTCTTTACCGCGGTGCCCGAGACGTAGGTCTGGCGCGAGGCGTAGGCGCCCGAGTCGTAGGGCGTGACGTCGGTATCCTGCTGGGAGACGATGTGGACGTCCTCGGTGTCGATGCCGATGGCCTCTGCCGCCATCTGGGAAAAGACGGTGTCGGCGCCCTGGCCGATCTCGGTGGCGCCCATCTGGAGCTGGACGGAGCCGTCCTGGTTGAGCGTGACCTGCGCCGTGGCGGTCTCGAGCGCGAAGGGCGCGACGGCCGTCTTGTACACGAAGAACGCGACGCCCACGCCGTGGCGGATCGGGCCGGTCTCGTTGGCGTATTCCTTCTTTTTGCGGTCCCACTCGATGTATGCCTTGCCCTTCTCGACGCACTCGGGAATGGCGCAGGTGTGCGCTGCGATGACGCCGCCGGGCGTGAACTCATCGACGAACTTGTCGGTGTAGACGTTCTTCAGGCGGAACTCGACGCCGTCCCAGCCGTTGTCGTAGGCGATGTCGCCCATGAGGCACTCGGCCGCCCAGTTGCCCTCGGGCACGCCGTAGGCGCGCATGGCGCCGGTGTGCGGGCCGTTGGTGTGGATGGTGTAGGCCTCGGAGTGGGAGGCCACCTCGCAGTTGTGGTACAGCCAGCGGAAGGAATTGACCGAGTTGAGAACAAGGGCGTGGCCGTGGTGGATGTAGCCGCCGGTGTTGGAGTAGGCCACGATCTTGCGGGCGTGGAGGGCCATGTCGTCGCCGTAGGAGCACTCGATGTCGAAGGTCTTGGGCTGACGGCCGGAGGTGTCCCAGAAGAGCTCCTCGCGGGTGAGCTCCATCTTTACGCAGCGACCACCGATCTGCTTGCAGATCCAGGCGTTGAGCGGCTCGTAGTGGACGTCCTGCTTGGTGCCGAAGCCGCCGCCGATGTAGGGCTTGATCACGCGGACGTCGCCCCAGGGGATGCCGAGCGCCTGGCCGATGGCGCGGCGCACGACGTGGGGGATCTGCGTGGAGCTCACGCAGACGATCTTGTTTCCCTCCATGTAGCAGTAGGAGACGCAGGTCTCGATGTGGACCTGGGACTGCTCGCGGCTCTCGGCGTGGATGGCGATGTGGTGGTAGGCGGGGTCGTTCAGGGCCTCGTCCACCGTCTTGTACCCGGCCTCGGCGAGCTTGTCGTCGGGCGTGATGGCGCAGCTGTGGGCGGCGATGTTGTCGGGCTTGCGCTCCTGGACGGGTACCTCGGTGCCCTTCATGGACTCAATCGCGTCGTAGACCACGGGGTACTCCTCGTACTCCACGTGGATCTTGCGCAGGGCGCGGTCGCAGGCGACGGTGTCCTCGCCGACGACGACGGCGATGTTGTCGCCGTAGATGCGCACGCGGTCGTCGAGCAGCTTGCGGTCGGCCTGGTCGCGCTTCGCGGCCGCGGAGTCCGCGTACCACGGGTGGCCGGCGACGGGATACGCGATGTCCGGCACGTCGAAGCACGTGAACACGGCGACGACGCCGGGAACCTCAAGTGCCTCCGACGTGTCGATCGAGACGACGCGTCCGTTGGCGATGGTCGAATGGAGAAGCTTGGCCTCCAGGCACGGCTTCGGGCACAGATCATCAGTGAACTTCGCTCGGCCCGTGACCTTATCGGCGGCATCGACGCGCACGACTGGACGGCCGACTTCCTTGAGTTCCTGCATGACTCCCTCCCTATAAAAAGGTCTTGCAGACAAACCGATTTTAAGATAATTACCCGTGAGAACTAATTATTATACGGTGAGCGTGCAATTAGCGCCGCCCAGCGGACACCCCGTTTGACCTGCGCGTTCAACATTCGGAAACATAACGGCGAGAGGGTTTTACGCGGGCAAAACTGAGTTGAAACCGGACGTCTCGGCTGACTGATTTTCATGGTCCTTCTTGGCAAGAAGGGCGTGGGGCGGGCAGCCGCGTCGCGTTGCCAAAGAACCGCGAGTCCCAGCCGCGACGCCCTTCTTTGCGCTAAAGAATCGCGAGTCCCAGCCCTCACCGGAGCCGCCCGCGCTAAGAAATCGCCGGTTCCAGCCCTGCGACGAGGCTGGAACCGGCGGTTTCTTAGCGCTAAGGCTCTGTAT
Organism: uncultured Olsenella sp.; assembly: GCA_934660915.1. Lineage (GTDB taxonomy): Bacteria > Actinomycetota > Coriobacteriia > Coriobacteriales > Atopobiaceae > Paratractidigestivibacter. The sequence goes on along the minus strand of CAKUIF010000005.1, from coordinate 31,442 downwards.
GGAGGCTGGGACTTGCGGTTTCTGCGCGCCTGGCTCCCCCGCAGAGCTGGAACCGGCGGTTTCTGAGCGCGAACGGCTTAGAACGTGCCGGCCGCAATCTGGTCGGCGTAGTCGGCGATCTTCTTCTGCACGTCGGCGGGAATCTTGTCCGAGAGCTCGCCCAAGGCGATGCCGCCGTTGACCATGTTGGCGGCGATGGAGGCGCCGTTGCCGTAGACCTCCTTGACCACGCGCTCCATGGCGTCCCTCACCGGCCAGTTGATCACCGTGGAGGCAATCACGGTAGTGGTGCCCATGAGGTCGCGGGGCTGCGCGATGTCGAAGTGCGTGTCGGCGCCGGCGTCCTCGAGCGCCTGGCGCACGCCGTTGTCGGCCGCCGAGGCGTCCGACCACATGACGTCGACGTCGTGCGCGCTGATGAGCGACTTGGCCACGCGACGGCCCTCGGAGGCCTCGGCAAAGCCCGCGCTGAAGTCGGCATGGCCCTCGACCTTGGGGTTGACCTTCTGCGCCGCGGCGACGTAGGCCTCGTACTTGGCCTCCGTCGAGCTCAGGCTGTCGCCGCCGACAAATCCGATGCTGTTCGTCTGCGTCATGAGGCCGGCGACCACGCCTGCGAGCGACCCGATCTGGTTGTAGTCGACCTCGACGACCTCGACGTTGTCGAGCGTGGTGTACCCGGAAAGGTCGCGCTTCGGGTCGGCGTTGGTAAAGAGGAACTTGCAGTCGGGGCGCTGCTTGGCTACCTTAGCGACGACGTCGCCCCACGCGGAGGCGAACTGGGTGCCGGCGGCGATGATGAGGTCGACGCCCTGGTCGGCGTAGGACTGGGCAAGGTCGGCCGAAGCCGCGGCGGTGGTGTTCTCCTGCGGCTCGACGAACTGCCAGCCGCCGAGCTCGTTGCAGGCGGACTTGACGGCGTCGTAGTGGGACTGGGCCCAGCCGCCGTCCTGGGCGGGACCGCTGATCACGAGCGCGACCCTGCGGGTCCGCTTGTCCTGGGGGTAATCGGAGCCGGTCGAGTCGCCTGCGGAGGAGCACCCGGCCAAGCCCGCCGCGATGGTCGCGGCAGCGCCCAGCTTTACGGCCTGCCTCCTCGAGAGAGCTACGTTCTTCCTCATTGTGTGCCCCTTCCCGGCTTTTCGTCATTTTGCAAGAAAGGCGGGACGCAGCTGGCGTCCCGCCCTCACGTTGAGCTGAGTTTACCCCCGATAGCTCGCGAACCTAACAATAAGTTCGGTGAGCTGCCTTAAAGTGTGGCCTTAATGGCATCGACCTCGGCGTCGGTGATGAGGGTGTCGGCCTTGATCTGCTCGGTGTACTCCTCGACCTTCTTCTGGACGTCCTCGGGGACCTTGCTCGAGAAGGAGCCGAGGTGCACGCCGCCGTTGTCGATGTTGGCCTCGATGACCTTGCCGTCGCCGAACTCGCCCTTCTCGATCTGGTCCATGGCCTCGCCGAACATCCAGTCGGTGACGGTGGAGGTGATGACGGTCGGCTGGGCGTCGCCCACGGCGTCGATCGGCTGGGCGATGTCGAAGTGGGTGTCGGCGCCGGCAGCCTCGAGGGCCTGACGGGCACCGTTGTCGACCGCGGAGGCGTCGCCCCACATGACATCGAGGCCCGTGGAGGCGATCCACTGCTCGGTGATCTTGGCGCCGAAGGAGGCGTCAATGAAGCCGGCCTCGAAGTTGTAGGAGCCCTTGACCTCAGGGTTCACCTTCTGGGCGGCAGCAAGGTAGGCGGAGTACTTGGTAAGAGTGGTCGGGAGCTTCATGCCGCCGATGAAGCCGATGGAGTTGGACTGGGTCATGAGGCCGGCGACGACGCCCGCAAGAGCACCGGTCTGCTTGAGGTTAACCTGGACGCACTCGGTGTTCTCGAGGGTCTCGTAGTCGGCGAGGTCGACCTTGGGATCGGTGTTGGTAAGAAGGAACTTGACGTCCGGGTTGCTCTCGGCGGCCTCGGCGACGACGTCGATCCAGGCGGAGCCGAACTCGTTGCCGCAGCCGATGATCAGGTCGACGCCCTGGTCGACGTAGGACTGAGCGGCGGTCGGGGAATCGGCGGAAGCGGTGTTCTCCTTGGGCTCGAGCATCTCCCAGTTGGTGTGGGTCTCGAGGGCCTTCTTGAGGGAGTCGAGGTGGCCCTGGCCCCAGCCGCCGTCCATCATGGGGCCAGAGTTGACCATAGCGACCTTGTAGCTGGACTTCTCGGAGCCGCCGTCAGCGGAGCCCTTATCGTCCGAGGAACCGCCGCAGGCGGCAAGGCCGAGCATGGAGGCAGCGCCGAGGGTGCCGCCACCGAGCTTGATGGCGTCGCGACGAGTGATGTTCATGATCTCTCCCCTTTCTTGCCCGTCGTGGCGGGCAAATCAGACATAAATCGGGGGCGGCACGCAATCCTGCGCGCCGCCCCCGCGCTTACCATAAGGTTACTTAAAGCCAGTTAGCTATTCGACGGTATCGGATAGCTATTCGGTGAGCGTTCCGAATACTAGCCGAGCGTGCCCTTGACGGCCTCGATCTCGTCGTCGGTCAGCAGGGTGCCGGCCTTGATCTGGTCGACGTACTCGTTGATCTTGGTCTGGACGTCGGCCGGGATCTTGTCGGAGAGCTTGCCGAGGGTAACGCCGCCGTTGTCCATGTTTGCGGTGATGGCCTTGCCGCCGCCGAACTCACCCTTCTCGATCTCGTCCATGGCCTGGTCGATCTTCCAGTCGGTGACGGTGGAGGCGATGACGGTCGGCTGGTTGTCGCCGAGGATGTCGATCGGCTGCGCGATGTCGAAGTGGGTGTCGGCGCCGGCGGCCTCGAGGGCCTGGCGGGAGCCGTTGTCGACCGCGGAGGCGTCGCCCCACATGACGTCGACGTTGTTGGAGTTGATCCACTGCTCGGTGAGCTGGGTGCCCTTGGCGGCATCGGAGAAGCCGGCCTCGAAGTTGTAGAAGCCCTTGATGGAGGGATCCATCTTCTGGGCGGCCGCGAGGTAGGCGGAGTACTTGCTCAGGGTGGAGGGAAGCTTCATGCCGCCGATGAAGCCGATGGCCTTGGTCTGGGTCATCAGGCCGGCGATGACGCCCGCGAGGGCGCCGAGCTGCGTGAAGTCGGGAAGGACGGTCTCGACGTTGTCGGTGCTCTCGTAGTCGCCGAGCTCCTGATCGGGGTTGGTGTTGGTGATCAGGAAGTGCACGTTCGGGTGGGACTCGGCGGCAGAGGAAGCGACCTCGGCCCACGTGGACGCGAACTGGTTGCCGTTGCCGACGATGAGGTCGACGTCCTGGTCGACGTAGGACTCGGCGGCGGTGGCGGCGTCGGCGTTGGCGGTGTTCTCCTTGGGCTCGAGCATCTCCCAGTTGGGGTGCTTCTCGATGGCGCGCTTGAGGGACTCGTAGTGGGCCTGGTCCCAGCCGCCGTCGGTAATGATGCCGCTCATGATCATGGCGACCTTGTAGGAGGACTTCTTCTCGCCGGAGTCGCCCTCGGCCTTCTTGTCGTCACCGGAGTCGGTGGACCCGCCGCAGGCGGCGAGGCCGAGGGTGGCGGCAGCGGCGCCGGAAAGGCCGATGAACTGACGACGATCGAGGTTGTGCTTGGACATAGTTCTTCCCTTCACTTTGTGCGGCCACGTTGTGCGGCCGCGTTTTCCCTAGTCGGTCTTGTACCCAAAACAGATAAGAGACTAAACAAAACCACCTGCCGGTTAAGGGTTGCCGAATAGCCGGCGGGTCAGTGCGTAATGCTAGCGCGACTCGCGGAAGTACGGCTTGCCGTTGGCCTTGGGGCCGCCGTGCTTGGAGCCGAAGAACATAAGGGCCACGATGGTGAAGATGTACGGAATCATCTTGAAGAACATGACCGGCGCGGACTGGAAGGACGCCTGCAGGGCCACGTTCAGGCCGTCGAAGAAGCCGAACAGCAGGCTGGCGAGCATGACGCCCACGGCGCTCCAGCGGCCGAAGATGACGGTGGCCAGGGCGATGAAGCCGCGGCCGGCGACGATGCCGTCGGTGTAGATCGGGGTGTAGCAGATGGTGAGGAACGCGCCGCCGGCAGCAGCGAGGGCGCCGCACACGACGCACGCGACGTACTTGACGCGCACGACGTTGATGCCCAGGGTCTCGGCCGCCTGCGGGTTCTCGCCGACGGAGCGGAACGAGAGGCCCGCGCGGAAGCGCTTGAAGAAGAACCAGACGACGGGCACGAGCAGGAATGCGAGGTATGCCAGAAGCGACTGGTTGAAGAGGCCGTTTCCGATGATGGGAATGTCGGAGAGGCCCGGGATGGCGATGCTCGACATCTGGGCGCCCGTGGCGTTGTCGGGGTTGGAGCCGACGAACAGGTTGTAGCCGAACAGGGCGACGGCCGGCGCCAGGATGTTGATGGCCATGGAGGTGACCACCTGGTCCGAGCACAGCGTGACGGTGCAGAAGGCGTAGATCATGTTGACGAGGACGCCCGCCGCCATGCCGGCCAGAAGGCCCACCCAGAGGTTGCCGGTGACCTTGCCGACGGCGAAGGCGGTGAAGGCGCCGACGGCCATGATGCCCTCGAGGCCGATGTTCACGAGGCCGGCGCGCTCAGAGAAGACCTCGCCCAGGGACGCGAGCAGGATGGGCACGGCGCCCATGGCCATCGCCCTGATGATGGTAGGGAGTGCGACCATGAAGTCCATTACGCGGTCACCTCAGCTTTCTTGTTCTTGGAGCCAAGGCTGGAAAGAAACGCCTTGACCTTGGGAAGCTTGACCATGGCCATGCCGGCGACGGCGAAGATGATGATCATGCCGCGGATGATGTCGACGATGGCGGTGGGCACGCCGATGACGGACTGCATCATCGTGCCGCCGGTGGACAGGATGCCGAACAGAAGGGCGACGATAAGGGCGCCGATGGGGTTGAGCTGCGCGATCAGCGCGATGGCGACGCCGTCGAAGCCGAAGCCGGAGCCGAAGCCGTCGGCCAGGCGGAACGGGGTCTTGCCGAAGAGCTCTATCATTCCGCCCATGCCGGCGATGGCGCCGGAGATGACGAAGGCGAGCAGGGTGAGCATACGCACGGGGAAGCCGTTGACGCGCGAGGCGGTGGGACTCATGCCGACGGCGCGGATCTTGAAGCCGAAGCTCGTGCGGAAGATGACGTACCAGACGAGCAGGCCCAAGATGATGGCAAGAAGGACGCCGAAGTGCGCGGGGCCGATATCCATGAGGTGCGCGGACTTGGGCATCGCCGGGGTCTGCGGCAGGCCCTGGTCGGAGTAGACGTTCTTGTAGAGGAACTCCATGAAGTACAGGGCGATGTAGTTGAACATGATCGTCGTAATCATCTCGTTGAGCCCGCGAGTGATCTTCAGGATGCCCGGGAGCAGCGCCCACAGGCCGCCGAAGACGATGCCGGCGACGAGGGCGACGAGCATGGCGGGCACGCCCGTCAGGCCGAGGGTGATCACGATGTAGGCGGCCGCGGAGGCGCCCATGATGAACTGACCCTCGCCGCCCAGGTTGAAGACGCCGCACTTATACGCGAAGACCGCGGCGAGCGACGTGAAGATGAGCGGGCAGGCGCGCTCGAGCGTCTTGCCGATCTTGTTGATGTCGCCCAGCGAGCCCTGCAGCATGGCGCCGTAGCCCTGGACGGGGTTCTTGCCCAGGCACGCGATGATGATCGCGCCCACGATGAGGGCAAGAAGGACCGAGACGACCGGCGTGAGGACCGAGAGCATCTTCTCGCGCTGCTGCTCGGGGGTGAGCTTTCTCTTGGTGTTTGCCACTGTTCCTCCCCTCCTACTTTCCGGCCATGGCGAGCGAGATCTCCTTGATCGGAGGGTTCGCGCCGGGATAGGTGCCCATGATCTGGCCCTCAAAGAGGACCGTGATGCGGTCAGACAGCTTAAGGACCTCGTCGAAGTCGGCCGAGATCAGCAGCACGGCGCAGCCGGCGTCGCGCTGGGCGATGATCTGGTCATGGATGAACTCGGTCGCGCCGATGTCCAAGCCGCGCGTCGGGTAGACGGCGACGAGGAGCTTGGGCTCGCTGTCGAGCTCGCGGGCGAGGATGACCTTCTGCTGGTTGCCGCCGGAAAGCGAGCGGGCCGTCTGGTTGACGGAGGTGCAGCGGATGTCGTTCTCCTCACGGAGCTTGTCGGCGTACTCCTGGATGGCGTCGAGCTTGAGCCAGGCGCCGTGGCCGACGGAGAAGCGGTCGGACTCGGTCTGCTTCAAGACGAGGTTCTCCGCGATGGTCATGTCGCCGACGAGGCCCATCTTGTTGCGGTCCTCGGGGATGTTGCCCAGGCCGGCCTCGATGAAGTTGGACGGTGAGAAGAGCGCGATCTTGTTGCCGTCGATGCCCACGACGTCGCCGCCCTCGGGCTTGATGAGGCCCGTGACGAGGGCCGCGAGCTCGGACTGGCCGTTGCCGTCGATGCCCGCGACGCCCAGGATCTCGCCCTTGTGGATGGCGAGCGAGACGTCCTTGAGGCCGCCGTGCTTGACCTCGGGGCGATAGCTGATGCCCTTGAGCTCAAAGGCGGTCTCGCCGGGCTCGGTGACCTTCTGGTAGGTGTTCTCGGTGAACTTCTGGCCGATCATGAGGTCGGCGAGCTCCTGCTCGGTGGTGTCGGCGACCTTGACCGTCTCGACCGACTTGCCGCGGCGCAGGACCGTGACGTAGTCGGAGATGTGCATGACCTCGCGCATCTTGTGCGAGATGAAGATGATCGACTTGCCCTCGTCGGTGAGCGAGTGCATGATGTCGAACAGGCCCTCGACCTCGAGGTCGGTGAGGACGGCGGTCGGCTCGTCGAGGATGACGAGATCGGCGCCGCGGAAGAGCACCTTCATGATCTCGACGCGCTGCTGCATGCCGATCGACATGTCGCCGACCTTCTCGTCGAGGTCGATGTCCATGCCGTAGCGCTCCATGAGCTCCTCGACCGTCTTGCGGTCGTCGGCGACCTGGAGCAGCGGCGACTTGTGGCGCTTATCGCCCAGGATGATGTTCTCGAGGCCAGTCATGTCCTCGATCAGCATGAAGTGCTGGTGGACCATGCCGATGCCATGCTCGACGGCGATGCCCGGGCTGGAGATGTGCACCTCCTTGCCGTGCATATAAATCTTGCCCTCGGTCGGCTGGTACAAGCCGATAAGGACGTTCATGAGCGTGGACTTGCCGGCGCCGTTCTCGCCCAGGAGGGTGTGTACCTCTCCCTCTCCGACGGTAAGGTTCACGTCCTGGTTGGCGTAGAACGAGCCGAAGCACTTGCTGACGTTTTCCATCCTCAGCAGTTCTGCCACGTCATCCTCCTCTCCTCGTATGACATGCGAGCCGTATGACCAAGCGTAATCACATAACGTGACGCCCTGGTTTCCTAACATGACGAGCGTGTAAAGCCAAAATTGCAGACGTACTAACTCATTTTTTGAACTAGCTGGTAGAGCGTGGTGCAAACAACGCATGTTGTTCGGAAATCATTCTAAAATTAACAAGCCCGGGGCGCTAGTTCCCGCCGCGGGTGGTCATTTTGGACGGTGAGCGGTTCAAGAAACCGCAGGTCGTTGTGCATATATAAATATAACGTCCCCGCGCCTAAAATTGTGGTAGAGGGGTCACAAAAAAAGGCCCGCGAACCGACACCTTGCGGCGAGGTTCGCGGGCCTGCCTCCCAAAAAACTACTTGCGGGTGTAGAACGTATCGCGCATGGGCAGCTCAGGACGAAGCTTGCCGTCGAAGGCGCGGTAGGCGTTCTGGACCGCCGGGGCCGCCGGGATCGTGGCGATCTCGCCGATGCCCTTGCCGCCGTAGGCGACGGGCAGCTGCTCGTCGCGCTCGACGTAGATGGCGTGAATCTCGGGGATGGCGTCGGCACGGAACAGGCCGAGCTCGCCGTACTTGGCCTGCGGCACGCAGTCCTTGAGCGGGAAGTCCTCGGTAAGCGCATAGCCCATGCCCATGAGCACGCCGCCCTCGATCTGGCCCTGGATGGCGATGGGGTTGATCACGCGGCCGGAGTCGTGCGCCGCGTAGAACTCCACGGCGCGCCCGTCGTCGTCGAGGATGCACACGTGCGTGGCAAAGCCGTAGCAGATGTGGCTCTTTGCATTGGGGACATCGGCGCCGAGCTTGTCGGTGGGCTCGAAGTACTCGTAGTAGAACTCGCGACCCTCGAGCGCCGCAAGGGCAGCGACAGGGTCGGCTGCGACGCGGGCGTGGCCCGGGGTGAGCTCCTCGGCCGGCACGGTGTACTCGCGGCCGTCCTCGAAGTGGAAGGTCTTTCCGTCGCCGCCCGCGCGGACCTGGCCTTGAGGCACTTCTTCGCCGCACTCGTAGGCAAGCATGGCGTCGCGCAGCAGGAAGGCGGCGCCACGGACGGCCTCGCCCGTGACGACCGTCTGGCGGGAACCGGAGGTGGTGCCGGAGTCGGGCGCGTTCTCGGTCGAGCACTCGCCGTTGGCGATGCAGCGGCGCGGCAGGCCGCAGGCCTCGGCCACGTCCTGGGTAAAGACGGTGTTGCAGCCCTGGCCGATGTCGGAGGTGGCGGCGTAGACGACGGCCACGCCGTTCTCCACGCGGATGTTGCAGCGGCCCTTGTCGGGCAGGCCGACGCCGACGCCGGCGTTCTTCATGGCGCAGGCGATGCCGGCGCGGCCGGGGTGGGCGTAGTAGGCGCCCTTGACGGCCTCGAGGGTCTCCTTGAGGGCCGTCGAGCAGTCGGCGATCTGTCCGTTGGGCAGCACGGCGCCGGGCTCGATGGCGTTGATGTAGCGGATCTGCCAAGGATCGATGCCGACCTTCTCGGCGAGCACGTCGATGAGCGACTCGAGGGCGAACTCGGACTGGCACACGCCGAAGCCGCGGAAGGCGCCCGCCGGCGGGTTGTTCGTGTAGTAGCCGTAGCCGCGGATGTCGGTGTTCTGGTACTTGTAGGGGCCGACGGAGTGCGTGCAGGCGCGCTCGAGGACCGGGCCGCACAGGCTCGCGTAGGCGCCCGTGTCGAAGTTGATCTCGCAGTCCATGCCGGTGAAGTGGCCGGACTCGTCGCAGCCCAGGGTGAAGGTGCCGCGCATGTAGTGGCGCTTGGGGTGGAAGGCGAGGGACTCCTCGCGGGTGAGGAAGCACTTGACGGGCACGTTGAGCTTATAGGCCGCGAGCGCCGCGAGGTGCTGGATCGAGACGTCCTCCTTGCCGCCGAAGCCGCCGCCGACGAACATGGTCTGGACGACGACGCGGTCGGGCTCGGCGTCCCAGCCGAGCATGTGCGCGCACTCCTTGCGGGTGTCGTAGGCGCCCTGGTCGGTGGACCAGATCTTCACGCCGTTCTTGTACGGGGCCGCCACGGCGCACTCGGGCTCCAGGAAGGCGTGCTCGGTGAAGGGCGTGACGAAGGTGTCGGTGACGGTGTAGGCCGAGGCAGCGAGGGCCGCCTTGGCGTCGCCGCGGGTGACGTGGCGCTGCTGGCAGATGTTGTTCTTGAGCACCACGTGGTTACCGAAGGCGTTGAACGAATCGTGGATGATCGGGGCGTCGGGGGCGGCGGCCTCGTCGATGTTGCGGACGGGCTCGAGCTCCTCGTACTCGACCTTGACGAGCTTCTTTGCGCGCTCGAGGGTCTTGCGGTCCTTGGCGACCACAAGCGCGATGGCGTCGCCGACGCAGCGGGTGATGTCGCCCTCCGCGATCATGACGTCCCAGTCCTGAATGAGGTGGCCCACCTGGTTGACGGGCACGTCGGCGGCGGTGAGGACGCCCACGACGCCGGGCAGGGCGCGGGCTTTCTCGATGTCGATGGACACGACGCGGGCGCGCGGGTACTTGGAGCGGACGGCCGAGGCGATGGTCAGGCCCGGGAATTCACGCTCGTCGAGGTCGTCGGGGTACTGGCCGGTGCCCAAAACCTTCGCGCGGACATCGGTGCGGAAGATCTGCTCGCCGACGCCGTAGCTCTCGCCGGCCTCGATGGCGGGGTCGATGGCCTCCTCGCCGCGCAGGACGGCGGCGGCCTTCTTTATGCCGACGATGATGCGCTTATAGCCCGTGCAGCGGCACACGTTGCCGCGGATGGCCTCGGCGATCTGCGTTGAGGTCGGGTCGGGGCAGCGGCGGATGAGCGCCGCGCCCGCGAGCACCATGCCCGGGATGCAGAAGCCGCACTGGACGGCGCCGGCGGTGCCGAAGGCGTAGACGAACGCCTCTCGCTCCTCCTCGCTCAAGCCCTCGATCGTCGTGATCGTGTGGCCGACCGCGAGCTTGGTGGTGAGGACGCAGGACTTGACGGCGCGGTCGTCGACGATGACGGTGCAGGTGCCGCAGGCGCCCTCGGAGCAGCCGTCCTTCACGCTCGTGAGGTGAAGGTCGTCGCGTAGGTAACGCAAGATGGACTTGTTCTCGCAGGTGACGTGCTCCTCGCCGTTGATGAGGAGGCGGTATTCCTCTGCCATAGCTGTGTCTCCTCCCTACTAGTTGTCGGCCAGGATACCGAAGGCGTCGCGGATCACGCCGCGCGGGCACTTGGTGGCGCACATGCCGCACGCGATGCACTTCTCGAAGTCGATGACGGCGTGGTTATCGACCACGTGGATGGCGCCGGCCGGGCAGGCACGCTCGCAGGCGCCGCAGGCGATGCAGCTGTTGGCGCACATCTTGCGGGCGACGGGGCCGGCGTCGGTGTTCGAGCAGCGAGAAGTGATGTTGAAGCGCTTCTCGACGAGCTTGATGATGTCTTGCGGGCAGGCACGCGCACACAGGCCGCAGCCGATGCAGGCCTCCTCGTTCACGTGGGCGACGCCGCGCTCGTCGAGCTCGATGGCGCCCTTGCGGCAAGAGGCGACGCAGGCGCCGCAACCGACGCAGCCCTGCTCGCAGAACCCGACGCCCGTGCAGCCGCCGTTGCACATGACAACCGCGACGGGACGGGGCTTGCGGGGTGCCTTGGGTTTATTCTCTGTGGCCACGGCACGTCCTTTCTAACCGTTAACCGATTACAGAACAACGCTTTTGCGCGATATCCGGGCTTGCGGGGAACCTCGTTCCCCGCAAGCCCGGCGCTCGGCGTCGGCCTAAGGGTTATCCCCGGCCGACGCCGTGGTTACTACTTGGCGAGCAGGTAGCCGTAGGAGTCGCGCACGGCCTTGATGGTCAGGCGCACCTCCTCGGGCAGGCCGCAGTGGGCGTCGTCGACGTCGAACGCGGCGGTCTTGCCGTCCAGGCGAACGAGGAAGGTGCCGTCGGCCTGGGGCAGGAAGCCCTGGTTCTCGGAGTTGCCCATGTCCTCGGCGCTCCAGAAGAGGGTGAGCTTGTCCTTGAAGGGACGGCCGCTCCACGGGCAGAACACGGCGCAGTTGCCGCACTCGTTGCACATGCCGTCGACGTGGACGACCTGGTGCTGGACGAGGCCGGGCACCACGATGGAGACGTTGGCGCGGTTCGGGCAGACGTCGCAGCAGGCCTCGCAGACGGTGGCGCAGCCGAGGCAGCCGGAGTCCTTGGAGCAGGAGGCGCAGCCGAGGCGCAGGTCGCCCTTGCGGCCGTAACAGCCGTCCTCGTGGCCGGTGCGGACGTTGGCGGCGGCGTAGGCCGAGAAGTCGACGCCGAGCATCGCCTTTGCGACCTCCTGCGCGTCGGCGATCGCGTCGACGAAGCGCGCGGGACCGCGGCGGCAGTCGCCGGCGGCCCAGACGCCCTCGACGCCGGTGGCGCAGCCGGCGGGACGGCCGCGGCGGTCGACCTCGACGCCGGCGCCCTCGTAGAGCTCGCCCTCGATGTGCTCGCCCACGGCGCAGATGACGGCGGTGGCGGGCACCTCGACGGTCTCGCCGGTGGCCACGGGGCTGCGGCGGCCGGACTCGTCGGGCTCGCCCAGGACCATCTTGTCGCAGGTCAGGATGCCGTCGCGGACTCCCTTGGGGGCAAGAAGCTCGCAGAGCTCGACGCCCTCGGCGAGCGCCTCGGCCAGCTCCTCCTCGTCGGCGGGCATGTAGCGCTTGGTGCGGCGGTAGACGATGCGGACGTTCTCGACGCCCGGCAGGCGCTTGGCGACGCGGGCGGCGTCCATGGCGGTGTTGCCGGCGCCCACGATCACGACGTCGGAGCCGAGGTCGCTGAGGTCGGCGCCCTTCTTTGCGGCGCCGAGGAACTCGAGGACGTCGATCTCGTCGCCGTACTCCAGGCCGACGTGGCCGGGCGCCCAGGCGCCGCAGGCGACGACGACGTCGGTGTAGCCCTCGGCCTTGAGCTCGGCCACGGACTTGGCCTCGACGCCGGTCTGGGCCTTGGCGCCGTAGGCGAGGCAGAGCTCGACGTCGCGGTCGATGTCCTCGTCGGAGATGCGGAACGCCGGGATGATGTGGCGGGCGACGCCGCCCAGGGTGTCCTTGCGCTCGTAGATCGTGACGTCGGCGCCGGCGCGGGACAGGAAGAACGCGCAGGCAAGGCCGGCGGGGCCGCCGCCGATGACGGCGACCTTGTGGTCGGCGGCGCCGTCTGCGGCCTTCACACCGTCCTTCTTGATGGCGGCAAGAAGGGCATCGATGCCACCGCGGGCGGCCGTGAGCTTGCTCGCGCGGATGGACGCGCCCTCGGGCTCGTAGAACGCGCGCATGCACTTGGTGCCGCAGGGGTGCGGGCAGAGGTTGCCGGTGATGAAGGGCAGGGCGTTGCGCTCGGCGATGATGGCCAGGGCGTCGTCCAGACGGCCCTCGTCGACGGCGGCGAGGTAGGCGGGGATGTCCTGCTCGATGGGGCAGCCGTTGCGGCAGGGCGAGGTGAAGCAGCTGGTCAGGGGCAGCGGCCAGTCGAGCTTGTGCGAAGGCACGGGCTTGACGGGCTTCTTGTACTTGGGAGCCTCGGCCACGGCGTCGTCAAGGGCGGCGACGGCGGCGACGTCGACGTCGTCCTTGCGCACGGCGCCCTTAAGCACGCCGGCAATCTGGCTGAAGCGCTCGTAGCCGCCGGGCTTCAGGACGGTGGTGGCCATGGTGATCGGCCAGATGCCCGCGCCGTAGAGGTCGCGGATGTTCTGGGCGTCGGCGCCGCCGGAGTAGGAGATGCGCAGCTTGCCGTCGAACTGCTCGGAAATGCGGTGGGCAAGGTGGATGGTGAGCGGGAACAGCGAGCGGCCGCTCATGTACATCTCCTCGCTCGGGAGCTCCTTGCGGGTGACGTCGACGGGGAAGGTGTTGGTCAGCTTGACGCCGAACGAGAGGCCGCGCTCGGAGGTGAGCTTGATCAGGCGCTCGAACATCGGCACGGCGTCGGCCCACTGGAGGTCCTCGCGGAAGTGCTTGTCGTCGAAGGCGATGTAGTCGAAGCCGAGGCCGTCGAGGCGCTCACGGGCGTAGTCGTAGCCGAGCAGGGTCGGATTGCACTTGATGTAGGTGTTCAGGCCCTTCTCGGTGATGAGGTAGGTGGCGATGCGCTCGATCTCGTCGGGCGGGCAGCCGTGGAGCGTGGACTCGGTCACGGAGGACGAGACGCGCGGGCTCACGGACTCGACGAAGGCGGCGTCGACGTTGGCGAAGCGCTCGACATTGGCGCGGGCCCACTCAAGGCACTCGGCCCACACGTCGGTGCCGGAGGCGTCCTTCATGCCCTCGATGTAGGCGTCGACCTTCGGGCTCTTGATGCCCTCGAGGTCGTAGCCGACCGACATGTTGAAGACGAAGCCGTCCGGGTCGCCCAGGCCGAGCTCGCGGGCGAGCAGCTTGCAGGCCCACCAGGCCTTGATGTACTCGCTCATGGCCTGCGGGACGGTGAGCTCCGTGGACCACTCGCAGTTGTAGCACTCGTCCTCAGCCACGATGCAGGGCTTGGCGACGCACTTCGAAAGCTCCTCGCCGTCCATGATCTGGACGGTCTTGAGCTCGAAGAAACGCGCGCCGGCCACGTAGGAGGCGATGATGTTCTGGGCGAGCTGGCTGTTGGGGCCGGCGGCGGGGCCGAACGGGGTCTCGATCTTCTCGGCGAAGATCGGGTCGGCACCACCCTCGTGCTTCACGATCTTGCGGACGCCGAAGATGCTGTTCTTCTCGGCGTGCTCGGTGAGGATCCAGTCCATAAGCTGCGCGAACGGGATCGGCCTCATGATGTCGCTCATACGAGCTCCTCTCCTTGCCCCTCCGAGACCGCGCGGAAGGGCGGGTTTAGTGCCGCGTCCCCTAGACGCGGCGACTGCGGCCCCGCGGAGGCCGCGATGCCGGCGACCGATGACCTCGGCCGCCGGCGGAAAGACGAATTGCGCTGATTAGTACTCGCGCTCGTTCAGCGTGCCCCAGAGCTTCTTTGCCTCGCCCATGGTCCACGCGTTGATCTTCTCCTCGTCGAAGGCGACGAACTCGCGGTCCTTGTAGAGGACACGGCCGTTGACGATGGTGGTGCGGCAGTTCTTGCCCATCATGCCGAAGAGCATGTGGCCGTCGATGTTCTCGTCCGAGAAGGGCGTGAACGGGTTGTAGTCCATGACGATGACGTCGGCAGCGGCGCCCGGGGCGAGCTTGCCGATCTCGCGGCCGAAGTACTTGGTGGCCATGGCCGGGTTGTTCTTGAAGAGCATGTCCATGTCCTCGCACCAGCCGACGTTGGGCATGGCGGCGTTGTGGCGCTGGATGATGAGGAAGACCTTGAGGCTCTCGAGCATGTCGTGGGTGTAGGCGTCGGTGCCCATGCACACGGGGATGCCGCGGCGGAAGAACTCAAGGACGGGCGCGCAGCCGACGGCGTTGCCCATGTTGGACTCGGGGTTGTTGACGAGCCAGGTGCCGGACTCGCGGATCATGTCCATCTCGGCGGGGGTCACGTGGATGCAGTGGCCGAGCATGGTGTCGGGCCCGAGGAGGTTGTGCTGGAGCAGGCGCTCGATCGGGCTAATGCCGCCGCGGTTCTGGCGGGAGTCCCAAACGTCGTTCATGCCCTCGCAGACGTGGATGTGGAAGCCGGTGAGGCCGTTGTTGGCCTCGGCCATCATGTCCATCGTCTCGTCGGAGAGGGTGAAGGTGGCGTGGCCGCCGAACATGGCCGCGACCATGTGGTTGCCGTCCTTGCGGGCGTCGGCAGCCCAGCGGGCGAAGTCGGCGTTCTCCTTGATGGACTGGTCGCGCTTCTCGGTGCCGCGGCGGTCGGAAGTCTCGTAGCACAGGCAGGAGCGGATGCCGAGCTCCTCGGCGACGTCCTTGATGGCGAACAGCGACCCGGGGATCTCGCAGAAGCTCGCGTGGTGGTCGAAGATCGTGGTCACGCCGTCGCGCAGCGAGTCGAGGATCGTGGCGTACGCGGAGGCGCGGGTGCCGTCGAGGGTGAGGTTGTCGTCGATCTTCCACCACTGCTGCTCGAGGTTCTCGAGGAAGTTGGTGGGGTTGCAGCCCTTGATGGACAGGCCGCGGGCGAGGCCGGAGTAGATGTGGGTGTGGCAGTTGATGAGGCCCGGCATGATGACGCCGCCGTGGGCGTCGACGAAGGAGGCACCGACCGCGCGGGCGCGCAGCTCGGACTCCTTGCCGACGGCGACGATGGAGTCGCCCTCGATAAGGACCGCGCCGTCCTCGATGTAGGGGTTGGCCGCATCGCGCGTGATGACGCGCCCATTGCCGACGAGAATCATTGAGTCTCCTCTCCTGCGGTCGCGGACCCGGCCGCGACACCTCTTACGGTTTAGTGTTCCCGTACTTCTTGCTACTTCTTCACCGATGCGCCGTCAGCGCCGCCATCGGTGTTTTTGTCCTCGTAGGTGGCCATGCGCTCGGCCGCGTCGAACATGACGCCGACCTCGCCGATCTCCTCGCCGTCGCGGGAGACGACCTCGAGGGTGTCGACGTCGACGTCCTGGGCGTCGACCGCGGCGGCCGCCTCGACGCGCAGGTCGTTGGGGCCGTTGGTGTCGGAGGGCATGGGGACCTCCTCCGGGGGCAGTACGTTGTTAAGGATGATGGCCATGATGGCGCAGGGCGTGATGGCCGAGGTGGCGAAGATGGTGGACACCCAGTCGGGCATGCCGGCGCCGGACAGGCAACCGGAGACCTGGGCGATGCCGAGGCCGAATGCGACCGAGACGCCGAAGACGGTGCAGGAGCGCGGGGTGAGGCCGTCGCGGACCAGCATGCGGATGCCGTTCAGGGTAATGGTGCCGAAGACCGAGATCGTCGCGCCGCCGATGACGGGCTGCGGGATCATAGTGAGCACGCCGGCGACCTTGGGCACAAAGCCGGCGACGGCGAAGATGGCGGCCGCGAAGGCGAAGACCCAGCGGTTGACGACCTTGTTCGAGACGATGATGCCGACGTTCTGGCCGAAGGCCGAGGTGGGCATGCCGCCGAAGAAGGACGAGACGATCGAGACGGTGCCCTGGGCCATGATGGCGCCGGAGAGCTCCTTCTCCTCGGGCAGGCGGTCGAGCGCGCCGAGCGTGGCGGCCGAGAGGTCGCCGATGAGCTGGACGTTGGCCATGATGTAGACGACGGCGATGGTCAGGCACGCGGCTCCGTTGAACTCGATCTTGAAGGGTATGGGCTGCGGGAGGGCGAACCAGGCGGCGTCGGCGATGCCGGAGGGGTCGATCATCCCGAGCGGGATGGAGATCAGGCAGCCGGCGATCATGCCGAAGAAGATCGCGCCGAGCTTGATGACGCCCTTGCCGAAGTTCGACAGGCCGAACACGATGGCGAAGGTGATCAGGCCCACGAACCAGCTCTGGAAGGAGCCGAAGATCGGCGAGCCGGCGCCGCCGGCCATGTACTTGATGGCCGTCGGGTACAGAGAAACGCCGATGGTGAAGATGACGGTACCGGTGACCAGCGGCGGGAAGAGCTTGCGGACGTTCTTGAAGAACAGGCCGAACAGGATGGCGACCACGCCGCCGACGAGCTCGGCGCCGAGCAGCGTGCCGAAGCCGAACTCGAAGCCGATAGCCTGGAACGCGGGCAGGAAGGCGAACGAGACGCCGGTGATGATGGGCAGGTTGGAGCCGATGCGCCCGAAGATCGGGAACTGCTGGAGCAGCGTGTCGAGGGCCGTGAGGATAAGCGCGACCTGGATGATGGCCTGCTCCTGCTCGGGGGTGAAGTTACAGGTGGAGGCGATCATCATCGCCGGTGCGATGGCGCCCGCGAAGCACGCGAGAACGTGCTGCAATGACGTCGGCAGAAGGTCTTTGATGGGCGGAACGCCATCACGCTGGAAAAGCTTCGGTGAGCCGATTGACTCCTCAGTCTGAGACATCGTGTGTTTCCCCTCTCGTAAACTTCACGTGTTGCCTACAGATTCTGCACGCGTACGCAAGAGCGCGCGAGTAAGTTTCGCCAAGCGCGAAGTGCTGCAAACAATCTGTTTTTAGCACAAACTAATTGTTATATCTGCAGGTTTATGACGCAAGAAGGGCAAGTTACCCCCTGTTTGCAAATCGGTAAACGGTAGTTGTCGGCGGCAAACGTCAAGCCGTTCGTGCGCTTCCTTGTTACGACTACCTAACAAACTGTTTGTTAGGTGTTTCACATCGTTCTATTCGTGATGTAAAATTTCGCAAGCTACCAGCAGAGGTACATACCAGCACCCGACCACCCAAAGATTCGACGGAGTATTTCGCATGCAGGACAACCATCTCGACTTCTACAAGCGCCTGGGCCACGCCATCGCCTTGCAGTTCGGCGAGGGCTGCGAGGTCGTTATCCACGACCTCAAGGTCAAGGACCCCGACCATTCGATCGTGTGGATCGAGAACGGGCACGTGACCGGCCGCAAGGTGGGCGACGGCCCCTCGCACGTGGTGCTCGAGGCGCTCCACGCAGGGACCGGCGAGCTTGCCGACAGGCTCTCCTACCTCACCAAGACCGCCAGCGGAAAGATTCTCAAGTCCTCGACCGTCTTTCTGCGCGACTCCAACGGCGAGATCTCCGGCATCTTTGCCATCAACTTCGACATCACCATGCTGCGCGCGGCGCAGGGCACGATCCAGTGGCTCTGCGGCGTGGAGCCGGCGGCGCCCAGCGAGCCCGAACCCATCGTGCGAAACATCGCCGATTTGCTCGACGACCTGCTCGAGCAGTCGGTCGAGCTCGTGGGCACGCCCGTCTCGCTCATGACCAAGGACGACAAGGTCCGCGCCATCCGCTACCTCAACGACGCAGGCGCCTTCCTCATCACCAAGAGCGGGCCGAAGGTGTGCAAGTACTTCGGTATCTCGAAGTACACGCTCTACAGCTACCTCGACGAGGCCAAGTCGATGAGCACAGACGACGACTCCTAGGCAAGAAGTGCGCGCCGTCGGCGCGAACCACAGGCTGAAAACCGGGAGGCGGGCGCAGGGGCATCCACCCCTGTGCCCGCTTTGTTTTGCTGCCGACGCCGCCTTCGGGCCCGTCGGCCGTTGTGTTTTTGGGCGCTGTGGCACGATTTCGGTGCCACAGCGCCGTTTTTCACAACGTAAGCGCCCATTTTGTGCCACAGCGCCAATTATCACAACAAGCGCTCGGGCACCATGCGATCGTGGCACGCATCGCAAAGGTCTGCGAGGGGCAGATAGACGCCGCGCTGGCGCGCTTCGAGATGTAACCGTCTGCCCGTCGTACGCAAGCCCTTGGTACCGTCGGCATGACGCCATGCGACGTTGGCCGCGTTCGGACTTATACTTAAAAGGTTGAAGTCCGCGGCACAGAAAGGGCCCGCATGAACAAGAAGGTAGAAGAGCTCGTCCCGCTCGTGGACTTTCTCGGCCGCGCGCTAGGGGCCTCGACCGAGGTCGTGCTGCACGACCTGGAGGACCCCGAGCACTCCGTCGTCAGGATCGTCAACGGCGAGGTCTCGGGCCGCGCCGTGGGAGCGCCCGCCACAGACTTCGCGCTCAAGATGGCCGAGCAGCTCGAGCACTCCGGCGATAGCTTCGTGAGCGACTACGTAGCGACGACGGCGGACGGCAGGCCGATGCAGAGCTCCTCGTACTTCATCCGCGACGAGGGAAAGATCGTCGGCATCCTGTGCGTCAACATCGACCCGCAGCCGTTCCGCACGCTCGAGGACAGCATCAACGCCTTCATGGAGGCCTACCGCCACGGCGGCTCCGAGGAGTACCGCGACACGAACCTCGAGGCCGTACGCGCCGCGTACCGCGAGTCGAGCATCGAGACGCTCTCGATCGGCGGCGCGGACACCGGCGTGGCGGAGCAGGTGCGCTCCCTTCTGGGCGCGCTCGGAAAGACCGCGAGCGAGCTCGACCAGGCAGGTCGCATCGAGGTCATCCGCAGGCTCGAGCAGGCGGGAACCTTCCTCATCAAGGGCGCGGCCTCCGAGGTCGCGAACGTCCTGTGCGTTTCCGTCCCCAGCGTCTACCGCTATCTCCAGCAGGTCCGCCGACAGGGCTAAAGACGCCTGGATACCGCTCGCGGAATCGAATCGACCATTCAAAGTAAGAATTTATTATTAGTAATAGTAATAAATAATAATCGTCTCACCCGATGCGGGCCGGCCCCTCCTTTCGCGAGGGACCTGGGCCGACCCGTGACCAACGGCACGCTAAAACACAACGGCGGCGTTTGTTTCCGTACGGGACGCCCTACCGTCGCGGTGCCGGGGCTGAAGCCGCAGCGACTCTGCGGCACATCGCGGGCGCGATGCCCGCTCGGCATGTGGGCGATGGGCCCGCAGCGGTCTTAAGGGAGACATCTATGGAAGAGAAGCTCGACAGGCTGTTCCACCTCAAGAAGCACGGCACCACGGTAAAGACCGAGGTGCTCGCAGGACTCACCACCTTCGTCACGGCGGCGTACGTCCTGGCCGTGAACCCCTCCGTCATGAGCGCGACCGGCATGGACGCCGGCGCCGTGTTTACCGCCACGGCCCTCGTGTGCTTCCTCGGCACGCTCGTTATGGCACTTCTTACCAACTACCCGTTCGTGCTCGTGCCGAGCATGGGCCTCAACGCCTACTTCGCCTATACCGTGGTCTTGGGCATGGGCTACAGCTGGGAGGTCGCGCTGGCGGCCATCTTCGTCGAGGGCGTCGTGTTCGCGCTCATCTCGCTCACGAGCCTGCGGGACAAGATCTTCGAGGCGATCCCCCTGAACCTCAAGTACGCCATCAGCACGGGCATCGGCCTCTTCATCACGATCATCGGCCTCAAGAACTCCGGCCTCGTGGTAAGCAGCCCCGCGACACTCGTCTCGATCTTCTCGTTCTCGGGAAGCTTGGCGGACGGCACCTTCAACACCGCCGGCATCAGCGTTGTGTTGTTCGTCGTCGGCCTGCTGATCACGGGCGTGCTCATGGCCCGCAACGTCAAGGGCAACATCCTCGTCGGCATCATCATCACCTGGGTGCTCGGCATCGTCTGCGAGCTTAGCGGCATCTACGTTCCCGACCCCGCCGCCGGCTACATGAGCCTGCTTCCCGACTTCTCGAACGGCCTGGCCATCCCCTCGCTTGCCCCGACGTTCATGAAGATGGACTTCTCGCGCATCGCTGACCTCGGCTTCATCGTGGTCGCCTTCGCCTTCCTGCTCACGAGCCTCTTTGACACCGTGGGCTCGCTCATCGGCCTGGGCGCCAAGGCCGAGCTCCTCGACGAGGACGGCAACATGCCCGGCGTCGGCCGCGCCATGGGCGCCGAGTCGGTGGCTACGATGATCGCCGGTGCGCTCGGCAACTCCGCCACCTGCTGCTCGGTCGAGTGCGCCGCCGGCATCGCCGAGGGAGGCCGCACGGGACTCATGGGCCTCACCACGGGCGTGCTGTTCCTGCTCTCGATGTTCCTCTCGCCGTTCTTCCTCGCCATCCCCTCCTTTGCGACGGCGCCCGCGCTCGTCATCGTGGGCTCCCTCATGGCGAGCTCGGTTCTGAGCATCGACTTCGGCGACCCCACCGAGTCCATCCCCGCGTTCCTCTGCTTCGTGGGCATGCCGTTTTGCTACAGCATTGTCGAGGGCATCTCTTTGGGCATCATTTCCTATGTGGTGATCAACCTGCTCGCGGGCGACGCGAAGAAGATCAGCCCCATGATGTACGTGCTCGCCGTCGTGTTCATCGTCAAGTACATCCTCATCTAGCCGGAAAGGAGCAGAGCCATGGAAACCAATGAGACCAAGTCGTTCGTCCTTAAGGGCAACGTTTGCTACAACACCACCCCGCAGGAGGTCTCCTGCACGCCCAACGGATACGCCGTGTGCGTCGACGGCGTCTCGGCCGGCGTGTACGACGAGCTCCCCGAGGCCTATGCCGCCCTTCCCCTCATCGACTGCGGCGACAACCTGATCATCCCCGGCATGAGCGACATCCACATCCACGCCCCGCAGTACGCCTTCCGCGGCCTCGGCATGGACCTCGAGCTGCTCGATTGGCTGAACACCCACACCTTCCCCGAGGAGGCCCACTACGCCGACCTCAACTACGCCGGCCGCGCCTACGACATCTTTGCCGATGATTTGCGCCGCAGCGCCACCACGCGCGCCGTCGTCTTTGGCACGCTGCACATCGAGGCCACGGAGCTCCTCATGGACAAGCTCGAGGCCACCGGCGTCTCCACCTACGTGGGCAAGGTGAACATGGACCGCAACGGCGGCGAGAACCTCGAGGAGGAAACCACTCAGTCCGCGGCCGACACCCGCCGCTGGCTCGCCGACGTCGCCGGCCGCTATGACCACACGGCGCCCATCGTCACCCCGCGCTTCACGCCGAGCGTCACCGACGAGCTCATGGCCGAGCTTGCATCCATCCGCGACGAGTTCAACCTGCCCGTCCAGAGCCACCTCTCCGAGAATCCCTCCGAGTGCGGCTGGGTCAAGGAGCTCTGCCCCTGGTCGACCTGCTACGGCGACGCGTACGACCACTTCGGCATGCTCGGCGAGCGCACCGTCATGGCGCACTGCATCTATTCCGACGAGACCGAGACCGAGCTTCTGCGCCGCACGGGCACCTACGTTGCCCACTGCCCGCAGTCAAACGCCCAGCTCTCGAGCGGCATCGCGCCCGTGCGCCGTTACCTCGACCTCGGCATGAACGTGGGGCTCGGCACCGACGTCGCGGGCGGCGCGAACCTATCCATGTTCCGCTGCATGGCCGACGCCGTGGCCGTCTCGAAGCTGCGCTGGCGCCTCGTCGACGAGGGGCTCGCCCCGCTGACGACGCAGGAGGCCCTGTGGCTCGCCACCGCAGGCGGCGGCTCGTTCTTCGGCCGCGTCGGCTCGCTTGCGGCAGGCTACGAGTTCGACGCGCTCGTGCTCGACGACTCGGCTATCCGCACCCCGCGCGACCTCGACGTGTGGGAGCGCGTCGAGCGCTACGTCTACCTCGCCGAGGAGGGCGGGCGCATCGCGCGCAAGTTCGTCTCCGGCCGCGAGGTGAGTCTGGCCTAAGGCCAGAAGCGCTCCCGGGACGGAGGCCCGGCCCGGGCAGGAAGGCGCCCTCCCCTCGCCCTTCTTGCCCGGGTTTGCGCTCCCCTGCCCGCTCACATAACGCCCTCCCAGCAAGCCCCCGCCACGCGTATGCGCGACGGGGGCTTGCTTTCGGGCTTCTTTGAAAAGAAGGGCGAGGCGGCCGAGGCCGCTTAGGGCCTGAGGCCGTTACTTGATCACGCGGACGCGATAGACGGCGGGGATCTGCTTCAAGGCCTCGATGGTCGCGTCGTCCAAGTGCTCGTCGGTGTCGAACATGGTGTAGGCGTTCTCGCCGGCGGACTCGTTGACCATGCGCTGGACGTTGGCGTTATCGTGCGCGAGGATGGCCGTGATCTGGCCGATCATGTTGGGCACGTTGGCGTGCAGGCAGGCGATGCGGCTCGCGGCGCGGGCCTTGCCCATGGAGCAGGCGGGGTAGTTGACGGAGTGGACGATGTTGCCGTTCTCCAGGTAGTCCTTGAGCTCAGAGATGGCCATGTCGGCACAGTTTGCCTCAGCCTCGCCGGTGCCGGCGCCGGAGTGCGTGGTGATGAAGGTGTTGGGCATCTTCACCGTCTTGGGCGTGGCGAAGTCGCAGGAGAACCACGCGAGGCGCCCGCCGCGCAGCGCCGCGTCGACGGCGTCCTCGTCGATGATCGTCTCGCGGGCATAGTTGATCAGGACCGCGCCCGGCTTGAGCAGGCCGAGCTGGTCGGCGCCGATCATGCCGACGGTGTCGGACTTGGACGGCACGTGGAGCGTGAGGTAGTCGCAGTTGCGGCAGAGGTCCTCGAGCGTGCCCACGCGCTGGACGTCGCGGGAGAGCACCCAGGCGTGCTCGACCGAGATGAAGGGGTCGTAGCCGTAGACGTCCATGCCGAGGTCGACGCAGGCGTTGGCGACCTTGGAGCCGACGTTGCCCAGGCCCACGACGCCGATGCGCTTGCCCTTGAGCTCGTGGCCGACGAAGGCCTTCTTTGCCTTCTCGGCGTTGACGAGGATGTTGGGGTCGTCGGCGTGGGCGCGCACCCAGTCCATGGACTGCACGACGCCGCGCGACGAGAGGATGAGCATGGCGATGACGATTTCCTTGACGGCGTTGGAGTTCGCGCCCGGGGAGTTGAAGACGACGACGCCCTTCTTTGCGTACTCTTCAACGGGGATGTTGTTCACGCCGGCGCCGCAGCGGGCGATGGCGCGGATGGATCCGGGAAGCTCGTAGCCGTGCAGGTCGGTCGATCGCATGAGGATGGCGTCGGCGTCGGCGGCGTCGGACACGAAGTCATACCCCTCGCCGAACTCTACCTTGCCGTCCTTGGTGATGTCGTCGATCGTCTTGATGTGGCGCATGCTCACTCCTATCGCGAAGGTCACGTGCGGTCTAGCTTAGCCGATGGCCGCGCGGGGCAGCGGATTTGCCCACGTTCGGAAACATGGCGGCGGGTAGCGGGCGGCGGGCGCTCAGAAATCGCGGGTTCCAGCTTTCGGTGCGCCCTTCTTGCTAAGAAACCCCGGGTTCCAGCCGCCGGAGGGCGCCGAGCGCTAAGGAATCGCAAGTCCCAGCCCAGAAAGAAGGGCTGGGACTTGGAGCTTCTTAGCGCATGCGGGCGCGCTGGGGCTGGGACTTGGGAATTCTTAGCGCTGGGCCATCCGCCGGGGCTGGGTCTTGGGATTTCTTAGCGCACCGTCGCCCGCCGGGGCTGGAACCTGCGGTTTCTTCGCGCGGGCCAAGAAGGGCCGAGCGTGGGCACACGGGCGCAGGCGTAAAGTAGGGGCCACGCAATCGCCCGACGAAAAGAGGAAGCCATGCAGACCACCGAGATCGTCAACCGAATCGTCGCCGCCGTGCAGCAGGCGCCCGAGAAGGCCCAGGAGCTGATCGCCGACCCCAAGGGCGCCGTCGCCGCCATCTGCGGGACCACCGACTTCGACATCAACGCCGTCGTCCAGGGCACCCTTGCCCGCGCGGCCGAGCTCGGGCTCGACTTCAGCGACGTCGACATCTCCAAGCTCGACCTTGCGCAACTCAACCTCACCAAGCTCGACCTGATCGCGCTCCAGGACGCCGCGAGCAGGCTGAACATCGACATCGCCAAGCTCGACCTCTCGAAGCTGGGGCTCGGCGGCACGCTCGGCGGGCTTTTGGGCAGCTTGGGGAGCTTTCTCGGTAGGTAGCCGCTGCCCCACCCCATGTGGGTACCATCAGGCACAGGCAGCAAAGCAACACAGAAGGAGCATCCCATGACCAACGCCGACCGCCGGCCCAACGTGTCGCGCCGCGAGGCGAGCGACGTCGACCGCTACCGCCGCATGCGGCAAGAGCGCGAGAACGCCAACCCCGTGCGCCACGCCGGCCATGAGGTCGGGCGCAGGCTGGAGGGCGCAGGCGGCGTGGGCGGCGGCCTGCGCGAGAGCGGCGAGTACCGCAGGCAGGGCTTCTCGCCCGCGCGGGGCGGGCGCAGCAACGTCGACGCCTACGCGGGCCAGCGACCCCAGGGGCGCCGCGCGCCGCGGCCGGCAAAGCCGCGCAACTGGGCGAGAACCGTCAAGCGGGTACTCATCGGCGTCCTCGCGGTTCTTCTTGCCTTCTCGGTCGTGCTCACGGTGCGCCTCGGCTCGGGCGTCTCGCTCGAGGCGCGCGCGGCGCTCTCGCCCGTGCTCCCCGGGCAGCCCTTCTACATGCTGCTCGTGGGCACCGACAAGTCCGAGCAGCGCGTGGAGGACAACTCGACGGGCGGCACCTTCCGCACCGACTCCATCATGCTCGCGCGCGTCGACCCGGTGGCCGCCAAGCTCACGCTCGTCTCGATCCAGCGAGACACCCTCGTCGACCTCGGCGGCAACTACGGCAAGCAGAAGATCAACGCCGCCTACACCTTGGGCGGAGCTCCCCTGCTCATCGGCGCCGTCTCGGACCTCGCGGGCGTCAAGATCTCGCACTACGCCGAGATCGACTTCGACAGCTTCACCTCGGTCGTCGACGACCTCGGGGGCATCGACGTGAACGTGCCCATCGACATCGACGACGACCTCGCCGACGTGCACCTGGCGGCGGGGCCCCAGACCATCAACGGCGCGCAGGCGCTCGGCCTGTGCCGCGCGCGCCACGCCTACGACGCCTACGGCGCGGGCGACTACTACCGCACCGCCAACCAGCGCATGGTCCTCGGCGCGATCCTCAAGAAGACCCTCAGCGGCAACCCGATCATGCTCGCGCGCGGCCTCAACGCCGCGGCCGGGAGCGTAAGCACCGACATCTCGGGCATCGAGCTCATGGCGCTCGGCGTGCGCTTCGCGGGCTTCGACATGAGCCGCGACCTCATGTCGGGCCTCGAGCCGACCGAAGGCGTCTATGAGGGCGGCGTTTGGTACGAGAAGGTCAAGACGGACGCGTGGGAGACGATGATGCAGCGCGTGGACGCCGGGCTTGCCCCTTATGCCGACGAGTCCGAGAACCCGACCGCGGGGCTCGCGGGATAGCGCGGGGGCGGGAACGGCCCTTCTTGCCGGCGAAAGCCGCGCCGCCGTCAGTTCACCCCGCGGAAGCCGCGGCCGATGATCTCGGAGCTGCTCGTGATGGTGATGAACGCGCCCGGGTCGATGCTGCGCACGAACAGGCGCAGCTCCATGGCCTCGCGGCGGGTGAGCACCGTGTTCAGGATGATGACCTTCTTGCCAGAGTAGGCGCCCCAGCCGGTCATCACGGTGGCGGTGCGGCCAAGCGTACGGACGATGAACTCCTCGACGTCGTGCGGGTACCTGCAGATGACCTGACAGACTTTTCGCTGGCGGATAGACTCGATGGCGACATCCACGACGAACGTCTTTGCCACGAGGCCGAGGATGCACCACAGGCCGGTGCGCGGGCCATAGAGCACGGCGGCCGCGCAGACGATGGCGATGTCGACGGCAAAGAGCGCCTTGCCGATCTCGATGTCGGTGCGGCGGCGCAGGATCATGGCGAGGATGTCGGTGCCGCCCGTCGACGCGCCGATGTCGAAGACGAGCGCGCTGCCGAGCGCGGGAAGAAGGACCGCGAAGCACACGTCGAGCGCGAGGTCGCCCGTGACGGACGACTGGATGGGAATGAGCCACTCGAACAGCGAGACGTAAGCGGAGAGCGCGACCGAGGCGAACGCGCTCCACAGGACGGCACGGCGGTCGAGGAACACGAAGCCGAGCGCGACGAGGACGAGGTTCAAGACCCACATGAACGCCGAGACGGGCAGCTGGGGAAAGAGCGTCGAGAGCACGACGGCGACGCCCGAGGTGCCGCCGAAGGCCAGGTGGTTGGGCGTCTTGAAGACGACGATGGCGAACGCCGTGAGAACGAGGCCGAGGTTGAGCATGCCGAAGAACGGCAGCTTCCCGTAACCGGCAGTGCGGCGCTCGGACACCTCGTCGGCGCGGCGGCCCTCCTCGTCGGTCTGGTCCTCGCAGATCGGAGAGAGCGGGTCCCCCTCGTAGGCGGTCTTCTCCTCCACAGTGCCTTCCTTCACGCGTCGCCTTTAGCCTGCGCGTCAGTCTGACACGTGTCGGGAAGTATTTCAACCGTGTTTCGTAATTAGAGAGAAGCCCCATACGGCGATGCGCACGGCGGGCGGGGCGGGGGCGAGACGCGGGCGCTAAGAAACGCGCGGTTCCAGCCGCGCGAGAGCCGCAAATGCTAAGAATCCCCAGGTTCCAGTCGCGCAAACAGGGCTGGAACCTGGGGATTCTTAGCAAATCGACGTTCGGAGGGGCTGGAACCCGGCGTTTCTTAGCGCGCGGCACATCCCTACTCGATAATCAGCGGGTTGGCGGCATCCACCGGGTCCGGCGATGTCCCGGGCGCCGCGCCATCGCGCGAACGTTGCTCGTCAGGAGTCTCTATCTCCTTCACCATCACCTCTTGGCCCTGCACCAGATACGTGCGCGAGCTTCCGCAGTACGGGCACGTCTTGCCGTGCGCCACCGTCTCGTATGTCTTCTTGCATTCCTCGCAATACGTGACCGCAGGAATCTCCTCGACTTTGAGCTCGGCGCCCGCCACCAGCGGGTTCTTGTTGCTCGCCCAGTGCCAGGCGTCCTCAAGATAATGCGGCACCACGCCCGAGACCTCGCCGAGCTGCAGCGTCACCGACGACACGCGCGAAATCGCGTTGTCGCGGCACGCGTCCTCGACTGTCCTGATGATATGGAACACGATGCCCAGCTCGTGCATGACACCAACCTCTTATCTAAAAGGCGGGGCCGCCAATGCGTCGGCCCCGCCCATCCAGCGCAGCGGTTAAAACCCGAGGCTCGCCACGTTACTTCTTCTTGCCAAAACGAATTTTGATCTCGCGCTTGAGGGCATACTTCGCAAGCGAAGGAACCTTCTTCTCGTACTTGACCATGTTGGAGCACTCGGAGCGCTCGCGCGTAAGGTGGATGGCATCGAACGCGCACTTGGTCGTGCACAGGCCGCAGCCGATGCACTTGTTGGGATCGACGACGGACGCACCGCAGCCCAGGCAACGCGCGGTCTCGGCGCGCACCTGTTCCTCGGTCAGCGTCTCCACGTACTCGCGGAAAGGCGCCGCCTTGGCAGCCGCGGCGTCCTTAGCCACCGGAACCTCACGCTGGGCGGTATCGTAGCTCGAAAGGTCGGCATCGTCCTTGTTGAGCTCAACGTACTTGCGCTGGTTGCGGCCAATGGTGAGCGTTCCGTGCTGAACAAAGCGGTGGATCGACACGGCGGCCTCGTGGCCAGCGGCGATGGCGTCGATGGCGAACTTGGGGCCGGTGTAGACGTCGCCGCCCACAAAGATGTCGGGCTCGGCGGTCTGATACGTCTGCGGATCGGCAACGGCGCCCTGGCCGCGACCGAGCTCGACGGCAGAGCCCTCCAGCAGGCTGCCCCACTCGATGCTCTGGCCGATGGCGAAGACAACCTGGTCGCACTCGATGGTCACGAGGTCGCCCTCGTCATATTCGGGAGCAAAGCGGCCGTCTTCGTCAAACACGCGCGTGCAGCGCTTGAGCACGATGCCGCGCACCGCGCCGGCCTCGTCGGTAAGGACCTCCTTGGGACCCCAGCCGCAGCGGATGTCCACGCCGTCCTCGCGGGCCTCGGCAACTTCCTCGTCGCTTGCGGGCATCTCCTCGGCAGACTCGAGGCACAGCATCGTGACCTCAGGGGCCTGAGTGCGAGCCGCCACGCGCGCAGCGTCGATAGCGACGTTGCCACCGCCCACAACCACCGTGCGGCCCATCGCGGGGGCGGCGCCCGCGGTCTGGTCGGTGTACTTGGCCAGGAAATCGACGGCGGTCCAGACGCCCTTCGCGTCCTGTCCGTCAATGCCGGGCAGGCGGCCACCCTGGCAGCCGATGGCAACGTAGAAGGCGGCGAACCCCTGCTCGCGCAGCTCGGCGAGCGTCACGTCGCGGCCCACCTCTACGCCATAGCGGAACTCGGCGCCCATTTGGCGGATAACCTCGACCTCCGCCTCAATGACGTCTTTTTCCAGCTTGAAGGAGGGAATGCCGTAGGTGAGCATGCCGCCGGGGCGCGGCATCCTCTCGAACACGACCGGCTTGTAGCCCTTCTCGGCCAGATAGAACGCGCACGAAAGGCCCGCGGGGCCGGCGCCGATGATGGCGATCTTCTGGTCAAAGCCGCCCGCGCGCGTGGGCGTGACCACCGGCGGGATATAGCGCGTCGCGGCGTCCAGGTCGCGCTGGGCGATGAACTTCTTCACTTCGTCGATGGCGATAGCGGCGTCGACCCTGCCACGCGTGCACGCATCCTCGCAGCGGCGGTTGCAGATGCGACCGCACACGGCGGGCAGCGGGTTCTCGCGCTTGATGAGCGCGAGCGCCTCGTCGTAGCGACCCTGCGCCGCGAGCTTGAGGTAGCCCTGGACGGCGATGTGCGCCGGGCAGGCGGTCTTGCAGGGTGCGGTGCCGGCCTCGTGCGTCTCGACGCGATTGTCGTTGCGGTAGTTGGGCGACCACTTCTCCGGCCCCCACTTCACGGCATCGGGCAGCTCCTGGCGCGGGTACTCGGGTACCTTGCCCGTCGCCTTGCTGCAGAGCTTCTGCCCCAGCTTGACGGCGCCCGCGGGGCACACCTCCACGCAGCGGCCGCACGCCACGCATTTATCGGCCTCTGTGTGCGCAACATAAGCGGAGCGCGACAGGTTGGGCGTGTTGAACAGCTGAGAGGTGCGCAGCGCGTAGCACACGTTCACGTTGCAGTTGCAGATGGCGAAAATCTTGTTCTCGCCATCGATATTGGTGATCTGGTGCACAAAGCCGTTATCCTCGGCGGCGCGCAGGATGTCATAGACTTCCTCGCGCGTGATGTAGTGGCCTCGGTCGGTCTCGACCACGTAGTCGGCCATGTCGCCCACGGCGATGCACCAATCGCGCGGATCGTCGCCGCAGCCCTCGCCCAAAACCTTACGGCTCGCACGGCAGCTGCAGGTAGATGCGGCGTACTTACCGTCGTACTTGTCCAGCCAGTGCTCGATGTGCTCGATGGGCACCGAGGTGCTCGCGGCGTCGATGGCCTGCTCGACGGGGATAACGTGCATGCCGATGCCGGCGCCTCCGGGCGGGACCATCGGCGTTGCGCGGGACAGCGGACCCTTGGAGGCCTGCTCGAAGAACTTGGCGAACACCGGGTGCTCGTCCAGCTGGCTCACGCGCATGTTGAGGAACTCGGCCGAGCCGGGCACGAGCATGGGAAGCACCCACTGCTTGGAGCGCGTGGGGTTTTCCCAGTTGTACTCAAGCAGACCGGTATAGCTCATGTCGTCGAGCATCTTCTCGATCTTAGCCTCGGGCATGCCCGTCAGCTTGACCATCTCGGCCAGGGTATAGGGCCGGCGCATCTTCATCTTGAGCAGGACGTCCGCCTGCTCATCGGTTGCCGCCTCGGCAAACGACCAGTACTCGTAGCCCAGCAGCTCATCGCGGTGGAGCAGGCGATTCGTGCAGTGCTCGCACAGCTTCACGATCTTCTCGCGCGGATGCTCAGGCAGCGGCGGAACGAACTCCGCTCCGATATCGGGCTCGGCATAGCTAATCCCCGGTCCATTGAGAATCATGGCGTCCCCTCCCTTGCCGCGCGTCGATCGCGCGAGCTGCGGTCCTTCTTTTTAGCAAGGTGAGCGCGCCCCTGCACGCTCAGCCTGCAAAGTTGACATACCGTCAAAAACAGTATTGACGAACTGTCAACATTATTCAAGACTAGGAAGAGGATCACAGGGCCGAGGCATCAGAAAGGCGGCGAACGGATGAGCACCCGCAGCGTGTCATCGAATCCAGCACGCGATGCAGCCCCGCAACACATTGAAACCCAGCCGGATGGATGCGCCCCCGTGGCCGTCGCCCCCAAGCGCCTCCCCGGAGACGAGCGCCGTCGCAGGATCCTCGAAGCGGTGCGCATCGTCAGCGCCGAGCGCGGGGTGTCCCATCTGTCGGTATCCGCCGTAACCGAGCAGGCAGGCTGCACGCGCTCCCTTTTCTACCATTACTTTTCCGATATGGACGCCGCCGTCGAGGCCGTTATGGACGAGGCAATCGAGGGCTTTATCCACGAGCTCGAGCGCTGGAACGCCAGCCGCGTCGTGGGCGACATCGAGGGCGCGCTCGACACCGTGGCGCCGCTGTTCAAGCGCTTGGTTGCCGACGGCCACGAGCTGCCCGCCACACTCACCTCAGGTAGCGGCGCCCTCTACGGCGGCTTTTTGCACCATGCG
The DNA here is from genome assembly GCA_934660915.1 of uncultured Olsenella sp. GTDB lineage: Bacteria > Actinomycetota > Coriobacteriia > Coriobacteriales > Atopobiaceae > Paratractidigestivibacter. Next base: position 371 of record CAKUIF010000005.1, on the reverse strand, counting down.
GTCGAGCGCGTGACACGCTATCTGTGCGAAACGACCGTAGCCGACTTCATTGCCCGCCACGACCTGCGCATCGACCACGTTTACGAGACGTTCTACACGCTTGTCATGGGACTGCTCATGTATATACGCACGCATCCGGATGTGCCCGACGAGACCGTGAAGGACATCATCGCCTCGACGCTGCACATCGAGGGCTACACCGCTAAATACCCGGAGCGACGCCCGGCCACGTAGAAGGCCGCACCAGTTGTTTATTTATGCCCGTCGCGAAAAAGAGGGAAAGACGGGCTCAAGGAAAGGAGACCAGCTATATGAAGTCAAGGGCTAAACCGTAGATTCTAAGACCTTTTGATTTGTTGGAACGTTGCAGC